>NZ_CP160797.1:1840588-3046177 GCF_040784915.1 Bacillus vallismortis
GCGAATAAGCTGATCAGCTTGCTCGATTAATATTTTTGGGGGTGAACGAATGGCTAAAATGAGAGTATACGAATATGCAAAAGCATTAAATGTTTCAAGTAAGGAAATTTTGACCGCACTGAAAAACATGAATTTAGAAGTGAATAATCACATGGCCATGCTTGAAGAAAAGGCTATTAAACAGCTTGATGCCAAATATAAAAAAGGCGGCGCAGCCGTTAAATCTCAAAAGCCTGCAGAAACGAACAAAAACAAACAGACGCAAGGGGTTAATCAGCAATCTGCTGGAAATCAACCAAATAAAATTCGAGACGGAAAGAAGAATGACGTGCAGAATAATCAATTTAACAAAAACAAGAAGAATAACAACAACAAAAAAAATAAACGCAACAACAACAACAATAAGAATCAATATCAGCAAAAGCCTGTAAAGCCGAAAAAAGAGCTTCCTGAGAAAATTACATTCTCCGGCACTTTAACAGTCGGCGCATTGGCTGAGGAGCTTGGCAAAGAGCCTTCAGAACTCATTAAAAAGCTGATGCTTCTTGGCGTAATGGCAACCATTAACCAAGAGCTTGATAAAGATACAATCGAACTCATTGCATCAGAATATGGTGTAGAAACAGAAGAAGTCATTGTGCTTGAAGAAACAGAACTGGAAAAATATGAAGAGCCTGATAAAGAAGAGGATCTTGAAATTCGTCCTCCTGTCGTGACGATCATGGGTCACGTTGACCATGGGAAAACGACGCTTCTTGACAGCATCCGTAAAACGAAGGTTGTTGAAGGAGAAGCAGGCGGAATCACCCAGCATATCGGTGCTTACCAAATTGAAGAGAACGGCAAGAAAATTACGTTCTTGGATACTCCGGGCCACGCCGCATTTACGACAATGCGTGCACGCGGTGCAGAAGTAACTGATATTACGATTCTCGTTGTGGCTGCAGATGACGGTGTAATGCCGCAAACTGTAGAAGCGATTAACCATGCAAAAGCAGCTGAGGTTCCAATTATCGTTGCTGTGAATAAAGTCGATAAAGAATCCGCAAATCCTGACCGTGTGATGCAGGAACTGACGGAATACGGACTTGTCCCTGAAGCTTGGGGCGGAGAAACCATTTTTGTTCCGCTTTCCGCTTTAACCGGAAAAGGCATTGATGAACTCGTTGAAATGATTTTGCTTGTCAGTGAAGTAGAGGAATTGAAAGCGAATCCGAAACGCCAGGCAAAAGGAACGGTTATTGAAGCGGAACTTGATAAAGGCAGAGGGTCAGTTGCGACATTGCTCGTACAGACTGGGACACTGAATGTCGGTGATCCTATCGTAGTTGGCAATACATTTGGCCGTGTCCGTGCCATGGTCAACGATATTGGACGCCGTGTAAAAACTGCCGGCCCGTCAACTCCGGTTGAAATTACCGGTTTGAACGATGTCCCTCAAGCTGGAGACCAATTCCTTGTCTTTAAGGATGAAAAAACAGCTCGTTCTGTCGGGGAAGCCCGTGCTTCGAAACAGCTTGAAGAGCAGCGCAGCGATAAAGCGAAACTCAGTCTTGATGATTTATTCGAGCAAATTAAACAAGGTGATGTAAAAGACATTAACCTCATCGTAAAAGCTGATGTTCAAGGATCTGCTGAAGCCTTAACGGCCGCACTTCAAAAAATTGAAGTAGAAGGCGTTAAAGTGAAAATCATCCACACAGGCGTTGGTGCAATTACTGAATCTGACATTATCTTGGCATCTGCTTCCAATGCAATAGTTATCGGGTTTAATGTGAGACCGGACGGAAATGCTAAGAGTACGGCTGAAGCTGAAAATGTAGATATTCGTCTTCACCGTATCATTTACAAAGTAATCGACGAGATTGAAGCTGCCATGAAAGGTATGCTTGATCCTGAATATGAAGAAAAAGTAATTGGCCAAGTAGAAGTACGCCAAACATTCAAAGTATCTAAAATAGGTACAATTGCCGGCGGATATGTTACTGAAGGAACCATTACGCGCGACAGCGGCCTCCGTTTAATTCGTGACGGCGTCGTCATCTTCGAAGGCGAAGTAGACGTTTTGAAACGTTTTAAAGACGATGTGAAAGAAGTTTCACAAGGCTATGAATGTGGTATTACAATTAAGAAATACAATGACATTCGCGAAGGTGACATCCTGGAAGCTTATGTCATGCAAGAAATTGAAAGAAAGTGATCGGATTTGCGGAATGTGAATGCATCATTTATGATGCAGGATCGCTAAAAGAAAAGCGTGCCGTTCTGAAGCGGGTTTTAACCAGGGTTCAAAACAAGTTCAATGTTTCGATTTCGGAGATTGACTATCAGGACACATGGCAAAGGACCAGCTTCGGAATCGCCGCTGTTTCTTCCTCTCGCGTTCAAACAGAAAAAGAGCTGCAGCGCGTCCTAGCGTTTATCGATTCTTTTCCTGAAATTGAACGGACGATCACTAGGACAGAGTGGTTTTAACTTAGAGGTGATTGAATTGAGTATGAGAGCAAACCGTGTCGGCGAGCAAATGAAAAAAGAACTCGGTGATATTATCAGCCGCAAGCTGAAAGATCCGAGAATAGGTTTTCTGACAGTAACGGATGTACGTGTATCAGGTGATTTGCAAATTGCAAAGGTGTATATCTCGGTTCTCGGCGACGAGAAAAAACGGGAGGAAGCGCTGAAAGGGCTGGCAAAGGCGAAAGGATTTATCCGATCTGAAATCGGCAGCCGCATCAGACTTCGAAAAACGCCTGAAATTGAATTTGAGTTCGATGAATCAATCGATTACGGAAATCGAATCGAAACGCTGATTCACGAATTACATTCAGAGAAACCATCTGAATAAAAAATGGAGAGGATAGGCGTATATCGTCTGTCCTCTTTTCTTCGTTTTAAAGAGAAAAAACCAAAAGAAGGAGTGAAAGACAATGGTTAACGGAGTTCTCCTTTTACATAAACCGGTTGGCATGACATCGCACGACTGTGTCATGAAGATCCGAAAACTGTTAAAAACAAAAAAAGTAGGACATACGGGAACACTCGATCCAGAAGTGTCAGGTGTACTTCCGATTTGTGTGGGAAGGGCGACAAAAATAGTCGAATACTTGACTGAAAAGTCTAAAACATATGATGCGGAAATAACACTTGGCTTTTCAACGACAACAGAGGATCAGACTGGCGAAAGGGTTGAAACTAAGCCTGTCAATCAAGCCATTGATAAAGCAGATGCAGTAAAAGTTTTAAATAGCTTAAAGGGTAAACAAGAGCAAATTCCTCCCATGTATTCCGCTGTCAAAGTAAACGGCAAAAAATTATACGAGTACGCAAGAGCAGGTATTCAGGTAGAACGTCCAAAACGTATGATTACTATTGAAGACATTGCCCTGACGACAGAGATTAAACATAATGGAGAAACGGCAAGCTTTCGGTTTACAGTGACATGCTCCAAAGGGACCTATGTAAGGACGCTGGCGGTCATGATCGGAGAAAAACTCGGATATCCGGCTCATATGTCTCATTTAATCCGTACGGCATCCGGAGACTTCTCTCTCGACGAATGCTTTACCTTTGATGAACTGGAAACACAGGCTCAGTCCGGGACCGTGGGAGAGCATACAGTTCCTATTGAAGGCGCGCTCAATCATTTGCCGAAATGGATCATAAGTGATACATTAGCTAAGAAAGTAGAAAATGGGGCTTTGCTTGAGACGCCCGAGCAGTTTTCTGAGATGACAAGCGAAGACCGCATTGCTGTCTTTACGGAATCTGGAAGTTGTTTGGCGATCTATTTTCCCCATCCTACAAAAAAAGGGCTGTTAAAGCCGGCAAAAGTATTGCTGCAAAAAAGCGAACAATAGAAAAAAGGTGACCGTTCTGTGAAGACGATACATATTACACATCCTCATCATTTAATCAAAGAGGAGCAGGCAAAGTCTGTGATGGCGTTAGGGTATTTTGACGGCGTTCATCTAGGGCATCAAAAGGTAATCGGCACAGCGAAGCAGATAGCTGAAGAAAAGGGCCTGGCGTTAGCTGTGATGACCTTTCATCCTCATCCTTCCCATGTATTGAGGAGGAATCAGGAGCCAAAGGATCTGATTACGCCTCTGGAAGATAAAATAAACCAAATTGAACAATTAGGCACAGAGATTCTGTATGTCGTTAAATTTAATGAAGCATTTGCTTCTCTTTCTCCTAAGCAGTTTGCAGGCCAGTATATTGTCGGTCTTAATGTACAGCACGCTGTTGCGGGCTTTGACTTTACGTACGGCAAATACGGTAAGGGAACAATGGAGACCATGCCGCATGATTTAGATGGAGAAGCTGAGTGCACAATGGTAGAAAAATTAACGGAACAAGATAAAAAAATCAGTTCCTCGTATATCCGTACCGCGCTTCAAAACGGAGACGTTGAATTGGCGAATGTCTTGCTTGGACAGCCTTATTTTATAAAAGGAATTGTCATTCACGGTGATAAAAGAGGGCGGACCATCGGGTTTCCGACAGCAAATGTCGGTTTAAATAACAGCTATATCGTTCCGCCGACGGGTGTATATGCCGTAAAAGCGGAAGTGAACGGCGAAGTCTACAACGGCGTTTGCAATATCGGCTATAAGCCGACATTTTATGAAAAACGCCCGGAGCAGCCTTCAATCGAAGTCCATCTGTTTGATTTTGATCAAGAGGTATACGGAGCCGCTATAAAAATTGAGTGGTATAAACGGATTCGGAGCGAGCGGAAATTCAATGGCATCAAAGAATTAACAGAGCAAATTGAGAAAGACAAGCAGGAAGCCATCCGTTATTTCAGCAATTTGCGGAAATAACATGCAATGTACACAAATTTCATTTTAAAATATTTGCATATAGGTGCGATTTTTAGTATGATAGTTTGCGTAGTCTTAAAACCATTGCTTGGCAATCCGAAGTCACCGACGGTTGCTAGGTAACTGGGGCTAAATATGATTTGGAGGTGAAACAGGATGGCAATTACTCAAGAGCGTAAAAACCAACTCATCAGTGAGTTCAAAACACACGAATCTGATACTGGATCTCCAGAAGTTCAGATCGCTATCCTAACTGACTCAATTAACAATTTGAACGAGCATTTACGTACTCATAAGAAAGACCACCATTCACGTCGCGGTCTTCTTAAAATGGTAGGTAAGCGTCGTAATCTTCTTACGTATCTACGTAATAAAGACGTAACTCGTTATCGTGAGTTAATTAACAAACTAGGCTTACGTCGATAATCGTAAAAAGCGGGAGGATTCCCGCTTTTTTATCGTATTAAAGCGAAAATTTCTTATAACAAATCATTGAAATCCTTTTACATACTACTTTGACATTGATATGTTCAATTCATTTCGTTCATAATAGGAGTAATTGATTATTTCACACAACGAAGAGAGGAGTTCGTAATCGTATGGGACAAGAAAAACATGTCTTTACCATAGATTGGGCCGGAAGAACGCTTACCGTTGAAACCGGCCAGCTTGCCAAACAGGCAAACGGTGCTGTTATGATCCGTTACGGTGATACAGCAGTGCTTAGTACAGCAACCGCTTCAAAAGAACCAAAACCACTTGATTTCTTCCCGCTTACTGTAAATTATGAGGAAAGATTATATGCGGTAGGGAAAATTCCGGGCGGATTTATTAAAAGAGAAGGGCGTCCAAGTGAAAAAGCGGTTCTTGCCAGCCGTTTAATCGACCGTCCGATCCGTCCTTTGTTTGCTGATGGATTCCGTAATGAAGTTCAAGTCATCAGCATTGTCATGAGTGTTGACCAAAACTGCTCTTCTGAAATGGCCGCTATGTTCGGTTCATCTCTGGCTCTTTCTGTATCGGATATTCCGTTTGAAGGACCGATTGCAGGGGTTACTGTCGGACGCATTAATGATGAATTTATCATTAACCCGACAGTCGATCAGCTTGAGAAAAGCGATATCAATCTTGTCGTTGCCGGCACGAAAGATGCCATTAACATGGTAGAAGCGGGAGCGGATGAAGTTCCTGAGGAAACCATGCTTGAAGCCATTATGTTCGGCCATGAAGAAATTAAACGCCTGATTGCATTCCAAGAAGAAATTGTAGCAGCAGTCGGCAAAGAAAAATCAGAAATTGCGCTCTATGAAATTGATGAAGAGCTTAGTGAAAAAGTAAAAGCTTTAGCAGAAGAAGATTTGCTGAAAGCCATCCAGGTTCATGAAAAGCATGCCCGCGAAGATGCCATTAATGAAGTGAAAAAAGCAGTTGTGGCGAAATTCGAGGATGAAGAGCATGATGAAGACACAATCAAGAAAGTGAAGCAGACTTTATCCAAGCTGGTGAAAAATGAAGTGCGCCGGTTGATTACTGAAGAGAAAGTAAGACCGGACGGCCGCGGTGTCGATCAAATCCGCCCGCTTTCTTCTGAGGTCGGCCTCTTGTCAAGAACTCATGGATCAGGGCTGTTTACAAGGGGACAAACACAGGCTCTCAGCGTATGTACGCTAGGCGCTCTTGGAGATGTGCAAATCCTTGACGGCTTAGGTGTCGAAGAGTCGAAACGGTTTATGCATCACTACAACTTCCCGCAATTCAGCGTTGGGGAAACAGGGCCAATGCGCGGACCGGGACGCCGTGAAATCGGACATGGAGCACTGGGTGAGCGTGCGCTTGAGCCAGTTATTCCGTCTGAAAAAGACTTCCCTTACACTGTCCGTCTTGTATCAGAAGTGCTTGAATCAAATGGTTCTACGTCTCAAGCAAGTATTTGCGCAAGCACACTTGCAATGATGGATGCCGGTGTACCAATTAAAGCCCCAGTTGCGGGTATTGCGATGGGTCTTGTCAAATCAGGCGAACATTACACTGTTCTGACTGACATCCAAGGCATGGAAGACGCGCTTGGAGATATGGACTTTAAAGTAGCCGGAACTGAAAAAGGCGTCACGGCGCTGCAAATGGACATTAAAATCGAAGGACTTTCCAGAGAGATTCTTGAAGAAGCGCTTCAGCAGGCGAAAAAAGGAAGAATGGAAATTCTCAATAGCATGCTTGCGACATTAAGCGAATCAAGAAAAGAGCTTTCTCAATATGCACCTAAGATTTTAACAATGGCCATTAATCCTGATAAGATCCGCGATGTCATCGGGCCAAGCGGAAAACAAATCAATAAAATCATCGAAGAAACCGGTGTTAAAATTGATATTGAACAGGACGGCACCATCTTTATTTCTTCAACAGTTGAAAGCAGCAACCAAGAAGCGAAAAAAATCATTGAAGACCTTGTCAGAGAGGTTGAAGTCGGCCAGCTTTACCTAGGTAAAGTGAAACGAATTGAAAAATTCGGAGCTTTCGTTGAAATTTTCAGCGGAAAAGACGGTTTGGTGCACATTTCAGAGCTTGCGCTTGAACGCGTAGGAAAAGTTGAAGATGTTGTGAAAATCGGGGACGAGATTCTTGTCAAGGTCACTGAAATTGATAAACAAGGACGAGTCAATTTGTCCCGTAAAGCGGTGCTCCGTGAAGAGAAAGAAAAAGAAGAACAACAATCTTAAATGAAAACATAAAAGGAGCCTGGGAGACCCGGCTTCTTTATTTTGAAGCTTTTAAAATGCAGGCAGGTTCTACCTTGTCCTTATCCTTCATAATGTGAGGTGAGGGGGGACAGAACATGTACAAAAAATTTGTGCCGTTTGCCGTTTTTCTATTTCTTTTTTTTGTCTCATTTGAGATGATGAAAAATCCGCACACACTTGATTATATAGGGGCAATGAAAAAAGATACGGTGACTGTCACGGCGTCCAAAGACCCGCTATATGAAGAATTGCTTCAAAAAGCGCCGGAATATGAAGTTAGGCCCCAGGATGCCAGAGTAGATAAGGTCTGGAAAAGCATTCCCGGTTACAATGGGTTGATGGTCAATATTGAAAAATCATATAAAAAAATGAAAAAGCACGGCGAGTTTCGGGAAAACGATTTGGTGTACAGGCAAGTAAAACCAAACATTCATCTTGAGTCTCTTCAGCCTGAGCCTATTTATAAAGGAAATCCTGACAAACCGATGGTGGCTTTTTTAGTCAATGTGGCATGGGGAAATGAATATTTAGAAAAAATGCTCCCTGTTCTGCAAAAGCATCAGGTCAAGGCTACGTTCTTTTTAGAAGGCAATTGGGTGAGGAAAAATGAACAGCTTGCTAAAAAGATTGCGGAAGAAGGACATGAAATCGGAAATCATTCATACAATCATCCGGATATGAGCAAACTGACTACAGGAAGAATTTCCGAGCAGCTCGACAAGACAAATGAGCAAATAGAAAAAACGCTCGGTGTTAAGCCGAAGTGGTTTGCTCCGCCGAGCGGAAGTTTTAGAAAAGCGGTCGTCGACATTGCAGCTGAGAAACAGATGGGAACAGTCATGTGGACAGTTGATACGATCGATTGGCAAAAACCGTCTCCGTCTGTGCTTCAAACGAGAGTGTTAAGCAAGATACATAATGGTGCCATGATTTTAATGCATCCGACTGACCCTACGGCTGAAAGTCTTGAAGCGCTGATTACAAAGATAAAAGATAAAGGATACGCGCTTGGAACAGTCACCGAACTAATGGATGAAACAAGACTGTTGAAGTAACAGATGCAGGCAGCTTGTCTTTGAATAGGAGGAACAAAATTTGATTAAACGATATACGTGTCAAAATGGTGTAAGAGTTGTGCTGGAAAATAACCCGACAGTCCGTTCTGTTGCGATCGGCGTGTGGATCGGCACCGGTTCGCGGCACGAAAAGCCGGAGATAAACGGGATTTCTCACTTTTTAGAGCACATGTTCTTTAAAGGGACGAGCACAAGATCTGCACGAGAGATAGCAGAATCTTTTGATCGTATTGGCGGTCAGGTCAATGCGTTTACCTCAAAGGAATATACCTGCTACTATGCAAAGGTCCTTGACGAGCATGCAAATTACGCACTGGACGTATTAGCAGATATGTTTTTTCATTCAACGTTTGATGAAAACGAGCTGAAAAAAGAAAAAAATGTAGTATATGAAGAGATTAAAATGTACGAAGATGCGCCGGACGACATTGTGCATGATTTACTGAGCAAAGCCACTTACGGCAATCATTCTTTAGGCTATCCTATTCTTGGTACGGAAGAAACGCTTGCTTCCTTCAACGGCGACTCTCTCAGACAATACATGCATGATTATTATACACCGGACCGAGTGGTCATTTCGGTAGCGGGTAATATATCTGACAGTTTTATCAAAGATGTAGAGAAATGGTTCGGGTCATACGAGGCCAAAGGCAAAGCGACAGGCCTCGCGAAGCCCGAGTTCTACACGGAAAAACTGACGAGAAAAAAAGAAACAGAGCAGGCTCATTTATGCCTTGGCTTTAAAGGCCTTGAGGTTGGCCATGAACGCATTTATGATTTAATCGTCCTGAATAATGTGCTCGGAGGCAGCATGAGTAGCCGCCTGTTCCAGGATGTCCGTGAAGATAAAGGGCTCGCTTATTCTGTTTACAGCTATCACAGCTCTTATGAGGACAGCGGTATGCTTACCATTTACGGCGGGACCGGTGCAAATCAGCTTCAGCAGCTGTCAGAAACAATTCAAGAAACCCTTGCTACATTAAAACGCGAAGGTATTACCTCTAAAGAGTTGGAAAACAGCAAAGAGCAAATGAAGGGAAGCTTGATGCTGAGCTTAGAAAGCACAAACAGCAAAATGAGCCGAAATGGAAAAAATGAACTGCTGCTCGGCAAACATAAAACTTTAGATGAGATCATCAAGGAATTAAACGCTGTAAACTTAGAGCGAGTCAACGGCCTTGCCAGACAACTGTTTACTGAAGATTATGCACTGGCACTCATCAGCCCCTCCGGCAATATGCCATATTAAAAAGAAAAAGCCTGCCCCATAACGGAGCAGGCATTTTTTAATTCCTTTAATCATACATAGTACAAGGGGGTGACAGACATGCGGCTCAGTGAATTATCAGGAAAGGAAATTGTAGACATCAAAAGAGCTGAACGGCTGGGAGTACTCGGCCAGACCGATTTAGAAATCAATGAACAGGATGGACAGATTACGGCACTCCTCATTCCGACAGTTAAGTGGTTTGGTTTGAGAAAACACGGTCAAGACATTCGTGTCCCCTGGCATCATATTCAAAAAATCGGATCAGATATGATCATATTAGACGTGCCTGAGGAAATGTCTCCTCGGCAAGAGTAAGAAAAAAGCCCAAAAGAATATAGTGCGGGCTCCAAAGTAAACTTATGAAACATCGGCTTCGGCAGCCGGTGTTTTTTTCTATGAAAAAAGCGCTTTTTAATTCACCGGTAATTCCTTTTGATCATAAGATGAAGGGGAGCTTAACAACTAGAGATCCAGTATATACAAAGAAGGTGAACGTTTAAAATGTTAACCGGATTGAAAATTGCAGTTATCGGCGGTGACGCAAGACAGCTCGAAATAATAAGAAAGCTCACTGAACAGCAGGCTGACATCTATCTTGTCGGTTTTGACCAATTGGATCACGGTTTTACCGGAGCAGTAAAATGCAACATTGATGAAATTCCTTTTCAGCAAATAGACAGTGTTATTCTCCCAGTGTCTGCAACAACAGGAGAAGGTGTCGTATCGACTGTATTTTCGAATGAAGAGGTTGTGTTAAAACAGGAGCATCTCGACAAAACACCTGCACACTGTGTCATTTTCTCAGGAATTTCTAACGCCTATTTAGAAAACATTGCAGCTCAAGCAAACAGAAAACTTGTTAAGCTGTTTGAACGGGATGACATTGCGATATACAATTCTATTCCGACAGTAGAAGGAACCATTATGCTGGCTATTCAGCACACGGATTATACGATACACGGATCTCAGGTGGCCGTTCTCGGTCTGGGGCGCACCGGGATGACGATTGCCCGCACATTTGCCGCGCTTGGAGCGAATGTAAAAGTGGGGGCAAGAAGTTCAGCGCATCTGGCACGTATTACTGAAATGGGACTCGTTCCTTTTCATACCGATGAGCTGAAAGAGTATGTAAAAGATATAGATATTTGTATTAATACAATACCGAGTATGATTTTAAATCAAAAGGTACTTTCTAGCATGACACCAAAAACCTTAATATTGGATCTGGCCTCACGTCCCGGGGGAACGGATTTCAAATATGCCGAAAAACAGGGGATTAAAGCACTTCTTGCCCCTGGTCTACCAGGAATTGTCGCTCCTAAAACAGCTGGGCAAATCCTCGCAAACGTCTTGAGCAAGCTATTGGCTGAAATACAAGCTGAGGAGGGGAAGTAAGCATGTCGTCATTAAAAGGAAAAAGAATCGGGTTTGGGCTGACTGGATCGCACTGCACATATGAAGCGGTTTTCCCGCAAATTGAGGCCCTGGTCAACGGAGGGGCAGAAGTCCGTCCGGTTGTCACTTTTAACGTAAAATCCACAAATACCCGATTTGGAGAAGGAGCGGAATGGGTTAAAAAAATTGAAGACCTGACCGGATATGAGGCCATTGATTCGATTGTGAAGGCAGAGCCCCTTGGGCCGAAGCTGCCCCTTGACTGCATGGTCATTGCGCCCTTAACCGGCAACTCAATGAGCAAGCTTGCAAATGCTATGACAGACAGTCCGGTGCTGATGGCGGCAAAAGCGACAATCCGAAACAATAGGCCAGTCGTTCTTGGTATCTCGACAAATGATGCTCTCGGTTTAAACGGAACAAATTTAATGAGGCTCATGTCAACAAAAAATATCTTTTTTATTCCATTCGGGCAAGACGATCCATTTAAAAAACCGAATTCAATGGTAGCCAAAATGGATCTGCTTCCGCAAACCATTGAAAAGGCGGTTATGCATCAGCAGCTTCAGCCGGTTCTGGTTGAGAATTATCAGGGAAATGACTAAATTTACAGAAAATCTTTCCCAAACTAAAAAATTCGGTCATCACCCGCATATTCTATGGTAAAATAAAACGTAAAATCATAGTCAAATCAATTCAATGATGCTGATTGGCGGAAGGAGTTTTACAGATGGGAAGAGGTTTACACGTAGCAGTTGTCGGAGCGACAGGGGCTGTAGGACAACAAATGCTGAAAACACTTGAAGACAGAAACTTTGAAATGGACACACTTACATTGCTATCTTCCAAACGCTCTGCGGGGACAAAAGTCACGTTTAAAGGCCAAGAGCTGACTGTTCAGGAAGCTTCTCCCGAGAGCTTTGAAGGGGTAAATATTGCTTTGTTCAGCGCCGGCGGAAGCGTATCACAGGCATTGGCACCAGAAGCTGTAAAACGCGGCGCTATTGCTATAGATAATACGAGTGCGTTCCGCATGGACGAAAATACACCGCTTGTTGTGCCTGAAGTGAATGAGGCAGACTTGCATGAACACAACGGCATTATTGCCAATCCGAACTGCTCTACAATCCAAATGGTTGCGGCTCTTGAACCGATCCGCAAAGCATACGGCTTAAACAAAGTCATCGTATCAACTTACCAGGCGGTTTCAGGAGCGGGAAATGAAGCTGTAAAAGAGCTTTACAGCCAAACACAGGCGATTTTAAATCAAGAAGAAATTGAGCCCGCGATCATGCCTGTAAAAGGCGACAAAAAACACTATCAAATCGCCTTCAACGCGATTCCGCAAATTGATAAATTCCAAGATAACGGCTATACGTTTGAGGAAATGAAAATGATAAATGAAACGAAAAAAATCATGCACATGCCGGACCTTCAAGTAGCGGCTACATGTGTGAGACTGCCAATTCAAACTGGGCACTCAGAGTCCGTCTACATTGAGGTTGACCGTGATGACGCTACAGTTGAGGATATTAAAAAACTATTAAAAGAAGCTCCGGGCGTGACACTTCAGGATGACCCAAACCAGCAGCTTTATCCGATGCCTGCTGATGCCGTCGGTAAAAACGATGTGTTTGTTGGCCGCATCCGCAAAGATTTGGACAGAGCAAACGGTTTTCATTTATGGGTTGTTTCTGATAACCTGTTAAAAGGCGCGGCATGGAACTCTGTTCAGATTGCAGAAAGCCTGAAAAAACTAAACCTCGTATAAAAGAGAGAATTTCCTAAAGACGAATAGAAGAGAGTAAGGTGCTATCAGCCTGCTCTCTTCTGTTACGTCCGAATAATTTGGAGTGAAAACAGTGAAGATAATTGTTCAAAAGTTCGGCGGAACATCTGTAAAAGATGATAAAGGCCGTAAACTGGCTTTAGAGCATATGAAAGAAGCAATCAGTGAGGGATATAAGGTTGTCGTTGTCGTTTCAGCGATGGGCCGGAAAGGAGACCCGTACGCAACGGATTCTTTGCTGGGGCTGCTTTACGGCGATCAGTCAGCGATTTCCCCGAGAGAGCAGGATTTGCTTTTATCTTGCGGAGAGACCATTTCTTCTGTCGTCTTTACAAGCATGCTGCTTGATAACGATGTAAAAGCAGCTGCCCTGACAGGGGCTCAGGCTGGCTTTTTAACGAATGATCAGCATACCAATGCGAAAATCCTTGAAATGAGACCGGAGCGTTTATTCAGTGTTCTCGCAAATCATGACGCTGTAGTCGTCGCAGGGTTCCAGGGTGCCACTGAAAAGGGTGATACAACAACGATCGGCAGAGGGGGCAGCGATACGTCCGCAGCCGCACTTGGCGCAGCGATTGACGCGGAATACATCGATATTTTCACCGATGTAGAAGGTGTGATGACTGCTGACCCGAGAGTGGTGGAAAATGCGAAACCGCTTCCTGTCGTGACGTATACTGAAATTTGCAACCTGGCGTATCAAGGGGCGAAGGTCATTCATCCGCGGGCTGTAGAGATTGCGATGCAGGCAAAGGTTCCCATCCGCGTCCGTTCGACTTATTCGAAAGATAAAGGCACATTGGTGACATCGCATCACTCTTCCAAAGTCGGAAGCGATGTTTTCGAAAGACTGATTACGGGAATTGCCCATGTCAAAGATGTCACGCAGTTTAAAGTGCCTGCGAAAATCGGCCAGTATAACGTACAGACTGAAGTGTTTAAGGCGATGGCGAATGCGGGAATCAGTGTTGATTTCTTCAACATTACCCCTAGTGAAATCGTATATACCGTGGCCGGTAATAAAACAGAAACAGCTCAGCGTATTTTAATGGATATGGGCTATGATCCGATGGTAACGAGAAATTGCGCGAAGGTATCGGCGGTCGGAGCGGGCATTATGGGTGTTCCCGGGGTCACGTCCAAAATTGTTTCGGCTCTTTCCGATAAAGAAATTCCGATCCTTCAGTCGGCTGACAGCCATACGACGATATGGGTGCTTGTCCATGAAGCGGATTTGGTTCCTGCTGTAAACGCTTTGCATGAAGTGTTTGAACTTTCCAAGTAAATGTGATTGAATCATGATGAGGTGAATAAAATGAATTTCGGAAATGTGTCTACAGCGATGATTACACCCTTTGACAATAAAGGGAACGTAGACTTTCAAAAACTGTCTACACTGATTGATTACTTGTTGAAAAACGGAACGGATTCTTTAGTAGTGGCGGGAACAACTGGAGAGTCGCCAACCCTTTCAACTGAAGAAAAAATTGCGCTGTTTGAATATACGGTAAAAGAAGTGAACGGTCGGGTGCCGGTTATCGCGGGTACTGGCAGCAACAACACGAAAGATTCCATAAAGCTGACAAAAAAAGCTGAGGAAGCGGGCGTAGACGCGGTCATGCTCGTTACGCCGTATTACAATAAACCTTCTCAAGAAGGAATGTACCAGCATTTTAAAGCAATTGCGGCAGAAACGTCTCTTCCGGTCATGCTGTATAATGTGCCGGGCCGCACAGTAGCTTCTCTCGCTCCTGAAACGACGATTCGTTTGGCGGCAGACATCCCGAATGTAGTTGCGATTAAAGAAGCGAGCGGAGACCTCGAAGCGATTACGAAAATTGTTGCGGAAACGCCCGAAGACTTCTCTGTCTATTCAGGGGATGACGCCCTGACCCTTCCTATTCTCTCAGTCGGAGGAAGAGGAGTTGTGTCAGTGGCGAGCCATATTGCAGGCTCTGATATGCAGCAAATGATCAAAAATTATACGAATGGGCAAACAGCTAATGCGGCACTGATTCATCAGAAACTGCTGCCGATTATGAAGGAACTGTTTAAAGCGCCTAACCCGGCTCCTGTCAAAACAGCGCTTCAGCTGAAAGGCCTTGATGTCGGATCGGTGCGACTTCCTCTTATTCCGCTTAGCGAAGATGAGCGGCTGAGCTTAAGCAGCACGATCGGCGAACTGTAAGAAAAAATTTCATACAGTGAAACAAACGCGGTCATTCTCACATTCAGCTGAGTTTGACCGTTTCTTATACATATTGGTTTTCCTTAAACCTTCTGCTTTATCTTGTTTTCTAAATTTACTTTCAGTTATAATAGGAACAAGTGATGATGGACGGGTATGAGACTAGGAGGATATAGATTTTGAAAAAGAAAAATACAGAAAACGTTAGAATTATCGCCCTTGGCGGTGTCGGAGAAATTGGGAAGAATCTTTATGTCATCGAAATTGACTCAGACATATTTGTCGTTGATGCCGGCCTTATGCATCCAGAAAACGAAATGCTCGGTATTGATGTAGTGATTCCTGACATATCATATTTGATTGAACGGGCTGACCGCGTCAAGGCAATCTTTTTAACACACGGGCATGATGAAAATATCGGCGGCGTTTTTTACTTGTTAAACAAGCTGTCCGTTCCAGTGTACGGAACAAAGCTGACGCTTGCACTATTAAGAGAAAAATTAAAACAATACGGACATAACCGAAAAACTGATCTAAGAGAAATTCACTCCAAATCTGTCATTACATTTGAATCAACAAAAGTATCGTTCTTTAGAACGATTCACAGCATCCCTGATTCTGTAGGTGTGAGTTTTAAAACATCACTTGGATCTATAGTATGCACGGGAGACTTCAAATTTGACCAAACACCTGCACTTAATCAAATGTGCGACATTGGCGAGATCGCCAAGATCGGCAATAGCGGCGTGCTTGCCCTGCTTTCAGACAGTACAAATGCGGAACGTCCGGGTTATACGCCTTCGGAAGCAGCTGTCAGCGGAGAAATTTCGGACGCGCTGTATAATTCAGAGAACCGGGTAATTATTGCTGTTTTCGCATCCAATATTAACCGGATTCAGCAAGTCATTCATGCAGCTTCTCAAAATGGAAGAAAGATTGCCGTTGCCGGAAAAAATCTACAATCTGTCCTGCAGCTGGCAAGAAAGCTCGGATATATCGAAGCTGATGATGAACTGTTTATTTCTGTGCAGGATGTCAAGAAGTATCCAAAACGCGAAGTGGCCATTATTACAGCCGGCAGCCAAGGTGAACCGTTAGCTGCCCTGACAAGAATGGCAAACAAAGCTCACAAACAGCTGAACATTGAAGAAGGGGATACAGTTGTCATTGCGTCCACCCCAATCCCTGGACAGGAACTCATTTATTCTAAAACAGTAGATATTCTCGCGAGAGCCGGCGCGCAAGTCACCTTTGCCCAAAAGCGTGTCCATGTATCTGGCCACGGTTCACAGGAAGAGTTAAAGCTGATGATCAATCTGCTTAAACCAAAATATTTAATTCCTGTAAACGGCGAATACAGAATGCAAAAAGCTCATTCGAAAATCGCTGAAGAAATCGGCATGAAGCGCAGTGACATCTTCTTAATTGAAAAAGGAGACGTCGTTGAATTTCGCGGCCAAAACGTAAAAGTTGGGGATAAAGTTCCGTATGGCAATATTTTAATTGATGGTTTAGGCGTCGGCGATATCGGCAATATCGTGCTGCGAGACCGCCGCTTACTTTCACAGGACGGAATTTTAATCGTTGTCATTACACTTGATAAACAAAAGAAACATCTTGTATCAGGACCAGAAATTATCACTCGCGGTTTTGTTTATGTAAGAGAGTCTGAAGGCCTTATCGTAGAGGCTACTGAGCTTGTCCGTTCCATCGTGACAGAAGCGACTGAAACATCAAATGTTGAATGGTCAACGCTGAAGCAGGCTATGCGGGATGCTTTGAACCAATTCCTATATGAAAAAACGAAACGTAAACCGATGATCATTCCAATTATTATGGAAGTGTGATGACTGACTAAGGCCGGAGCTGCTCCGGTCTTTATTTTTTGCCTTTTAAGCCGGGGATTGAATTGAGTAACTTTGTTCATAATACAAAGAGAAACTCGGAAAGGGTGAAAGCGAGATGGATCATCGTATGGAAAACACAGAAGAAGAGCGTCCTGAAAAAAATGATGCGAAAGACAGCATTATGAATAAAATACAGCAGCTTGGTGAAACGGCGCTCCCGCAGCTGCCCCAGGATACAAATATTCATTGTCTGACCATTATCGGCCAAATAGAAGGCCATGTTCAGCTTCCTCCGCAAAACAAAACAACAAAATATGAGCATGTTATCCCGCAGATTGTCGCAATTGAACAGAATCCCAAAATTGAAGGTCTGCTGATTATATTAAATACGGTCGGAGGAGATGTTGAAGCGGGTCTCGCAATAGCGGAAATGCTCGCATCTTTATCAAAACCGACCGTTTCCATTGTGCTTGGCGGAGGACATTCTATCGGCGTTCCGATTGCGGTATCCTGTGATTACAGTTATATCGCTGAAACAGCAACAATGACCATTCATCCGGTTCGGCTGACCGGATTGGTAATCGGCGTGCCGCAAACGTTTGAATACCTGGATAAAATGCAAGAAAGAGTTGTTAAATTTGTAACTAGCCATTCCAATGTAACCGAAGAGAAGTTTAAAGAACTGATGTTTTCAAAAGGAAATTTAACACGCGACATCGGAACAAATGTAGTGGGTAAGGATGCAGTTGAATACGGACTGATCGATCACGCAGGCGGTGTTGGACAGGCGATCAATAAACTGAATGAGCTCATTGAGGAAGCAAGGGAAGAAGAAGGACGGATGATTCAATGATTCTGTATACCGTGATGCCGCAGGAAATTGTGTTTGCAGAACAGAACCAAGAGACAAGCGTTCATGAGCAGATTGAGTATAAAGGTGTACCACTTCTTGTCGAGATGAAAGGCAATGAAGCGGAAGTCATTCAAATCATGAGCACAAATCCAATGCATTTTCTGCACCCGGACATTTCTCCGGGACAAAAGCTGAAATTAAACGTATAAGATTCCAACCCTTTTTTAAGTGCAAAATATGCTATAATAGGGGAATCCTACAGAAAAAACGCAGCCTGTAAACGGCTGCTTTCTTCATTATGTATGAACTTACATTTTTTAACGCAGTAAGGTGATGAGTGTGGCAAAGAAAAAACGAAAATCAAGAAAAAAACAGGCGAAACAGCTCAATATAAAATACGAACTTAACGGATTGCTGTGTATAGCCATTTCAATTATCGCGATTCTGCAGCTTGGGGTAGTCGGGCAAACCTTTATCTATTTGTTCCGCTTTTTTGCTGGAGAGTGGTTTATTTTATGCTTGTTAGGTCTATTGGTGTTAGGAGTCTCGCTGTTTTGGAAGAAGAAAACGCCGAGCCTATTAACGAGGCGAAAGGCCGGACTGTACTGTATTATCGCAAGCATATTGCTGCTTTCTCACGTGCAGCTGTTTAAAAATTTGACGCATAATGGGTCGATTGAGTCTGCAAGCGTGGTGCGCAACACATGGGAATTGTTTTTGATGGACATGAATGGAAGCTCCGCTTCACCTGATTTAGGCGGAGGGATGATTGGAGCTTTGCTGTTTGCGGCTTCACACTTTTTATTTGCGTCAACCGGTTCTCAGATTATGGCGATTGTCATGATTTTGATCGGAATGATATTAGTCACAGGGCGCTCTCTTCAAGAAACGCTGAAAAAGTGGATGAGCCCGATTGGCCGCTTTATAAAAGAACAATGGTTTGCATTTATTGATGATATGAAATCCGTCAAAACAAATATGAAGTCTTCGAAAAAAACGAAAGCGCCGAGCAAAAAACAAAAACCGGCCCGCAAAAAACAACAATTGGAACAAGAGCCTTCTGATGAAGAGGGGGACCTGGAAACCGAAACGGCATCGCCCCTCATTCATTCAGAGCCGATTATCTCAAGCTTTTCAGATCGGAATGAAAATGAAGAGTCTCCAGCCATAGAAGAGCGAGCTGAACCTGTAACAGAGCCGCTTCAGGAGATCCAGACTGAGACAGGTGATCAGGAAACTGTTTCTGCTCCCCCTATGACCTTTACGGAGCTTGAAAACAAGGATTACGAGATGCCGTCACTGGATTTACTGGCCGATCCGAAGCATACCGGCCAGCAGGCAGATAAAAAGAATATTTATGAAAATGCGAGAAAGCTCGAACACACCTTCCAAAGCTTTGGCGTAAAGGCGAAAGTCACACAGGTTCATCTCGGCCCGGCCGTAACAAAATATGAAGTGTATCCTGATGTCGGAGTGAAGGTTAGCAAAATTGTCAATTTAAGCGATGATTTAGCGCTAGCACTTGCTGCGAAGGATATCAGGATAGAGGCGCCAATACCAGGAAAATCAGCAATCGGAATTGAGGTTCCGAATGCAGAAGTGGCGATGGTATCGCTGAAGGAAGTGCTGGAGTCTAAATTAAACGACAGACCGGATGCGAAACTGCTAATTGGACTTGGCCGCAATATTTCAGGTGAAGCTGTGCTGGCTGAGTTAAACAAGATGCCTCACCTTTTAGTCGCAGGCGCAACCGGAAGCGGGAAGAGCGTTTGTGTCAACGGCATTATTACAAGTATATTGATGCGCGCGAAACCGCATGAAGTGAAAATGATGATGATCGATCCTAAAATGGTAGAGCTGAATGTCTACAACGGGATTCCGCATTTGCTTGCTCCGGTTGTAACCGATCCGAAAAAAGCGTCACAGGCTTTGAAAAAGGTTGTCAATGAAATGGAGAGGCGGTACGAATTATTTTCTCATACGGGTACAAGAAATATTGAAGGATACAATGATTATATAAAACGCTCTAACAATGAAGAAGAAGCGAAACAGCCGGAGCTGCCCTATATCGTTGTCATTGTGGACGAGCTTGCCGATCTCATGATGGTCGCTTCATCTGATGTGGAAGATTCGATTACGAGATTATCCCAAATGGCGCGGGCTGCCGGCATCCATCTCATCATTGCGACACAGAGGCCGTCGGTTGACGTTATCACAGGGGTGATCAAAGCGAATATTCCGTCACGAATCGCGTTCAGCGTTTCTTCACAGACGGATTCAAGGACGATTCTTGACATGGGTGGCGCTGAGAAGCTGCTCGGCCGCGGCGATATGCTGTTTTTGCCTGTCGGGGCTAACAAACCTGTCCGCGTGCAGGGAGCATTTTTGTCGGATGACGAAGTGGAGAAGATCGTCGACCATGTGATTACGCAGCAGAAAGCGCAATATCAGGAAGAAATGATTCCTGAGGAGACTACGGAAACGCATTCCGAGGTGACCGATGAACTTTATGATGAAGCTGTTGAATTAATCGTCGGCATGCAGACGGCATCTGTTTCAATGCTGCAAAGAAGATTCAGAATCGGTTATACGAGGGCGGCGCGCCTCATTGACGCAATGGAGGAACGAGGCGTTGTCGGGCCATATGAAGGCAGCAAACCGAGAGAAGTTTTATTATCCAAAGAGAAATATGATGAGCTCTCTTCTTAATGAAGGGAGTTTAGCTTTCTTTAGTTATCGATAATAACATTATGTAAACTGCAACCTTTCTATTTATTTTTTCGACAAAACATGATATAGTTGTCCCAATTGTTCAATAATTTTTATCGAAAGTGGTTTACGGAGGGAAAACATGTCTACAAAAGCTGATAATCGGCACTTGTATTTAAAAGTAATTGAACGAATTAAAGAGGATATTAAAAATGGAATCTACACTGAGAAGGAAAAGCTGCCTTCTGAATTTGAGCTTTCCAAAAAGCTTGGTGTCAGCAGAGCGACGCTAAGAGAAGCCTTGCGGATCCTTGAAGAAGAGCATGTGATTATCAGAAGGCATGGTGTAGGCACTTTTGTCCATTCTAAGCCGTTATTTCTTTCGGGCATTGAACAGCTGAACAGTGTAACCAAGATGATTGAACAGGCAAATATGACGCCTGGCACGATTTTTCTATCATCACAAGTGCTTATGCCGTCTGAGGATGATATGATGAGATTTCACTTGGAAGAGGGGCAGGAACTTTTTTACCTCGAACGAGTCAGGACAGCTAACGGACAGCCGATTGTGTATTGTATAGACAAAATTCCGATGGATATTTTGCCGAATTCTTTTTCTCACCAGCAAGAATCTATGTTTGATTTACTTGAGAAAAATTCAGGCTCCGTGATCAGCTATGCCGTGACTGATATTGAGCCGATCGGCTATCATGATACCATTTCTCCGGTGCTTGAATGCGATCCGGAAACAGCTCTTTTGCTGTTAAAACAAACCCATTACGATCAGCACGATAAACCGGTGCTTTACTCTTTAAATTACTTTAGAGCGGATAAATTCAGATTTCATGTTTTGCGTAAACGATTCTAAAACGGACGCCTGTGATGTGTCTGTTTTTTTATTTGCACTGATTCATGTTTCTTTGTACATACTTTCACGCCCGTTAACGCAAGATATAAGGGATGACAAGAAAGTGAATGGGTGAAAATGTTGAGAAAGAAAGATGGAATGAAACATATTATTGCATTGTCTTCCGTACCGCTTGTGATGACACTTGGAAATTCCATGCTGATTCCCGTTCTGCCGATGATGGAAAAAAAGCTGTCGGTGACTTCATTTCAAGTGTCTTTAATCATTACTGTATATTCGGTGGTGGCAATTATTTGCATACCGATTGCGGGGTATCTGTCAGATCGATTCGGGAGGAAAAAAATATTGCTTCCATGTCTCCTCATTGCAGGATTGGGAGGGGCGGTGGCTGCTTTTGCTTCAACCTATATGAAAAATCCCTACGCTATGATTTTGGCGGGGAGGGTTCTTCAAGGCATCGGTTCAGCAGGTGCAGCTCCTATCGTCATGCCGTTTATCGGCGATTTGTTTGAAGGAGACGATGAAAAGGTCAGCGCCGGTCTTGGCGATATTGAAACCGCCAATACATCAGGGAAGGTACTGAGTCCCATACTTGGCGCCTTACTGGCTACATGGTACTGGTTTGTACCATTTTGGTTTATTCCGTTTTTCTGTTTGATCAGCTTTTTGCTCGTGTTGTTTCTGGTGGCCCAACCTGAAGAAGATGAGGATGCGCCTGCGGTTTCTGAGTTTATTAAGAATGTGCGGAAAATCTTTAAGCAGGACGGACGTTGGCTTTATACGGTCTTTATTATCGGGTGTGTCATTATGTTTCTGTTATTCGGCGTACTATTTTATTTATCAGATACGCTGGAGAAGAAGTATGCCATTGACGGAGTGGCTAAAGGCGGATTACTGGCAATCCCACTTTTATTTTTGTCAACCAGTTCCTATATAGCTGGCAAAAAGATTGGCAAAGATAAAGGCCGAATGAAGTTTTGTGTTGTTACAGGAATGATTATGTTAAGCCTGTCGTATATAGCTTTGTGGTGGAATCACAGTTTTTATTTTTTATTTGTCTTTTTAAGTTTTGGCGGGATTGGAATTGGAATGGCTCTTCCTGCTTTAGATGCACTGATAACCGAAGGAATTGAAAGCGAGGAATGCGGAACCATTTCCTCCTTTTACAATAGCATGCGCTTTATAGGAGTAGCTCTCGGCCCCCCTGTGTTTGCGGCATTAATGTCTAATGCAGACTGGCTGATTTTCATTTTATCGGCGTTTTGCAGCATCGTTGCTTTATTCTTAGTCATCTTCACTGTGGATACTAAAAAAAGTGAGGAGGAAGAAAAAAACTTGGGGACGGTCTAGCCAACCGTCTTTTTTTCGCTGTGAAAATAGCGAATATTGACACTCTTCTCTCGGATCATTATGCTGTAATTTATAATCGGAAGAGCCCCGCTGTCGTTCTGACAGGGCTTCTCTTTGAGCGCATTTATCGTTCTGCCGCTGTTTGTGCCTGTCATGGTGCGGCTATTCGGCGGCGGCCTTTCAAATCAAAAAGGATGAATCGATACAGCCCCCGTCTTGTCTGGCGGAGGTTATTATTTCCTTATAAATCCTACAGTTGCTATAATTACATGAAAGAGTGATTCTGCGTATGCTGAAAATGGGTCATAATACATACTAATAAGAAATGAACGAAGGAGGTTCCATATGTCATATGTAAATGAAATCAAAACAAAGCATGGCGGTTTAACCGCGCACATTGTAGAAACAGAAAAATTCAAAACCGTCTCGCTTATTTTTAAAATGCTTGCGCCGCTGACAAAGGAGCAAGTCACCAAAAGGGCGCTGCTCCCGCATGTGCTCCTTCGCGGAACAAAAAGCCATCCGAAAACCGCAGAATTACGTTCTTATTTAGATGAACTGTACGGCACGTCCGTTTCAGCTGATCTTTCGAAAAAAGGAGAGCGGCACGTCATTACGTTCAGGCTTGAAATCCCGAATGAAAAATATTTAAAAAATCAAACGCCGCTTCTTGAAAAAGGACTGCAGCTTCTCGCAGAAATCGTCTTTTCACCTGCTCTGGAGGAGGGCGCTTTTCAATCACAATATGTGGCTCAGGAAAAACGTACGCTCAAGCAGAGAATTCAAGCGGTCTATGATGATAAAATGCGCTACTCGAATTTAAGGCTGATACAGGTAATGTGCAAAAATGAGCCTTACGCGCTCCATGTCAATGGGGAAATGGAAGATGTCGATGCCATTACAGCTGATCAATTATATGAAACATACCAAAGCGCTATCCAAAAAGACCAGCTTGATCTTTATGTCGTTGGCGATGTGGACAGTAACCAAGTGCAAGCGTCAATTGACAAGTATTTTCAAACAGAAGAGCGCACCCTTGGCATGATTAAAAACAATCACTCTGAACAAAACGCACAGCCTAAAGAAGTAATTGATGATGAAGATGTCAAACAAGGGAAGTTGAATATTGGCTACCGCACCAGTATCACTTATACGGATCAGGATTATCCTGCCTTGCAAGTGTTTAACGGGCTGTTTGGCGGATTCTCTCACTCCAAGCTTTTCATCAATGTTCGGGAAAAAGCCAGTCTTGCATACTACGCCGCTTCGCGTATAGAAAGTTTTAAAGGCTTGTTAATGGTGATGTCGGGCATTGAAGTGAAAAATTATGAACAGGCTGTTTCTATTATTACTGAGCAATTTCAGGCAATGAAAAACGGCGAATACAGTGAGCAGGATATCGCTCAGACAAAGGCTGTCATTCGAAATCAAGTGCTGGAAACCATTGATACTGCGTACGGTCTATCTGAATTTTTATATCAGCAGGCTGCTGCCCAAGTCGATGTTCCAATAGAAGACTTTCTCGCCAATATTGATCAGGTCACAAAAGAGGATATCATGAAAGCCGGCGAAAAGATTCAGCTTGATACGACTTATTTCTTAAAAGGGACGGAGGGTGCATCTTGATCAAACCAATCAAATATGAACAGCTTCAGGAGACGCTGTACCATGAAAAAATGCCAAACGGCCTTGACGTTTACGTTTTGCCGAAAAAAGGCTTCAACAAGACGTATGCGGTTTTCACTACAAAGTATGGTTCTATAGATAACCGATTCGTCCCTTTAGGTAAAAATGAAATGGTTCACGTGCCGGACGGCATCGCTCATTTTCTTGAGCACAAGCTGTTTGAAAAAGCGGATGGAGACGTTTTTCAAGATTTCAGCAAACAGGGCGCTTCTGCTAATGCGTTTACGTCATTTACAAGAACGGCTTATCTTTTCTCAAGCACATCGAATGTTGAACGCAATTTAGAGACGCTGATTGATTTTGTGCAGGATCCGTATTTTACTGAAAAAACGGTTGAAAAGGAAAAAGGGATTATCGGGCAGGAGATTAACATGTATGACGACAACCCTGATTGGAGGCTTTACTTCGGGGTCATTGAAAACATGTACAAAGAGCATCCTGTCAGAATTGACATAGCCGGAACAGTGGAAAGCATTTCGCATATTACCAAAGACCTTCTTTATGAATGCTATGAAACGTTCTATCACCCGAGTAATATGCTCCTCTTCATTGTCGGCCCTGTAGATCCTGAAGCGCTCATTTCTCAGGTGAGACAAAATCAGGAGAGAAAGCCGTATACTGATCAGCCGGAAATCAAACGGGAGGAAGTACAGGAGCAAGAAGCGGTGTTCCGGAAAGAAAAAGAAATCAAAATGAACGTGCAGGGACCGAAATGCCTTGTCGGGCTAAAATCAAAGAACCCGTTTAAATTAGGTAAAGAGCTGTTAAAGCATGAACTTTCAATGAACTTATTGCTTGAATCTCTTTTCGGCAAAAGCTCTGCCCAGTACGAATCACTTTATGAAAAAGGGTATATTGACGAAACGTTCAGCTTTGATTTTACTGCTGAATATGGGTTCGGTTTTGCCGCGATCGGCGGTGATACGCCGGAACCTGATCAATTGGCTGAAGACATTTCAAGCATGCTTCTGCGCGCCGGTGAATTGATTACTGCTGAAAAGATTGAACTTGCCAGAAAGAAAAAGATCGGTACATTTCTAAAAGCGCTGAATTCACCTGAATACATCGCCAATCAATTTACCCGTTATGCTTTCTTGGATATGAGCCTGTTTGACGTCGTATCGGTTCTCGAGCAAATTACCCTCGAAGATGTCCGGCAAGTCATACAAGAGGAAATTTCTGCAGACAGATTGACTGTCTGTAAGGTTGTTCCCAAATCATAACAAAACATCCCTCCTGTGAGGGGTGTTTTTCTGCGGAAAGAAGGAAAGAGGATGAAAAAAACAGCATTGATCACCGGAGCAAGCGGCGGCATCGGTAAAAGCATAAGCGAAACGCTTGCGGCAGAGGGATACAATCTGCTGCTGCATTACAATACAAATCAAAACGCAGCATCGGAGCTTGCTGAAAAACTAAGAGAGGCGTTTGGCATTCATGCTGAGATTTTGCAAGCCGATCTGTCCGTACCAGAAGGAGCAGATAAGCTGACAAGATCAATTGTTCAGCCGGTTGATGCCATTATTTTAAATAGCGGCAGAAGCCATTTTGGGTTGATTACGGATGTAGATAATGCAACGGTCCAGGAAATGGTTCAGCTCCATGTGGCAAGTCCGTATATGTTGACGAGAAACCTTCTTTCAGGCATGATCCGGAATAGAACAGGAGCGATTGTGGCTGTCAGTTCTATTTGGGGAGAGACTGGAGCATCTTGTGAAGTGCTGTACAGTATGGCAAAGGGAGCTCAACACTCGTTTGTAAAAGGACTGGCTAAGGAGCTGGCGCCAAGCGGAATCAGAGTAAACGCTGTAGCGCCGGGCGCGGTTGATACAAATATGATGAATCAATTTACCCCGTCTGAAAAAGAAGAGATCGCTGATGAGATCCCGATCGGGCGGCTGGCCCGGCCGCAAGAAATTGCGGATGCAACAGTTTTTCTCCTGTCTGAAAAAGCGTCATATATCACCGGCCAAATTCTGTCGGTGAATGGCGGCTGGCACTGCTGATCCGAAAATATTCGGTGTATAGTTTCTTTTGCGAAGGACACAATAATCTTGTAACTTCACATGAAATGGAGGAAACGAGCATGTCAGTATTAGAAAACTGGGATAACTGGAAAAACTTCCTTGGCGACCGTTTGAACTATGCGCAAGATAAAGGCATGAGCCAGGATACCATTACAGAACTTGCGACAGAAATCGGCGGTTACTTGGCTAATGAAGTGGAATCTAAAAACGAGCAGGAAAAAGTGCTGGCAGATCTTTGGAGCGTAGCATCAAAAGATGAACAGCACGCTATTGCCAATATGATGGTTAAGCTTGTTGAAAATAACAGCACTCACTAGGAAGAGAGGAGATTTTTCCTCTCTTTTTTATGTTTTCCTCATCACAGCAACATTCTTCTTTCTAATTAGAGAAAAATGCTTTATGATAAAGGAAGGTAAAATTTTGCCACAATGAAGGGGGTATATCATTTGGCAAAGCTCGAATGGTATTTTGAATATGAAATTCAAGTGAACCGCCCCGGACTGCTCGGGGATATTTCATCTCTTCTTGGGATGCTTTCTATTAACATCGTAACGATAAACGGCGTCGATCTTTCCAGAAGGGGAATGCTCCTCAGGTGCCGCCATATAGATCAAATTAAACGATTAGAATCAATCTTAAAAACGATGGAAACAATTAAAGTAACGAAGCTGAGAGAACCGAGGCTTCGCGACCGTCTTGCCGTACGTCACGGCCGTTACATTCAAAGGGATGCCGATGACAAGAAAACGTTCCGCTTTGAACGAGACGAGCTAGGCTTATTAGTCGATTTTATGGCCGAACTGTTCAAAAAAGAAGGCCATAAATTAATCGGAATCCGAGGTATGCCGCGTGTCGGAAAAACGGAATCAATCGTGGCCTCCAGCGTGTGCGCAAGCAAAAGGTGGCTGTTTGTGTCATCAACCTTGCTGAAGCAGACAATAAGAAGCCAGCTGATTGCCGATGAATACAGCACTGAAAATGTTTTTATCGTTGATGGAATTGTATCAACACGAAGAGGGTCAGAACGCCATCTCCAGCTGGTCAGAGAAATCATGAGGCTGCCTGCAACAAAAGTGGTGGAGCATCCTGACATATTCGTTCAAAACACAGAGTATACACTAGATGACTTTGATTATATTATTGAACTGAGAAATGGCCCCGATGAGGTTATTACATATGAACATGCTGAGGAACCCCAACTGTTTGATCAATCCGGGTTTTCAAGCTTTGATTTCTAAAATTGGAAGGTGTTTGTTGTGACTGAACTAGGAATCCGGCTGAAAGAGGCCAGAGAGGAAAAAGCAATGTCATTGGATGATCTCCAAGCGGCAACAAAGATTCAAAAAAGGTATTTAACCGCCTTGGAGGAAGGAAACTATGACATTATTCCGGGGAAGTTTTATGTTCGGGCATTCATCAAGCAATATGCCGAGGCCGTCGGGCTTGATGCCGATCAGCTGTTTGAGGAGCATAAAAAAGATATCCCGAATACGTATCATGACGATGTGTCTGAAAAGATCTCGGGCATGAAGCTTCAAAAGGAGATGCCAAAGTCGGCATCTAAGGCGCTGGAACTGCTGCCAACGATACTTGTGATTCTAGGTGTAATTGTTGTGATTGCGATTGTGTACGCGATTATACAATTTACGAATCATAAAAGCAGCGATGATAATCATTCAGCTTCGGAAAAGACAATTACGCAAAGTGAAAGCAAGTACGAAATCCCTAAAGATTCAACGCTAAAAGAGAATCAAAATAACAGCTCTGAAAAAGAGGCTGACACTAAAAAAGAAACAAAAGAAAATGAAGATAAAAAAGAAGAAAGTGACAGTGATAAACTGGAGATTAAAGCAACTGGCACTGAAGGATCGTTAACAACTTATGAAGTGTCCGGCGCTGATAAAATCGAGCTTGAATTGAAGGCATCAGACAGCTCTTGGATTCGAGTGCGCGATGAAAACAGCAGCTCTTTAAAAGAGGGAACGCTGAAAAAAGACGAAACCTATAAAAAAGACATAACCGATCAGAAACAAGTTGAAATCCGCACCGGATATGCACCTAATCTGAAAATAAAAATTAACGGTAAGGTTCTTTCCTATGAACTTGATCCGAAAGATGTGATGGCACAAACCATAAAGATTGTAAATAAAAAGGAAGAAAAGTCATCTTAATTACCAGGTGACTTTTCTTCACGTCCGAGTATGAAATTGGAGGGGCTTTATGTTTAACTTACCAAATAAAATCACACTAGCTAGAATCGCATTAATCCCAATCTTCATGGTGATCATGCTGGCGCCGTTTGACTGGGGCAGGCTCGAATTTGGAGACGAATCGATCCCAGTCGCACACTTGGCGGGCGCTATTCTATTTATTGTTGCAGCCACAACAGACTGGGTGGACGGGTATTATGCCCGAAAGCTGAATCTCGTGACAAACTTCGGGAAATTTCTTGATCCGCTTGCGGACAAACTGCTTGTATCCGCAGCGTTAATTATCCTTGTTCAATTTGATCTTGCTCCAGCTTGGATGGTCATTGTGATTATCAGCCGGGAGTTTGCCGTGACAGGTTTAAGGCTTGTCTTAGCCGGAACTGGAGAAGTCGTAGCAGCTAATATGCTTGGTAAAATTAAAACCTGGGCACAAATCATTGCGGTTTCCGCATTGCTTCTTCATAATCTTCCGTTTGAACTTGTGTCATTCCCGTTTGCTGACTTGGCGCTGTGGGTAGCCGTCTTCTTTACTGTCGTTTCAGGTTGGGAATACTTCTCCAAAAATTGGGAAGCGCTGAAAACATCTAATTAAGAAAGAAGGACTTACGTCATGGAATTTCCAAAAAAAGCAGAAATTATTGCAGTCGGTTCTGAGCTGCTGCTTGGCCAAATCGCCAATACAAATGCTCAATTTATCAGCAAACAGCTCGCTGAAATCGGAGTGAACGTATTTTATCATACAGCAGTCGGAGATAATCCGGAGCGGCTGAAGCAGGTCATCCGTACTGCTGAAGAACGATCTGACTTCATTGTTTTTTCAGGAGGTCTCGGACCGACAAAAGATGATCTGACGAAAGAAACGATTGCAAATGTGCTGGGCCGTCCGCTCGTATTAAATGATGAAGCGTTCCAATCCATTGAGGATTATTTCAAACGGACAAAACGAACGATGTCACCTAATAACCGAAAACAGGCGCTTGTGATCGAAGGATCTGACGTACTGGCGAATCACTTCGGAATGGCGCCGGGAATGCTCACAGAGCACGATTCGCGCTTTTATATGCTTCTTCCTGGGCCGCCAAGCGAATTGCGTCCCATGTTTGAAAACGAGGCAAAGCCTCTTCTGCTGAAAAAGATGGGCTCAAATGAAAAAATTGTGTCAACCGTTCTTCGCTTTTTCGGTATCGGCGAATCTCAGCTTGAAGCCGACTTGGAAGATATTATTGATGCGCAAACGAACCCGACAATCGCTCCTTTGGCGGCTGACGGAGAGGTAACGCTGCGTCTGACAGCCAAACATGCTGACGAAAAGGAAACGGGGCGTCTGTTAAAAGAAACAGAGGCTGTTATCTTAGAACGTGTCGGGGAATTTTTCTATGGCTACGATGATACTTCCCTTGTAAAAGAGCTTTCTAAAGCATGTAAGGAAAAAGGCATTACGATTGCCGCCGCAGAAAGCTTTACCGGCGGGCTGTTTTCTGAATGGCTGACGGATCTTAGCGGTGCTTCAACACTATTTACCGGCGGCGTTGTTTGCTATTCAAACGACGTGAAGCAGCATGTGCTTGGCGTCAAGAAGGATACTTTAGACCGTTTTGGGGCGGTCAGCAAGGAGTGCGCATCAGAGCTGGCAAAGGGTGTTCAAAAGCTCACTGGCAGCGATATCGGCATCAGCTTTACCGGTGTAGCAGGTCCTGATACGCAAGCAGGGCATGAGCCTGGACATGTGTTTATCGGCATTTCAGCAAATGGAAAAGAAGAGGTTCACGAGTTTCACTTTGCGGGTTCCAGAACGGGAATCAGAAAACGCGGCGCCAAATACGGCTGCCATTTAATCTTGAAGCTTTTAGAACAAAAATAATATTTTCAGCACATTATCCTCCTAAGAAAACATGATTTCTCTGATCCATTATGGTATTTTGATAGAAATCACGCCAAGAAAAAATCCGAATATGCGTTCGCTTTTTTCTTGGCAAATCCCTTCAAACAGGGTATAGTATATGTAGTGGTAACATAAAGGAGGAAAAAATAGAATGAGTGATCGTCAGGCAGCCTTAGATATGGCTCTTAAACAAATAGAAAAACAGTTCGGCAAAGGTTCCATTATGAAACTGGGAGAAAAGACAGATACAAGAATTTCTACTGTCCCAAGCGGCTCCCTCACTCTTGATACGGCACTAGGAATTGGCGGATATCCGCGCGGACGGATTATTGAAGTATACGGTCCTGAAAGCTCGGGTAAAACAACTGTGGCGCTTCATGCGATTGCTGAGGTTCAGCAGCAGGGCGGACAAGCCGCGTTTATCGATGCAGAGCATGCGTTAGACCCGGTATACGCGCAAAAGCTCGGTGTCAACATCGAAGAGCTTTTACTGTCTCAGCCTGACACAGGCGAGCAGGCGCTTGAAATTGCGGAAGCGTTGGTTCGAAGCGGTGCAGTTGACATTGTTGTTGTCGACTCTGTGGCGGCTCTCGTTCCGAAAGCGGAAATTGAAGGCGACATGGGAGATTCGCATGTTGGTTTACAAGCACGCTTAATGTCTCAAGCGCTTCGTAAGCTTTCAGGAGCCATTAACAAATCGAAGACAATCGCGATTTTCATTAACCAAATTCGTGAAAAAGTCGGTGTTATGTTCGGGAACCCGGAAACAACTCCTGGCGGCCGTGCGCTGAAATTCTACTCTTCCGTACGTCTAGAAGTGCGCCGTGCTGAACAGCTGAAACAAGGCAACGACGTAATGGGGAACAAAACGAAAATCAAAGTCGTGAAAAACAAGGTGGCACCGCCGTTCCGTACAGCCGAAGTTGATATTATGTACGGAGAAGGCATTTCAAAAGAAGGCGAAATCATTGATCTTGGAACTGAACTTGATATCGTGCAAAAAAGCGGTTCATGGTACTCTTATGAAGAAGAGCGTCTTGGACAAGGCCGTGAAAATGCAAAACAATTCTTGAAAGAAAATAAAGATATCATGCTAATGATTCAGGAGCAAATTCGCGAACATTACGGCTTGGATAATCACGGAGCAGTGCAGCAAGCTGAAGAGGCACAAGAAGAATTAGAATTTAAAGAATAAAAATAAAATCAGTTTGAAATGATACTAAAGGCTGGGTGAAAAACTCAGCCTTTTTATTTTTGCAAAAAATGATAAAAATATTGCTTTTTTTGACAACTTTTTCAGTGCCTCATTCGTCTAACAAAACGTGTGCAAAATGGATTTATTTATTTTGGGAGGAAAAAATAAATGACAAGCCCAACCAGCAGAAGAACTGCGAAACGCAGACGGAAAAAACTAAATAAAAGAGGCAAACTTTTGCTTGGTTTTTTAGCGGCGATGATTTGCTTTTCGATTTGGAATGCGCTTCATCGAGATAGTGAAGAGAACGAGCCATCTCAAGAAACTGCAGCAGTTTCAGATATCGGTCAGAAAAAAGAGGCTAAAGAGAAAACCGCCAAAAAAACAGAGGAACAAATCAAAACAGTGGACCGTAATCAAAAAATCAGCAATTATTTAAATGAGATCGGTTTCAGCGGAACAGCCATGATTGTCAGAAATGGAGAAATCGTAACTCATAAAGGTTTTGGTTATGCAGACCGTAAACATCACATTCACAATAATCCTTTGACATCTTTTTATGTCGGTTCGTCACAAAAAGCGCTGATTGCAACCGCTATTTTGCAGCTTGAGGAAAAGGGAAAACTTCAGACAAGTGATCCGGTAAGCACGTATTTACCTCAATTCCCTAACGGACAAACGATTACTTTGAAGAATCTGCTCACACATACATCTGGAATAAACGGACATATTGAGGGTAACGGGGCAATCACTCCGGACGATTTAATAAAAGACATAGAACGTCAGGGAATCAAACGTCAGCCGGGCGTATGGGACTATCAGGATTCCAACTATTCTGTTCTCGCTTATATTGTTGCTGAAGCAAGCGGTGAGTCCTATGAACAATACATAACGAATCATATTTTTAAACCGGCGGGGATGACGCATGCGGGCTTTTACAAAACATACCATAAAGAACCTTATCCGGCTGTCGGTTATAAGCTGAAGGCCAGAAGATCAATTACACCGTATATGCCCGATTTATCCCAGCTGTATGGAGCCGGTGATATCTATATGAGCGCTGGAGATATGTACAAATTTGACCAAGCGCTGATGAACGGCAAACTGTATTCGCAAAAAAGCTATGAAAAGATGTTTACGCCGGGGAGCAGCTCCACATACGGTATGGGATTTTATATTGCTCCCGGGAGCTATTCAAACCATGGTGTCATGCCGGGCTTCAATATCTTGAACAGTTTTAGCAAATCTGGGCAAACCATTGTTATTTTGTTGTCGAACATTCAAAATAACGCTAAACTGGGCCAAGTGAACAATAAAATATACCAGCTTCTGAATCAAGAGTGATTCATGATCTTTTTTTGGGAAGGATTGCACGCAGCACCAAAAAGGCAACTGGTCTGCAAACGTTAAGATGGCAAGCTTGACAAGTATTTCCGACACATTTACAATGAAGTTGTAACATTTGTTTTTTTAACATGATTGTTAAACCATTTAAACTTGACAAGGGCGATGAAAATACTCATTCCCTGTGAAGGTTCTGTATGTTGAGAAAACTAGACAATGTACATGCCGACACTTATTTAAGCAACAACCAAGTTCATAGCAAGAGGAGGTGAAAGTATGACCCCAATTATGATGGTTCTCATCTCCATTTTGCTGATTCTACTCGGTTTAGTTGTTGGCTACTTTGTTCGTAAAACCATTGCCGAAGCGAAAATTGCGGGCGCACGCGGTGCAGCCGAGCAAATTCTTGAAGATGCAAAGCGTGATGCTGAAGCACTGAAAAAAGAAGCTCTGCTTGAAGCAAAGGATGAAATCCACAAACTTCGAATAGATGCTGAACAGGAAGTTCGTGAAAGACGAAATGAGCTTCAAAAACAAGAAAACCGTTTACTCCAAAAGGAGGAAAACCTTGATCGCAAACATGAGGGAATTGATAAACGGGAAGCGATGTTGGAGAAGAAAGATCATTCTCTGAATGAACGACAACAACATATTGAAGAGATGGAAAGCAAAGTGGATGAGATGATTCGTATGCAGCAGTCAGAGTTGGAACGAATTTCGAGTCTGACTCGTGATGAGGCAAAACAAATCATCCTTGAACGGGTTGAAAACGAGCTTTCACATGACATCGCCATCATGACAAAAGAAACTGAAAACCGCGCGAAAGAAGAGGCGGATAAGAAAGCGAAAAACATTCTTTCACTCGCCTTACAGCGCTGCGCAGCGGACCACGTTGCTGAAACAACGGTATCAGTTGTTAATCTTCCAAATGATGAGATGAAAGGACGTATCATCGGACGGGAAGGGCGTAACATTCGTACGCTTGAAACGCTGACAGGAATTGACCTGATTATTGATGATACACCTGAAGCTGTCATTCTTTCCGGATTTGATCCGATCAGACGTGAGACAGCAAGGATTGCTCTTGATAAACTCGTTCAGGATGGCCGTATTCATCCGGCACGGATTGAAGAAATGGTAGAAAAATCTCGCCGCGAGGTCGATGACTATATTCGTGAGATGGGTGAGCAAACGACATTTGAGGTTGGCGTTCATGGCCTCCACCCAGATCTCATCAAGATTCTCGGCCGCTTAAAGTTCCGTACAAGCTATGGTCAAAATGTGCTTAAGCATTCCATGGAAGTCGCATTCTTGGCCGGCCTAATGGCATCGGAGCTTGGAGAAGACGCAAAGCTTGCTAAACGTGCAGGCCTACTTCACGACATCGGAAAAGCAATTGATCATGAAGTAGAAGGAAGCCACGTTGAAATCGGAGTTGAGCTTGCGACTAAATATAAAGAGCACCCAGTCGTGATTAACAGTATTGCATCACACCACGGGGATGAAGAGCCGACTTCCATTATCGCTGTGCTGGTAGCGGCAGCAGATGCGCTTTCCGCTGCAAGACCTGGCGCAAGAAGTGAGACGCTCGAGAATTATATTCGAAGACTTGAAAAGCTCGAAGAAATTTCTGAGTCCTACGAAGGTGTTGAAAAATCATTTGCCATTCAGGCTGGACGCGAAGTGCGTATTATGGTGAAGCCGGATTCAATTAATGATCTTGAAGCTCATCGACTGGCGCGAGATATCCGTAAGCGAATTGAGGACGAGCTCGATTATCCAGGTCATATTAAAGTGACAGTAATCAGAGAAACCCGAGCCGTTGAGTATGCAAAATAAAGTGATGCGCTAAGCATCACTTTATTTTTTTGACGGCCAAAGAATTTGAAGAATAGGAAGGATTTTTACAAAATGAGAATTTTATTTATCGGAGATGTTGTCGGTTCACCGGGCCGTGACATGGTCAAAGAATATGTACCAAAGCTAAAATCAAAATATAAGCCTCACTTTACTATTATTAATGGTGAAAATGCCGCACATGGCAAAGGCCTGACGGAAAAAAATTATCACAGCTTAATCCAGGCTGGCGCCGATGCAATCACTATGGGGAACCACACATGGGATAAAAAAGAAATTTTCGATTTTATAGATGACGTTCCGAATTTGGTTCGCCCTGCAAACTTTCCAGAAGGAACACCGGGAAAAGGGATCACATATGTGAAAGCAAACGGCAAAGAGCTTGCCGTCATTAATTTACAAGGACGCACGTTTTTACCGCCGCTTGATGATCCGTTTTTAAAAGCGGATGAGTTGATTGCCGAAGCTGCGAAAAGAACACCGTACATTTTTATCGACTTCCATGCCGAAGCGACAAGTGAAAAGCTCGCACTTGGCTGGTATACAGACGGCCGGGCATCAGCTGTCGTCGGAACTCATACACATGTGCAAACAGCGGATAACCGCATTTTTCCAAAGGGTACGGCATATATTACTGATGTAGGAATGACTGGCCCATATGACGGTATACTGGGGATGGACAGAGAGACGATTATTAAGCGATTCAAAACGAACCTTCCAGTCCGTTTTACTGTCGCTGAAGGAAAAACAACGCTGAGCGGAGTTGTCATTGACATCGACGACCAAACGAAAAAAGCTGTCAAAATTGACCGGATCTTGATCAATGATGATCACATGTTCTTTGAATAATTGAACATATGGTTATTTTATAAAAATATTAAAAAGAAAAGCAGGAATATAGCAACTCCTTAGTGAATATAGTAAAAATGGAAGGTAGCCCGCTATTTTTGAAAAGCATTGTGGGGATGGCTTTTTGGATAGCAACATCTAATAATGATTGTTCTAATGAACACTCACTTATCCATTGTAAAACTAAGGGGGAGCAGAAATGGAAATCTTAAAAGTTTCAGCAAAATCGAGTCCAAATTCAGTGGCAGGTGCGCTTGCGGGTGTGTTAAGAGAGCGAGGAGCCGCCGAGATTCAAGCGATTGGAGCGGGTGCATTAAACCAGGCTGTAAAAGCTGTGGCGATTGCCAGGGGATTTGTGGCGCCTAGCGGCGTTGATTTGATTTGTATTCCGGCTTTTACCGATATTCAGATCGACGGGGAAGAAAGAACGGCAATTAAATTAATCGTGGAGCCTCGCTAAAAACAAATAAAGCATTCTCAACCTGTTTGCATGATGCAAACAGGTTGTTTTTCATTTATTGTGATGTTTTCTTCCAATAGTATTTTCGTCATATAAATGAGTGATATACAAAAGTCAGCAATGACCTAGAACGTTTCAGAAAAAAAATCCGCCCATTTTTCAAGACGGATACTTTTGTCTTTCTCAAGAAGACAGTGCTGTTTACGCTTATTCCATATCATGGTACAATCCAAATGTAACAAGAATTTTTCAAGGAGGATTGTACATGCAGAGTGGAAAGATGAAAGCTCTAATGAAAAAGGACGGGATGTTCGGTGCTGTGCTGACTGAAGTTCCCATTCCTGAGATCGATAAACATGAAGTCCTCATAAAAGTGAAAGCTGCTTCAATATGCGGCACGGATGTGCACATTTATAATTGGGATCAATGGGCACGTCAGAGAATCAAAACACCCTATGTTTTCGGCCATGAGTTCAGCGGTATTGTTGAAGCTGTAGGAGAGAATGCCGGCAGTATAAAAGTGGGGGAGTATGTGTCTGCGGAAACGCACATTGTCTGCGGAGAATGTGTCCCTTGCGTAACCGGAAAATCTCATGTTTGTACCAATACTGCTATTATCGGGGTGGACACGGCAGGCTGTTTTGCGGAATATGTAAAAGTTCCTGCTGATAACGTTTGGAAAAACCCCGCCGATATGGATCCGGCGATTGCTTCCATTCAAGAGCCTTTAGGAAATGCGGTTCATACAGTGCTTGAGAGCCAGCCAGCAGGAGGAACAACTGCAGTCATTGGATGTGGACCGATTGGCCTTATGGCTGTTGCGGTTGCAAAAGCAACAGGTGCTTCTCAAGTAATAGCGATTGATAAAAATGAGTATCGGTTGACGCTTGCCAAACAAATGGGAGCTGCATGTACTGTTTCTATTGAAAAAGAAGACCCGCTCAAAATTGTAAGCGCTTTAACAAGTGGGGAAGGAGCGGATCTCGTTTGTGAGATGTCCGGCCATCCCGCAGCTATAGCGCAGGGTCTGGCGATGGCCGCAAATGGGGGAAGATTTCATATTCTCAGCTTGCCGGAACACCCAGTGACAATTGATTTGACGAATAAAGTGGTATTTAAAGGACTAACAATCCAAGGAATCACCGGAAGAAAAATGTTTTCGACTTGGCGGCAGGTGTCTCAATTGCTCAAATCAAATGTACTCGATCTTTCACCTGTTATTACCCATCAGTTTCCGTTAGAGGAGTTTGAGAAAGGATTCGAACTGATGAGAAGCGGCCAGTGCGGAAAAGTGATTTTAATTCCATAAAAGGGGGATAAACATGACGAAGGAATTTGAGTTTTTAAAAGCAGAGCTTGATAGAATGAAAGAAAATCATACGTGGCAAGAGATAAAACAGCTTGAATCAATGCAGGGCCCTTCTGTCACAGTAAATCATAAAAATGTTATTCAGCTTTCTTCCAATAATTACCTCGGATTCACTTCACACCCAAGACTCATCAAAGCCGCACAGGAGGCCGTCCAGCAATTTGGAGCCGGCACCGGATCAGTGAGAACGATTGCCGGTACATTTACAATGCATCAAGAGCTCGAGAAAAAGCTGGCAGCCTTTAAAAAAACGGAGGCGGCACTTGTATTCCAATCAGGCTTCACAACAAACCAAGGCGTACTTTCAAGTATTCTTTCAAAAGATGATATTGTCATCTCAGATGAATTAAACCATGCCTCTATTATTGACGGTATCAGACTGACAAAGGCGGATAAAAAGGTGTATCAGCACGTTGGTATGAGTGACTTAGAGAGGGTGCTGAGAAAGTCAATGAATTATCGGATGCGTCTGATTGTGACTGACGGTGTATTTTCTATGGACGGCAATATAGCCCCTTTGCCTGATATTGTAGAGCTAGCTGAGAAATATGACGCATTTGTGATGGTGGATGACGCCCATGCATCAGGAGTGCTTGGCGAAAACGGCAGGGGAACGGTGAATCACTTCGGTCTGGATGGCAGAGTCCATATTCAAGTCGGAACGCTAAGCAAGGCAATCGGAGTGCTCGGCGGCTACGCTGCCGGTTCAAAGGTGCTGATCGATTATTTGCGCCATAAAGGCCGTCCGTTTTTATTCAGCACGTCCCATCCGCCGGCTGTCACTGCAGCTTGTATGGAAGCGATTGATGTCTTGCTGGAAGAGCCGGAGCATATGGAGCGCTTATGGGAGAATACGGCCTATTTTAAATCTATGCTTGTAAAGATGGGTCTAACTCTCACACAGAGTGAAACGCCGATTCTGCCTATTTTAATAGGTGATGAAGGTGTGGCAAAGCAATTTTCTGATCAGCTCCTTTCTCGCGGCGTTTTTGCCCAAAGCATCGTTTTCCCGACTGTTGCAAAGGGGAAAGCCAGAATCCGCACAATGATTACCGCTGAGCACACCAAAGAAGAACTGGATCAGGCGCTTGACGTCATCGAAAAGACGGCTAAGGAGCTCCGGCTATTGTAAGGGGAAGAGTATACTCTTCCTCTTTTGATTCCTTATTGATTATTATTCTCAATAAGTGTACAATGATAGGTTGCCAGTTGTGCAGAGCTTCAATAACCTTTATACTGAAGGGTGGAAGTTTGGTTTGAAAGGAGAAATCATGACATGAATGAAAAACAAAAATTAGAGAGCGGACAAGTTCATCCATCGGACAAAAAATCCGAGAAGGATTACAGCAAGTACTTTGAAGCTGTTTATATTCCGCCTTCCTTAAAAGATGCGAAAAAACGAGGCAAGGAAGCCGTTACCTATCATAATGACTTTAAAATTTCTGAACAATTTAAAGGATTAGGAGACGGAAGAAAGTTCTATATCCGTACGTACGGCTGCCAAATGAATGAACATGATACAGAGGTTATGGCAGGGATCTTTATGGCGCTCGGTTACGAAGCGACAAACTCTGTTGACGATGCCAATGTCATTTTGTTAAACACATGCGCCATCCGTGAAAATGCCGAGAATAAGGTGTTTGGTGAACTGGGGCACTTAAAAGCGCTGAAAAAGAACAATCCTGACCTTATTTTAGGTGTCTGCGGCTGTATGTCTCAAGAGGAATCAGTCGTGAACCGGATATTAAAAAAACATCCGTTTGTCGATATGATTTTCGGAACGCATAACATCCATCGCCTGCCGGAGCTTTTGTCAGAAGCATACCTTTCAAAAGAAATGGTCGTAGAAGTTTGGTCCAAGGAAGGGGACGTTATTGAAAACCTTCCGAAAGTCCGGAACGGAAAAATTAAGGGCTGGGTCAATATCATGTACGGCTGTGACAAATTCTGTACGTATTGCATTGTGCCTTACACACGCGGAAAAGAAAGAAGCCGCCGCCCTGAAGAGATTGTTCAGGAAGTGAGAAGGCTCGCAAGCGAAGGCTACAAAGAAATTACATTATTAGGCCAAAACGTAAACGCGTATGGAAAAGACTTTGAAGACATCACGTACGGCCTCGGTGATTTGATGGACGAATTGAGAAAAATCGATATCCCGAGAATCCGTTTTACAACGAGTCATCCGCGTGACTTTGACGACCGTCTCATTGACGTGTTGGCAAAAGGCGGCAACCTGCTCGACCACATTCATCTTCCGGTTCAATCAGGAAGCTCAGAGGTTCTGAAGCTGATGGCCCGAAAATATGACAGAGAGCGATACATGGAGCTTGTTAGAAAAATCAAAGAGGCAATGCCAAACGCTTCTTTAACAACGGACATTATCGTCGGATTCCCGAACGAAACGGACGAACAGTTTGAAGAAACGCTTTCTCTATACCGCGAAGTGGAATTTGACAGCGCCTATACGTTTATTTACTCTCCGCGTGAGGGCACTCCGGCTGCTAAAATGAAAGACAATGTACCGATGCGCGTGAAAAAAGAACGTCTGCAGCGCCTGAACGCACTGGTGAATGAAATTTCTGCTAAAAAAATGAAGGAATATGAAGGCAAGGTTGTCGAAGTATTAGTTGAGGGTGAAAGCAAAAATAACCCTGATATTCTTGCCGGCTACACTGAAAAAAGCAAGCTTGTCAATTTCAAAGGGCCGAAGGAAGCCATCGGCAAAATTGTCCGCGTGAAAATCCAGCAAGCGAAAACATGGTCGCTTGACGGAGAAATGGTAGGAGAAGCAATCGAGGTGAAATAAGATGACGCTCTACTCAAAAAAAGACATCGTGCAACAGGCACGAAACCTTGCAAAAATGATCTCTGAAACTGAAGAGGTTGATTTTTTCAAACGGGCTGAAGCGCAAATTAATGAGAATGACAAAGTATCTGCAATCGTTAATCAGATTAAAACCCTCCAAAAGCAGGCTGTCAATCTGAAGCATTATGAAAAGCATGAAGCGCTCAAACAAGCAGAAGCAAAAATTGACGCGCTGCAAGAAGAGCTTGAACAGATCCCTGTCATCCAGGAATTCAGGGACTCGCAGACGGAGGTAAATGACCTTCTGCAGCTCGTTGCACACACCATTTCCAATCAAGTCACAAATGAAATCATCACGTCAACCGGAGGCAACCTGCTGAAAGGGGAAACCGGTTCGAAGGTGAAACATTCAAATAACAGCTGTTCTTTCTAAACACGGTGCCTTTACAGGCCCGTGTTTTTTTATATTCAAGCGAAAAAATGAACTAAATAATCTATGTGCCAAATGTTCATTTTGTTTTTCTGTGCTCAGCCGCGATGAACTTTATCGCACTTAAAAGTAAAGTTTCTAGGCACGCCTGCATACAATGGAACAGAAACTTTGTATTTTTATATTTTATTTATAAAAATGCACACTAGACAAATGCCCAGCATAAGATAACACGAAGAAGAACAAGGAGGCATGCCGGAATGTCTGAATACAGGGAAATTATTACGAAGGCGGTAGTAGCGAAAGGCAGAAAATTCACCCAATGCACCAATACCATCTCCCCTGAGAAAAAACCGAGCAGCATTTTGGGCGGTTGGATCATTAACCACAAGTATGACGCTGAAAAAATCGGGAAAACAGTAGAAATTGAAGGGTATTATGATATAAACGTATGGTACTCTTACGCGGACAACACAAAAACAGAGGTTGTCACAGAACGGGTAAAATACGTAGATGTCATTAAACTCAGATACAGAGACAACAATTACTTAGATGATGAGCATGAAGTGATTGCCAAAGTCCTTCAGCAGCCAAATTGCCTTGAAGTGACCATTTCACCGAATGGAAATAAAATTGTTGTGCAGGCAGAAAGGGAATTCTTAGCGGAAGTGGTAGGGGAAACAAAGGTTGTTATTGAGGTTAATCCTGACTGGGAAGAAGATGACGAAGAAGATTGGGAAGATGAGCTTGATGAAGAGCTCGAAGACATCAATCCTGAATTTTTAGTGGGAGATCCTGAAGAATAAAAAAGAGACTAGGGGAGACGGTACCCCAAGTCTCTTTTTTATATTGATATATCATTCTTTTATCACTTTTTGTTTATGTTATAATGAAGTCTGGAAAATAGAAACGTTGATACATAGTGAGGGATTAAACGATGGCCGGTTATACGCCTATGATACAGCAATATTTAAAAATAAAGGCAGAGCATCAGGATGCCTTTTTATTTTTTCGCCTTGGTGATTTTTATGAAATGTTTTTTGAGGACGCCAAAAAAGCGTCACAAGAGCTGGAAATTACATTAACGAGCAGAGACGGCGGTGCGGCTGAAAAAATACCGATGTGCGGTGTGCCGTATCATTCCGCTTCTGCGTATATCGAGCAGCTGATTAAAAAAGGGTACAAAGTGGCTATCTGTGAACAGACGGAAGACCCGAAAGCCGCAAAGGGTGTTGTAAGAAGAGAAGTGGTACAGCTGATTACGCCCGGAACTGTAATGGACGGCAAAGGCATCCATGAATCAGAAAACAACTTTATCGCATCTGTTTCTGACTGCTCGAACGGATACGGGTTGGCACTGTCTGATTTAACAACGGGAGAAAATTTGGCTGTCTTGATTGAGCGGATAGAAGATGTCATATCAGAAATTTATTCAGTCGGCGCACGGGAAATCGTCGTTTCAGGAAGCATGGATGCCGATACAGTCGCACAGCTGAAAGAGCGGTGCGGTACAACGATCTCAATTGAAGATGGAGAAACAGACGAACACGTAACGATCATTGAGCACTTAAATAATGAAGATGTCACAAAAACATTTTTGCGTTTATACACGTATCTGAAAAGAACCCAAAAGCGCAGCCTCGATCATCTTCAGTCCGTACAGGTGTATGAGTTAGAGGAAGCAATGAAAATTGATTTGTATTCAAAGCGCAATCTGGAGCTGACTGAAACGATCCGTTCAAAAAATAAAAAAGGCTCTCTTTTGTGGCTGCTGGATGAAACAAAAACGGCAATGGGAGGCAGGCTGCTGAAACAGTGGATTGACCGGCCGCTTATCAGAGTCAATCAAATTGAAGAGCGCCAGGAAATGGTGGAAACATTGATGTCCCATTTCTTCGAACGGGAAGACCTGCGTGAACGTTTAAAAGAAGTATATGACTTAGAGCGCCTTGCAGGCCGCGTCGCCTTCGGAAATGTCAATGCCCGGGATTTAATTCAGCTGAAGGAATCGTTAAAGCAAGTGCCTGGCATCAAACAGCTGGTTGCTTCACTGGCTCATGACAAAGCCAAGAAACGCGCGGAGCGGATTGATCCTTGCGGGGATGTACTTGAATTGCTGGAAGAAGCGCTGTACGCAAACCCTCCTTTATCGTTAAAAGAAGGGAACCTGATTAAAGACGGATACAATCAAAAGCTTGATGAATACCGTGATGCAAGCAGAAACGGGAAAGACTGGATTGCCCGCCTGGAACAGCAGGAGCGGGAATACACGGGCATTCGCTCTTTAAAGGTCGGCTTCAATAAAGTTTTCGGTTATTACATTGAAGTGACAAGAGCGAATTTGCACTTGCTTGAGGAAGGGCGCTATGAGCGGAAGCAGACGTTAACGAATGCAGAACGCTACATTACACCTGAATTAAAAGAAAAAGAAGCGCTCATTTTAGAAGCGGAAAATAACATCTGTGAGCTGGAGTACGAGCTGTTCACCGAGCTGCGTGAAAAAGTGAAACTGTATATTCCGCGGCTGCAGCAGCTTGCCAAGCAGATGAGCGAGCTTGACGCACTGCAATGCTTTGCGACAATCAGTGAAAATCGTCACTATACGAAACCGGAATTCTCTGAAGATGAAGTCGAAGTGGTAGAAGGCAGACACCCGGTTGTGGAAAAAGTCATGGACAGCCAGGAATATGTCCCGAACAATTGTATGATGGGCGATAACAGACAAATGCTTCTCATTACCGGTCCGAACATGTCAGGGAAGAGCACGTATATGAGACAAATCGCGCTCATTTCCATCATGGCGCAAATCGGCTGCTTTGTCCCCGCGAAGAAAGCGGTGCTTCCGATTTTTGATCAGATTTTCACGCGAATCGGCGCTGCAGATGATTTGATTTCCGGACAAAGTACTTTTATGGTGGAAATGCTAGAAGCTAAAAATGCGATTGTCAATGCGACGAAAAACAGCCTTATTCTGTTTGACGAAATCGGGCGGGGAACGTCCACTTATGACGGGATGGCGCTGGCACAAGCGATTATCGAATATGTTCACGATCATATCGGCGCCAAGACGCTATTCAGTACGCACTATCACGAGCTGACCGTTCTTGAGGACAAGCTGCCGCAGCTGAAAAACGTTCATGTTCGCGCTGAAGAATATAACGGAACGGTTGTCTTTCTTCATCAAATAAAAGAAGGAGCAGCCGACAAAAGCTACGGTATCCATGTAGCCCAGCTTGCCGAGCTGCCGGAAGATCTCATTGCGCGCGCTCAAGATATTTTAAAGGATCTTGAGCATTCAGGGAACAAACCGGAAGTGCCGGTGCAGAAATCTGTGGTGAAAGAAGAGCCGGCACAGTTGTCCTTTTTTGACGAAGCGAAAAAGCCGGCTGAAGCACCGAAGCTTTCAAAAAAAGAAAAGCAAGTGCTCGATGCCTTCAAATCACTTAATATACTGGATATGACACCTCTTGAAGCGATGAATGAAATGTACAAGTTGCAAAAGAAATTACATTAAAACGGGGTGATGAATGTGGCTAAAGTCATCCAGCTGTCAGATGAGCTTTCAAATAAAATAGCGGCGGGCGAGGTTGTGGAGAGGCCCGCCTCAGTCGTCAAAGAATTGGTGGAAAATGCGATCGACGCTGACAGCACAGTCATTGAAATCGATATTGAGGAAGCAGGTCTTGCATCCATTCGGGTATTGGATAACGGCGAAGGAATGGAAAATGAAGATTGCAAGCGTGCTTTCAGCCGCCACGCAACGAGCAAAATAAAAGATGAAAATGATTTATTCAGGGTTAGAACGCTTGGTTTTAGAGGAGAAGCACTGCCGAGTATCGCGTCAGTCTCTCATCTGGAGATGACGACAAGCACCGGTGAAGGAGCAGGGACGAAGCTCGTACTTCAAGGAGGAAATATGATTTCCGAATCGCGTTCCTCAAGCAGGAAGGGAACTGAAATTGTCGTATCCAATCTGTTTTTTAACACACCGGCCCGCTTGAAATATATGAAAACTGTTCATACAGAGCTTGGGAACATTACAGATGTGGTCAACCGTATAGCGCTTGCACACCCAGAGGTATCGATCCGCCTGCGCCATCATGGGAAAAACCTGCTTCAAACGAACGGAAACGGAGATGTGCGCCATGTCCTGGCAGCGATTTACGGTACGGCTGTCGCCAAAAAAATGCTTCCGCTGCACGTGAGCTCATTGGATTTTGAAGTCAAGGGATATATCGCCCTCCCAGAGATTACACGGGCGTCGAGAAACTATATGTCGTCTGTCATCAATGGCCGTTATATTAAAAATTTCCCGCTCGTCAAAGCGGTGCATGAAGGATATCATACGCTTCTGCCAATCGGGCGTCATCCAATTACCTTTATAGAAATTACGATGGACCCGATTTTAGTCGATGTCAACGTGCATCCATCGAAGCTTGAGGTTCGTCTCAGCAAGGAAACAGAGCTTCATGACTTAATTCGTGACGGAATTAAAGACGTATTTAAACAGCAGCAGCTGATTCCGAGTGCCCAGCTCCCGAAAAAATCGGCACCTGTTATCAAAAATGAGCAGCAGTTCATCACATTTGATGAAAAGCCTGCGGAAAGAAAAGTTCCGGAAAAAGCGCCTGCGCCGTCTTATTCACCAATGAAGCTCAGCTCAGTCGTGAAAGATCCGGTTGATGCGGAGGAAGAATTGCCTTCTGTTCAATTTGATGCTCCTCCTATGATTGAACAGGAACAAAGCATTGAGGCGCCTAATGTTTCAGAAGGGCAGCCTGAAGCATTTGAGCACGAACATCATCATGAAGAGCAGCCGCAGCCAGCATCTGAGCGGGTTCCGATTATGTACCCGATCGGTCAGATGCATGGGACATATATATTGGCACAAAACGAGAACGGCCTGTATATTATCGACCAGCACGCCGCCCAAGAGCGTATTAAGTACGAATATTTCCGTGAAAAGGTGGGGGAGGTTGAGCCTGAGGTGCAGGATATGATCGTGCCCTTGACGTTCCACTATGCCACGAACGAGGCGCTGATTATTGAACAGCACAAACAAGAGCTCGAAAGCGTCGGTGTCTTTTTAGAGTCATTCGGGTCAAACAGCTACATCGTCCGCTGTCACCCGGCCTGGTTTCCAAAAGGTGAAGAAGCCGAGCTGATAGAAGAAATCATTCAGCAGGTGCTTGATTCCAAACAGATTGATATTAAAAAACTGAGGGAGGAAGCGGCGATTATGATGAGCTGCAAGGGCTCCATCAAAGCAAACCGCCACCTCAGAAATGACGAAATCAAAGTGCTTCTGGACGACCTCCGAAGCACATCAGACCCATTTACATGCCCGCACGGCCGTCCGATCATCATTCACCATTCCACTTATGAAATGGAAAAGATGTTCAAACGCGTGATGTAGCGGGGCAGCAAGGGGGATTTAGGCATTGAGACATTCTTCGAATGGATCAATGCTTTTTTGTATACGTTTGGAAAAGCAGATGATAACAAACTTATATTTACAAACAATTTAAATAAATGTATATTTTAGGTAGTGGAGGTGAGAACATGACGTCTGGTCCAAATGTAGTTATCATCTTGGATGAACTGGCTATTGAGAATGAAGGAATCCTTGTTTTTGAATGCAGAATCTAAATTCAATCATCATTGTTTTGCTTCCTGTTTCTTATGAGCAGGGAGTTTTGTTTTGCGTTGAAGAGAACTTGAGGCTGTCGCCCGCCCAATTTTATAAATGAGTAATTTCAAAATTGAAGGAGGGTGTTTCGTGATGGAAATGTGTATCTGGCCGTTCATTCTTTTTTATTGATTTACGAACCGATATTTGGATACTTTTATTTTCAAAGGTTTAAAAGAAATATCAAGACTGGTGAAAATGGAAATGAAAGAGTGAAGTATAATGTTCGTACAATGATCGGATTATGGATTCCCGCTAAGAGGGTTTTTAATGTTTGTTCTCGTGTTTTTGTTCCCTCATATTTTCAATCGGGATCGTCATCCTCCTTTCATCACTCCTTTTTTGGATGAGCTCATACATATCAGGGGCTGTGGCAGGGAGTGATCGGAACTTCACTGGTTGGGGCTTTGTTTTCCGCTTTATATATCACCGTTGATTCTATGAATCTACTCATCATTTTACATTTTCTTGTCTATTATCTCACGAAAATTAGACGATGGGACTGATATAAAGGCAAAAGCCGCTTGGATCATTTCAAACGATTTTTAAGCAGCTTTCCCATTTGCCTGGTTACCAAATGCAAGTTCAATGAAAGCCATCAATGCTGATATCACAAGAACCAAGGCATCCGGAATAGATATAGACTGCATAAAGTAATCTGCAAAACAGATCGTTATGAAATTGCTCGTAAAGTACAGGGTAAAGGCAAAAAGTGCAGTCTTTTTCAATGAAAGTGATATTGCCAGGATCATAGAGACAATCTTTGTGAGTGGGTCTATGATCAAGCCCACAGCAAAACAGACTAAAATAAATAAAGCTAATGTTTGATTGGAATCATATGTGACGCCCAGTATGGAGAATAATCCTTTTATCCCAAAGAAAAAGCCGCCGAAGATCACTGCAAATGCGATGGTAACGGTAAGAATGATAGATACAATCACGATTAATTTTGAGCTTAGGTTTAAATCTTTAAACGGCTCGTTCTGTGCTTTTTGGCTCAAGCATGACACTCCTTTCACCTGCTTACTCATACAAACGGTTACCCTTAAAATTGGCAAGAATACGAATCTTCAAATCTGTTCTTAATGAAAACAACAAACATTCAAGGATCCACAGATAGATCATTCGGAAAACAGTATAACATATTTTTACATGAACTAAAAAAGCCCTTTTCCAGCGGAAAGGACCTTCTTTTTCATCATGTTAACTCCTGAGATTCGCCGAAGCTTTCTCTTTTTTCGGCCAGATAAAATAGCTGGCGGTAAAGAGAAAATCAATGCCTATGACGACTGTCCATATTTTAAGTATGCCGCTTAATGCCTCGGTTCGGGCAGTATCATTGATGAAATAGATCATCCCCGCTAGTAATCCCGCCCCAATAAGATACGCCAGCACGTGTCTTATCCAGCCTTTAGCATAGTGTTTGGCGTGATCCATTCCATAGCGTTTCAGCGGCTTGGATCCTTGTTTTGCCACATAATATTGAAATCTTTCATCCGCCCATTGAATCATTTGTTTTCCAAAAGCGATCGATATACCGATATAAACAGCCGCAATCCCATGGGCTGCAGTCGCTGAGGCTCCTCTGTAAAGGTCTACAGCAGTTGCCGCTAATAAAATCAAATCAATAATTGGGGTTAAAGCAAAGAATAGCAGTCCTAATCTATGTTGTTTGAATAGGTAACGTACAGCAAGCCCTAAAACAATCACAACCCAAAACGCAATTTCACAGAAGACAATCATCCATGCGATACCGTTCAATTCATTCCCCTCTTTTCAATACAGTTGTATTATTTAAATCATATGTTATCATCTTTATTTTTATAATACAACTGTATTATAAAAATTGCTCTCTTCTTTTTTTCTTGTTACAATAAAGCTATGCCAAAACAAATTGACCATGAGAAAAGAAGAAAACAAATTGCAGAAGCGACGTGGCGGGTCATTTTAGAACGGGGGATGGAGGGAGCCTCAGCCAGAAACATTGCAAAGGAAGCAGGATTGTCATTAGGTGCGCTGCGCCATTATTTCTCTACACAGGATGAACTGCTTGTTTTCGCAATGAAACTTGTTCAAGAAAAGGTGATGGACCGTATTGAGCACATTGCAATGAAGGATGTGCCCCCTAAGGAAAAAGTGTTACATATTTTGCTTGAAATTGTCCCAACGAATGAAGAAACGATTAGAGAGATGGAGGTGTGGTTTGCTTTTACGGTTTACGCCAGACATAAAAAGGATAGGTTTGATGCGAATCATGACGGGATTTACAGGGGAATGCGGAATGTGATTGCCTATTTAGCTGAATTCGATTTACTGAAGCAGGATGCTGATAAAGACATTGAAGCTGAGAGACTTTACGCGCTGATTGACGGCTTGGCTTTACATGCGATGCTTGACCATGTGCGAGTAAATAAAGATCGGATCGAACGTGTCATTATGCAGCATATCGAATCAATTTGCGTGGAAGAAACTTATGAGACAGAAGAAAGAAATCCCTAAGACGCGTGCGAAAAAGCTATTTTCAAAAGAATAGCTTTTTTATATGCGGAAAGAACAAGAATCTCTGAAAAAAATGGAAAATAAGCATGCCGTTTGGTAAAGTGGAATGAAAGACGGACTCGGGCTGAACAGTTTACCGATCTTTCATTTAAGAACTTTACTTGATAGGGAATGATGTAAATGAATCTTACTTATAAAGTACATCCGATTAAAACAAGATATCAAGGCTGGACGAATTATTGCTATATCATTGAAGATATTGTAAGCAGATCTGCAATTGTTGTTGACCCCTCATGGGAACTGAGTAAAATAACAACTAAACTTTCCGAGCTTGAGACTGAATTAACAGCAATCATATTGACACATTCTCATTATGATCATGTAAACCTGGTCGAGCCGCTGACGAAGATGTTTAACGCTCAAGTTTATATGTCAAAAAAAGAAATTGATTATTATCAATTCCGGTGCAGCAATTTAATTGGCTTGCATGATCAACAGACGATCAGCATAGGAAACATGAGAGTGCAATGCCTTCTCACTCCGGGGCACACAGCCGGAGGAATGTGTTATTTGTTTTCCGAGAGTATTTTTACCGGAGATACGGTATTTACAGAAGGGTGCGGCATATGCGAGGGTGATGGCAGTTCTGCGGAAGAGATGTTCAGAAGCATTCAAAGGATTAAGTCGGAGGTTTCGACCTATGTACGAGTGTTTCCTGGCCACTCATTTGGCAAAACGCCCGGCCATACGATAGAGGATCTTTACCAGTATAATATTTACTTTCAAATTGATAATAAAGAACATTTTGTGAAATTTCGCACCCGTAAAAACCAAAAAGGTATTTTTGATTTTAAATAAGGCTTTTGAATCTATTGTCCTATTTTCCTTCGAATATCTAAATGATCAGTAATGTTTAAAATGATTATATAGAAGGATTTGATTTGTTTTGAATAAGGCTCTGGAGAAAAGATGAAGCGCATTCTCCTCATATCCATGCCCTATAAGTGATACGGGTCATTTTTCTTATGTTCTGCTATAGCCTCTGATCCTTTATGCCCCAATTGAAAAAAATAGGAAAACAATCGAGTGAACTGTAGGAAAAATTAACTTGACGTTAATATTTACAGAGGTTACCATCAACATGAACATGCTACTATTTATCCGGTCATCACTATTTTTTATAAAATCATACAGAAGTGCATCATATTTACTAATCGGAAGGGTGGCTTTGAGAGAATGATCACATATGTTTTTCCGGGTCAGGGTTCGCAGAAACAGGGAATGGGCAGCGAACTATTCGATGAATTTAAAGAACTGATGGCTCAGGCAGATGAGATCCTAGGATATTCAATTAAACGTCTTTGCATAGAAAATCCTTATTCTAATTTAAACAAAACGCAATTTACACAGCCGGCTTTATATGTGGTAAACGCATTAAGCTACCTGAAAAAAATCCGTGAAGCGGAAGCTAAGCCCGACTTTGTCGCCGGGCACAGCTTGGGTGAGTACAATGCGTTATTTGCAGCGGAAGCCTTTGATTTTGAGACAGGTTTAAAGCTTGTCAGAAAAAGAGGCGAGCTGATGAGCATGGTGAGCAACGGCGGCATGGCAGCTGTTATGGGATTAAATGAAGAGCAGGTTGCAAGTGCTCTGAATCAATATGATTTACACAATGTTGATATCGCTAATGTGAACGCCCCATATCAAATTGTGATTTCAGGCAGAAAAGATGATATTGAAAAAGCCGCATCTCTTTTTGAAACGATGACTGAAGTTACAATGGTACTCCCCTTAAACGTAAGCGGCGCGTTTCATTCCAAATACATGAATAAAGCGAAAGAAGAATTCGAGCAATTTCTTCATACCTTTCATTTTTCGCCTCCGTCTATCCCGGTTATTTCTAATGTGTATGCCAAACCGTATACATATGAATTAATGAAGCAGACGCTGGCCGATCAAATCAACCATTCAGTGAAATGGACGGAGAGCATAAACTACTTAATGAAAAAAGGCCAACTAGAGTTTGAGGAAATAGGGCCTGGAAATATTTTAACAGGGTTAATTCACCGTATAAAGAAAGATGCGGAAGCAATGTCCCGCTGAAAATGATGATCCCTAAGATCATGCACCGCTAAAGGCAGGCTAGAGATAGATTTCCTTTTAGTCAAGGTATAAAGTTTTAGAGGTGCAATCGTTCGTTCGACACTGTTTCTAAATGAATAACTTTATATACTGTTACATAATGAGGCTGATAAAACATGTCCGCACCATATTAGACATTTGAACTATGTCAGTCAGCCGGCATGGATGCCAAACCATCGCTCTCACATCTGATGGTCTCTTTTTCACCGCACCCAATCATTCATAGAGCCGATGTTTTTTGCTGATCCTGTTAGCATGTTATGCCAAATTAGAGATATCAACATACATCTACGACCACTACATAATAGATCCGCATCCAGAGCACCAAAACAATCTTCCTAAAGTTCCATTATGTCTTTTCATTAAATAATCGGATTTCACTCGCTGCTGTGTATCTTTTACAGCATACATGGAGATGAGAAATCAAAATAGCCGTCATAAATATAAAAAAAGTAGGTTATGCATATGAATGAACCGCTCGTTTTTATGTTTTCCGGACAAGGTTCCCAGTACTATCATATGGGGAAGGAATTATTTAAGGAAAATACCGTGTTTCGCCAGTCGATGCTTGAAATGGATGCCATTGCAGCACGGCGAATCGGCACATCCATTGTTGAAGAAATCTATCATCCCGCTAAACGTGTGTCAGATCCGTTTGACAGCATTCTTTTGTCCCACCCCGCAATCTTTATAATTGAATACTCCTTATACAAGGTTTTGGCAGATAGGGGAATCTATCCTGATTACGTATTGGGATCAAGTCTGGGAGAATTCGCAGCAGCAGCTGTTTCTGGTGTGTCAGACGCAGAGAATATACTGAATTGCATACTTGAACAGGCCATTTTAATCCAGAAATCCTGCGATAAAGGAAAAATGCTGGCCATTCTTGATCATCCGCAATTACTGAAAGACCATCCGCAGCTGTTTAGAGATAGTGAACTCATCTCTATTAATTATGATTCGCATTTCGTCATTTCTGGTGAAGAAGAAAACATAAAGCAGATCATGGAGGTTTTAAAAGAGAAGCAAATTCTTTGCCAGCAGCTGCCTGTGTCCTATGCCTTTCATTCTTCGCTTATTGATCCGGCAGAAAGTGTCTATGCAGAATTTTTAAGTTCAATCTCTTTTAAAAACCCGTCAATACCAATGGTGTCGAGTCTAACGGGGGGCTGTCTTCGCGAAATAGACAAGCATTTCTTTTGGGATGCGGTTAGAAAGCCAATGAGATTTCGCGAAGCGATTGGATATTTAGAAAGCCAGCATACATGCCGGTTTATCGATTTAGGGCCATCCGGCACCTTAGCTGCTTTTGTGAAACAGCTGATTCCGGGTGATTCAGCTGACCGCTGCTACTCGATCATCACACCATTTCATCAGGAGCTGAAAAATCTGAATACGGTTGAGTGTTTCCGTACACCAGAAAGGAAGTTTACAAGATGATTACATATGTTTTTCCAGGACAAGGATCCCAGCAAAAGGGAATGGGACAAGGACTATTTGAACAATATCGGCATTTGACTGATCAAGCAGATGAAATTTTGGGCTATTCAATAGAAAAGCTCTGTACCGAAAAATCCTATTTGGATGTAAACCATACTGAATACACGCAGCCGGCTTTGTACGTCGTCAATGCACTCAGTTATTTGAAGAGACTGGAGGAAACCGGCAGAAAACCTGATTTTGCGACAGGACATAGCTTAGGAGAATACAATGCGTTGTTTGCAGCGGGGGCCTTTGATTTTGGAACCGGATTAAGACTTGTCAAAAAAAGAGGCGAACTGATGGGACGAATTACAGGAGGCGGAATGGCTGCTGTGATCGGGCTGAATAAGGAACAAGTTACAGCCGTTTTAGAAGAGCACCGTCTCTATGACATTGATGTGGCAAATGAAAATACGCCTCGGCAGATTGTGATCTCCGGCCAAAAAAAAGAGATTGAAAAAGCCGGAACGGTTTTTGAAAACACCAAGGATGTAAAGCTATTTCACCCTTTAAACGTAAGCGGAGCTTTTCATTCCAGATATATGAATGAAGCAAAACAGGAATTTAAGCAATTTATTGACTCATTCCTTTTTGCGCCTTTATCTGTCCCTGTTATCTCCAATGTCTATGCAGAGCCCTATCAACAGGACAGGATAAAAGAGACATTATCTGAACAAATGGTCAGCACAGTGAAATGGACGGACAGCATACGTTTTCTGATGGGAAGAGGAGAAATGGAGTTTGAAGAGATCGGGCCTGGAACTGTTTTAACCGGCCTCATCCAGCGGATTAAAAATGAAGCAGAACCGTTAACACATGCACCCGAAAAGAACCTTGCTTCCCGTCATACGTTCAGTGCGCATTCAAAGGAACAAGCAGAAGCGGCTGGACATCGACCTCAAGTTCAAGCTGGAATTACGGCAGAATCTTTAGGAAGTGCTGAGTTTAAACAGGATTATCAACTTACATATGCTTATCTTGCAGGAGGAATGTACCGCGGCATTGCTTCGAAAGAAATGGTAGTAAAGCTGTCAAAAGCAGGAATGATGGGGTTCTTTGGTACAGGCGGCCTGAGTCTGAATGAGGTTGAAGAGGCGATCCTCACTATTCAAGAAGAATTAGGGGAAGGACAAGCCTACGGCATCAATCTCGTCCATAATATGAAACATACTGAATCAGAAGAAAAAATGATTAACCTTTTATTGAAGCATCAAGTGAGAAATGTGGAAGCTTCAGCATTTTTAAGTGTCACTCCCGCATTAGTAAGGTATCGCGCAAAAGGAGTAAAACGAAACTCTAATGGCGACGTCATTTGCTCAAATCGTCTCATTGCGAAAATATCGCGGCCGGAAGTTGCCGAATCATTTCTGAGTCCTGCGCCTGAGAATATGCTGCAAAAGCTTTTAGAAGAAAATAAAATCACAGTGAATGAAGCTGAGTTGTTGCGTAACATTCCGATGGCTGATGATATTTGTGTGGAAGCTGATTCAGGCGGCCATACAGATGGAGGTGTGGCATACAGCCTGATGCCGGCGATGACGTCATTAAGAGATGAAATGATGAAAAAATATCAATATCCGAAAAAAATTAGAGTTGGTGCAGCTGGAGGAATTGGAACGCCTGATGCAGCGGTGGCAGCTTTTATGCTTGGTGCTGATTTTATTGTAACAGGCTCAATCAATCAATGTACGGTTGAGGCGGCGACAAGTGATAAAGTAAAGGATTTGCTTCAACAGATGAATGTACAAGATACAGCTTACGCGCCTGCGGGTGATATGTTTGAATCGGGCAGCAAAGTGCAAGTGCTGAAAAAAGGCGTGTTCTTTCCGGCGCGGGCAAGCAAGTTATATGAACTGTACCAGCGATACGGGTCAATACGTGAGCTGGATGCAAAGACGTTGACTCAGCTGGAGGAGAAATACTTCAAACGCAGTATAGAAGACATCTATAAAGATATGACATTGCATTATCCCGAGGTAGAAATTGAGAAGGCTGAACAAAATCCGAAGCATAAAATGGCTTTGATTTTCCGATGGTACTTCAGATACAGCTCCAACTTGGCAATCAGCGGAAGCGAACATTCGAAGGTCGATTATCAAATTCACTGCGGTCCGGCGCTGGGAGCCTTTAATCAATGGACCAAAGGTTCTGAATTAGAAAACTGGCGCAATCGCCATGTGGATGAGATCGGAAAAACATTAATGACAGAAACGGCAGCATTGCTTCATGAAAGGATGCAATCAATGTATCAACCTTCGTTTTAAAAGACAGAATAAGATTGATAGTTTGAATATTACGAAAATACACCTATAAAAAGTACTCAAATGAACCCTTGAAGGAGAGAGCGCGTTATGGATAAACAGAGAATCTTTGAAGTGTTAGTCACCAATATTTGCGAGGTGCTTCCTGAATTAGACGGACACAGATTCGAGCCTGAAGATCAGTTAGTTGAGTTAGGAGCTGATTCTGTAGACAGAGCTGAAATTATCACAATGGTGCTAGAGGATTTATCATTAAAAATTCCCCGCATTGAGCTGTCTGGGGTGAAAAACATCGGCGAGTTGGCTGAGGTGCTTTATGACAAAGTGCAAACTGTCTGAGGTGGTGGTGACCGGTGTAGGCGTAACGGCTGCTATCGGTCAAGGGAAAGAGGCCTTTGCTTCTTCGCTGCTGTCCGGCAGGCATGCCTTTGATGTTATGAAGCGTTCGGGCAGACAAAAAGACAGCCGGTTTATTGGAGCTGAAATTGCGACATTGTCTTATCCCGACCGGCTTTCTAAAAAATTATTAAGAAAAGCGTCATTTTCCAGCCGTGCTGCATTGGTGACTCTCTCAGAGGCTTGGGAGGAAGCTGAATTAAACGAAGTCGATTCCGCACGTATCGGACTGGTAGTCGGTGGATCAAATTTTCAGCAGAGAGAAACCTTACAGCTTTATGAAAGTTATCAAGATCGCTCTGGTTTTATTTCGCCTGCGTATGGCTTGTCTTTCATGGATAGCGACCTTTGCGGATTATGCACAGATCAGTTTGGCATTACAGGCTTAGCTTATACCGCGGGAGGAGCCTCGGCCAGCGGCCAGTTAGCAGTGATTCATGCGATTCAGCAAGTCTTGTCAGGCGAGGTAGATATTTGCATAGCGCTTGGTGCATTAATGGACCTTTCTTATATGGAATGCGAGGCGCTTAGGGCTTTAGGCGCTATGGGAACGGACAAATTTGCGGAGGCGCCTGAAAAAGCGTGCCGGCCCTTCGATCAGAACAGAGACGGGTTTATTTATGGAGAATCGTGCGGCGCATTGGTGATAGAACGAAAGGAGACCGCTGTCCGCCGAGGTGTCAAGCCTTATGCAGCGTTGTCTGGATGGTCAATCAAACTAGACGGGAACCGGAATCCCGATCCTTCTTTAGAAGGGGAGATTCATGTCATCCAGGAGGCGCTGGAGCGTGCCGGCCTTTCACCAGAAGACATTGATTATATTAATCCCCATGGCACAGGTTCTTTTATTGGAGATGAAATTGAATTAAAGGCGTTGCATGCGTGCGGGCTTTCCCACGCTTATATTAACGCAACAAAATCGATAATCGGGCACGGCCTCAGCGCCGCAGGCATTGTAGAGGTGATTTCTGTTTTGCTGCAAATGAGAAAATCTGCCCTGCATCCGAGCCGGAATTTGGATCATCCAATTGATGATTCTTTTCATTGGGTAAATGAGAAATCGATTTCATACCGCATCAAAAATGCGCTGAGCTTAAGCATGGGGTTTGGCGGAATGAACACCGCGGTTTGTATACAAAACATTGAGAAATGTGGAGGCGAATCATAAATGGTTTCAGCCGGAATAGAAGCGATGAATGTCTTTGGCGGGACGGCATACCTTGATGTCATGGAACTTGCCAAATATAGACACTTAGATACTGCCAGATTTGAAAACTTATTAATGAAAGAAAAAGCGGTAGCGCTGCCTTATGAAGATCCTGTGACCTTTGGAGTCAATGCAGCTAAGCCGATTATTGATGCTTTATCCGAAGCCGAGAAGGACCGGATTGAATTGCTGATCACTTGTTCTGAATCCGGGATCGACTTTGGGAAATCGTTAAGTACATATATCCATGAATATTTAGGCCTGAACCGCAATTGCCGTTTGTTTGAGATTAAACAGGCATGTTATTCAGGAACTGCAGGATTTCAGATGGCGGTCAATTTTATATTATCCCAGACGTCTCCGGGTGCCAAAGCACTAGTTATCGCCAGTGATATTTCACGTTTCTTAATCGCCGAGGGCGGAGACGCTTTAAGTGAAGACTGGTCTTATGCTGAACCGAGCGCCGGAGCGGGAGCGGTGGCCATTTTAGTAGGCGAAAATCCCGAGGTGTTTCAAATAGATCCCGGAGCAAATGGCTATTACGGCTATGAAGTGATGGATACGTGCCGTCCTATTCCCGATAGTGAAGCGGGAGATTCTGACCTGTCTTTAATGTCATATCTGGATTGCTGCGAACAAACATTTCTGGAATACCAAAAACGTGTGTCTGGTGCAAGTTATCAGGACACGTTTCAATACCTTGCTTATCATACACCCTTTGGCGGGATGGTGAAAGGTGCGCACCGAACAATGATGCGTAAGGTCGCGAAGGCGAAAACAGCTGAGATTGAACCGGATTTTTTAAATCGGGTTAAGCCAGGTTTAAACTATTGCCAACGGGTTGGAAATATTATGGGAGCTGCCTTGTTTCTGGCGTTGGCCAGCACGATAGACCAAGGGCGGTTTGATTCGCCTAAACGAATCGGCTGTTTTTCCTACGGATCAGGCTGCTGTTCTGAATTTTACAGCGGTATTACAACTCCGCAAGGCCAGGAACGCCAGCGCTCATTTGGCATTGAGAAGCATTTAGATCGCCGATATCAGCTCTCAATGGAAGAGTATGAGCTGCTGTTTAAGGGGAACGGGATGGTGCGGTTCGGAACGCGCAATGTAAAGCTGGATGTTGAGATGATACCGGGCATCATGCAGTTTACTCAAGAGAAGCCGCGCTTATTTTTAGAAGAAATTTCTGAGTTTCATCGGAAGTACAGGTGGATCTCGTGACCTATCAAACGATAAAGGTCCGCATTCAAGAGTCGGTTTGCTATATCACCTTTCACCGTCCTGAAGCGAATAATACGATTAATGACACACTCATAGAAGAATGTTTGCAAGTGTTACACCAATGTGAAACATCATCGGTTACGGTTGTTGTGTTAGAAGGGCTTCCCGAAGTATTTTGCTTCGGGGCGGATTTTCAAGAAATGTATCAGGAAATGAAAAGCGGCAGGAAACAGGCAAGCTCCCAAGAGCCTCTCTATGATTTGTGGCTGAAATTGCAGACAGGCCCTTATGTCACGATTTCGCATGTCAGGGGAAAAGTGAATGCCGGCGGCCTTGGTTTCGTATCTGCCACAGATATTGCCATAGCTGATGAAACGGCGTCATTCAGTCTCTCTGAGCTGTTATTCGGTCTGTACCCGGCTTGTGTTTTACCGTTTCTGATCCGCCGGATCGGCTGGCAGAAAGCACATTATATGACGCTAATGACAAAGCCGATTTCCGTACAGAAAGCCAGTGAATGGGGGTTAATAGATGCCTTTGATGTTCAAAGTGAGGTGCTGCTGAGAAAGCACTTATTGCGTTTGCGGAGGCTGAATAAAAAGGGGATCACCCGTTATAAACAGTTTATCAGCTCACTTGATCATCAAGTCAGCCGTTCGAAATCCATCGCTTTAACTGCAAATCAAGACATGTTTTCTGATCTTCAAAACCAGATGGGAATCATCAGGTATGTTGAAACAGGGCAATTCCCATGGGAGGAACAGTAATCATTTGAAAAGATGACAATCAGAACCGTTAGGAGGACATCATGACGCATTCTGTTGTAGAGCTCATCGAAGTTGAGCCTGCTATTATTCAGGTAAAAATGCATGACCGCACTCATAAAAACGCATTTTCACAAGAACTTACAGACGGTTTAATTCAAGCGTTTGAATTCATTCGGAAGAAACCCAATTATAAAGCAGTCATTTTGACAGGGTATGATAACTATTTTGCTTCAGGAGGAACGCAAGAAGGGCTGCTTCGAATTCAGCAGGGATTGACCAAGTTCACGGATGACAATCTTTATTCGCTGGCGCTGGATTGCGAGATTCCAGTCATCGCGGCAATGCAGGGACACGGAATTGGAGGCGGCTTTGTCATGGGGCTTTTTGCTGACATTGTCATTCTGGCCAGAGAGAGTGTGTATACGGCTAATTTTATGAAATACGGATTTACGCCTGGAATGGGCGCTACCTTTATCGTTCCTAAAAAACTGGGGTTCAGCCTGGCTCAGGAAATACTAATGAATGCGGGCAGCTACCGCGGAGCTGATCTCGAAAAAAGAGGGGTTCCCTTTAAAGTCCTGCCTCGTGCGGAAGTATTAGATTATGCGGTGGAACTGGCGCATGAATTCGCGGAAAAGCCGAGAAACTCATTGATTACATTAAAAGACCATTTGGTTGCCCCGCTTCGTCAGCAGCTGCCTCACGTCATAGAACAGGAATTGATGATGCACGAGAAAACATTTCATCATGAGGAAGTCAAAATGAGAATCAAAGGTTTGTATGGAAATTAACCAGAAATCCACATGAAAATTTGCAGATTAAATGGAGGCAGCGCGATGAGAAATAATGATAATACACGCATTTTAGCTAATCCTTCTGTCAGCTACGGTGAGCCTTTACATCTATCTGAAGAGCAGCCGGCAACAATACCTGAAGTTTTATACAGAACTGCTGCTGAGCTCGGGGATACAAAGGGAATCATTTATTTGCAGCCGGATGGAAAAGAAGTGTATCAATCATATGGACGATTGTGGAATGATGCACTGCGTATCGTAAAGGGGCTCCGGCAATCAGGCCTGAAAGCAAAACAAAACGTGATTTTGCAGCTTGGCGACAATTCTCAGCTTCTCCCTGCGTTCTGGGGGTGTGTTTTAGCGGGAATTGTTCCGGCTCCGTTAGCCGTTCCGCCAACGTACGCTGAATCGAGCAGCGGGACTCAAAAGCTGAAAGACGCATGGACGCTTCTTGACAAGCCGGCGGTGATTACAGACCGGGACATGCACCAGGAAATGATCGATTGGGCAAGTGAACAAGGCCTTGAAGGATTCCGTGCAATTGCTGCGGAAGATCTGCTCAGTGCCGAGGCAGAGACGGACTGGCATCAATCCAGTCCTGAAGACTTAGCGCTTTTATTGCTGACTTCAGGCAGTACGGGAACGCCAAAAGCGGTTATGCTTAATCATCGAAATATTATGAGCATGGTAAAAGGGATTATTCAAATGCAAGGCTTCACCAGAGAAGATGTCACGTTTAACTGGATGCCGTTTGATCATGTCGGAGGCATCGGAATGCTGCATTTGCGGGATGTCTATCTAGGCTGCCAAGAAATTAACGTCTCAAGTGAAACGATCTTAATGGAGCCGCTGAAATGGCTGGATTGGATTGATCACTACCGTGCTTCAGTTACGTGGGCACCGAATTTTGCGTTCGGTCTTGTCACTGATTTTGCAGAAGAAATGAAAAACAGGAAATGGGATCTGTCCTCAATGCGTTACATGCTCAATGGCGGTGAAGCAATGGTCGCCAAGGTAGGGCGCAGAATGCTTGAGCTTTTAGAACCTCATGGACTGCCTGCTGATGCGATCCGGCCTGCATGGGGAATGTCCGAAACGTCATCCGGCGTTATTTTCTCTCATGAATTTACCCGGGCTGCAACAAGTGACGATGATCATTTTGTCGAAATCGGTTCTCCAATCCCTGGATTCTCTATGAGAATAGTGAATGACCATAATGATTTGGTTGAGGAAGGCGAGATTGGCCGTTTTCAAGTTTCGGGTCTTTCCGTTACAAGCGGTTATTACCGGCGCCCGGATTTAAATGAGAGTGTGTTTACGGAAGATGGATGGTTTGAAACCGGAGACCTAGGCTATTTGCGAAACGGGCGCTTAACTATTACAGGGCGCACGAAAGATGCAATTATCATTAATGGTATTAATTATTACAGTCATGCGATTGAGTCTGCTGTTGAAGAATTAGCGGAAATCGAAACTTCTTATACTGCTGCCTGCGCAGTCCGCGTGAATCAGAATTCAACGGACCAGCTGGCTATCTTCTTTGTTACTTCCGCAAAAATGAGTGATGAGCAGATGTCTCAGCTTCGTAGAAACATACAATCCCATGTTTCACAGGCGATCGGCGTCACCCCGGAATATTTGCTGCCGGTACAAAAAGAAGAGATTCCGAAAACGGCTATCGGAAAGATCCAGCGCACCCAGCTGAAAACGTCATTTGAAAATGGAGATTTCGATTACTTGCTTCATAACCCCAACCGGATGAACGGGGCGGTCCAAGACGAGGACATGCAGCAAGCAGATCATGTGAGAAGAATAAGGGAAGAGATACAGGAGCATCTGCTCAGCTGTTTGACTGAGGAGCTGCACATTTCCCGCGATTGGGCGGAGCCAAATGCTAATATCCAGAGCCTTGGAGTGAATTCTATCAAGTTGATGAAGCTCATTCGGTCGGTCGAGAAAAAATACCGTATCAAACTCACAGCCAGAGAGATACATCAGTATCCTACGATTGAACGCTTGGCTGGCTATCTATCTAAACAAGAAGGTATCAGCAGCATCTCTGATGACACAGCGGGTACTGACACATCTAAAACGGAACCGGAAAAGAGTCAGGCAGCTTTTCAGCCTCTGTCTGAGGTGCAAAAAGGATTGTGGACATTGCAAAAAATGTCACCTGAAAAAAGTGCCTATCATGTACCTCTCTGTTTTCGATTTTCGTCAGGGCTTCACCTTGAAACATTACAAGAGGCTTTCGGCTTTGTATTCCAACAGCATCCGATCTTAAAGCATGTCATCCGAGAGAAAGACGGAGTGCCATTTCTTACACATGATCCAGCGCTTTCACTTGAAATCAAGACAGAAGACATCTCAGGAATGAAAGAGTCTGACATTCCTTCTTTTCTTAGAAAAAAAGGAAAGGAACCATATGTAAAGGAAAACAGCCCGTTAGTGCGTGTCATGAGTTTTTCCAGATCTGAACAAGAGCAGTTTTTACTAGTTGTCATTCACCATTTGATTTTTGACGGGGTTTCGTCTGTAACATTTATACGCAGTCTGTTTGACAGCTATAAGCTTCTTTTAGAAGGACAGCAGCCGGAAATAACTGTTTCTCCTGCCATTTATCACGATTTTGCGGCCTGGGAGCAGAACATGCTTGCCGGAAAAGACGGCGCGAAGCATCGTTCATACTGGCAGAAACAGCTATCGGGAACTTTGCCGAGCCTTCAGCTGCCTAAGGTCAGCACAAGTTCAGCCGATTCTGAGTTTGAAGAGGATACATATACCCGGCAGCTGTCCAGCGGTTTCATGAATCGGGTCAGGACGTTTGCGAAAGAGCATTCTGTGAATGTTTCGACGGTATTCTTAAGCTGCTATATGATGCTGTTGGGCCGCTATACCGGACAAAAGGAACAGATTGTCGGCATGCCGGCGATGGTGAGACCGGAAGAAAGATTTGATGCTTCCATTGGGCATTTTCTTAATATGCTCCCGATTCGCAGTGAGCTGAACCCGGCAGATATTTTTTCTGAATTTGTGGCTAAATTGCAATTTACCATGTTGGATGGGCTTGATCATGCAGCTTATCCGTTTCCGAAAATGGTGAGGGATTTGAAAATTCCTCGCAGCGAAGCGGGCTCACCGGTGTTTCAAACTGCTTTTTTCTATCAGAATTTTCTTCAATCCGGCAGCTATCAAAACTTGTTGAGCCGCTATGCTGACTTCTTTTCTGTCGATTTCGTTGAGCGTATTCATCAAGAGGGTGAATACGAATTAGTATTTGAACTTTGGGAAACTGAAGAAATAATGGAGCTGAACATTAAATACAATACCGGGCTATTTGATGCGGCATCTGTATCCGCGATGTTCGATCAATTTGTTTATGTAACAGAACAGGCAGTGTTGAATCCTTCTCAGCCTTTAAAAGAGTATTCTTTATTGCCTGAAGCAGAGGAGCAGATAATTCTTAAAACATGGAACGACACTGGCAAAACGTATCCATATACATGTTTTCATGAATTATTTGAGCAGCAGGCGAAAAAGACGCCTGATCGAGCGGCTGTCAGCTATGAAAATCAAACATTGACGTATCGGGAGCTTGATGAAAGAAGCACACAGCTGGCCATTTATTTGCAGGCGCATGGAGTGGGTCCGGACCGCTTGACAGGAATCTATGTGGATCGGTCGCTGGACATGTTGGTGGGATTATTGGCGATTCTCAAGGCTGGAGGAGCATATGTGCCGCTTGACCCTTCCTATCCGGCTGAGCGACTGGAGTACATGCTGGAGGACAGTGAAGTCTCCATCACGCTGACGACATCAGAATTAGTAAACACGTTGAGTTGGAGCGGTGTCAAGACTGCTCTGTTAGATCAAGACTGGGATGAGATCGCTCAAACAGCCTCTGATCGAAAAGTGCTTACACGCACTGTCACGCCCGAAAACTTGGCATATGTTATTTATACATCCGGCAGCACAGGAAAGCCAAAAGGTGTCATGATACCGCATAAAGCTTTAACCAATTTTCTCGTTTCGATGGGAGAAACACCAGATCTTTCACCAGAGGATAACATGCTCGCTGTCACAACCTACTGTTTTGATATCGCGGCTCTGGAGTTATATTTACCTTTGATAAAGGGCGCACACTGCCATATTTGCCAAACGGAGCATACGAAAGACGTTGAAAAACTGAAACAGGACATCCAAACAATCAAACCGACAGTGATGCAGGCAACGCCGGCTACATGGAAGATGCTCTTTTATTCAGGCTGGGAAAATGAAGAGAGGGTGAAAATTCTATGCGGAGGCGAAGCTTTGCCCGAGACATTAAAACGATATTTCTTACATACGGGCAGCGAAGCTTGGAATATGTTCGGGCCAACCGAAACAACCATCTGGTCAGCGGTTCAGCGTATTAATGAAGAATGCTCTCATGCCACGATAGGCAGGCCAATCGCCAATACACAAATCTATATTACGGATTCTCAGCTTGCACCAGTACCGGCTGGCGTTCCCGGAGAGCTTTGCATTGCAGGGGACGGCGTGGCGAAAGGCTATTACAAAAAGCCAGAATTAACGAATACGAGATTCATTGACAGCCCTTTTGAGTCTGGATCGAAGCTTTATAGAACGGGAGACATGGCGCGATGGCTTCCGGGAGGACGAATTGAATATATAGGCCGTATCGATAATCAGGTGAAAATACGCGGATTCCGTATTGAACTTGGCGATATTGAAAGCAGGCTCAGTGAGCATCCCGGCATTCAGGAATGCGTCGTGGTCGCGGCTGAAGAGAATGGAATGGATAAGCTTGCTGCCTATTATACAGCTAAACATGCAAATACTTCTCTTGCAGCAAGAGAGCTGCGTCATTATGTGAAAGACGCTTTGCCTGCCTATATGGTGCCTTCTTATTTTATTCAGCTTGACCATATGCCGTTAACACCGAACGGAAAGATAGACAGAAATAGACTTAAGAATAGCGGACTAACTGCGAAGCATTCAAAAAGAGAGATCTCTCCTAAGAACATTCAGGATGCTGTATTGGCCATTTGGCAGGATGTATTGAAAATGACTGACATTGAACGGGAAGACGGATTTTTCGATGTGGGCGGTGATTCGCTTCTCGCGGTTACTGTGGCTGACCGCATCAAACATGAATTATCCTGTGAATTTTCTGTCACAGACCTGTTTGAGTACTCAACGATCAAAAATATCAGCCAATACATCACTGAACAGCGAATGGCGGATACAAGTATCTCTGTGCCGACAGAACCGGCAGCTTATATAGATCAGTCCTTCGAGGGGAACGATCTGCCAGATTATTATGAGGATAGTGTAGCGGTTATTGGCATATCGTGTGAATTTCCAGGGGCGAAAAATCATGATGAGTTTTGGGAGAACCTCAGAGACGGCAAGGAAAGCATTACGTTTTTCAGTAAAGAAGAGCTTCAGCGCTTTGGCATTTCAGAGGAGATGGCGGAAAATGCCGACTATGTCCCAGCTAAATCTTCTATTGATGGCAAAGACAGGTTTGACCCAAGCTTCTTTCAAATCTCTCCTAAAGACGCTGAATTTATGGATCCGCAGTTTCGAATGCTGCTGACTCACTCATGGAAAGCAATAGAAGATGCCGGTTATGCTGCGAAACAGATTCCGCAAACCAGTGTTTTTATGTCGGCAAGCAACAATTCTTATCGCGCGCTGCTGCCGTCAGATACAACAGAGAGTCTGGAAACGCCGGACGGTTATGTCTCGTGGGTGCTTGCGCAGAGCGGGACGATTCCGACAATGATTTCTCATAAGCTCGGGCTGAAAGGGCCAAGCTATTTTGTCCATGCTAACTGCTCATCGTCCCTGATTGGAATGCATTCTGCCTATAAAAGCCTGCTGTCGGGTGAATCTGCTTATGCTTTAGTTGGCGGTGCTACGCTCCATACCGAGTCAAATATCGGATATATGCATCAGCCGGGACTGAACTTTTCGAGCGACGGACATATTAAAGCTTTTGACGCATCAGCTGACGGAATGATAGGCGGTGAGGGTGTTGCCGTAGTATTGCTGAAAAAAGCGGCTGATGCTGTAAAAGACGGAGATCATATCTATGCTTTGCTGAGAGGCATAGGTGTAAATAACGACGGCGCTGACAAAGTCGGTTTTTATGCTCCAAGCGTCAAAGGCCAGGCTGATGTGGTGCAAAAGGTCATGAATCAAACGAAGATACAGCCTGAAACCATCCGCTATGTGGAAGCGCACGGAACCGGAACGAAGCTTGGAGATCCAATCGAGCTGGCGGCTTTAACGAACGTTTACAAGCAATATACAAATAAAACGCAATTTTGCGGCATTGGGTCGGTCAAAACCAATATCGGACATTTAGATACAGCTGCCGGTCTGGCGGGCTGCATTAAGGTCGTGATGAGTCTTTATCATCAGGAGCTGGCACCGAGTATCAATTATAGGGAGCCGAATCCAAATATAGATTTAGCCAACTCTCCTTTTTACGTCGTCGATCAAAAGAAAACGTTAAGCCGTGATATCAAAACGCACAGGGCTGCACTTAGCTCGTTCGGGCTAGGCGGGACAAACACTCACGCCATTTTTGAACAATACAAAAAGGATTCTGATAAGAGAAAGATAGACGGGACCTGTATCATACCGATCTCGGCAAAAAATAACGAGAGACTGCAGGAGTATGTACGAGATATTATGGCCTATTTGGATAGAAAAGGGCTTGAGAACGAACAGCTGCCTGATTTTGCGTATACCCTTCAGGTCGGGCGGGAAGCGATGGAGTATCGCGTTGCCTTTACTGCCGATCATGTGAATGAGTTAAAACAGAAGCTCACAGATTTTATCAGTGGAAAAACAGTGATTGAAGGCTGTTTTCAAGGAAGTCAGCAGAATTCCAGGGAAGTTTCATGGCTGACGGAGGACGAGGACAGCGCCGAACTGATCCGTAAGTGGATGGCCAAAGGAAAAGTGAACAAGCTTGCGGAAATTTGGAGCAAGGGAGCATATATAGATTGGATGCAGCTTTACAAAGATGAGCGTCCATACAGAATGAGTCTGCCGACATATCCATTTGCAAAGGAACGATACTGGCCGTCTCAGGCTGACTGCAAGCCGCCGAGTCATATATCCGGAAATCAGACAGAGACCGGTTCCATTCATCCGATGCTCCATCAGAATACATCTGATTTTTCTGAACAAAAATTCAGTTCGGTTTTCACTGGTGAGGAATTCTTTCTGAGAGACCATGTGGTAAGAGGAAAGCCGGTGCTCCCTGGTGTTGCGTACCTAGAAATGGCCCGCGCGGCTATCAAGCAGGCGGCAGGAAGCGATACTGGCCTAGGGGGCAGAATCAGATTGAATCATACAGTCTGGGTTCAGCCTGTTGTGGTTGACAAACATTCGGCTCAAGTGGATATCGGTCTCTTTCCTGAAGAAGATGGGAAAATCACTTTTGACATTTATAGTACACAGGAAGACGGGGCCGACACGGTTATTCATAGTCAAGGCAGTGCGGAGCTGGTATCTGCCGCCAAAACGCCGGCCGCAGATCTCGCTGAAATATCACGCCGCTGCGGCAAAGGAAAGATGTCAGCTGATCAATTTTACGAAGAAGGCAGAAGCAGGGGGATGTTCCATGGTCCGGCCTTCCAAGGGATTAAGAATGTGAATATAGGAAACAAAGAGGTTTTGGCGCAGCTGCAGCTTCCAGAAATCGTTTCTGAAACGAAGGAACAGTTTGTGTTGCATCCAAGTATCATGGACTCCGCCTTGCAGACGGCAACAATATGCATCATGCAGGAATTGACAGATCAGAAGCTGATTTTGCCATTTGCGCTTGAAGAGCTTGAGGTGATCAATGGATGTTCGTCTGCTATGTGGGCTTATGCTCGTTTAAGCGACAGCCATCACTCCGGGGATATTGTTCAGAAAGCGGATATCGATGTCATTGACGCAAGCGGAGACGTATGTGTCAGGATCAAAGGGTTCTCCACGAGAGTATTGGAAGGGGAGGTTCACTCATCAAAGTCTTCACCGCGGCATGAACGCTTAATGCTCGAGCCGGTATGGAGAGAACAGAATGGCGGATTTGTGGACGAAGACCTTTCATTCGCAGAGCATATCGTTGTTCTCTTTGAAACTGAACGAAGTGTCATAGACAGCCTTACATCAAACATGAAGGATGCCCGTGTCATAACTCTGAATGAAGCTGAAGGGCATATTGCAGAACGTTATCAGTTATACGCGCAGAACGTGTTTGAGCTCGTGCAAAGAAAGATCCGTGAGCATTCTGCAGGCCGTGTCATCATTCAAGCCATCGTTCCGCTGAATAAAGAGAAACAATTGTTTGCTGGTGTTTCCGGTCTGCTTAAAACAGCTGAATTAGAATTCAGCAAACTTACAGCTCAGGTCATCGAGATCGAGAAGCCTGAAGAGATGAATGATCTTCATTTCAAGCTGAAAGACGACTGCCGGAGGCCTGCTGATAAACAGATTCGATATGAGGCTGGAAACCGTTTTGTGAAAGGCTGGCGGGAAATGGCTCTGCCTTCCGCTGATGAGCATCATATGCCGTGGAGAGACGAGGGCGTTTATCTCATCACAGGCGGAGCAGGAAGCTTAGGCCTTCTGTTTGCAAAGGAAATTGCCGATCGAGCCGTTCGATGCACCATTGTGCTGACGGGACGCTCTGTTTTAAGTGAGCGTAAGAAAAATGAACTGGAGACTCTGCGAAGCATGGGGGCGGAGGTTGTCTATCGAGAGGCTGATGTCAGTGATCAGAGAGCGGTTCGGCGTCTCATGAAGGAAATCAAAGAAAAGTATGGCACACTCAACGGAATCATTCACGGTGCAGGCAGCATTAAAGATCACTTCATCGTTCATAAATCGAATGAAGAGTTTCAAGAAGTGTTGCAGCCAAAAGTAAGCGGTTTGTTCCATGTAGACGAATGCAGCAAGGACTTTCCATTGGACTTTTTCATTTTATTCTCATCTGTTTCCGGAAGTTTAGGAAACGCTGGACAAGCTGATTATGCGGCAGCCAATACGTTTATGGATGCATTTGCTGCATACCGGCGTTCCCTTGCGGTATCAAAGGAGCGATTCGGCTCAACCATTTCCTTTAACTGGCCGTTATGGGAAGAAGGCGGTATGCAAGTCGGCGCTGAAGTTGAACAGAGAATGCTGAAAACCATGGGAATGGTCCCGATGCCAACAGATAGCGCCTTGGAAGCATTTTATCAAGGAATAGCATCTGATAAGCCGCAAGTTTTTGTGATGGAAGGACAGCTTCAGAAAATGAAGCAAAAACTGCTTTCTACAGGAACGACAGCCAAACGGAAAGAGCAGAAAAACGCAGATCAGGCTCACGGTCAAATTCAAAAATTAGAAGCGTCTTTGATTCAAATGGTTGGAGCGATTTTAAAAGTAAACAACGACGATATCGATGTCAATACAGAGCTGAGTGAGTACGGATTCGATTCGGTTACATTTACGGTCTTTACAAATCAGATTAACGAAGCATACCAATTGGAACTAACGCCGACCATTTTCTTTGAATATGGAAGCATCCAAAGCTTGACTGAATATGTAATTGCGGCGTATCCGGGAGAATTGAATCAAGATGCTGCTGTTAATGACACAGATGAAACGTCAAGCTCATTGCACAGTTTAAACAGCCTGAGAGCATCATTAGGCAACATGGTCAGTGCGATCTTAAAAGTAGATAGTGAAGATATTGATGTCAGGACAGAGCTGAGTGAATACGGATTTGATTCGGTTACATTTACGGTCTTTACAAACAAGATCAACGAAACCTATCACTTGGAAGTAACGCCGACCGTTTTCTTTGAATATGGAAGCATCCAAAGCCTGGCTGAATATTTGATAGATGAATTTGAGGAGACTTTTGTTCAGGAGAGCGCAGAATCAGAGGGGCAAGAAGAGTTACAGACAATAACCTCTGAAGTTCCAAAAAGTACAACGCGCAGAAAGCACCGCTTCAAACAGCCTGTTATTGCAAAAGAAGAAACAAGCAAAAAGCAGACTGCCGATTTTGAACCGATTGCAATTGTCGGCATCAGCGGCCGATTTCCTGGCGCTATGGATATAGATGAATTTTGGAGAAACCTTGAGGAAGGCAAAAACAGCATCACAGAAGTGCCAAAAGATCGATGGGACTGGCGGGAGCATTATGGAAACCCTGACACTGAAGCCAATAAAACCGACATCAAATGGGGCGGATTTATTGATGGTGTAGCAGAGTTTGATCCGTTGTTTTTTGGTATTTCGCCGCGGGAAGCCAATTATGTAGACCCTCAGCAACGTCTGTTAATGACGTATGTATGGAAGACACTGGAAGATGCAGGGTGCTCGCCGCAAAGCCTTTCGGGTACAGGGACGGGTATCTTTATCGGTACTGGAAACACAGGTTACAAAGACCTATTCCATAGAGCGAATCTTCCAATTGAAGGCCATGCGGCTACAGGTCATATGATTCCTTCGGTTGGCCCGAATAGAATGAGTTATTTTCTGAATATCCATGGTCCGAGTGAACCTATTGAAACCGCTTGTTCCAGTTCTCTTGTAGCCATTCACCGTGCTGTGACGGCGATGCAAATCGGCGATTGTGAGATGGCGATCGCAGGAGGCGTGAACACGATCCTAACCGAGGAGGCGCACATTAGCTACAGCAAGGCTGGCATGCTCAGCAAAGACGGCAGGTGTAAAACCTTCTCCGCCGATGCCAATGGTTATGTCAGAGGCGAAGGTGTCGGAATGGTCATGCTGAAAAAGCTTGCAGACGCGGAGCGCGACGGGAATCACATTTACGGCGTTATTCGGGGGACGGCGGAAAATCACGGTGGAAGAGCCAATACCCTGACATCACCTAATCCGAAAGCACAAACTGATCTGTTAGTGCGTGCGTATCGCCAAGCAGGCATAGATCCAAGCACGGTCACATATATCGAAGCCCATGGAACGGGGACTGAATTGGGGGATCCGATTGAAATAAACGGGCTGAAAGCCGCGTTTAAGGAATTATCCAATAAGAGAGGCGGCAGCCAGCCGGACATTCCGGATCACCGTTGCGGCATCGGCTCAGTTAAAAGCAATATCGGACATTTAGAGCTTGCCGCAGGTATTTCAGGTCTGATCAAAGTGCTGCTGCAAATGAAGCATAAAACGTTAGTGAAAAGCCTGCATTGCGAGACGCTTAATCCTTATCTTCAGCTGGCTGACAGTCCGTTTTACATTGTTCAGGAAAAACAGGAATGGAAGGCTGTCACAGATCGTGACGGAAACGAGCTTCCGCGCCGTGCCGGAATCAGTTCATTTGGGATTGGCGGAGTAAACGCACATATTGTGATTGAAGAATATATTCCAGAAGCCAATTCAAAACAAATGGCATCAGAACAGCCAAACATGATTGTGCTGTCGGCTAAAAATAAAAATAGGCTAAGGGATCGTGCTTCGCAATTGCTGGAGGCGATTCGCAAGAAAAAATATACAGATCAAGATTTGCACGGCATCGCTTATACCCTGCAAGTCGGGCGAGAAGAAATGGATGAGCGTCTGGCATGTATTGCGGGGACGATGCAGGAACTTGAAGAAAAACTGCAAGCGTTTGTTGACGGTAAGGAAGAAACTGGTGAATTCTTCCTGGGGCAGTCTAATCGCTATAAAGAAACCCAGACCATTTTTACAGCAGATGAGGATATGGCAATGGCACTGGATGCTTGGATCAGAAAAAGAAAATACGCCAAACTTGCGGATCTATGGGTCAAAGGCGTGGCGATCCAGTGGAATACATTATACGGCGAGACCAAACCGCGCCTGATCAGTCTCCCTTCATATCCATTTGCGAAGGATCACTATTGGGTACCGGCAAAGGAACATTCAGAACCGGACAAGAAAGAACTAGTTAATGCTAGTGAAAAGCGCATTGCATGTTTTTTGACAAAACAATGGAGGTTGAGCCCGGTTGGCTCAAAGGTACCGGGGACTCGGACGGTTGCCATCCTGAGCAATCCAGAGACAGCAGATTTGGCTGCTGAAGTGTCTGCGTATTTTCCGAATCATCTCTTATTAGATGTGAGCCGGTTAGACGGTAATCAGTCAGACATCGATTGGAAACAGTTTGGCGGTCTAGTAGATGTCATCGGCTGCGGTGAAGAAGATGAAGGCCGGCTGGATTGGATTGAATGGGTGCAAAGGCTGATTGAATTCGGGCACAAAGAGGGGCTCAGGCTGCTTTGTGTGACGAAGGGACTGGAATCGTTCCAAAACACTTCCGTCCGGATGGCAGGCGCCTCGCGGGCTGGTTTGTATCGGATGCTTCAAAGCGAGTACAGCCACCTTACATCAAGACATATGGATGCAGAGGAGGTTATTGACCATCATCGCCTTGCGAAGCAGATCGCAGATGAGTTTTATACGGACTCCCATGATGCGGAGGTTTGTTACAGAGACGGTTTGCGGTACCAGGCCTTTCTTAAAGCGCATCCTGAAACAGGTAAGGGAGCCGATCAAAGCATGGCCTTCCCGAAAGAGCATGTACTTTTCATTACAGGCGGGACGCGAGGCATCGGGCTATTATGCGCACGGCATTTTGTGAAGCACTATGGAGTGAAAAAGCTGGTGCTGACTGGACGAGAGCAGCTTCCTCCGCGAGAGGAGTGGGCTCGTTTGGAGACAGCAAACACATCCTCGGCACAAAAAATCAATGCAGTCCGGGAACTGGAAGCACAGGGTGTGCAAGTGCAAATGCTGTCGCTTCCTTTATCTGATGAGGCTCTTGTTGAGCAAACGCTGCAACATATCAGGAAAACCTTAGGGCCGATTGGCGGTGTTATTCATTGCGCAGGTCTGACAGATATGGATACTTTGGCCTTCATCCGTAAAACGGCCGATGATATTCAGCGGGTGCTGGAGCCTAAAGTGGCTGGGCTGACAACACTATATCGCCACGTGTGTAACGAGCCATTACAGTTTTTTGTACTATTTTCTTCTGTTTCAGCCATTATTCCGCAGCTTTCGGCGGGACAAGCAGACTATGCTATGGCAAATAGCTATATGGATTATTTTGCAGAAGCACATCAGAAAAATACGCCGATCATCAGTGTTCAGTGGCCGAATTGGAGAGAAACCGGTATGGGTGAAGTAACAAATCATGCATATCGAGAAAGCGGTTTGTTGAGCATTACGAATTCAGAAGGATTGCGTTTTTTGGATCAAATCTTATCTAAAACGCTCAAACCGGTTGTTCTCCCTGCGGTGGCGAATCAAATCAATTGGGAGCCGGAGCTGTTGATGAAGCGGAGAAAACAGCATGAGGACGGTTTACGCGAATTGACTTTACAGAGCCCGCTGGTCACAGACATCGATGGGACCGATAAAATTTTCAAAAATGATGGACTATTATCTGAAACACAGTCCTGGCTGGTTGATTTGTTTACCGAAGAGCTGAGAATTGAACGTGAAGATTTCGAGATTGATGTCTTATTTCAAGATTATGGGGTGGACTCAATCATTTTGGCACAGGTGCTTCAGCGTATAAACCGCAAACTAGAAGCAGCGCTCGATCCATCTATTCTATATGAATACCCGACAATTCAAAGGTTCGCAGATTGGCTGATCGGCTCTTATTCCGAAATGCTGTCCGCTCTATTCGGAGGCGGGATATCGGATACATCAGCACCTTTGGAGAACAAAATGGAGGCAGGCGTATCTGCCACTGCGAAGGAGCGTGCTCCTGCCGACCAGATACAGGCACCGGCGACTCTTTCACCGGACTCTCACGCTGAAGATATTGCCGTTGTCGGGCTGTCTTGTCGCTTTCCGTCTGCAGATACGCTGGAAACCTATTGGTCGTTATTATCTGAGGGGCGTTCGTCAATCGTCCCAGTTCCGGCAGAACGCTGGGGCTGTAAAACGCCATATTATGCTGGCGTGATTGATGGCGTCAGCCATTTTGACCCTGATTTCTTTCTGCTTCATGAAGAAGACGTAAGGGCGATGGACCCGCAAGCATTACTCGTATTGGAAGAGTGTCTGAAGCTCTTGTATCACGCCGGATATACTCCAGAGGAAATAAAGGGGAAGCCAGTCGGCGTTTATATTGGAGGAAGAAGCCAGCACAAACCTGATGAAGAGAGTCTTCACCATGCGAAGAATCCGATCGTGACAGTCGGCCAAAATTATTTAGCGGCTAATATTTCACAATTTTTCGATGTCCGCGGCCCGAGCGTTGTAGTAGATACAGCCTGTTCATCAGCTTTGGTCGGCATGAATATGTCCATTCAAGCTCTGCGCAGCGGTGATATTCAATCTGCTTTAGTCGGCGGTGTCAGCTTGTTAAGCTCAGATGCCTCTCACAGGCTGTTTGACCGGCGCGGCATTTTAAGCAAGCAATCATCCTTCCATGTGTTTGATGAGCGTGCTGACGGAGTTGTGTTAGGTGAAGGCGTCGGAATGGTCATGTTAAAAACAGTAAAACAGGCGCTGGAAGACGGAGATACCATATATGCTGTCGTGAAAGCGGCCTCGGTCAATAATGATGGAAGAACGGCAGGGCCGGCAACACCTAATCTGGAGGCGCAAAAGGAAGTCATGAAAGACGCGCTTGCCAAAAGCGGGAAAAAACCAGAGGACATCAGCTATCTTGAAGCAAACGGGTCAGGTTCAATGGTAACCGATCTGCTTGAACTGAAAGCGATCCAATCGGTGTACCGTTCCGGTCACTCATTGCCTCTTTCTCTTGGCTCAATAAAGCCGAACATCGGGCATCCGCTATGTGCAGAAGGGATCGCCAGCTTTATTAAGGTTGTACTGATGCTGAAAGAGCGACGCTTCGTCCCATTTTTATCAGGTGAAAAAGAGATGGCGCATTTCGATCAACAGAAAGCGAATATCACGTTCACCCGAACGTTGGAAAACTGGACAGATTTGCGGCCTGCTGCAGCCATTAACTGCTTTGCCGATGGGGGGACGAATGCTCATGTCATCGTAGAGGCGTGGGAAAGAGATGAAAAACGCGCCATCAAGCGCAGTCCGATATCGCCTCCCCAATTAAAGAAACGCGCGTTTTCGCATGGCGAGTCAAAGCCGGAAGCGGAGACCTTAAAAATGGATACGGCAAACATATGGGATACTTATGAGGTGGAGGTCTAACGTGAAAAAAATAACGAAACAACTCACATTATCGTTAAAAAATCCGTTTATATATCACCATGTGGTTTACGGACAACATGTCCTTCCGGGATTGGCCTATATCGATATGATCTACCAGATATTCAGAGAACACGGCTACACCTGCTCAGAGCTTCAGCTGCGGAATTTATCCATCTATCAGCCGCTGACGGTGGGACAGGGTGCGGTAATCGCTCTCGATATCCAATGTGCGGAGACAAAAGAAGGAAAGTGGCAAATCACAGCCAAAGGCATTGAAAAAAGCGAAGGGAATGAAGCTTCAGAAGAAAAGCTCTATATGAAGGCTGATATGCATACCCACTCTCCTGCTGTTTTTGAAGAAACTCTGGATTTCAACCAGATCCAAGCAGCTGCGCAGAACGTTGTTCAGCTTAATGATGTATATGAACAATGCAGACGTCAGGAATTGGTGCACAGTGAATATATGAAAGCGAAAGGCTGCATCCATGAAGAGGAAGACGGCGTCCTTCTCGATCTTTCTCTCGGCTCGGAAGCCATGCAGCATGCAGAAGGCTTTATGTTTCATCCGACTCTCATAGACGGGAGCGGGGTGGGTGCCAACAATCTGCTCACATCTTTGCTTAAAGGGGAACAGAGGCTGTATTTGCCTCTGTTCTATGAATCCTTTTCCGCTTCAGCACTTTTGCAGACACATTGCATGACCAGAATTAAGCGTTCCTCTGTCCGTCAGGAAAAAGAGCTGATTTATGTAACACTTGAATTTTTCAATGCTTCCGGTGAAAAAGTAGCTGAACTGAAAAACTTCACAAGCAAACTAGTGCGTGAAGCAGAGCTGATTAGCGGAAAGCATCAGGATGCACAGGAGAAACAAGAGACAGGAAAGGACGCAGCCGAGCATACTCAAGCTGCAGATACGGTATCTTCATCCGGCAGTATGGATTCCTATGGCGGGGCTGAACAGTTTGTAAGCCAATTAATCGCAGACAAAATAAATAAACCGATCGAACAAATTGAAAAGCATGTCGGCTATTACCAAATGGGATTGAATTCATCAGGCTTGCTTGAAGTGGTAGAAACGATCAGTGACAAGATCGGTGAGAGCCTTTCGCCGACTCTCCTATTTGAGCATACCACCATTGCGGAGTTGTCAGCGTTTCTTACCGAGGATTATGGTGAGCATTTTAGTGCCGCTGGTTCCCTTGATCAAATTGAAAGAGAACACGTCTCCAATAGTATAATCGGCGATACAACTGTCGAAGGACGGAGGACAAGCGGACGGACAGACTCTTCTCGTGTTGCATCTTTTGAGCAATCGGGCGACATTGCGATTATCGGCATGGCGGGCAGGTATCCGAAGGCGAACAATATTCATGAATTTTGGAACAATCTGAAAGAGGGTAAGGATTGCATTAGCGAAATTCCTGAGTCGCGCTGGGATTGGCGGCGATTTGAAGGAATCACATCTCCTTCAGGTAAGGACATTTCCAAATGGGGCGGATTTATTGACGACCCAGACTGCTTCGATTCTCAATTTTTCAGAATCACGCCGAGAGAGGCAGAGACAATGGACCCTCAGGAGCGGCTGTTTTTAGAAACCTGCTGGGAAACGATTGAGGATGCAGGCTACACGCCCAAGACTTTGGCCAAACCTAGAGGACGAAACAAAAGGCAGCATGTAGGTGTTTTTGCGGGCGTCATGCACAAGGATTATACATTAGTCGGCGCTGAAGAAGCATCAGCGGAAAATGTGTTTCCCCTCTCTCTTAACTATGCGCAAATTGCCAACAGAGTGTCTTACTTTTGTAATTTCCACGGTCCGAGTATGGCGGTTGATACGGTATGCTCCTCATCTCTGACCGCTGTACATCTGGCGCTGGAAAGCATTCGTCACGGTGAATGCGATGTCGCGTTAGCAGGCGGAGTAAACCTGTCCCTGCATCCTAATAAATATATGACATACGGGGTCTGGGATATGTTTTCCACTGACGGGCACTGCCGTACATTTGGCAAAGATGGAGACGGTTATGTACCGGCTGAAGGAATCGGTGCAGTTTTATTAAAGCCTTTGCACCAGGCGGAGGAAGACGGAGATCGCATTTATGCCGTCATTAAAGGAAGTGCAGTGAATCATGTGGGCACTGTAAGCGGCATTTCAGTGCCGAGTCCAGTTTCTCAAGCTGACCTTATTGAGGCATGCTTGGAGAAAACGGGAATTGATCCGAGGACGATTAGTTATGTTGAAGCGCATGGAACCGGTACGTCCTTAGGAGATCCGATCGAAGTGCAGGGGTTGGTGAAAGCATTCCGCCAATATACAGAGGATCGGCAGTTCTGTTCGATCGGTTCTGTTAAGTCAAACATCGGGCATGCTGAATCCGCCGCAGGGATCAGCGGTTTAAGCAAGGTTGCCCTTCAGCTTCACCATCAGACTCTCGTGCCTTCTTTGCATTCAGAAGAACTAAATCCGTACGTGGATTTTGAAAAGTCTCCATTTTATGTGCAGCATGAAACAGCAAAGTGGAAGCTACCTGTTATTAGGGAAAATGAGAAAAACCCCCCTTATCCGCGCCGGGCGGGTATCAGTTCCTTTGGGGCGACCGGTTCAAACGCACATATTATCCTTGAGGAATATATTCCTCAAACAGCGGAGCATGGCGTTTCATTGCCGTCAGTTTCTGGCATGCCCGTTGTTATCCCGCTTTCTGCCCGTAATCAAGAACGTCTTCGTGTATATGCAAAACGTCTCTTGGATTTTCTTCATGATGGGATTCAGATTAGAGATTTGGCTTATACATTGCAGGTTGGACGTGAACCGATGGAAGAGCGGGTTGCTTTTGCAGCAGCCGACATTCAAGAATTGACCGGACAATTGAAGGCTTTTGCAGAAGGGCGCGAAACGATTCAGCATTGCTGGATGGGGCGAATGTCAAGAGGAAGTGATTTATCGCTTTCCGCCGAAACGGTACATAAATCGCTGGAACAAAGAAATCTCGATCTGATTGCGGAGCAGTGGGCCAACGGAGCTGCGATTGACTGGACCCTTCTTTACGAAGGAAAGAAACCAAAGCGGATCAGCTTGCCGACATACCCTTTTGAAAAGGTGCGTTATTGGGTGCCTAAAGCAGAGACAGTGACTCGTCTATCAAAAGGGGAAGGGCATGTCCTTCATCCTCTTCTGCATCAAAATGTGTCTGACATGTCGGGAGTACGCTTCCGTTCAACGTTCACAGGACGTGAATTTTTCTTTAAGGATCATGTCATTAAGGGCGAGCGGGTTTTACCCGGTGCAGCTTTATTGGAAATGGTTCGGGCGGCTGTCGAAAAGGCAGCTGGAGATCAGTTCCCGACAGGATTCCGACTTCGGAATATTGTCTGGGTTCGGCCGTTTGCCTTCACAGAACAGCAGAAGGACATACACATACGTTTATATCCTGAGAAAAATGGTGAGGTTGCATTCGAAATCTGCCAGGAGCCTGAAAGCGCAGAGAAGGCGCCGGTTGTATACGGACAAGGGAATGCAGTGCTTTGTGAGGTTGATGAACCTCCTGTAATAAACATTGAAGAACTGAAGGCAAACGATAATGAGCAGATTCTGTCACCTTCTGATTGCTACGAGGCTTATGCAGAAATGGGCATTCATTATGGTGACAGCCACAGAGCGATTGATAGCATATATGCCGGCAAAAACGGAGTTCTTGCGAAATTGACGATGCCGCTTGTGATCTCCGGTACGCAAGACCATTATGTCCTACATCCGAGCATGATAGATTCGGCATTTCAAGCATCTATCGGTTTGAGGCTGGGACACATTACGAGTTTAGCAGGCAGAAAGGCAATGCTGCCTTTTGCCATACAGGATGTCCAAATCTTCAAAGGCTGCGAGATATCTATGTGGGCGCGGATCACATACAGCGAGGGCAGTGCAGCTGGGGATCGCATGCAGAAGCTTGATATCGATTTGTGCAATGAAGAGGGGCAGGTTTGCGTGCGAATGAAGGGCTATTCTGCAAGAGTGTTAGAAGCAGATGCAGAAGATCCTTCTGAGACAATTGACACGCTGCTGTTTGAACACGTTTGGGAAGAAAATGCTCCTGCCGAGGAGCAGGGATTAATAGTATCCGAGACACATAAAGTCGTTATCTGTGATTTTGGAGAACAACTGGAAAGCATCCGAAATGATCTTGACTGTACAGTATTGCAGCATTATACAGAGGCAATTGATGAACGGTTTGAAGTGTATGCCGTACAGTTATTTGAAGAAATCAAGCAGCTGCTGCACTCGAAAACCGGGGGACATACATTCATTCAAGTGGCGGTGCCTGTGTTGAACGAGCCGCAGCTATTAAGCGGCTTAACCGGACTGCTCAAAACGGCTGAACTGGAAAACCCCAAACTGACTGGACAGCTGATTGAATTAGATACCGAGATGTCTAGTAGTGACCTATTCGAAAAATTGGAGGAAAACAGACGCTGTCCGCGTGACACGCATATTCGCTATTGGCGAGGGAAACGGTTTGTAAGCAAATGGAAAGAGGCTGCTGGCGAGCACTTAAGTGACATGCCATGGAAAGATAAAGGTGTTTATCTGATTACAGGCGGTGCAGGCGGCCTTGGCTCCATCTTTGCAAATGAAATCGCAAACCAAACGAATGATGCTGTTGTGATCCTGACAGGACGCTCTCCGCTCAATGAAAGGAAGCAGTCGCAGCTTCAAGCCTTACAGAAAGTGGGTATTCAAGCGGTTTACAGACAAGCGGATCTGACAGAGAAACGAGCTGTTAATGACTTATTAGAAGAGATCCAAAACGTTTACGGAGGCTTGAACGGGATCATTCATAGCGCCGGTATGATAAAAGATAATTTTATTATTAAGAAAAAGAAAGAAGAAGTTCAAACCGTGCTCGCTCCAAAGGTAGCCGGTCTGATTCATCTTGATGAAGCAACGAAAGATATTCCGCTTGACTTCTTTATCTTTTTTTCCTCAGGTGCCGGAGCAGTGGGAAGCGCGGGGCAGGCTGATTACGCAATGGCGAATGCATTTATGAATGCATTCAGCGAATATCGAAATGGCCAAGCAGCGCTGCACAAACGTTATGGAAAAACTCTTTCGGTGTGCTGGCCGCTGTGGAAAGACGGGGGCATGCATATTGATGCTGAAACTGCGAGGATGCTGACAAAAGAAACAGGCATGGTGGCCATGGAAACAGGGCATGGGATTCAGGCATTATACCATGGCTGGGCGTCAGAAAAGCCGCAAGTATTAGTGGCTTCCGGTGTTGCTAATCGGATTCGTGCATTTTTGTATGAAACGGGACATGGTCAAGGTGAATCCCAAAATACGAAAAAAAGAAATGGCAGTCAGGATACGGGAAGAGCAGACATTGTCCTAGGAGTCGATGAAGAGACATTGAGAGAAAAAGCGGAGAATTATGTGAAACAAGTGCTTTCTTCGGTTATCAAGCTGCCGGCCGGCCAGATTGATGCTGAAGCTCCTCTCGAGGATTATGGAATCGATTCTATAATGATCATGCATGTAACAGGTCAATTAGAAAAAGTATTTGGGTCTTTGTCTAAGACATTGTTCTTTGAATATCAGGATATTCGGTCATTAACCCGGTATTTTATTGATTCCCACCGAGAAAAGCTTCTGGACATCTTGGAAATTGAAACAGACAAACCTTCCGTTGCGGGAAATAGAAAAACAGTTTCAGAGCCAGAAAAGAGAGAAATTTCAGTTGCCCCAAGAAAGTCCGGATTCTTTCCTTTGCAAGAAAAAGGGCAGAAGCAGTCAAAAGAAAAGGAAACAGAGGAAATTGCAATCATTGGTATCTCTGGGCGCTATCCTCAGGCAGACAACATCAATGAATTGTGGGAAAACCTGAGGGACGGGCGAGACTGTATTACGGAAATTCCTGAAGACCGCTGGGATCATAGTCTCTATTATGACGAAGATAAGGATAAGCCTGGAAAAACCTACAGCAAGTGGGGCGGCTTTATGAAGGATGTAGACAAGTTTGACCCGCAGTTTTTCCATATTTCACCGCGTGAGGCAAAATTAATGGACCCTCAGGAGCGGCTATTTTTGCAGTGCGTGTATGAAACGATGGAAGACGCAGGATATACAAGAGAGCATCTCGGCCGTAAGCGTGATTCGGAGCTTGGCGGAAGTGTCGGGGTATATGTCGGAGCCATGTACGAAGAATACCAGCTGTATGGGGCGCAAGAGCAGGCGCGGGGCAGGTCTCTGGCTTTAACAGGAAATCCATCATCCATCGCGAATCGAGTATCGTATTATTTTGATTTTCATGGGCCGAGTATTGCTTTGGACACTATGTGTTCTTCTTCTTTAACCGCTATTCATTTGGCTTGCCAAAGCTTGCAGCGCGGAGAGTGTGAGGCGGCATTTGCGGGCGGCGTGAATGTTTCAATCCACCCAAATAAATACTTGATGCTTGGGCAGAACAAATTTATGTCCAGCAAAGGCCGATGTGAAAGCTTTGGAGAGGGCGGAGACGGCTATGTGCCGGGAGAAGGCGTAGGAGCAGTGCTTCTTAAGCCATTGTCTAAAGCTGTTGAAGATGGCGATCACATATATGGAATCATTAAGGGAACTGCCATTAACCACGGAGGCAAAACAAACGGTTACTCAGTTCCAAACCCGAATGCCCAAGCAGATGTGATCAACAAGGCGTTTGTGGAAGCGAAGGTTGACCCGCGGACTGTCAGTTATATCGAAGCGCACGGCACGGGAACCTCACTCGGAGATCCGATTGAAATGACAGGGCTGTCCAAAGTGTTTACGCAACGAACGAATGACAAACAATATTGTGCAATAGGCTCAGCCAAATCAAATATTGGGCACTGCGAGAGTGCGGCAGGTATCGCAGGCTTAACCAAGGTATTACTCCAAATGAAATACAGGCAGCTTGCGCCTTCCCTGCATTCAAACGTGCTGAATCCGAATATTGATTTCCTTAACTCACCGTTTAAAGTACAGCAAGAGCTAGAAGAATGGAAGAGGCCGATCGTTTCTGTCAATGGAAAAGACATTGAATATCCGAGAATCGCAGGCATCTCTTCATTTGGCGCCGGGGGAGTAAATGCCCATATTTTAATAGAAGAGTATGTTCCGAAGTCTGAGCAGGAACGTTCGCCAGCGGAGAAACAGCCGGCTGTCATTGTGCTCTCCGCAAAAAATGAAGAAAAACTTCAGAAACGGGCGGAACGATTGCTGCATGCCATTCGTGAACAAAGATATGCTGAAGCAGATTTGCACCGAATCGCCTATACCCTGCAAGTCGGACGTGAAGCGATGAATGATCGTCTGGCGTTCGTTGCTGAAACGATGCAGGAGCTTGAAGAAAAGCTGACTGAATGTATTTCCGGTACAGAAGATCGTGAATATATCTTTCGAGGACAAGTGAAACGCAACAAAGAAACCATTGCCGCTTTTGCCGCTGATGAAGATATGTCAAAAACAATTGAGGCATGGATGCAAAAAGGAAAGTACACGAAGGTGTTAGACCTTTGGGTAAGAGGCTTACGTATCGACTGGAACACGCTCTACCAGGATCAAAAACCTCGGCGCATCAGTTTACCCGCCTATCCTTTTGCAAGAGATCGCTATTGGGTAGAAGTTAATGCAACAAAGGCTGAGGAAAAAAGAACGGTGGAACCACCCGTTCCGGTACAGTCCGTCATTCAAAAGCCGTCTATAGACAGGGAAGCCAGCGGCAAGCCTGCCAATATCACCTTACAGCCTTTAACAGCCAATCAGGATCGTTTGCAGCGAGCAGCATCTCCGCTTCCATTAGATACAGAAACAGAGACGATCTCGGCGGAAGAATTGTGCAATGAACTGACGGCGAGCTTAGCGGAAGTGCTGTACATGGATCAAAGCGAGGTTGATCCAGACGAAGCATTCATAGATATCGGAATGGATTCGATTACCGGGCTCGAATGGATAAAAGCCATAAATAAACAGTATGGCACATCACTAAATGTCACCAAGGTTTATGATTATCCGACAACACGTGATTTCGCTGTTTACTTAACGCATGAGTTAAGCACACAAGCTGGAAAGAAAACAGCAGAAAGCGATGCTCCGAAGCAACCGGAGACGTATGTGCCGATGAAACAGAAAACAGCAGCACCTGCTGCTAAACCGGATAATATCACCCTGCAGCGGTTAGAGCACCATCAGCCGTTGCAGGAGGAACCTGCAGCAACCATTCGATATGCAGCAGCTGAAATATCCGCATCAAGCCAATATAATGGGGCAATTGAAACGCTGCATGAAGAATTTAGAGAAAGCATCGCAGACGTGTTATTTATGGAGCCGCACGAGGTGGATATTGATGAAGCATTCATTGATATCGGAATGGACTCGATTACCGGGCTCGAATGGATAAAAGCGGTGAATAAGCAATATGGCACGTCTTTTTCAGTCACTAAAGTGTATGATTATCCAACGATACGTGATTTTGCCGAGATGCTAAAGTCTGAGCTTGGAACGCATCTTAATAGAAAACAAGAAATGAAAGATCAACATAAGGTCTCTGAAGCTGTTAAACAGCCGGCAGAGCGTCCGCTTCAGTCCGTTCAATACCCAATAAAGAAAGAACCTGAGAAGAAACCGGCTCCTATTCATCAAGATCACCGGGAGGATGCAATAGCGATTGTCGGGATGTCGGGAAGGTACCCGGGCGCCAGGAATGTAAGAGAGTATTGGGATAACCTGGTTCATGCGAGAAATGCGATTCGGGATATTCCAACATCACGGTGGGATATTGACAAATTCTATGATCCTGCCCTGAACAAAAAAGGGAGAGTCTATTGTAAATCAATGGGGATGCTTGATGATATTGAACATTTTGATCCGTTGTTTTTTAATATTCCGCCATCAGAAGCTGAACTGATGGACCCACAGCATCGAATATTTTTGCAGGAAGGCTATAAAGCCTTTGAGGACGCTGGATATAACGCCCGCACATTAAATGAGAAAAAATGCGGCGTTTATCTCGGCATTATGAGCAATGAATATGGGGTCATGCTGAATCAGCAGGCAAGGGCAAATGCCACCGGTAACAGCTTTGCGATCGCCGCGGCGCGTATTCCGTATTTTCTTAATTTAAAAGGGCCTGCTATTCCTATTGACACCGCATGTTCATCTTCATTGGTCGGCACACATTTAGCGCGACAGGCACTCATAAACAAAGAAATTGATATGGCGCTGGTTGGCGGTGTCAGCTTATACCTGACGCCGGAATCTTACATCAGTATGTGTGAGGCCGGCATGCTTTCACCTGATGGGCAATGTAAAGCATTTGATAATGGTGCGAATGGTTTCGTGCCCGGCGAGGGTGCGGGTGCGCTGGTACTAAAAAGGCTGAAAGATGCAGAAGCGGACCGTGACCATATTTATGGCATCATCATTGGCTCAGGTATTAATCAAGACGGGAAAACAAACGGAATCACGGCACCGAGTGCGAAAAGCCAAATGGATCTGGAAAGAGACATATATGAAACATACGGCATACATCCTGAGAGTATCAGTTATGTAGAAATGCACGGCACCGGAACAAAACAAGGTGATCCAATTGAATTAGAGGCTCTGTCCACCGTATTTAAAGAAAAAACAGACAAAAAGCAGTTTTGCGCAATCGGTTCCGTCAAAAGCAATATTGGACATACATCTGCGGCGGCAGGAGTAGCCGGTGTTCAAAAGGTGTTGTTGTGTATGAACCAGAAAACGCTGGTGCCGACATTGAACTTCACGACACCGAATGAGCATTTTCAATTTGAACATTCGCCTTTATATGTAAATACAGAGCTGAAGCCTTGGGAATCGGCCGATGGAAAACCGAGAAGAGCCTGTGTCAGCTCTTTCGGATATAGCGGGACGAATGCCCACATCGTGTTAGAAGAATACCAGGCTGAAAAGAGGAATGATCGACTGACAAAGCAGCATCATTCAACATTATTTGTACTCTCAGCGAAAAAAGAGCAGCAATTGAAGGCCTATGCAAAAGAAATGAAAGATTTCGCGAATTCAAATGAAGAAATCAATCTGGAGGATATGGCATATACACTTCAGACGGGCCGGGAAGCGATGGATTATCGGCTGGCGTTTTTGGCGGATTCCAAAGAAGCGGTTATCAAAGCTTTAGGTGATTATGTAGCGGATGTGCCAAACAGCAGCATATTTTCCGCTCACGTGAAAACGAAGAAAAGCGAAATCAAGCTGTTTGAAACAGATCATGATGCCAAAGCATTGCTGCAAACATGGATAGAGAAGAAAAGGCTTGATAAAGTAGCGGAATTATGGGTGAAAGGATTACAGGTCGATTGGAATGGGTTTTATGGAGATCACAAGCCTCGCCGAATCAGTCTGCCTGCTTATCCGTTTGCAGAAGAGTATTACTGGCTGCCAAATGAAGAAGACAAGCCTGAAAACAGCGGTTTGGCAGTGCCTTACTCCGAGCCAAATACTAAGCATTGCTTTCTGCACAAGCAGTGGCAGCACTGTCAGATTGAACCGGCAGAACGTACGAATCAAACCGTTGCCATATTAGCAAACGAGGAGACAATGGCATTAGCGGAAGAGCTTTCGAAGTATTTCTCGAATTACCGTATATTTGACAGTCAAGAGCTCGATCATGTATCTTCTGCTGACTTTGAACATATCTCTGGAGCAGTCGATCTGATCGGTTGCGGAACGAGACATGAGCAATCTTTAAGCTGGATAAACTGGCTTCAAAAGCTAATCGAACAAGGACGCACAAGCAAGCATCATTTGACGATCTTGGGTGTAACGAAGGGGCTGGAGTCTTTCGAAAATAAAGCTGTTCGTTTATCCGGTGCTTCACGAGCCGGTTTATACCGCATGCTTCAAAGCGAGTACAGCCATCTTACATCAAGACATGCAGATATGGAGTCTGCAACTTCCCATGGGGAGTTGGCCAGACTGGTTGCAGACGAGTTTTATGCTAATAGCACAGAATCTGAAGTCTGTTATCGAAACGGCCAGCGGTACCGCGCATATTTGGCAGAGCAATCAGCAGATACAGCAGGTCTTTATCATAAACAAGTATCGTTTTCAGCAGACAAAGTCCTGCTTATTACAGGCGGGACAAGAGGTCTCGGTTCGTTGTGTGCCCGGCATTTTGTGAAAACATACGGCGTTAAGCGCCTGGTCCTCATCGGCCGAGAAGAGCTGCCTCCGCGTGATCAGTGGAATTCAGTAAAAAATGTCTCGCTCGCGGAGAAAATAAACGCCATTCAAGAGCTAGAAGCCATGGGTGCGGAAGTTCAAGTGCTGTCTCTGGACCTGACCGATTCGTTTGCCGTTGAACAGAGCCTGAAGACCATACACGAAACAATGGGACCGGTTGGCGGCGTTATCCATTGTGCCGGGAAGGTGAACAATCATAATCCGGCATTTATCAGAAAATCACTAGAAGAAATCGAACAGGTGCTTGAACCGAAAGTCGAAGGCCTGCAAACGTTGTTTGATCTGCTGAAAGACGAATCATTGGCGTTTTTTGCCTTGTTTTCATCTGTTTCAGCGGCCATCCCTATTCTTGCAGCTGGACAAGCAGATTACGCGATGGCGAATGCTTTTATGGATTATTTTGCAGAGGCCCATAAAGATAAATGTCCAATTTTCAGCATTCAGTGGCCTAACTGGAAGGAGACCGGTTTAGGTGAGGTTCGAAGCAAAGCTTTAGAACAGACTGGATTGGTGAGCTTGACAAACGGTGAGGGATTACAGCTGCTGGATCAGATTCTATCAGATACACGGCATGCTGTCGTACTGCCGGCGATCCCGGATACAAACGTATGGCAGCCGGACAAACTTATACAGCCGTCAATGCCTGTTGAAGCTCTCTCACTCCCTGAGACAAAAGAGCAAGACAGCACTCACAACCTGTTCGGTGAAACAGTCGAATGGCTCGTAACTCTTTTTTCAGATGAACTGAAGATAGCAGCTGAAGACTTTGAAACGGATGAGCCTTTCCAAGAATACGGAATCGACTCGATTATATTGGCTCAACTAGTACAGCAGATGAATCAAACATTAAATGGAGATATTGATCCATCGATTTTGTTTGAATATCCGACAATAGAATCCTTTGCAAACTGGCTCATATCAAAACATGACGTATCAGCTGTTTTACACCGAAACGTTTCTGAGAAACAGACACCTGTCAAGGCGCGATCGTCAATGAAACAGGCACCCATGCCAGAACAGCAGCCGCAACAGACCAGTCATGAGAAAACGGCGGGTCTTGCAGAAGATATCGCCATCATCGGACTTACTTGCAGATTCCCTGAAGCGGAAACACTTGAGGCATACTGGGATTTAATTCGGGATGGACGGGCTGCGATTAAACCTGTACCGCCTGAACGATTCGGGCACTCCAGCTCGAATTACGCGGGCCTCATTGATAATATGAACCAATTCGATCATGATTTCTTCATGATGTCCGAGAACGATGTCAGAGCGATGGACCCTCAAGCTTTGGCCGTATTGGAGGAAAGCCTGAAGCTGTGGTATCACGCCGGCTATACGGAAAAAGAAGTGAAAGGCATGAAGGCTGGTGTTTATATAGGAGGCCGCAGCCAGCACAAGCCTGATCCGTCCAGTCTTTCAAAAGCAAGAAATCCGATTGTGGCTGGCGGACAAAACTATTTAGCAGCTAACATCTCGCAATTTTTTGACTTAAGGGGACCGAGTATTGTGCTGGATACTGCTTGTTCCTCTGCACTGGTCGGACTGAATATGGCCATTCAAGCTCTGCGGAGCGGAGATATTGAGGCAGCGGTTGTAGGCGGCGTCAGTTTGCTTGATGCTGATGCGCATCATATGTTTCAGGAACGCGGACTTTTATCTGACAAACCGTCATTCCATATGTTTGATAAGCGGGCAGACGGTGTCATTTTAGGAGAAGGCGTGGGTATGGTTCTCGTTAAAACCGTCAGCCAAGCACTCGAAGACGGAGATTCCATATATGCAGTCATTAAAGCAGCAGCTATTAACAATGACGGAAGAACAGCAGGCCCATCTTCACCGAATCTCGAGGCGCAAAAGGATGTCATGCAGACAGCGCTTGGAAAAAGCGGCAAAAAGCCTGAAGAGATCAGTTATCTCGAAGCGAATGGCTCGGGATCAGCGGTGACAGATTTACTTGAACTGAAGGCCATTCAAGCCATTTACCGTTCCGGTTCAAAGGCGCCATTAGGGCTGGGATCAGTGAAACCTAACATCGGCCACCCTTTATGTGCAGAAGGAATAGCGAGCCTGATTAAAGTGGCTTTAATGCTGAACCATAGACAATTGGTTCCCTTCCTGTCAGGTGACGAAAGCATGGCGCATTTTGATATAAAAGAGACCGATTTGTATTTTTGTAAATCGCAAGCCGAGTGGAAGGAGACAACACCGGCTGCGGCAATCAATTGTTTTGCCGATGGCGGCACGAATGCCCATTTGATTGTGGAAGCCTGGAAAGAATCGGGTGAGCGTTTAATCAGAAGAAAACCTTTGCCTCTGCCGGAATTAAGCCGGCAGCCCGTTTTAACAGAACCATCAGCTCAAACCGCGCAGAAAAAAGTGCTTTCAGACACAGGGGCTCCGAAAGAAATGTTTTGGAAAACTTTCAAATAAGAGAGGAGTGGGAAAATGATAACTGAACAACTGCACATTTCATTAAATAATCCTATCATGTCCAACCACAAGGTATACGGACAAGCATTATTACCCGGCCTTGCTTATATAGATTTGATCTACCAAGTATTCCAAGAACATGGTTACGCATATCAAGAGCTTGAATTAAAAAACCTGACTATTTTTTACCCTTTGATCGCAGACGAATTGTATGACATTGCTCTCACAATTCACGTGTCTGAAAGCAAGAAAGGGACATGGTCCATCATCATCGACGGACAAAAACAGCGTGGTGAGTCGCTTTCGGACAAAAGACAATATGTGACGGCTGACATGCATCGTAAAGAGCGGACTTCTTTTGAAGATTCAATAGACCATAATCAGTGGAAACGTACAGCTGAAAGGATTTTGAATTTAGATGAACTGTATGAACAATGCCGCTCTCAAGAATTAGTGCATACCGGCATGATGAAGGCGGAAGGGAAGATTTATAAAACCAAAGAGGGTGCTTTGATTGATCTGTCTGTCGGACAGGAAGCGCTGGGCCATTCTGAAGCTTTTCTGTTTCATCCGACTCTCATTGATGGCAGCGGTATAGGTTCAAGCTGCCTTCTCTCAGATCAAACGATGTATCTGCCACTGTGTTATGAATCTTTTTCAGCTTCAGAACGATTGCAAAAAGGGTGTACAGCACGGATCCTCTCTTCGTCTGTGCGCCAGAAGAACGAACTCACTTATATGACGATTGAATATTTTAATTCCTCCGGACAAAAAGTGGCCGAGCTGAAACAGTTTGCAGGCAAGTCTGTACGTGATGCGGCAGTCCTTCATTCTGGAAAAGAAATTCATGCTGTCTCTCAGAATCCTGATCGAGACTATACGGCAATTGAAACGTATTTGCGTCAATTGCTTGCTCAACAGCTTGAAAGGCCGGCAGAACAAATGGATATCCACGCCGGATACTATGAGCTTGGGCTGGATTCACCATCCTTGCTAAAAGTGGTTCAGGAGATAGGGGATGAGATCGGAGCGGATCTTTCGCCAACGCTGCTGTTTGAATATACGACGATTGCAGAACTAGCTGTGTATCTTGCTGATCATTATTCAATGGGAGAGGCGGACGATACAGTTCGCCAGTCTCCTAAACCAATGCAGGATTCTTCAGACGCCGCTCCCTCTTTACCAGAGATCGGCGGGGATATTGCCATTATCGGAATGGCAGGCCGTTACCCTAAGGCAAAAAACATACAGGAATTTTGGGAAAATCTTAAGGCGGGTACCGACTGCATCACGGAGATCCCAAACTCGCGCTGGGAATGGAAGGATAACAATGGTCTGGATTCACCTTCGGGCAAGCCATTGTCAAAATGGGGCGGGTTTATCGAGGATGCTGATTGTTTTGATCCTCAATTTTTCAGGATTTCACCCCGTGAAGCGGAAACGATGGACCCTCAGGAACGCTTATTTTTAGAGACGTGCTGGGAAGCCATTGAAGATGCGGGGTATACACCAGAAACCATTGCTTCACCTCAGGGAGAAAATAAAAGACAGCATGTCGGCGTGTTTGCAGGTGTTATGCATAAGGACTACTCCCTTATAGGAGCGGAGGCTCTATCAGAACATCATCCATTTCCTTTATCGTTGAATTATGCGCAAATTGCCAATAGGGTCTCTTACTATTGTAATTTCCACGGTCCAAGCATGGCGGTCGATACGGTCTGCTCTTCTTCATTAACTGCTGTTCATCTGGCAATTGAGAGCATCCGGAATGGAGAATGTGAGGCCGCGCTTGCCGGAGGCGTCAATTTGTCACTGCATCCGGCTAAATATATCAGCTACGGCAGTGTCGGAATGCACTCAAGTGACGGCTATTGCCATACATTCGGAAAAGGCGGGGACGGCTACGTATCGGGAGAAGGTGTCGGAACAGTATTGTTAAAGCCGCTCCAAAAAGCTGAACAGGACGGTGACCGGATCTATGCTGTCATCAAAGGCAGTACCATTAATCATGTGGGAAAAGTAAGCGGAATTACAGTACCGAGCCCGGTAGCTCAGGCTGATGTTATCGAAGCGTGCTTAGAGAAAACAGGAATTGATCCGCGCACCATTAGCTATATTGAAGCCCATGGCACTGGCACCTCATTAGGAGATCCGATTGAAATACAAGGATTGGTGAAGGCTTTCCGCCGAAATACGCAGGAGAAGCAATTCTGTTCAATTGGTTCTGTGAAATCAAATATTGGCCATGCTGAGTCTGCAGCCGGCATCAGCGGTTTAACGAAGACTGTCCTGCAGCTTCACCATAAAACACTGGTGCCGTCACTACACTCAGAAGAGCTGAATCCTTATTTGCAGCTGGATGAAACCCCGTTTTTTGTCCAGCATGATACAAAGGAATGGCAGCAGCCTTCTTTTACAGAAAACGGATTGGACGTCACATATCCCCGCCGCGCCGGTTTAAGTTCGTTTGGCGCTTCAGGATCAAATGCTCATCTTATTTTGGAGGAATATATTCCGACAGAGAGCCGTTCAGAGCCGATTTTAACGAAAAATGAAGAAATGATTATTCCTCTGTCCGCGAGAAACAAAGACCGTCTGCACGCTTACGCTCTTAAACTCCTTGATTTTCTGAGCGAAGACGTCAATCTTGTAGCGTTAGCTTATACATTACAGACAGGCCGGGTGGAAATGGAGGAGCGGGCAGCCTTTATCGTGAAGGACATAAAGGATTTATCTGCTAAACTTCAGGCGTTTGCAAATGGTGAAATAGAGATCGACGGCTGCTGGTCTGGGCAAACCAAGGAGGATCAGGAGGCCGCCGGACCAACATCAACAAACAGCGAATTGAAGAAAATAGCTGAATCATGGGTTCAAGGAAAACGGGTGATCTGGAACGAGCTATATGGCGATCGCAAACCGCTTAAAATCAGTGTTCCGACCTATCCGTTTGCAAAGGAGCGCTACTGGATACCAGCTCCTGAAACAAAAACCAGCATAGTAGATCATACCTTACATCCGCTGGTGCACCGCAATACGTCAGACTTTACGGAGCAGCGCTTCAGCTCTGTTTTTACAGGTCAAGAATTTTTCCTATCTGATCATGTTGTGCAGGGACAGAAAATCCTGCCGGGCGTTGCCTGCCTAGAAATGGCAAGGGAAGCAGCGGAAAAAGCTGCGGGTGATCTGGAAGGTGAACAAAGAGTTGTGTCGCTTAAAGACATCGTCTGGATCCGCCCGATCACGATAGGAAGTGAACCAAAAGAAATACATATTGGCCTTTATCCTGAGGATAACGGGGACATTTCCTTTGACATTTACAGCAGCTCTGAAATGAAAGAAGAAACCCCGATGATACACAGTCAAGGCCGTGCAGTCATTTCAGCTGAAGCGGACACTCCTGTTTTAGATCTTGCATCCATACAGACAGAATGCAGTCTGGATACAGTGACGTCAGAACAATGCTATACGGCGTTTCGAAAGATTGGGCTTGACTACGGCGAGGGCTATCAAGGGATTGAAAAAGTACTTGTCGGACATGATCAATTGCTTGCAAAAATCTCGTTACCCGCTTTTCTAAAAGACGGCAAGCAGCATTTTACGCTCCACCCGAGTTTGATGGATTCCGCCTTCCATGCCACAGTCGGTTTTATCGTCAGCTCAGTCAATGCTGACGCACAGGCCCGCCAGCTGTCTCTCCCGTTTGCTTTGCAGGGGATGGATGTTTTCAGCCCGTGTCCTGAGGAGATATGGTCTTATATTCGTTATAGTTCAGACAGTAAAGCGGGCGACAAAGTCAGAAAGTATGATATTGATTTATGCGATAAGAACGGGAACGTTTGTGTACGAATGAAGGGTGCCTCGATGCGGGCACTTGATGGAGAGCAGACCATGCCTCAAGCAGCCGATTCTCCGCTGACAGGGCATAAGATGATGATCCCTGTCTGGGAACCGGTTTCTCCAAATGGTGAGGACAATGCTTTGTTTGTTGCTACGCGTGCTGTTTTATGCGGTGGTACTGAAGATGAACGGATGTTAATAAAGCAGCATCATCCGCAGGTTTCCTTTATCGATATCCCGTCAGCAGATGACATTTCTGCAATAGCGGACAAGCTGCAAGCATGCGGAGGCATTGACCATGTATTGTGGATGGCCCCGTCACACCCGGACAATATCGTTAGTGAAGGGCAAGAAGAGGCCGTTCTTCAGGCATTTAAGCTTGTGAAGGCATGTCTTCAATTAGGCTATGGTGAGAAGAAGCTGGAGTGGTCTTTTGTGACCGTCCAAGCGCAGTCAGTTACTCCATCTGAGAAAGTTCACCCCGCTCATGCAAGCATTCATGGACTCGCGGGCACAATCGCTAAGGAATATCCGCATTGGAAAATCCGTCTTCTTGATCTTGAAGAAGGCTGCATGTGGCCGGTACATCAAATGTTTACGCTTCCTGCTGACCGTCTCGGACACACTTGGGCCTATCGGAATCAGCAATGGCATCAGCAGCAATTGATCCCATATCGGTACTCACCGTCAAATGACACGCTATACCGAACAGGCGGAGTATATGTGGTCATCGGAGGCGCTGGGTACATCGGGGAGGCATGGAGTGAGTACATGATCCGCCGCTATCAGGCGCAAATCGTTTGGATTGGACGCAGTCAAATCAATGATGCCATCCAGGCGAAAATAGACCGTCTCTCAGCGCTTGGCCCTGAGCCTTACTATATTACAGCCGATGCTGCGGATATGCATTCATTGCAGCAGGCTTATGATCAAGTGAAAAAGCGTCATCCTGAAATTCACGGGATCGTTCACTCTGCAATGGTTTTATCTGAACAAAGTCTGGATAATATGACGATGGAAGAATTTACTGCCGGACTGGCGGCGAAGGTGGATGCCAGTGTTCGTACTGCCCAAGTGTTCCAACAGGAGCATTTAGATTTTGTTCTGTTTTTCTCTTCGCTTGTGGCACATATCAAAAACGTAAAGCAAAGCCATTATGCCTCTGGCTGCGCATTTGCAGATGCTTTTGCTCACCAACTTTCTCATACATGGGCTTGCCCTGTAAAAGTCATGAACTGGGGATATTGGGGGAACAGTGAAGCGGCCGAGGATGAACAGTATGTACAGCTCATGAATCAAATTGGCTTAGGCTTAATTGAGCCTGCGGAAGGTATGAAGGCTTTAGAAGCACTGCTTTCTGGACCAGTCAGCCAAACGGCATTTATTCATACGACAAAACCTGTAGCAGTCGAAGGCGTGAATCAGAAAGAATTCATCACCCTTTATCCTGAGCACCCTTCGGCAGACGTTGAAAGCCTGAAGGGGCGCCTGCCGAAAACAGGACGATTTCAAAGAGTGACACACGAAGAGCTGGACGATCTTCTTTACAGACTTTTGTTAGGCCAGCTGCAAACGGCTGGGCTGTTTGATGGTCATAGATTATCGATTGAACGCCTTCAACAATACAAGACTCGTGAATTTTATGAAAAGTGGCTTCGGCAAAGCAGTGAATTCCTTCTGCAGCATGGTTATCTTAAGAAAGATGGAGATTCATTGGTAAGGAAGGATCCAGCAGAGGATATCGCGCTGATTTGGCAAGAATGGAATGCGAAAAAAGAAAAATGGCTCAAAGACAGCAATACAAAAGCAATGGTTGTTTTAGCAGAAACCATGCTGAAAGGATTACCGGATATTTTGACAGGGAAAGTGCCTGCCACAGATATGATGTTTCCTCAGTCCTCAATGGAATTAGTAGAAGGCATCTATAAGCATAACAAAGTGGCAGACTATTTTAATAAATTGCTTGCCGATACGTTAATAGCTTATCTGGATGAACGGCTGAAGCACGATCCGCAGGCATCCATCCGCATTATGGAAATAGGGGCAGGCACAGGCGGCACGAGCGCCGGAATCTTTCAAAAACTGAAAGCCTATCAAAACCATATCAAAGAATACTGTTATACAGACCTGTCCAAAGCATTTTTGTTGCATGCTGAAAAGGAATATGGGGCGGAAAATCCGTACCTGACGTATCAGCTTTTTGATGTAGAAAAACCGATTGACCAGCAGGAAATCGAGGCTGGCGGCTATGATGTCGTCATTGCAGCCAATGTCCTTCACGCGACAAAGAATATCCGTCAAACGCTGCGGCATACAAAAGCAGTGATGAAAAACAACGGAATGCTGCTGCTGAATGAAATGGCGGGAAACAGCCTGTTCCCTCACATCACCTTTGGTCTCTTGGAAGGCTGGTGGCTGTATGAAGATCCTGCAGTACGGATTCCCGGCTGCCCAGGCTTATATCCTAGCAGCTGGAAAGCGGCACTTGAAAGCGAAGGCTTTGAATCTGTCTTCTTCCCGGCCGAAGCGGCCCATGATCTCAGTCACCAGATCGTCGCTGGCTCTAGCAACGGGCTGGTACGCCGTTTGATGGAAACTGTGATCTCGCCAGAGAAGGATGTTTCATTAGCGTCTAATAAGGAGCCAGCTAATACACAAAACATAGATTCGGAGAAAACAGGACAATCAAATCATGCTCACCTCAGAGAAAAAAGCACAGAATATATGAAAAAACTAATCGGGGAAACATTGAAAATTCCTGCTAGCAAGATTGAGTCATCTGAACCGCTTGAAAAGTACGGGATTGATTCTATCGTCGTTGTCCAGCTGACGAATACCTTGCGTAAAGAATTTGACCATGTAAGCAGCACTTTATTTTTCGAGTACCAAACGATTGACGCGTTAGTTGAGCATTTCATCCAAACAAAAACAGAAGCGCTGATGAAACTGACAGGTCTTGACCGTCAAGTTCACCCACAGACACCGGCCGCAAGCATGAATAAGTCTTCAAAAAAATCTGGGCAGGCCGCTAAAGGAATGCGGCGCTATCGCAAGCTTGGCTTCAGCAGGGAGAAAGAAACGCCAACACACGCTCCTGCCAGCCGTGACGTTGCCATTATCGGCATTTCCGGCCGTTTTCCTCAGGCGGAGACAGCTGAAGACTTTTGGAATAACCTAAAAGAAGGTAGAAATTGTATTGAGGAAATTCCGAAAGAACGCTGGGATTGGAAAGCCTATTACGATAAAGAAAAAGGAAAAGAAGGGTCGATTTATACGAAATGGGGCGGCTTTATCAAAGATATGGACAAATTTGATCCATTATTTTTTCAGATTTCTCCGCTTGAAGCAGAAAGAATGGACCCTCAGGAGCGATTATTTCTGCAAACCGCTTATGCAAGTATAGAAGATGCGGGATACACGCCTGACACGCTCTCTACAAGCAGAAAAATCGGCGTCTTTGCCGGAGTCATGAACAAAAATTATCCGACCGGCTACGGCTATTGGTCTATCGCAAACAGAATATCGTATTTGCTGAATTTCCAAGGGCCAAGCCTTGCAGTCGATACAGCCTGCTCATCCTCTCTGACAGCGATTCATCTAGCGCTGGAAAGCATTTATAGCGGATCGAGTGATTGCGCCATTGCCGGCGGTGTCAATCTAGTTGTTGACCCGGTTCATTATCAGAACCTATCTGTCATGAATATGCTCTCTGCAAGTGATACATGTAAATCTTTCGGGGATGACGCAGATGGATTTGTCGACGGTGAAGGCGTAGGCGCCATTGTGTTAAAGCCGTTGCAACATGCAATAGCAGACGGAGACCATATTTACGGTGTGATAAAGGCAAGTGCGATTAACAGCGGAGGAAAAACAAATGGATATACGGTTCCAAATCCTCATGCACAGGCACAGCTGATTAAAGAAGCGATTGAGCGCGCCAATATTCCTGCCCGAACTATCAGTTATCTGGAGGCGCATGGAACAGGCACCGCATTAGGTGATCCGATTGAGATAGCGGGATTAACAAAAGCATTTGAGGAAGATACGCTGGAGAAACAGTTTTGCGCGATCGGCTCCAGTAAATCAAATATCGGTCATTGTGAAAGTGCAGCTGGAATTGCAGGACTGACAAAAATACTTTTTCAGTTTAAATACGGTCAAATTGCGCCGTCATTGCATTCTCAGCGATTGAATCCAAATATTGAATTCAGCCATACTCCATTTGTCGTTCAGCAGCATCTTGGTGAATGGAAGCGCCCGGTGATTGACGGACAGGAGGTGCCGAGACGCGCCGGATTGAGCAGTTTTGGCGCTGGAGGGTCCAATGCTCATATGATCCTTGAAGAGTATATTTCGCAAACAGAAGCGCAAACGCCTGAAGCTTTTCCTCCTGCGCTGATTGTGCTGTCAGCGAAAAACAGGGAAAGGCTGCAAGAGAGAGCGGAACAGCTGCTCACAGCCATTCAAGAAAAAAGGTACTGTAAAACAGATCTGATCAGGATCGCCTATACTTTGCAAACGGGTCGTGAAGCAATGGAGGAACGGCTGGGCTTTATAGCGGAATCATTAGAGGATCTTGAGAGAAAGCTGAGCGATTTTATCGAAAATAAAGCAGACAGCCTGTACCTGGATCGCATCGATGAGAACAAAAAAGCATTAGCGGTCTTATCGGCAGATGAAGATACAGAAAAAATCATAGAGGCATGGATGAGCAAAGGGAAATACACGAAACTGCTGGATCTTTGGGTGAAAGGCTTGTATTTTGACTGGGATAAGCTGTATGGAACAAATACGCCTGTCCGGATCAGTCTTCCCGCATATCCATTTGCAAGAGAACGTTATTGGGCACCAGATCAGGCAAAGGCCCCAGCGTCTAAAGAACAGCAAACAGAAGAGCATTTTGAGGTTATGACTTTTCAAGAGGTGTGGAAAGAAGAACCGGCAACTATCACATCGAAACGCTTCAAAACGCTCATCTGTTTTCTGACGGATAGAGAAAAGCAAAACGCCTTCGCTTCATCTGTAAATAACGTTGATCTAGACACCAAGGTCATTTTTATTTCGCAGGGTGAGGTGTACAGCAAACAGTCTCAATACAGCTATCAGATTGTGAGGCAAGAACCTGTCACTTTTGAAAAAGCCTTCCAGAGCATTCAGGAGGAACATGGAGAGCCAGATGCAATTCTCTATATGTGGCCCGCGGAAGATGAGAGCTATATAAAGGACCATTCATGCATTGTCTATTTATTACAAGGGATGTCCGCAGCAAAGCTCCATCCTTCACGGCTGCTGCTGGCGGGACGTTTTGAAAATGGTCTTGACCGGAGCTATCTGGAATCATGGATTGGCTTCGAACGCTCACTCGGGCTTGTTTTTCCACATACGAAAGTGACTGGAATCTTTCAGCCGGCAGATCAAGAATCGATGGATGATTGGGCACGTAAAATATGGACGGAATTACAGGCCTTAACTGGACAAACCGTTTTGTATCAAAATGGGAAACGATGTGTATGTCACATTAAACAGACCACCATACAACCGAACGACAGCAAATTGAAGTCTGGCGGCACTTACCTGATGACAGGCGGTTTAGGAGGGCTCGGTTATTTATTCGCCAAGCATTTGGCTAAAAACTATGCCGCAAACCTTATTTTGACAGGGCGGTCGCCTTTCAATGACGAGAAGCAAAAGCAAATAAAAGAATTAAAGGATCTAGGCGGCGAAGCCATGTATGCAGAGGCAGATGTTTCTGATCCTATCGCGATGGGAGACTGCGTGAAACGAGGGAAAGACCGATTTGGCGCCATCAACGGCGTTATTCATGCAGCTGGTATCGAGAGCGATTCTGCTATTTTTGATAAAGAGATCGATAGCTTCCAGCGCATCATTGAACCGAAAATCAGCGGTACGATAGCGCTTGATGAATGGCTTAAAAATGAAATCCTTGATTTTGTTTGTTATTTTTCTTCGTCTTCTGCGGTTTTAGGAGATTTTGGCTGTTGTGATTATGCGATCGGGAATCGATTCCAAATGGCCTATGCACAGTACAGAAATGGGCTTCATAGCGGCAAAACGTATGTCATCAACTGGCCTGTATGGAAAGATGGCGGAATGAAGATCGGTGATGAAGAAACAACCGAATTGTACCTGAAATCAAGCGGCCAGCGCTTCTTAGAAGCCGATGAAGGCATTCGCCTATTCGAACACATCCTGTCTCAGCAGGATGCTCAGCATCTTGTGATAGCCGGTCAGGCCAGCCGGGTCAGCCGCTTTTTAGGAATGACCGAATCAGCTATTCCGGAACCCGCCATTCAAGCCCCAGCTGTACTAGAAAAAAGAGACGAGGTAAAAACGCTAAGCGTTGAAAAACGTTTAGAACACGATCTGAAAGAGCGTATTCACACATTGCTTAAAATCTCAAAGGACAAGCTGGATTTGAACAAAAATTGGGCCGACTTCGGATTTGATTCGATCTATTTGGCTAAATTCTCGACTGTATTATCAAAGCATTTCAACATCGAAGTGACACCGGCTTTATTTTTTGGGTACTCGACTTTACAGGAATTAATCCGTTTCTTCTTAACGGATCACAAAGAGCTGATCGAAGCATTTTACCGGGATGATGCACCTGAGGCACAAAAGAATCCTGAAGATGATGCTCCGGTTCCTGCAGAACTGGATACCAGCAAAAAAAGCGTCCGGCAGGTTCACGCTGAGCCTATCGCCATTATTGGAATGAGCGGCAGATTTCCTCAAGCTGATTCGGTCATGGAGCTGTGGGACAATCTGAAAAACGGGAAAGATTGTATCACTGCCATCCCGAAAGAACGCTTGGACTGGGGTGGAGCTAACGGAGGTCCAGAAAAAGCAGTGCCGAGATGGGGCGCATTTTTGAAGGACATAGACCGATTTGATCCGCTGTTTTTTCAAATATCGCCTAAAGAAGCTGAAAGCATGGACCCGCGCCAGCGCATCTTTCTAGAGGAAGCTTGGCACACATTTGAAGATGCTGGCTATATGGGACATCGAATAAAAGGAAAATCCTGCGGTGTTTACGTAGGTGTGGAAGAAGGAGAATATGCGCATTTAACCGGAGATACAGATTACATTAACGGAACACAAAACGCCACATTATCTGCGCGAATCGCATACGCATTAGATCTAAAAGGACCTAATATGGCATTGACAGCAGCATGTTCATCTGGACTTGTGGCGATTCATCAGGCATGTTCAGCCCTCCGTCAGGGAGATTGTGAAATGGCTTTAGCCGGCGGCGTCAGCCTGAATATTTCTCAAATGTCATTTGAGGCGCTGACAAGAGCCGAAATGCTGTCTCCGAACGGACAATGTAAAGTATTTGACCAAGATGCCAATGGTCTGGTGCCAGGTGAAGCGGTGGCTGCTGTTCTCCTGAAACCATTATCAAAGGCCATTGAAGATAATGATCACATTTATGGCTGCATAAAGGCCAGCGGTGTGAATTACGATGGCAAAACCAATGGCATTACGGCACCAAATCCTTTTAGCCAGACAGAATTGATCGAGAACATTTATGAAAAAAATGAAATCAACCCGCTCAACATTCAATATGTGATGGCGCACAGTACCGGCTCGAATCTTGGTGATCCGCTTGAGGTCCAAGCGTTAACGAGCGTGTTCAGCAAATATACGAAGCAGAAGCAATTCTGCATGATGAGCTCGATTAAACCTTTAATCGGACACACATTTGCAGCGTCAGGGGTGGTTGCTTTAATCAGTATGCTGATGGCAATAAAAAACCAGACGATTCCGGCTACTCATCATTGTAAAGCGGACAATCCGTATATTCAGTTTAAAGAAAGCCCGTTTGTGCTTTGCAAAGAGAACCTTCCATGGATCAGGAAAAATCAGAATCCGAGGATGGGAACCATCAGCACGACAGGTATCAGCGGCACCAATGCCCATGCAGTCATTGAAGAATACATCCCGGATGAGCAGCCGTTCACACAGCGGCATAAAGAGTCAGCTGAATGCCCGCAGGTTATCGTGCTATCGGCCCAAAATGACGATCGGCTTCAGGATGCTGTCAGCCGCATGATAGTGTATCTTGAGCAGAATCAGAACCTATCTTTACCTGATGTTGCATATACACTTCAGGCTGGAAGAAAAGCCATGGAAGCGAGGCTCGCGATTGTTGTAAACAATCAGGAGCAATTGGTGCGAAAATTGAAGGAATATGCGGAAGCAATGAAGAATGGTGAGGTATCAGGCCAACAGGCATCCCTTTATATAGGACATACGGAAGGGGTGTTAGTAAAACAGGATGAAGCATTCCTGCAAGCACTCGCAAAAGAAAGAAATTTGGAAAACATTGCGGAATGTTGGGTGAAAGGATATCAGATCCCGTGGGAACTCCTTCATGAAGGCGATGACGTTCGGATGGTTCCTTTACCTGGCTATCCGTTTGCAAGGGAGCGGTATTGGGTTTCGTCAGGGAATCATCAAACAAAGGCCGCTAAACCGCATATACAAGACATGAAAACAGAGATTGACGAGCCTAATGGCGAAACACACATTCAAAAGATCATTGTTCAATTTTTAGCACGAGAGTTGGGCATATCTGAGGAGCGAATAAGCTTCAAAAGAAACTTTTTGGATTATGGAATGGATTCAATTCTTGGCCGAAAATTGATGCGTCATATCGAAAAAATCACGCAGATGAAGGTGACTGGCCGGGAAATCCTTGAATATCAGACAGTCCAAGATTTATCCGCTCATTTGGCGTTAAAAGCTGAAAAACGCAATCAAAGCGCGGCAGCACATCAAACAAAAACGTATACAGACGAGCAAATCATCGGATTGATGCAAGAGGTGGCGCAAGGAAAACTGGATTTTAAGAGTGTGCAAAACATCATAGAAGGGAGTAAATCGTATGAATCATAAAGAAATTCTCGATGCCTTCAGATCAGGAGAATTAACCATTTCTGAGGTGGAACAACATCTTCAAGGCATGAAGCGGCAGTTCAAAAGCCCGCTTTCAGAAGGGCAAAAAGGGCTGTGGATGCTTCAAAAAATGTCTCCTGAAATGAGTGCTTATCATATTCCTTTATGCTTTCGCATCACTAAACCAATACATGCAGAGACGTTCAAGAAAGCCCTTCTGTTTGTACAGAGACAATATCCTGTTTTAACCAGTGTGATTCAAGAGGAGAATGGCATACCATTTCAAACGGTTCAGTCTTCAGAGGCTCTTTCTTTTGAGGAAGAGGATATATCGAATATGAAATCAGCAGAGATACTGCCTTTTCTAAAAGAAAAAGCAAAAGTACCTTTTCGTTTGGAAGCTGGTCCGTTATGGCGCACACATCTTTTTCAGCGGTCAAACGAAGAATGCATTTTGCTCATCACGATTCACCATACCATATTTGACGGTGTGTCGATGCTGACTTTGATATCGTCGCTTTTCGAGGCGTATCAACATTTGCTGAATGGGGTTGAACCGGTGCAGCAGACGCTAACGGCTGATTATTATGATTTTGTCAAATGGGAAACCCGGATGCTGAATGGCAGAGAAGGGGAAGAGCATCTCGCTTACTGGAAAGAACAGTTGTCTGGGAATCTGCCAGTTCTTGATCTTCCGGCTGACCGTCCGCGGTCTTCCGCGCGAAAATTCAAGGGGCAAGCTTATAAAAGCTTGCTCCCCCATTACCTGAGAAAACAAATCAAATCGTTTGCCCGCACGTATCAAGTGAATGAATCGGTTGTGTTGCTGTCCATTTACAAAGTATTGCTGCATCATTATACAAAACAAAAGGATATCATTGTCGGCGTCCCAACAATGGGGCGGCCAGAAGATGGTTTTGAATCTACTATCGGATACTTTATCAACATGATGGCTGTTCGGAGCAGGAATCTCGGATCTCAGCCATTTACAGCATTCATTCGGGAGCTGCAGCTGACAATGGCTGACGGTCTGGACCATGCGGCGTATCCGTTCCCTGCATTGGTAAGAGAGCTGAATGTAGACCGCTCGGCAGCGGATTCGCCGGTTTTTCAAACAGCCTTTCTGTACCAAAACTTCTTTCAGACAACAGGCTTACAAAAAGTGCTCGAATCATATCAAACGCTTGGCATTGAATATATGGAGGATATTCGGCAAGAGGGAGAATTTGAGCTGGCACTCGAAATATATGAGCAAGAAAATGATACAGTGCTTCATCTTTTGTACAATCCTGATCTATATGAATTGTCCTCCATTGAAGGTATGATGGAGAACTATATGAAGCTCGCGCAGCACATGATGGAGGATCCGTCTTTGCCGCTTGAAACTTACTCTTTTCAGTTAAATCAAGAACAAAATAGTTTGCTGGAACAATGGAATGCGACAGGGACAAACACGCCAAATGACAAGTGTATACATGAAGTATTCGAGGAAAAAGCGAAACAAAACCCGGATGCGGTTGCTGTGATTTTCGAAGACAGGTCTCTTACATATAAAGAACTAGATGAAAAAAGCACATCTGTGGCAGTCTATCTTCAACATCAGGGGGTTGGACCTGAACACCCTGTTGGAATTTGTACAGAGCGTTCGTTTGATATGATTATCGGGATTTTAGGAATACTGAAAGCCGGCGGAACGTATGTGCCGTTAGATCCAAGCTTCCCGCAAGAACGGTTAAAGTACATGCTCGAAGACAGTCAGGCATCCATTGTCCTGACCCAACCTAACGTTCGTCATTCGATCAGCCGATTAACTGGCAGCGATGTAAAAGCAATCGATATCGAGTTGGCTTGCCGAAACGGTTATACAGATCAGCAAAGCAGCGATTTAAAGCGGGAAGTAAAACCGGAGCATCTCGCCTATATCATTTACACATCGGGAAGCACAGGACAGCCTAAAGGGGTAATGGTAGAGCATCGAAGCATTATGAATACCCTGAATTTTCTAGAATCTCACTATCCCGTGACTGCTGAGGATGCATATTTACTGAAAACGAACTATGTGTTCGATGTATCGATTTCGGAATTATTCGGATGGTTTATCGGAAACGGCCACCTTGTGATTCTTCCGCCTAATGGAGAAAAATCACCGCAGCTGTGTATGGATTATATAGAAAAATACCGAGTGAGCCACATTAATTTTGTGCCGGCTATGCTGCATGTCTTTTTAGAAACGGCGAAAGACAACAAGCAGCTCACAGAGGATGGACCGCTCAAGTATATGATGGTTGCAGGCGAAGCTTTCCCTAAAGAATTAGTGAAAAAGGCGGTATCGATCTTTAAAAACTGCCGTGTTGAAAATATTTACGGACCTACGGAAGCCGCCATTTACGCTGCGTATTTCGGATGCGGAAAAGGAGACATCGCAAGTCACTATACACCGATTGGAAAGCCTGTCTCCAATGTGAAAATTCATATTGTGGACCGGCATTTGAAGCCTGTCCCGATCGGAAAACCAGGTGAGCTTTGTATTGCGGGAGCCGGTTTGGCAAGAGGCTACTATCATAAGCCTGGCCTTACGGCTGAAAAATTTATTGATAATCCGTTTGAACCGGGGACCAAGCTTTATAAATCAGGTGATTCAGCAAGATGGCTTCCTGACGGCAACATAGAGTATTTAGGACGGATTGACAGCCAAGTCAAAATACGCGGTTTTCGCGTCGAGCTTGGCGCAATTGAAATAAAGCTGGGTGAATTTCCGGGCATTTTAGATCAGGCGGTTGTGGTGAAGCAGCTGGAAGGCCATCAACAGCTCGCTGCTTATTATACAGAGAAAAGCGGACATTCCCCTGCAGATCCAAAAAAATTGCGCCGGCATCTAAAATCCAGTCTGCCGGAATATATGATACCTTCACACTTTATCCGCTTAGATAAGATGCCGTTATCGCCTAGCGGGAAAGTGGACCGTAAAGAACTGGAAAAACGCGAGATCGTTTTCAAAAGAAAGAAATCAAATCAATTGCAGTTAACGGAAATAGAGGATCAGGTGCTTCATATTTGGGAGGAAACGCTCAAGGTCAGCGGCTTTGGGCTGGAAGACGGATTTTTCGATGCGGGCGGCGATTCGCTTCTGGCTGTAGCCGTGGCTGAACGAATCAAAAAAGAATTGGATTGTGAGTTTAGTGTCACTGAGCTATTCGAGCATTCCACGATCCGTGCCATAAGCCAATACATTTTGGAAATGAAAAACGCAGATCAAGCCATAACTCAAATTGAAGACAATCATGATCTCAAAGAAGATGGAAAATACTCGCAGCAGACGATTCCTTCCTATTTTGACGATAGTGTTGCGATTGTGGGGATATCCTGCCAGTTTCCTGAGGCGAAGCATCATCATGACTTTTGGAATCGTATCAAAGAAGGCAAAGAAAGCATTCAGTTCTTCTCTGAAGAAGAGCTTCGCGAAAACGGAGTTCCGGAAGAACTGATTCAACATCCTGACTATGTGCCTGTGCAATCTGCGATTGAGGGGAAAGATTTATTCGACCCTGGTTTCTTTCAAATTTCTCCGAGAGATGCTGAGTATATGGACCCTCAGCTCCGCCTTTTATTGCTGCATTCCTGGAAAGCGATTGAGGACGCAGGATATGTGGCAAATGAGATTCCGGCTACAAGTGTATATATGTCTGCAAGCAGCAATTCATACAGAACGTTATTGCCGAAGGAGGCAATAGAAGGGCATGAATCACCTGATGGCTATGTCTCATGGGTTTTAGCCCAAAGCGGAACCATCCCGACGATGATCTCAAATAAGCTCGGATTAAAAGGGCCAAGCTACTTTGTTCATTCTAACTGCTCTTCATCACTAGTCGGCTTGTATCAGGCATACAAAAGCCTGACATCAGGTGAATCTCAATATGCGCTTGTCGGAGGCGCAACATTGCACGCACAATCAGCGATCGGCTACGTGCACCAAAACGGGTTGAATTTTTCAAGCGACGGACATGTTAAGGCCTTCGATGCTTCAGCAGACGGAATGGCGGGGGGCGAAGGCGTAGCGGTTATCCTGCTGAAGAAAGCTGTGGATGCCGTAAAAGACGGAGACCATATTTATGCCATTATGCGCGGAATAGGCATCAATAATGATGGGGCAGATAAGGCCGGCTTCTATGCGCCAAGTGTAAAAGGCCAAACAGAAGTGATACAGCATGTATTGGAGCAAACCAACATTCATCCCGAAACGGTCAGCTATATTGAAGCGCACGGAACGGGAACGAAATTAGGCGATCCTATTGAAATGTCCGCATTAAATAAAGTGTACAAGCAATACACGGACAAAAAACAATTTTGCGGAATTGGTTCAGTGAAAACGAATATCGGCCATTTGGATACAGCTGCCGGGCTAGCCGGATGCATTAAAGTTGCGATGAGCTTATACCATAATGAACTTGCACCGACCATCAACTGCACTGAGCCGAATCCGAATATAAAGTTTGAAAGCTCGCCTTTTTATGTAGTCCGTGAACGAAAGCCATTAGAGAAACGAGAAGGTGTCCATCGGGCGGCTCTGAGCTCATTCGGTCTTGGCGGCACTAACGCCCATGCTATTTTTGAGCAATATGAAAACATCTCTGATATGAGAGCGGAGAACGAAGGCAATCCGCCCTATCTCATTCCTGTATCGGCAAAAAATAGCGAGCGGCTCCTAGCATACGTGAAGGAACTGCTGATCTATATCAGTCAAAACGAGCAAGCGCATATGTCTCTAAGAAATATTGCATACACCTTCCAGGTCGGACGGGAAGCAATGGACAGCAGGATCATTTTTATGGTGAACGATCTGGAAGAATGGAAACAACAGCTGGAAGCTTTTGTGAATGGAAAGACCCTAGCAGAAGGCAGTATCCAAGGAGAAAAAACGAGAATGACATCCGCTGAACAGCTGCTTGGAAACGCTGAAGCAGAAGAACTGGCTTCATCACGAATATCAAAAGAAAAATTGAAAAAGCTTGCTGAGATGTGGGCAAAAGGCTTTCATGTTGAATGGCGCAGACTTTATCCAAATACGAAGCCGCGCCGTATCAGTTTGCCGACGTACCCTTTTGCTGAAGAACGGTACTGGCCTGAAAGCAGCACCAGCAATGTAACAACAATTGAACCATCGTGTTTGCATCCTTTGGTGCACCATAATACATCGGTTCTGTCAGAGCAGCGGTTCAGCTCCATCTTTACAGGACAAGAGTATTTTATTGCCGAGCATATCATTAAAGGCATGGCAATTTTGCCGGCAGCGGTCACGCTTGAAATGGCAAGAGCCGCGATAGAACAAGGAATTGGCGGTTTAGAAGGTCAAGAAACCGGAATCCGCCTGAAAAATGTTGTTTGGATGCGTCCAGTTGTAGCAGGAAATGAGCCAGTTCAAGTAAACATCGGACTTTATGATGAAGACGGCGGACATATTCTTTATCGGATGTATGGTGAGCCGGAATCTGCTGATGCAGAACCGGTTGTATATAACCAGGGGATAGCGGAATTGATTCAGATAAAGCAAGAAAAAGCGCTGGATCTTGCTGAGATCAAAAACCGATGTGATCAAAACAGGTTGGACGCTGCCCTGTTTTATGAAGGAATGATCGGTGCCGATTACGGTCCTGGCTACAAGAGTGTAGAAGCCGTATATAAAGGCGATGGCCAGCTGCTTGCCAAATTATCACTGCCGGAATCTGTCATGCATACGTCAGACGATTATGTTCTTCATCCAAGTGTAATGGATGGGGCGTTACAGGCGGCTGAATATTTGCAAAACGTCGTTAGGGCGGAGCTTTCACGCAGTGAAGACTTTAAGGCGGCACTCCCATTTGCCTTGGAGGAACTTGAGATCTTTCAGCAATGCGTTTCTGACATGTGGGTTTATGTTCAATTCAATTCGAAAAACAAACCGGGGGATCTGATACAGAAAGTCGATATCGATCTATGCGATGAGCATGGCACGATTTACGTGCGGATGAAAGGTTTTTCGACGAGAGTAATGGAGGCTGATATACAAACCGAACCATCAAAAATGAACGCTGAAACTTTATTGCTTCAGCCCGTTTGGCAAGAACAAAAGGCAGCTGACGGAGCAGGTCCAAAAAAATATGCAGAGCACCTCGTGTTCCTATGTGAATATGATCAAGAGACGAGAAAACAGATTGAAGCAGTACTCAAGGGTGTCCATGTTTTCAGCCTGGAAGCAAGGCCTTCTTCAATGGAGGCGCGTTTCCATTCATATACGGAACAAGTGTTTAAAAAGGTACAAGAGCTCATTCGCACGAAATCGAAAGGCGACACGCTTATTCAGGTCGTAACCTCTTCCGAAGGAGAACAGCAGGTGTTTTCAGGGCTGACAGGACTGCTGAAAACAGCAGGGCAGGAAAATGCCAAACTAACCGGCCAAATGATTGAAGTCAGCAGTGAAGAAAGCGGAGAAAGCATTGCTGGCAAACTGAAAGAAAATCAAATGAGCAGCGATTCATATATCAAATATCAAAACGGCACTCGGTACATTGCTGATTGGCGTGACATCAAAACGGCCAGCCGTGACATCAGCAAGCCGTGGAAAGACGATGGCGTTTATCTCATTACAGGAGGTGCCGGAGGATTAGGCCTTATTTTTGCAAACGAAATCACGGAACAAACGAAGAATGCGACAGTCATTTTGACAGGCCGCTCACCTCTTAGCGAAAGCAAAAGGAAAAAGCTTAAAGAGCTTCGCGACAAGGGGGCTGAGGTCACCTATCGGCAAACAGATGTGTCCGATAAGATTGGAGTCTGCCAGCTCATCGACGAAATTCAGAAAACGTACGGCCGTCTAGACGGCATTCTTCATAGCGCGGGAATCATCAAAGACAGCTACATGGTCAATAAACCGGCAGAAGACCTGCACGACGTGCTGGCGCCTAAAGTAAAAGGGCTTGTTTACCTAGACGAAGCGAGCAAGGACTTGCCATTGGACTTCTTTATTCTCTTTTCCTCTCTTTCAGGAAGTTTAGGAAGCATTGGTCAATCTGACTATGCGGCAGCCAATGTATTTATGGATATGTATGCAGGCTATCGAAATGGGCTTGCCGAAATCAGCCAGCGGCACGGAAAGACACTTTCCATAAACTGGCCGTTATGGAGAGAGGGCGGCATGAAGGTCGACCAAGAAACAGAGAAAAGGCTTGTGCAACTGGCCGGGATTGTTCCGATGAGAGCAGAAAAAGGAATTCAGGCATTATATCAAGCGTTTCATTCCGAAGCAAACCAAGTCATGGTGATTGAAGGCGATGGGCATAAGATAAAACAAAACATGTTCGCAAAAACCGTCTCAGCACCTATGGAAAAGAAGGAAACAGAGAACTTGACTGACCAAGTAAAAAGCATTGATACAGACAGTTTGCTGGATAAAGTAAAGGCGATGTTAAAACGGGAGGTCGCCAAGCTGTTAAAGGTCAAGCTTGAAACGATTGATGATCATGCCGAGATGACGGTGTATGGATTTGATTCTATCTCAATGACGGAATTCACAAACCATATGAACCGCGCCTATAAGTTAGAGCTGACGCCAACCGTCTTTTTTGACTACCCGACGATTCATGCGTTTGGCAAGCATTTGGCCGAAGAATATCAAGCGGTATTTGCGAACACATTTGCTGTGCGCGCTGTATCGGCTCAGGTTCAGCCTGCTGCCAAACAGGAGCAACCCTTACATGTCAAAGCTAAAAGACGCCGAAAGCAGCAAGTCATACTGCCAAACGCCGCACAAAGTGAAGCTGGCCATGAGCCAATTGCGATTGTAGGCATAAGCGGGATTTTCCCTATGGCGAAAGATGTTGATGCGTTCTGGGAGGCTTTAAAAGAGGGCCAAGACTGCATGACGGAAATTCCGAAAGACCGCTGGGATTGGCGGGAATATGAAGGGGATCCGGCGAAGGAAGGCAATAAAACGAATGTAAAATGGGGCGGTTTTATCGACGGAATTGCCGATTTTGATCCATTATTCTTCGGCATCTCCCCGCGTGAAGCTGAACAAATGGAACCTCAGCAGCGCTTACTGTTGACTTACGCCTGGAAAGCGATCGAAGATGCAGGATATTCGGCGAAACGTCTGTCAGGCACAAAAACAGGCGTCTTCATTGGAACCGGAAATACAGGGTACAGCTCCCTTTTGTCAAAAGCCAACTCGGCAATAGAAGGCTCAGCGGCAGCCAATACGAGCCCTTCAGTCGGGCCGAACCGGGTCAGTTATTTCCTGAATCTTCATGGGCCGAGCGAACCGATTGATACAGCATGCTCCAGCTCATTGGTGGCGATCCACCACGCCATCTCTTCAATTGAGGAAGGCACTTGTGAGATGGCATTAGCAGGCGGCGTGAATACGATTATCCTTCCTGAGGTGTATATCAGCTTTGATAAAGCCGGTGCGCTCAGTAAAGAAGGGAAATGCAAGACATTTTCAAATCAAGCCGATGGTTTCGCTCATGGGGAAGGGGCCGGCATCCTGTTTCTGAAAAAGTTAAAAGCGGCTGAAGAAGCGGGAGACCACATTTACGGAGTCATAAAAGGCAGCGCAATTAATCACGGCGGCCGTGCAGCATCTTTAACGACGCCTAATCCGAAGGCGCAGGCGGATGTCATTCAGTCGGCATATCAAAAAGCGGGTATCGATCCGAAAACCGTGACCTACATTGAAGCGCACGGAACCGGGACGGAGCTTGGAGACCCGGTTGAAATTAACGGATTGAAATCAGCTTTTCAAGCATTGGGCATGAATGAAGGCGATGCATCAGCCAATCCTTATTGCGGACTGGGGTCTGTGAAGACAAACATCGGCCACTTATCGCTGGCAGCAGGTGCAGCAGGGGTCATTAAAATATTATTGCAGCTTAAGCATAAAACCTTAGCGAAAAGTCTTCACTGCGAAACCGTGAATCCGTACATTCAGCTGAAAAACAGTCCGTTCTATATCGTACGGGAAACGGAAGAATGGAAAGCGCTGAAAAATGAACAGGGAGAAGAGCTGCCTCGCCGAGCAGGTGTCAGTTCATTTGGGATCGGCGGCGTAAACGCCCACGTGATCATTGAGGAATATATTCCAGAAGCAGCCGATGAGATGATACCGTCCATCACACCTGAACATCCGGGTATCTTCGTTTTATCGGCTAAAAATGAAGCGCGGCTAAAAGAACAGGCACAGCAGCTGGCTGATGCGCTTGATAAGGAAACATATAGAGACGCAAATCTTACACGCATCGCTTATACCCTGCAAGCAGGACGGGACGCGATGGAAGAACGTCTTGGGATTATTTCCGGTTCCGTTGAGGATTTGCAGCAAAAGTTAAAAGACTTTGCAGCAGGCAAAAGCGATGTGGAAGATTTATTTAGAGGCAGGATTGATAAAGGCACACTGCAAATGCTGACAGAGGACGAAGAGATTCAAGAAGCCGTCGAAAAATGGATGGAACGGGGAAAGTACGCAAAACTGCTTGAATTATGGGTAAAAGGGTTTGATGCAGACTGGACGAAACTGTATGGCGAGAATGTGCCTAAGCGTGTCAGCTTGCCGACATATCCTTTCGCAAAAGACCGTTATTGGATCTCTGATCATATAGAAAAAAGCGGCAGCCCTGTAGCAAACAAAGACACTTCCCGCCTTGGCGCAGCCGTGCTGCATCCATTAATGCATCAAAACACATCGAACCTCTCGGAACAAAGGTTTAGCTCAATCTATACGGGAGAAGAGTTTTTCCTTGCCGATCATGTAGTCAAAGGCCAACGGATCTTGCCGGGAGTGGCGCATCTTGAATTGGCGCGGGCTGCCGTTGAGCAGGCGGCAGAGGTACAAGGTGTTCCGTGCACCATGAAGCTAAAGAACGCGGTGTGGGTGCGCCCCATTGTTGTAGAGGGCCAGCCTCAGCACGTACACATTAAGCTTTTACCGGAGGAAAATGGTGAGATTTCCTATGAAATCTACGGTAATCCAGACATTGCGGGCGAACAGTCAATCGTCTACAGTCAAGGCAGCGCTGTATTGAGTCCTGCTGCAAATCAGCCGGCGGTTGATTTGCAGTCCTTGCGGGAGCAGTGTCAGCAAAGCCATTTCAGCGTTGACGAAGTATATGACACCTATCAAATGATCGGTTTTGAATATGGTCCTGCTTATCGCTGCATGGAAAAAATCTATACAGCCGAACATTTTGTTTTAGCAAGATTGTCATTGCATCCGTCTGCTTTAAATACGCTCAGCCAATACAACATGCATCCGGGGCTGATGGACTCTGCTTTGCAGGCGTCAAGCATTTTGACAGGCGCCGGAGATAACCAACTGACCCTGCCTTTTGCGGTTCAGGAGCTTGAAGTCTTCGGAGCATGCTCGTCAGAAATGTGGGTATACGCAAGATACAGTCAAGGCAGCAAGGCAACTGATAAGGTGCAAAAACGGGATATTGATATGTTAGATGAGAACGGCAAAGTTTGCGTACGGCTGAAAGGATTATCTTTCAGAGCAGCGGAAGGCGGAAATGGATCGACGGAACCTGATCAAATGCTGGAAACCTTGATGTTTGAAGAAAAGTGGGTGCCTAAGGATTGTGAAAAAGAACATTCTGAGCCTCATTACGAACGGCACATTGTCATGCTTTGTGACATGAATGGCCTCACAAAAGACAGCATTGAATCAAGAGTTAAAGGAGCGGAATGCATCGTTTTGGATTCTTTCCGCGAAGGACTGGCAGAAAGGTTCCAAGATTATGCCGAACAAGCGCTTAAGACGGTACAGGATCTTCTCAAAAGCAAGCCGCAAGGCAATGTCCTGATTCAGCTGCTTACTTCTGCAGAAAGAAAGCAGTACTCATTTTCAGGGCTATCGGCGCTCCTTAAAACCGCCAGCCTGGAGAATAAAAAATGGATAGGCCAGACGATTGAAATCGATTCAAACGAAAACATTGAAAGTATAGCAGAAAAACTGAGAGAGAATAAAAGACACGCAGGAGATCAGCGCATCAAATACGAAAAGGGCAAACGGTACATCAATGATTTGCGTGAAATGCAAATGGCTGATCGGGAAATAAGCCTGCCGTGGAGAGATAAGGGAGTATACCTCATCACAGGCGGCGCAGGAGGACTTGGGTTTATTTTTGCAAAAGAGGTTGCTCGTCAAGCTGAACAGCCTGTGCTCATTCTGACAGGCAGATCTGCATTGAATGCAGATCAAGAGACGCAGCTTAACGAACTTCAGCGATTAGGGGCCCGAGCAGAATATAGGCGGGTTGATGTGACGCAAGCGGAAGAAGCCTCCGGGCTCATCACAAGCATTACGTCTGATTACGGAGACTTGAATGGTGTCATTCACAGCGCAGGCCTGATTAAAGATAACTATCTCATGAACAAAACCAACGAAGAACTGACACAAGTTTTTGCTCCTAAGGTAAAAGGGCTTGTGAATGTGGATGAGGCAACCGAGCATCTCGCGTTAGATTTCTTTATCCTCTTTTCTTCAATATCCGGTGTCGCCGGCAGCGCGGGGCAGGCGGATTATGCGATGGCTAATGCGTTTATGGACAGTTATGCCGCTTATCGAAATGAGCTGGTGACCGCCATGTACAGGCATGGGCAAACGCTGTCGATCAATTGGCCGCTCTGGAAAGAAGGCGGTATGCGCGCGAATAAAGAAATTGAAAACATGACTTTGAAAAACACAGGTGTGACTCCAATGCGAACTGAGACCGGCATTCAGGCGCTGTATAAAGGTTTGGCATTCGGCAAAGATCACGTCATCGTCATGGAAGGGATCAGAGACATGATGAGGGAAAAGCTGACTCAAAAGCCGTCTTCTGATGATGTGCCAATGCAAACAGCGCAAGTACCGGTGACACCTGAAGCCAGGATGGGTCAAGACCATTTGTTTGACCACATTCAAGAAGCTTTGAAGCAAACAATCTCTCAATTGCTCAAAATCAAACCTGAAGAGATTGACACGGATATGGAGTTTAATCAATATGGTTTTGATTCGATTACGTTAACTGAATTCGCAAATACACTGAATGAGCAGTACAAGCTGGATCTCACGCCTACGATCTTCTTTGAGCACGCAACTGTTCATGCATTTGGAGCGTATCTGTCAGAAGAATATCCGAATGCTTTTACAGCAGCCCAATTGTCTAACGAATCTGAAATGCCGATACAGCCTGTCAAACAAAATATAAAAAATATGACGTTTTCGACTGAAAACCGCTTTGTAAACCCTTCGGTAACGCCAGTAGAAAAGACAGCTGATCATAGGCCTGAGCCTATCGCGATTGTCGGGATGAGCGGTGTTTTCCCGAAGGCAAAGGACATCGAGGAATACTGGAAGAACCTGAAAGCGGGCGCGGATTGTATTACAGAGGTTCCAAAAGACCGCTGGGATTGGCAGGAGTATTACGGAGACCCTCTAAAAGAATCGAATAAAACAAACGTCAAATGGGGCGGTTTTATTGATGAAGTCGCTGACTTTGATCCATTGTTCTTCGGCATATCGCCGCTTGAGGCTGAGCAGATGGAGCCTCAGCAACGCCTGTTAATGACCTATGCGTGGCAGGCGATAGAAGAAGCGGGGTACTCAGCGAGAAGCCTGTCAGGAACCAAAACGGGCATCTTCATTGGGACTGGAAACACGGGGTATAGTTCACTGCTGTCAAATCTAGACATAGAAGGCTCAGCAGCTGCGAATATGAGTCCTTCTGCCGGACCGAATAGGGTCAGTTATTTCCTGAACATTCATGGACCGAGCGAACCGATAGATACTGCATGCTCAAGCTCTTTGGTCGCCATTCATCATGCGGTATGCGCAATTGAAAACGGAAACTGTGAAATGGCGATTGCAGGAGGTGTCAACACAGTCGTAACGCCGCAAGGCCATATCGCTTATGATAAGGCCGGGGCGCTGAGTAAAGAAGGAAGGTGCAAAACATTTTCTGATAGAGCCGATGGGTTCGCAGTCAGTGAAGGCGCCGGCATTCTCTTCCTGAAAAAACTGACAGCGGCTGAACGAGACGGTGATCATATTTACGGTGTCATCAAAGGAAGTGCGGTAAACCACGGAGGCCGCGCAAACTCTCTGACGACTCCTAATCCGAAGGCTCAGGCGGATGTCGTAAAAACAGCATATGAAAAAGCGGGAATCGATCCAAGAACTGTTACTTACATTGAAGCGCATGGAACCGGAACAGAGCTTGGTGATCCAGTAGAAATCAACGGCCTGAAAGCGGCATTTCAAGAGCTGTATGAAAAAACGGGTGACCCGGCTGTTCAAGGCAGCCATTGCGGACTTGGGTCAGCGAAAACAAACATCGGTCATTTATCACTGGCGGCCGGTGTGGCGGGTGTCATTAAAGTGTTATTGCAGCTAAAACATAAGACGCTTGTAAAAAGCCTGTACAGTGAAACCATCAATCCGTATATCAGACTGGAAGGCAGCCCGTTTTATATTGTGCAGGAATCCAAAGAGTGGGAAGTGCTGCAGGATGAAGCTGGCCGAGAGCTGCCACGGCGCGCCGGCATTAGTTCATTTGGCATAGGCGGCGTCAATGCCCACGTGGTCATTGAGGAATATATTCCAAAAGAAACCACTCGATCTGCACAAGCGCCAGCTGTGACAGCACAACACCCGGGCATCTTTATCTTGTCAGCAAAGGATGAAAATCGTCTGAAAGACCAAGCCCAGCAATTAGCAGACTTTATCAGCGGCCAACCTGTCACATCTCGTGATCTCACTGATATTGCTTATACACTCCAAGAAGGGCGTGATCCAATGGAGGAAAGATTAGGGATCATCGCTGTCTCGGCGGAGGACTTGCTGGAAAAACTGAACCTCTTTATAGCCGGACATGCGAGTACGCAGTACATGTCAGGCAGAGCGGACAAAGGGATTGTACAGACATTGAGATCAGATGATGAAATACAGAAAACGCTCAAAAGCAGCTGGGAGCCCGGAACATATGAAAGGCTGCTTGAATTATGGATAAAAGGCATGGAAATAGATTGGAGTAAACTGTATGGCGGCAAACAGCCGAAACGCATCAGCCTCCCAACCTATCCATTTGCAAAAGAACGCTACTGGATAACGGATATGAAAGAAGAAGCAGTCACGCATCATGAACCAAATAGTTTCGAAACAGCAGCATTGCACCCGCTAGTACAGTCCAACACATCCGATTTGTCAGAGCAGCGTTTCAGCTCGACCTTTACAGGTGCTGAGTTCTTTTTCACCGATCATAAGGTGAAGGGAAGCCCAGTCATGCCGGGTGTAGCATATCTTGAGATGGTTCATGCCGCCGTTTCGAGAGCAGTGAGAGAACTCAAAGATGAGCAAGCTGTTATCCATATCAAAAATGTTGTGTGGGTGCAGCCGATTGTGGCGGGCGGGAAGCCTATTCAAGCCGATATCAGTCTAGATCCCCAGCAGGACGGTGAGATGGCCTTTAACATCTATACTGCGGATGGGCACAATGGGCGGAAAATACACTGTCAAGGCAGTGCTGCAATCAGCCGAGCAGGAGGTATTCCAGTTCAGGATATCAGCATGCTTCAAGATCAATGCAGTCTAAGCACCCTTTCCCACGAGCAATGTTATGAATTATTTAAGGCAATCGGCATTGACTACGGACCTGGTTTTCAAGGAATAGATCGGCTTTATATTGGCCGTAATCAAGCCTTGGCAGAGCTTTCCCTGCCTCTTGGTGTGTCTCACACGCTGGACAAATTTGTTCTTCATCCAAGTATGGCAGACTCTGCTTTACAAGCATCAATCGGGCTGAAACTGAATTCCGGTGACGAGCAGCTTTCCCTGCCTTTTGCGCTGCAAGAGCTCGAAATATTCAGCCCGTGTACAGATAAAATGTGGGTTTCTGTGACATCTCGTCCAAATGAGGACAGAATACAGAGACTGGATATTGATCTCTGTGATGAACAAGGCCGAGTGTGTGTGCGAATCAAGGGTATTTCCTCAAGGGTGCTGGAAGAAGACATACAACCGCAAGATGAGCCGAAGTCACCGGATGTCAAGACATCTCTTGATGGAGCGCTTCTTATGGCGCCGGTATGGGATCAAGTTCAATTGGTGAAGAGCGTCATGCCGCCTGCTGATGAGCGTGTTGTCATCCTCGGAGGGGATGACAACAGCAGAAAAGCTGTTCAAAGGCAGTATCCGTTTGCCAAAGGGGTGCACATTGAGCCGAACACATCGATTCATGAGATTGCTGACCAGCTTGAAGCACTCGGATCGTTTGACCATATTGTGTGGCTGTCTCCTTCTCGTGTGACAGAATGTGAAGTCGGTGACGAAATGATTGAAGCCCAAGGTCAAGGCGTGATTCAAATATACAGAATCATTAAGGCGATCCAGTCTTTAGGCTATGGAGAGCGGGAGATACGCTGGACGGTCGTGACGGCGAACACGCAATATGTTGATCAGCATGATATTGTCGATCCGGTCGATGCTGGTGTGCACGGCCTGATCGGTTCGATGGCAAAAGAATATCCAAATTGGCAGACAAAGCTGATTGATGTCACGAAACATGAGAACTTGCCTGTGCCTGAAATCTTTTCCTTGCCTGCTGATGAAGAAGGGAATACTTGGGCCTACCGGAATAAGAGCTGGCATAAATTGCGCTTGATTCCAGTGCACAACAATCAACCGGTGCAAAATAAGTATAAGCGCGGAGGCGTTTATGTCATCATAGGCGGCGCAGGCGGAATTGGCGAAGTCTGGAGCGAATATATGATCAGAACATACCAGGCGCAGATCGTTTGGATTGGCAGAAGAAAAATGGATCCAGCTATTCAAAGTAAACTCGACAGACTTTCGCATCTGGGGCCTGCCCCGCTTTACATTCAAGCTGATGCGGCTAACCGAGAGGAATTGGAGCGCGCTTATGAAACAATGAAACAAATGTATCGAGAAATCAACGGCATCATTCATTCTGCAATTGTCTTGCAAGACCAAAGCCTGATGAACATGAACGAGGAATGCTTCAGAAACGTTCTTTCTGCAAAAGTAGATGTCAGTGTGCGAATGGCTCAAGTTTTCCGGCATGAACCACTGGACTTTGTTTTGTTTTTCTCTTCCGTGCAATCGTTTGCGAGAGCTTCGGGACAAAGCAATTACGCTGCCGGCTGCAGTTTTAAGGATGCTTTTGCACAGCGGCTTTCTCAAGTATGGCCTTGTGCAGCAGCCGTGATGAATTGGAGTTATTGGGGAAGCGTCGGTGTGGTTTCCTCACCGGATTATCAGAAGAGAATGGCTCAGGCAGGCATTGGCTCTATTGAAGCCCCTGAAGCGATGGAGGCATTGGAATTGCTGCTCGGAGGACCGCTGCAGCAGCTGGTGATGATGAAAATGGCAAACGATATGAATGATGAAGCGGAACAGATGGAAGAAACAATTGAAGTTTACCCGGAAACTCACAGCTCAGCCATTCAAAAGCTGCGAAGCTATCACCCGGGTGACAGCACAAAGATTCAACAACTGTTATAGGAGGGGGAGCGCCAATGCTGAACACAGAAGACATTCTCTGTAAAATGCTTTTCGCACAATTGCAGTCCATAGGTTTTTTCACAGAAAGTAAATCCCAGCCAGTATTGGAGAATTTCTATGGCAGATGGTTAGAAGAAAGCCACTCGTTTTTAGAACGCCATCAATTTCTCAAGCGGACGGCGAATGGACATGTTCCAACGCGCTCAATAGGAACCGTGAGTGAACTGTGGATGGAATGGAATGAACAAAAATCGGACCTGCTTCAAGACAATAATATGAAAGCCATGGTGACATTGGTGGAGACAGCACTTAAAGCCTTGCCGGATATTCTGACCGGCAAGGTGTCTGCCACCGATATCCTGTTTCCGAATTCATCAATGGATCTAGTAGAAGGCGTCTATAAAAACAACCAAGTCGCAGACTATTTTAATGATGTGCTGGCGAACACACTAACGGCCTATCTGCAAGAACGTCTGAAGCAAGAGCCTGAGGCAAAGATTCGCATATTAGAAATCGGAGCCGGAACCGGCGGTACAAGCGCGGCTGTTTTTCAAAAGTTGAAAGCCTGGCAGACACATATAAAAGAATACTGCTATACAGATCTGTCTAAAGCATTTTTAATGCACGCAGAAAATAAGTACGGCCCGGACAATCCGTATTTGACATATAAACGATTTAATGTGGAGGAGCCGGCATCTGAACAGCATATTGATGCGGGGAGCTATGACGTGGTGATTGCAGCGAATGTGCTGCATGCCACGAAAAATATCCGGCAGACATTGCGAAACGCAAAAGCAGTTTTGAAAAAGAACGGACTGCTCCTCTTAAATGAAATAAGTGATCATAATATATATTCGCATTTGACGTTCGGCCTTTTAGAGGGCTGGTGGCTGTATGAGGATCCTGCTCTCCGTATACCGGGCTGCCCGGGTCTGTATCCGGACACTTGGGAAATGGTGCTTGAGAGTGAGGGATATCGCCATGTTTCCTTTATGGCTGAACAATCACATCAGCTCGGCCAGCAGATCATTGCTGCTGAAAGTAACGGAGTCGTCCGTCAAAAAAAGAAAACTGAGATAGAAGATACAGCACATTTACAAATCGATGCGGAAAAAGTTCATTCACAGGATAACGATTCTCTCATTGAACAAACGATTCAATTTGTGAAACATACGCTGGCAAAATCGATCAAACTATCACCAGAGCGTATTCACGAAGATACGACTTTCGAGAAGTATGGAATCGATTCGATTTTGCAGGTCAATTTCATTCGTGAATTAGAAAAAGTAACGGGGGATCTTCCAAAAACCATTTTATTCGAACATAACAACACAAAAGAACTCGTCGACTATTTAGTCAAGGAGTACGAAAGTAAGCTCCGGACAGCACTGTTAAAAGAAACACAGCAGCCTGCAAAACACGAAGCACCTGTTCAAAGGGAGCGTGCAGCTGCTAGTAAGCCGCTAGCTTTTACCGCACGCCGCTTTGCCGGAGAGCAGCAGATCAAAGAAACTCAGCAAGCATCAAATAGTGAGTTGAAAAAAGAAAAGACAAGCCATTTCCAAGTGGCACAGACGAATGATCATGGTACAGAAGATATCGCAATAATCGGGATCAGCGGACGCTATCCGATGTCTGCTGGCTTAGAAGTGCTTTGGGCGCATTTAATCGCTGGAGACAATTGTATTACAGAGGCGCCGGAATCCAGATGGCGCACATCTTTATTGAAAACATTATCAAAAGATTCAACACAGTTGGCAGATAAGAAGCGGTATGGCGGATTTTTACAAGACATTGAAGCATTTGACCATCAGCTTTTTGAGGTGGAGCAAAGCCGGGTGATGGAAATGACACCGGAACTGCGCTTATGTTTAGAAACCGTCTGGGAAACATTTGAGGATGGCGGCTATACCCGAACCCGGCTGAATAAACTGCGGGATGATGATGCCGGAGTGGGTGTCTTTATTGGGAATATGTATAACCAGTATTTTTGGAATATCCCATCAGTAGAGCAGGCAGTCCTCAGCTCAAATGGGGGAGACTGGCATATCGCAAACCGCATTTCCCACTTTTTCAACCTGACTGGACCGAGTATCGCTGTCAGCTCAGCATGCTCCAGTTCATTAAACGCCATTCATCTTGCCTGTGAAAGCCTGAAATTGAACAGCAGCTCTATGGCGATTGCGGGAGGAGTCAATTTAACACTCGATCTCTCAAAGTATGATTCTCTGGAGCGGGCCAATCTGCTGGAAGGCGGAAACCAAAGCAAAAGTTTTGGCACAGGAACCGGACTTATTCCCGGGGAAGGTGTCGGAGCAGTCTTGTTAAAACCGCTTTCGAAGGCAATGGAAGATCAGGATCATATTTACGCTGTGATCAAAAGCAGTTTTGCCAATCATAGCGGCGGAAGACAGATGTATACAGCACCAGATCCGAAACAGCAAGCAAAATTAATCGTCAGGTCGATTGAGCAGTCGGGCATTGATCCGGAGACTATCAGCTATATTGAATCAGCTGCAAATGGTTCAGCGCTGGGCGATCCTATTGAAATGATTGCATTAACAAACGCATTTGAACAATACACGAATAAGAAACAGTTTTGCGCGATAGGTTCTGTCAAATCCAATCTGGGACATTTGGAGGCAGCTTCCGGCATTTCTCAGCTGACAAAAGTGCTGCTGCAGATGAAGAAGGGCACGCTGGTGCCGACAATCAACGCAACACCTATCAATCCAAATATTAAGCTGGAAAACACGGCTTTTTATCTTCAAGAACAAACGGAGCCATGGCATCGCTTGAATGATCCTGAAACAGGAAAGCAGTTGCCTCGCAGAAGCATGATCAATTCCTTCGGAGCGGGGGGAGCCTATGCCAATCTCATTATAGAAGAATTTATAGAGATGGCTCCTGAGAGACGGATCACTTCCCGCCAGCCGGAATGTACAGCCGTTTTTTCAGCAAAAACAAAATGGAGCCTGCTCAGCTACCTTGAAAACATGCAATTGTTTTTAGAGAAGGAAGCTGCTCTGGATATTGAACCAATTGTACAGGCTTTACACAGAATAAACCACGATTTAGAGCATAGGGCTGCATTTACAGTAACATCGACTCAGGAACTGATCGAAAAACTGAAGATGTTCCGTACAGCAAAAGAAAGCTCACGCCAGCAAGGTATTTATACATCATTCGATTTACAGCCGTGCGCGGGATCAGCCCAAAAGGAACGAGAAACAAGCGCAGCAGAGCAATGGGCAGCAGGGGCATCCGTTGATTTTAAAGAAGCAGCTCAAGGGAACCGATCCGGCTGGGTTCGCCTGCCGCACTATGCATTTGATCATCATACATCATTTCATTTCGATGTTCCGGCGGGTCAGGGGAAACCATCAGCTGTCGAAAGCAATAACAATCATCCGGTCATACAAGATCAATTCACATATGACGAGCCTTACGTGCAAGGCCACGTCTTCAACAATGAACGGGTGCTTGTCGGCGCGACATACAGCAGTCTGGCCATTGACGCATTTTTCAACATGTTTCCTGAGGAAAACAGCGGCCGTATCAGCAAATTAAGCTATATCAATCCAATTGTCATCAAACAAGGCGAGACCATTGAACTGCAGGCAAAGCCTCTTCAAAAAAACCAAGTCATAGAATTACAAATCATGTACCGTGAGCTGGCCTCTGATACATGGAAGCCTGCCGCAATCGGGCAATGCCAAAAAAGTTTGTTTGAAACAAAAGAAGTCAATATCGAAAGCTTAAAGCAATCGTTAACCGAGCTTCATCACATCGATCAGATGTATAAAGCCGGAAATGGCCCTGAGTGGGGATCGTTATTTAAGACGATTACACATCTTTACAGAGATCATAAGTCCGTACTGGCAAAAATTCGCCTGCCTCAAAGCGATCTGGCAAACGGGCATCATTACACTGTAAGCCCATTGATGACAAACAGCGCCTACTTGGCTATCCTTAGTTTCTTAGAGCAATTTGACATTGAAGGAAGTTTCCTGCCATTTGGAATCAATGATATCCAATTTACTAAACATACGATACAAGAGGATTGCTGGCTTCTGATTACATTGGTTAAGAATACAGGTGACATGCTGCTGTTCGATGTAGATGTGGTCAATGAATCGTCAGAAACGGTGCTGCGTTATTCGGGTTACTCGTTAAAACAACTGCGAGTTACAAATCAAATAAGGAATGAAAATCAGAACATCAAAGTCCGCGGTCTAAAAGACCGTATCAAAAGCTATGTAACAAATAAACTGGCAGTAAACATGGCCGATCCGTCAAAACTGGCTCTCTCAAAAGCTCATATTATGGAATTGGGTATTGATTCCTCTCAATTGGTTGGGCTGACAAGGGAGATCGAATCAGAAACAAAAATCGACTTAAACCCGACGTTGTTTTTTGAATATCCGACTGTACAAGAGCTTATTGAATTTTTTGCGGACAAACATGAAGCATCTTTTGTTCAGCTGTTTGGTGGAGTTGATCAGCAGCAGGAACGTTCAGCTCAAATCGAAAACCAAATGAAACAGATTCCGGCTGATGAGATGAAGACGGATAAAGCAATCAAACATGCAGCCGACGGCATAGCCATTATCGGCATGTCGGGACAGTTTCCGAAAGCAAACAGCGTAACGGAATTTTGGGACAACATCATTCACGGAAAAAACTGTGTCTCTGAAGTGCCGAAAGAACGCTGGGACTGGCGTGAATGTGCCTCAGTTGATAAAGAAGGATCATCAAGCCTTCAATGGGGCGGATTTATAGAAGGAATAGGTGAGTTTGACCCGCTGTTTTTTGGCATATCACCTAAAGAAGCGGCACATATGGATCCGCAGGAGTTTCTGCTCTTAACACATGCATGGAAGGCGATGGAAGACGCAGGCTTAACAGGACAGGCCTTATCCAGCCGTCCGACAGGCGTATTCGTCGCAGCTGGCAATACGGATGCAGCTGTGATTCCTTCCTTAATTCCAAACCGTATATCGTATGCGCTGAATGTAAAAGGGCCAAGCGAATATTACGAAGCTGCCTGTTCCTCCGCTCTTGTGGCTTTGCACAGAGCTATACAATCCATCCGAAACGGCGAATGTGAACAAGCCATTGTCGGGGCTGTGAATTTGCTGCTTTCACCAAAAGGATTCATTGGCTTCGACTCAATGGGATATTTGAGTGCGGATGGACAGGCCAAATCCTTTCAAGCAGATGCGAATGGCTTTGTCAGAAGTGAAGGCGCAGGGGTTCTCATCATTAAACCTTTGCAAAAAGCCATTGAAGATTCCGATCATATTTATTCGGTCATTAAAGGTACAGGTGTATCGCATGGCGGCCGGGGAATGTCACTGCACGCGCCAAATCCGGCCGGTATGAAGGATGCAATGCTGAAGGCTTATGAAGGAGCGCATATTGATCCCAAAACGGTGGCCTATATCGAAGCGCATGGGATCGCCTCTCCATTGGCAGACGCGATAGAAATAGGTGCGTTAACTTCAGGCTTAAGCCAGCTAGAGTCGGAACTTCCACAGGAAGTACAGGAGGAAGCGCCGTGTTATATCAGCAGCTTAAAGCCGAGCATTGGACACGGTGAACTGGTCTCCGGTATGGCTGCTCTCATGAAGGTCAGCATGGCGATGAAGCATCAAACCATACCAGGCATTTCCGGATTTTCTTCATTGAATGATCAGGTGTCAATAAAGGGCACCCGTTTCCGAATGATTCCGGAGAACCAGCAATGGGAGGATGTAAAGGACGATTCAGGCAGAATCATCCCGCGCAGAGCGGGTATCAACAGCTATAGCTTTGGAGGCGTAAATGCGCACGTCATTTTAGAAGAATATATTCCTTCATCAAAAGCACCGGTTAATATGAACGAGAATGAAGCTCATATTGTGGTTCTTTCAGCAAAAAATCAAGACAGGCTAAAAGCAGTTATTCAACAGCAGCTTGATTATGTGAACGAACAACAAGGACTGTCGTTGCCACATTATGCTTATACACTTCAAACCGGACGAGAGGAGATGGAGGACCGGCTGGCGCTGGTCGTCCGAAGTAAAGAAGAACTGGTTATCGGCTTGCAAGACTGCATAACAGCTGCGGAAAAAGGCGGAAAGCCAAAAAGTTCTGTGCCTGTTTTTTGCGGGAATGCAGAAGAGGGCTCGTCAGATATCGAAACCTTGCTTGATGGGCCATTAAGAGAAATGGTGATAGAGACCCTGTTGTCTGAGAACAACCTTGAAAAGATCGCATTTTGCTGGACAAAAGGGGTGCGAATCCCGTGGGAGCAGTTTTATCAAGGAAAAGGCGCCAGCAGAATACCGTTGCCAACCTATCCGTTTGAAAAGAGAAGCTGCTGGAATGGCTTTCAAGCATTAGAGAATACGCCTTCTGTTTCACATGAGATGCATATCAACAGCAGCGATCATCACATGTTAGCTGATGTATTAGGGATGGATCCAGAAGAACTGCATCCTCATAAGCCATTGCAGCATTACGGGTTTGATTCGATTTCTTGCATACAGTTATTGCAGCAACTGCAAGCAAAGGTCGATCCTTTCATCACCTTGGCGGAGCTGCAAGCATGCCAAACTGTGCAGGATATGACGGACTTGATCGCAAAGAAACAGGCGGATGCCTCCTTACGAAACGAGCACACTCGTACGTTCCCGGAATTGATACCGTTAAATGACGGCAAGCGGGGGCGCCCTGTATTTTGGTTTCATGGCGGGGTAGGGGGCGTTGAAATCTATCAGTCATTTGCAGAAAAAAGCCAGCGCCCTTTTTACGGTATTCAAGCAAGGGGATTTATGACTCAACATGCTCCTTTGCATGGAATTGAACAAATGGCTTCCTATTATATAGAGATCATCCGAGACATTCAGCCGGAAGGCCCTTATGATGTAGGCGGATATTCCTTAGGCGGAATGATTGCATATGAAGTCACACGCCAGCTGCAAAGCCAAGGCCTTGCTGTCAAAAGCATGGTAATGATTGACTCTCCATACAGTTCTGAGAAGAAAGAGAATGAAGCTTCTATGAAAACATCAATGCTGCAAACGATCAATACGATGCTGGCATCGATTGCGAAGCCGGATAAGCTTACTGACGTTCTCATCAGCCGTGAAGAGGTAGACACAAACTCAGACGATGAAGAATTCCTGTCTGAGCTGATTGATTTGGCAAGAAAACGGGGATTGAACAAACCGGAGAAGCAAATACGTGCGCAGACTCAGCAAATGATGAAAACCCAGCGTGCCTATGATGTTGAATCGTACACTGTTCAGCCTCTGCCTGATCCTGAGGCGGTAAAATGTTATTACTTCCGCAATAAAAGCGGGTCTTTCTTTGGAGATTTAGACATTTATTTCACTTTCTCAAATGAAAAAGCACCGTTTGATCAATCTGCCTACTGGGAGGAATGGGAGCGGCAAATGCCACATTTCCATCTGGTGGATGTCGAATCAAACAACCACTTCATGATATTAACAGAACCTAAAGCCTCCAAAGCCATGTTAGAATTTTGCGAAAAACTCTATTCAAACAGGGGAGTCGTTAACGCGAATTTCCTTAAGGCTTTCCGGAAAAAACATGAAGCGAAAGAAGATGAATTGGTGAAGCGCTGAGAAACACAAACGCCCCCTTTTGAAGGGGGCGTTTTGAATATGTTATTTTGAAAGTAACACAGGGAGACTTTCTAACCCTCTTAAAAAGACATTTTTTCTCCATTGGATGTCATCAGGCGCTGCCGCGAGTTCAATATCCGGGAATCTCTTCAGAAGCGCGTTAAATGCAATGTGGCCTTCCAGTCTGGCTAGCGGCGCTCCTAAACAGAAATGAATGCCAAAGCCGAAAGAAATATGTCTGTTAGGCGACCGATTTATATTTAGTATTTCCGGGTTCTCAAAAAAGCTTGGATCGCGATTGGCAGATCCGATGCCTATAAAGATCATGTCTCCTCTTTTGATCGAAACCCCCTTGTATGTAAAGTCCTCGATGGCCCACCGATTTGCCATCATCACAACAGGCGAGGTGTATCGCAGCAATTCTTCAACAGCTGTAACGATCATTTCAGGATGCTGCTTGAGCTTCTCGCATTCCTCCTTGTGCTGAAGCAATGCGAGAGTGCCTGATCCAAGCAAGTTAACAGTTGTTTCAAGACCCGCTACAACCAGTAAAAACAGCATCGAATAAAGCTCTTTTTCGCTTAACTTGCTGCCGTTTTCTTCAGCATGCACAAGTTTGCTGATTAAATCGTCTTTTGGCTGTATTCTTCTGTCGTGGATCAGCTTGGCGATATAGTCTTTAAATTCATGAAGGGCTTGATTTGTCAGCTCTCTGTTACTTTCAGAGGTATCAACCATCGCATTGGTCCAGATTTGAAACTGTGCCCGATCCTTTTTAGGAATTCCCATCAATTCAGATATAACAATAAAAGGCAAAGGGGATGCGAAGGATTTCATGATATCCGCTTTCTTTTCTTTTTCCATTTCATCTAAAAGCTGTTCAGAAATGTGTTCGATGCTGCCGCGCAGATTTTCAATCGTTCGGGGAGTAAATGCTTGATGAACAAGTGATCTCAAGCGGGTGTGATCAGGTGTGTCTTTTGCCAGCATATGATCGGATACGAAATCGATATCCTCGCTGACGTTGAGCATTTTGATTTGTTCTTGGCTCATCACGTTTTTAACGTCTCTTGTAATCCGATTGTCTTTTAAAAAGGCCATACAATCATCGTATCGGGTAATTAACCAAGCCGGATATGTGCCTCCGAACCGTTTTAATTCAAATCGGTGAAGGGGATCTTCCTCTCTAAATCGGCCCAAAACTGAAAAAGGATTGTGATGAAATTCTTTTCCGTGCGGATGAAACATCAATTTTTCCATTTGCATTCTCCTCGCCTAATAGGGTAAATAGATGTTTTTGCAGAACCAGCTTGTGAAATACAGAATTATTTGAAACTTAATCCTGTCTCTAAAACTATATATCTATTTTAGGCGTCATTCAATAGGGTGAAGAACGAAAAAATGAAAAAGTGGCTCCATGTAAAGCAGCGCCTTTGAATGATAGCTCAAAGGCGCTAAGCTGTATGATTTTGATGAAAGTGACCGTCAGCTGTGCTGGACATCAAATGTATAGACTGCACGATCTGTTACGACCTTCAATCCTTCGTTTTCTTGGTGAATATGAATATCACCTAATAAAGGAATCTCATAGGCGTTTTGCGGAAGCGGTATGTCGCCTTCTTCTGTGAAGGTTGTTCCTTCGCCTTCTAAAACGAGTTCTTCATTTGCAACATAGTCATCAGGATGATTGGTGCTTCGTATCCCCACTTTTTCAAGGTGGAGAACAATCTGATCCAAGTCAGAAATCTCTTCATCATGGGTCAATTCACCTTTTCTAATATCAAGTGTTTGGCCGACTTTTGATTCCAGCCATTGAGAAAGCTGTGTATTCGGGTGTGCCATCAATATTCCTCCTTTTGATCTACACGATACTATTCCCAATTGCTGCATCTTTTACACGGAAAAGAGCCGCCTCACCCTTTATGTATGAAACAACTTGTTGTTCAGTGCCTTGATATAACGTACGGCAGAACGCTGGACCGCTTCGTCGGCATTTTCTTTGACAACTTTTGAAAAAGCATTATAAATCCGGTTAAATTGAAGCGGTTTCACTTTGGCTGCTATTTCTTCAACTTTGGAGGCTGGGAGAGGAATGAGATTTGGATAGCTGTACATAAAGCTGACCCAGTTTCGATCCGCCGCAACTGCAATGATATCCCCGGTCAATAGACAGCCTTTCCCTTCATTGCCGTTGCGCCAATGGAGAACAGCACCGCCTTTAAAGTGTCCGCCCAAGCGGTAAAGGTCCAGTCCCGGCTTCATGTTGAGCGTTTCCCCTGACCAGAACTGAATGTGATTGCTTGGCCTTGCCACCCATTCTTTGTCATCCTCATGAATATAGATCGGGGCCTGAAACGCTTCAGCCCACTCCACTTGAGCAGAGTAATAATGCGGATGAGACAAAGCGATGGCTTGAATTCCGCCTAATTCGTTGATTTGCTTAATTGTCTTTTCGTCAAGATATGAAATGCAGTCCCACAGCACGTTAAAGCCCTTATGCTGGATCAAATGTGCTGTTTGTCCGATCGCAAACTCTGGTTCGGTTTTGATGCTATAAAGATGTTCTTCTTCTTTTTTGAGGATGTTTTGAAGGTTTCCTTTTTCATGCATGTCTGCAAGGGTTGTCCAAGCTTGTCCCTCCGGATGAATATACTGCCGTTCGTCATCGCAAATCAGACATGAGTCCGGCGGATTTACTGTTTGCGCATGTTGTACACCGCATGTCTCGCAGATATAATATGGCATTTCTTTCACTCCCTTCATTTATTTTCTATATTTTATCCCATTATTATGAAATTTGAAAATATAAAGCCGGCAAGTCTACTGAGAGATTTGCCGGCTCTATGAAGCTGTCTATTGGCCGGGAACGGAATTTTTTGCGTTGACAGCGCCCGCGCCGTAAACATTCGGATCTTCATCTTTCCATTTGTCCGTGCCATTTTTCAAAAGCTCTTTCACTTCATCAGGTGTAAGATCCGGGTTTTGCTGCAGGATTAAAGCTGCGATTCCTGCACATATTGGTGTTGCCATCGATGTTCCTGACATTGTAAAGTACTGAGATCCTACACGGCTTGACTTTTGAAGCTTATCGATATAAGAATTTGGAGAGCGAAGGGAAATGATATCAACACCCGGCGCTAAAATATCGGGCTTTACTTTCCCGTATACTGTCGGCCCGCGGCTTGAGAAGGAAGCGACCGTATCATCATCGCTGCTTGCGGTATCGTTATCGTCAAGGGCACCTACTGTCATCACCTTTTCGCTCACGCCCGGGCTTGCAATGGTTTGTGGATCAGGCCCAGAGTTTCCGGCAGCGACACAGACGACAATCCCAGCGTTCCACGCTTCGTCAACCGCTCTGACTAACGGGTCTTCCTGTTCATTATCATATCTAAGCGCATCGCCCCCGAGCGACATACTGATAATATCGATCGGTTCATCCGGATTATCCTCATTATATTGAATACACCACTCTACACCTTCAATAATGTCCGCTAATGTTCCTGAACCTTGCTTGTTCAATACCTTTACGCCGATTAGATTGGCTTCAGGCGCAGGTCCACGGTATTGGCCGGAAGAGGATGCGCCGCTGCTGGCGACATCACCTGCACAGTGTGTGCCATGGCCATTATCATCATACGGCTCAGTTTTTTGATTGACCATGTCGGCGAATCCGATAATCCTGCCTTCTAAATCAGGGTGCGGGTAGATTCCTGTGTCGACAACAGCGACAGTAACACCTTTTCCTGTCAGGGTTTGCCCGTTTCTGACAACTTCCTTCGCGTGGCTTGCTTCGGTTGCCGTGTCTAGAAGCGCTTTGACTTCACGGTTTAAATACACTTTGCGGATATCACTGCATTCAGAAAGAAGTAAATCTAGCGCTTGTGGGGTCACCTCCGCGCTGCAGCAATTGATTGTGTTGAAGCGTCTTTTTAGCTTGCTGCGTTTTTCTTTTTGCAGCACCTCTCCAGCCATTTGAAAGCCGGTCTCGTGACAGCCTTCCTCAAATTCAATAATGACCGACAATTTTTTTCGGTTTTTCAATTTGGTTTCGAAAAACTGATGCAAGAAGCAAGGAGTCCATTTGAAGGGCTTGTAAAGCTGCAAGACGCTTTCCCGTAACGGCCAATCTAGCTTATGAGCATTTGCTCTCACCATTTGTACCATAGAGTACCCAAACATGTATTTTCCTCCTATTATAAGGTATTCTGTATACTCTATGAACGGATGATAGGTTTGGTAAGTTTGTTTGTCCTTCATAGTAAGCGGACAAGAGTTGGTTTTAATGAATCTTTTGAATCAAATACGAAAGATTCAGGAGAGGAGGCAATCATTGGGGATTGAAAAAGAACATTTGTTCGTATTATAATGTTGTCATCAAACTGGCAAGGAGAGAACAACGTATGAATTTCTTCTTACATCGGTCTTTGGAAAGCCAAATGCCAATCAGCATTATATATATGAAGAAAGACGGAACGATTAGTAAAAGAACAATTATTGTAAGGCAGAAAAGCAAAACGCAAATCAAAGCTTTTTGTTTTTCGAAACAACAGATCAGAACGTTTTTGTTAGACTCTATTCTCTCTTGTGACTTTGTGAGAACAAATAAGCAAAACTTCCATTTTTCAGGCCGATAACAGGCTGTCCGTCTCAGCATGCCGGACAGCTGCTAAAAAATCTCCTTACACCTCTATACATGTATTTGCCAAGTGAGGTTGTTCCTACCTTTTTTGTCTTTCCTCTCAATCTTTTTTCACTCATATTTGAAACGAACCACTATTAACCGTGACAATCAATTGATTTTTTGAAACCGGGAACTTTTTCACTGCTGATATAGTGTATACAATGGTAAGATAAAACCTATTGGCTAAACCTCATATAATGAACCGCGCCATTCTTATGAAAGGAGTTAAACATGAGAAGATTTTTACTAAATGTCATATTAGTCTTAGCCATTGTCTTATTTCTGAGATATGTTCATTACTCATTAGAACCTGAACCATCTAATCAGCCAGATACATATTCAAATTTCAGCAGCTTGGCAGAAAATGAGAGCCCGGCCGATTATGATATTTCTTATAATGAAAAAAAAGGAAGCAAAGTCTTAATTATGTCTCCGCATGGCGGAAGAATTGAAGGCGGAGTAAGCGAGCTTGTGCGGTATTTCAATAATGAATACTCTACATACCTGTTTGAAGGCTTAAAGTCACACGATAATCAAACATTGCATATTACAAGCACCAACTTTGATGAGCCATTGGCTGGAAAGAAAATCAAGGAGCATCAATATGTTGTGGCTTTTCACGGATATAAAGGGGAAAGTAAGAATACACTTGTTGGAGGCACAGACCGAAAGCGTGCGAAAATGATCGTAAGGGCCCTTGAGAGAAGGGGGTTTTCAGCTGAGTTAGCGTCATCTAAAAGCGGCCTTGCTGGATTGAATGCCGAAAACATTAACAACAAAGGGGAAACGGGGCTGAGTATCCAGCTGGAAATCAGCCGCGAGCAGAGAGAAGCATTTTTCGATGATTTTTATTATAAAAATAGGAAATACACAAAGAACAGTGAATTTTATGATTATGTCCGTGCAATCAACAGTGTCCTTGAACAAGAGTATTCATAACAAGCAGACAAGAAGACAAAATAAGAGAAGATCAGTAGACTGAAATAGGATCATTAAAGGAGGCAAAACAGACGATGGCAGATCATCATTTTTATTTAAAAGCGAACTGGCCGGGTAAACGCAACGACGTTGGTACGATCGAAAGCGGAAACCTCATCACATCTATTTCCATTCCTAAAGAAATGGATGGACCGGGAGAGGGGACCAACCCGGATGAAATGCTTCTCGGGGCGGCAGCAACCTGTTACATTATTACACTTGCTGCGATGATGGAAAGAAGCGGGCTGGAAAAAGAAGACCTGCAGATGGAGTCAGAAGGTATTGTCGACGTCACCAAAGGAGTCTTTACATACAAAAAGATCATTCACCGCCCCTCCGTCGTGCTCAAACAGGATGCTTCACAAGAGGATGTCGCATTGGCGCACAAGCTTTGTGAAAAGGCGGAGTCGTCTTGCATGATTTCACGCGCCATTCAAGGAAATGTCGAGGTGCAGCTTGAAGTCTCTGTAAAACCGGGTGGTGAATAAAAAAACAGACGGTCACTCACAGACCGTCTGTTTTTTTTCTTCAGCAGGGGCTTTCGATTGATTTAAAACGACGACGCCTGCAATGACAAGCGTGAGCCCGAATACTCCCTTTAAACTGATGGTTTCGCCAAAAAGCAAAAATCCGACAATGGCTGTAAGCGCCGTTCCAACACCCGACCATGTCGCATACGCGCTTGATAAGTCTAATGTTTTTAAAGAAAAGCTTAGAAAGGCAAAAGCAGAAAGAAATCCGCCAATGACTCCGATAATGGGCCACGCTTGTGTAAATCCTTCTGAAAGCTTCAGCATCGTGCTCCCGAAAACCTCAGATACAATGGCAAGAGCCAAATAAAGAAATCCATTCATCATCATCAACACTCCCTTACTGCCAGTTAAGCAACACAACTCCTGAAATTAATAAAAGGATTCCGATAAGTCCTTTCACGTTCAGTTCTTCCTGGAACCATTTCACTCCGATCACTGCCGTCAGCACCGTGCCCACACCGCTCCAAGTTGCATACGAGAGGCTGAGGGGGATATGGTTTAAGGTGAGTGACAGCATGTAAAGGGCGATGAAATAGCCAATCACGACCAAGGCGCTGGGCTTCCACTTTTTGAAGCCGTCAGACACTTTCAGCATGGCCGCTCCAATTGATTCCGAGCATATGGCAATCGTGAGGAATATGTATCCTATTAACATCGTAAATGCTCCTCACTTCAAATGTGTCTTGAGATCATAAAATCGTCAGCTAGAAAAATAGTAGTGTATGCCTAACAATGAGTCAAGAGATTCGTTTCCGGTCCCATAAAAAAGACCCCTTTTTAAGAGGTCTGTTGTGCTTAATAGTAATAAGGATATGGAGGATAGTAGGGATATCCGCCATACAAATAAGGATTAAATAAAGCACTTCCTATAAGCCCGCCTGCAAGGCCTCCGATAAACGGCCCTCCAAAAAAACCAAATGGCCGGCCAAAACCAAATCCATAGCCAAATCCAGGTCTTCCAAACCCAAATGGTCTTCCGAATCCGTAAGGCCTTCCAATGATCCTTGTATCTGCAGCAGTGAAATAATGATCTACCTCATTCATGTTTTCTTTCCTCCTGTCATAAAGTGTAGATGATGCAGTGTATTCAGCCTACCCGGATTTGATTGGGCGTTTGATGAAAAAGAAGGGGTGTGAACTCATTGGGCCTGTATCCATCTGACTGGTCAAAAGCGCCGCCTCACGTACATGCTTATCTTGCCAAGACGACCATAGAACAGGGACATTATCATCTCATTGAAGGGTTTACTCAGCCGGCAAACGGATCGAATACGGATCAGCATACACACTACTTTTCAGGGATTACGTCTTTTGAAAACGGACATTTTCACCGGTATTACGGAATCTCGGGCCCTGCGATTCCCCGGACAGACGGCACCCATTACCACGAAATCGAAGAAACGACGTATCTGGCCTATAATGAGCCGATTGAGATCAGGTACGGAGGCGTTGTGTATGACCCGAATGATGACGGAAGAAAAACGCATCGGCATGCCCTGAAAGGGAAGACGAGAGAAATCGTCGGCAATGAGCCGCTCGGCTGGTAGAAGGATGTTTACCGATGCAAAAAAAGGGCAAAATGGATAGGTGGTTGTACATGATGAATGCTATAATGGGGGGAGATTTATAAAAGAGAGTGATACATATTGAATAATACGAAGCAGCCCGTTGTCATTTTAGTAGGACCGACGGCAGTGGGGAAAACAAATTTAAGTATTCAGCTGGCTAAATCCTTGAACGCGGAAATTATCAGCGGAGATTCGATGCAGGTTTATAAAGGGATGGATATTGGAACAGCTAAAATCACCGAACAGGAGATGGAGGGAGTGCCCCATCATCTGATTGACATTTTAGATCCCCGAGATTCCTTCTCCACCGCAGATTATCAAAACTTAGTGAGAAACAAAATCAGCGAGATTGCCAAAAGAGGAAAGCTTCCGATGATTGTCGGCGGTACAGGGCTTTACATACAATCTGTGCTTTACGATTATACATTTACGGAAGAGGCGAACGATCCTGCGTTTCGGCAGAGCCTGCAAATGGCTGCTGAGCGGGAAGGCACTGACTTTCTTCATGCAAAACTCGCTGCGGCAGATCCAGAGGCAGCTGCTGCGATTCATCCGAATAACACAAGAAGAGTCATTCGCGCGCTGGAAATTTTACATACGTCTGGAAAAACGATGTCTCAGCATTTGAAGGAGCAAAAACGAGAACTCCTGTACAATGCAGTGTTAATCGGGCTGACAATGGATAGAGACACGCTTTACGCTAGAATTAATCAGCGTGTCGATATGATGATGGAGGCAGGTCTTCTTTCGGAAGTGAAACGCCTCTACGACAGGAATGTGAGGGACTGTCAATCGATTCAAGCGATAGGTTATAAGGAGCTATTTGCACATTTTGACGATTTTGTGACGCTTTCTGATGCCGTCGATCAATTGAAGCAGAACTCAAGGCGGTATGCGAAACGCCAGCTGACATGGTTTCGCAACAAAATGCAGGTGACCTGGTTCGATATGACACCACCCGTTGATATGGAGCTGAAAAAAAAGGAAATTTTCACACATATAGCAGGAAAACTCGAACTTTAATCGAAACTGTATGATATAGAGAATCAAGGAGGACGAAACATGAAACCGATTAATATTCAGGATCAGTTTTTGAATCAAATCCGGAAAGAAAATACGTATGTCACTGTTTTTTTGCTGAATGGCTTTCAGTTGCGGGGCCAGGTGAAAGGCTTTGATAACTTTACCGTATTGCTGGAATCGGAAGGGAAGCAGCAGCTTATATATAAACATGCGATCTCAACGTTTGCGCCTCAAAAAAACGTCCAGCTTGAACTCGAATAGATCAAGAATACCATGTTAAGGCATGGGGAGGCTGTCGGGGGAATTCCGGCAGCCATTTTTTAAAATTGATCCACTTTCGTTCCAAGCTTTTTTGTAAGCTGACCATGCCAAGGCACGGTCTTTTTTTATGAGATCAACATATGTGAGATAAAATGGTATATGATGTATAAAAATGATCCGGGAGTGACGCGACCTTGTTTGAAAGTGAAGCAGAACTTAGACGAATCAGGATTGCGCTTGTGTGGATAGCCGTATTTTTGCTGTTCGGGGCGTGCGGGAATCAAGACACCATCATTGAAACAGACAGCGGCAATTCAGGCTATGAAACGCCTCAGCCAACCTCGTTTCCTCTTGAACATAATCATTTTGGCGTTGTGGAGGACGGCTATATCAAAATTTATGAGTATAATGAGTCCCGCAATGAGGTAAAGCTGAAAAAAGAATATTCGGATGATGATGAGCTTGAATAAAATTCACAAGCATCCGAATTTACAAAGCGGATGCTACCCGCTAAACTAAATACAGACACAGATCAAACAGAGGGTGAAAACATGAAGCATAAAGTGATCGTGAATCATTGGGAAGAAATTTGCGAAGATGATTCTTGCTATGAGTACGGAACAAGCATCATTGTGAACGGAAAAGAATTAATCAGAGAAGCGTCAATTATCAGCGCCTTGAAGGCGGTTTTAGAAGAGATCGGTGCGGATGTTGAAATAGAAGAAACAGTAGAGAGCGAAAAATGCTGTGATAGCTTAAGAAAAAAAAATCTAGACTACTAAGCAGTTTTTTTTCATGTTATGATATACATCGGCTTAAAAACGACACCCCGAGTAGGACGAGAGATCATTCTCGTTCTGCTCTCTTTTTTGGGCCCTGATGAGCCTGCCCATTTGCCTGATTTGATCAAAATATGAATTTTTCACGAAAACAAATCTATATATTGTGTTTTTGTTAGAGGATAGTATACTATATATAGTGTTAGTGATGAGAGATTCATATTTTTTGATAGGTCGTGATAAAACGTGGTACAAATCATATTTGATTCGAAAACAGGGAATGTTCAGCGGTTTGTGAATAAAATAGACTTTCAGCAGATACGCAAGGTGGACGACATTGACCACATGGACACTCCGTTTGTTTTGGTCACCTACACGACGAACTTCGGTCAGGTACCGGCATCAACACAATCATTTCTCGAAAAATACGCCCATCTTTTATTAGGAGTCGCTGCGAGCGGCAATAAAGTATGGGGCGATAACTTTGCAAAAAGCGCCGATACCATTTCAAGACAATATCAGGTGCCGATCTTGCACAAATTTGAACTCAGCGGCACATCTAAAGACGTTGAATTGTTTACTCAGGAGGTAGAAAGAGTTGTCACAAAATCAAGTGCCAAAATGGATCCAGTTAAATAACGAAATCATGATCCAAAAAGATGGAAAATTCCAGTTTGATAAGGATAAAGAGGCTGTACATAGCTATTTTGTAGATTATATCAACCAAAACACAGTTTTCTTTCACGACTTAAAAGAGAAGCTGGATTATTTGATTGAAAACCAATACTACGAAGAGGAATTCTTAAGCCTTTATTCTTTTGAAGACATTAAAGACGTGTTTAAGACAGCTTACGCTAAGAAGTTTCGTTTTCCTTCCTTCATGAGTGCGTTTAAATTCTATAATGACTATGCTTTGAAGACAAATGACAAGAAAAAAATCCTCGAGCGTTATGAGGACCGAATCTCAATTGTTGCGCTGTTCTTCGCAAACGGCGACACTGAGAAAGCAAAAGAATATGTGAACCTGATGATCAATCAGGAATATCAGCCGAGCACACCGACATTTTTGAACGCCGGCAGAAAACGCCGCGGTGAACTGGTGAGCTGCTTCTTGCTCGAAGTTAATGATTCTTTAAACGACATTTCAAGAGCGATCGATATCTCCATGCAGCTTTCTAAGCTGGGCGGCGGGGTTTCTCTTAACCTGTCCAAGCTCCGTGCCAAAGGTGAAGCCATTAAAGATGTTGAAAATGCCACAAAAGGTGTTGTAGGCGTGATGAAGCTCCTTGATAATGCGTTCCGCTACGCTGACCAAATGGGACAAAGACAAGGATCTGGAGCGGCGTACTTAAACATATTCCACCGCGATATCAATGATTTTCTTGATACGAAAAAGATTTCAGCGGATGAAGATGTACGTGTCAAAACGCTTTCTATCGGTGTTGTCATTCCGGATAAATTCGTTGAGCTTGCGCGTGAGGACAAAGCGGCTTACGTATTTTATCCGCACACGATTTATAAAGAGTACGGCCAGCATATGGATGAGCTGGACATGAACGAAATGTACGACAAATTTGTCGACAATCCCCGGGTGAAAAAGGAAAAAATCAACCCGCGGAAATTGCTTGAAAAACTGGCGATGCTTCGTTCTGAATCAGGCTATCCATACATCATGTTCCAAGATAACGTGAATAAAGTGCATGCGAATAACCATATTTCCAAGGTGAAATTTTCTAACCTTTGCTCTGAAGTGCTTCAGGCATCACAGGTTTCTTCATACACAGACTATGACGTAGAAGATGAAATTGGTTTGGATATTTCTTGCAACCTGGGTTCACTTAACATTCTCAATGTCATGGAGCACAAATCAATCGAAAAGACAGTTAAGCTTGCGACAGACTCTTTAACACACGTGTCTGAAACGACTGATATCCGCAACGCGCCTGCTGTAAGACGGGCAAATAAAGCGATGAAATCAATCGGTCTCGGCGCTATGAACCTTCACGGCTATCTTGCGCAAAACGGCATTGCGTATGAAAGTCCGGAAGCGCGTGACTTCGCAAACACGTTTTTTATGATGGTGAACTTCTACTCCATCCAGCGCTCAGCGGAAATCGCAAAAGAGAAGGGCGAAACGTTTGATCAATATGAAGGATCAACCTATGCGACAGGTGAATATTTCGAAAAATACGTTTCAACAGATTTCTCACCGAAATACGAAAAAATCGCTACTCTATTTGAAGGTATGCATATCCCGACAGCAGAGGACTGGGAAAAGCTAAAAGCATTTGTGGCTGAACACGGCATGTACCACAGCTACAGATTATGCATTGCGCCAACAGGCTCTATCTCATACGTTCAATCAAGCACGGCGTCTGTCATGCCGATTATGGAACGGATTGAAGAAAGAACATACGGGAACTCAAAAACGTACTACCCAATGCCTGGGCTTGCATCTAATAACTGGTTCTTCTATAAAGAAGCCTATGATATGGACATGTTTAAGGTTGTGGATATGATCGGGACTATCCAGCAGCACATTGATCAGGGAATCAGCTTCACGTTGTTCTTAAAAGATACAATGACGACTCGTGATTTAAACCGAATCGATCTGTATGCACATCACAGAGGAATTAAAACCATTTACTATGCAAGAACGAAAGATACTGGGCAAGACAGCTGCCTTTCTTGTGTTGTTTGATTAAAGGAGAGTTTATAGTGACGAAAATTTATGACGCAGCAAACTGGTCAAAGCATGAAGACGATTTTACCCAAATGTTCTATAACCAAAACGTGAAACAGTTCTGGCTTCCGGAAGAGATTGCTTTAAACGGCGATCTCCTCACATGGAAGTACCTCGGGAAAAACGAGCAGGACACTTATATGAAGGTACTGGCCGGACTGACTCTTCTTGATACAGAGCAGGGGAATACGGGAATGCCGATCGTGGCTGAACACGTAGACGGCCACCAGCGGAAAGCGGTGCTGAACTTTATGGCGATGATGGAGAACGCTGTCCATGCGAAGTCGTACTCTAATATTTTCATGACCCTGGCACCGACTGAAACGATTAATGAAGTATTCGAATGGGTTAAGCAAAATAAATATTTGCAGAAAAAAGCGCACGTCATCGTCGGACTTTACAAAGCCATTCAAAAAGATGATGAGATTTCACTATTCAAAGCGATGGTTGCTTCCGTCTATTTGGAAAGCTTCCTCTTCTACAGCGGTTTCTATTATCCGTTATATTTCTACGGACAAGGAAAGCTGATGCAGAGCGGTGAAATCATTAACCTGATCCTTCGTGATGAAGCGATTCACGGCGTTTATGTGGGTCTGCTTGCTCAGGAAATTTATAATAAGCAGACAGAAGAGAAAAAAGCAGAGCTTCGCGAGTTTGCGATCAACCTTCTGGATGAGTTATATGAAAATGAGCTTGAGTATACAGAGGACTTGTACGATCAAGTTGGACTCTCACACGATGTAAAGAAATTCATCCGCTATAATGCCAATAAAGCGCTGATGAACCTTGGATTCGATCCATACTTTGAAGAGGAAGACATTAACCCGATCGTTTTAAATGGATTAAATACAAAAACAAAATCACATGACTTCTTCTCTATGAAGGGTAACGGTTATAAAAAAGCGACAGTTGAGCCGCTCAAAGACGATGACTTTTATTTTGGAGATGAAAAAGAGCAGATCTAATATCTGCTCTTTTCGGCTTGAAGGTACAAATGAGGAGGACGCAGTAATCATGGGAAAAATGGACGAAATAATATTGGTCGCCCCGCGCGATGACGTGTTTAAGAAAGAAAGCTTAACCTTCCAGGGTGTGAACAGTGAAGATAGCAGAGTAGCAGAAATCATGGCTCAGATCGAAGCGGGCTATCGTGAAATGAGAAGGGGAGATGCAGAAGAAGATCCTCATTATAAGCAGCCGATTCCTTATGTCGTCATTAAGCGGGAAGATGAAGTTTTCCTTTACGAGCGGCTGGCCGGCGGTGGAGAATCACGCCTGCACAATAAACTTTCTCTCGGCTTTGGAGGTCATATGAACTCCATTGAAGGAGCAGCCTCATTTGCAGAAGTCTTAAAGCTGAACACAGACCGTGAGCTTGACGAAGAACTGCAAATCAATGAAGAGGATAAACAGGCGATTGTCACTCTGGGGCTCATCAATGATGATGAGAACAGTGTCGGCAAAGTGCATATCGGTATTCTGTCTGCGCTTCAATTAAAGTCTGGTTCACAAGTGGAAGTCAAAGAGAAAGAGCAAATTGCGGGAAAATGGATGAAAGTCTCTGAATTAAAACGGGACGACATCTATAACCGTCTGGAAACATGGTCCCAATTTGTTGTTGATATTCTTGAATAATAGAACCCGGTTTCTCGTGATGAGGAGCCGGGGTTTTTTATGAGACGCTCGTCCGCCTCTCGATTATGATTCTAGAATGACAATCGCGTCAAAGCCGGCATTTTTCGCTCTAGTGGCAAGGGCGTCTGCATTGGCTTTGGATAAAAATGCGCCAATCTGTACTTTGTATAATCCGTCCTTTAAAAGGACAATCGTGTCAAAGCCTTTAGCTTCGACACTGCTTGCGAGTGAGTCCGCATTCGCTTTTACTTTAAATGCGCCGGCCTGAACCTTATATAAGCCTGAACTGGAGGTCTTTTTAAGCTTAAAGGCTTGCTCCAATCCGTTTGCATGGCCTCTCGCTAAGCTTTGAATAAAGCTGCTTGTTTTCAGCTTATTCGCATCCGCTACGGTATCAATGAACCCGTTCTCAGTCAATAGGGCAGGCATTGCCGACTCCCTTAGGACGTGGAAGTTTGCTGTTTTTTTGCCGCGGTCTGCAAAGTTGACAGCTTGTATCACTTCAGAGTGAATCGCAGATTGGTAAATCGTCGTCGGGGCCCCCACACCCGGGTAAATATAGCTTTCAAAACCTGTGCCTCCCCCGGCATTAATGTGAATGGACAAAAAGAAATCTGCACCCCAGTTATTTGCAGCATTGGTCCGATCGCTTAAGCTGACATATTGGTCGCTTGTCCGGCTCAGCAGCAAAGAAACGCCTTCATACTCATTTGTCAATATCGTACGCAAAGCTAAAGCGATTTGCAGGGTTAACGTTTTTTCTTGAAGGCCATTTCCTGTTGCGCCTGGATCAGAGCCGCCATGGCCAGCGTCAATAAAAATTTTAACCATTCTCTATCACCTCATTACAGGATATGAAAAAACACGACTTCTGCTTGTACGATTATCATTCGTCTGAAAAATAAGGAAATAACCCTTTCACATGCGGAAATTATTTCTCGGGAAAGCGCACAATTCAACATGAAGCGACAGCAGATTCTCTCTGAATGAAAAATGTGAAAAAATCATTTGTTTGTGAGTATTAGTATGATGGGGGCGGCTTGATTTCCGCTGATTCCATCTGGTCTTCGGCTTTGCATCAGGTATTTGAAACGTAAATGAATGCGCAGAGCTCCTATATGCTGAGAAGAAAAAGGGAAGGAAAACGTGTCGCTGAAGACATCTCTTTATTAATAGAAGAAAAAGAAATATCTCGGGTATCTTAGGCCGAATGAGGGCGTCAAATTAACCGAGTTTTGGCTTGGTTCCTGTTCAAAACCGAAAGCGCTATTCTAAACAGGGTGCGCGAAGGAGCTCTGGTGGGCTCTTCAGCTGACAAATTTGTTTGAGCTGTTAAAAGCGATATAGGAAATGTCCCTCAAGGGATGATAGAAACCTGATATTGAGTAAATAGTGATAATGAGGTTTATCTGTCAAAGGCATATCTCCGGTGTTCCTTACAAAATTGTTAAAAACAAAATCTCTTGGTTTGTCCACCCCATGTCCTTGAATACAATAAGAAATAAAGTATTTCTCGGGAAAGCGCAAGATTCCTTATCATTCCCGATAAAAGCAATTGTTTCGACACATGATAGGCGTTTGTCACAAAGGGCATCCGCTTGAATATCATATAGAGAGAACAGAGAGGTGAAAATGTTGGAGCGCGCTGTGACATATAAAAACAACGGACAGATCAACATTATTCTTAACGGACAAAAGCAGGTGCTGACGAATGCTGAGGCAGAGGCGGAATATCAAGCTGCATTGCAAAAAAACGAAGCGAAGCACGGTATTTTAAAGGAAATGGAAAAAGAGATGAGCACGTTGGTTGGGATGGAGGAAATGAAGCGTAACATCAAGGAAATATACGCTTGGATTTTTGTAAACCAAAAACGCGCGGAGCAAGGCTTGAAGGTGGGGAAGCAAGCGCTGCACATGATGTTTAAAGGAAATCCGGGAACAGGAAAAACGACGGTTGCTCGGCTGATCGGCAGGCTGTTCTTTGAAATGAATGTCTTGTCAAAAGGCCACTTGATAGAAGCAGAGCGGGCTGATCTGGTCGGGGAATATATCGGCCACACCGCCCAAAAGACGAGAGATTTAATCAAAAAATCATTAGGAGGCATTTTGTTTATAGACGAAGCTTACTCGCTGGCAAGAGGCGGCGAAAAGGACTTTGGGAAAGAAGCGATCGATACGCTCGTCAAGCATATGGAAGATAAACAGCATGAGTTTATTTTGATCCTCGCCGGATATTCTCGGGAGATGGATCATTTTCTCTCATTAAATCCCGGTCTCCAATCAAGATTTCCCATCTCCATTGATTTTCCGGATTATTCTGTCACCCAGCTCATGGAGATAGCGAAACGAATGATCGCAGAAAGAGAATACCAGCTCAGTCAAGAAGCGGAATGGAAATTGAAAGATTACTTAATGACAGTGAAAAGCACAACAAGTCCCATTAAATTCAGCAATGGCCGTTTTGTCAGAAATGTGATCGAAAAATCGATCAGAGCGCAAGCCATGAGGCTTTTAATGGGCGATCAATACTTAAAGAGCGACTTGATGACCATTAAAAGCCAAGATCTCTCCATTAAAGAAGAAGCGTCTGGCTCTGTATAGACCTCTCAGTTTTCGAGAGGTCTGTTTTTTGCTGTATTTCTAACTTTTCAAAGCAGTCGATTTGTGGTATACACATGCAGGGTTTGGTATGATAATACTACTGCCCAATATGCAAAAGAAAGGAACATCCATTTGAACGAACAGGAAACAAGACAGGAAAAAGCCATTTTAGTCGGATGTCAGCTGCCGCATATCACGGATGAGCATTTTGAAAATTCTATGGAAGAGCTTGCATCTCTGACAAAAACAGCAGACGGAACCGTATTGACCAGCGTCACTCAAAAAAGGAACAGGGCTGACGCCGCTACATATATAGGAAAAGGAAAGGTAGAAGAGCTGAAGGCATTGGTGGAAGAGCTTGAAGCTGATCTCCTTATTTTTAATGATGAGCTGTCGCCAAGTCAATTGAAGTCATTGGCAACTGCAATTGAAGTGAAAATGATTGACCGCACGCAATTGATATTAGATATTTTCGCAAAGCGGGCGAGAACGAGAGAAGGCAAACTCCAGATTGAACTGGCTCAGCTGCAATATGCACTTCCGCGTCTGACGGGGCAAGGAATTAATCTTTCCCGGCAAGGCGGAGGAATCGGGGCGAGAGGTCCCGGGGAAACAAAACTGGAAACCGACCGCCGCCATATCAGAAATCGTATCCATGAAATCAACACACAGCTCTCGACTGTCACTCGCCATAGAAGCCGATACCGTGAAAGAAGAAAGAAAAATGGCGTGCTTCAAATTGCGCTTGTCGGATACACAAACGCGGGGAAATCTACATGGTTCAACCGCTTGACAAGTGCAGACAGCTATGAAGAAGACCTTCTGTTTGCCACACTGGACCCGATGACCAGAAAAATGGTGCTGCCAAGCGGCTACAGCGTACTTCTGTCAGATACAGTAGGATTTATTCAGGATCTTCCGACGACACTGATTGCTGCATTTCGGTCAACACTTGAGGAAGTCAAAGAAGCGGATTTGATCCTGCATTTGATTGATTCCTCAAATGAGGATTACCCGGGACACGAAAAAACGGTGCTTCGGTTGCTTGAGGAACTTGAAGCCGATGGCATCCCGATGCTGACGGCTTACAATAAACGTGATCAAAAGCTGCCTGATTTTATTCCGACGGCCGGGAGAGATCACATTATGGTCAGTGCGAAATTTGAGGAAGACGCTTATACGTTTAAAGAAGCGATTCAGCGCTATTTGCGCCAAGAGCTGTTAACGTCTTTTGAAGCACGTGTGCCGGCAAGTGAAGGGAAGCTTCTTTCCAGAATCAAATCGGAAACGATGGTTGACCGGTTCTGCTTTGATGAAGAAAATGAACGGTACGACATATCAGGTTATGTACAAGAAGAGCAAAGCATCATTGGTGAATTAAAGAAGTATATGTAGGAAGGAAATACAAAAACATGTTTGACACATTAACACACGGAGAATTATTGAAAAAAACGGCAATGGAAGTGGAGGCGGACATTGCCGGCGTTCATAAACAAATAGAAGAAATCAGTGAGCGCAATGAATGGAGAGTGCTTCAAAGCTATAGAAAACACAAAGTAAGCGACACTCATTTCACGCCGTCTACTGGATACGGCTATGATGATATCGGAAGAGATACGCTTGAAAGCATTTATGCGGATGTGTTTGGCGGAGAAGCGGGATTGGTAAGACCGCAAATTATCTCAGGCACACACGCCATTTCGATTGCTCTTTTCGGTGTTCTCAGACCGGGGGACGAGCTCCTTTATATAACGGGCAAGCCATATGATACGCTAGAAGAAATTGTGGGCGTCAGAGGCGGAGAAAACGCTGGATCATTAAAGGATTTTCAAATCGGCTACAATGCGGTTGATCTGACGGAAGACGGTAAAATAGACTATGATGCAGTCGCCGCTGCGATCAATCCGAAGACGAAAGTAATCGGCATTCAGCGCTCAAAGGGATATGCGAATCGTCCTTCTTTCTTAATCAGTGAAATAAAAGAAATGATCCGTTTCGTAAAAGAAATCAATGAAAACCTGATCGTATTTGTGGACAATTGTTACGGTGAATTTGTAGAAGAGCTTGAGCCTTGCCATGTCGGAGCCGATCTGATGGCGGGATCTCTCATTAAAAATCCCGGCGGAGGCCTTGCGAAAACAGGAGGCTATCTCGTCGGAAAAGCGAAATGGATTGAAGCTTGCTCATACCGTATGACGTCACCGGGCATCGGCAGGGAAGCAGGGGCATCTCTTTATTCGCTCCAAGAAATGTATCAAGGCTTCTTTTTGGCGCCTCACGTTGTGTCGCAAAGTTTAAAGGGAGCGGTGTTTACCGCAAGGTTCCTAGAAAAACTAAGCTTTACTTCAAACCCGAAATGGGATGCGAAAAGAACGGATTTGATTCAATCTGTTGAGTTTTCTGACAGAGAAAAAATGATTGCCTTTTGCCAGGCGATTCAATATGCCTCACCGATCAATGCGCACGTTACGCCTTATCCGGCCTACATGCCGGGATATGAAGATGATGTCATTATGGCAGCAGGCACATTTATCCAAGGAGCAAGCATCGAATTATCAGCAGATGGCCCTATCCGCCCGCCGTATGTAGCGTATGTTCAGGGAGGATTAACCTATTCTCATGTGAAGAATGCCATCTGCAGTGCAGTGGATTCACTCATGGAAAAGAAATTAATTTAAATTTTTTAAAAATTTCACTGAATTTGATGTTAAGAATCCTTACATCTTATTGACACAAAATATAACATCACCTATAATGAAACTAAGTTAAGAAAAGGAGGAAATTGAGATGAGTGATAATATTCGCCGCTCAATGCCTTTATTTCCAATAGGAATTGTCATGCAGTTAACTGAGTTATCAGCAAGACAAATTCGATATTATGAGGAAAATGGACTGATATTTCCAGCGAGAAGCGAAGGGAATAGACGATTATTTTCGTTCCATGATGTAGATAAACTGTTAGAAATCAAGCACCTGATAGAACAAGGTGTAAACATGGCAGGGATTAAACAAATTCTGGCGAAAGCAGAAGCCGAACCAGAGCAAAAACAAAACGAGAAGACGAAAAAACCAATGAAACATGATCTGTCCGATGACGAACTGAGACAGCTCCTGAAAAACGAGCTCATGCAAGCCGGCCGTTTTCAACGAGGGAATACATTCCGCCAAGGCGACATGTCCCGCTTCTTTCATTAATCCGTTAGCAACTGTTTTGCTATATACATTTACCTTTTAAGAGGAGGAGTTTTACGAAATGGCAAAGTACACTAGAGAAGATATCGTAAAATTAGTCAAAGAAGAAAACGTGAAGTATATCCGTCTTCAGTTTACTGACATTCTTGGAACAATCAAGAACGTTGAAATTCCTGTAAGCCAGCTTGAAAAAGCGCTTGATAATAAAGTCATGTTTGACGGTTCTTCTATTGAAGGATTCGTTCGCATCGAAGAGTCAGACATGTACCTGTATCCAGATCTGAATACATTTGTTATCTTCCCATGGACAGCTGAAAAAGGTAAAGTAGCACGTTTCATCTGTGATATCTACAATCCGGATGGTACACCTTTCGAAGGTGACCCGCGAAACAATTTAAAACGGATTCTGAAAGAAATGGAAGACCTCGGCTTCAGTGATTTCAACCTCGGACCTGAGCCTGAATTCTTCTTATTCAAATTAGACGAAAAAGGCGAGCCGACGCTTGAACTAAACGACAAAGGCGGATATTTCGACTTGGCTCCAACTGACTTGGGAGAAAACTGCCGCCGTGATATCGTACTTGAGCTTGAAGAGATGGGCTTTGAAATCGAAGCGTCTCACCATGAAGTTGCGCCTGGCCAGCACGAAATCGACTTTAAATATGCTGGTGCTGTCCGCTCTTGTGACGACATCCAAACGTTTAAACTAGTTGTCAAAACAATTGCCCGCAAACACGGTCTGCATGCGACATTTATGCCAAAACCGTTGTTCGGTGTGAACGGTTCCGGTATGCACTGCAATCTATCACTCTTCAAAGATGGCGTTAACTCATTCTATGACGAAAACGCTGATCTTCAGTTAAGTGAAACAGCGAAACACTTCATTGCAGGTATCGTGAAGCACGCAACAAGCTTTACAGCAGTAACAAACCCGACTGTGAACTCTTACAAACGTCTTGTCCCTGGCTATGAAGCACCTTGCTACGTAGCATGGAGCGCGCAAAACAGAAGCCCGCTTATCCGTATCCCGGCTTCCCGCGGCATCAGCACACGTGTTGAAGTACGCAGCGTAGACCCAGCTGCTAACCCGTACCTTGCACTCAGCGTATTGCTTGCTGCAGGCTTAGACGGAATCAAAAACAAACTGGAAGCGCCAGCTCCAATCGACCGCAACATCTACGTGATGAACAAAGAAGAGCGCATGGAAAACGGAATCGTCGACCTTCCAGCAACACTTGCGGAAGCGCTAGAAGAATTCAAATCAAACGAAGTCATGGTCAAAGCGCTAGGCGAGCACCTATTCGAACATTTCATCGAGTCAAAAGAAATCGAATGGGATATGTTCCGCACGCAAGTTCATCCTTGGGAACGCGAACAGTATATGTCTCAGTATTAATCTCTCAATCCCTTGGCACTATTAGTGTCAGGGGATTTTTTGGTTATTTAACAATTTTAATAACTTAATATAAATCATACACCACCCACAAAACACCCACAAAAAAAACAATAAAAAATTACTCCATAATTGTGGAGATATAATCTTCGTACTTATTCATTGAATCCCTATCAATCTTTTTGCTGATGTGTGAGTAAACATCTGATGTCACTTGAATACTTTTATGGCCCAGTCGTTCTTGTACATATTTCATTGATGCACCTGATTCAAGGAGCAAAACAGCATGTGTGTCACGAAGGGCATGAATAGGAAGTTTATCTAATCCAGCTTTATTTAGTATTCGGACAAAAGCATTGAACAAGGACGATTTAGGTAAATGTGAACCATCTTTGCGAGTGAAGACTAAGTTAAGGTCATGGTGATAGATCTCATTAAGTTGAAGTTTATCTTCGTTTTGTCGTTTTCTTAGTTCGTGAAGCTCATTAACCAATCTTTGATCAATAGTAATAATACGCCTAGATGTATAAGTCTTAGGGTCACCAAATAGTTCATCTTTTGAAGCTGCTTTAAAATCTAGAGTTTTAGCAATTGAGATGTTTTTATTTTTTAAATCAATATCTGACCACTGTAAAGCAGCGGCCTCACCTTTACGCATGCCGGTATTTAAGAGCGTTTTAAAGAAGATATAGTACATATAACCATATTCATAAGCTACACGTAAAAAAAGCGGTATGTCATCACTATTGATAAACTCCATATTATATTCTCGTTTTTTACTTGTTTTAATCTCTATGCCATAACAAGGATTTTTTTCGAGCTTTCCTAATAATACTGCTTTCTCCATTGCATTTCTCATTGTTCCATGGATAATTTCGACCGTTCGTTTACTATATTTTTGTTCGCAAAGGTGGTTGATAAATTTTTGGTAGAGGATAGGTTTTATGTCTTTAATATCAATGTCTTTGAAGTACGGAATGATATGATTATTTATATTTCGTTTATGTAATTCAAAAGTGTTTTTGCGCACTGACCCTAATTTATATTCTTTTAACCAGTCTTGCAGATAATTTTTAAGATAGTAGGGGTGATTATCTAATTCAAGATCATTAAAAATTCGTTTTTCTGTTTCAGCTGCAGCCAATTGAGCCTCTTTTTTTGTAGAAAAACCACGCTTGGACTTTTCTTTAAATTTTTGATTGATAGGATCTTTGTAACGTATCCTGTATTCCCAAGTTCCGTTTGAATGCTTGCGAAAACTTGCCATATTTCAATACCTCCAATAGAATATACGTTCGATTTTCAGGTAAATTTTTTATACTTGAAAGGTTTCAAACATTTCGATTACGCCTAATGGTTGAAAGCAGATTGTTAATCCGTTTACCTCTTTATATAATCCATACTCTTCAATATATCTTTTAAGGGCTTCTTCTAAAAATTTTTCAGTTACGTTTAAAAACTCAGCCAGCTCGTAACGATTTTTGACACCTGATTTATGTGCTTGAATGATTTTGTTTAGGGGTACTAATTTTCTGTAAGCCCAGTTTCTTGCTCTCAATTCTTGTTTCCTGTTTTGAACAGTTGTTTGGTCAAGAATATGTCCAGCCGTTGTATAATGGTGGCCTAATTCTTCAGCTAGAATGACTCTTTTTTCTGTATTAGATAACTTTTTGTTTATCCAAATGATACCATCTGCATATAAACCTTTTATACCTCGACTAAGTTTTTGTTCGTATATTGATACGGCTGCTTTTTCTGATTCAATTAAAAGATTCTCATAACTCATTTGCAGACTACTCCTGATTGTTTTTTCTTTTTGATTTAACAAATTCTTTAAAACGACGAATTTCTTCTAATTCCTCTTCTGTCCAGCCTTCTTCGTCATGATGTGCTGCGATTGTTTCTATATTTCCTTGTTTTTTTAATGGTTTAACTTCCATTTCAGATATACCAACTAAATAATCAGATGAGACATTAAAATAATCTGCAAGAATGCGGACCACTTCCATCTTTGGATCGGATTGTCCGTTCTCATACCTAGAAATCATACTTTTACTGATATTTGTTTCATATTTCTTATTCAACTCTATGACCAGCTCATTTATACTCTGTTTGTTCTTGTCCCGTAACGATTTCAACCTTTCACCAAATACGTTCATTCTTTTATCTTCTCCTATTCGATATTCCTCGTATGGGAATATTTTATATTATATGTTCCTTAAATGCAACAAATAATCCAAAAATGATTCCTAAAAAGGAACTTTTTTTGTTGACACAGGAAATAAAGTGTTTTATATTTGAGTTGTTCCTAAAAAGGAACGAAGGGGGTGAGAAGTTGGAAACAAGAAATAGACATCCATACAATAAAATCAAAGCTTACTTTGTAGAGAATGAAATAAAACACAAAGATGTGGCTGTTCTTTTAGAGGTAAAGCCAAATACTATTAGTAAAAAGCTAAATGGATTTGGTGGAGATTTTTCTTTGGAGGAAGCAAAAAAAATGCATTTTCATTTTGGCGTACCAATCGCCTATTTTTTTGAACCTGTTGTTCCTAAAAAGGAACGAGCGCTTATATCATAAGGAGGTGGTTAGTTTTGTTCTCTGTTCAAGTAAATGAGGAAGAAATAAAGCAGCTTTGTATTCAAAAAATCGAAGAAGCGTTGAATGAGGTTAGAGACTCATACACTTTTTGGGATATGAAAGAGTTGAGCAGGCAAACAAATATGAGCCTGAATTTCATCAAAGAAACCTTTTTTTATGATGAAAGATTCCCGAAATTTCGCGTAGGTAAGAAATGGCTGTTTCCTGAAAAGCAATGCAAAGAGTTCTTACTCAAATGGCTCTCAGAGCAACCAAGAAATTAGAACAGAAGGGAGTAGAGGAATTATGAGAATCAAGCCGCGCGAATGGCTCGCACTCAGCGAAGAAGATCGTTTTAGAAAAATTCATCAAGCTTCATGTAAATAAAAAAGCCGCCTTTGCCGAGGCGACCCATTGTAAAACAAATAACGCCGCAATTATAACATGCGGATAAAAAATATCAAATTGGAGGTTTTTTAAATGGAAGTTGAAAAAGAAGCTGCTCTCAATAATTTAGTAACACTAATTTGCAAAGAAAGTGAAAAACACGGTTTCACCTTAAGAGAGTTAGAGCGTATCCCGCCAATTATTAAGAAATTTTATTTTGATAACGCTGTTCCTTTTAAGTATGGGAGGGACTAATTGTCCCTCGGGAGTTATCCAGTATGACATTCATTACAACAGTAATAACAACCATCAAAGTTGTATTTGCCAGTTTCGCGTTTCACTCGGTTAATGGCAGACCGACAGTCAGACTCGTATCCAATCATTTCACGATTTTGAACGTCAGGAAGATAAGAGCAATCTTCTGTATGTACTTCATGGTTGCCATTAACATCAACGTTTTTATTGTAATAGTAGAATTTATTCAAAATTCTCACCCCCTTTTAAAACTATTTTACCAGAAAGGTAAAAATTTGAAAGAGAATTAGGGGGGGTTTACCTTTTAAATATACATTTATCGTTAAAAATTAAGCTGTGAAAATCAATTAAGGAGGTAAGAGAGATGGATAAAAGCTTTGTTTCTCAAAAAGAAAAGGAATCGCTTAGTGTTACTAAACAAGAGGCTAAAAAGATAATAAATGCTTTGATTTTTCAAAATCAAGGAAAGACAATTTTTGAATTAAGAAAGGCAACTTTAGACTTTTTAAAAAGTAATGTAGCTCATGAAAACGTAATTTATGAAGTCAAGAAGGGAATTGACGAATTTATCTACAGTATAAACATACCTGCCCAGAACAACTGAACAGGTAGTAAAGCAATTATTCTTCATCAGATAAAGCTTGGTTAACCCAATAATCAATATCTTTAATATTTAATAATTCAGCCGCAGGTTTAAAGGATTCTGCAAATTTTCTAAATTCAATATCTGACCACTGATGACTGTGATCGGTACGAGCATTAGATAGAAACTCATCGTTGTAAACAAAAAAATGCTGTAAGAGTGTTTCGATTTCACTTCTTTCGCCAAACAACTCAATGTTGTCTAAATAGAATGTTTCGGCATTTACATGATAATTATGAGCTTCGCTTAGATATGCTAATGCAACGCTTAAATCAAGAGTAGAGTTATCAGATAATACCGTTTTGAAAAGCGTTTTATGACTGTGCATCGCTGAAATAAAACCACTAAAAATTAATTTTTTCAGATGTTGTTTTTTGAAATCTAAATCTGAATTTTTCACTAATATCACCTCCTATATTTGATAGGAACATTATACCAGTGAAATGGAAGGAGAAAAACTATGAATCTTAATAACTTCCTTAAACAGGATAGAGAATTAGCCAAACGGAAATTGGGTTCTGCTCAGTTCTTGCTACAGGAACTTTTACCGGACGAAATCAAGGATAACAATTTCGATGAATGTATTGATCTTTGCCTGTCAGCTGCTGAAATGTTCAAGGATATCAAACGGATGCATCATCCTGAACAAGTCGTCCAGCTGAATGAAATTGCAATTCAGTTTTTAAGTAAAGGTCTTGATGTCTCAATCGTAAAGAGGCCTGTATATGAATATTGAGCATCCGATCATAACCGAAATTAACCGTTACGGCTATCCAAAAGAGTATCTGCAGTATGACCGGGATCGGGAAGAGGATGCAGATGAAGAAGAGCAATAAAAAAAGCCCACACGGCAATGTGGACTTATAAAAACAAAAGTAATTCCATTTTAAATGGATCTCTCAACAAAATCAAATAAAGGAAGGTGTCTCATATGAATCCATTACAGGACTTTGAACTAAATGAAATTAATAACGGCGAACTGCCGGGAGACCGTCCACAGTTTGAAATTACTGATATGAACAGCCTGAATTGGGCTTTCCGGAAAATTGCTGCTCTTAAGTCGCAGGAAAAGGAAATCAAAGCACTGGCAGCCACAGAAAGGCAACGTATTGAAGAATGGGAAAGGCAGGAGCTTAAGCCTTTAGCTGACAGTCTTTCATTCTTTGAAAACCTGGTGAATGTCTATCATACAAAGCAGTTGCAGGAAGATCCGAAGGCAAAAACACTTTCCACACCTTATGGGAAATCTAAAAGCCGGACAACAAAAGCAGCGCCTAAAGAAGTGGACAAGGAAAAACTTCTGCAGCATGTGAAGGATGCTGGTATGGAAGAGTTTATAAAAGAGTCTGTGGCATGGGGGGATCTTAAAAAGACACTCACTGTCACTGAGCTTGAAGGTAAACCAATCGTAATTGATTCAAATGGACAAGCTGTCCCGGGTGTGGAAGTGCAACCGGAAACAGTCAGCTTCAAAGTGGAGGTGTAAGGGATGTTTCAAGTAACAGACGCGCAGCGTCAAAAGGAAAAAGCAATTGTGGGATTTATCGGGCCGAGTGGATCCGGAAAGACTGCAGGCGCCCTGCTGGTAGCTTACGGAATGATGCATGAAGCATACCCAGAAGCAAGCGACGAGGAAATCTGGTCAAAGATCGGTGTCGTTGATACGGAGCACCGACGCGCAAAACTGTACGCTAATTTACAGTTTGATGATATTCGCATCGGTAGCTTTAAGCATATTGATTTTACACCGCCATATACCACTGAGCGTTATCAAATGGCAGTCGAAGCAATTAAGAACGCCGGTGCCGAAGTTGTCGTAATTGATTCACTCTCACACAACTGGCAGGGTGAAGGCGGAATTGTTGAAACACATGGCAGCATGTCCGGCAATTCGTTTCAAAACTGGGGCAAGCTTGCGCCGGAAACAACCAAACTCATTAAGACGTTAACACAAAATGATGTTCACATCTTGGCGACATTGAGAACAAAGACAGAGTATGTCGTTGAGTCAGATAGTAACGGCAAAATGGCCCCAAGAAAAGTTGGTACTAAGCCGGTTCAAAAAGATGAAATGGAATACGAGTTTATGCTTAATTTTACAATTGGTATTGATCATATGGCTGAGACATCCAAAGATAATACGCGAATGTTTGAAGGCTCTTCAATCAAGCTAAACCCAGAAGTCGGCCGCAAACTTTATCAGTGGCTTGAGCTTGGCATTGACGTAAAGGCGGAGGAAGAAACAGAACGCATCGGCTTGATTACTCACATCAAAATGATGATTGAAGGCAACGAAAAGGCTGCGCAAATGATTGAGGAGTTCCAGATCAAAGCGAATCAGAAGCTTGAACAATGGAATATCAAACTTGCTAATGCTGCTATTGATAGATTAAACAGCGTACTTGGAGGTGAGCCAAGTGAAAAATGATTCAAAACTCGAAGAGATTCGGGGGCATGCGACCATATCTGATGTGCCCTGGTTAATTTCAGAGATTGATAGATTGAATAGTGGCATAGACAGTGTAATTTATGATTTGCGAAATGAAGACATCACCGATCCGCATGTAGTGGATTCAATTACTCAAAATCTTGTAGCTGTACTAAACGGCAAATAAAACAAAAATTGGAGGAATTAAATATGTTCACAGTAGACCACAGCAAAGGCGAAGCATTTGAACCAATTAAACCAGGAGAGTATGAAGCGACAGTTATCAACTTTGAAGGAAAAACGGCTGCATCCGGCAACCAGCGTCTTGTCGTTGATTATGAAATTCGTTCCGACGTTGAGCAGCCATGTCAGGGGCAGAAAATTCTATATGACAATTTCACTGTTACAGAAAAAGCATTGTGGAGATTTCATCAAGCATCAAAGGCCGCGGGATTCCCGAACGGAATGAAATTTAAGGATCATATTGAATGGGCCAATGCTTTCCTCAATAAACCGATCCGCCTAGTTGTCGGAGAAAGAGAACATAATGGCAATAAGTATCCAGAAGTCAAAGCGTTTAAGCCGTCAGAAGCGCCGGCGCCGGATACCGGCTCAATTACAGTGAGCGATGAAGATGTACCATTTTGATCACAAGAAATACATTTGAGGGAGTGTATAGCTCCCTCGTTTTTAAAGGGGAGTTAATACATGTACGACTTTAAAAATATACCACAAGAGCTAAAAAACGCCCCTCAGTGGATTTTATGGCGTTCGGAAGAGCGTAACGGCAAAAAAACGAAAGTGCCATATCAGATTGACGGCAGCATGGCTCAGTCAAGCAATAAGCGAACTTGGTCCACCTTTGCCACTATCATGAAGTTTTTCAATGAACAGGAGTATGACGGAATCGGCTTCATGTTTTCTAAGGATGATCCGTTTATCGGAATAGATATAGATCACTGTGTAAATGATGGTGTTCTGTCTCCTTTCGCTCAGGAAATCATCCAGACGATCAGCAGCTATACTGAATACTCTCCAAGTGGCGAAGGTGTTCATATTATCGCGAAAGGCAAGCTCCCATTACGCGGCCCGGGCACAGGGAGAAAAAATATAGATAAAGGCCTGGAAGTATACAGGCATGGCCGTTATTTCACATTCACCGGAAACAGTCTTGATGTTGGACCTGTTCAGGAACGATCAGAAGAAATCAAAACTATCTTTGATAAGTACCTGACAGAGAAGGAAGAAGCAAAACCGGTCAGCACTCGAACACAATCAGCAACCGATATAAGTAATCTTTCAAATAAAGAAATTTGGGAAAGAATGTTCAACAGTAAAAACGGAAAAAGCATTCAGGACCTTTTTAACGGCCAGCTGATTAATGGAGATCATTCTTCCACAGATATGGCTTTATGTAATCACTTGGCATTCTGGACGGATAAGGACGCGGCTAAAATGGATTCCATGTTTCGTGAATCAGATTTATTCCGCGAAAAGTGGGATCGGCAGCACTCAGCAGATGGGGCTACATACGGCGAAATGACTATTGCTGCAGCTATCTACTCGACCGGTTCCACAATATCCGACCTGATGGAACAGCAGGAAAAGCCATATGAAGTTTATTTTTCTCAGTCTGCCGCCCAGGTAGAAGATACTGAAGAGATCATAGATACACCACCAACTTTTCACCTGACGGAGCTTGGCAATGCTGAACGCATCGTATATTACCATGGAAAAAATATTCGCTATTGTAATGAGCTTGAATGGCTTATATGGAATGGAAAGCTGTGGCGGGAGGACAGTAAGCGAAAGATTGAAGCTATAACAGCACAAACCCTCCGGGCGATTTATGGCGAGGCTCAGGCTACTGAGGACGGATATAGGAAGAAACAATTGAACGATTGGGCCAAAAAATGCGAGCGCCGTAATATTCGAATGAATACGATTCTTGACGCACGGCCAATGGTTTCAGTTAGAAAACAGGAGCTTGATTCACATAAATACTTGTTCAATTGTGAAAATGGCGTAATTGATTTAAAAACCGGTGACCTCCTGCCGCATGACCGTGATTTGCTGTTTACAAAAATTTCACCGATTGCATATGAAAAGGACGCTGACTGCCCTAACTGGAAAGCGTTCATGGAGAGTATTTTCATAGATGAAGAGGGCAAAACGAACTATGAAATTATTGAATTTCTGCAGAAAGCTATTGGCTATTCATTGACCGGGGATACAACGGAACAAGTCATGTTCTTTCTGTTTGGTAATGGGCGTAACGGTAAATCGACGTTTATCAACACTGTTCAACAGCTGCTGGGCGACTACGGCCGGCAGACGAACAGCGACACATTCATAAAAAAGAAGAATGATAGCAGCATCAACAATGACATAGCCCGCCTCGACGGGGCGCGCTTTGTGTCGGCCGTTGAGAGTGAAGAAGGACAGCAACTGTCTGAGTCGTTGGTGAAGCAGATCACCGGGGGCGAAAAGATGTCCGCGCGTTTCTTACGCCAGGAATATTTTGAGTTTACACCAGAATTTAAAGTGTTTTTTACGACAAACCATAAACCAATTGTAAAGGGCAGCGATGAGGGTATCTGGCGCCGTATCCGGCTTGTCCCGTTTACTGTCACCATTCCGAAAGAGAAAGTGGACAAAAGTCTTCCGCAGAAACTTGCTACAGAAATGCCTGGCATTCTCAGGTGGGCGGTGGAAGGCTGCTTGAAGTGGCAGAAGGAAGGGCTTAAGGAACCAGAAGTGATCCGAAAAGCTACGGAGGGTTACCGTGAGGATATGGATATATTAGGGCCGTATATGTCAGAAAGATGTGTTGTTCATCCTTCCGCAAAAATTGAAGCAAAAGAGCTCTATAAGGATTACAAAAACTGGTGTTATGAAAATGATGAGATTGAACTCAAAAATCGTGCTTTTTATAGACAAATTGAAATTCGAGGGTTTAAGAAGGAAAACGGAGCGAAAAATAAAGTCTTCTTTTATGGTGTAGGGCTAAACAAATATCAGAGCCACTTGAATTTTTCGGAAAGGGTTAACGAAGGGGTTAATGAATCAAATACAAACAGTGACTCCAAAAAGGTTACTTCTATAAATAGAAAAAAGCTATAAATCCTTTAGTACCAAGGGGTTAAGGCTCTATCTATAGATTTTAATTATTTTTAGGGTTAATAAGGGTTAATGATTTTGTTTGTTCTCCTCACATGAAAATTAATTAATAAAAAAATAAATATATATATAGGGCTTTAATACAAAATGCATTAACCTTCGTTAACTCATTAACCCGTTTTGATAAAAAGAGGTGAGAAAATTGCACCCAAAACAAATTTGTTCCGATTTAGAGGTATTGGGCTCTCGTTTGGTTCTTGATGGAAACGATCTTTATATTGAGAAACCAGAGAAAGTCTATCCGGAACTTGAGGCGTTTGTCCAATCTTATAAAAAGCGAATTATCCGGTATTTGAAAGGCGAATACTCGGATCATGAACATAATGTGAAACAGACAATAGATAAAATCATTAATTATTACATGGGTATTGATCAAGAAATTAATAGAAAAATAGATGACTGGTTCAATCATGATTATGAATCAGTTATGAAGGTGATGAAGTTGCTTGTTCTCTTTTGGGAGAACGGCTGGAGGGAGCTAAAGGAATCCGTTTCAAACTTTGAAAGTGAGGAAACGGACCGGCTATCCATAGAAATTTATGATCGGGCCATGTCGTATTTTAAGGGGAAGAAAGCATGACAATTATTCACTATAACTATTCGGAAACTGAGTTAAAAGAGATTCTGGACAGCATGATCATTATTGTGGATACGAGGGAGCAAAAGAATCAGCATGTTCTTGATTATCTCCGTAAAAAGAAAGTGGCAATCAAATTCAAAGGAATGAAAACCGGCGATTACTCGGCCATGATTCCCAAGAATGATGAACTTGGAATCAGCCGTGATATGTATTTGAATGCAGCCATTGAACGGAAAAATGGAGTGGACGAGTTGGTGCAGTCGATTAAAGACCGTTCTCGTTTTGAAAATGAATTGATTCGAGCGTCCAGGCATCCGTTCACTCTTCTTGTGGAAGACCTGGAAGGGTATCAAAAGATACTCAACGGAAAATATCGTTCAAAGTATGAACCGAAAGCGCTGCTGGGCAGCTTGAAAACATTTGAAGTTCGTTACAACTTTTCAACGGTTTTTATCAGTCCTAACGCTACCGGCAATTACATTTATCATCACTTTCATTACATGGCTCGGGAACTGCTGAAAGGCGGGCTTGTGTAAATCTGAATAAAACAATCAAAGGGAGGAAGTATCATGGCATTTGTAGGTTTTGAAGAATCGAAGGAAGTACGGCAGCTGGCTGAAAGCATAATTGACGAGCATCACCCACATTTAAAAGACGCTAAACAGCAAATTGGTTTTTATCTCCGTGAGGGTAACAGCAAATGGGCAGGAAAGGCGAAAAAATGCACAGCATTCGAACGTCATATGACGGATTACATGCTTTTCGTGTTTATCAATAAGGCTGCATGGAAGACAATGCCGGAGGAACAGCGCGCTGCCCTGGTAGATCATGAGCTTTGCCATTTTACTCGAGAAGAATGGGAAGAGCCAGACCCGAAAGACCAAAGTAAATGGGTGACTGTATACGGCTCTGCCACTGATCCAGACAGCTGGGGATTCCGTGAGCATGACGTTGAGGAATTCTCTGAAATTATCGAGCGTCATGGTTTATGGGATACCGGTATTGAAACATTTGCAGAGGCAGTCCGTGAAGCCGATCACCAAATGAGCATTTCTGACGTGCAGCGTTTATCTAGGGTGAAATAAATGGGAGTAGTCAGAAACTTTATATTAGGGGATTTTGCATGCATCGGAACCGAACATGAGTTCGTTTTGGTTATGAAAAATAAAATATACGGTCCTTATGAGAATAGCAAATTTAAAGCCATGTTGTATGCGTTGGAATGTGGCTTGAAAAGTGAAAGGACAGCGAAATGATTATATTTATAGGCTCACTATTCGTTATTAATTCAGTGGCTCTTGCCTTATGGATTTGCTTAACAGAACGCCGAATACAAAAATGGGAACGTGAAAAATAGAGGAAAGGAGGACGGGTGTGACAGAACAACTTTCATTCCTTCATCCTGTGGATTTGAAGGCAGTCCGTAAAATTGTAATCAAAGAACTCAAAGATTATCGAGCTTTGAAAGTACAGCTTGAGAATAAAAAGGAATCGGTTGACGCTGGCATCAGCCCGTTTCCTTCTATCAGAGATTCTTTCATCTTAAATGAATTGAAAGTCAAACAGATGGAAAGGGCGTTAGAAAACAGCCTAGATGAAGAAGAACGCATGATCATTGAGAAAAAATACTTATCAGCCAGCCAAACAAAAGACATTCATATCTATATGGAACTTGGTATGAAGAAGGACACCTATTATGAAATAAAACAGCGTGCCATCCTACGTATTGCCACAGCACTCGGAATCATCTGAGTGCTCTTTTTAATAAATTGGGTATAAAGTTTAGTTGAGATGTACTTGATCATGAAATTGTAGGAGTAAATAACCTATTTTATGGAAAGTGGTGTTTATATAATTTTGATTGTGGTAGCCTTGAGCCTTGGGAGGGATTGAAAAGTGAAAAGGAAAATTGTAAGCATAATTCTTGTATTGAGTTTAGTCTGTGGATTTGCATTACCTTCTTTTGCGAAAACCTCTACGAATAACGAAAATGTAACACCTGTTAATGGAATGAAGATTATTAACCAGTCAGAGGATGCTTCAACTTACACAATGGAACTTGACGGCAAGCAATATCTTATTGACCAAAAGACACTTGATAAAGGGTCGTCTAAAGAAGCTATCAAGGTCGATCAATATTTATTAACAAAGGGCTCAAAAAAGTTAGTTGATACGGCTACCGTTAGGGTCTCTGAGGTAACCAGTGATGCTTCGGTTATGGCTTGCAGAGGAAAGCAGAGTGTAAAAGTTAAAGTTCCGATTGTACAGGTTAATATGAATTCCTGTAAGATTAAAAGCTTCTTAAATATTATTGAAGATGCAGATGGAGCAGCCGGAGCCATTGCTGGTATCGCGGCATTGCTTAGAACGTTACCGGGAATCTCTTTATACGCAGGTGCTCTTGCCGGAGCATTGTGGGCGAGTAAATGGGCAATAAAGAAAGTTTCCGATAATGGTAAGTACGGGATCTCGTATCATTGGTTAATTGGCACAACAGTTATTGTTCCATGGAGAAATGCATAAACGAGGTGTTAAATAATAAATGAATCGTATATTAGTTTCAATTGCTATAATCATATTCATAATTGAATATTTTATAGCTCCACTCACACAATTAGACACAGGGAAATACGGTACGTTTATTGGTTTGATCTTATTGAGCATTGTTGTTCTAAGATTAGATGATAATAAGAAGAAATGAATCAAAAAGGACAGGATAAAACCTGTTCTTTTTTTGTTTTTAATCATTAATTGTCGACAAATTCCCGATAAAACAGGGGACATTTTAGGGGACAAAAAGGGGGACTATTTATGTTTGAAATCTCGATAAACTTAACCTATCAACGAAATACGATAAATAAAACTTATCGAAATATACGGGAGAAGCGTCTTTCCCTTATCAAGACGAATTCGGATACGGAACAAAGGTGTTGAGGAATGAAGCCAAAACGAGAGGAACATTCTGAGCCTGGATAGCAGCTAGTCTGAGGCGTCCGTATCGGGAGAATAGTATTATCGTATTTCATTGTGCGATCTTACTATACTTGGCTTCCTCTCGGAGTATGTGTAAGATCAATCTTAAAAAAGCGATTAGCATAAGGAGTGAATATAAGAAAATAAAACCAAATTTTATATTGACGGTTGTAAATATAAATGTTATAATAAGAGTATAGAAAGGAGGTGTTGAGAGAGCATGGAAATGGTTGAGCTTATCCTTCGGGACTTGGCTTGGCTGGTTGCAATCCTTACAGGAATCACAACCATGATCAAGAATATCAAGGAAATGAAGGAAAGCAAAAACAAAAAACGACGTTCTCCCGCCAAGAAGAAACGTCGCACATAAGCACAGAGGGGATTTATTCCCCTCACCTTATTATAACACTTTGTGTTCCATGCTCAAGCATATGAAAAAACTAGTAGATGGCTCAACAATTTTATTTTTCATTCTGTTTGTGATCGTATTTGTGGATAAAGACTACAGCAATTTAGACACCCTAGACATTATAACAATGGTATTGGCTTTGATATGGCTGGTAATGACCATCATTAATATTATCCTTAAATGGAGGAACCTGCGGAATGACTAAGTTTGTTTTTGAGAATGTTGACGAGCTGAGAGAGTTCATGGACAAAGAAGTTATAACGACATCTGAGGCCATTGAGATTATCGGATGCAGCAGGCAGAACCTTAAACAGTTGGTTGACTATGGTACATTAAAACCGATTAAAACAACAAATAGAGATCGCCTGTTCTTGAAAAAAGATATTGAAGGCTATAAGAAGAAACGTTGATTGCACCCACATCTAAAGGGTGCTTTTTTATTTGGGTAGTTGCAGACCACCAAAGGTGTTCAGGTGCACATGAGCATTGGAGGAAAGGAACGTTTCAGGGGGAAGGGGAACCTTTAAACAGTCTTAATCCCCCTTGTATATTCTCTGTAAACTGCTTCCGGTAAATCTCAGGATAGACAATTGGCGGTTAACGGCTTGAGTGCGGTGGCAGTTTAGAAAGAATATGAAGGAGGGATAGCATGAGCGAGGCAAAGAAAAAGCATGAGTTTTTGAAAAGTATTATGAGTGTGGTAGAGCCAGGTGAATTTGTAGCTGCCCGAAATAAAGCTGCTGATGAACTTATTGAAGAGCTAAAAAAGAATTGTTACACGTATGGTGACATTTTAAACGCTTTGAATGACTTGCCGATTTACAATTTCACATCTGAACAGAGAGAAATTATAGATACAGCAAAGGGAATTATTGAGGTTCAAATGAGGGCTGTTAGGTGCCGTTAAAAAGGTGTAACGCGCCAGCCTGCCGCAACTATGTGGACTGGGCACAGCGCTATTGTGAGAAGCACGAGGGCTATGCTGACAAGCAATACAACAAAGATGTGAGGTACAACAGGGAGAACAAAGAACTCTATTCTTACTACCATTCGAGAGAGTGGAAACTTCTTCGAGAACAGAAGCTAAGAGAAAGTAACTATCATTGTGCCGTCTGCGCCTCACAGGGACGTTTAAATAAGTCTCATAGGTTAGTAGTCCATCATAAGTTTAAAGAGCTTAGAGACGTTTTAAACGATGATCAGGCACGTACTGATTTAAATAATCTTGAGGTGTTATGTCAGTATCATCATAACCAAGTCACGTTTGGGAAAGGAGAAGGTAATTAGATGAGCAACAGAACGTTTCATTTGATCGGAATTATTGCGAGTGGTATCAGCGTCATTATTTCCACTACAGCATTAATTTTGTCGCTTTAAGTCCCCCCGAACTTTAACCGGGTACCAAAAAAATTTTCCTGGGCATCGGCGCCCCCTCAACTTTGTAAAAAATGTTGAAATGAAATTTTGAGATTTGCTATTTTAGCCGGATTTTGAATACTGAAATATTACGCGCGATCCCTTATCTCGTATGAGTTGATCGGCGTTTTTGTCGTTCGCTGATTTTACCGAAATTTATGTGATGTATTTTGGACGAAAGGTGGTGGTTTTGATTGGCGAGACGAAAACAATTAACGGAAACGTTAAAAGGACAAATTACCAACGAAGAGCGGGAAGAGCGTCTGCAGCAGGAAGAAAAACTGAAAGATTTTGCGCCCTTGCATGAAAAGCCACCATACTGGCTGTCCACTATGGCGAAGAATGAATGGCGGCGCATCTACCCGCACATTATCAATTTGCCAATTTCTGAATTAGATTCGGCGTTGCTGGCGATCTATTGCAACAGCTATGCACAGTATCGGGAAGCGATGGCCGATATAGCCAAAGACGGCCAAGTCATGTTTGAAAAAAACAGCCGGGGTGAGACGGTTAAAAAGAAAAATCCATCTGTGGATATAATGAACAGCATGTCTAAAGAGATCCGGGGCATTGCCGGCCAGCTTGGTCTGTCTCTGGATTCACGTCTTCGAATCGTCGGCCTCGACAGCGACAGCGAGGAACATGATGAGTTTGGAGCAATGGCGATAGATGACGATTGAACATCTTGACCCCGGCACGCTTTATGCGAAAAAGGTTGTCAGCGGAGAAATAACGGCATGCAAGAAAGTCATAAAAGCCTGTCAGCGTCACCTGAGAGATTTGGAAAGAGCAGCTGACCCGTCTTATGAATATGAATACAGACCTGAAAAAGCAAAAAAGGTCATTAAGTTTCTTGAGATGCTGCCAGATATATCAACGGGAAAGCCCACAAAGCTGGCTTTGTTTCAAAAGTTCATTGTGTACATGCTCTATGCTTGGAGGAATAAAGAAACCGGCTTCCGGCGATTCACCAAAGCGTATATAAGCATGGCGAGAAAGGGCGGTAAATCTGTACTCGTTGCAGGTCTATCACTATACGAGTTGATTTACGGCGAAGCACCTAAGTTTGACAGGCAAATTTATGCGACAGCTAATTCAAGAGGCCAGGCGAAAACCGTCTTTAAAATGATCTCGATGCAGCTTAAGAAGATACGTAGTAGATCGAAATTCATGAGGAAATGGACAAAGATTATACAAAATGAAATTCGGTATCTGAAAGATGATTGTGTGATTATGCCTTTATCAAGGGATACCGACAACTTGGACAGCTTGAACGTTCTTATCGGAATTCTCGACGAGTACCACACGGCGTCCAACACAAAAATGATGGAGGTCCTGGAGTCTTCCCAAGGTCAGCAGGACCAGGGCCTTATCTTAATCATTAGTACAGCCGGTTTCAAGCTGAACGGCCCCATGTATTCGCAAGAGTATCCTTATGTCGATGATATTCTAAGTGGTCGTAAAGAAAACGACAACTATTTTGCGATTGTCTACGAACAAGATGACGAAGAGGAAATTTATGACGAAAGCACGTGGATAAAAAGCAATCCACTTCTTGAGGTGGAGGGTTTACAAAAGAAAATCTTGAAAAACCTCCGCAAGAAATTGAAAGAGGCTCTTGATAAAGATGATCTAAACGGTACACTCGTAAAAAACTTTAATATATGGCAGTCTGCTTCCTCTGAAAGCTTTATCAACGGGAACGATTGGAAAAAGCGCGGTGTGGATACTGCGCCAGACATTACAGGAAAGCCGGTCTACATAGGGATTGACTTATCACGAACTGATGATTTATCAGCCCTTGGCTTCATTTATCCGTTAGAGGATGAGAATGAGACATTTTATGTAGACAGCCATTCATTTGTTGGAACAAAAGGCGGACTGGATAATAAAATTGAGCGTGACAAACTGGACTATCGTACTCTTGCGAAAGCCGGATACTGTACAATCACTGACAAAAAATCTGGAATCATTAATCTGCAGCAGGTTGTGGATTATATGATCAATCATATTAAAGAATTTGATTTGCAAGTAAAAGGAATCTTCTTTGACCCTTACAATATCTCTTTATTCTTAAATGAAATTGAGAAATACGGCTATGAGGATGTGCTGATTGAAGTTCGTCAAGGTCCTCGCACATTATCTGAACCAACAAAAGATTTTCGTTTGAATGTATTCGACGGGAAAGTCATACACAGTAAGAATCCATTGCTTGATACGGCGATGCACAATGCAATGATGAAAAAAGTGAATGATACGATTTTAATCGACAAAGCGCTTTATAGGGAAAAGATTGACCCTGCAGCGGCAATGATGAACGCACACACGGGCGCTATGTACCATTACAAACAAGAGGAATTTGACTGGAACTCTTATTATGAAAGCGAAGAATTTACTCTTTAGGGAAGGAGGGGCGCCATGAAAATCGGAAAAATAAATACATTTTTGTTGGGAGTATGTCAGTTTATTAAGTTGAACTTGCATACTCTTTTATTTTTGGCCGGCTTGTTTGTTATCGACTATGGGGTTTTCTATCTTCATCCAGTAGCGGGCTTTATTGTGGCAGGTCTTTTTCTCGTTCTTATTGCCTTCTTGCTGAATCCAAAAGAAGAGGAAGGGAGGTGATTAAGTGGCATTCTTTCGATCATTAGATAATCAGAGCCCAGGAGCACGAGAATTCAATGAAATTATTCTTGGCTTAGATGGACTGTCTTACACGTCTGTAAGTGCAATCAAAAACAGCGATGTATTTACGGCAGTTCTTACTCTTTCTTCAGATATTGCTGCATCACCCATCATGGTTACTCAGAATGGCGTTGAGGAAAAGGATACTGACTTGTTCAGGCTGCTGAATGAGAAGCCCAATGATTATTATTCGGGTTACTTTTTTAAATTTATTCTTGTGGCCAATGCTTTAATGAACGGCCAGTCTTACGCGGAAATAGTCCGGGACAAAGAGGGGACGCCATTAGAGCTGATTCATTTATTGAATAGTGAAGTCTATGCCGAGCAGCTGCAGGACCGAAACGAAATTCTTTACCGGTATTATCCGTCAGGCGGCAAAGAAAGAGTTTTGAAGCCTGAAAATGTACTACACATTAAATTTTTCAGCATGGACGGGATAACGGGGATGAGTCCTCTTTCTAGTCTTAAGCATGAGATTGAAAGCCAGGAGGCTGGGAAACGCCTTGTCACAGACTTTTTCAGAAGAGGCGTCAACTTAAGCGGTATTGTAAACATGAAAAAAGGGCATTTGTCTTCTGAAGCAAAGGACAAAATCCGTAATGAATTTGAAAAAGCAAACTCTGGCATAAAGAATCAGCAGCGGGTTGTTGTGCTTGATGAAAACATGGAGTTTAGCCAATTAGAAATCAATACGAAAGTGCTTGAGGTCGTGAATAACTACACGCATTCAACGAAACAGATAGCCAAAGTGTTCGGCCTGCCGGCACACAAGCTGGGCATTGAGCAGGTCAACACGTCACTTGAACAAGCAAACCTGGACTACCTGACAAATACGCTATCCAACTATTTTGCGGCCATCGCCTCAGAGCTTAATTTCAAAATGCTGCCGTATCCTTTAAACCTGCAGCGGAAATTTCAGTTCGACACACGGCGATTTAGAGAAACGGACGCAAAAACGAAGCGTGAAAATGTCATTGCCTTGCTGCAAAACGGTATTTTCTCCCTCAACAATGCGCTGGCTGAGTACGGATACGAGCCAATACCAAACGGGGACAATCGTTACATGAGTTTGAACTATGTAAACATTGATTTAATGGACGAGATTCAGAAGGCAAAAGCAAAGAGCCTGCCGATCTCGTCAGCAGGTGAAGGAGGTGAGGGAAATGTCTAAGGAAGTAGAGGTTAGAACGTCGCAGGAAGGGTCCTTAAAAGCTCATTCTGAGGATGACGGCCCGAAGGTGATTAGTGGGTACGCTTTAAAGTTTGGCACACGCAGCCACAACCTGGGCGGTTTTATTGAAATGATTGATAAAAGAGCCCTTGATCATACAGACATGAGCGATGTGCGGGCTTTAATTGATCATGACCCATCCAAAATTCTTGGTCGTACGTCTGCCGGCACGCTTAAGCTTGAAGTTGATGACATCGGCTTAAGGTTCGATGTTACTTTGCCGAATACACAGTACGCATCGGATTTATACGAAAATCTGCGGGTTCGCAATATCTCTAATTGTTCGTTCGGCTTTATGCTGGGGAAGGATGGGGATAGTTTTACTCGTGACCAGGAAACCGGCCTGCCGTTGCGGAGCTTGAGAAACATTTCAAAGCTTACAGATGTGTCAGTCGTTACTTATCCGGCTTATGAAGACACTGACGTAACAATTGCCAAACGGAATTTACAGCAGTACGAGGAAAGAAACCGGAATCCGGAAAAAGAAAAGCTGCTGTTGCAGCTGGATTTATTAAAAATAGGATTGTAAAAGCACTCGAAAACCGGGTGCTTATTTTATTTGAAAAGGAGCAAACACATGTTAACTGAAAAAATTAAGGAACTACGATCACAGATTGTTAAAAAACAAACGGCCATTAATACAAAAATCACAGATGCCCAAAAACGAGCAGAGGAAGACAAGCTGGACGAAGCTACAGCTCTGAAAGGTGAAATTACCTCCTTGAAAGAAGAGCTTGACGGCCTGCAGAAAAAGCTTGCGGAGTATGAAGAGTTAGCCGGGCTTAAGCCGGAGAACCCTGCACCAGCTGGGGGTAAAGAAGAAGACGACGAGGAGAAAAGATCAATGCATGGCGGTGGCTTCCGTACAATCATAAAACCAGGTAAGACAGAAGAGGTAAGAGCTTTTGAAGAGTTTCTACGTTCTAAAGGAGAACAGAGGGACGGGTTGAAATCTGATGGCGCTGAGGCGATTATCCCTATTGAGGTACTTACTACACCACAACGGGAGCCAGAGGATGTTGTGGATTTAGGCGAGATCGTAAACAAGGTTCCGGTGAAAACAGCCTCTGGTAGTTATCCAGTTCTTGCTAACGCGGACACAAAGTTAGTTTCTGTAGCTGAGTTAGAGAAAAACCCTGAATTGGCCAAACCTAAGTTCAATAAAGTACCTTGGGCCGTAGAAACATATCGCGGTCATCTGCCTATTTCTCAGGAGGCTATTGATGATTCGGGTGTGGATTTGACTGCTATCGTGGCAAATCATCTGCAGCAGGTAAAACGAAATACAAAAAATGATATTGTTGCAAAAGTGCTGCGCTCATTTCCACAGAAGGCAGTAACAGGAACTGATGAACTTAAAAAGATTTTTAATGTGGATTTAAAACAAGCCTATAAACGTGACATTGTTGCGACTGCTTCTGCGTTCCAATTCTTAGATACGTTAAAAGATAAAAACGGACAATACATTTTACAGCAAAGTATTTCTTCTCCTTCAGGAAAATCATTATTTGGCAGACCGGTTTCAACTGTTGATGACACAATCTTAGGTGAAAAAGATGGCGACGCAGTTATGTTCATTGGTGACTTGAAAAAAGCCGTCTTCTTCGCAAATCGTGTGGAGGCTACTGCGAAATGGGTTGAGAATGACGTTTACGGTCAAGTCCTTTCCCTGGCAGTTCGTTTCGATGTGAAAAAAGCTGATGAGAAAGCCGGCTACTTTGTCACTATTAATCAAACGACAACTAGCACAGAGGACCAGTCAGCGGTAGACGTGGGGCAGTAAAAAATAATTGAAAAGGATGATTGAAAATGGCGGAAGAATTCCTAAATAAAAGTGGAAACGTTTGGACAGCATCGGAGATGGACACGGACGGTAAACCGACAACACGGGTTTACCTTGGCGGAAACAGTGAAGAAACTCCTTTGTATATTAAGGGTTTGCGGGGAGAAACCGGACCGGCCGGACCAAAGGGTGAAAAAGGCGACCCGGCAGTTATTGAAAAGGGAAGTATCACATATGAAATGTTGGCCGACAACTCAGTTAGAAGTAATCACATCGGAAAGGGTAGCGTGAAGTTGGATAACCTGAACGGTGAAGTAAAGTCTCTACTTGATGGTATGCAAAAACAAATTGATGAATTGAAAGGAACGCCAACAGAATAGTGACAGAATGGGACGCATACCGGCGTCCCTTTTTGTTTGTAAAGGAGTGTTGGAATGACGCTTGAAGAATTAAAGCTTGCGATGAGGATAGATCACAACTTTGATGATGGGTTCATCGAGCAGCTGAAAGATGCTGCGGAAGATTATATCAAGGATGCCGTAACGCTTTCGCCAAACAGGGATGCTTTCTTTCAAAACAACCCTAAGTTTGACACGGCTGTCATGTTCCTGGTCGGTGCCTGGTATGAACAGCGCGTATCCTCCATGGACAAAGCGTTGCAAGAAATACCTTTCGGCGTAACAAACTTTATTCAGCAATTCAGAGGGGCGTATACAGATGGAATTTAGCCGGCTCAATACACGCATCGCTTTTGTTACACGAAAGAACAGGAAGGACCCGGAAACCAGGGAGAATATTGAGGTGAATGAACCCTTATTTTCTTGCTGGGCTGAGATAAGAGAACAGAAGTTAAGGGAAAAGCTCACGACAGCTGGTACCTTCTTAGAGAACAGCCTTACGTTCATTATTCGCTATCAGCAAGTTAAGAAGGCGACAAATAACATGCATGTTCTTCATGATGATGAGCTTTACGAAATAAAAGACATTCTTCCAAACTCTCAGAACAAAAACCTGATCAATGTTTTTGCGGAGAAGGTGAGCTGATGCCGCGGCAAGATGATGGAATAGGCGGCATAGAAAAAGAGCTTGATAAGCTTGCGAGAAAGAATACCAGGGCGGCCAAAGCAGCCGTTCAGGCAGGCGCTCAGGTTTTTGCTGAAGCTTTGGAACGTAACACACCTCCAGGCAGAGACAGCAGCCACAAGATGCACATGAAAGATAATGTGGTGTATTCAAAGGCGAAGGAAGACGGGGAGATATATGCAAGTGTGGGTTATGGAAAAGAAACAGCATCCCGCCTGCACTTCTCTAACTTTGGAACGATCAAGCAACCCCCGCAGCACTTCATTGAGAGGACATCAAACGAAATGGAGCAAACGGTTTTGCAGATTGTACAGCAAGTTTACATGAGGGAGCTGGGACTATGATGCTTCCCATTCAGGAAGTTGAAAAGCTTTTAAGTGAAAACGAAACCCTTACTTCTCTTGTGGACATTGACCGGATATTCCTGGTCTTTGTTCCAGAAGAAGATCAGGACATAGAAAAGGCCCCAATGATTCGCATTAACGAGCTTGAGAGCCACAGAGAAGACTATGCGGACGATAGGGCCCTAACGTTTGAGGTTGATATTCAAATAGATCTATGGACCAAAACAATAAAGGACGCCCAGGCTATTCAGCCTGTGATTGATCAGATCATGGCAGAGAACGACTACAAACAATATGCGTCAGCCTTTGACCGTGACCCGGATATTGCGCTATACCGATACGCCAGGAGATACAGAGCGACCAAATTAATTGATATTCAAAAAATAAATATAGAAAAGGATGATATGAATGGCTAAGACGGGACTAAGCGGCATTAAATATGCCGAGCTTGTTGATGAAAAAGCCTCTGCTATCGTAGATATGCCTGGGGCAATTGAAGCGAAGCTGGACGTTTCTTCTGAACTATCACCCCTTTATGCAGATGATGGCATTTATGCGGTTAAGAGTTCAGGAGTTAGTGAAACAAAACTGGAATTAAACGTTGCAGACCTTACCACAGAAATGAAAAGGACTCTTTTAGGTGTGCAGGTTGTTGATGGTATTGAAGAGTATCATAAAGATATGGAGCCGCCTTACGTGTGCATCACATGGCGTCAAAAACACCATGAGAAAGGCTATGTGTATTATGCCTTGTTAAAAGGGAAATTTGGCATCCCTTCTGTGGAAGGAAAAACAAAAGAAGATAAAGTGGACTATCAAACAGATTCGATCGAAGGGCAATTCTTGCCGCGTAAAGCAGATGGACTTGTGTTCCTGATTGGTTACGATCAAAACGATGGATTTACATTAGAGAAATTCTATCAACGTGCTTATGGGATGCTGCCAGACGGCATGACAACAGAAGAAGTAAGTGCAGACTTAGGAAAATAAACTGGCAGCCGGACAGCGGCTGCTTTTTCTATAAAAATTAAAAGGTGGGTTTCACAATGGTTAAAGCAGTTTTAAGAGATTATGCCCTAGCCGAAGTAGATGAAAACGGCGATATTGTATCTGTTCCAGAAAAAACATTTGTTCAGCCAATTGTTACAGCAAGATATACGTATAGAGCTTTAGAAATACATGCAAAGGCAATGGATGAAGAATCTGGCATGACAGAGCATGATGTGATGGATGACATGATGACTCTTGTTTTAGACATATTCAAAAATCAATTTACCTTTGATGATATTTTAGACGGTGTTCAATCTGATGATTTATTTGACTGGCTCAGAGATATTATTGATCAGGTCATGGTCAAAGATAAAAAAAAGGCTCAATTGAAGAAGAAGGCCGAGAAAGCTCAAAAATAACAGGGAAGCCAATGACCTACAGGGACTACCTTAACAGGATGAAGCAGATGTATCTTGACTTGATGGAGAATGGATACAAACTTCATGAAATAGATGAAATGGATATACAACGTTTCTTTGATCTTGCAGCTTACAAGCATGAGGAAGAAAACAAATTGGTCCCGGCTTATCAAATATTCGGTGCAACTTTGTAAAAGGGTGTCTGTAAAGGCGCTCTTTTTGTGTTTCTAACAAAACGATAGAAGGGAGGTAACTATTTGGCGACAGAAGGCAGACCGATAGGAAATTTGGTCATTAACACCACGCTAAACGATGCCGGCGTAAACAGAGGGATAACCGGTCTTAGAAATAACCTCAAAACAGCGCGGACAGCAACAAAAGCGACTGTTCAAGAGTTTAAAGCGATGGGTGATGAACTCACAGCTAGCAAAAAGCAGGTTGAAGGTTTATCAAATGAGCTTTCCATTCAAGAGCAGATTGTAGAAGAATACCGGAAGTCTTACGAGAAACAGGTTGAGCTATACGGCGAAGGCTCACAGCAAGCCCAGAAATACGCCCAGCGGCTCAATACACAGATTCAATCGTATCATTCTCTTGAAGGTTCTCTGCGGCGCGCACAGATGCAGTATCAACGGCTGGAACAAGCCCAAAACCAAGCGAGTGAAAGCGCCGAGGGGTTAACGGATAGCCAAAGAGAGATCGGCGACGCGAGTGGTGAGGCTGGCGGGAAAGTATCCAAATTCAGTTCTTTTATCAAAGTGGGGCTAGTCGGTGCGTTGACTGCAGGCGTTGCTGGTGTTGGAGCTCTTACGGCTGCAATCGGCGGGCTTGGTGCAAAAATGGCCCTTGATACACAGGCGGCCCAGGGAGAAGTACGGGCTCAATTAGGGCTGACGGAAAAAGAGGCTCAAAAGGTAACGAGCTCGGCAAAAAGCTTATGGGCTGATGGTTTCGGCGAGAGTGTTGGGGATGCTAAAAACGCAATCGTCAACGTAAAACAGAACGTGAAATCATTAAAGGATGCAACCGACGAAACGGTAAAAGAAGTTACGAAGGGCACAATGACCATCGCAAAAGCTTTCGACCAAGACGGAAACGACATTACTAAGTCAATCAACGCGATGCAAAATTCATTTGATGGACTTTCCTCTGATGCTGCTATGGACATGATCACTAGTGGTTTTCAGAAGGGCCTTGATTATTCTGGGGAGTTCTTAGATTCGATTAATGAATATTCCAATCAGTTTGCGTCTGCAGGGTTCTCTACACAAAAAATGTTCTCAATCTTTCAGGCCGGCGCCGAATCCGGTGCCTTCCAGCTGGATAAGGTCGGGGATCTGATCAAAGAAATGAATATACGTTTGTCCGATGGAACTGCAGATGAAGCGATGCAATCCCTATCAAGTCACACTCAGCAGCTATATGCGGAATTTAAAAAGACGGGTAAGGGTGGCGACCAGGTTTTTACGGCCGTTATGAAAGACATTGACGGCATGAAAAATAAAAGCGATGCCTATAAGATCGGTCAGCAGATTATGGGTACACAGTTCGAGGACTTAGGACAAAAAGGCGTGTCGGCTCTCGCTAATGTAAAGAGCAGTTTTTCGAATGTGGACGGTGCGACGAAAAAAGCTGGCCAAGCCCTTCAAGATAATTTTGGGACAAGGCTTAAAAAGATTGGCCGTTCTGCCCTGACATCGTTAGAGCCTATTGGAAATGGGGTCCTAAGCTTGCTTGAACCCGTCATGTCTGGCTTAGAGTCTGGCATGAAAAGCCTTGAACCGACTTTTAACAATATCGCGAATGCCGGAAAAAATCTAAAGACTATTTTCTCTGGCATAATGGACGTTTTCAATGGTGATACGTCAAAAGGTGCCGATAAACTGATGGACTTTTTCCCAGTGTTAACGGTCCAGACCATTATCGATGGGATAAACAATATTAAGACGGCTTTTTCGGGCTTTAAGCAGCAGGCACAGCCCATCATATCCAACATGAAGGCAAGCTTTGACGCCATGAAGCCGACCTTTTCGGCTCTCGGCACTATTGCATCCCAAGTTTTTGGAACCCTTGGCCCTCTGGTCAAACAGGCACTGGGCGGCGTGATGTCGTTCATTGGTCAACTCACAGGGCAATGGAAGTCTTTCTGGCAGCAAAACGGTTCAGTGATCACTCAAGCCCTTCAAAATGTGTGGTCGGTTGTTCAATTTGTCATGCCAGCCGTGCTTGCGATTATTCAATCTGTATGGGGCAATATCAAGGGCGTGATCACCGGCGCCATGTCTGTAATTCAGGGCGTTATTCTCGTTTTTTCTGGGTTATTGACCGGGAATTTTTCGAAAATGTGGGAAGGAATTAAGAAAATATTCTCTGGCGCGATAAAAGTTGTCTGGAATGCTATCCAGCTTTCATTTTTCGGCAAGATTCTTGGCGGCGCTAAGGCACTTGGTGCTGGTTTAAAGGGCATATTCCCAAAAATGTGGGGTTGGATCAAAAGTTTGTTTAAAGATGGTGCCACAAATGCCGGAAAAATGTTTAGCTTCTTGAAAGATAAAGCCCTGAAAATTGTCACTGACATGAAAACTAGTATTGCTAAAAAATTCACTGACATTGTAGATGGGGCGAAGGCGCTGCCTAAGAAAATGGGTGATGGAATTAAGAGCATGGCAGGCAAAGTATGGGACGGAATAAAAGCGTTTGGAAACCAAACGCTGCGCGGATTCGGTAAAATCATCAATGGCTTTACTCAGCAGGGCATCAATTGGATTCTAGGGAAAATCGGGGTTGATACTAAAATCCCTAAATGGGAAGTTCCACAGTACGCCAATGGTACAGGCGGGCACCCCGGAGGCCTAGCCATTCTCGGTGATGGTAAAGGCTCAAATGCTGGGCCGGAAGCTTTTATAACCCCTTCGGGTCACATGGGGCTTAGCCCTGCGACTGATACGCTCATGAACCTCCCTCAAGGAACACAAGTCTTGTCAGCGATTGACACTAAAGCTTTTCTTTCAGGGGTTCCGGCTTATGCAAACGGAACGAAGAAGAAAGAAGGCTTTATTTCAAAGATGTGGAATGGAGCAAAGGCAGCCGTTGGAAAAGTGAAGGACCTTGCCTTAGATGTATTTGACTATATCAGCAACCCGTCAAAACTCGTCAAAAAGGTTATTGAAAAGCTAGGGTTGAAACTGCCTAAGGTGAAAGGCATTACCGGCAATGTCCTAAAGGGTTCTTTCTCTCTTATCAAAAAGAATTTTGTCAATTTCATCAAAGATAAATTTGGGGAGTCTAGCAACTTTGGTGAGGGCGGCACGGAAGCCGTCAAAAAGTGGGTTGCTAAGGCCTTAAAGATAAAAGGGCTGGGATCAGAGTATGCCTCTGCGCTTGAAACCATAGCGATGAAGGAATCAGGCGGCAATCCGAATGTTGTAAATAGATGGGATTCAAACGCGAAAGCCGGTCACCCATCACAAGGATTGATGCAGTTCATCCCGAGTACCTTCAACGCCAATAAGGAACCAGGACACGGAAATATCAAAAACCCAGTTGACCAAATCCTTGCGTCTATAAATTATCTGAACAGCAGGTACGGTGGCATCTTAAACCATCCAGGCTTGAAGTCTATGGCGCGCGGCGGCCGTTATGTCGGTTACGATAAAGGCGGATTGATTACACGCGATCACATGGCCGAGGTCCATAAAGGGGAAATGCTGCTGCCGTTGCGTCAATTTAGGCGCAGCCAAGCTCATAAGGTTCTCAGCCAAGCTGGCAAAATGGTTGGGTATGAGCCGGAAAATCGGTCAAACACAAGCGATGCAAACGCATTGCAAAAGATGGTCACTCTGCTGCAGCAACAAAACAGCAACCAGCAGGCCGAAATTAATCTGTTAAGCCAAACGGTAAGACTATTAACGCAGCTTGTGGCAAAGGACCCTAAGATGGTTTTAAGTGTACAAGAATTAAACAAAGTCCAAGACGATGTTTACAACAAAGAAAGGAATCAAAAGGGATTGCTGAACAATGTAAGCTTCTCTTAGGAGAGTGGTAGGTTGATAAACTATGATCTAATAATAGAAGGCAAGTATTTAAGCGAGACTCTTGATGGCGTCTCGCTTTTATCATTTAGACCGGAAGCGCCAGTGTTCGAAAGGCAGACGGCAGGAACAAGCGCGCTCATTAACGGGACGATGATGCTTAAGCAGGGGAACACTGGGCGTTACACAGAAAGAAAGATCAACATAAAAGTGCTTGTGGAGGCAAATAGTTCTTTTCAGTTCCAGATCAAAAGGGATGCCGTTTACAACCTTTTTGTAAGAGAGGACCCCTACTATGTGATCAATACGCAGCAGCCTTATAAACGATGGCTTGTTACGTGTGATGACGCATTTTCCATCTATCAAGAAAACGGCAAAAAGTATCAGGAAGTGGACATCACGTTGACGGCCATTCAGGGACTTGCTGAGTCTTTAAATGACAGCACTGCATCTATGGAATTGAAGGACGAAAAGTTTCACTTGGGCATGAATATCCGGCGGGACTCAACCCCTGTGTTTCACTTTCAAAATAAAAACTCTTTTGTAGTGGATAACATAGGGGACGTAAAACTGGACCCGATTAACTATAATTACAACGTTGAAATGTACCTGCAGGGTACGGATATTTCAATTACAAATATCACGACAAACGAAACCCTGACACTGAACGGAAAATTTTCAAAAACGGATAAGATAACGCTTTTGAAACATCACATTTTGAAGAACTCTGCGCCTATTTCCGATAGGAGTGGGCGGTTCCCGACTCTTGCAGCCGGCCAGAATCAATTTAGGATTGCCGGCGCTACCTACAGCGATATTCGATTCATTACACACTTTTATTATAAATAGGGGGTGATGCTCTTTGAATCAGATGTTTGTACATGATATTAACACAGGACAACAGCATGAGCTCATTCATGTTGAGCCCAAAGTGAATGATAATATCACTGGGAAAAAGGATTTGTCTTTTTTAATTCCCTTAACTGAATACAATCAGATCCCTTTCAATGCGTTAGTCGGAAGAAATTTTATTATTATCGACGAAGTGCGCTATAAAAAGCAACAGTATTTCATTAACACGCCAACGATCAAACAGGAAGGCGCCCTACTAACGAAAGACATAACAGCCACGCATATCTATTCTTTTAGGGCGATCAAGCATGTTGTTCACGAGACGATAGAAGGTACAAAAACTCTCAATGAAGCATTAAAGCACGCAGTGAAAGGCAGTGAAATCACATTTACAATTATGCCGGATGCGAAGGGGATCGGAGCTAAAAAGCTGGAGGGTTTCGGCAATAAAAAGACCTCTGAGCTGATGGATGAAATCATTTCTACCTTTGGGGTGGAGATCATTCCGGATAACACGCATTTATACATTTACAAAAAAGCCGGCAAAGAGATTGTAAAAAGGCTGGATAACCTTTCGAACCTCACGTCTTTACAGATCACAACAAGTGAAGACAACTCGACAACAAGGGTGAAAGGGTATGGGAAGCTCAAAGAAGATAAGGACATCTTGGGTGATCAGTCGATCCCCTACGATTCCAAAACAGGAACCTGGGCGTATGATAGCTCATTAAAAGCTGATTATACAAAGAAAATAGGAGCCGCGTTTTCTTTCTCCTTCACAGGGACAGGCTTTAAATTCAAAACACTTGTGTCGAAGCTGGGCGGTAAATGGGAATTTAAAATAGGCGATCAGACGAAAGCCATTTCTGTCTATAAAGATTCAGCACCGACAGAAAAAGAGTTTGATATCATTCGAGGACTGGACAGCAAGACTTATAAGGTGGTTGCTACCTTTAAAGGCAGGGACAGCAATAACCCGAATACAAAAGGCACAAAGAAAGCTGATCCGGTCATGTATCTTCTACGGGGCAATATTATCGGGGTGTATAGGACTTTCAAGAATGAGGATGAAAAGTATGTCTTTCCTCCGGTTACCTATGTTCATCCAGAGGAAAAAAAGTTTCTAATAAACGGGCAGCCATCTTGGGCGGAACCGGTCACGGATGATTCAATCACGACAAAGGATGACATGATTAAGCTGCTGAAAACCAAAGTCAATCCTTATGCAGAAGTGTCCTATGATGCCGACTATGTGGAATTGTTAGATCAGGCCTTGGCTGATATCGAAGAGCCGGTTATGGCAGGGGACACCATTCGTGTATATGCTGATACGCCTTTGAATGGAATCACTTTTGATGGGAAGCTGAGAGCAACAGGGGCCTCATACAACCCATTAAGACCAGAACAGCCCTCTGACCTGACAATTGACGGAAAAAGAAAAAGCCGTGTAGACATGGAAATTGAAGAGAAAAAGCGCGCGAAGAATCAAGAGCAGACCATCAAAAATTATCAAAATCAATTGGCTTCTGGGCTTGCTGAAATCAATCAAATAAAGCAAAGTCTGGCGAATACCCGGGCATCGCAGCAGACCACATATACATTCTCTTTGCAATTTTTAGATGGTGAATGGTCTGTGTCTTATGGTGAGGGCTTTGCTTCCTTGGCAGCTGGCATCCTTTCTTTGAATACGGATGATGATTATGCAATCCAGTATGTGACCGGTGATGCCAATTCCATTATGAAAGAGGCAGGCTACACGTTGTATACCGAAGATGTGGACACAGACATCATTAATATAATCCTTTATAAAGGCGGAAAAATAAGTGACCCTCTGGGCGTTCCTGAAGGTTCAAAAGTAAAAATTCTTATAGTAGGACAGAAATAGAGGTGAAAACATGACGCTTTATCTTAATAAGAGGCACGGGGATGCTCCAAACGCCAAACTCTTTACTCAGCTGGACGATAACGCCAAGGCAACCGAAACGGAAGTCAATCTGCTAAACAATAGATTTAAATATCATGAAAACTCACAGACCGCCCACAAATCAAGTCAAATTGATCACGGCGGCCTTTCTGTTTCTACAGAATTAGAAACGATGAAAAAGCGTTTCGCCAACATGATCGCCAAAGCAGACGGCACGAATGTAAAAGAGGTTCTGGACCTCCGTATAAACCGAGAAGGTAGAGAATTTGACACGGCAAATGAGCGCGTTGTGGAGATTGAAAAATCACTCTCTGACCTTGATGCCTCTGTTCAAAAAGAATATGGGTTCGATTACACGACAATCCGACCCGTTTATCATACGAGTTTGAACCTTGCAGATAAAACGGTGCTGCAGTGTTTCGTAATCGACGAGAAAACAGGCGATATATACGCGACGCAGGTGGGAAGTGGCAACACAGATCAAAGTCAAAACTATGTTATTACCCGGATGAATAAAAATGGCGTAATGCTTGATAGCATGACAGTCGTTCACGGCGGGCACGGCACCACAATCGGGCTTGAACGAGAAAACGACAGAATGTATATCTGGTCAAATTATGAGGTAGTTGATTCACATGGTAGCTCAATCGGTCATGACCTAGTTCGGTTTCCCTACACAGCCGGGGCAACGATTAACGGAGGAAATGGCGGCATCAAACGGTTTAATAAATTCACTGATCTATATGCGATTCCAGTTATTGATCAACAAAACGGTTTGATTGCCTTGCGTTTAAAAGACAGCAACGATGACAGCGTTGTGCAGCTGCGTAAATTGAATGATGTGAAAAACGGTATTGATAAACTGCTGGGAGAAGTGACAGTTCCAAACGATTTGCATTACCTGCAGGGCTTTACTATCGACGGATACGACTTGTATTGGTACACAGGAGACACTAACAGCGTCACCTATCCGGCTGAATTGTCTTTGTTCAGCTTCAAAGATGGAAAGCTCAAGAAACGAATTACATGTGATTTTGGCCGGGGACCTGATGGGAAATACGAGGGGGATTTTCGTGAGCCGGAATCCATTTTTCTTTATAAGGACCCGAAGACCGGGAAGAAATCGTTATTCGCGGCAATTGCAACCGGTACAGTGGGAAAGCGCCTGGCAAAAGTCTATGCGTATCATTCCAAAGATAATGCGGCTACATTTGCCACAGACTTATCACAAGGGTTTCAAGGCTATCCATTGACCAAAAACAATGGATTCGCAAAGAGCCTGCCTGATGGACTGACAAAACTCAAAGACTTTCGCCAAGTGGGTTACTATTACATGAAAACAGCAGAATCAAACAAGATGACGGATCATCCGGCCGGCGGCGATGCGGGATGGTGGCTTCAAGTTGCACCGGCCGACGGTTCCGGTTCTGTTATTCAGACGCTTACACGAAATTCCACAGGGCGATCAATTAAAATTTTCACTCGGGTTGTAACTGGCGCGGGGGTTGCCGGGGAATGGGCGGAGCTTATGTCCAGTCAAGATTTGGATTGGACGAATCTTCCCTTGAAAAACGGGGCTTCGAATCCTGATTCTAATGATAAATTGCAATATGCCATAAACGGCGGACTCGTTCATTTGCGCGGAAGGGTTAAAATTCCAGTGACAGACGGGGTAATATTTGCAGTTTTACCGGCAGGAGCTAGACCAAGTAAAGCTTGGTATGATGGCTGTCAGGTCGCTGGAACAACAGGACAGCGCAAAATAGACGTGCGTGCAAACGGGGAAGTTGTTGCCTATGGATTCGCGGTAAACAGTGTGGACGCGGTCACTTACACATACGTCAATGCCAGCTTTCCAATAGGGTAAGGAGGGGGATTCATGATCTATAAAGATGCTGCGATAAGTGCCTTTGTAGGCACTAGCTCAAGCAGCAGAACAACAAACATACATTTTAGTACACAAGATATAGGGACGGCCAAATTGACTTTTAAAGTGGTCAAAGATGGCGTCCCTTTACCTTTGTCCGCGGTGACCGGGAAACTTGTTATGGTGATGACCGACGGTAGTAAGTTCATCAAGAATATTACGATCGTCGATAGGCTGAAAGGCATTGCGGAATACGTTTTGACAAGTGAGGAAATCAAGCACTACGGCAAGGTTCAAGCGTCTCTTAATCTGTATTACGACAATAAACAGTCACTGGGCGTCACTCAGTTTACTTTTCAGATAGACAAAGACCTTATTGACTCGGATATTGTACCAATTGCCGAGTATTATATTGAGGATTTTGAGACGTTGAGGCAGTCGGTTGAGGCAATAGTGGCGGACCTTCAGGAAAAATTTAAAGACTTAGATAATGTTGAGACAAAGGCGGGCTCACAAGAGAAAGCCGACGCTGTCCAGACGAACCTAGACACTCACACAAGAGACAAGTCCAACCCTCACGGCGTTACAAAAAGTCAAATAGGGTTGGGCAATGTGGACAATGTGCAGCAAGCTTCTAAACAAGATTTTGACCTGCATGTATCAGATGCATCCAAACACATTTCTTCTAGCGAGAGAACAAAGTGGAATAACGGCCAAACTTTCAGGATAACGGCAGAGAACGGGACACAGAAATACAACCTCACACAAGGCTCTTTTTATGATTCGCTTAAAGATGTCGGGACTGTCTCTTTTTACGGGACCAACGCTGTCACAGATAACCCGTCATCATCAAGCTTGCGCGGTATGCAGATTGTAGGACAGCCAGGGATTGGCATGGGGTACGCCGTGGACGTGAATGGGAATGCTTGGTGGTTCTATTACAATTCGAGCCATACCAAGATCAATTGGTTTCCTGCAGAGTCCATCACAGGTGCTCAGTCGAAGGTAGATGCTCACGCAAATAGAAAGGACAACCCGCACGCCGTAACAAAAGCGCAAGTAGGCTTGGATAAGGTGGATAATGTTCAGCAGGCACCTTTAACGGAGTTTAACGCCCATAATTACAATCCTATTCGTCACATCACACAAATTGAGAGAGAGAAATGGAACGGCGGTCAATTAACGAAAATCACAAATGATGTTGGGGGTGTAGCTTTTGCAGTAAATGAAGGCGAAGACATGCTTCAGGCAATTGTAAATAGAGGTAGGAGCATGGGCACCTTTTATGCAAATGGAAAAGCAGTAAATTCTCCTTCTAGCGCCTCTACAAGAGGGTTTTATCAAATGACAAGTCAATCAACTGATGGCAAGGGTATGTATGGCTGGGTTTATGCGATGGACTACAGAAATAATGTTTTTACAAATTATTATGATGGTAATTCTTCGGGCTGGACAGGGTGGAAACAGCTGGATACAAGCAAAAATTTTGAAAATGCAATCTGGCAAAATGTTACCCTGAAAAACGGAGCAGCAAATGGAGATAGGCCATTTCAGTACGCTAAATGGGGCAAATTACTTTTATTAAGAGGACAGATCACAGCACCGCGGGAAGTTGTGATTGGTTCAATACCTTCCTCCATGGTTCCGAGTAACGGTGCGGTTGTTCTCGCGTCAACGATCGGAATAACTGGTATTTGTAAACTCGTTGTTTTCGGTACAGGAGATTTAAAATTGACTGGTTTAATGTCCAATGATAATAACGCAGTTACCGGCTATTATATGGATGTTAACCCGATTCCGTTAGATTAAGGAGGATAAGAATGTTACAGGTTTATAGATACGATGAAAATTATCTATTTGTTGAGCCAGTTCTAGTCACAGAAATGGACGATACAGGTAATTATGCTATCCCAGCTGATTGCACTGAAGTAACGCTGCCGGATTCCCCTTCATTGTTCAAACCAAAGTTTGATGCAGAAAAGCAGGAATGGACAGAGACAGCTACACAGGAAGAGATTGACGATATTTTAAGTATAGGTGAAGTTGAAGAATCACCTGTTTGGCTATTGCAAGAGCAAAATGCCTTGCTCTTATCACAATTAGCTGAAACACAACAGCAGGCGGAAGAACAAGCAAATATGTACGCAGAATTAATTATGTCACTAACTGAAAAAGGAGTGTTGTAAGTATGGATTGGTTTAAATGCATTAATAACTGCTACAAATGGGGCTGTTATACATCTGATGATGTTCGTAAATTTGTAGGTTATGAGAAAATCACAGCTGAGCAATTCAAAGAAATTACTGGGGAAGACTATGCCACTCCCTCAGAAGGGGCTTCTGGGACAACTGACGGATCTTCTGGGTCTGACCAAGTAAACTAGGAGTCAAATAAGCTCGAAAATACACCTGTAGGCGAATAGGTGTTTTTATTTTGCCTCTAAGGAAGGTGATAACAAGAAATGGAGGAAACGACTGTGTTTATTAATTTTGAAACATTGGATTTAGCGAGAGTGTACCTGTTTGGGAGTGTGAAATATCTAGATTTACTGCTTGTTCTCAGCATTCTTGACGTAATAACGGGCGTGATCAAGGCTTGGAAATTCAAAAAGCTGCGGAGTCGAAGCGCTTGGTTCGGTTATGTCCGGAAAATGCTTAGTTTTCTGGTGGTCATCGTGGCAAATATCGTAGATACAATTCTCAATCTGAACGGCGTCCTGACATTTGGAACCGTTCTTTTTTATATCGCCAATGAGGGGCTTTCCATTACGGAGAACCTTGCACAGATCGGTGTTAAGATTCCGGCTGCCATTACTGACCGGCTTCATGTAATCGAAAATGACAACGATCAAACAAAAGAAAAGGATGAACAGGCTGCTGGATAAACCGGCGGCTTTTTCTATATCAAAAACAGAATAGGAGAGATCACTTATGACAATTACAGTGAAAAAGAATCTTGTATCAGAAGCTAAATACGGTTTGAAATGCCCGAACGCAATGACGGCACAGTACATCACCATCCATAATACAGCCAATGACGCGTCAGCTGCCAATGAGATTAGTTACATGATCAATAACACAAATTCAACAAGCTTTCACTTTGCAGTCGATGACAAAGAGGTGCGGCAGGGCATCCCCACAAATCGCAATGCATGGCACACAGGAGACGGCACAAACGGCACCGGGAACCGTAAGTCTATCGGCGTTGAAATCTGCTACAGCAAGTCGGGAGGCGCTAAATATAAGGCAGCAGAAAAGCTGGCCATCAAGTTTGTGGCGCAGCTGCTTAAAGAGCGCGGCTGGGGAATTGATCGTGTTCGCAAGCACCAAGACTGGAACGGTAAGTATTGTCCGCACCGTATTTTGTCAGAGGGGAGATGGGACAAGGTTAAGGCTGCCATTGAAAAAGAATTGAAGGCGCTGGGCGGGAAAGCAAGCTCAGGTAAAACAAGCACAGCTAAAAAGAAAACAACAAGCTCAAGCAAAAAGAGAACGTCATATGCGCTGCCTTCTGGCATCTATAAGGTGAAAAGTCCAATGATGAAAGGCGCGTCTGTAACACAGATTCAGAAAGCTCTGGCGGCTCTTTATTTCTATCCGAACAAAGGGGCGAAGAATAACGGTATTGACGGCGTGTATGGTCCGAAAACAGCAAACGCAGTCAAACGATTCCAGCTGATGCATGGGCTTTCTGCAGATGGTATCTACGGACCGAAAACGAAAGTGAAACTAGATACGCTACTAAAATAAAAGAAGCCCTTCTCGTTAAGAGAGGGGGCTTTATATTAAATATATTGCAAATTAATATAATTAATTATGTCGCAATAAATAGAACCTGGATAAAAAGAAGTTTTTGCCCAGTCAAGTTTTGATCTATTACCGGAATGGCTATTAGAACTAAATTCTAAGGCAACAACATAATTGTTTTCTGGATCTTTTCTGTGCATGTCGATTGCTCTATTTATCTCTTCACTACTTGTAATCTCATGACATGAGAATTTCTTTTGTGTGGCTTCATATAAAAATTTCATTTTTTTATAATCCTTATCTTCAGTATATTCGTACTGATCTCCCCCTTTTGTTACTACCAGCATAAACGACTTATACATTTTTATTTCCCCCTTATATTGCTCATATTAATAAAAGAATAGCATATTTTTTAAATGCTTTGGGGAGTGTGCGTTTATGTGAATTATATACGTAATAAGCTTCTAAATCCTTGGGAAAACACTAGGTATCTTCCCTAATAGTTGTGATTTTTGACCATGTGCCATTTCTCTGATTGATTTAAAAAAATTTCTGGAATCATAAAAAAGGAGTTCTTTACCCTCTAAATCACCAAAATGTTTTTTTGTGGTTTCAATAATATAATCTTTACTTGTATCCGGCGTATCAAAAACACCATACGCAATAAATTTCACTTTAGAATTTTTTATAGCATCGATAAGATGTTTATCGTATTCTGGATTTAAACCTTGGCCTATAATAGTAAGACCACCATCACTATTTGAAAGCTCATGATAACAATGACTTAAATAACTATTACTTTTGATTTGTTCTATTTTTTTCTCTGACGCACCTTCTGAGACATAAACAGGGAAGTTTCCTTTCTCGTACTCTTTTGTTATATCATCCATTAAATTTGCTCCAGTTGATGTTATCTTAATAACGTCACCTCGATCTTCATATAGATGTAATGCACCATGTAAGTAATACAATTTAAAATGATTATTGTATAAAGTATCTGATTGGAAAGAAAGTTTTCCATCATTTCGAGGCCAGAAACCATCTCTAATAAACTTTTTATCTCTAAGAGCTAGTAAAGCCCAGTACGACAACAAATCGTAGTTTGTAGTGAATACATTCTTCTTAAAAAAATTAAAGCTCCAAGCCAACTTATCTGTATCTAAAAAATAATATTCAGGATGAATATCTTTTACGGCTCTTATGAGAAGGTCTTTAATCGTTTGATAACTTTCATGCAAATAGTCTGTATCTTTGTCCAATGTTTTGTTAATTGTATGTGCCTTGAGTAGAGAATTTAGAACGAGCTCAAAGTTTTTAGTCTTAAAAGCTTCAAATAAATTTTGCTGCTTAAGATTAAAAAGTTCTTTTGTTTGTAGGTATTCGTATAGACCGCCGTATCTAAAGTTTGAATCAAATTCTATTGAGAAACCATTTCCTGTAAGTAAATTATCTAATATTTCTGGATGTTTTTCTGATAATGCTTTAAAATCATAAAGTTCTGGCATGTAACTTTCCTCTTCCCTTATTTAAATATACTTTTAAAAATTTTATTTGTTGCTTTACCGGCAGCGCGTCTTGCTACACGTTTACCTAACGTACCATTTTTAGCAGCGTTAACATCACCTAAAATTCTAGCTGACTTGTAGAGTGCTGATCTAATTCTATTAATGTTCAATGTCATCATTCCCTTTATATGTATATCTTTAGGTTACAATAAAACTCTAAAAATGAACAGATGTGGGCACCCACAAAGACACCCACAAAACACCCACAAATATAATATACTTGATGATTTCTTATTCGTAGAGAAATAACAAAACCTTTTTAATTCAACGTTTATCATGCACTATAACATTGAAATATTGCATAGGTTATAATCCGCACACAAGTTCATCCTTGGGAACGCGAACAGTATATGTCTCAGTATTAATCTTTCAATCCCTTGGCACTATTGGTGTCAGGGGATTTTTTGATTTTGATTAATAGAATGAGAAATTAGCATTTTTGGTCAATGACCAAATTATGACCAAAAATATTTGAAATTAGAAATCTAACTCTACGATTGAGGACATAAAACATTACAAATTTAGAAGCATTGGTGTATTTATTACACAACCTATAGGAGGTAATAAATGAGAGTCATTTGGGAGAACATTGAATATGATCCTTTTAAGGTTAATGGACATCAGTGAAGATGAATTTAACTTTGCCTTAAGAATATAAAAAATTGATCATAACAAAATGGTGGATTGATTTAATTTTAATGCGTTCCCAAGAAATCAGGAAACATCTTGGTCAGACGACCATATTGAAGTTGAGGGGCTACCACAAAAACTGTTGTTCATACAGGGAGATGGACACAAATGGGTTGTATTAGATTATCGCCAAACTAATGAGAATACACCTGTACAGTATTTTGACCTTGAATTAAATACAGACTTTAGGATTGCAGACTTATTTAATGAATTTTTATCTAAGCTATACACATATGAATGCGAAGATGAAATTCATGAATACGATAACTTAGATTTTGATGAAATTCATACTATTGATCTAAATGATCCTGATGCTATACAGAAAGAAGAAGTCGAAGACCTAGAGTGGATACTGCACATTCTTACTGAAAATGCCATAGGAGCAAAAGGTGATATGGGTTTTGAATTGGCTGATGTATTGATGTCAATTGTTTCTTCGTACACACACTAAATAAAGTCGAACAATTTAAGAACTATAGTTTGAGAAGCTGCTCAGGAGGTAGGAAAGTCCAAAAACGAAGATACTGAGATGATATTGGATCAACTTAAAGACTTCATGTAAAACAAACTTTAATTTCCTCTCTTGTTTATTCTTAATATCATCTTGACAAGAATGGTAATATGTTAAAATACTAAGAAAAGAAGGAATGAATGAAAAAACTATACAGAAGACTAAGACATTCGTTTTGAGTTAGTTTCTGCCGATCATGTTTTGGTATATTCATATTATCATTGCTGTCTCATACAATGGAAAAGTTAGCTTTTTTGATGAAAATCTAAATAAGAAAACATCTTTCAAATTCTATGCGGGCAATAGTGAAATGTTATTGAATGATATTAAATTTGATGATAGTAACATGTACGTCCTTATCAAAGGGTTTGACATGCAAAAAGAGAATGTCTTAGGGGAAATAACCTCCTATGACTTAAAATCAGGGAAAAAGGTTAATACAACACCATTAAAAGCAAAAAAAGAATGGGAAATTGCACGTTTTGAATTATTGCATAATGAATAAGATTAGGAGGATATCTCATTTGGGTGGTCCTGCATTTTTAATACTACTTGTACTGCCGGCTGTATCATTTATCTTAGGGATAATAGGATACTTTATCTTCAAAAGAGTATGGATAACAACCTTGATTATATTTGTACTCTCTTTAGTTTTTATGCTAATTGAAATAGGGTTAGAGCCGACTTTTTTGATCTGGGTGACTATCATGACAGTTGTATGTTTTATATCTGGAATTCTAACTAAATCCATTGCAATTTTAATTAGAGGATGATAGCAGAAGCGAAGCGTTGCGATAACTTTGACAGCATTTTTGTCGTACATTTCTTTCAATGAAACCCTAAGTAATATGGCAACTTGATTTGCTCCTAATTAACCACCCCCTTTTATAAGGGAGTTTTATTTATTACCAACATTTACATCGAACCTTTGTTCTTGTTTGTGGTGAATAGAGAACATTTGTTCTGTTAATATTAGATCAATAAAGGAGTGAGCGATATGCTTAGAGATCGAGGAACAATCAAATTTATATTCAATGTCAAGAACTTAATTTAAAACCCAATTTCGGGAAGTCTTTTTATATAATGTCACACAAAATGTAATGGAAAAGTAGGCGTTTTAAGGTGATTCGTGACAGAGGTCGTATTAAGTGGGTTTCCATGGTGTTACCTAAATATGTAAAATTACTAAGGGAATATAATGAAAGTTTAGATAAAGTCAAAAAAACGGTTTTGGATGAACAAAAAATCTGAAGAATTTAATGAAATTATCTGCGGGGCTATGGAAGGGAACATTATTCTACAATTCACCTTCTATCAAAAAGGGGAAATGAAGAAACTTGTCGGTAATATTCATTATATCGACCAGCTAAAAAGAGAATTGCGAATTGTTGATTACTCGACTAAAAAACATATTTTAAAATTAGGAGATATTATTGAAATTGAGCAATATTAAGAAAATTAGAAATACAAACTTAATAAGGGGTAGCGTAAGGTCAGGAAAATGCTAATATTTAAAAGCCCAATTTCTAAGTATTGAATTTGAAAAATTGGGCTTTTTTCACTCCGCAATCGCGCCCTTTTGCTTAACAAAGTTGCGATCTTCATATAGTGCTTATAGACAAGAGGGTATTCCAACAGAGGTATTGCCATGGAGTTATCAGTTGATTAGCTTGGTAATTGAAGATGAATTGAAGATGATGATAGAATCAATGAAAGACGTATTAGAAAACGTCCTTCAAGTTGAAAGCACCTTAAAAAACAGTGACTATAAACAGTTATTCTTCCTATTAAATCTGCCTAAAGATAACTGGCCAAGTTTAAATCAGCGACTGACATTCGTTAAATTACTTCCCCATTCTCCGTTTGGGGTTAACCAACTTATTATTCTATCCTCAAGCAGATCACCAACAACTTCTTCATCTTTTTTTCGATAAGGCTTTGGCAATTCTTCCTGTAACCAACTGTCTTTTGTACCTTGCCAGATTTCATAAAAAATAAAGTTGTACCGTTTCACCCCTTTGGATTGGTTATCTAAAGGGGTGTTTTTATATTGAAAGAAAAAGAACATCTGAAGTTGAAAGTGGATTAAAAAACTGTTGAGTGACAATAGAGTTGTTCCGTTAAAGGGCCATATTGATCAACAGGAACTTTTAGAAAGGAAAATGATGTTAAAATGAGCTTAAAGCAAAGGGGGGTTAGAAAATTGTGTTATAAAGTTGTAAATACAACAGTGTTTTCTCTGGAAAACGGTGAAGGTAACCCGTGTCCTGTTGTTTTGAATGCAGATAGTTTAACAACAGATAAAATGCAAAAGATGACAAAGGGTTTTGCTCATGAATCAGCCTTCGTTTTAAAATCAACTCGTTCTGATTGTGATGTAAAGATTCGTTTCTTTGTTCCATTACATGAGATGGAAATGTGCATCCATGCGACTATAGGAAGCATTACAGTTCTCGTTAACCGAGGTATGATAAAACATTCACCGACTATAGTGGAGACAATGTTAGGGCCTGTTAAAGTTGAATGGGAAGAAAAAGGATCGAATTTAGATGTTAATGTGGAACAATTCTCCCCCAAATTTTTGAATGTAAATCCTACAGTAGAAGAAATATGTAAAGCATTATGTATTGGAATAGATGACATAAAAAATTTTCCTATTCAATCTGTCTCTACGTCTCGTTATAAACTAATTATTCCTTTAAAAAGCGTGGGAACTCTTAACAATCTTAAACCTAATTTTGAATACCTTTGGAAATTATGTGATGAGTTTAACACTACTGGGTTTTATCCTTTTGCCATTGAGCAGGAAAGCAAGCGATATGTCCAGGCACGTCAATTTCCTAAGAGAGCTGGATACAACGAAGATCCGGCAACTGGTGTAGCCGCATCTGCATTAGGGGCATATTTAACCGAAAATAAGGTGTTCTACCCGTTAAAAGATGGTTGGAACAGCTATAAGATTATTCAAGGAGTCGCTATGGGGCAGCCTAGTATTATTAAATCCGAAACTTTTATACAAGAAAGCAAAATTATTAGAACCCGAGTAAAAGGAAACGCAATAGAAAAACTCTGTTAATGGTCTTCAACAAACGGGCGCGATTGTTGAACAACATAGGTAGAAAATGATTAATCTTTATTATAAAAACCAAACTAAAATCTAATGAAGAAGAAGCCATTTTGATCAATCTTTTTTCAAAATGGCTTCTATTTATTTATCGTAAAATAAGGGTTTGTAAGGTATTTTTGCTCAAACCTTATTTCAAAGCTAAGCTGCATTTTTAAATTACCATAGATTACCTAAATGCAGTTTTTAAACTTTCGAAGTTCAGCGGCGTTGGTCCCGGGCGGCATGAAACCACTACCCCCTAATCATTTATTATCATTGAGAAATTTCTGTACAAATATATTCGTTAACATCGGCTATTTATGTATAGTGAAATAATTATGTACACGTAATGAATTAGGTAAAAACACATGTTATATAAGTACGTGGATATATTTTTTAATATTGTACATTACCATTTATTGAGATACTTTAAGCTCAGTGATATAGTCCTCGTCATCAAGCGGTTCCTTTATCAAATGCAATAGCATTGGCGATACAAACAAAATATCACCTCCTACTTAGAACATATTAGCTAAGCGGAGGTGATATATAAAGCGATATGGCAGTGGTGCTTAATGGGATTCAATCAGCTCAGGTGATTGTTTTTAGGCGAGTTCACTAAAGATGAAACCTGGTATGCTTCCATATCATCAGCATCATAAGGCTGCAGTAAGCTTTGTAGATAATCGGGATCAGTATTTTTAGGATTAAGCCATTCCTTTTCATTGTCATGAGTTAGGATAACGGGCATTCGATCATGTATGCCTTCCATAAGCTCATTAGGCTTTGTAGTAATGATTGTGCAAGTATATAAAGGATTACCTTCTGGAGTTTTCCACTTCTCATATAATCCGGCAAAAGCAAAGAGATTGGATGATTTAAGCTTAATCCGCATAGGAATCTTAGTCTTTGGATCAAGGCGTTTCCATTCATAAAAACTGTCAGCCGGTATGATACAACGTTTGCTTACGAGCGGCTTTCGAAAGCTGGGTTTCTCGGACAATGTTTCAGCACGAGCATTAATCATTTTATAGCCGATCTTTTCGTCTTTAGCCCAAGGAGGGATAAGACCCCATCTAAGTTTGTCCAGCCGGTTGTTAGATCCGTCATTGATGATTGTCAGGATGTTTTGTGATGGAGCGACATTATAGCTTGGGTAATATTCATCTTCAGACAAAAATTGATCTATGTTGAACTGTTCGATGATGTCATCAAACTCAGAGAATAAAGTGAACCTGCCACACATGTTCATCATCCTTTAGGGTTTTTGAATATTGTACAGGCTTGATACACGAAAATCAAAAAGGAGGAATGTGATGCAGCAAACGGTTGAGGTTAAAGAAGTTGAAGTGTTGATTAGGGGAATATGAAGAAAGAAAAAGTTCACTGATATTTATACATTCAACAGTTTTCTGGTAGACTGTACTATAATAAGAAAGCCCCCAAAATTGGGGCTTGAATCTGCGTTAATAACCATTAAATCCCTTAATTTCAAAGTTTTCTGTATCGAGATTTAGGCTATTCAATTGCTTTAACAACACTTCAAATTTTAAGCAGTCACCGTTTCTTAATTCTTCTGGAATATCTTCAGGATTTGCAATTTTCATTCCATTCTCAATCCACTGTTTTCGGTATAACTGAATTGCAGCTTCAACTAAGTGATCTGGAGTTACTATAAAACCTAAGCTTACGTCATGATCTTCACTGTAGCCGTATTCAAAATCGCAACAAGGGCAGATATCAAATGTTTTTTGATACTCACCATCATTGTTTAAGGGGTTGTGAATTAATCCTTTATATCCGCAAATTAAACATGTATATAATTTTGCCATAGCAATCCCTCTTTAAGTTCCTATTTATTTTTATAATAATTATAACCAGCTTTTTTATTTGGATGTTTTGGCTTGAAGTAAGTTATTATAGTATCTTTATTTCCTTGTCGTTCTACAGATAAGAATTCATTTGTCTTCTTATTACTTCTGGGGGATGGGTCATCTTACTTAGCGGGTTTAGCAAATATGGTTATTTTAGGAGAATATCCTGTTGTTTATTTTAAAGATCGTAAAGAGTTTAAAATGGCCGGGGCGACACTAATGACACGCCACAATGTTACAATTTATGAAGACAAAGATCGCAAGAAAAGAGGTGGCCCAAAAGCTGCTGATAAATAAGTTTAAACAAAAAAACCTTCCAGAAAGGGAGGATTAATACTACATATTGACTAAAGTGTAAGTCAATGAAACGATGAATAATAAATACGAAATATAAGAAATTGCTTTTGAAGAACTTGTTTTATGTCTTTGGAATGTATAAATAAGTGCAAAACCTAGGAAGAAAACTGTTACAAACCAAGAAGTGTATTGTGGAAAGATGGCGACCAGTAAAACCATGATTGTTGAAAAAATAAATGATGAGTAATGAGTAACTTTATGATCATTATTCAAAGAAATCACCTCTACAAATTTTTACCCAATTTAGTGTGTATTAAAACATTATATAAAAAGGAGAATAGAAAAATGCCAAACATTATTTCTAAAGAGCAAGATGAAGCAATTTAATACTTTAGAAACAAATTAAATTTATCAGACAAAGACCTATACTTAGAGACAAGAACGAACAATATGCTAACATTCTTTATCAGTTATATAAAGATGATCCGTATTTGTTTATTAGGGTTTTAAAAGAAGGATACGTGGTAAATCAACCAATTGAATTTGATGAGGCCATTGTGCGTTTCTTTAATGGAGAAGAACCGGCTATTGTACATAAAACAATCGGCAGAAGATACAATGTTTGTGATATTTCAAATTGTTTAAGTTAAAACATATATTGTAAGGGATTTTAAGGAAGGATCTAGATAATGTTGTAGAAGCATTCATCATGAAAGGGGTTATAAACATGCAAGTTTTAAGGATCTTTATTGTTCATGTCTTGTCTGCGTTATCAGCTGCTGCTGTTTATGTTTTTGGCATTGATTATGATGGTTACTATCCATATATTCTAATAAGTGCTATTCTCTATATCTTTTATTTAATCTTTGCAACACCTGTTCAATACTTTTTAAATCGTAAGCCAAAAAGATTTAGCCTGAAATATTTATTCATTTATTTATTCTTTTCCTTCTTAGTATGGTTATTCTTCGCTTTAATCACTGATCCAATGAACACCTTAGGGATTCTATTATCATATGAAATTTACTTATTTAGCATTTCATTTGCTTTTATCTTCTGGGTCTGGGACTCAGTTTTTCTGCAAAACAAGGCAAAGACAGCAATCTAAGTTATCACAATCCACAAACTCATGATACATTTAAGGAATAACGGTAAAAAATTGGATTAGACCTCATGAAGAATAATTCTGAATGGCTTTTCTTTATTTTGAAAGGGGTCGAGTAAGGTGAATAGAAAAAAGGATGAAATACAAAGAAAATATAGGGAACAAATGAGAGAGAAGACAGAACAAGAAAAAAAAGATGGCAGTTCACATACTTTTGAGATTGTTGTTGTACTAGCCATCATTATATTGCTGATATTCTTTAATTCAGTATTCAAAGCTTTTTAGATAAAAGAATCGTTAATTGTAAAAATGCAGGCTATTTTTTAAAAAAGAGCCCAGTGCAGCCAAACCAATTCTAAGTACTAATGCTTCAATCTTTCTGATTAGAAAAAAGGGGTTAAATGAGTTTGGGGATATTCACCATATGGAAGAATTTGAGGACTTGAAACTTCAAGGGGCAATTAATGCTTAAATAATGAATCACTACATATTGGGGATATAAAAAATGAAATTGTATAATGAATTTATAAATATAGCTAAAACTCTTAATAAAGAGTTAGATATCATTCCATTATTATATGGATCTTTAGGTCTTGAAAAGGTAACTGGGGTGGCCTTTTCACCAGAAGATATTGATATCCTTATTCCTTTACTTTTTTTAGAGGAAAAGTGGGAAAAACTAAAAAAAATTATGGAACTGCAAGGTTATAAAATGGTTGATTTACATGAGCATGAATTTAGGAAAACTAATACTAAAATAGGCATTGCGTACATAGAGGATTTAAAACCATTTGCAGATGTAGACTATAATAACCTAGAGGTTTTTGAAGATTACGGAGCGAGATATCATTTGCTAACTATTGATGATTACCTCAAGATTTATAATAAGTCTTTGTTAGATGGCTATAGAAGAACAAAGAAGAATAATAAAGACCAAAGTAAAATTAACATATTGAATAAACTGATACAGAATTAATTTCTGTTTTTAATAACAAATTTATGTTTGGAGCAATGTCGCAGTGAAGAAGCATTTGATCAAAAGTACAATTTCTAGTACTTCCAGTACCAATAAAAGTTTAAAGTGGAATACCAATCTCTCATTAAATAAAATAAGAGTTTTAAAAAACTTATTTGTAAAGTGAAATTATAGTACGATTAAGCACTAACTATATCTATCTTAGTTGAGAATTATATTCAGCATGCAAAAAATATAGGTGCGGGTTCTTTTGTCTTTTGCTCTTGCCTTCATGAGTGTTTGATAATCAGTCTAAATCATTTGTTCGTTTGCTAATTTTAGACCGTATTCTGACGCTGAATTTTCATCATCTCGCCTGCAGTTTGCGCTTATTCTTAGCAGAAGGTAACTCATCTTTAAAATCTTCTTTTGATATCTAAGGTCGTGACGTCGAGTATACATTTAGAAATCTCTTATTCTGTTAAGACATAATGGAATTTGATATTGAAATAACATTAGCCATGGTCTAAGATTCTTCTATGTAGATAAGTCGGCCTCCTCCAAGCTACCAAGAATACACTCGTTAAAGAAGCAATTTTAATCAAGATCAATTGATTGGTCAGCAATGCCAGCCTAATCTTCATAAAATGATTTTATGTATTGCACTCCTGAAAGCTCGCTATCTAAGCAGTTTTGAATATGTCTCAAATATAAAGTATCCTGTATATACCATAGTTGGTATATCAGCCACAATAGCCGAGAGTTCCCTATAAGGAGGACAACGCTGTGCGGAAAGCTTTAAGACGTTTATTTAAGATACAGAAAAATCAAAGTCCAGACGCTGATGGCTATTTGCATATTCTAGAGAAGGATATAAATCTAGAATTAAAACAAAAAATATATGTGTTGGAAGGCTTAGGGGAAGTAGTAGCAGAAAAACTGCAACGTAAATATACAGATGTTTTTGAAAGTCAGGGCAAACGTAACCTTAGCATCAAAATTTGTAGAGATATAGATGGAGATGGGATAAGTGATTTAACAGCTGAGAGGTGCTTGGAAAAAGAATACCGTTCCCAAATCACAATTAATTATGGAATTTTAACAGCCAATGAAGATGAAGATATAGACGCATTTACAATTGATTTATGGTATTACTACGGTGGATTTATAGGAAGCGGTTGTGGAACATTATTCGATTTAAATAATGACTTAGAAAAGGAAATTGAAAAGGTACTAATTTTTTTACTCAATGACAAACAATCCGAGAAATAAGAAGAGAGCCACAAAGGGCTTTCCGTTAACTGGTTATGTTTTTAGCGAATAGAAAAGCCCCTAAGAGAGCTTGGATATTGCATGTACCTTATTATGTGCATGATGAGAAGGTGGAATGATCACTTTATGTTTTTCGGTAACCTGATCCATCTATAGTGGTTGTCATGACGTAAACATTATTCGTGTTTTATTTGCCAAAAGTTTAAATTAAATTTTTGAAAGAAAAAATTGTTAAGCTTTCAACCGCCTATACCCGAAAAACATAAAAGAACAGTCCCCATAGCGGAAAACAAGCCGTTTTTATGAGGAACCGCTTTATAAGTGTTATTCTCTTTATCTGTTATTTAATCTTTGCTGCGCCTGAAAAAGAAGGTGAAATCAGTATTTTTCTCAAGCCAATTTAAATTTCACCTGAAAAAAACGTTGAAAAAGCTGAAAGGATTTTATAATATTAAATAAAGTTAGTTTGTTTGGTCAACAAACTAATGTGGTGAACTTATAGTTGTCCATACGATAAGTTCTTTTTCAATATGGATGAAAGGGGGGAAGAGGCTCGACAAAAAACAGATGAATTTACTGCTTGCTGATCACTATTTAGATGAGGATAATGCTCAGTAAAGTAAACCACTAAATTGTTTGCACTCTTTTGAAAGCGCTTTTATAAAACACTGTTCATAAGTCTGGAGATATTTTTTCCATTTCTTACTGTTCCATATTAAAGGGTCGAAAAGGGGAGTAATCATGCTCAGTGAAAATGTAAAGAAGATTAGGATGGTTGAAAAAGTTGGATATGCATCTGGGGATTTCGCGTGTAATTTAATTTATGCAACGGTGTCTACTTACCTTTTGTTCTTCTATACAGATGTATTTGGTTTATCGGCAGCAACAGCCGGTACGATGTTCTTAGTGGTTAGAATCATTGACGCCCTCGCTGATCCTTTTATCGGAACAATAGTAGACAGAACGAACAGCAGATTTGGGCGCTTTAGACCGTATCTTTTATTCGGAGCTTTTCCATTTGTCATACTGGCCATACTCTGTTTTACAACCCCAGATTTTCCGGAGATGGGGAAATTAATATATGCCTATATGACCTATGTTGGCTTGTCGCTTACATATACAACGATAAACGTTCCATATGGAGCGTTAACTTCTGCAATGACTAGAAATAATCAAGAAGTTGTTAGTATAACATCTGTTCGTATGTTATTTGCGAATCTTGGAGGGCTTGTCGTTGCTTTTTTTGTTCCCTTACTGGCTGCCTATTTAAGCGATACTTCCGGCAACGAATCTCTTGGCTGGCAACTAACCATGGGTATTTTGGGAATGATAGGCGGGGGCCTTTTAATCTTTTGTTTTAAAAGCACAAAAGAGCGTGTCACTCTTCAAAAATCTGAAGAGAAAATTAAACTATCTGATATATTTGAGCAATTTCGTGTTAATCGTCCACTTGTTGTATTAAGTATTTTCTTTATTATCATTTTCGGAGTGAATTCAATAAGTAATTCAGTTGGCATCTATTACGTGACGTATAACTTAGGAAGAGAGGATTTAGTGAAGTGGTACGGTTTGATAGGAAGCTTGCCTGCATTGGTCATTTTACCGTTTATTCCAAAGCTTCATCAACGATTGGGGAAGAAAAAATTACTAAACTATGCATTATTACTGAATATAATCGGCCTCCTAGCTTTACTGTTTGTTCCGTCAAGTAATATATACCTCATACTCTTCTTTCGATTAATCGCTGCTGCTGGAAGTCTCACTGCCGGGGGATATATGTGGGCGCTCATTCCTGAAACAATAGAATATGGAGAGTATAGGACTGGGAAAAGAATGGGCGGGCTCATATACGCTATCATCGGATTTTTCTTTAAATTTGGCATGGCCTTGGGAGGGGTTGTACCGGGATTGGTTCTAGATAAGTTTGGATATGTGGCAAATCAGGCACAAACGCCGGAGGCATTAACGGGAATTTTAATTACAACTACCATTATTCCCGTGTTCTTACTGGTTTTAGCCATAATTGATATTCATTTCTATAATTTAGATGAGAAAAAATATAAAAACATGGTACGAGAATTAGAGAATAGAGATAAAGTTTATTTGGATAACATTGATGAATTCAAAGCTTAAATATTGATGAGTGAAAAGAAAATAGCTGAGGAGGAGTCCCAAATGAAGATTATCAATCCAGTACTTAAAGGATTCAATCCCGATCCAAGTATTTGTAGGGTAGGAGAGGATTATTATATCGCTGTATCTACATTTGAGTGGTTTCCAGGAGTACAGATACACCACTCAAAAGATTTAGTGAATTGGCACTTAGTTGCACATCCATTACAGAGAGTTTCACAATTAGACATGAAAGGAAACCCTAATTCGGGTGGGGTTTGGGCGCCATGTTTAAGTTATAGCGACGGAAGGTTTTGGCTGATCTATACGGATGTTAAGGTCGTAGATGGCGCTTGGAAAGATTGTCACAATTATTTAGTGACTTGTGAAACGATTAATGGTGACTGGGGAGAACCGATTACATTAAATAGCTCGGGGTTTGATGCATCTTTATTTCATGATACAGATGGAAAAAAGTATTTATTAAATATGTTATGGGATCAGCGTATTGATCGGCACTCATTCGGAGGAATTGTCATACAGGAGTATTCTGATAAGCAGCAAAAATTAATTGGTAAACCGAAAGTTATATTTAAAGGAACGGATAGAAAACTAACAGAAGCTCCGCACCTTTATCATATCGGGAACTATTATTATTTATTAACTGCAGAAGGAGGAACTCGGTTCGAACACGCTGCTACAATTGCCCGTTCTTCAAGCATTGAAGGCCCATATGAAGTTCATCCTGATAATCCACTCTTAACATCGTGGCATGATCCAGGAAATCCACTGCAAAAATGTGGACATGCCTCCATTGTTCAAACACATACAGGTGAGTGGTATTTAGCTCATTTAACGGGACGTCCTATTCATCCTGACGATGATTCCATTTTTCAGCAGAGAGGATATTGTCCATTGGGCAGAGAAACAGCTATTCAAAAACTCTGTTGGAAAGAGGAATGGCCTTATGTAGTAGGTGGAAAAGAAGGAAGCTTGGAGGTAAAAGCCCCTGCTGTATCAGAAAAGATATTTCCAGCAACCTATCCGGAAGTTGATGAATTCAAGGATCCAACATTAAATATTCATTTTCAAACGTTAAGGATCCCGTTTACAAATGAATTAGGTTCATTGACCCAAGTGCCAAATCATTTGCGATTATACGGTCATGAATCATTAACCTCGACATTTACTCAGGCATTTGTAGCCAGACGTTGGCAAAGTCTCCATTTTGAAGCTGAAACTGCAGTTGAGTTTTATCCGGAGAATTTTCAACAAGCCGCCGGATTGGTGAACTATTACAATACTGAGAACTGGACGGCTCTTCAAGTCACGCATGATGAAGAACTTGGCCGTATTCTTGAATTAACAATATGTGATAACTTCTCTTTTTCACAGCCATTAAAAAATAAAATTGTGATTCCTCGTGAGGTAAAGTATATATATCTAAGAGTAAAAATTGAAAAGGAACAGTATTATTATTTCTATTCTTTTAACAAAGAAGATTGGAGAAAAATTGACATTGCATTAGAATCGAAAAAATTATCAGATGATTACATCCGTGGAGGAGGGTTCTTCACAGGTGCCTTTGTAGGAATGCAATGTCAAGATACCAGCGGTAATCATATTCCGGCCGACTTTAGATATTTTCGTTATAAAGAAAAATAATGTACACGTGAAAAAGGAGACTTCTATTGAAGAACTCCTTTTTCATAGGAGAAGGTATCCTTAATAAAATGGTCTTATTCAACATTACACCAACAAAACAAAAACTCATCTTTGAAGATGAGCGTAGAACATAGAGTTTTGTACAATTTAATCATGTAACGATATCTAGAAAATGTTCAATAACAATCGAAGACATTCCTAATGCCGGTGCATTCTTTCCTAAGGAAGATGGCAATAACTCATAGCTATTGGCCAATTGGGAATAAACCCTGGATGACACTTCACTTCTAATTGAATTTAAAACCATTGGATGCGATTCGATTATGCTGTTTCTTAAAATGACGGCTTGTGGGTTGAAAGTATTTAAAATATTGGTAAGGCCTATGCCTAAATAGAATCCAAAATTTTGTAGCGCATTTAAAGTTCCAATATCATTCAGATGGGCGAGGTCTATGATATCTTGAGTGAACACTTTTTTCTCTTTAGTCTGAAGAGATGTTAATAAAGCCTTCTCGGATGCATACAATTCCCAGCAGCCTCGGTTTCCGCAACTGCATTTAGGTCCATTAAAGTCTATTGTCATATGTCCCATTTCTCCGGAGAATCCGCTGACACCTCTATATAAATGATTGTTGATAATGACGCCGATCCCTATTCCTGTACTGATGCTTGCGTAAATAATGTTATCGTGATTTTTTGCAGCACCGAATACTTTTTCTCCAAATGCACCGGCATTTGCCTCATTTTCAATAAAAACAGGAACATTGAACTTCTCTTGGATGAAAGGTTTTAAGTCAATATTTCTCCAGTTGGAGTTCGGAGTGAAAACAATTTTTTGATTTTCATCAATGAGCCCAGGCACGCATATGCCTATACCAATAAGCCCGTACGGAGATTGTGGCATATGTGTCATAAAGTGATGAATCATATTCACTAGAAGGTCTTTCGTTATTTCTGGAGAATTGCATTCCAAATGGTGGTGTTGATCCAGAACGATCGTCCCTTCAAGGTCTGTTAAAATGCCATTAATATAATCTACACCAACGTCTATTCCTACGGAGTATCCAGCCTTTTGATTAAAAACAAGCATGACAGGTCTTCTGCCGCCGCTTGATTGTCCCTGGCCGATTTCAAATACAAGATTTTCTTTCATTAATGTGTTTACCTGTGATGAAACAGTTGATTTATTTAAACCAGTTCTTTCAGATAATTTAGCTCTTGAAATAGGTGAGTTCTTAAGTATTTCTTTTAATAATAATTTTTGATTTACTTTTTTGACAAAGGTTTGATCTGCGATATCCACTTCATCCACTCCATTTGTATAACCTATAAATTAAGTTGAAATTTTTATGTGTTCAGTATGAAACATGGTACATAGCGAATCTTACCCTTATTATATCTAATGTGTTCATAAAAAACGAAAAAAATATTGAAAATGCGGATGAGGTTATATAAGATGAAAATAAGTTAGTTTGTTTGAACAACAAACTAATAAATAATCTACTTACAATATGGCATAAAATGCGCCTGAATTTATTTTTTAAGGGGGAAATCACATGGCTCAATCTCATTCTAGTTCAGTTAACTATTTTGAAAGCGTAAACAAAGTGGTTTACGAAGGGACAGATTCCACTAATCCTTTAGCATTTAAATATTATAATGCTCAAGAAGTAATCGGCGGAAAAACGATGAAAGAGCATTTGCGTTTTTCTATTGCTTATTGGCATACATTTACCGGTGATGGAACAGACGTTTTTGGAGCGGCTACGATGCAAAGGCCGTGGGATCAGTATAAAGGAATGGATCTGGCCAAGGCGAGAGTAGAAGCAGCATTTGAATTGTTTGAAAAACTGGATGCACCATTTTTTGCTTTTCATGACCGAGATATTGCACCCGAAGGAAGTACGTTAAAAGAGACGAATCAAAATTTAGATCGTATCGTGAGCATGATGAAAGAGTACATGAGAACCAGCAACGTTAAGCTATTATGGAATACTGCAAACATGTTCACGAATCCACGTTTCGTCCATGGTGCCGCGACTTCTTGCAATGCAGATGTGTTTGCGTACTCTGCAGCACAAGTGAAAAAAGGGCTAGAAACAGCAAAAGAACTTGGCGCCGAGAATTATGTGTTTTGGGGCGGCCGTGAAGGATACGAAACATTGTTAAATACCGATTTGAAATTTGAACTTGATAATTTGGCTAGATTTATGCATATGGCAGTGGATTATGCGAAGGAAATCGGGTATACAGGGCAGTTTTTGATTGAACCAAAACCAAAGGAGCCGACCACTCATCAATATGATACAGATGCAGCAACAACCATTGCTTTTTTAAAGCAATATGGCTTAGACAATCATTTTAAATTAAATCTTGAAGCCAATCATGCCACATTAGCCGGACATACATTCGAACATGAATTACGCATGGCAAGAGTACACGGTCTGCTTGGCTCTGTTGACGCGAACCAAGGTCATCCTCTTTTAGGCTGGGACACGGATGAATTTCCGACAGATTTATATTCCACGACATTAGCAATGTACGAGATCCTGCAAAATGGCGGCCTTGGAAGCGGCGGATTAAACTTTGACGCAAAGGTCAGTAGATCTTCTTTTGAGCCTGATGATTTAGTATATGCCCATATTGCGGGGATGGATGCATTTGCAAGAGGATTGAAAGTAGCTCACAAATTGATCAAAGAACGTGTGTTTGAAGATGTGATTCAACATCGTTATCGCAGTTTTACTGAAGGGATTGGCCTTGAAATTACAGAAGGAAGAGCTAACTTTAATACACTTGAGCAATATGCGCTAAATAATAAATCAATTAAAAATGAATCTGGAAGACAGGAACAATTAAAAGCAATATTGAACCAATACATTTTAGAAGTATAACAGATGAAAGAGAAGCTCCATACTGCCGTAAAAGATATAGCAGGATAGCCAAGTTACCTGAACTACCCGTCATGATTCCTTACCTCTTGATTATGGATATGACGGGTAATTTCTAAAATTCGGATTTATGTAGAGCGAATGGTTTTTAAAGGGTTAAGGAGTGAAAACATGAAGTATGTCATTGGAATAGATCTTGGAACGAGTGCTGTTAAAACCATTTTAGTTAATCAAAACGGCAAGATTTGTGCAGAAACATCCAAAGAATATCCGCTCATCCAAGAGAAGGCAGGGTATAGTGAGCAAAATCCTGAAGACTGGGTGCAGCAAACAATTGATGCATTGGCTGAATTGGTTTCTATATCTAACGTTCAAGCCAAGGATATTGACGGAATAAGCTATTCAGGACAAATGCATGGGTTAGTACTGCTTGACCAAGACAAACAGGTGTTACGTCGTGCCATTCTTTGGAATGATACCAGAACGACGCCTCAATGTAACAGGATGACCGAGGAATTTGGCGATCATCTTCTTGACATCACAAAAAACCGTGTTCTAGAAGGGTTTACATTACCAAAAATATTATGGGTGAAGGAACATGAACCTGAACTTTTTAAAAAAACTGCTGTTTTTTTGCTTCCGAAGGACTATGTGAGATTCCGTATGACTGGTGCGATTCACACCGAATACTCCGATGCAGCAGGAACTTTACTTTTACATATTACTCACAAGGAGTGGAGTGATGATATTTGCAATCAATTTGGTATTTCTGCAGCTATTTGTCCTCCGCTTGTTGAATCTCATGAATGTGTAGGATCGCTGCTTCCCAATGTTGCGGCGGAGACAGGGCTATTGGAAAAAACAAAAGTGTACGCTGGGGGAGCAGATAACGCTTGTGGTGCTATCGGAGCCGGTATTCTCTCTTCAGAAAAAACACTATGCAGTATTGGGACATCAGGGGTCATACTTTCCTGCGAAGAAGGCAATGAAAGAGATTTTAAAGGGAAAGTGCATTTTTTTAATCATGGAAAAAAGGATACTTTTTATACGATGGGGGTCACGCTTGCTGCAGGATACAGTTTGGACTGGTTTAAAAGAACGTTTGCACCAAACGTATCGTTTGAGCAATTACTGCAGGGGGTGGAATCTATTCCGATAGGGGCAAATGGACTGTTATACACTCCTTATTTGGTTGGCGAAAGAACGCCGCATGCGGATTCTTCTATTCGGGGAAGCTTGATCGGAATGGATGGAGCTCACAAAAGAGAGCATTTTTTGAGGGCAGTAATGGAAGGCATCACCTTCTCTTTACATGAATCAATTGAGCTATTTCGCGAATCGGGTAAATCAGTTCATACTGTTGTTTCTATCGGTGGGGGAGCTAAAAATGAAACGTGGCTTCAAATGCAGGCAGATATTTTCAATGCGAGGGTGATTCAATTAGAAAATGAACAAGGTCCAGCCATGGGGGCCGCTATGCTAGCTGCCTTTGGGAGTAGGTGGTTTGAATCCCTTGAAGAAGGTGCAGAGCAGTTCATTCGTGAGGCTGCTGTATTTTATCCAAAGGAACAAAATGTTCAAAAGTATAAAACACTATTTGATTTGTATAAGAACATTTACACTCACACAAAGGATCTCAATACGGCTTTAAAGAGCTTTCGAAAAACCGAATGAGAAATGTCAGGTGATCAACGGAAGAACAATTAATGAAATTCTTTGGTAAAAAACCAATTACTGCAATTCTATTTCCCATCAAAAAACATAAAGGGATTACATTCTAAATGAAACTTTTTAGGGGGATAGCAGGAACGACAATATAACTACTATGTAATTTGTTTCCTTGTTTTGAAAGGTGGTGAGAAAAACAAATCATCACGGTAATACATAAATACAAATTAATCAAACAGGAGGGTTACCAAATGAAACAAAAAAGAATGAGGTTTTTGTTGGCAGCTTTATTTAGTCTGGCCCTGACATTACCTGCCTGGTCCGCACAGGCGGCAACTACAATCACCTCAAATCAAACCGGCACCCAAGATGGCTATGATTATGAATTGTGGAAGGATCATGGGAACACCAGTATGACGCTCAATAGTGGCGGCGCGTTTAGTGCCCATTGGAATAACGTTGGGAATGCGTTATTCCGAAAAGGCAAGAAATTCGATTCAACCAAGACTCACTCACAACTTGGAAACATATCAATTCATTATAACGCAACCTTCAATCCAGGCGGAAATTCCTATCTGTGTGTGTATGGATGGACGAAGGACCCGCTCGTTGAATATTATATCGTCGATAATTGGGGCACCTATAGGCCGTCGGGAACGCCAAAGGGTACTATTACTGTTGATGGGGGCACATATGACATTTATGAAACGATTCGAATCAACCAACCCTCTATCATAGGTATTGCAACATTTAAACAGTATTGGAGTGTCCGGCAGACAAAACGAACGAGCGGAACTGTATCTGTCAGCGAACACTTCAAGAAGTGGGAAAGCTTAGGAATGCCAATGGGTAAGATGTATGAAACCGCGCTTACGGTAGAGGGATATCAAAGTAATGGCAGTGCTAATGTAACTACGAATGTACTGACTATTGGAGGGAAAAGCAGATAATCCTTTTCGTTTTGTGACTCAAAACCTGATTTGGTATCCGTCCAAACTTTTGGTTCACGAAGAAATCGGAAGTATGTTTACACACAAATAAGCCCCTCACGTTAACGTAAGGGGTGTTTTTTATGATCTACATTAGCTGTTTCTATATCATTCAACAAGCTTAAAAAGCACGATTGACTCTATCTATAATGAGTTACTAAAACAGATAAAAAATATAGAGTATTATAAAACATCTACTAATCCCTTCAATGAGACGCTGTGTGTTTTAAACAAATTCAAGAAGATAAGCGTGCAGAAGCAGAAAAAAATACACAACTAGGGAAGGGATCACACAAGGAGTGCGGTCTTTTACAGAGCGGAAACATTCCCTCATGATGAAGAGAACTTAGTTCTGGGTTAAGTGTTTTTTCCTTTGGATATTAAACTTTGTGATCGGTTTTGTGTACAAATTCATGCTGGAAACAAAGGGGCGTACATGTAAAGACCGCAAAGAGCATTTTCTTTCTCGACACGATAAAAATACCATGAAAAATCAGTTCTTAAGGTATAATCAATCATTAATTTGGCGCTTTACATCTCTCAGTTTATAGGAGGTTGGTTTCGGAAAAGTAAAATCCCCCGGTAGAGGAATCTTGGTCAGCATAAAGTATTTGCAAAAAACGTACGTAAAATCCTACACGTACATTACTGGAGTGGATACCTTGATAATCTCGCCATCTCTTATATAAAAACGAGGGATGCGGCGGCTTAATGTTGACACCACTTCGTAGTTAATCGTATTAAGCATGTCAGCAACTTCATCAACGGTGATCTCAGCTCCTTTTTGCTGACCGTAAATCACGACTTCCTCTCCTTGTTTACCTTCACCGTCCTCACCTAAACTAACCATGATCATATCCATTGTCACTCTCCCCGCCACTCGCACTCGTCTTCCGCGATGAAGAACAATTCCGCGATTGGAAAGTTCACGAGAATAACCGTCAGCATATCCGACCGGGAGTGTAGCGATGACTTCATCGGGTTCTGCGATGTATGTAGCCCCATAGCTAACGGTTCGGGGTTCTGTCCGCATGGTTTTCACATAAGCGATGCGCGCCTTTAAACTTAATGCAGGTTCAAGTAAAACGAGGCCTAGTTGTTTAATATAGTCTGAAGGATATAAGCCGTACATGCCGATGCCTAAACGAATCATATCAGCGCTATATTCAGGAAAAGCGATCGCCGCAGCCGTATTGTTCATATGCACGGTGGGCAATTCAATGCCTTGATTTTTTAAAAAGCTGAGAAAACTGATAAATTTATCGTGCTGCAGCTTGGTTAATGTGGTGTCTGGTTCATCAGCTGTTGAAAAATGGGTATAGATACCTGCCCATCTTAGGAATTTACTTGCTGTTAATGCTTTCACTACTGCTAAAAGTTCTTCTTTTGTGCGTAACCCTAATCGACCCATACCGGTATCCACATTAATATGAATACCCAATCGGTCAGTACTCTCTTCGTTTTCCAATATCTTGTTCGCTTTTTGAATCCAATCAACCTGAAATGCTGTTAACTCAATATTCCAAGCCGCTGATTTTTTCACACAACTAAGGGATGTAAAACCAAGCACAAGGATAGGTGCTGTAATGCCCGCTTTTCGTAAAACGATTCCTTCCTCTACGCTGGCAACAGCGAGCTCACTCGCCCCGTTTTCGAGGGCATGGCGCGCCACTTCTACAGACCCATGACCATAACCGTTCGCTTTCACGACAGCCATAATTTTGCTCTTATTTGGAATATGACGGCGAATCGCTCGCAAATTTTTTTTTATGGCATCAAGATCGACTTCGATCCAAACTTCTCGGCAAAGCTTTGTCATCATCGCTTCCTTCCTTCTTATGGAATAGTAAAAACCGCATTTAGCCGCAAAAATAAATGTTAATTGTTGGATGCGTTCAATCTTATTTTATTCAACTTCATTTAAAATCATTCAACAGTAAATCCATGATATACGAGAAGGTGATCATCGATGCCGAAGCTGTACATGAATATTTTCTTTCAATGTTCTATAACCCAAACGTGAAACAATTCTGGTTTCCGAAAAAAATTCCATAAAACGGAAATATCCCCAGATAGACGTACTCTGGAAAAACAAGCAGGACACTTATATGAAGGTACTTATCCGGGCTAACTTATCTTGGAGGACGCGTATTGTTACTGAACATTGGATGCGACTTTAAATGAGAAGATCTGATAATTTGCAAAAGAAGATTGGTGTCAAACGGCAGTCAATTCCTTGTTCCATTAACCTAACATCAGAGTATATAATAAAATTCATATTCAGAAAATCGTTTAAGTGAGGGATAAACATGAAAAGGGGAGTTCATTTTCAAATACCGAATGAATATGGGGATTATTTATGGAGAATACTGCAGCCGTTAGAAATAGATAATTATATGTGGCAAACGAGTGGGGAATCCTATTTTGTTGTAGATGGAGAGCTCGATGATGAGGAGCTCTTTAATGATTACGCGATTGTTGAAGGGACTAACTTAGCGAATCGATTAAAAACCAATCAGTACTATACCATTTTCGTTGAACTGCAAGCATTCCCACTTGGAAAAACGGTTAATCAAGTCCAGACATACGAAGAGTTTGTTGGCAGTGATTGCGAACTTGTCCTTTTGATAGCAGATAATAGCTATGTCTCGATTTACTGTAAAAACAAAAATGCCATTGAAAAACTTTACTTCAATGCATTAAAGAATAATTTTGAAGACGTTCAATTTATAACTGATGAAAACGACACAAGAACAGGACTTACAGTATGATAGTTAATATTTTTAAAGGAGCTAATACATATGACAATGCAAATTAAAATCAAATATCTAGATGAAACACAAACAAGAATCAGTAAAATTGAGCAGGGAGATTGGATTGATCTTCGAGCTGCTGAAGATGTAGCAATTAAAAAAGATGAATTTAAACTTATCCCGTTAGGTGTAGCTATGGAATTGCCTGAGGGTTACGAAGCACATGTCGTTCCCCGTTCAAGTACATATAAGAACTTTAGTGTTATTCAAACAAATTCAATGGGTGTTATCGATGAATCGTACAAGGGTGACAGCGATTTTTGGTTCTTTCCTGCTTATGCATTGCGTGATACAGAGATTAAAAAAGGAGATCGGATCTGCCAGTTTAGAATAATGAAGAAAATGCCGGCAGTTGAATTGGTTGAGGTAGAGCATTTGGGGAATGAAGATAGAGGCGGGCATGGTTCAACTGGAACGAAGTAAAACAATAACCTTGGCTGATTTTTTGAAGGAGGATAATCATGGAGGTTAGCCAAGGTATATCTTATCGTATTCAAAAATCAATAATTTAATATGAAGGATTTAATTATAAACAAATTTTAAAACGAGAAGTTTTGAAAAAGTGAAATCGTAATAACTAAAGTTGATAAAGAACCTAAAGATGTCAAAGAAACAATTTTTCGAATGCTTTGCTTTTTTGAAGGTTTACTTAGTTCTTGAATAACTGCACCCCATAAAAGCATGGATGCTAAAATTATAGTACTCATATACATATCAATGCTCCCTTTCTTACAGTTTTAACATCGCTATCGATTTTACCATATTTAGGCTAGAGATGTCGATGAAGATAAGCATCTCTATAAAAGAATACTTTTATGAAAGATATTAAAGTATAAAGGAAAAAATAGTAATGACACTGATTTAAACCAAATTAAACGGTGTATGTATCAAACTGGCGGTAACTATAAGCTGCGTGACAGACTATGTTATGGAGAAATACAGTGTAAAAGAGGGGCTGACTCCTCTTTAAATACACAGTGATTGGAATAAGAACTCATTTTATCTGCACGTGCTTAGTATTTGCGTTAATATTGTTTTCGTAATAAATTATGCCAAGTAACTGAAAATGAAAGAAGGATATGAATAGTCATGACTCAATTCGATAAACAATACAATTCAATTATTAACGATATTATGAATAATGGAATCTCAGACGAAGAATTTAATGTAAGAACCAAATGGGACTCTGATGGAACACCGGCTCACACACTTAGTGTAATCAGTAAGCAGATGAGATTCGACAACTCAGAAATACCTATTTTAACGACCAAAAAGCTGGCCTGGAAAACGGCCATTAAAGAGCTGCTCTGGATTTGGCAGCTTAAATCTAACGATGTTACTGAATTAAACAAAATGGGCGTACCTATTTGGGATCAGTGGAAACAAGAAGACGGCACCATCGGAAATGCTTATGGATTTCAACTGGGGAAGAAAAACAGAAATCTAAATGGAGAAAAAGTGGATCAGGTCGATTATCTTCTTCAGCAATTGAAGAACAACCCATCTTCACGGAGACACATTACAATGCTATGGAATCCGGATGAACTAGACTCAATGGCCTTAACACCATGTGTATACGAGACACAGTGGTACGTTAAACAAGGGAAGCTCCACCTAGAGGTAAGAGCGAGGAGCAATGACATGGCCTTGGGGAATCCCTTCAATGTATTTCAGTATAATGTTTTGCAGCGCATGATTGCTCAAGTGACTGGTTATGAGCTTGGTGAATATATCTTTAATATTGGCGATTGCCATGTGTACACACGTCATATAGACAATTTGAAAATTCAAATGAAAAGAGAACAGTTTGAAGCACCTGAATTATGGATGAATCCTGAAGTTAAAGATTTTTATGACTTTACCATAGATGATTTCAAGTTAATCAACTATAAACATGGGGACAAGCTTTCATTTGAGGTAGCGGTTTAATGCTGCCTCTTTATTGATTAATAGGCAATCTTAATTTTATTAAGACATCTTGAAGATGAATTAAATTGAGCTAAAAGATATATATGCTATAGACTCATATGAAAAAGTAAAGTTAATCTTTTTTATTTAGAAGAAAGAAAATATCCTAATTTTGAAACTAAATACAAAGTAAAAGCGATCATTAAAGTTCTTGATATCACAATTCCATGAATATCCAGGTCATATCCAGCAGGTATCAACGCTTTTGTATTAAACATAAAATATTGATATTAGAAGAGCTATTATAACCAAAAGCATTCCAAAAGGACCTGTTTTTCCATATTTCATACTAATTTTCCACCCTATATTTAAATGATAAGCAAATACAAGAGCTGTAGAGTCTGTGATGATTTCTAATATAATCCGAGCTATGCACTGCATGCCGTTTTTTGTGTAATTGTCCTAATAAAACCGCCTGGCAATGCCGGCGGCCTTTTGCTGTTTCGTTTATTTATTAACAGAAATTGAAACGTTATTTCCTGAAACAGAAACAGTTGCGAAATCCTGCGTATCTACCACAGGAGTGACGGCTTTATTGTCGATTGTAATGTTGTTAAAGGCTGTCGAAAAGGTTGCTTTGATGGCAGAACGCTGACTTTCATACGAAACAGCCGCGGTAGCAAGAGTTTTCCATTTTGAGATTGTGCCGATATTGGTTCCTTGGATTTCTGTGATAATCCGGCCTGTATACCCGTCATTGTTCGTTCCCCAAAGGGTCATGCGTGTATTGCCGTTCAAATTTTTATAGATTGTCATTTGGACTGTGCTTCCAGGACGAAAACCTTTGGTATATGTGAATTTGTCTTTTCCTTCGATGTACGTTTCATCATTTTTGGATCCTACCTTCATGAGAGGCTTCCAGACGTTGTATTGTTTGCTGTACTGAAGCCCGAGATCTGCCTCAGTTCCGCTTTTTGCGCTAAATCCTGAATAAATATACGGAGTAGAGACCGAGTCATCATTTTTCACGGTGTCAGGAAGCTTGATTTTAGCTGTGAAAACGGCGCCAGTACTGTTCAGGTAGGCGCGGCCGCCGATTCCTTTAGGCAGCTGGGTAGCTGCTTTTGCGACCTGAGTGTCTGCCGCGGGTAAGCCAGGAATACCCGATGATAGTGTTCCGAAAAGAACTGCTGTTCCTATTGCACCTGCAATTAATACTTTTTTCAACACAATTCCCCCTTTTGATAATGGTTTCGTCATTTATTATACCTTATTTTGGAACTGGATTTGTGGATATAAATCGACAAAATATTTCATCTTATTCATACATTTCATATTGGTGGTTTTGTCGAAAAACGGTTACTTCAATCTGACTTATATATTATTGCATAAGCATTTATAAACTAATTAAACTATGTACTAAATATTCAATATAAATTTAAGATCAGTCATTAGGCGTAAATAAAAAAGCAGCGAAAGTTGGTCAAACAAAAAAACCCGGCATTCAACCGGGGAAAAAGTGAAAATGAGGAGATGTTAATGGAATTTAGTAATGTTTCTTATGCTTTTTATACTCTACAACATAATCATAGTCTTTTTTGTCGTGGTCATAATATTTTTTGTCATAATCACAGTCGTAATCTTTTTTATCACGGTGATCGTAGTATTTTTTATCATATTCATAATATTTCTTATAATACGTTTTTTTGACCGTATAATACTCTTCTTTATATTTTTTGTAATAACCCATATATACTCCTCCTTTATTGTTCATACGCTTTATCATATGGCGAATTGATTGTGCGGCTTGGACAGTTACAATCATAGAAGGAAAAAAGGGCTGTCCAAAATCACTCAGAAAAATCCGATTTTTCATCGACCGCATCATTTATCTTATATTAGTTTATCTTCTATGTTTCTGAATCACTCTTTTTCTTACATTCTGAGTCAGTCTGCTGGTCGATTCTGATAAGGTTTATTCTGCACGAAGGGCGAAATGAAAACGAGGCCTTATGAAGAGGAGCCTGCCTCCCAGACTTTCTGAATAGGCGCCCCCAGAGTAATGTTTTCCGTAATATCTCGTAATGGATTTTCATGATTTTGATCCATTTCGTTTACCTCTTGACAGATGATGTTTTTTCAATTAAATCATATAATAACTAATAAGGTCATGGCCATCGCCATCGCTTTCATTATTTATTTGCAGTCAGTTCATGAACATTTCTGTCAAAGGGGGAGTTCTGCATGTATGAGAAAGAAAATACAGCGAGAGAGTGGAAAGTGTATATTTTCGTCTTTTTGTTTATGATTGTTTGTGCAGCTGCAATTGTTATTGGTGGAGAAAAAATCCGGTTCAACCAAATTGTTTTGCGAGGATTTGATGGGTTCATCAGTTTTGTTTTATTAGCCAACGTACTGTATTTCTGGAGGCGGAGCAAGGGGATCGCCTTTTTTTCAGGAGTTTTTGCTGTACTCAATTTCATGATGGTCATTTCTTTGAGTTAGAATCTAAAACAGGAGGTTTTTTATGCTTGGAAAAATCAAAGCAGCCATTGATAACAGTCCGGGAAAGCCGGCTAGGATTGTAGTCAGTGAAAAAACGTTTCAGCAACTGGAGAAAGAGATGCGTTTTGTTTACGTTTCTAAACCGAAAACGATAATGGGAACACCTGTGGAAGTGTCAGATCAGGCAGAAAGCTTCAAACTGGAATATTAATTGATTCCGAACTGAAAAAAGGCTCAAAATGAGCCTTTTTTTATCATATAGTTAAGATTCGTTATCATTTCAACCAAGCGCTTGCAAACATGGTTCAGTTTTTTATACTTAAGTGGAGTATTTCTGCTTTTTTAAAATGCTGAGAACATGGGAGGAAGCGATGCGCGAACATAAGAGCAACAGCTTTAAAACGCTGATAGAAATTTTAATTGTTTCAACAAGACTTGGGTTTACATCATTCGGAGGTCCCATTGCTCATCTGGGCTATTTCTATGAAGAATATATTCGCAAAAGAAAATGGCTTGATGAAAAAAGCTATGCCGATTTGGTTGCTTTGTGCCAATTCTTGCCTGGTCCGGCGAGCAGTCAAGTTGGGATTGGGATTGGTGTTATGCGTGGCGGGTTACTTGGCGGGATCGTTTCATTTCTCGGCTTTACGCTGCCCTCTGTTTTGGCACTGATCATATTTGCTCTTTTATTAAAATACACCAATATAGAGCAAGCCGGATGGATTCATGGTTTAAAGATCGTAGCGGTGGCAGTTGTTGCCCACGCTATAGCGGGAATGGCTCAAAAACTGACGCCCGATGTCAAACGAAAAACGATCGCATTGTTTGCATTGATTGTTTCACTTTTATGGCAAACCGCGTATACCCAAGCTGGCATTATCGTCATCTCCGCAGCGATTGGTTTTCTGGTGTTTAAAGAGTCTATCGACAAAAAAGAATCAGCTTTTCATTTTCCTATCTCTAAGACATTCGGAACCGTGTGTCTTTCATTATTTTTCGGATTGCTGGTTCTTCTGCCCGTCCTTCGAGAAACTGCGGATTTGCGTTGGCTTTCTATGTTTGACAGCTTTTACAGGGCGGGTTCCTTGGTTTTTGGCGGGGGACATGTTGTATTGCCCTTATTGGAACAGGAATTTGTACCAGCTGGAATGATCAGCAAAGAAGCATTTTTAGCAGGATATGGTGCAGCACAAGCTGTGCCGGGACCGTTATTTACATTTGCCGCTTATCTAGGTGCAGTCATGGGCGGCTGGCAAGGCGGAATGTTAGCTGCCATTGCCATTTTCCTGCCGGCGTTTTTGCTGATTTTAGGTACGTTGCCCTATTGGGATGTTTTGCGGAGGTACCCTAACCTAAAGGGAGCTCTTGCAGGCGTAAATGCAGCGGTAGTCGGAATATTAATTTCAGCTTTTTATTTTCCGATTTGGACAAGTGCGATTTTGAATCCAATTGATTTTGCGTTTGCGGCCGTATTGTTCAGTATGCTTGCTTATTGGAAACTGCCTCCGTGGGTTGTTGTGTTCACTGGTGTGATTGGCGGCTTTCTTCTGAACCTTCTTTAATCTTGATTTCTCTAAAGCGTGATGAAGATATTCATCATGCTTTTTTTATTGTCAAAAAAGAGGAACATAAAAAATAGATGTATGGGAAAAATAATCCTATTAGAGAGAAAGGAATTTACAGATGGATAATATGATATCAACACTTACTGACTGGACAGTATGGTTTCAAGCATTCGTTGTATTCCTCATTCCATATGCAATCAATAAAGTATTTACTTGGATTGAAAAATAAGAAGGTGCAATCATGAGGTGGCGGAACAATCAGCACAAAACACAGAAGCAGCATCAAGGCTCAGATCAATCTAAAGCTGAAAAGCCGGATCAAGAAGTGTTAACCGGTAACTTTGGGTGCGACATTGAGCTATTCAAAAGAAAAATCGGGCATAACGGAGACGTTCATATCCGGGAATTTGAGATCACTCATTTACATGTGAAAGCAGCATTGATCTTTGTTGATGGACTGTCTGATCAAGATTCGATTAATAAAGGAGTATCAGCGTTGCTGGTCATGAATCAGCCTAATCAGGTAAGAGAGGACATTTCTCAATCGGGCAAAGGCATTTTAAATTCGCAGGATATAAAGAATCAAATCGGATCAATCTGTGATGTAGTAGAAGCAGAAAAAATCAGTGATGTCGTGCTGGATGTTTTCATGGGTTCAACAGCGCTTCTTATCGATGGAATGCCGCAGGTCTTTCTTCTGGGAACCATAAAGAAACAAAATCGAAGCATTGAGGAGCCGCTATCAGAAGCGCTTGTCAGAGGGCCGCGCACGGGCTTTACAGAAGAGTTGAGTACGAATACAGCTCTTTTAAGGCAGCAAGGAAAAAATGATCAATTAACATTTCAGAGATTTGAAGTAGGGACACGGCTAAAAAAGGATTTAATCATCGCTTATATGTATGACATAGCAGATCCAGAAGTGGTCGAGGAAGTAAAAAAAAGAGTGAAAGGAATTGAGATCGATCATCTGCCTGAATCTGGATATGTTGAACAGCTGATCGAGGATAATTATCTCAGTCCCTTTCCGCAAGTACAAAGTACAGAACGGCCTGATCGCGTCATCAGCGGATTAATGGAAGGCAGAGTAGCCATTCTGCTTGACGGCACCCCGTTTGCTTTGCTTGTTCCGGTCACTTTCAGCATGGTGCTTCAATCGCCTGAAGATTATTATGAACGGTGGTTCCCAAGTTCATTTATCAGATTACTGAGGTTCATTGCAGCAATCATCACGTTATTTGCACCGGCTTTATATATATCATTTATTTCTTTTCATCCAGGATTAATTCCAACCAAACTGGCAATTTCAATTTCCGGGACGCGTCAGGGTGTTCCATTCCCATCAATCATTGAAGCTTTATTTATGGAAATTGCGATCGAAATTTTACGAGAAGCGGGGCTTCGTCTGCCAAAACCCATCGGACCTGCGATAGGCATCGTTGGCGGGTTAATTATCGGGGAAGCAGCTGTGCAAGCGGGCATTGTCAGTCCTATTATGGTCATTGTTGTTGCGCTCACAGCAATCTCTTCATTTGCCATCCCGCATTACAGTACAGGCATCGCACTTCGGATGCTTCGGTTTGGCGCGATGTTTTGCGCGGCGGTGTTTGGGTTATTTGGAGTTATTATGTATTATCTGCTGTTAAGCAGCCATGTCGTAAAGTTGAAAAGCTTTGGTCTTCCATACGCAAGCCCAGCGGTCCCTTATTATGTGAAAGATTGGAAAGATTTTATCATCAGAATGCCTCTCTTAGTCATGAAACGCAGACCAAAAATTATGAATACAGATAATGCAAAACGGGTGAAATGACGACTTCGACAGGATGGTGATAATCTCATGTCCAGCCCAAAGAGTAAAATTACAACCGCACAAGCAACGGTGATCATTATTAATTATATGCTCGCTGCAGGAGTTCTCACGCTCCCTCGGACAGTAACAGAACAAACAAAATCACCTGATGGATGGATTTCCATTTTATTAGGCGGGGTTATCGCGATCATTGCCGGAATAGTCATCGTGAAATTAAGCCAGCAGTATCCTGAGGAGACGTTTTATGAATATGCTGGTCATATTGTAGGCAAATGGCTCGGCGCTTTAATCAGTCTCATTTTCATTACTTATTTTTTAGCTCTCGGTGCCTTCGAAGTGAGAGTCATGTCAGAAATTGTTGTGTTTTTTCTCCTTGAAGGGACGCCATCGTGGGCGATAGTCATGACTGTTCTTTGGATCGGGCTTTATTCAATTACACAAGGGCTCGATCCCATTGCCCGGCTTTTTGAAATGATCTTTCCGGTTACGGTCATCATCTTTTTAACCGTAGCGGTCATGAGTATAGGTATATTTGAGGTCAACAATTTACGCCCTGTATTAGGAGATGGAATCATGCCGGTTCTCAAAGGAGTGAAAACAACGGCCCTTTCGTTTACATGTTCTGAAATTATGCTTATTCTAGTAGCGTTTATGAAGAAGCCGAAAAAGGCGTTGAAAGCGGTTGTAATCGGGACAAGTGTTGTGACATGTTTTTATATTTTTACGCTGATTATGGTTATCGGTGCAATATCCGTTGACGGTGTTGTAACGAGAACATGGCCGGCACTTGACCTGATGAGAAGCTTTGAGATATCTGGTTTAATATTTGAACGATTTGAATCATTCCTGCTAGTCATTTGGATTATGCAGCTTTTTGCCACGTTCATTATCACTTTTTATGCAGCTTCTTTAGGAGTCTCGCAAGTTTTCAAAAAGAAACCCGTTTCATGTATGTTTTGGCTGCTTCCTGTTGTTTTTATTCTCTCTTGCATGCCCAAAAATGAAAATGATGTGTTTATTTTGGGCGATATGGTCAGTCATATGGCTTTGTATATATTTGGCGCTCTGCCGATTTTGCTTTTAGTCATATCGAAATGGAGGAAAAGAGGTGAAACGTAAAATCAAACATCCAGTGTCCGCTATTGTCATCGTATGTTTGTTTATGATTTGTGTAACAGGGTGCTGGAGCAGCAAGGAAATAGAAGAGCTTGGTCTCACATTTGCTATCGCAATTGATAAAGGAAAAGCAACAAATACTGAAAAAGAGTTAAAAGAAGAGGGAGGGAGCTATCCAAAACAAGACAACCTTACACTGACCTATCAATTTGTTAATGAAAAAGTGGTAGGTGCGGGACAAAACGGAGGAGGCGGCGGACAAGGAACGCAAAAAGCGTATCAAAATATAAGTGAAACAGGTGATTCGTTACAACAGATTGGGAGCGAGGTTGCGTTAAGAAGGGATCGTGAAGTGTTTAGCCCGCATTTAAAAGTGGTTGTCATGAGTGAAGATGTATTGCGTACATATCCTATCGACAAAATGCTGGATCAATTTTTTCGTGATAATGAAATCAGGCTGAGCTGTCTTGTTTTATCTGCAAAAGGGAAGGCGAGAGATGCCCTCAAACTGAAAGAGAGTGATGAAATTCCGGCATTTCGGCTGACTGGATTAGTTGAGAATGAACATAAAGTTTCCAGAATACTTCGCCCTGTAACACTCGCGAAACTAATCGGTAAACTGCATTCCGGCAGCAGTTTTTTACTGCAAAATGCAGTCTCGGCAAATGGAGCGGTCAAGTATTCCGGATCAGCGGTTATTAACGGGAAGTCTAAAAAAATGATCGGCTTTTTAGATGAATATGAAACGGAGGGAATTGCTTGGATTGCCGGAGGAGGAAAAGGCGGAGTTGTAAAGTGCTATGATAAAAAGAGCCAGCAGATTATCGCGTACGATATCAATTATATAAAAAGTAAAATCAAGCCTATAATAAAAGGAACGGATATATCATTCCATGTCGATATTGAATCGGAAGGGGATTTGGTTGAAAACTGGAACACAAATGAGACGTTGGACACACAGTTTATAGAACGTCTTGAAAAGAATATTGAAAACGAAGTGAAAAAAATAGTCGGTCATGTATTAAAAAAAATCCAGCAAGATTATAAAGCTGATGTTGCGGGTTTTGATGAATCATTAAGACTTGAACATCCGGACTTATGGAAAAAGGTGAAAAAGAACTGGGATGACACCTTCAGTAAGGCCGACATCACGTACAGTGTAAACACCACAATTACTCATTATGGAACGGTTAAAACTCAGTAATGAATCAAATAGATTTTTAAAAAGAAGAGAAAGAAACATCTCTTCTTTTTCTTATGCATTTTTCAGGATGAAGATACTTTTTTGGGGGTAAATGCATTTTTTAAAACAATCAATATGATAATATGAAATTGCTTAAAATAGAAGGGAGGAGGGGCTGTGAGACAGAAACCGATTTATGTAGAAATCGAAATGAGATCTGACCTGGATACGCTCTGGGAATATACGCAAACCCCAGCGCTGCATAAAGAATGGGATCTCCGGTTTTCAAATATCACATATTTGCCTAAGCAGCAATACCAAAAGCAGAAGTTTCTTTACGAAACAAGAATAGGTTTTGGGCTAAAGGTATCGGGTACAGGAGAAACAGTCGGTGTTTTCGACAAATATTCATCTGAAAGAGTTTCTTCACTGGCTTTTGGCTCTGATCATCCGTTATCCCTGATTAGGCGCGGTAATGGCTACTGGAAGTATATACAGCGAGACAACGGGAACATAACGTTTTTAACACAGTACCAATACAAAACAGCCTACGGACTGCCGGGAAGATGGATCGATCGTTTATTTTTTCGGCCGCTGCTTGGCTGGGCGACTGCATGGAGCTTTGATGTACTAAGGCTTTGGATTGAGCAAAACAAACATCCGAAACACTCCATTCGATCGGCTATCGTCTATGTGTTCATATGCTTATTTTTTAGTCTGTTTTGGTTTTATCAAGGCTTTACAGGTTTTGAAACAAGTATCTTTGCAGGAACAGCGAAGATAGGATGGGGTATTCTGTGGCTCATTCCATTAAAGAAAAAATGGATCATTCATGCAGTCCAGGCTTTTATCTATGCTGGATTCGTTTTTTTAGGTTCCGAGATATTATTATCAATTCTGTTGAGTGTGTTTTCTGCGGCAAGCGGCGTTCTTAATCTTCAGCTCCCTAGTGCCCGGCACACTAAACGAAAGAGAAAGAAGTGACATTGTGAATACGATTTATGAAAAAACAATCAAGAACTATTATTTGCTGCATCCCAAGCTGCAAAAACGATATCAATTAGACGAAGCTCATACATTCTGCGGGACAGGAACGATGTCAGAAATAAGCGGAGGCTCTTTTCTGGTCAGAATGCTGTTAAAGCTGGGTGTTTTTTTCAGGTGCTTCTTTTCAGAAAGAGGCAAAGACATCCCTTTTACGATACAAAATAGAACTTGTCTTATGAATCGGGATCATATCGGGATAGAATGGAATCGTACATTTTATTTTAAAGGCAATAAACGTTTCTTTGACGCGATCATGGTATACGACGAAAAAGAAGATAGAATACTTGATTTCTTCGGCAGACCTCATCTTCTGCTGTCTGTTTTAGCGTTCGAGGCATCTCCTGATGGCTCTCTTACGATTACATCGGGAAAGCAATGGCTATTGCTATGCGGAAAAAGAATACCGCTGCCAAAATGGCTGACGGGTACGTCCGTTGTTTGCGAAACGTTTGATGAAAGCAAGAATTGCTTCACCATTCAAGTGCATGTGCAAAATACAATTCTCGGCACTCTTTTCTATTATAAAGGAACGTTTCAGGAAGAAGAGAGAGAATCATGTTAAAACGAAATGGCATGATCAGTACGCTTTATTTTATAGGGTTTCTTGCAGCGGAAACACCCCATCTATCAGTGGCAGAGGCGCTTGTTTTGTTATCCATCCTCTTTTTCGTTCCGGGTATTTTTCCTTTTGTCTTTCATCAATCGCCGCTTCGGGCTGCTCAATATCTGGAATCTGGTTTCATACAGTGCTATCCGGCAGCCGCTTTCTTTGCGGTGCTGGCTCTTGTGACAGACATCGGGTGGTTCGCTCTGATCTGGTGGATCTACACTGTCTTTATGGCGTTGTACGCGCTCCTTCGCTTGCGGGATACAAAGATACATAGAATCGAAGAGACCTCAGTTTTGTTCGGGCTTATCTATTTGGCGGGGGGAGGGTTTTGGTTTTTTGCTTATGCTGCACATTTGCAGATCATGCAATTTGGCCCGCTTATCATTTTGCTGACTGCAGTCCACTTTCACTATTCAGCTTTTCTGATCCCGATCTTTAACGGCTTGCTCGGAAGAACCGCCAGAAATAATCGGATGTTGTATAGTTGGATAACATGGGTGATTTTGTTTTCGCCCATTCTTATCGCACTTGGCATCACATATTCAAAAACACTTGATGTCATTGCGGTTGGCATCTATATGGCGGCGCTTTATCTTCATGCATATTTGGTGTTTACCACAGCTTTTCGCAGCAAGACGGGAAAAATTCTTATTCGGCTTTCTTCTGCCGTTTTAATGTTAACGATCACTTTTTCGATGATTTATTCATTTGGTGTATTTCGGCAGGAAGTTACACTGAGCATCAATCAGATGATTTGGATTCACGGTTTTATCAACGCGTTTGCTGTGATACTGCCCGCTCTCATCGGATGGAGAATAGAAGATCCAAAGCCTTTTGATGCAGACAGCGTAAAGATATTCAGCCGGATCTACGGAAAAAGAAGGATTGGAAAAGCCTTTTTAGCTGACATTCAAGCTGAAAATAACGTTCAATACAGAGGGCTTGTGGATGATATGGAAAGCCTTCGTTCAAAAGATTTTTCACCCGAAAAACTGGCGCCGTTCATTCTATCGTTTTATGAACAAACCGTTGAGTATGACGTTAAAGCAAAAGTGACGTGGAGCACGTGGTTTCGGCCGCTTGCATTTGTTTACGAATGGTTCAGCAGAAAAATCGGCCAAATACATCTGTCGACGAACCCTGATTGGTATAGAATGTACAGCACGATAAAGGGTGTTCATTCGAAAAAAGACGGAAGAAAAAGAGTGCGTGCCTGGATCAGAACAAATGAAAAAAACGAAACCATTTTTACCGCTCTATATTCAGTGTATCGTTCAAATGAAGAGGGGTATATGAACATCTCTCTACCGCTTCCATTCAGCAGCATGACAGGCATTTTAAAGCCTTATCATCATCATGAGAAACTGGTTTTGACAAGCAGGCGGAGAAAAAACGGAGCTGGAGATGAGGGAATTTATCTGCAAACCAGAGCGGGAACTTGTCCGCTTCCTTTATCTGAGACCTTTCTGATAGAAGCTTCGCATGACAACAGATTAACCGCTGTTCATCATATGTGGCTGTTTGGATTAAAATTTCTAACTGTACATTACATTATTACATATTGTCGTCCAAATGAAAGAACCTAACACAAAGAAATGGCTTCGTCTGACAAGCTGTTTGACGATTCGATCAGCTGCATTCCAATTCTGCGCCGCATCTTAACGGGAAAGGAAGTGACTAGTGATGTTTTATATCAGTTTATTTCTGATTCTTTGGCTGGCTGCTGGATTTGCAGTGGGAATGAAACAAGTGTATGTCGATCAGCTGTTTGGTAAAGATGTGATCGAAAGGCTGGAAAAAGAGAAGGGGGATCACAAGCGTGCTGACCGGTTTATCAAACATCGTGTTCTTTACATCGCAGCAGTAACATTAAGCGGGTTTATCGCTGTTTATCATGAAGTGAAAACAATCCCGCAAAGGCGAAAAATAAGAAAAATCGAAAAAAATATCATGAAACTGAATGAAGCAAAAAAACGAAGAATCAATAGAAAATAAAAATGCACAGGCCAAAGAGCAGGTGCGTTTTTATTTTGGTTTGCTATGGGAATTGGGATACAGGCGGTGCCAATACCTTTTCATAAATTCAAAAATGAGAAGAACAGCGCCCGGGCTAATGGTATATAATATTGTGAATTTAACAAAAATTTAACAAGGAGGACGAGAGAATTCGTGCTAAAGCCTCAAAGAAACCGACATCCTGTTGATTTGGACTTAGAGGCGGAGTAGATGAAACCGGCCAAAGTATCCCTGCTCCGCCGTTTGCTCCATTCCTTGAAGCATGTTGATTGTAACATAGCCAAACGTTTCCCATCAACTCTTAAAATTGTAAAATTATTGATTGTTTTTGTGATGTTCATTCCGATTTCTTCAATTTACGCGGAAGATGTCTATCAGAATTTTGAGGAATTAAAAAACAATGAAAAGCCTTCAGATTACCGTATTGTTACGAAAGAAACCGGCAGTCCTGTCCTTATTTTAGCCATTCACGGAGGAGGTATTGAAGGCGGGACAAGTGAAGTAGCGAGAGAGCTCAACAAAGAGTCTTCGATGTATTTATTTGAAGGCTTAAAATCGTCAGGAAACTCTGTGATGCATATTACGAGTACGCATTTTGATGAGCCCCGGGCCTTGAGGATGACGGGAAGTCATGAATATGTCATTTCATTGCACGGGTATGCAGAAGAAGATCAGCAGATCGAAGTCGGCGGTACAGATCGCGTAAGAGCGGCAGATTTAGTTGAAGAACTGCAAAATGCCGGTTTTCCTGCTGTCTTGCTCAGTACAGACCATCCGCATGCAGGCGTTAGTCCGAATAACATTGCAAATAAATCAAAAACAGGTTTGAGTATCCAGATCGAAATGAGCACAGGTTTTAGAAAATCTTTGTTTGGCGTATTTTCTTTAAAAAGCAGATCTGTTACTCAAAATGAGAGGTTTTATGATTTTACCGAAGTGATGTCCCGTTTTCTGAAAAGTAACTACTGAAAAATAGGAGGCCATAAGCCGGCCTCCTATTCCTCATGCTTCTCATTGGTAACGTCAGGAAGCAATTCGTCTGCGGCTTCTGTTTGATATTGAAGGGTGTTATCCCTGGCTGTCAGTTCATTTCGGAAGGTTTCATCCAGCACATTCTTCAGCAAATACCGATGAAAAAAGTATTCAAAAACAGTAAGACAGACAGCGGAAAGAAGAGCGGCTGCAAACGGTGAGAAATCATTTCTTGTTTGGGTTAAAGCAAAGACCCAAATCATAACGAATGAAAGTCCAAAGTCAGCCAATGAAGCTATAATATTGTTTGTTCTCGGAAGGACGAGCATGTCACCGGAAAGGTATGAGACAAAACCTAAGAAAAGTGCAATAAACATCACACTTAGAAAGGATGCATAGTAGACCCTGTCCAATATTACATATAAAAGGGCGAGAGTGAAAGCAATCTTTGAAGAAAGTGCAATGAGATGTTTCATTTGATCACCTAAGTTGTTATTTTTAAGGAAAATCCTTTTCTTAATCGTTATCTTTGTTACAGTCATTATTTTAAACAATTCGATTTTGTTTACACTGGTATTTTTTTCTTGTTGCATGAAACCTTCTTGGTGCAAAAACGTACATATGGTTGATCAGCTTTAGAGGGGGAATTTATTGTGGAGATAAAAGGAATCAATCATTTGTTATTTTCTGTTTCCCATTTGGACACATCAATCGATTTTTATCACAAAGTGTTTGATGCCAAGCTGCTGGTAAAAGGAAGAACAACAGCATATTTTGATTTGAATGGCATCTGGCTTGCACTTAATGAAGAGCCTGACATTCCGAGAAATGACATTAAGGCATCATATACTCATATTGCTTTTACTATTGAAGATCGTGAGTTTGAGGAAATGTCAGCAAAATTAAAAAGGCTTCATGTCCATATACTGCCTGGAAGAGAACGAAATGAACGCGATCGAAAGTCTATTTATTTTACCGACCCAGACGGCCATAAATTTGAATTTCATACCGGAACCCTTCAAGACAGGCTTCGTTATTATAAACAAGAAAAAACGTATATGAAATTTTATGATTGAAACGGCCTCGAGATATCGCAAAGAACATATACATAAATGTGAATAAAGGTTAAAATATGGTAAATGGGGGTTGGTTGAAAATGAAGATACTGGCCTTAACGGCAGTTTTGACGTGTTTTTTTGGCATTGGCAGTACCCATGCGTCAGCATTAGATTTTGATCACAAAACAGACTTTATTTTAAATGACAGCACAAAGTCGTTTGTTCTGGAAAATATCAGTGATGTTCCGGCAATCGAATATTTTTTAGGCTATCAGTTTACGATCTTGGGAGCCAATAGTTGTTCAGTTGAGCTTAAACTTCAACGGATGGGGCTTACGGGGCAATATACCACGCTGAGCACGAAACAATTCAGAGGCAGTTGGTTTGATTTTAGTGCTCAGGATAAAGTTTCAATTGATCCATTTCATCGATACCGTATCTTTGCAGAAGAACATTCGGAAAACTGCACAAGTGTTCGAGTAAAAGGGAGTTATGGTATTCAATATTTTCATTTTGATTGAAGCTCACGATGATAAAGGTGAGCTGTTTTTTTACATAAAATAGAACTAACTAAACTATGTACTAAATTTTCACATAAATTAATTGCCGCGCTCTCTGCATAAATCTAATTCCGTATCATTCCACGACCTAGTAATGAAACGTTTTTAAGCAGATCACGTCTAATGTTTTAAACGGACAACATTTCGATAAAAAGTTTCCTAAAGGAAAGAAAATTTCTTGACTTCAACAATTGTTTGGTGGATAATTATGGTGTAAACATGATGTTCTTTTCCTCCTATTCAGGCTCGCACCTAAAATTCAGGGCGAGCCTGCTTTTTTTGATACAATAAACCCCCTCTCCATAAAGGAAGAGGGGGTTATTTCATCATCTGATAGTTCAATAGATTAATGGACGGTTCTGAACACGCCAATTACTTTCCCTAGAATGCTGACATTCTGTAAGATGATAGGTTCCATCGTTGGGTTTTCAGGCTGTAAGCGAATGTGAGTATCCTCTTTATAGAAACGTTTTACCGTAGCTTCATCATCTTCTGTCATCGCAACGACAATTTCCCCGTTGTTTGCTATGTTTTGCTGTTTAACGATGACATAATCTTTATCGAAAATACCAGCGTCAATCATACTGTCTCCCATAATTTCAAGCATAAACACATGCTCGTCCGGGGGAACCATACGGTCAGGAAGCGGAAAATATTCTTCAATATTTTCTATTGCTGTAATAGGAGATCCCGCCGTGACTTTCCCGATGACCGGTACATTAACGACCTGGCTTTGCGGAATGTCTACTTCTTCATCAAGAATTTCTATCGCTCTTGGTTTTGTCGGATCTCGTCTGATCAGCCCTTTTGTTTCCAAGCGGGCCAAGTGGCCGTGGACAGTTGAACTGGACGCAAGCCCGACAGCCTCTCCGATCTCTCTTACGGAAGGCGGATATCCTTTTGATTTAACCTCTGCTTTAATAAAACGGAGGATATCAAGTTGCCTTTTTGATAGCTTCGTCATTTTTCGCACCTCAAAACGTCGATTTTAAGAAGATTATAGCATGATTTTCCTTACAGTACAAACATAGGTTCGAAAAAACAATTGACAGAAACGTTTGTTCGTATATACTGAAATTATAAAAAGCGAACAAACATTCCTGTTGGAGGTTATGATCATGGGTAAAGAATCTATTATTTTTGTCGGTCTGTTCACAGTGATTTTGAGCGCGGTAATCCTTTTGCTGTCATATACAAGCAGCGGCCAGGAGCTTAATCAGTATGTTAAAATAGAAGTCCAGCAAGGCGATACACTTTGGTCTATAGCCGGCCAGGTAGCAGATAAAAAGAAAATAAACAAAAGTGAATTTATTGAATGGGTGGCTGATAAAAATCATCTTCAGACGTCTGATATCCAGCCGGGAGATGAATTGGTGATTCCATTGAAAAAGAAACATCAGGATGCATATGAATTGGCAACTGTAAGATAGAGAGGAAAGATAGAAAAAATGAAAGCACTCATTTATGCCCGCGTAAGCACAAATAAAGAACAGCAGGAGACGTCATTAAAGCGGCAGGAGGAGGAGCTTACGGCAATTGCGGCCGAGAACGGCATGGAAGTCGTCAAAGTGATTTCTGAGAAAGCTAGCGGATATGAAATGGATCGGGATGGTGTATTTGGGCTGCTTGATGAGATCAAGAATTCTGGAATTGATGTCATTTTGGTTCAGGATGAAACTAGGCTCGGACGTGGAAATGCAAAAATCGCACTGCTTCATTGCATCTATAGAGAAGGTGTGAAAGTCTATACAACGGCTCACAGAGGTGAACTGGAGTTATCGGAGGCTGACTCGATGGTGCTGGAGATCGTCAGCATTGTTGAAGAGTACCAGCGGAAAATTCACAACATGAAAATCAAGCGGGGAATGAAACGTGCAGTAAAAAACGGTTTCAAACCGCAAAAAAACCTGAAAAACCAACATGAAAACAGCGGAAAAGAAAGAATAGAGGTGCCCATCTCAGAGATCGTCCGCCTAAGAGCGAATAAACTGACGTTCGCAGAAATTGCGGCTACGCTGAGAGGATTTGGGTATGATGTATCTAAAGCGACCGTCCACCGGCGGTTTCAGGAATACATAGAGAATGACGAGACAGCCGATTGAATCAGTTGTAAAACTCTTTTTGATCTAGTACTATATAGACAAAATGCCATAAAGGAGTTTAACATGATTTCAAACGAAAAAATTGCCAGAATTAATGAACTTGCTGCCAAAGCCAAAGCTGGCGTTATGACAGAAGAAGAAAAAGCTGAACAGCAAAAGCTCCGTCAAGAGTATTTGAAAGGTTTTCGCTCTTCTATGAAAAACACATTAAAAAGTGTGAAAATCATTGATCCGGAAGGCAATGATGTTACACCAGAAAAACTAAAAAAAGAAAAAAGAAATAATAAACTTCACTAATAGAAGAGGAATACGGCAATAACGTATTCCTCTTTTGCATATACTATAGCAACACTTTCATGGGACAAATTTCAACAAGTTTCTCTCAAATTTAAGCTGAAACAGTTGAGAAAAAGTCGTCAGACATTTATGATGTAAGGGTACAACACATAAGGAAGGGGATTTTTATGGATACAATTGAAAAGAAATCAGTTGCTACCATTCGCACACTGTCCATAGACGCTATTGAAAAAGCAAATTCTGGTCACCCAGGGATGCCAATGGGGGCAGCTCCAATGGCATACACGCTGTGGACAAAATTTATGAACGTAAGTCCGGCAAACCCTGGCTGGTTTAACCGTGACCGTTTTGTTTTATCTGCTGGACACGGATCAGCACTTTTATACAGCATGCTTCATTTAAGCGGGTTTGATCTTAGCATCGAAGATCTTAAGGGATTCCGCCAGTGGGGCAGCAAAACACCTGGACATCCGGAATTCGGACATACTGCCGGTGTTGATGCGACAACAGGACCGCTTGGCCAAGGAATTGCCATGGCTGTCGGAATGGCTATCGCTGAACGCCATTTAGCGGAAACTTACAACCGCGACTCATTTAACGTGGTCGATCATTATACATACAGTATTTGCGGTGATGGTGATTTAATGGAAGGCATCTCTTCTGAAGCCGCTTCACTAGCAGGCCATCTTCAGCTTGGCCGTCTGATCGTATTATACGATTCTAATGACATCTCTCTCGATGGAGATCTCGACCGTTCGTTCTCTGAAAACGCAAAACAGCGTTTTGAAGCAATGAATTGGGAAGTTCTTTATGTTGAAGATGGAAACAACATCGAAGAATTAACAGCGGCTATCGAAAAAGCACGCCAAAATGAAAAGAAACCTACATTAATTGAAGTGAAAACAACAATTGGATTTGGTTCTCCTAACCGTGCCGGTACATCGGGTGTTCACGGTGCGCCGCTTGGTAAAGAGGAAAGCAAATTAACAAAAGAAGCTTACGCGTGGACATATGAAGAAGATTTTTACGTTCCTTCAGAAGTTTATGAGCATTTCGCTAAAGCGGTTAAAGAATCAGGCGAGAAAAAGGAAAAGGAATGGAATGCCCAATTCGCTAAATATAAAGAAGTTTATCCTGAACTCGCTGAACAGCTTGAGCTGGGAATCAAAGGAGAGCTTCCAAAGGACTGGGATCAAGAGGTTCCTGTTTATGAAAAAGGAAGCAGCCTGGCATCCCGTGCATCTTCCGGTGAAGTTCTCAACGGCCTTGCGGAAAAAATTCCTTTCTTTGTGGGAGGATCTGCTGACCTGGCGGGATCAAACAAAACGACAATTAAAAATGCCGGTGATTTTACAGCGGCTGATTACTCAGGCAAAAACTTCTGGTTCGGTGTTCGTGAATTTGCGATGGGCGCAGCCTTAAATGGTATGGCGCTTCATGGCGGACTTCGTGTATTCGGCGGGACTTTCTTTGTCTTCTCTGACTACCTGCGTCCGGCAATACGCCTTGCAGCATTAATGGGTCTTCCTGTCACATATGTCTTCACACATGACAGTATTGCGGTAGGTGAAGACGGTCCGACGCACGAGCCAGTTGAACAGCTTGCTTCACTCCGTGCGATGCCTAATCTTTCCTTGATCCGTCCTGCAGACGGCAATGAGACAGCGGCAGCATGGAAGCTTGCAGTACAAAGCAATGAACAGCCAACAGCGCTTGTATTGACACGCCAAAACCTTCCTACGATCGACCAAACAGCTGAAGAAGCATTGGCAGGAGTAGAAAAAGGTGCATATGTCGTTTCTAAATCTAAAAACGAAACACCTGACGCTCTTCTCATTGCTTCAGGCTCCGAGGTGGGTCTTGCGATTGAAGCGCAGGCTGAATTGGCAAAAGATAATATCGATGTGTCTGTTGTCAGCATGCCTTCAATGGACCGTTTTGACAAACAATCAAATGAATACAAGAACGCCGTCCTTCCTGCAGATGTGAAAAAACGTCTTGCGATTGAGATGGGCTCATCATTTGGCTGGGGCAAATACACAGGGCTTGAAGGAGACGTGCTCGGCATAGACCGATTCGGTGCATCCGCTCCTGGTGAAACCGTCATCAATGAATACGGCTTCTCAGTTCCAAACGTAGTGAACCGAGTAAAAGCATTACTCAATAAGTAAGTCTTTCAAAGAGGATGAGTCAAATCATCCTCTTTTTCTTGTTTATCCGACAAAAATAGTATTGGCTGTTTAACAGTAATAGACAATTCTTTCTTTTCTTCTTTTGTATAATAGAGTGCAAATGAAATGCTGCTGAAAAAGGGGATGAAAAGATGGAACGTCACTACTATACGTACCTGATAAAAGAGGAATTTGCCAATCACTATTTCGGGCGGGAATCGGTTATGTTTGAGCTGTTTCAAGACTATCATTGGACAAGCCTGACAAAGCAGCGGTATGAAATGACAGAGAAACAGATTCAATATATTACACAGCCAATCCCGATTTTACATATGCATCAGCGATTAAAAATGAATTTACACAACACGGATTACAGGCAGGTGGATTATATTTATAGATTAGCTTTACCGAAAGCAAAAGGCCACGCGACGTTTATGATGAAAGAGAACATGATAGAAATTGTGGCTTCGGGGAATTACGAGGCAGAAACGATATTCTTTGAAGTGTTGAGAAAAGTAAGCCCTTGCTTTCTGGCTATGGATTTCAATTCGAAGCGTTACGGCTGGCTAAATCCGGTGAAAGAAAGAAATTTTGTCTAAAACCGAAGAAAAAGAGATGTAAATGTTGTATAATAGCTTTTGGTTTAGTACACTTTAAACTAGACAACATGAAGGAGGAAATAAAATGACTTTATGGGTTGGCATCCTAGTGGGCGTTGTTGCATTGCTCATAGGTGTTGCACTCGGGTTTTTTATTGCTCGTAAATATATGATGAGCTATCTTAAAAAGAATCCGCCTATTAATGAACAAATGTTACGCATGATGATGATGCAAATGGGAATGAAACCTTCTCAAAAGAAAATCAATCAAATGATGAAAGCCATGAATAATCAAACGAAATAATACGTAAAGATTATGATATAGAGAAACATGGTTATAAAATAAAAAACCCTTATACGGGTTTTTTATTTTGCAATCATTCGTCACCCGCTACTGCTCGAAGGCGCTGCTTTTGATATTGTATGAGAAGATGGTCAAGCTCCTGACTGAGCTCTATCGTACTATGAGATGTCATTCCGTTCGCCATGACAATTTGCAGCAGCTCTGCTCTTTTTTTTTCGATTTCATTTAATAGATGCTCTCTAATCACAGGGATGTATCCTTTCATACATTAGATCTTCAAAGTAAATGTTTGTTTATATTATATCCATATTTATACTAATTTTCAAATGAGAAGGAGTACAATAACTCAATGTCAAATTAAATTATATAAGTTTTTTCTGAAAATAGAAATCCTTCAAGTGAAAGTGTTAAAAAAATGAAATGATTTTGTCATTTGAAGGAATGTCAAATCGTGAAGGGATGATGACATGGGAGACGTGAATTATTTTTTGACTTTCGGAGCGGGATTTCTATCCTTTATTTCGCCTTGCTGCCTGCCGCTTTACCCAGCTTTCTTGTCATATATTACAGGGGTCAGCATGGATGATGTGAAAACAGAAAAGCTGCTGCTGCAGAAAAGAAGTTTGTTTCATACTTTGTGTTTTTTGCTTGGCTTTTCAGTCATTTTTATCGCTTTAGGTTATGGAACATCTTTTATTGGCAGCCTCTTTAGGGATTATCACGATGCGATTCGGCAAATTGGCGCGTTGCTTATTATTTTGTTCGGTTTTATTACACTTGGCGTGTTCCGGCCTGAGGCTATGATGAAAGAGCGGAGAATCCATTTTAAGCATAAACCAAGCGGGTTTTTAGGTTCCATCTTAATCGGAATGGCATTTGCAGCGGGATGGACGCCATGTACCGGTCCGATATTAGCAGCTGTGATCTCACTCGCAAGCACAAATCCAGGCTCAGCGGTGCCGTACATGATGTTATATGTACTCGGTTTTGCTGTTCCGTTTCTTTTATTGTCTTTTTTTATCACAAAGCTAAAGTGGATAAGAAAGAACCAGCTTTTGATCATGAAAGCAGGCGGCATCTTGATGATTGTGATTGGTGTGCTGTTATTCTTTAATTGGATGAGCCTGATTATTATTTTACTGTCGGATCTTTTTGGAGGATTTACTGGTTTTTAACGGCAAATTACTTTCGTACTACTACTAATCCTTTTGTTTTTGGTACAATAAGACTATTATCTGTGGAAATCGATTTTGGAGGGGAATATGACAAGAGTTTTAGTTGTAGACGACGCCAAGTTCATGAGAGTGAAACTCAGAGAGATCTTGGAAGAGGCAAATTACATAATCGCAGGCGAAGCGGCGGACGGCGAGCAAGCAGCGGACCTGTATAAAACACTGCGGCCGGACATCGTAACAATGGATATTACAATGCCAGTGAAAAACGGCATTAAGGCGCTTCGTGATATCCTAACCTTCGATCCTAAAGCGAAGGTCATCATGTGTACCGCAATGCGGCACCAAAGAATTGTAACAGAAGCGATTGAACTGGGGGCAAAGGACTTTATTGTCAAACCGTTCGAGGAAACAAAAGTGCTAGAAGCTGTCAGCCGCGTGATGGGACATTAAAGTCATTGGTTTTTTTTATTGTTTTGGAGTATAGTATATAGTATCAACACTCCTAGAAACAAAGGAATGATAAATATGATGATTATAGTTTCATCGATTATTGCTGTGTTAATGGCTGTAGCTGTGATGGTGGTCAGAATAAAATCTTCTGATAAGCCCGTTTCACCGAAAAAAATCATTCTTCCGCCGATTTTTATGAGTACGGGAGCGTTAATGTTTTTATTTCCGGTATTTTGGGTAACTGGTGCAGAGTTTTTAGAAGCATTCACTTTAGGCGTGATTTTCTCTATTTTTCTAATCAAAACGTCTAAATTCGAAATTAAAAATAATGAAATTTACATGAAACGCTCTAAAGCATTTGTATTTATATTAGTCGGCCTTTTGGTGATCAGAATCGTGATGAAATCGATCTTGAGTACATCAATTGATTACGGCGCACTGAGCGGAATGTTTTGGATTCTGGCGTTCGGTATGATTATGCCATGGAGAATCGCTATGTACTTGTCATACCGAAAACTTCATAATGAGCTGCAGTCTGCTAATATTCAAATGAATTAAAAAACCTTTCCTCCTGTCAGGAAAGGTTTTTTATTTAAGAAGGGTTTGATATGGTTCGAGATCGATTTTTTTGTCTCTGAGATGTCTTTTTAAGAAGGTATGGTCTCTTTTAGGAGTTGCGAGAATATAGCCTCTGATCATAAGCTGCTGATCAATCTTTGATACCTTTTCTTTTAATGCAAGCTCACCGATTTTACCCGCGATTTTGGCTTTTGCTGCATCTCTGAACAGCTCCGGAACCGGAGATACCAATTCATTAAGGAATTGTTTGTTTTCATTGCTCCACAAATGCCTGCTCTTTTCGATATAGTAATCCTGCCAATCCAGCTCTGACCTGCCGTCTTCTTTTGGTAAACGCTTTAAAAACTTTCGAAACATAAAAAAACCGCCGATTGATAATAAGACAATCATCGTGATCACCCAAAACAGAATAAACCACAAAAACCAGCCTTCCAGCATCAATCATTCCCCCTTATTCTAACCATATTGTATACGAAGAGAGATTAGAAGAACACAGTAAAAAAAGAATAGAAAAAAAGTGATAGACGTCTAGTCAAAAGAGATAGTAGATCATAATCTATTGTATAGTGAATCTGCTATTTGGCCATGGGAGAATCACTAGAGGGCATTTGACGATAAATGGACGGAAAAAAGTCACTTTCATAATAGGGGATGAAAGTGACTTTTCATTTTAGCTAAGAGGAAATTGAAGAGAAAAAGAAGAATCGTTTTCTGTTTCTTTATTGACGGCAACTGTGAGTAGTTGGTTTTCGCATTCGGTTTGAATGGTTTTGTCATTTAAATAAAAAGGAAGCATCATTTGTTTTTCAAAAGTCTGTCCTGACGATTTAACCGTTAAGATGAACTCGCATCCAGACAGGGTAACCGTTACTTGTGTCGGCTGTAAAAAAGTCAGATCCGCTTCAATAATATACTGCTGACTTGTTTCATATAAATCAATAGGCAATGTTTCGTCGTACCAGGCGAAGGGATCTTCAAAGAATTGCCGAAGCCATTCATCCATACCATCGAAATCATTAGCGTCATTACGTTTAGAATGGGTCATGGAAGCATTCCTCCACATATCAACCTTGCTTGACATCATATGCGGCGGATCAGAAATGGGTGAACGCATAAAAAAACAGACACTAAGGTCTGCTTTTCTTACATATCGTGGCTTGAATTGTGCTTTTGTCTTGTGTGGTTCCGGTTTTTCACTTTTTTGCTTCCGCTGAGAGGCTCCGGCTGGCCCGGGTTGTGTCCTTTAGGGGCGTTTTTATGCATATCTTTACTAGTATTTTTATTGGTCATAAAATGAGAACCTCCTTAAAAGAGTTCGATGTTATTGATTGGTTTTTCTTTTTTTATTATTTTGGCGTTCCGCTTCAGTCAGTACAAGCTGGTCGTTTTCGATATAACCTGCGCCTTTGCCTTGGCTTTTTGCGTCATTCATGCCGTTAATGACGTGATTCGCTTTTCGTTTGACCATCATTATCACCTCCATCATAATATGGCTTCTTTTGTTTCGTTCTATGAAAGATCATAAACAGCAATAATTACCGGTACGTTTGTCTGATAAGCCGAACTTATTGTATTTAATAAAAACATTGATATTTACTTATGTATGATTTTGCTTTAATATGAAATTGTGAGAAAATTGTGATGGGATTTATGTTCATCTGAGAATGATCTGATCTGAAGGGGGATTTTGGAGAATGGCAAACGAGCAAAAAACTGCAGCAAAAGACGTTTTCCAAGCGAGAAAAACGTTTACTACAAATGGGAAAACTTATCATTACTACTCTTTAAAAGCATTGGAAGATGCAGGGGTCGGGAAGGTTTCGAAGCTTCCTTATTCCATCAAAGTTCTTTTAGAATCAGTATTGCGTCAAGTTGACGGATTCGTGATCAAACAAGAGCATGTGGAAAATTTGGCAAAATGGGGAACTGCCGAATTAAAGGAAATCGATGTTCCGTTCAAACCATCTCGTGTTATTTTACAAGATTTCACAGGGGTTCCGGCAGTAGTAGACCTTGCTTCACTGCGTAAAGCTATGGCAGCTGTCGGCGGAGATCCTGATAAAATTAATCCTGAAATTCCTGTTGATCTCGTTATCGACCACTCTGTTCAGGTTGATAAAGCAGGCACAGAAGATGCGTTAGCTATTAATATGGACTTGGAATTCGAAAGAAATGCCGAGCGCTATAAATTTTTGAGCTGGGCAAAGAAAGCGTTTAATAACTATCAGGCAGTGCCGCCTGCAACAGGTATCGTGCACCAAGTAAACCTTGAGTTCCTGGCAAGTGTCGTCCATGCCATTGAAGAAGACGGCGAGCTTGTCACGTATCCTGATACGCTTGTCGGAACAGATTCACATACAACAATGATTAACGGAATCGGTGTTCTCGGATGGGGTGTCGGCGGAATTGAAGCTGAAGCAGGAATGCTTGGACAGCCTTCTTATTTCCCTGTTCCTGAGGTAATCGGCGCGAAACTTGTCGGCAAGCTTCCGAACGGAACAACCGCTACTGACTTGGCGTTAAAAGTGACTCAGGTGCTACGTGAAAAAGGCGTTGTGGGCAAGTTTGTTGAATTCTTCGGACCGGGAATTGCTGAATTGCCGCTTGCGGACCGTGCAACAATTGCGAACATGGCTCCGGAGTACGGCGCTACATGCGGATTCTTCCCAGTGGATGAAGAAGCGCTCAACTACATGCGTCTGACAGGCCGTGATCCTGAACATATTGATGTTGTCGAAGCATACTGCAGAAGCAATGGCTTGTTCTACACTCCTGATGTTGAAGACCCTCAATTTACTGATGTGGTTGAAATTGACTTGACCCAAATTGAAGCAAACTTATCAGGTCCAAAACGCCCTCAGGATTTAATCCCGCTTTCTGCTATGCAGGAAACGTTCAAAAAACATTTAGTCAGCCCTGCGGGTAACCAAGGATTCGGTTTAAATGCTGAAGAAGAAGATAAAGAAATTAATTTTAAACTCCTTAATGGCGAAGAAACAGTGATGAAAACGGGTGCGATAGCCATTGCTGCGATTACAAGCTGTACGAATACATCGAACCCGTACGTTCTGATCGGTGCCGGACTCGTAGCGAAAAAAGCGGTTGAATTAGGACTTGAGGTGCCTAATTACGTGAAAACGTCACTTGCACCGGGTTCTAAAGTCGTCACAGGATATCTTGTGAATTCTGGCCTTCTTCCATACATGAAAGAGCTTGGTTTTAACCTCGTTGGGTACGGATGTACAACATGTATCGGAAACTCAGGACCGCTTTCACCAGAAATCGAAGAAGCGGTTGCGAAAAATGATCTGCTGATTACGTCTGTCCTTTCCGGAAACCGTAACTTTGAAGGACGTATTCACCCGCTTGTTAAAGGCAACTATCTTGCTTCACCGCCGCTTGTTGTGGCATACGCGCTGGCTGGAACGGTGAACATTAACCTGAAAACCGATCCGATCGGTGTAGGCAAAGATGGTCAAAACGTTTACTTTAACGATATTTGGCCGTCGATGGATGAAATTAATTCACTTGTTAAGCAAACTGTTACGCCTGAGCTCTTCCGCAAAGAGTATGAAACGGTATTTGACGACAACAAGCGCTGGAACGAGATTGAAACGACAGATGAAGCGTTATATAAATGGGATAATGAGTCAACCTACATTCAGAATCCGCCATTCTTCGAAGAAATGTCTGTTGAACCAGGCAAGGTTGAACCACTCAAAGGTTTGCGTGTTGTCGGTAAATTCGGCGATTCAGTCACAACGGACCATATTTCTCCTGCAGGAGCAATCGGAAAAGACACGCCTGCCGGTAAGTACTTGCAAGAGAAAGGGGTTTCTCCTCGTGACTTTAACTCCTACGGCTCCCGCCGCGGAAACCATGAAGTCATGATGAGAGGAACATTTGCCAACATCCGCATCAAAAACCAAATCGCGCCGGGTACAGAAGGCGGATTTACAACGTACTGGCCGACTGGTGAAGTAACATCAATCTATGATGCGTGCATGAAATATAAAGAAGATAAAACCGGCCTTGTTGTATTAGCTGGAAAAGACTACGGTATGGGATCTTCACGTGACTGGGCTGCAAAAGGAACAAACCTTCTCGGCATCAGAACGGTCATTGCTGAGAGCTTTGAGAGAATTCACAGAAGCAACCTTGTATTTATGGGTGTGCTGCCGCTTCAATTTAAACAAGGTGAAAATGCGGAAACACTCGGCTTAACCGGTAAAGAAGTGATCGAGGTAGATGTTGATGAAAGCGTACGCCCTCGTGATATCGTTACAGTAAGAGCAATTGATGAAGACGGAAATGTAAAAACATTTGAAGCACTTGTCCGCTTCGATAGTGAAGTTGAAATTGATTACTATCGCCATGGCGGCATCCTGCAAATGGTGCTTCGCGATAAAATGAAGCAGTCCTGATGAATCAATAGGAAGAGAAGGCATTTCGCTTTCTCTTCTTTTTATGACAAAGTGTGCTGCGGAGGTGGCATATGATGAAAAAATGGCTCGCAAGGATCCTGCTTATTATGCTTGCCAGCTATATGGGATGGAATTTGTATCAAACATACACCAAAAAAGAAGTGGGAATAGAAGAGGGACAGCAAGCTCCAGAATTCACTTTGAAAACGCTATCGGGAGAGAAAAGTTCCTTACAAGACACAAAAGGCAAAAAAGTCCTCCTCAATTTTTGGGCAACTTGGTGTAAACCGTGCCGGCAGGAAATGCCAGCGATGGAACAACTGCAAAAAGAATACGCAGACGAACTTGCGGTTGTTGCTGTTAATTTCACTTCAGCTGAGAAAAGTGTGAAACAGGTTCAGGCGTTTGCTGATACGTATGAATTAACGTTTCCTATCCTGATTGATAAAAAAGGGATCAATGCTGACTATAACGTGATGTCATATCCAACGACGTATATCTTAGATGAAAAAGGCGTTATTCAAGATATACATATCGGCACCATGACAAAAAAAGAAATGGAACAAAAACTGGATCTTGATTAGATTCAGTTTTTTTATGTTCTGAATGCTTACAAATTTTCAGAATTGGAAAAAATAAATGAATATGCGGAGGTGAGAAGAGTGAAGAAGATGAGAAAACGTTCTTTTCATGAGCTCGTCATGGAAAATAAAAAAGAGCTGATGACCAATACAGAGTATTTAAATCAGCTTGAGGAAAAGCTTGAACAGCGATTTAAGCAAAAATAACCTTTAATTTGTATTCATGTTTACCCCTCCTTTTGAGAATCCTATCTATTGAGGAGGGATAGACATGGGAAACAACAAGAAAAACGGTCAGCCTCAATTTGCTCCAAGCCACTTGGGTACGAAGCCTGTAAAATATAGAGCCAATAAAGGGGAAAAAATGCAGGATAAGTCCGGACAGCAGCCGATCATCATGCAGACAAAAGGTGAGTAGCGCAAAATTGAGTATATTTCTAGGAGGTCCATCCAAATGACAAATAACCATAAACAATACCAGCACCCTAATCCTGATGATCGTTCTGATAACGTAGAAAAGCTGCAGGATATGGTTCAAAATACAATTGAAAACATGGAAGAAGCAGAAGCATCAATGGAGTTTGCTTCAGGAGAAGATAAGCAGCACATCAAAGAAAAAAATGCTAGACGCGAACAGAGTATCGAAGCGTTTCGCAATGAAATTCAAGACGAATCCGAAGCGAGACAAAACGGATACCGCTCTTAAAAACCAGGGAAACCTGGTTTTTTTCTTTCTGATTTGATTATGGTAAAATGGGGCTAAATTGACGTTAAGGGAGCAGAATAATTTTGCAGGTATCAAAAAAAGAAATAGAAGTGCGTTATGCAGAGACAGATCAAATGGGGATTGTCTATCACGCAAATTATCTTGTGTGGATGGAGGTCGGCAGAACGGCCCTCATAAAGGATTTAGGCTTTTTATACAGTGATATGGAAAAGAGAGGCGTCCTCTCACCAGTCGTTGATATCAATATATCCTATAAAAAGCCGCTTCATTATGGAGAAACCGCGGTTGTGCATACATGGATAGAGGACTACAACGGCTTTAAAACCGTCTATGGTTATCATATTTATAATCCGGCCGGCGAGCTTTCCATCGAAGCCACCTCATCTCATATTTGTGTTGATAAAGAAAGCTTTAAGCCTATTCAGTTCCGCAAAGCTTTCCCTGATTGGCACGCAGCGTATGAAAAGGCCAAAAAATAGGGAAGTGAACGAGATATGGCGTTTGGAGTGAAACGGGAAGAACTCAACCGGTGGAAACAAGCAGTGAAAAGAGGAGACATTGCATTTTTAACCCATTACTGGCTGGATGACCGGTTTCCAGAAGCAAAGACCGTGACAAAAGCCGGCTGTGCAGATATTGATAAACTGATTCAATGGGGAGCGGCGTACGGTTTAAAAAAAGAATGGATACATAAGAAAAGTGAATTTCCTCACTTTGATCTCCTGGGTAAGACACAAAAATATATTTTGGAACAAGAGAACCTGACCGATCATCTTAAAAGATTTCATTTGTAAAAAAAGGAACGCACATAACGTGCGTTCCTTTTTTATTGATATTCAAAAACAGGTTCATCAGCATCCTCTGAATAGCTGACTAGAAGGTCATGGTTATCGAAGTACCATAGATCACTTTCTTCAATAAAGAAGGTAATGCCGCCGGCTTCTGCAGTGGCTCCAGCCTCTTGCGGGGCATCTTTCGCAACACCGAGGGAAAATCCCTTTTGAACGTTGCTACAGCCGCCGTAGCGGACGAAAAAGCGAACCTGATCTCCGCTTTCTAAATCCAGCTCTTCTTTATACCAGTTCAGTGCGTCTTCGTTAATTGTCATATTCATAACAGAACACCCCTTTGTACTTCATTTGAATTTTCTCTATTATAAACGTATTAGGCTATTCTGTGTCAAAAGAGAAGGTTTTTACGTTTATAACCATTTCACTTTAGGTTCTGTTTTATTGATAATTCGTTTAATGTTTGCCCGGTGTCTGTATATCACAAAAATAGTGAGCAGGGCAACAACAATCAATAAATACCTATCATGGACAAAGAGACTATATATAACAGTATAGATCCCTGTTAACATTGATGACAGGGAAACAAATTTAGTCAAGTATAAAAAGATGAAAAATACCGCGATCATCGTGATAAATAACAGAGGTGCGTAAAATAGCAAAACGCCTCCAGACGTTGCCACGGCTTTACCGCCTTTAAATTTGGCGAATATAGGAAACACATGGCCTAAAACTGCAAAGACTCCAATAAGAAGCGGATGAATATCAACATGCATGAGATAAGGCAATGCAGTTGCCAGCGTCCCTTTCAAAATATCTCCGGCTATGACGACGGAACCAGCTTTTACGCCCAGCGTACGGAACGCGTTGGTTGCGCCTAGGTTGCCGCTTCCGTGTTCCCGAATATCAATTCCCTTGGCAAGCTTGCCCACAATTAAGCCAGATGGAATGCTGCCTATCAGGTAGGCCAAAATAATCAATAAAGCAATAAACATCTACATTTCTCCTTTTTCAAAGTCCCTTCTTTCTATTTTAACATGAGATGTCATGATCTGATGACAAGTTTTTTGTAAAGTTTGCTTACACATCCACACAAATGTGCACCATATTTTGATTTCTTTAATTTTGATCGTGTAAAATAGATGAAAAAGGAGTGGTACAGAATGCAAAACCCTTCCAAAGCGGAATTGAAAGAGATTCTTGATAGAAGCAAGCGAATAGCGGTAGTGGGGCTTTCGGACCGGCCGGATAGAACGTCACATATGGTTTCAAAAGCGATGCAGGATGCGGGCTATGATATCATTCCCGTCAATCCTACAATTGATGAAGCTCTGGGTGTCAAAGCCGTTTCATCTTTAAAAGAGATTGACGGCCCAGTTGACATTGTCAATGTATTCCGGCGCTCTGAACAGCTGCCAGGCGTTGCGGAAGAGTTTTTGGAGACAGATGCTCCGGTATTTTGGGCACAGCAAGGGCTGGTCAACGAAGAAGCTTACAAGATGCTAAAGGAAAAAGACAGAACGGTTATCATGGATCTGTGTATAAAAGTGGCGCACGCAGTAACAAAATAGATGCAGAACCGCAAAAATCCTTGTGAATTCAAGGATTTTTGCTTTTTAATTTTAAGATATTGTTTGCGTATTACGGTGAAACAGATACAATAAAGCTTGAACAGCTTTTTTTGAACACCTTGTCCAGCTGGGTTTCGGCCGTTCGATTTGCGAAGGTCTGCTGCTTTATATATAATAAACAAACATACGTTCTCGTTTCGTAAAAACAGCACTTTGCCCGATGTTTTGTGAACTGATTCGTTAGCTTTATGTTGCGATCACAAACATATTGGTTATAATGGGGAGTCCAAGGCAGTACCGGCTTAAGGCGAGGTTTATAAAAAATACTTTTTACAATTGATGCGCATTACTGAAAAAAGAGAAAGACAATGTTAGTTTTTGAAAGGGGTTTGTACGTTTGGCTAGAAAACAGCAATTTGATTACAACGAAGATGCCATTCAGGTGCTCGAAGGCCTTGAGGCCGTCAGGAAAAGGCCGGGTATGTATATTGGTTCTACTGACGCGCGGGGCTTGCACCACTTGGTTTATGAAATTGTAGATAACTCTGTCGACGAGGTGCTTGCCGGCCATGGAGATCACATTATCGTCAAAATACATAAAGACAACAGTATTTCTGTACAGGATAGAGGCCGCGGCATGCCGACCGGAATGCATAAGCTCGGCAAACCAACCCCTGAAGTGATTTTAACGGTGCTTCATGCCGGAGGAAAGTTCGGCCAAGGCGGTTATAAGACAAGCGGAGGGCTGCACGGGGTTGGTGCATCAGTCGTAAATGCTTTATCTGAATGGCTGACGGTTACCATTGAGCGGGACGGTTTCATTTATCAGCAGCGGTTTGAAAATGGAGGAAAACCGGTTACATCCCTCGAGAAGATCGGCAAAACAAAAAAGACAGGAACGCTTACGCACTTTAAGCCAGATCCAACGATGTTCAGTGCAACAACTTATAATTTTGAAACGCTTTCTGAACGATTAAGAGAATCTGCGTTTTTGTTAAAAGGATTAAAAATTGAGCTGATTGATGAGCGGAATGACCAGCAGGAGGTCTTTTATTACGAGAACGGCATAGAAGCGTTTGTCGCTTACTTAAATGAGGAAAAAGACGTCTTGTCTGAAGTGGTCTCGTTTGAGGGCGAGCATCATTCAATAGAAGTGGACTTTGCGTTCCAGTTTAATGACGGCTATTCTGAAAACATTCTGTCATTTGTTAATAACGTCAGAACAAAAGACGGCGGTACTCATGAGTCAGGTGCAAAAACAGCGATGACACGCGCTTTTAATGAATATGCGAGAAAAGTGGCTTTGCTGAAAGAAAAGGATAAGAACCTTGAAGGCACTGATATAAGGGAAGGGCTTTCAGCCATTATCTCTGTTCGCATTCCCGAAGAGCTTCTTCAGTTTGAAGGACAAACAAAAGGAAAGCTCGGTACAAGCGAAGCGAGATCAGCAGTTGATGCGATTGTTTCAGAGCAGCTTGCTTATTTTTTAGAGGAAAACCGGGATACCGCAACGCTCCTTGTCAAAAAAGCAATCAAAGCGAGTCAGGCACGCGAAGCGGCACGCAAAGCCCGTGAAGAAGCAAGAAGCGGCAAAAAACGCAAAAAATCTGAAGCGACATTAAGCGGAAAGCTGACGCCCGCCGGTTCAAGAAACCCGGCAAAAAATGAATTGTATCTCGTTGAGGGCGATTCTGCAGGCGGATCAGCCAAGCAGGGAAGAGACCGCAGATTCCAAGCGGTTCTGCCTTTACGCGGTAAAGTCATTAATACGGAAAAAGCGAAACTTGCTGATATCTTTAAAAATGAAGAGATCAATACGATCATTCATGCGATCGGCGGCGGAGTCGGAGCGGATTTCTCAGTCGATGATATCAACTACGACAAAATCATCATTATGACCGATGCCGATACTGACGGCGCTCATATTCAAGTGCTGCTTCTCACTTTTTTCTATCGCTATATGAAACCGCTCATTGAGCATGGCAAGGTGTTCATTGCACTGCCTCCTTTATATAAGGTCAGCAAAGGAAGCGGGAAAAAGGAAATCATTGAATATGCATGGTCTGATGAAGAGATGGATGATGTCCTGAAAAAAGTCGGCAAAGGCTATACCATTCAGCGATATAAGGGACTTGGAGAGATGAACGCAGACCAGCTGTGGGAGACGACGATGAATCCGGAGTCCCGTACGCTTGTAAGGGTCAAAATCGACGATGCGGCACGCGTAGAGAGACGTGTCACGACGTTAATGGGAGACAAAGTGGAGCCGCGCAGAAAGTGGATTGAGAAAAACGTCGCTTTCGGCTTAGATGAAGAAAGCAATATTTTAGAAAATGAAAACTTATCGGTCGCTGAGGAGGTTTAATGATTGTCACAGCCAGAATTATTTCATGATTTACCATTAGAAGAGGTGATCGGGGACCGTTTTGGGCGCTATAGTAAATATATTATTCAAGACAGGGCGCTTCCTGATGCAAGAGACGGCTTAAAGCCGGTACAGCGCAGAATTCTGTATGCGATGCATACAGATGGAAATACGTTTGATAAAAACTTCAGAAAAGCGGCCAAAACGGTCGGTAACGTTATCGGTAACTATCATCCGCACGGTGACAGCTCGGTTTATGAAGCAATGGTGCGGATGAGCCAGGATTGGAAAGTGCGAAATGTGTTAATAGAAATGCATGGGAACAACGGAAGCATCGACGGAGATCCTCCGGCAGCCATGCGTTATACAGAGGCGCGATTATCTCCGATCGCATCTGAGCTTCTTCGGGATATTGACAAAAATACGGTTGAATTTGTGCCGAACTTCGATGATACAAGCAAGGAGCCTGTCGTACTCCCGGCGATGTTCCCTAACCTATTGGTCAACGGATCTACCGGGATATCAGCGGGATATGCGACTGACATTCCCCCTCATCATCTCGGAGAAGTCATTGATGCTGTTATTAAACGCATCCAAATGCCATCTTGTTCTGTTGATGAACTCATGGAAGTCATAAAAGGGCCTGATTTTCCGACAGGCGGTGTTATTCAAGGTGTTGACGGCATAAGAAAAGCTTACGAAACCGGAAAAGGAAAAATCATTATCCGCGGAAAAGCTGAAATAGAAGGAATCAGAGGCGGACGTGAACAAATCGTCATTACTGAAATTCCTTATGAAGTAAACAAAGCCAACCTTGTGAAAAAAATGGACGAGTTCCGCATTGATAAAAAGGTTGAGGGCATCTCAGAGGTTCGCGATGAAACGGACCGTACAGGGCTGAGAGTGGTTATTGAACTGAAAAAAGAAGCGGATGCCAAAGGCATTTTGAATTTCTTATATAAAAATACCGATTTGCAGATCACATATAACTTTAATATGGTGGCCATTCATAACCGCCGTCCGATGCTGATGAGTCTGCCGGCTATTTTAGATGCATATATCGGCCACCAAAAAGAAGTCGTCACAAACCGTTCCGTTTACGAGCTTCAAAAAGCAAAAGACAGGCATCACATCGTAGAAGGTCTCATGAAAGCTTTGTCCATTTTGGATGAAGTCATTGCAACAATCCGTTCTTCAAGCGACAAACGTGACGCTAAAAACAATTTGATAGCGAAATATGAATTTACAGAGCCTCAGGCTGAAGCGATCGTGTCATTGCAGCTATACCGTTTAACCAATACAGATATCACAGCGCTGAAGGAAGAGGCTGAAGAGCTAGATGAAAAAATTGAAGAGCTCGAATCCATTCTGAGCAATGATAAAAAGCTGTTAAAAGTGATCACAAACAGCTTAAAAGCACTGAAAAAGAAATATGCAGACACAAGACGCTCTGTGATTGAAGAAAAAATTGAGGAAATTAAGATTAACCTTGAAGTCATGGTTGCCTCTGAAGATGTATATGTGACCGTTACGAAGGATGGTTACTTAAAACGGACGAGCCAGCGCTCATATGCCGCTTCCAACGGTCAGGATTTCGGAATGAAAGATACGGATAGGATACTGCATCAGTTTGAAATGAATACGACAGATGTGCTGCTGCTCTTTACGAACAAAGGAAGCTATATCTATTGCCCGGTTCACCAGCTGCCTGATATCAGATGGAAGGACATGGGCCAGCATTTTTCAAATGTGATTAGCATTGATGGTGATGAAACGATTGTAAAGGCCATACCGATAAAAGAATTTGATCCAGCAGCGTATCTATTGTTCTTTACGAAAAACGGAATGGTGAAAAAGACAGAGCTCACCCATTATAAAGCACAGCGTTATTCTAAAGCGCTCGTGGCATTAAATTTGAAGGGTGAAGATGAACTGATCGATGTACATGTGACAAATGGGGAAAGCCAGATCTTTATGGCCACTCACCTTGGATACGGCCTATGGTTTGGAGAGGACGAAGTAAATGTAGTTGGTGCGCGTGCGGCAGGTGTCAAAGGGATTAACTTAAAAGAAGATGACTTTGTGGTCTCCGGAGAGATCCTTCAAGAATCTGATTCAATTGTATTGTTCACACAGCGGGGAGCGGTAAAACGCATGAGTCTCGCCGAGTTTGAAAAAACGTCCCGTGCAAAACGAGGTGTCGTGATGCTAAGGGAACTGAAGAAAAATCCTCACCGTGTCGTATCGGTGTTCGCTTGTCGTCTTGATCAACGACTTATGGCGGAAACAGAAAAAGGCGACAGAAAAGAACTGCAGGCAAAAGACTTGCGGACAAACGACAGATACAGCAATGGCTCTTTCTTTATTGATGAAGAGGAATCAGGCAAAGTCACAGCTGTTTGGCGCCTTCAAACAGAGCAATAATATAAAACCCGCTCACATTATGTGAGCGGGTTTCGTTTGTTTTTCAATTAGCTTTCTTGGCTGGTGAAAAGATCTGTAAAGGCATGAACAAATTCGATTCCTTGCCATACAAATAAATTCAGCGCTGTGAAAGAAAATAAGCCTATAATCACCATTCTTAAGATAAACAACATGTTTAACAGCCTCCTCATATTTTCGTTATATAATCGGGTGATGTTGAACATGAAGTTTGCCAAAATAAGACGATTGATAAAATTTGGCCAGTATAAAGCTTTTTTTTCGCTGGCGCCTGCGGGAGTATCCCGTATCTTTGCTTTCAGCGGTCAGAAGCCGAACAGCCATTGCCCATAAAGCAGTCAGCGCAAATGCTCCTGTGATGGATTTCTTCTCATCATCAGCATTTTGGCCGGCTTTCATCTCATGCAATTCCTGCTGGTCGGCTACGGCTTTATAATGATGGCCGATATCAAAGGCGTGGGGAAGTGAGAACAAATGAAAACTGGCAATCGCCAAGAATAAGATGGACGCTTTCAGTATCGTTACTTTTTTCAAATGATCTCCCCCCCTTTAATATTACTGAATATTTTTATAATAATACCCTAACCCATCCTGAAAGTAAACCTGATTTATTAAATTTAAAAATAAAGTTTACTTTGTTAAGTATATATCTTTTTGCTTATTTTTGAAAGAGCAACTTCATTTATTAGTGTATGTATACCCGGTCTGAGACGTGAATAAAAACATATTTTAAATGATATGTTTGTTGTTTAGGATTTATGCCTCTATTTATCAGAGAAATTCTTACTTTTCAAAAGAAATACGATTTTTAATGAAGCTTATAAGAAGTAATTTTTTATTCATAGGAAAATAATAGAGAGGGGGACCGAAGGAGGGAGTATCAATCTAGGACAATAATCTTCACGAAAAAACTTCCTAATTCGACATATTGTGATATAATAAGACTTATCATGTTAAAAAATCTAACATCAAATTTGAAATTACTATGAATTGATGAATACGGGAGGTCAATATGGAGTCTTTTTTCAACAGCTTAATCAATATTCCAAGTGCTTTTATCTGGAAATATTTATTTTATATTTTAGTAGGACTTGGGTTATTTTTTACACTTCGTTTTGGTTTTATCCAATTCCGTTATTTTATTGAAATGTTCAGAATAGTGGGAGAGAAGCCTGACGGAAATAAAGGCGTTTCATCTATGCAGGCATTCTTTATTTCAGCCGCATCCCGAGTCGGTACAGGGAATTTGACGGGTGTTGCCTTAGCAATTGCGACAGGCGGACCGGGCGCTGTCTTTTGGATGTGGGTTGTAGCTGCTGTAGGTATGGCTTCAAGCTTTGTTGAGAGCACGTTAGCCCAGCTTTATAAAGTGAAGGACGGAGACGATTTCCGCGGCGGACCGGCCTACTATATTCAAAAAGGCCTTGGTGTCAGATGGCTCGGCATCGTATTCGCTGTCTTAATTACCGTATCATTCGGTTTAATTTTTAACGCTGTTCAATCCAATACAATTGCAGGAGCGTTAGAAGGCGCTTTTCATGTGAATAAAATAGTTGTGGCCATTGTTCTTGCTGTTTTAACGGCCTTTATTATCTTCGGCGGTTTAAAACGTGTTGTCGCTGTGACACAATTGATTGTTCCAGTCATGGCTGGGCTTTATATTCTCATTGCTCTTTATGTTGTATTCACAAATATTTCTGCATTCCCAAGCGTTATTGCGATCATTGTTAAAAACGCTTTAGGAATTGAACAAGTTGTCGGCGGAGGACTGGGAGCGATCATCGTCATTGGTGCACAGCGCGGACTTTTCTCTAACGAAGCAGGAATGGGTAGCGCGCCAAACGCTGCTGCTACTGCTCATGTTTCACATCCGGCAAAGCAGGGCTTTATTCAGACATTAGGCGTGTTTTTCGATACATTTATCGTATGTACGTCTACAGCGTTTATCATTTTACTGTACAGTGTAACACCAAAAGGTGACGGCATCCAGGTTACACAGGCTGCTCTGAGCCACCATATTGGAGGCTGGGCTCCTAGTTTCATAGCTATCGCAATGTTCTTGTTCGCCTTTAGTTCAGTTGTCGGAAACTACTATTATGGCGAGACAAACATTGAATTTATTAAAACAAGCAAAACATGGCTGAACATTTACCGTATCGCGGTTATTGCTATGGTTGTCTTTGGGTGTGTAGCAGGGTTCCAGATTGTTTGGGATATGGCGGACCTCTTTATGGGGATTATGGCGTTGATTAACTTAATTGTGATAACGCTCTTGTCAAACGTAGCTTACAAAGTGTATAAAGATTACGCGAATCAGCGAAAACAAGGACTTGACCCTGTATTTAAATCGAAAAACATCCCGGGTCTTAAAAACACTGAAACTTGGGAAGATGAGAAACAAGAAGCATAAAAACACGGCTGCATTCACTTCAATGAATGCAGCTTTTTATTTGCCGAAAAGAAGCGGAATATTTTGATTTGATAAAATAATGATGTGTAAAGTCCTGATTATACACTTTTATCTTTGATCCACATGTATCAGCTTGTATCTGAAACAACACAAAAAGAGAAATTAGACAGGCTTTTAAGCCGGCTAAAAACAAGAAATTAGGTTGATAGACAAATATAAGAAAGCTTTTTACAATGAGTTCGTGGTAAAAAAGCGAAAGGGAGGAGAGCGGTGAGTTACTAGGCATATTTTTTACATATTGATTTGAAGGAGGAATATCATATATGAAACGTTCAGTCTCTATCTTAACCGTATGTTTATTCATTGCATTACTAGCGACCGGCGGCTTGGCGGCTCCAGAAGCATCTGCAGCAGGGACAAAGACGCCGGTATCCATAAATGGCCAGCTTAGCATAAAAGGCACACAGCTAGTCAATCAAGATGGCAAAACGGTGCAGTTGAAGGGGATCAGTTCACACGGATTGCAATGGTTTGGCGATTTTGTCAATAAAGACACCTTAAAATGGCTGAGAGACGATTGGGGCATTACGGTTTTCCGAGCGGCGATGTATACGGCAGACGGCGGTTATATTGATAATCCGTCTGTGAAAAACAAAGTAAAAGAAGCGGTTGAAGCGGCAAAAGAGCTTGGGATATATGTCATCATCGACTGGCATATCTTAAATGACGGCAACCCAAATCAAAATAAAGAGAAGGCAAAAGAATTCTTCAAGGAAATGTCAAGCCTTTACGGAAACACGCCAAACGTTATCTATGAAATTGCGAATGAACCAAACGGCGATGTGAACTGGAAGCGTGATATTAAACCGTATGCGGAAGAAGTAAGTTCCGTTATCCGTAAAAACGATCCCGACAACATCATCATTGTCGGTACCGGTACATGGAGCCAGGATGTGAATGATGCTGCAGATGATCAGCTTGCGGATAACAATATCATGTACGCGCTTCATTTTTATGCCGGCACACATGGCCAGTTTTTACGGGATAAGGCAAACTATGCCCTCAGCAAAGGAGCGCCTATTTTTGTGACGGAGTGGGGGACAAGCGATGCTTCCGGAAATGGCGGAGTATTCCTGGACCAGTCACGGGAATGGCTGAATTATCTCGACAGCAAGAACATCAGCTGGGTCAACTGGAATCTTTCTGATAAGCAGGAATCGTCTTCAGCTTTAAAGCCGGGAGCATCTAAAACAGGCGGCTGGCCGTTGTCAGGTTTATCGTCTTCAGGAATATTTGTAAGAGAAAGCATTCTCGGTACCAAAGATTCGACGAAGGACAGCCCTGAAACGCCGGTTCAAGATCAACCTACACAGGAAAAGAGCATCTCTGTGCAATCCAGAGCAGGGGATGGAAGTGTGAACGGAAACCAGATCCGCCCGCAGCTTCACATCAAAAATAACGGCAACTCCACGGTTGATTTAAAAGATGTCACTGTCCGTTACTGGTATAACGCGAAAAACAAAGGCCAAAACTTTGACTGTGACTACGCGCAGATCGGATGCGGCAATGTGACCCACAAGTTTGTGACGTTGCATAAACCTAAGAAAGGCGCAGATACCTATCTGGAACTAGGATTTAAAACCGGAGCGCTTTCATCGGGAGCAAGCACAGGGGATATTCAGCTTCGTCTTCACAATGATGACTGGAGCAATTATGCACAAAGCGGGGATTATTCCTTTTTTCAATCAAATACGTTTAAAACAACGAAAAAAATCACATTATATAATCACGGAAAACTGATTTGGGGAACAGAGCCCAAATAGTTCAGCTTTTGGCGGGCATCAGCAATGATGTCCGTTTTTAGCACCTTATACAGCAAAATAAGGAGGATTACGTTGTGGATGACATATTGAAACAGTATATGGTGCTGTTCAAACATATGAATGATGTGATAAATGGCCCGGACTATCCGGGTAAGGAAAAAGATATTCAAAATCAAAAAGAACAGATCGAACCTTACGAGACACAGCTGCAGCAACGTTTTTCTACGGATTATGACTACGATGAATTTGCTGATTCAGCTATTAAATGTGCATATGGCGATATGACGCTGGAAGATTTAGAAGCCGTTTATTATGAATTAACAACACCATTTTATGATTGAGTTTTAAGAAGCGTAAAATTTCATTTTCTATCTCACTAACTCAAGTATACTTTTATTCTGAGACAGAAAATAATTTATTTTGTTTACTTCCTAGAATATATATTATGTAAACTAACGAAAATTCGAATGACATCATTTTGATTTTTAGCTCCCTTTTATGTACAGGTACAGGGACATAAACAAGGGTCCATTCTAATTTATCTACAGTTTCACCCATTTGTTTGTAATATCAAAAAACCTTTACGTCCTCAATAAATTAAATCGGTCATAAAGGTTTTTCAGTTAGGAGTTGTTCGTCTCATTCATTTTCTATCCAATCAATAAAGCCTTCAATAATTACACTTCCATATAGTTGAAATCTTCATCATTCTAAGGAAATTTACTAATCTGTATTTTACGGCTAGTTCTTTGACATGCGTTTATCAGCAATCTCTCGGTTATGTCACCTTGTTGCTGGTCTTCTTGATCAAGTCCACGCCATCATATGCCAGATTTTCAACACTTGCAGCCTTCTGCAGTATGTAATGATCAAAAAAGTTCTTCGTATAGTCTGTAACAAGATTTCGCATCTCCATAGCATCCCGTTCGCCTCTGCTGAGCTCCTCATAAGCACTGGTAAACACAATGTCGCAGTAATCTAAATGCGCAACACGATCAACAGAGAAATAATAGGTTTCCATGCTATTGTTAGCGCCAATTATCGCATTCATGTTATAGTTAGGTTCACAAAAAAGCAGCAAAAAGGGTTTCTTAAGGTCGCTGTCGAGAAGGCCGAACGCACCGCTATCCAAGCCAATCCCGCAGGCGAACCGGTCGTCGTCCCGGCAAACAATCGCCGTTGTAGGCCCTCCGTAAGAATGTCCGACTATGCCCATGCCGATATCAAGCAACAATCTGCGTTTAAAGATGGAATTCAGCTCTCCAGAGTCCAGTTTGTAAAGATAATCGGCTACATACCTTACATCTTCTGCCTGTAATTCACTATACTCTGTTAACTTGTCAAGTATCGGCAGTTGAAGCACGTTACGGCACATCTCAATGGCAGTTTCATCGTCAGGCCGCATTTCCATCTTACCAGCCAACGCCCGCATCTCCTGATCTTCAGAAAACGCCATAATGACATCCGAAAAATCCTTTGATACATTAAACAGGCGCCCATCTTTACGCTTATACATCGTGCTATTCTGATGCCCGATGCTTACCACAACATATCCCATGCTTGCCAAGTCTGTACATATCACTGTACCCCATTCTGGAGAACCGCCCCCGCCGCAAACATAGAATAACACCGGATAGCGTTTTTCCTTCCAGGAGAGAGCAAGGTCGTCGTAACAATGAGTTTTGATATCGATAGAGAAAAAATCCTTTTCCTTCAGATACTCAGTGACAAGTGGCTGGTCATGAACCATTTCGTAGACTTCAGGAAACATGTACGTTGATGGAGTCTTCCCTTCGCTGCTATCAGATGGATAGTACATAAACGCGGTCAATTCTCTTTTTGAGTGATCTGATGCCGTGTACTCAAAATCCATCTGGGTTCGGCCGACAGTATAGCCGCCAATTGGTTCTGGAAATGCGTCATAAGTTTTCATTCTCGTTTTCCCCCTTAATTAATAAAAGTGGCGAATGTGAAATACAAACATTGCTCTATAAGCGCTTTTCAAAACTGTGAAACTATTACATCCTATCTTCAGTGAATCATATCTACTCCCTGACTTTCTTGTGATCGCTAACAATTTCAGAATATTTATGATCTTCAAGCAGCCCATGACCCATAAAGTCAGCAAAGTACTTACTTAATCTTATGTTGCAGCTTAGAGTCCTTAATATCGAATTCCCTAAAAAACATGACTAAATGAAACTGCATTGACTCAAACATAAAAGATATCAAGTCGTCGTCAATATCAGGTCGGAGATATCCATCAACCCTCAATCGGCGTAAAATTCCTTGATTAAGGGGATGACTCGCCCTTTAGCACATTCAGATATATTTTAAGCGAAATGTTCTCAGGAATGTATAAAAATGTTTCAGTTAACACTTTTTGCCATCGAGAAGTATCTAAACTCTTTGGATCAATGTCTGGTTTTTCATAAAATCTGCTTCTAGCTATTTAACCACACCTCCAAATTAGGATCTATTAATGCTTTATCAAAGTTGGCGTATAATACAGCTAAAATATAACAATGAAAAACTGATGTCTCCCGCATGTAAGGCTTTAATGCTGTATGCTTCAGACGCAAGACACGAAAAAAGCGATTTTCCGATCGGAAAATCGCTCAATTTCAACGTGGTACGCTTGCCTTAGGTGCCTTTAACGATTTACGACAAATGTTGTCACGCTTTGAGCTGGAAGATGGGCCCAAAAATGATTGTCCGTTACTTTAAGATTCGTCCCAGGTTGAAGATTGCTGTTGCTGCTGGTGATCCATCTAGATACCTGAGAAGCAGATCCATTCTGCAAAACAAAGTTTTGGTTAACTCCTGTGTTGCTTTTGTTAATGGCAACAATAACGACCTTGTTGTCACCTTTATAGGCTGACACGTAAACGTTCGGATTAGGATTTTTCGTTGCATCAATCCTTACATATCCAGGGCGCACAAACTTTGAGAAATGAGCCATATTGTAGCCACGTTTGCTGATCGTGCCATCTTCTTTCATAGGACCATATGATCTTCGGATGTACCACCAAACATAAGCTTGAAAATCCCCTTCAACCATCGAATTGTGAATATGTTGTGAAACATCCAAGGCCTCGGGCCATCGATCCGCCGAGTTGTTATCACTGTTCGGATAGTATACTTCCGTCATCCAAAGGTCCTTCCCCGCTCCTTTTTGTTTAAAAAGAGGATAAGGGAATTGACTGACCTGAGTCCCATACAGGTGGGTTCCGAGAATATCCATATTGGCAAGAGCCTGAGGATCGTTCAAGATTGGGTCAGACAAATTCTTCAAGTATTGAAATGACTCAGGTGCAATGACACGGGCATTTATCGAGCCTGCGTTTTCTCTCATAAAGCGAAGTATTTCTTGCGGCGTCCACCACGTCCACTCGTGAGCGTAATCAGGCTCGTTTTGGATGGAAATCGCATACAGATTCACTCCATTACTCTTCATGAAGGTAACGAAATCGTTAAGGTGCTGCGCGTATGCGGCGTACTTATCGTATCTTAGGCGTTTAGCTGATGTGTCACCATTATGATTGAAGGTCTCAACCATATTGCTTGGAGGATTCCAAGGAGAAGCGAAAACGATTGCCCCGTGTTTGATCGCGCTCTTTGCAGTCTCTACTTCTTTGTACCAATTATTTCTATTTTCATCTACATGAATTCTTAAGATTGAAAAGCCTAACTGATTCTGTCCATTGCCAAAAGCAGTTTCTCTTTGAGCAGCAGTTAAATCTCCAACCCAAGCCGGGTGGTTCATTCCTCCAAAACCGCGAATCACTTGTTTTTCTGCAGAAATATTAACTGTTACATCATTTGCCGCAAAGACCTCAGCAGCGCCTGGGCCCATTAACATTACTGACAGCATAGTGAAACATACCAATAGTAGACAAATTGTTTTTTTGACGCTCGACATCATTTTTTCCTCTCCTTCAATGTCTTTTACCGTATTAGAAAAATGTGTTCTGTCTGCTTTTATATCGCAAGCAAGCGGTGCCATAACTGGTGTTATCTTTGCGTAAACTGCCAGTAATCAACATTAAACAAGTTTCCTGTACCAGTTCCGGTAAATACAAAGAATACGTTGTGAATACCGGATGCGCCGGTTACCGCAGTTTCTATTTCTCTCCAGGATTGCGTTCCGCCTGTGGGAGGTACATTCAGGGTTCCTGCAAGCTTGCCGTTTGCGCTATCGAGACGCACTTCTATTTTTCCGCCTCCAGCAGATGCTACATTTGCTTTAAACGTCCTGGCACCGCCTGACCCGAAGTCTGCATTTCCTACAGCAATCCAGTCTCCGTTATGAATGTTTGTGACATGTTGATTATTGACTGGCCCGCCGGGTGCTGAGGATGCCTCTGTCAAAATCCGTCCGTTCCAGGCAAACGTTTCCGCTTCTACCCGGTTATATGGATTCAAGTTGGAAAGCTGTGTTACGCCTGCATAATTTGCCGCAACCTCTTGAAGGGATCCATCTGCATTATGCACCAGCTTATTAATATGGGGAGAACGGTATCCTTTGCCGGCCCCGAACAGAGCGGAACTGACAGTTTGAGCATGGTACACCACATACCACTCGTTTTTTAAATTGAAAACAGCATGATGGTTGTTTCCGCCGCCTCCGAAAAATGCACCCGGGTTTTTCAGGAAGTGCCCTCTATACGTAAAGGGACCCATGGGACTTGAGCTGGTCATATAGCCGATCTCACCTGGGGGTTTATCGGCCGGATGCGTGCCCCCGAAATTGATGCAATAGGAATAATAATATTTTCCGTTATGCTTATGCATTCCCGAATCTTCAAACATAAAAGGCGCATCAATCGTAGATGCACTTCCAACAACACTGGTCATATCAGGCCCTAATTTCATGACTCTTGCTGTTTTAGGATTGGCCCATTGCCCCTGCGTGGGATTTGAACCGCCCGGAACGCCTCCGCCGGCATATAGGTAACCGGCACCATCATCATCTACGAATACTGCCGGATCAAAAAGCCATACAACACCGGACATTCCTGGCGTATTTGGCGTTACCAGCGCTTTTCCGATCGGATCTGTCCATGGGCCGGTCGGGCTGTCTGCGGTGAGAACCCCGATACCTCCGCCACCGTTTGCGAAATAAAGGAAAAATTTATCCTTACCATTGATCTTTTTCACCGCGGCTGACGGGGCCCATGATGCTCCTGCCCATTTGGCAATCCCCCGGCCGCCATTCGCCCCATTGGCACCCGCTACGGGAATCGCTCCGTGATCTGTCCAGTTCACCATATCCGCTGAAGATATGACGAATATTTTATTCAAATTGGCAAATGAATTATCCTTAATCGTTCCGTCGCTATTATATTCATAGTCATCGCTTGACATATAGATGTAGACTCTTCCGTTATAGGTCAGCGCAAACGGATCTGCTCCCAAATGATGGTCTATAAGCGGGTTTGAATTCCCTGTATGTTTTGCAATTGTAGTACTGGCAGCATACGCAGACTCCGCAGATAAGCAACTTAATAATAAAGCAAGGACCCATAAACATACGCTACACTTTTTACTCATAACTTAACACTCCTCCTTTTTCTTTAAAATGGGGGTCTTTTAACATTTGAGGACAAATTGTAGACCGGCAGCAAAAGCAGACTCCGCAGATAAGCAACTCAATAATAAAGCTAGAACCCATAAACATAGGCTACACTTTTTTCTAATAACTTGACATCCTTCTTTTTCCTTAAAATGGAGGTTATTTTTTACCATTTGATGACAACTGGTCATGAAGAACGCATAAATTGGACGATTTCTAGAGTAAGCCTTACAAACACAGGAGTATTACTCTCGCCTTTTTAATAAAAAACGCCGCTGACTGCCAGGCCAGCGGCGTTTTACACTTGATCATTTACATTTTGTCAAACTTTGCATCTCCCGCAAACGATCCCATTGACAGTTGTTCATCAAGAACCAGTCCTTGATGATGCCGTTCTTCAATCCTTTTGATAATAGATCGAATTGCATCCACATTTTCTTCGATATTATGAGGTTCAAAGATCGTCACGTGGTCTCCTTTTAATTTGTACTCAAGGTAATGCTGTACAGTTGATTGCGTCCATCCTCTATCAGTCAAATCGCCACACAACAAATGATGTATGTTGCTGTTAACGGCGCCGGAATTGATCAGTTCATTGTGATACGCAAGGTAGCTTCTGATTTTATCCTTAATCGAAGGAATGGTTAATATGTCACGGTAGTAGTCCGGAATAATATCCATATTCAGATGGACGATCTCTTCAATTTCCGTTTCTGATGAATGCGTAACCGAAACAGTGATTTTAGAATCAAGCATGATCACATCTGATACGACGCGCTCTCGCTTCTCTAAGGCTTTGGCAACCTCAAAAGCCAAATTCGATCCCGAAGAATAACCAAGCAGAACAAAAGGCCCTTGTTCCTGAATGCCTATCATGCTTTCTGCATACAGGTCAACGATCTCTTTCTCATAAGACGGCTCTTCTAAGAAATCAGCCGCATAGACTGTGCAGCTGCCATCAAGTCTTTTTGCCATTTCATTATAAACTAGTCCATACCCAATTAAAGGTGGGAAACAGAACACAGGGATTGAATCTTCCTGGTTCAGCTTGACGAATACGTTATCCGTCTTGGACTCGAAGACCGTGGCTTGAATGGCGCGTGCCATTGTTTCGATGGTAGGAAAATCGTATACGGCTTGATAATGCATGTTGAGCCCCATATCGGCGTTAATTTGATGAATCAGCTGCAATACTTTAAGTGAATGGCCGCCCGCGTCAAAGAAATTATCTTTAATACCCGGGTCAGTGAGACCTAAAATGTTCTTCCAAATCTCGGCCAGCTGCTTTTCAATTAACGTTTCGGGTGCTGCGTATTCGTTTCCGGTGAGCCTATTTCTCTCAGGAGCCGGCAACGCTTTTCGATCAATTTTTCCATTAGCGGTTATCGGCATCTTCTCTACTTGTACAAAATAGGCTGGGATCATATACGCGGGCAGTTTGTTCAGCAAATGCCGCTTCAGCTGCGCTGTATGTAATGATTCATCCCCGGTTAAGTAGGCGCACAGCTGCTTGGATCCCTCTTCTTCAATCGCGATGACGACCGCTTCTTTGACAGATTCCAGTTGCAATAAAACCGCTTCGACCTCGCCAATTTCAATCCGGTAGCCCCGGATTTTCACCTGATGATCCATTCTTCCCACATACTCGATATTGCCGTCGGGAAGCCATCGGGCGACATCTCCCGTTTTGTACATTTTTTCGCCTGCGGCAAACGGGTGTTCAACAAATTTCTCGGCCGTTAATTCCGGGCGGTTCAAATATCCTCTGGCTATGCCGGCCCCGCTAATGTATATTTCTCCGGGAACGCCGATCGGCACTGGCTTCATCCCCGCATCCAGCACATAAATATTCATATTGGCCGCGGCCGTACCGATTGGCACCGATTCTCGTCTGTCTTTCTGCGGATCAAAGGAATAAATCATACATCCGACGACCGTTTCCGTTGGCCCGTATTCGTTAAAGATTTCAATTTGATCTTGAAATCGCTCGCTGATGCTCCGTGCCAAACTCACGCTTAAATTGTCGCCGCCTACAATCAGTTTCCGGATCCTGCATTCATGTGGAATGTCCATTTCATTTAATAACTGCAAATGAGCCGGAGTCAGCTTAATAATATCTACTCTGGAATCCTGTACAATAGATGAAAGCAAGGCAGCTCTGTCTTCTCCTCCGAAGACTATGATGGCATTGCCGCTTACGAGCGGTGTAAAAATAGACGTTATCGTTAAGTCGAAAGCGATGGAGGAGTACAGTGGGAAGTTGGTTTTTTCCCCCTTGACATATACGCTGTCAGCCCACCAAATATAATTGGTTAAGCCGCGATGCTCGATTAATACGCCTTTGGGCATGCCTGTGGATCCCGATGTATAGATCACATATGCTAAATCCTTCGCATCGCTGATCCGTTCAAGATTGGAGTGCTCTTCGTGATAAGAGCTTTCCTCATCCAATAGAACGATCGTGCCCGCATGTGTAAATCGCTGCCGAAGATGGTACTGTGTCAAGACGATCTCGGCTTTGGAATCTTCTAATATATACTGTATGCGGTGCTTCGGATAATCCGGATCAATAGGTACGTAGGCGCCGCCGGCTTTTAATACAGCCAGTATTCCCACAACCAGATCGATGCTATGTTCGCTGATGATGGCTGTGAGCCGGTCTGCCCTTACACCCTTGGCCCTTAACGTTCGAGCCAATTGATTAGCCCGTTCATTGAGCTGCCGATACGTTAGTTTCTCATCTCCAAAAACAATCGCCACCTGCGCCGGCGTTCGCTCAGCTTGTTCCTCAAACAATTGATAAAGCGTCTTTTCCTTTGGATAATTCGCGGCCGTATCATTAAATGCCTCTATAAGAAGCGAACGTTCATCCGCCGTAAGTATATCCAGGTCCTGGACGCGAATCGCCTGACTGTTCACCATTTGCTTAATGATTTGCATAAAATGCTCTTCCATCCGCTTGACGCTTGTATGTTCATAGACGTTGCCATTGTACACAAAATGAATTTCGATATTCCCCGCCGGCATGACAATAAAATTGAAATCGTAATGGGTGTGCTCTTCCATATGGAAGTTAATAATGTCCAGTGTGTCACGTTTCGGTTTCATATGCTCCATTTGTTTCTCTACCGGATAATTTTCAAATACCATGATATGACTGATCAGCTGCTGCTTTTGTTCGGTCTGAGCCTGAATTTCATACAACGGAAATGTATCATACGCCTGAGAAGCCAATGCCTGCTCCTGGCTCATTTTCAACACTTGTTCCACAGTCATTCCAGGCTGAGCGGTAATACGTACGGGCATGGTGTTGATAAATAAGCCGACCATGGATTCAATACCCGGAATTTCTGCCGGGCGGCCGGATACGACCGACCCGAAAACGACATCTTGACTGTTGTTGTATCTTTGCAGCAATAGGCCCCACGCGCTTTGAATAAACGTATTCACGGTGACGTGATGCTTGCTTGCAGTCTGCCTGATTTCTTCTGATAGCTGCTTTCCGAGCCGGCATGCAAGCCTTTGTTTTTGATATCCCTCGGCTTGGTTTGAGACAGGTTCTTTCAGTAAAACGGTTTGTCCTTCATAACCGTCCAAATATTTTTGCCAATAGGCTGAAGCGTTGTTATGATCCTGGTCTTCCAGCCATTCGATATATCGGCTGTACGGGGTGACGGCTTCCCGCTCGGGTTTTCTTCTATCAAGGAGCTCATAATAGGTTTCGAACACTTCTTTCGTAACAAGAGGCAGACACCAGCCATCCATTAAAATATGATGAAAGCTCCATATCAATCGGGCTTGATCATTCTCTGTACGAAGGATTGATACGCGCATTAACGCATCTCGGGTAAGATCGAATCCTCTTTCCTTATCTTTTTGTACAAAGTCGGCAATAAATTTGCCGCGTTGTTCATCTTCCATGTTTCGAATATCTTCAACGGTTATTTCGATCGGTTTTTCTCGAAAGACAAACTGCAGAGGCTGATCTTTCCATTCGGTGTAAAAATGAGTCCGAAGAATCTCATGTCTGTCTGCCAGCTGCAACAAACTCATCGTAAATGCTTCGATATCCAAATCGCCTTTAAGATTAAAAGAGGCTTGTTCAAAGTAAGCTCTGGAAGCCGAATCGATTAAGCTGTGAAACAGCATGCCCTTCTGCATGGGGGTTAAGGGATATATATTTTCAATGTCGCCAATATGCTGTGTTTGATGAGCAAATTGATCTAATTCCGCGATTGTTATGTCTTTCAGCGAAATATCGCTTGGCGTCAGCTGAATTTGCTTTTGAGCTGTACAATGTTCGATGACTTCTTTTAGGCTGTTCTTTAGGAAAGCGGCGCATGTTTCCATTGTTTCTCTTCGATATTGTTTATTGCTGTAACTGATGGCCAATGACAATCGGCCGCCAGAGATCATGCCGTTGATGTCAAGCGTATAGGCAATAGGATGCCTGTCGCTCGCAATTTTCCCACCGGAGAATGGAGATACTTCGATTCCTCCATTTTCGAAATCTTGATCAAATTGACCGAGGTAATTGAAGCTGATTTCCGGATGACCGGTCAAGCCAGAGGCCTTCGGATGATCGGACAAATATTTAATCAGACCATATCCTATTCCTTTTTGGGGAATCTGACGCAGCTGTTCTTTCACTGTCCTAATCCGCTGTGAGATGTCCTGGTCTGCCTGAATTTGAAGAGAAACAGGGTATTGGCTTGTGAACCAGCCCACCGTACGTGAAATATCAAGGTCTTGAAAGATTGATTCCCTGCCGTGTCCTTCCAGATGAACAAGAATCTCTTCATGTCCAGTCCAGCGATGAACCGCCGTACAGAGTCCGGTCAGCAATAAATCGTTAATGTCAGTCGTATAGGCACGGTTCGATTTTTTTAATAAACATTCGGTTTCTTTCTCTGTCCATTGGACGATGATGATTTCTCGGTCTTCGGCTATACCGCTCTCCTGTTCATTGTCCTTTGGCAATTTATGCTGCGGGATATGCTGCTGCCCGAACCAGTATTGATTTTCCGCTTCAAAATCTGCGCTTTCTGCATAACGTTTCAATCGTTCAGCCCATAACAGGTAGGAATCCGTCTTCTTAGGAAGTGTGATCGCTTCGCCGTTTTGCAGCTGTTCATAAGCTGACGTTATATCCTCAAGTAAAATCCTCCACGATACGCCATCTACGACCAGATGATGAATCGCAATCAGCAAATGGTCTCCATCCTGACATTGAAACAATCCCAGTTTCATGAGCGGGCCTTCGGCTAAATGGATGGATTGCTGCTGAATGTCATTGGATATCGTTTCAATCGTTTGGGCGGGATTGATTTCTTCGAGTAATGAGAATACTTCAAGGCTGAATAAATCTCCTTCATCAATCCCCCGGTTTCGGGCTTCGTATCCATGGTCTGTCGGAACATAAACCATGCGCAAAGCATCATGATGCTCAGCGATCTTCTTCATGACTCCCCGAAGCTTTGATTCATCCAAACCCTCTTTAAAATAAAGCATAACGGATTGATTATAGTGGTGCGGATCAGGGTATTGCTGGGCAAAAAACCAATGCTGAATCGGTGTCAGAAGTGTCGGACCTTTAATTTCACCTTGTTCTGCGATTTGGGTGACCGGCTCTATAAAAGGAACTAGCCCGGCAATCGTCGGGTGCTTGAACAAGTGTTTGATGTCAAGTTTATAACCGGATTGATATAAGCTTGAAGTCACTTGAATCGATTTAATCGAATCTCCCCCAAGCTCAAAGAAATGATCGTTGATTCCGACACGTTCTGCGCCTAATACCGACTCCCACACTCCGACCAGTATTTTTTCCAGTTCTGTCCGCGGAGCTGTATAGGTATTGCCTGTGAGATTTCCAGTTGGAGCAGGCAGCGCCTGGCGATCTATTTTTCCGTTGGACGTAAGCGGCATCGCTGTCAGCTGTACGAAATAAGCAGGTATCATATAGGCAGGAAGCTGACGGGACAGATGTTCCCGGATCTCGCCTGCGGTTAAAGAATGCAGTGCGGTAAAATAGGCGCACAAAGTCGTTTCCCCGTTGTTTTCTTGTGCGATAACGAGAGCTTCTTGAATCGGTGATATTTGAAATAATGCGGCTTCGACTTCGCCGATTTCAATGCGGTAACCGCGGATTTTCACCTGGTGGTCGATCCTTCCGAGGTATTCAATGTTACCGTCCGGCAGCCGTCTGGCCAAGTCTCCCGTCCGGTACATTTTCGCCTCTTGTACAAATGGATTCCGCAAAAATCTTTCCGCGGTTAAATCTGGCCGGTTCAAATATTCTCTGGCGATGCCGTCCCCGCTGATATAGATTTCTCCCGGGACGCCGATTGGAACCTGATTCATGCTCTTATCCAGCACATAAATGTTCATGTTGTCCGCGGCGGCTCCGATCGGAACTGATTCCCGTCTGTCGTTTTGCTGATCAAAGGAGTGAATCATACAACCGACAACTGTCTCTGTCGGCCCGTATTCATTAAAGATTTCGATTATGCCGCCGAATTGCCCGCTGATGTTTCGGGCGAGCCGCGTGCTTAAATTGTCGCCGCCAACAATGAATTTCCGAATGGTGCATTCAGGAGGAATGTTCATTTCTTTTAATAACTGCAAATGAGCCGGGGTCAGCTTGATAATATCCACCCTCGAATCGTGCACAATGGAATCAAGCAAGGCCACCTTATTTTCTCCTCTATAGACAATAATGGCATTGCCGGTAATAAGCGGAGTAAAAATAGACGTTACTGTCAGATCAAAAGCGATGGATGAATATAGCGGAAAGTTGGTTTTTTCTCCTTTGACATATACCCTGCGGGCCCACCAAATATAATTGGTTAAGCCCTGATGCTCAATTGCCACACCTTTTGGCTTGCCTGTGGAACCTGACGTATAGATGACATAGGCCATATCCTTCGTACTGCTGATCGGTTCAAGATCAGAGCCGTCTTCCTGGTAAGAGCTTTCTTCATCGATGAAAACCTTTGTGCCGGCCAGATCCAATTGTTTTCGGAGATGGCTCTCTGTCAAGATGATATCAGCTTGGGAGTCATCTACTATATACTGTATGCGATGCTTCGGATAATCCGGATCAATTGGCACATAGGCCCCGCCCGCTTTGAATATGGCCAGTATTCCCACAACCAGTTCGATGCTGTGTTCACTGATGATGGCAGTGAGCCGGTCCCCCCTTACACCCTTGGCCCTTAACGTTCGGGCTAATTGATTGGCGCGTTCATTGAGCTGGCGATACGTGAATTGCTTTTCTCCGCAAATAATGGCAGCTTGATCCGGTGTTCGTTTCATTTGTTCTTCGAATAATTGATAAATCGTCTTGTCTCGCGGATATTCAGTTTTCGTATAATGATAGTCAACGAGAAATGTATTTGTCTCCTTTTCAGACAACATATTCACTTGTCCGAGGGTGAGGTCGGGCTGAAATAACATGTTAGTAAACAGACGATTTAAATGTCCGATCACCTGTATCATATACTCGCGGTCATAAGCTTGTTCATTAAAAAATAACTTTACCTCAATCGTGTCTTCCCCCATAACAAACTGAAATAAAGCATCTGAAGCAGCCGTTTCTATGAAACGATCAGAATGGATTTGCTCTAAAGAAACAACTGTATGGATGATCGGCAAATGATTTGTATTATAGTTCAGCCGTAGCTGTCCGGCCATTTTATCAAAAGGAACGTCTTGATATAAGATCGCTTCGTCCAGCGTATGTTTCAGTTCATGGAATATCGATTTAAACGTACTGTCGGCATTGATATTCTGCTTGATTAACATGAGCTGATCTAAACCAAGATCTTCATCAGTTTCGTCTTCAAAGGTTGGAACGCCTGTAATCACGCTCTCTTCCCCCGTGTATTTGTACAACAGGGATTCAACTCCGATCAGGAGAACCAGATAAACGGCCATCGGCGTTTGATTCGTCATGGTCAGGATGCGCCGGGATACATCTGAACTCAATGAACTGTGAATACAGTCAGATGTACTCGATACATCACGCTTTAATGTTGAGTCGGACATTTGAAACGAAGGGAATGCACTGGGACGGTCTTCCGTGTGAAACATGCGGCCCCAGAACAACTCCTGTTGTTTGAATTCTGACATTCATATCCCTCCAGTTGGTTTCATTCCTGTTTTGAAGGCGGCTGGCGGCACCCGCGGCATTTGTGCCGGGACAGCCGCTGCCGGCCATGATTAGAAATCCAATTCGATTGTGCTTGCGAGGTGTTTCCTTTTGTTTACTTTTTCGCTTAATTGAATTTCTTTTAAAGGAATGGATGGGTTTCGTAAAATCGCCGAGAGGATCATGACGTAATCCTTGGCCATTACAGCAATGGTTTTCTTTTTAAATAGCTTCGTGCAGTAGTCAAAGCTGCCTTGTATCTCATCTTGGTCCATTACAAAGTTCAGCTGTAAATCAAATTTAGCTGTTGTATTCGTTTGTTCATAAGACTTGACCGCGAGAGAGTCCACTTCAATATCCGTGTGTTCCGTATTTTGCAGGACAAACATCGTATCGAACAATGGATTTCGGCTTAAGTCCCGTTTCACACCCAGTTTTTCTACTAGTTCTTCAAAAGGATACTCTTGATTTTCATAAGCCTTCAGCATTGTTTCTTTTGTTTCCGTTATATAATCCATAAATGTCTTTTCCGCCATCGGAGCGGTACGGATAGCTAATGTATTGACAAACATGCCGATGAGATGTTGCAAATCTTCATGCATTCTTCCCGCAATAGGTGTGCCGATGACGATATCATCCTGTCCGCTGTATTTAGCCAGCAGTATGGAATAGGCCGAGAACAAAATCATATAAGCGGTCGAGCCGGTCAAGTCTTCCAGCTGTTTTACACCTTGGATGACAGTCTTATCGAGCACAAAATTATGCCGCTTCCCATCGAAACTTCTAACCGGCGGTCTCGCAAAATCTTTCGGCAGCTCGAATGACGACAGCTCTTCATGAAATACACCCAGCCAATACTCTTCCTGCCTCTTGATTCGTTCTCTCTGTTCTTTTTGATGTTTCCATTCAGTAAAGTCTTTGTACTGAATACGGAGCGGAGCTAAATCTTTGCCGCCATACAATTGAATCAGTTCTTCGACAAAAATATTCATGGACGCGCCGTCCGTAATGATGTGGTGCATGTCAAACATGAAAACATTCCTGTCTTGTTCTAACTTAATGAGTCCGGCCCGAAGTAATGGAGCCTGACTGAGATCGAATGGCCGCACGAAGGCGCGGAAAAGTTCTTCAATTTCGTCAGGTGCCGCCTTGTACCTTTCCATAGAAAACTCCACTTGCGGTTTGATCACCTGCACTGGTTCTCCGCGGATCATTTCAAAACCGGTACGCAGTGATTCATGACGATAAATCAGTTTTTGAAATGCGGTTTGTAAGCGATCTATGTCGATTTTTCCCTCTAATGTGAGGATTCCCGGCATATTATAGCTGAGTTCGCCTCCTTCAATTTGTGTCGACAGGTAAACCATTTTCTGCACGGAGGATACAGCATAGACATCTTTTTCTTTGGCAGCCGGAATGTAATCCGGCCTGATGTCTTTCGCTTCTGCGATAAACTGTGCCATTTCTTCAACTGTCGGACATTGGAATACTTCTCTTAATGAAATGTTTTTGCTGAATTGCTGATGAATTTTGGCGATGAGAGTCATCCCCCGTAACGAGTGGCCGCCCAAATCGAAAAAGTTATCTTTCACTCCTATTTCTTTTATCTTCAAAATGTCACGCCAGATGCCTATCAGCTGCTTTTCCATACTCGTCCGCGGAGCAACGTAGTCGATCCCGGTTTGCAAACCTGCTTCAGGCATCGGTAACGCTCTTCGATTTACTTTTCCATTGGAGGTTAACGGCAGTTTCTCCAGTTGGATGAAGTATGAAGGGATCATGTATCCCGGTATTTGTTCAGCAAGGTTTTCTTTTAGCTGACTGATCGAGAGTGATTGCTTCGCTGTAAAGTAGGCATACAAATCGCTTTGCCCGTCTTCATTTTCTCTGGCCAGAACAACTGCTTCTTGGACATGCTCTAGAAGAGCGGCTTCCGGCTCACCGAGTTCAATCCGGTAACCGCGAATTTTGACTTGATGGTCCATCCTACCAGCATATTCAATGTTCCCGTCAGGAAGGTAACGGGCCAGATCACCTGTTTTATACATCCGTTGATTCGGATCATATGGATGCGGAACAAATGTTTCGAGCGTCAAAAGCTCTCTGTTATGATAACCACGTGCTAAGCTGACCCCTGAAATACAAAGTTCGCCGACAATTCCGACAGGCTGAAGCGTTCCTGCTTCATTCAAAATGAAAATCTCCGTATTTGAAATCGGTTTGCCGATTGGCTGAAGTTCCTGTTCTGTATCCGGATCAACGGTATACATGGTCACGACATGTGTCTCCGACGGGCCGTAATGATTATGCAATGTGACATGGTGGCGTGCCAGCATGTCACGCAGCATACTTGTTACGATGAGCTGTTCTCCCGCAGCGATGATGTGATCCACGCACTCGGCAAACGGTTCGAAATGGTGTTTCTCCGAGGCAAGGAGCTTAAGGAAAGCGGTCGGAAGAAATGCTGTTTGTACCCTATGCATTTTGACAAATTCATTGAGCTGACGTATTTCCCGTTTCGCCTCATTGCTGATGATACAGAGTGTTCCTCCGCTTGAAAGCGCCGAAAACATTTCTTGATAGCAGACATCAAAGCTCATTGCGGCAAATTGCAGCACTCTGTCAAAGCGCAGCTGCGTATGCCCCTGCTCATAAGCGAGCAGATTCGTCATCGTTTTATGCTCTAGCTGAACTCCTTTTGGTTTCCCTGTTGTGCCTGACGTGTAAATGATGTACATTAAATCATTTTCCGAATAGGAAAGATTAAGATTGTCTGTCCCGCCTTGATATAGTAACGGATCATCAAGCAGAAGCACTTCCCCTTTAAAGAGCGGCGGAATGACATGACCTGCACTAGTCAAAAGCACACTGGCGCCGCTGTCTTTTATCAAAAAAGCCCGCCGTTCATCAGGAAGTTCCGGATCGATAGGAAGAAATGCTCCGCCCGCCTTTAATATGGCTAAAATGCCGATGATCATATTTGCTGAGCGATCCGTGAGAACGGCAACCACCTGATCTGTGCCAACACCCTTATCTTGGAGGATGAGCGCCAACTGATTGGAACGTTCATTCAGCTGACGATAAGTCAGAGTTTGATTTCCAAATATGACGGCTTCATGATCTGGGTTAAGCGCAGCCTGCTGCTCAAAAAGTTGATGAACCGCTGCCGGATTACGTTTTTCTGCAGTTGCAGTATCGTTAAAGAGTTTCTGGATTTCACTGTTCTCTTCTTGGGTCATCATATCCAAACTAGCCAGCTCGGCCTCAGGCTGTTTGATAACCGAATCAATCAGCTGCACAAAATGTCCCATCATACGTTCGATCGTTTCCGGTTTAAACAGAGCCGTCAAGTATTCCATCGTGAAATGAATACCCGACTCCTCTTCCACAGCCGTTAAGGTTAAATCAAATTTAGCCATCGTATGTTCACTTGGGAATGGTTTGAAAGTTACGTCATTTATCTCTAACTGTTCCTGCTCCGTGTTTTGAAGCACAAACATGGTGTCAAACAGCGGATTACGGCTCAAATCTCTAGCAATATCCAGTTGATCAACCAGCGCTTCAAAAGGGTAATCTTGATGCTCGTAAGCTTTCAAAGCATTCTCCTTCACCTCGGCCAGATACTGAGTGAAATTCTTCCATTTTTCAGGGTGATTTCTCATCGCCAGTGTATTTACAAACATTCCGATAATGGGTTCCAAATCCGCATGCGGTCTCCCCGCTATTGGGCTGCCGACAATAATGTCTTCCTGGCCGCTGTATTTTGAAAGCAATAAGGTATAAGACGCAAGGAGCACCATATATAAAGTGGATTCTGTTTGAGATGCGAGCTGCTTTAACCCTTCGCTTTTTTGCTTATCAAGCGTGAAATGCATCGTGGCTCCCGCAAAATCCCGTGCCGACGGCCGTTTATAATCGGTAGGCATATGAAGGACAGGAACGTCGCCGCTGTACAGCTCTAACCAATAGGCTTCTTGGTTTTGGATCTGTTTTAAACGCGCTTGTCCGGTCTGCCATACTGCGTAGTCCTTGTACTGGATGCGCAGGGGCGGCAATGTCTCTCCTTCATAAATCCGAATAAATTCTTTAATCAATACGCTCATAGATGTTCCGTCAGAAATAATGTGATGCATATCAAACAGCAGAATTCCGCGGTCAGGTTGAAGTTCAATCAGCCCCACACGAAGCAGCGGCGGCTTCTCCAGATCAAACGGACGAATAAATTGGCGGATATAAAGGTCTGCATCATTTTCTTCTGCCTGATACCACTCTGCTTCAAACTCTGCGTGATCCAAGACATACTGAACAGGTTCTCCGCCGGCCATTTTAAAACCGGTGCGCAAAGATTCATGACGTTGAATCAGTGTGAGGAAGGCTTGCTGCAGCTTATCACGATCAAGCTTGCCCTCGACAGCCATCAGACCCAGCATGTTGTAACTGAGTTCTCCGCCTTCCAGATGATTGAGAATGTACAATCGTTTTTGCGCCGAAGATACCGGATAATATGGTCTTTTCTCAATTGCAGGAATCCCGGCATACCCGGTTTGCTCCATCGTCGTGATTTCCCGCGCAAGCTGTTCAATGGTTGGGAAACGGAATACGTCCCGCAAAGGAATTTGGACATGCATTTGTTTTTGTATTTTTGCAATAAGCGCGGTTGCCCGCAGGGAGTGGCCGCCGATATCAAAAAAGTGATCTCGAATCCCGACCTGCTCTAACCCGAGAACATCCTGCCAAATTGCCGTCAGCTGGATTTCTGCCGGAGTCTGCGGCAGCACGTATTCTATGCCTTTATCCCGATTTTTGACCGGAGCCGGTAATAACTGACGGTTCAACTTCCCGTTTGGCGTCAGCGGCATCTTATCCAGCTGCACAAAATGAGCCGGTATCATATATCCCGATAAATGCCGTGCCATACTTTCGCGAAGTTCACTGATCTGTATTGGATTATCCGCAGTATAGTATCCGCATAGGAAATAATCTCCATCCGCATCTTTAAGGGCAATTGCGGCGGCTTCTTGAATATCGGGGATGTTCAGCATTACCGATTCGATTTCACCGAGTTCGATCCGAAAACCGTGAATTTTCACCTGATGATCAATCCGGCCGATAAATTCAATATTTCCATCTGGCATAAGGCGGGCCAGATCACCGGTTCTATACATTCGGTCCGTCGGGACAAACGGATCGGTAGAAAATTTTTCATCCGTTAGTTCCGGCAGGTTCAAGTAACCCCGTCCGACACCGTCCCCTGCAATATACAGCTCGCCTTGAACGCCAGCCGGCTGTAGCCGTTTTTTTGAATCCAAAATGTACATGCGGTTGCTGCCTAACGGCTTGCCTATAGGGACATAGTTTTGGCTGCGTGTCCAAGCATCGGAAGCACATTCAATGTTGAAGAAGGACGCGTCTACGCAAGTTTCTGTAGGGCCATATACATTGGTGATCGCAGGCGCAGCACCATGCTCGCCGAATGCTTGCATGAGCTTATTTACCGTCGTTTTGGAAAGCGCCTCTCCTCCGATTAACAGATGCTGAAGCGGGACTCCCTGCAAATCACCTGCAGCTATCAAAAGTTTTAAGTGGGCAGGTGTTCCGTCAGTTATATCAATGCAATGCTGCCGATAGTAACGGCATAATGCTGCACCGTCTGACACGACATCCTTGGGAACAATAAACAAGGTATGACCTAACAGCAAGGAAGCATACATCTGCTGAACAGAAGCATCAAAATAATATGGGGCAAGCATGGCAACATTCAGCTCCGCATCATAGGCAGAGTAAACTTGGCGGCTCAGTCCTTCAATCAAGTGAATGACCTGGCGATGTTCAATTAGCGTGCCTTTAGGCTTGCCTGTCGTGCCGGAAGTATAAATGGCATAGGCCAGTTGACTCGACTGATAAGAGAGCGCAAGGCCGCTGTCTTTTTCGTGATAGGCACTTTCCTCCATGAGATCGATACATGTTCCTGAGAAGCAGATATTATCCTGCAGCTTCCCGCGATAAAGCAATACACTGATGCCTGAATCACTAAAAATATAACGAATGCGTTCAGGCGGAGAATCAGGATCTATCGGCAAATATGCGCCGCCCGCTTTTAAAACTCCCAAGATGCCTACAATCATCTCCAGCGATCGTTCAGTCATAATGCCGACAAGCTGATCGGACTGTACTCCCTTTGCCTGTAAGGTTCGCGCAAGCTGATTGGCCCGCCGATTCAGTTCCCCGGAGCTTAATTGGTTACCCTCGAATACAACCGCCGTATGGTCCGGCGTACGATGCGCTTGTTCCTCGAACCACTCATGAATCGTTTGTTCGTGCTGATATTTCTTGCCGACAGACTGAAAATGGCTGAGCAGGTCTTCTTTTTCTCGTTGAGTCAAAAGCTCCAATTCTTCTATTTTGACAGATGGCTGCTTCAATACTTGCTGCATGAGCAATTCAAAATGTCCGCAGATCTGCTCCACTTCTGATTTTTCATATTCATTTTCATTAAAACCGAAATGAACGGCCAGCTGTTTGCCAGGAATGACAACCACATTCAAATCATAATGGGAGTGTTCCTGCATATGAAAATTCATGACGTTCAGTTCCGTATCATAACGGCTTGCCTCTTCAACCTGCTGCCCTATCGGATAGTTTTCAAAGATCATGATATGGTCAATCAGGTTTTGTTTCTGTTCCGTCTGGGCCTGAATTTCGTATAAAGGAAAGGTATCGTATGCTTGGGAAGCCAGTGCGTTTTGTTGAACCATTTGCATCGTATCAGCAAAAGAACTGTCCTCATCACAGCGGATGCGAACCGGAATGGTATTGATGAACAGGCCGATCATCTGTTCCACCCCAGGGATTTCCGCCGGCCTTCCGGACACGACGTTGCCAAATACAACGTCTTGCGACCCGCTGTATTTCTGTAATAAAATTCCCCACAACGTTTGGATCAACGAATTTAATGTCACTTGATGCTGGTTTGCGATCTGCTGCAATTGCTTTGTCTGTTCTTGGTCTAGTTCGCAGGTCACATTAGCATAGGCATATGCTTTTTGTTCATGCTTCGGTCGTTTATGAAGAAGCCTGGTTTCACCTTTATAACCGTCAAGATACTCGCTCCAGTACCGTTTGGCCGCTCCCTGATCTTGGAGATGAAGCCACTCGATATAGTCGCTGTAATGAGCTGCAGAAGGCAGTTCTGTTTCTCTGCCTTCTTGCAAGGCGTTATAATACTCAAACACTTCCTTCGTGATAAGAGACAGGCACCAGCCGTCCATAACAATATGATGAAAGCTCCAAATCAAATGATATTTGCTGTCTTCCATACGGAAAATCGCTATGCGCATCAGCGGATCCCGAGCTAAGTCAAATCCTTTTGCCTTGTCTTCTCTTTGATAGGCTGCGATTGCATCCTCACGCAGATGCTCCTCTATGTCACGCAAATCTGCAAAATGAATTTGCGGTTTTTGCGTTTTATAGACAATTTGTAAAGGAGTATCGTTCCAGCCGCTGTAAAAACGGGTTCTGAACACGGCGTATGTTTCAAATAATCGTTCCAAGCTCGCTTTAAAGCAATCAATCTTTAACTCTCCCTGCAAATCGAACGATGCTTGTTCGAAATAAGAATGTGAGTCCTCATCCAGCAAGCTGTGGAAGAGCATTCCTTTCTGCATCGGAGTGAGCGGATACACGTTTTCAATCTCACCTGCATGCGGCAGTTGAATGAGGAGCTGATCCAATTCGTCAATGGACATGCCTTTTAACAAAATATCGCTTGGCGTCAGTTCCGATTGTTCTTTATGAACGCAATGCGTAATGATTGTCCGCAGGCGGCTTTGAATCGTTTCCGATAACCGCTTGATCGTTTCTTTTGTGTACTGTTTGCTGCTGTAGCTGATCGTAAACCTCAGCTGTCCCTCGGTTATCATTCCGTTTATATTCAAGACATATGGTCTTTCTTGATTCCCGCTCGAGTCTGAACCGCAGGAGTAAGAAGATAATTGAATCGCATGCTGCTGCAAATCTTGGTCAAACTGCCCCAGGTAGTTAAAACAAATCTCCGGATTTAATTTTGATGGCATTGCGTCGCTTAAGTACCTTGCTATTCCATATCCGATCCCTTTATGCGGAATGTGGCGCAGTCCTTCTTTGGTCAACTTGATATAATAAGAGATTTCTTTGCCTGACTGCGCGTGTAGAACAACTGGATACAGACTTGTGAACCATCCAACCGTACGGGAGACATCCATATCTAGACTCATCTGTTCTCTTCCGTGTCCCTCTAAATGAATCGGAATCTGTTCAAGTCCTGACAAGTGTGATATGGAAAGACCAAGGGAGGTTAAAAGCAAATCGTTTATTTCAGTGTTATAAGCGCGATTCGCTTGTTTTAATAACAGCTCGGTTTCTTCTTTAGTCCATTCCACGGTTTCCGTTTCACTGTCTTTTGAAGTCGTATGTGTTTCATGAAAATCCTTAGGCAGCGGTTTCACATCGGTTTGTTCGATCTTTGTCCAATATTCCTGTTCTTGTTTTATGGTTTCACTTTGCGTATATTCAGAAAGCCTCTTGGCCCATAATTGGAAAGAGTCCGTTTTTTGCGTCAGTTGAATCACTTGCCCGTTTTCAGCTTGCCTGTAACCACTAACGATATCCTCCAATAAAATCCGCCATGAAACCCCGTCTACAATCAAATGATGGATGGCAATCAGCAAGTGATCTCCATCTGCACATTGAAACAATCCGATTTTCATTAACGGTCCGTCACTTAAACGAATACTGCCTTGTATCTCATTTGCCTTGGCTTCAATTGTCTGCCCCGGATCGGATTCTGCTTTTAGATTCAGAACTTCTAGGTGGTAAAGCCCGCTTGGCGCGATCTCTGCATTCTGTGCCTCGTAACCATTCTCTGTCTGCTGGAACGTCATGCGGAGCGCATCATGGTGTTCTGCAAGCTTTTGCAAGGTTTGGCGCAGCGGCATTTCCTGAAAACCTTCCGGTGCATACAGCATGACGGCTTGATTATAATAATGCTGATCTGTCGTTATTTGTTCGAAAAACCAATGCTGAATAGGAGTCAGGCTGACTTTTCCTTTGACTTCACCCTGATCGGCTATACGCAAATTCTGCTTGATGTGCGGAGTCAATTCGGCAATCGTTGCATATTGGAACAAGTCTTTGATTTCCATTTTGTATCCGTTTTGATTTAATCTTGATGACACTTGGATTGATTTAATCGAATCTCCGCCAAGATCAAAGAAATTATCCAAAATACTTACGTTCTCTGCGCCTAATACAGCTTCCCAGGCGGAAACTAATATTTCTTCCACGTTTGTTCGGGGAGCCTTATACTCTGCTCTGTCCTGCAGCTCGAAATCCGGAGCAGGCAGCGCTTTTTTGTTTATTTTCCCATTGGAAGTTAAAGGCATTTCATCCAGCTCAATAAAATAAGCCGGAATCATATAACTCGCCAAGCAATGAGACAATTGTTTCCGGAGCCGGGATCCCGTTATTTGCCCGCCGCTCACGTAATACGCACACAATTGTTTAAACCCGTGGACATCTTCTCTGGCTGTAACGACCGCTTTTTTAATCGCTTCTTCTTGAAGCAGCGCCGCCTCGATCTCGCCTAATTCGATACGATAGCCTCTGATTTTCACTTGTTCATCTATTCTGCCCGCATATTCAATGTTTCCGTCAGCCAGCCACTTTGCCAAATCTCCGGTCTTATACATCTTGGCTTCGGATGCAAACGGGTCATCGACAAATTTCTCTGCCGTCAATTCCGGACGGTTCAAATATCCTCTTGCCACACCGGCGCCGCTGATATAGATTTCTCCTGGGACACCGATCGGCGCAGGTTTCATATTCTCATCCAGCACATAAATGCTCATGTTTGCTGCAGCCGTTCCGATCGGTACCGATTCCCGCCTGTCCTTCACGGCATCGTAACGGTAAATCATGCAGCCGACAACGGTTTCCGTCGGTCCGTACTCATTGCATATTTCAATTTTGCCTTCGAACTGTTCATGAATACTTTTGGCTAACCGGGTGCTTAGATTCTCCCCGCCCACAATCAGTCTTCGGACAGCCGTCTTATCGGCGATGTTCATTTCTTTCAAAACCTGCAAATGGGCCGGGGTCAATTTAATAATATCCACCCTCGGGTCCTGTACAATCGATGCGAGCAGTGCTGTTTTGTCCTCTCCGTCATAGACGATGATCGTATTGCCTGTGACAAGCGGTGTGAAAATAGAAGTCACCGTCAGATCAAAAGAGATTGACGAGTACAACGGGAAGTTGGTTTTCTCGCCTTTTACATAAACTTCTTTTGCCCACCAAATATAATTGGTCAAGCCTCGGTGCTCGATTAATACGCCTTTTGGCCGGCCTGTGGAACCTGACGTATAAATGACATATGCCAAATGGCTGGCATCACTTATCGGTGCAAGGTCAGAATCATCTTGGTGATACGAGCTTTCATCATCCAGTAAAATCGTGTCGCCTTCATAGGCAAGCTGCTCCCTCACATCTCGCTGCATCAAAACGATGCCGGCTTGAGAGTCATCCAGCATATACCGAATACGGTCTTGCGGATATTCCGGATCTATAGGGACGTAGGCTCCGCCTGATTTTAAAACGGCAAGAATCCCGACAACCGATTCGATACTGTTTCTGCTGATGACAGCCACAGGATGGTCCGCCTGCACGCCCTTCGCTCGTAACGTTCGCGCCAGTTGGTTTGCCCGCTTATTGAGCTCTCCGTACGTGAGCTGCCTGTCTCTATCGATGACGGCCGCTTGATCGGGCGTACGCTGCGATTGTTTTTCAAATAATTGATAAACCGGCGTCTGCGGAAATGGCGCAGCCGTGTCGTTAAGAGTATGAAGAAGGGTTCTTTTTTCGCCTTCCGTTAACAATTCCACTTGGTCCACCTGGATATCCGCATCTGTCACGACTTGCTGCAGGATTTGCATGAAATGTTCCCGAACCCGCTCTATGCTTGCCCGATCATACACAGTTGCATTGTATTCAAAAGAGATGTTCATCTTGTCGCCCGGTATAACGGTCAAATTGAAATCGTAGTTGGTCTGTTCTTCCATCTGTACGTTGGAAATCGTGATGGATGATCCGTTTTGCCGGCCTATGCTTTCCATATACTGATCAACCGGATAATTTTCGAATATCATTAAATGTGTAATTAAATTTTGCTTTTGCGTTGTGCGTGCTTGAATATCGTACAACGGGTGCGTCTCAAATTGTTGAGACGCTACAGCTCTTTCCTGCGCCTCTTTCATAAGCTCGGCAAACGTTGTCCCGGCTTCACATCGGAACCGGACGGGAATGGTGTTAATGAACAAGCCGATCATGGTTTCCACGTTTGGAATTCCAGCGGGTCTTCCGGAAACAACACTTCCAAAAACAACGTCCCGGCTTCGGTTATATTTCTGCAGCAGAACCGCCCATGCCGTCTGCAGCAGCGTGTTCAGCGTGACATGGCGTCTGCCGGCCGTCTGTTTCATTTTTAAAGTGAGATCAGAGCTTATGTCACATGTTACTTTATCCGGAATATATCGTTCTTCCGCCGCATGGTGATCCTTAGGCAGGATGGTTTGCTCCTCATACCCCGCCAAGTACTGATCCCAATAACCCATCGCCTCTTTCGCATCTTGACGGCCGAGCCATTCAATGTATTGACTGTAGGGAGTAATTGCCGGTTGCTCAGGCTGCTTTTGCTGAAGTAAGGCAAAGTAATGCTCGAATATTTCTTTTGTAATCAGCGGCAGGCACCAGCCGTCCATCAAAATGTGGTGAAAACTCCATATAAAACGGTATGCCTTTTCATCCGTGCGAAGAATGAGTAGCCGCATTAACGCGTCTTTCTCTAAGTCGAAACCCCTCATCTTGTCTTTTCTGACATATTCCTGAATCATCTCTTCTTTATGTGATTCCTTCATTTCGCGTAAGTCAATGAATTCAAAACCGATTTTTTTCGTTTTGAATATGATTTGCAGAGGCTGATCCTTCCAGCCTCTGTAAAAATTCGTGCGGAAAATGTCATATTTTTTCGATAAGCCATCCAAGCTTTTCGAAAATGAAGCAATATTCAGGTCTCCATGCAGATCAAACATCGTTTGCTGAAAATAAGCACCAGAACTCGGGTCAAACAAGCTGTGAAACAGCATACCTTTCTGCATCGGTGTTAATGGATAAATGTTTTCCGTTTCGCCCAATTCACTCGTCTGCTCCAAAAGCTGTTCCAGTTCGTCTATTGTGATATCCTTTAACAGGATGTCACTTGGCGTTAGGGTAGTCTGCTGCCGGCTTACGCAATGCGCAATGACTTCCTGCAGACTTTCTTTCAAATTCCGTGCAAATTTCGCCATAGTCGATCTTTCGTATTGTTTGTTGCTGTAGCTCAGCGTCAGCGATAATTTCCCTTCTGCAATCATCCCATTCAAATCAAGCACGACTGTTCTCTCTTGGTTTTCATTCATCGATAACCCTGTGGAAAAAGGTGATATGCGGAAAGCTTGATGCTTCAAATCTTGGTCAAATTGTCCCAAGTAATTAAACGATATTTCCGGATTCAGCTGCAGGCTTCCGGCTTCCGGGCGCCCGGATACATATTTGACGATGCTGTAATTCATCCCTTTATCAGGGATACGGCGCAGCCCTTCTTTCACGCTCTTAATCCGCTGCGACAGGTCTTTGCCGGCTTCCATCTTCAGTACGACAGGGTATTGGCTTGTAAACCATCCAATCGTGCGGGAGATATCCGCATCCGGAATAATTGGCTCTCTCCCGTGGCCTTCCACATTCACGACAATGTCTTCTATGCCAGTCCACCTGTGAACGGCGAGTCCTAATGAAGTCAGCAGCAGATCATTGATTTCCGTGTTGTAGGCGCGATTCGCATGTTTTAATAATTGCTCTGTTTCCTCATTTGTCCATTGAATCTTTACTTCTTCGCTGTCTCTTAATAACGAACCTTCGCTTATGTTGTCCTTCGGCAATGACTGCGGCTTTATGCTTGTAAGGTCAGCCCAATAAGCGATCTCCTGTTCTATGTCGGTTTCCGCTGCATACTTGGACAATTGATCCGCCCAGAATGGAAATGAATCTGTTTTTTGCGGGAGCTGGATCGTTTGCCCGTGCTCTGCCTGCTCATAACCGCTTGCAAAATCCTCAAGTAAAATGCGCCAGGATACTCCGTCAATCACCAAGTGATGAATCGCAATCAGCAAATGATCTCCGTCGGGACATTGGAACAAACCAAGCTTCATCAAAGGACCCTGGTCTAATACCATGCTGCTTTGAATCTCATTCGCTTTATCGGCAATCGCTTGAGCCGGATCGGTTTCCCCTTTATAATTCATCACGTCCAGATGGTATAATTCACTTTCATCTGTCCCTGTAATTCGCGGAGCGTATCCATTCGGCGTTTTTTCAAAAATCATTCTCAAGGCATCGTGATGAGATGCGACACGTTCCATCGTCCGGCGAAGCGGCTCCTCTTTAAAGCCTTCCGCCGAATATAACATGACGGCCTGATTGTAATGGTGTGCATTCAGCATTTTTTGTTCAAAAAACCAATGCTGAATCGGGGTCAGATTTGTCCGGCCGTTTACTTCTTTTTGATCAGCCTTCCTGCCAACCGGCGCTACAAATTGACTTAGATCAGCAATCGCAGGGTATTTAAACAAATGCTTCATATCAACCTTGTATCCGGCTTGATATAATCTCGAAGACACCTGAATTGATTTAATCGAATCTCCTCCAAAATCAAAGAAATTATCGAGAATCCCTATACGCTCAGCCCCTAATACTTCTTGCCAGATAGACGCCAGCAGTTCTTCTGTTGGGTTTCGCGGGGCTATGTATTCGTTATCCATCCGCGTTTTTTCTTCGGCAGCAGGCAAAGCTTTCAAATCAATTTTTCCATTGGAAGTGAGCGGTATGTGTTCCAAATGGATAAAATAGGAGGGAATCATATAATCCGGCAGTTTACGGGACAAATCGTCTCTGAACTGCGCAGCGGTCAAAGAAGGCTCACCGACATAATAGGCATACAATTGCTTGGCTCCGTCTTCGTCTTCCCACGCAACGACAGCAGCTTCACGAACTTTTTCAAGATTGAATATGGCGGCCTCTACCTCGCCGATCTCGATACGGTAGCCGCGAATTTTCACTTGATGATCGATTCGCCCTAAATATTCGATTCTTCCATCTGGCAACCACCTGGCGAGGTCACCCGTTTTATACATCTTTTGACCAGGAAGATGCACATGCTGAACAAACTTTTCTTCCGTCAATACAGGCTGATTGAGGTAGCCGCGGGCCACTCCCGCTCCTCCGACATACAGCTCTCCCGGTACGCCGATCGGCTGGATTTGAAGGTGCGCTCCTAAAATATAGGCTTGGTGGTTGGCCACCGGTTTGCCGATTGTGATCTGTTCATCTGCGGACTGAACAGGGTGAAATGTAGATACCACACTATTTTCGGTCGGTCCGTATTCATTATTGATTTGAATGTGAGGCTGCAGAGAATATAGCTTCTCAACTGTATCTATTTCCAGCTGCTCGCCGCCTACAACAACATGCTGGACATGAATAAAGTCCTCTGCGTTCATTTGTTCGATCATCGTTTTCAGAAGACGGGGAGAAGTTGAAAAATGTGTAATTCTCTCTTGTTTCATGGTGTTTTGAATGGCGAAAAGGTCTTTATTCTCTTCATTTGGCAAAAGGTGCAAGGTTGCCCCTGATATAAGGGGGCTGAAGAAATTTAAAATGAATGCATCAAAAACATAGGGATACAAGACAAGCACGCGATCCTTGGCAGAATGCTTGAAAAACGCCTTCTTCCACTGAAGCGAGTTCACAATGCCGCCGTGTTCAACCATGACCCCTTTCGGCAATCCTGTTGTGCCTGAGGTATAAATGACATAGGCTAAATGGTTGTGTTCCGCTACGGGTGATAATAATGAGCAGTCCGTATGGTAAGATGATTCATCATTCAGATCGATCGTTGGTCCGTCAAAGGTCAGGCTGTTTTTGAAATGACGCTGAACAAGGAGAACGTCTGCATTCGCATCATGAAGCAGATATTGAAGCCGCTCTTTTGGGTATTCAGGGTCCAGGGGCACATAAGCGCCCCCCGCCTTCCAAATGGCTAGAATAGACACGATCATTTCTAATGAACGATCAGCCAGAATGGCGACCAACGTATCGGCTTGAACGCCGCAGTTACGCAATGTTCTTGCCAAACGGCTGGCCTTTTCATTCAATTCTCTGTAGGTCAGATGGCTGTTTTTGAACTTGACGGCTTCATGCTCAGGCGTTCTTTGTGCTTGTTCTTCAAATAATTGATAGACGGTTCTGCTCCCGGAGTAATCTGCGCCGGTGTCATTAAAATCAAACAATAGTTTCTGTTTTTCTGTTTCGGGTACGACCTCTGCCGTATGGATCGCAGCTTGAGGCTGAAACAAGATTATAGAAAGCAGCTGATCTAAATGGGCTGCAATTTGATCTATATAGCCCTCGTCGTACAGATTGCCGTTATAAAAAAGCTTTAATTGAATTCCGTCGTTCTCCAAATCAAAGTGAAACAGCATATCGGTCGCAACATCTTCTTTAAATTGCAAGGAATGAATTTGGTTAAGCGAAACGACGGTATGAATCAACGGCAGACGCTTATCATTGTATTGCACGTTTAGATGCTGAACCATTTTTCGGAACGGCAGGTTTTGATTTTTCAGCGAATCATGAACGGCTTCTTTTATTTGCTCGAATACGGTTTTAAACGTGCTCTGGCTTGTAAGCCTGTTTTTCAAGAGGACAATGGTGTTAACAGCTGACTGGCTGCTTTTTTGCTTCGATATCGTTGGAATGCCAAGAATCAGGCTCGTTCGATCCGTATATTTATACAACAAGCATTCAATACCTGCCAATAAAATCAAATAGGCAGCCATGTCAGAATGATTAGCCATTGTCATTATTCTTTGAGATACTTCCGGAGATAAGGAACGGCAGATGCATTTTTCCTGATAGCCGGTACGGGACAATGACGTGTTGTCCGCCGCTTTAAAGTAAGGGAAGGCGCTTAGGCCGTCATCTTCATCAAATAGGTTATCCCAGTACATTTCTTGAGTTTTAAAAACCGACATTGGAGCACCTCATTTTGTATAATTTAAAGAAATAAATACTTTTCTCTAAAAATTCAATTGAATAGAATCCAGCATGTTCTCTTCTTCCTCATTGCTCCCGCTCAATTCGATTTGTTCGATTAGAATGCTTGGTTGTTCCAGAATCACGGATAGAATGTGTAAGTAGTCGTTTGATAAAGCCTCAATTCTGCTTTTTTTAAACAGTTTTTTCGAATATTCAAACAGGCCGTGATAGTTTTCTTGGTCTGCCTGAATCGACAAGGTTAAATCGAATTTGGCAACCGGATGATGAAACTGATACGGCTTGAGTTCAAGAGAATCGAATGTCAATTCAGCGTGATCGAGATTTTGCAGCACAAACATCGTATCGAACAAAGGATTGCGGCTTGGATCTTTCGAAAGCTGTAAATGCTGAATCAATTCTTCCAACGGATAGTCTTGATTTTTATAGGCATTCAGCATGTTTTCCTTTACTTCGTTTAAGTAGGCATCAAATGTTTTACGGCTCACCGGGTGATTGCGGATGACTAACGTATTGACGAACATTCCCACGACCGACTCCACATCCAAATGAGTCCGCCCGGCAGATGGCGTTCCGACGACAATATCCTCTTGTCCGCTGTATTTGGACAAAAGAACCGTATAGGCGGCCAATAAAATCATATACAGTGTTGCTCCTGTGTTTTCTTCCATTTGTCTTAAGCGCTGTTTCAAGTGTTCCGGTATAACAAATTCAAAGGATTCGCCTTCGTAATCGCGTATGGCAGGCCGTTCGTAATCCGCAGGCATATCCAGTACAGGAATGTCATCACGAAACTGATTGAGCCAGTACGCCTCCTGGCTCTTGATATTCCGTTTCTGAATGTCCGATTGCTGCCAAACTGCATAGTCTTTATATTGAACAGGAAGCGGATCGGGTTCGTATCCCTCGTAGAGCCGGCTTAAATCTTTCATCAGAATATTGACGGACACGCCGTCAGAAATGATATGGTGCATATCAACCACAAGCACATGCCGCGAAGGCTCTAGTTCAATCAGTCCGGCCCGCATCAGCGGCGGCTTGGCTAAATCAAACGCTTGGATGAAATCAAGCACACGAGCTTCCGCTTCTTCTTCGCTTGCTTGAATTTGTTCTATTGTAAATTCAACGCTCTGATGAATACGCAGTGCCGGTTCGCCTTCATATAATTCAAAGCTGGTCCGCAAAGCTTCATGGCGCTCGATTAATTTTTGGAAAGCGGCGTTTAACCGGGCGGGATCGACCGTCCCTTCCACGCTCATGGCACCCGTCATATTGTAAGTCAGCTCGCCGCCTTCTGCGTGACTTAACAAATACATCCGCCTCTGAGCAGAAGAAACCGGATAATAGGGCATTTCTTTTGCGGTCGGGATCGGTGCATATCGATTTTTTTCCATGTGTAACGCCTTGTCAGCCAATTGTTCAATGGTAGGATACTTGAATATGTCTTTGAGAGACAGATTCACATTCAGCTCTTTGTGAATTCTGGCGGCTAAGGCTGCCGCGCGAATGGAGTTTCCTCCAAGATCAAAGAAATTATGTTTGATCCCCGCATGGCTTATTCCGAGTACTTCCTTCCATAAATCTGTCAGTTTGGACTCCACCTGATTGCCCGGCGGAACATATTCAGCTGTCTGCTGCAGACTCGCTTCGGGCGCGGGCAATACTTTACGGTTTATTTTCCCGTTGGATGTTAAGGGCATATGCTCCAGACGGACAAAATAGGACGGAACCATGTATTCCGGAAGCTCCAATGACAATTGTTCCCTAAGCTGGGCAGCAGGTATAGGTTTTTCGCTTACGTAATACGCGCACAATTGTTTTAAGCCGTCTTCTTCTTCTTCTCTGACTGTAACGGCGGCTTTTTGCACCGTTTCCACGTTATGCATCGCTGCTTCGATTTCACCCAGTTCGATTCGGTGTCCCCTGATTTTGACTTGTTCATCGATGCGGCCCACATATACGAGATTTCCATCTTTCAATCGCTTAGCCAAGTCTCCTGACTTGTACATCTTCGCTCCCGGGATAAACGGATTTTCAACGAACTTCTCTGCCGTTAAATCCGGGCGGTTCCAATACCCTCTGGCAACACCGGGTCCGCTGATATACATTTCGCCGATTACCCCGATCGGAACCAGATTTTTGCTTGCATCCGCCACATAAATGTCCGTGTTGGCAGCCGGAGTGCCGATCGGCACAAATTCCCGCTTGTCCCGTTTTGCGTCGTAACGGTAAATCATACAGCCGACGACAGTTTCCGTCGGTCCGTATTCATTGAAAATGTCCAGCCGTCCTTTAAACTGTTCGCTGATACTTTTGGCCAACCGGGTGCTTAAATTTTCTCCGCCCACAATCATTTTTCGTATGGCGGTGCCATCGGCTACATTCATTTCCTTCAGTACATGCAAATGTGCCGGTGTTAATTTGATCATATCTATTCTTGAGTCCCGCATAATCGCAGAAAGCACTGCACTTTTGTCTTCTCCATCGTAGATAATGATGGTATTTCCCGTAACCAGCGGTGTAAATATCGAAGTCACCGTTAGATCGAAAGAGATGGAAGAGTATAATGGGAAGTTGGTTTTCTCGCCCTTCACATAAACCTCTTTCGCCCACCAAATATAATTGGCCAGTCCCTGATGCTCAATGAGCACACCTTTCGGATTGCCCGTGGAACCCGACGTATAGATCATGTAGGCCAAATCATGCGTATTGCTGAACAAGTCAAGATTTGAGCGGTCCTCATGATAAGAGTTTTCCGCATCCAAAAGCACAACGTCACCATCATATGGTAATTGATCCAGCAGGCAGCGCTGTGTCAACACAATCTCCGCTCTTGAATCACTCAGCATATATAGGATCCGATCCTCCGGATATTGAGGGTCAATGGGCACGTATGCGCCGCCGGATTTCAGAACAGCCAAAATACCAACAATCAGCTCGATGCAGTGCGGAGAGATAATGGCAACGAATTGGTCCGCTTGTACGCCTTTTGTCCGTAACGTTCGCGCCAATTGGTTCGCCCGTTCATTGAGCTGTCTGTACGTATACCGCTCATTGCCAAAAATAACGGCATCATGATCAGGCCGCTGTTCCGCCTGCATTTCAAACCATCGGGAAACCGTTTCGTTATGCGGATACGGCGTCTTTGTGTCATTAAACTCCGTGAGCAATTGCTGAAGTTCGGTTTCAGACAGCATGGGAATGGAGGACAACGTCATCTCCGGCTGTTTTGCAAGGCTGTTCAAAATGCTGGTATAGTGTCTCGTGATCTGTTCAATGGTGTCTTTTTCAAACTGTCCCGGCTTAAAATCAAAATGCAACTCTATCTGTTGTCCGGCATCTTCGACCGTCAGCATCAAATCATATAAAGAGACTCCGGGGTTTCGCTCTCTTACCTTAAACGTACATTCATTGTGCCGGATTTCATGAAATTCAATATTTTGAAACACAAACATCGTGTTAAACAGTGATTTTCCTGTTGTTTCCCGCTGCACTTTTAATTTCTCCACAAGCTTGTCGAATGGATAATCTTGGTTTTCGAAAGCATCAAGCGTTTGCCGCTTTACTTCTTCCAAATAATCCGTAAACGTTCTATTGGCGTGCGGCTTCGTTCGGATTCCGGTCGTTTGAATGAAAATACCGATGATATTTTCAATATCCGGATGATTTCTTCCTGAAGCAGGCGTGCCTACGACCATGTCTTCTTGTCCTGTATATTTGTGAAGCAGCACTTTGTAGGCGGCCAGCAGCACCGTATAAAGAGTGGTTTCCGTCTTTTTCGCCAGATCTTGCAGCGAAAAGATTACATCCGGCTGTAGGGAGCACGTCACGCGCTGTCCCTCGGAAGACCGTTCCGCCGCTTTTGAACCGTCTGTCGGCAGTTGAAGGACCGGAATTTCGTCTTCAAATTGTTCCAGCCAATATGTCTCCTGCTGCTTCATGGCATCCTCATTCAGCCATTGGTTTTGCCATTCTGTGAAATCTTTATATTCAAATTCAATGTCCGGTAATGGTTTCCGATGATATAAAGCCAGCAATTCATTTGTAAGTATGTTGATGGAGTAACCGTCCGAAATGATATGATGCATATCGATGAGCAGCTCAGCCTGTTCGTTATCAATCTTGATCAGCTCCGCGCGAACCAAAGGAGCTTGTTCCAAGCGAAACGGTTTTACAAACCGGTCTGCATAGGTGTCAAATTCGTCCCGGCTCATCGTTCGGACATGAACGTTAAAATCAACTTCGTTTTCAAGTTTCTGGACGATTTCGCCATCTATAATGTCAAAATACGTGCGAAACGCTTCATGCCGCTGCATGACTTGCTGAAGAGAAGAAATCAGGGCTTGCTCATCGTACTGCCCTATAATTGATATTTGCCCAAACATATTTTGAGCCAGTTGATCCGGCTCCATTTGGTGCAGGAAATATACCCTTTGCTGCGCCGATGATGTCGGGTAATACGCTTTTTTCTCAGCAGCCTTCATCGGGAGGTGCATGACTTTCTTTTCATTCTCAATGAAACGCGCTAATTCCTTAACAGTCTGGTGATTGAAAAATTGTCCGATAGAAATTTTTTGGTGAAATGTCTTCTGAACTTTGGAAAGCATAAGCGTCGCTTGGAGTGAGTTTCCGCCCAGATCCAGAAAGCGGTCTGATCTGCCAACCCGCTCAAGGCCGAAAAGTTCCTCCCAAATCTGAGCCAGCTGCCGCTCTGTTTCATTTGCCGGCGCCTCGTAGGCGTCAGAAAAGTTAGCCGTCTTGCTTACGATTGAAGAGACCCGCTGCTGGTGATCGGCATACACTTCTTGTAAAACATGCTCTTCTTCATTGGAAAACATCATCAAGGCGTCAAGAGGAACTGAACCTTCCTCAACTATTTTTTGCAGCAATTTCGTAAAGCCCGCTCCCCACTTTTTCATGATTTCCGGACTGATAACATTCGTATTAAAGTCAAAATCAAGAACATATTCTTGATTTGCGTCTGTTATGTTAAGAAATAAATCGTACAGCATGCATTTCACCGGGTATGCAATGGGCTCCGCCTCCGCCTTTCCAAAATGCAGCTTTCGAAAAGGCCTGTCCAAATTAAAGATAATACGCATATCCGGCACTTGATCGTGCGGAAGCTGTCTGGCTACCAGTGTCATCGGAACGGCTTGATGGCGCATTGCGTGATCCACGCTTTCTTTCATACTGCCAAGATAACCGGATAAAGTTCTTTCTGAAGAAGACGTGTTTTTCACGGGAATCATATTGACGCAATTTCCAATCAGATCATGCTGTTTCATATGCGATTGACCTGCTGCAGGGATCCCGATCACAAGGCCTGTCTGTTTGGTAAGCTGGTGCAGAAAAAGATGAAACGCGCCCAGCATCGTCACAAATACGCTATTTTTCATCTTAATGCTTAATGACTTTAAAGCCTCGCTTAAAGGCCGTCCAAGCCTGACGGTACATCGGTCTCCCTCATACCCGTTCGGATAACGGGCAGAAGCGGCGCTCGGCAGGACTGCCTGCTGTATCGGTTCAGAGAAATGATCCCGCCAATAACGGACTCCTTCTTCATAATGTCCGCTATCAATCTGCGCCTGCTGCCAGTCTAAATACTGTCGAAACGAAGCAGCCGCCTCTTTTGGCGGGAACGATTGCCCTTGTACAATTGCCGTATAGTTGCTCTCCAGCTCTTGAACAAAAACGGCGATTGACCATCCATCGGCAATGATATGATGGAACGTGAGCACAATCAGATGTTCATCTTGAGCCGATGTAAGTACATGGATTCTAAACAAGGGATTTTGTTCATGAAAATGAAATGGCCGCTTGGCATCTTCTGTCAGCCATTTCTGAATTTCCGATTCCCGTTGCTCATCTGGGTGACCGGTAAAGTCAATGACAGGAATTTTTATATTCATCCGTTCCTGCACTTGCTGTACCTCGTCATCGACATGAATCACCGTACGTAAAGCCTCGTGGCGGTCGACGATATGCTGCACGGCTTGTGTTAAGGGCGGATGCTGCAGTTCACCCTTTACTTTTAGCATAATGGACTGGTTTAAAGCTGCAGAAGCCTCGTTCCCATAATGGGATGCCATAACCAATTGTTTTTGTTCAGGCGAAAGCTCGTAATTCCCGGATTCTTTATGGCCGCCGTCGTCAGGGGAATCCGGGCCTTCCGGGATAAATCCGCCTCGGCGAAGATCCTTCACCGTGTCTTTAACGGCTTGAATGATATGTTCAATATCACCCGCGCTATGTGCCGTAGACAAGAAGCAGTTTCGTCCTTCCCATACATAGACTCCTTTATAATTGAGATGGTAAAAGAACAAGTCGTTATCAAGCGATGAGACAAACCGGAACAAGGAACCGAATTGAACCATGCGGATAGGCACTTGTGATTGTTCAAAGTAGCGATTTAACTGATCGACCAGGGAGGTTGTTTTTTGATTCAGCTGCTCATACAGGTGTTCTCCCTTGGTTTGTAAGTGGCGAAGCACGGCTAATGACATTCTCATGGTAAGCGGGTGAGTATTGAAGGTGCCGGCCACAAATGTGCGTTTCGCCTCGTCTTGTGGAAAGGAGTCGTCCCCATACTGCCAGGTTCCCCCGTCGATCGTATTCATGAACTCAGCTTTTCCGGCAACTATTCCTAACGGCTGCCCGCCGCCGATGATTTTCCCGTAGGTCACTAAATCCGCTTGAATGCCGAACCATTCCTGGGCGCCTCCGAGACCGATCCGAAATCCGGTAATGATTTCATCCATAATCAGGGCTGTACCGGATTGCTGCGTGATCGCCCGCAGTTCTTTCAAAAATGCTTCCGGCTGCAAATCCGGTCTGCGGCTTTGTACAGGTTCCACCAATACGGCTGCCAATTCATCTCCAAGACTGCGAATTACATCGAGCGAATCGGGATTGTTGTAATGCAAAATAATCAAATCATCCATAAAGCTCTGCAGTATGCCCGGAGCAAGCGGATTCGCAGACGCAGCCCCGCCTTTTGTACTGGCCAATCCTAATACGCCGTCAAACGTGCCGTGATAAGAGCCTGAGAACGCCACAACTTTCTTTCTTCCTGTTGCCGCTCTTGCCAAACGAAGGGCAACCATGACGGCTTCTGTTCCTGAATTATAGAAAGCGACCCTTTCTACTCCGGTACATGTGCGGATTCGATCGGCAACTTCACCGGCGACATCCGACATTGGGCCGAGCGGAGGCAATGATGAACGGATTGAATCATCGATAACTTGTGTAATAAAGGACGGATGATGGCCGAAAAGGTTAACGCCGAATCCCATGGTGATATCGATATATTCGTTTCCGTCAATATCCCACATCTTGGAACCGTCAGAACGTTCGGCAATAATCGGGTACACGATTTCCTTCCAATATGAACGGAAACTGGACAAGTTGCGGTTATTTGCATGAGCAAATCGGGTTTTGTCCGTATATTGTTTGGAACCTTTCGTTTTGTCTGCGTATTTCCCGATGAAATCTGCTAAGTATTGTCTTTGCTGTGCGGTATAGTGTCCCTGTTCATGCAAGTTCTGAGGCTGAAAAGGAACATAGGGCTTCGCATCTTGAGCCAATTTCTTTTCTGCAGTGACGGTCGGATTCCCCTGCTTGACAGAAGGAATTGATTTTTCCTGCGCTTTAGCGTATTCTTTCACATTGGAATGTCCGCTGTTTCTCAGCAAATTAAAGCTATTTAATTGAGCTTGCAAAGTATCCTGAATTAATTGATTCTGAGAAGCGATTATTTTTTCAAGCATATGCCCTTGATGATCTTCTCTGTGACTAGATTCAGGCTGTGTTTCTGAAATAGCCAGTTTTTCCTGCGCCGGAACATTCTCTTGAGGCGGGGCGGATGCAGAGGATGATGGTGCGGTCTCAGTCAAGTAGTCTATGACACTTTGAAGGTTGTTCATCGTATCAAAAAAACGATCCATCGGGATGTCTACACCAAATTCGTCAGCAATGGCTTTTTTGACCTGTGACAGCATGATGGAATCCATTCCGAGCCCGATAAAATGAGCATTCAGATCAAGCTCATCCGCTCTGATTCCCGAAGCATTGCCGATTACAGTTTTCAGGAAGGATTCAATATGCGCCTTCGTTTGATTCATATTCAATGCCGCTTCTCCTCTCTCTTCGCTCTTGTTTAAGCGCAAATGGTCCGCTTCAGCCCAGCAGCGGTTCCGTTCAAACGGATACAGGGGCAATGGCGTTTTTTGTACAGTTTCACCGGCATAAAGCGCGCGCCAGTCTATAACGGCTCCTTGCACAAATAATTCAGCGGCGCGATTCAGCCATGTGATTCGTTCATCATGCGTACGGATTCGCTGCTCAATCAGATCAGCGGCTTGTTTATTCAGCTCTTCTTTATGGGCAGGCTGCATTTCCTTCAAGTTCTTATACCCCATGTGTACTCCGGGAAGATGACCGTCTCCCTGAACCACGGAGGCCAGCTTGTCACGTAATTCTTGCTTATTGGATACAATCAATGCAATAGCATGATCCAAATGAGCTCTTCCCGTACTGGCTGTATAGCAAATGGACTTCAATGAAGCTTGGCTGTCATCCGATGCATATTGCCGATACTGCTGTGCGAGTTCATAGAGTGAATGTTTAGTATGGGCGGATAAAACAAATAGGTGCGGCTCGTTTTCATTCTCGGGTGCATACTCACTTTGAGTGGTGTATTCTTCCAATACCACATGAGCATTTGTTCCGCTGAAACCGAACGAGCTGATTCCGCCTCGCAGCGGCTCGTCACCAGGTGTGAACTCCGCAACTTCCTGATTTATATAAAACGGTGAAGAGTGAAAATGAATGAGCGGATTAGGCTCCTTAAAGTGCGCTAACGGCGGGTTTTTTTTGTGATTCAGCATGAGGACAGATTTGATCAGCCCAACGATGCCTGCCGCTTCGAACAAATGGCCAATGTTCGACTTAACAGAACCAATCGCGCAAAATTGTTTTTTTGCCGTATACTTTTCAAACGCTTTACAAAGCCCGTTAAATTCAACAGGATCGCCAAGCTTGGTTCCGGTGCCATGCGCTTCGATGAAAGACAGCGTTTCAGGATCGATGCCCGCGTCTTTCCAGGCCGTCTCAATAACCTCAGTCTGAGCTGCCGGGTTCGGTGCGGTAATCCCGGCGGTTGTTCCGTCTTGATTCATCGCGCTTCCTTTGATCACGCCGTAAATATGATCTCCGTCGCGAACCGCATCCTGCAAAGGTTTTAACAGGACTGCCGCCGCGCCTTCGCCTGAGCCCGTGCCGTCTGAATCTTTGCTGAACGTTTTGGTGTACCCATCCGAAGATTCCATATCAAGCCCGATACGCAACGGCAAGAGCGATGTCCGGATACCTCCGGCAAGAGCCATTTCACACTCGCCAGAAATTAAAGATTTGCATGCCATATGAACGGCAGCAAGCGATGAAGAACAAGCTGTATCCACTGTGACCGCCGGCCCTTTTAAATTTAAGAAATAAGCGATTCGGCTGGCTAACACGGAAGGAAGGTTGCCTACAATGTATTGATGAAGTTCCTTCGGATAATTCGCAGAAAGGAGGCGCTCATAATCGTAGCCCACCTTCGAGTACCCTGCATATACCCCGACCCGACTCCCGTTCATACTGTCGCCGGCATAGCCCGCATCTTCAATCGCATGCCATGCAGACTGCAAAAACAGTCTTTGATTGGGATCCATAAACTGAGCCGTTTTAGGAGCTAAACCAAAGAACGAATAATCAAAGCGGTCGATGTCATCTAAATAGCCGCCCTTCACAAACTGATTTCCATTGAATTCGCTTTGGATGGACTTTAAATAATCCGCCGCATCTTTCAGCCGGGATGCAGGGTATTCTCGAATGCCGTTCTCTCCCTTTTCAAGCAGATCCCAAAAATCACTTTTAGTCGATGCTCCCGGGACATTGAGCGACATCCCGATAATGGCGATATCTTTCGGCGTCACATGGCTTGGTTTCGCTGTCACGTCATGCTTGATTTCAGCCCGGCTTTCAGACAGATATGCCGCTAAATCAGTGATAGAAGGATACGTGAAGAGATCTGAAACGGCAAGCTCGCGTCCAAATTTCTGTTCTACACGCTCGGCAATCTGCGATAACTGCAATGAATTTGCGCCCATATCAAAATAACTATCAGTGAGGTGAACCTTTTTTCCATCGAGCACGTGGGAAAAGATAGATAGCAATTCCGTTTCTATCTCATGAATGGGAGTCTGTCCGGATTTCTCCGGGCTGCTCTCCAGAAATTCATTAATGGCGGCAGACTCTATTGAAAAATTCCCTGCCTCATACTGTCTGGCAAGTTCATAGCGCTTAACCTTTCCACTGGTTGTTTTAGGGAGTTTTCGTATCGGAAGGACTTCTTTTATGCTCCAGCCGCCCCGCTTGTACAAATGTTTTTTAATCTCTTTGACTAGCGGCGCAAATTTTTCTGGTGATTTTTTGAAAACAACAAAGAGCACGATGTCTCTGCTTCGCGTCTTTTGATCATATACACCGCAGGCGGCAACCCTTCCTAAGTCAACCTCTTCCATTTCAATCGCGACCCGTTCAATATCGTGCGGGTAGACATTTTTTCCGTTCACAAATATAATGTCCTTTTCTCTTCCAGTTACGACTAAGTTACCATTTTCACTAATGAATCCGAGGTCTCCTGTTTTTATCCAGCCGTCAGAAGTTAGTGCTTTGTCCGTACTTTCGGGGTTGTTATAATACCCTTGCGTCACATTGTTTCCTTTGATCTCGATATGACCGATGATTCCGTCTGCTACTCTTTCATTTGCTCCGTCGGAGATTCGAATCTGGCAATAGTCTATGGGTTGTCCCACTTCGACGAATGAGGCGCAATTTTGATCCTCTTTGCTGACGTTTACAGCTCTTTCACCGAGGTTTAAATAGTCGCGATGCAGATAAACGGGAACGAATTCTTCCTCTGGTTTAGAGGACGCTGCGCCAACCGAAGCTTCCGCTAAACCGTAAACATTCAAAATGGCGGATCTTTTCATATTAAATGCTGCGCATCTGGTCAAAAATTCGTCACAGAGCTCCGGCAATATCGGTTCTGCACCGTTTGCGATGACTCTGATGTGGGATAAATCCCAGTCTGGTTCGTTTTTCAGAAATTTAAGGAAGTAGTTGTATCCGAAATTAGGAGAGGATAGAATGCTAGCTTTGTGTTCATGGGCTTTTTTCATCCAAAGAATAGGTCTGCGAATAAATAATTCTGTAGGCATCAGATGTTGGTTGATTCCGACTAAGAAGGGAACAAGGTGGTAGGCGATGAGCCCCATATCATGCGTTAAAGGCATCCAGGATAAGAAAGAGTCTTTCGAGTCAATGGACAGGACATTCCGAATGGCGCACGTGTTATGTATTAAGTTGTGATGCGTTAACATGACTCCTTTTGGATCTCCTGTCGATCCTGAAGAAAATTGGATAAAAGCCAGTTCATCCGCATCAGGTTCATATAACGAAGCGGGGTAATCGTAGGTTTGATCTTGAATGATGTCAGATTTCCCGTTTAATTGCTGATGGAAATCATGTAAATCGTGTTCTTCAGCGTATTTCTTTATTTTGTTCAATACTTTTTCAGAGGCAATCAGATACGGATGATTTAATATATTCCAAATGCGCCAGACTTTCAGCTTATGGTCATCATCTTCTCCGATACTGATCGGTACCGGGATCATTCCTCCTAATAAACAAGCCCAAAAAGCAACGACAAATGATTTGTTTTCTTGGATTTGAAATACAATTTCCTGCTTCGGCTGAATGCCGATATGCTGTAAATAGCCAAGAAACCCTTGCGCCTCATCAAACAATTGGCGGTAAGAGACAACTGTCTCGTTTTTATCGGATTCGATAAAACGGATCCCGCGATCTGAAATATTGCTTCTTTCCCGAATGACATCGACTAAGGTTTGGAATTGACTGGTATACATAGGTACCCTCCTGGGCGCTTTATTTTAAAATCCGTAATTGTTCCCAAGCCGGAAGCTGTTTAGCCTTGCAAATTAATTTGCATAAATGGATCGAATGTTCGAATTCTTGTTCTGAAAGCTCATCTCCATGTCTTTCCATTCTCTCCATTCTCTCCTTCAGCTCATGGATTTGCGTAAATAATGGGGTCGTCATGTTGGAATAAGCCGATGAATCCTTGTTGTAATTTCGCGCAATGACGGTTTGAATCATCAATTTATTCAGTTGTTTTTTGCGTAAACGGACAACAAGTTTATTTCTTTCCGCTGAATTGGAAAGCTGGTGAATATCAGATGTCTGTCCTAAAGGATAAGGTGCAATGTGATTCGTTATTTTTCTCAGCAGACCGGATAAGACATTGTTCGGCCCCATTTCGATGACTTCCGTAACTTCTTGTAGAAGCAAGTAATGTATTGATTCCGCCCATCTAACCGGCATCGTCATGTGCTGCTTGAGATGTTCGTTGATCGAATTTCCGCTGCTGTAAGGGTGTGCGGTGACATTCGAAATGATCGGCCATGCGGCATCCCGGAAGGAATACTGGTGTAATACAGTCTGGAATTGTTCGGATGCTGATCGTATCATCGAACTGTGAAAAGGCGCACTGACATTCAAATAAGTATATTTAGCCCCCTTTTCCTCCGCCATCCTGATGACACGTTCCACAGCTTCTCTATGTCCGGAAACCACATGCTGCTGGTCTGAATTCATGCAGGCGACATCTGCCGGACATTCTTCCGTCGACACTTTTGAACATATTTCTTGCAATGTTTGAAGAGAAAGCTGAGTCACGGCGGCCATCGTCCCCTGCTGCTGAGGGTCCGCATTTTGCATAAGAATTCCTCGCTGTCTTACAAGTGTAACGGCATCATGAAAAGAAAGGGCGCCCGCACAGACAAGCGCTGAGTATTCTCCTAAGCTATGACCTGCAAGAAAGTGAGGCTTAATCCCTATTTCCTGCATATACACTTGAAAAGCAATCACACTGACCGTTAAAATAGCGGGCTGTGCATTCATTGTCTTTGTCAATTCATTCATATCACCGTTAAAACACAGTTTTTTTATATCAAAGGAGATCGCATCGCTCGCTTCTTCAAATAACCTCTTTGCGAGCACAAAATCATTCCAAAAAGGTTTGCCCATTCCTACAAATTGAGACCCTTGTCCAGGAAATAAAAAGGCAAGATTGTTCATGAGCTTCCTCCGTTCACATTGAATATTGATACAATTTTATACAAAATATCCCTATATCTAACATCCTAGCATGATTATAATAAATGTGTATAGAATACTTTTGGAGGAGTTATTGCTCGATTTTACAAAGGACCTGGATACATTTATTCATGAAATATAAGCGTGGGCTGATACTGAAAAATCAGTCTTAAAGAGAGATGATAAAAGCCGGGATGGAAGTCTGTTACCGACTCTTCCTTCACTTAGATAGCGCCCTTGATGTTCATTGTTTTAGGACTATTGACATAATTGTGTCGGAAATTACATATTTTCTTTTTATTGTAAAAGTCAATTTGTATATTTGTGAAGGATTGTAAATTGATTGTGGTTGATTATAGATGTTGCGCTCGGAACTTCTCAATCTATTGAATTTTGGCAACTTCTTCTGCTGATTCCTGTTTCCATTGTTCTCTTCTTTGTAAGACACTTCTTTATCAAATCGCATTCCTCTTTCGAAATCCGTCATATTTTTTCATCTTTCTGTGAACAAAGTTTTCAGGCACAATAAAACAGCCGTTCAGAGCGATTGTTTTTTTCAAGAGCATAAGAACTATTGAGCAGTATTCCCGCCGTCCATGACCTGTGGCGCCTTTTGCTTTGTCGCTGGTCAAGCAGCGATTTCTTTCTCCTTCCCTGGCAGCAACTGTTTTTGGGGAACGACCAGGAAGATGACGTCCTCTCCCATCTTGAAAAAAATGATTAAAAGTTAACATTTATACAGAACATTAAAATTCCTAGCAAAATGTTAACGTAATGAATCTGCAAGGCCTCATTACTTTTTCATGTTTTGTTCATATTTTAGTAATTGTTTATTCAACACTGTTCGCTAAAGTAATCCATATCAACAAATATGACAGCCATCTTTATCTTTTATGAAGGGAGGTCAAAACCGCGTGCCGTTATGCTGAAAGAAAAAATAAAAACATTAGGCCGTTTTTGCACCGTGGGCGTCGGCAATACACTGATAGATTTTGGTGTCTTCTTTCTTCTCACCACTTGTCATGTTCCGTATCTGCCGGCGCAGATCTGCTCCTATTCTGCAGGTATCATCAACAGCTATGTGTGGAACCGGAGTTGGACGTTTCGTGTAAAACGTAAGGCTGGGGGAAAAGAGATCGTGCGCTTTCTCATGATTAATATTGCCGCGTCGGGGATTACCTTTTTGCTGCTTTATTTGTTTCAAAAAGGCGGCTGTTCGCTTTTGGTGAGTAAGCTCGCCGCCACTATCGGCGGAATGATGATGAATTATATCGGAAACCGAATCTGGGTATTTGGAGATTCGCTGAAAAACATACAGGATCAGGAGTGAAGATGAATGAGAAAAAAAGTGAGAAAAGCGGTCATTCCCGCAGCGGGTTTAGGAACGAGATTTCTGCCGGCGACAAAGGCGCAGCCGAAAGAAATGCTCCCGATTGTCGACAAACCAGCAATTCAATACATTGTAGAAGAAGCCGTAGAGTCAGGAATTGAAGATATACTGATTATTACAGGGAGAAACAAACGCTCGATTGAAGATCATTTTGACCGATCGGCGGAATTGGAATTCAATCTGCGGGAAAAAGGCAAGACGGAGACGCTTAAGGAAATGCAGCAGATTGCCGATTTGGCCAATATTCATTATATCCGCCAGAAAGAACCGCTCGGATTAGGTCATGCGGTGCTGTGTGCGGAGCATTTTATCGGAGATGAACCGTTTGCCGTCCTCTTAGGCGATGATATTATGGTGTCTGAAAAGCCGGCTCTTCGGCAATTAATGGATGTATACGCCGCTTATGGCACAGAGGTTGTCGGCGTACAGTCTGTTCTTCCTGAGGATGTCAGCAAATATGGTATTATTCAGACATCAGGCTCTCAAGGCCATGTGTATGAAGTGAACGATTTAGTTGAAAAGCCGTCTCTGGAAGAAGCCCCTTCCGAAATTGCAGTGATGGGACGATATGTACTGAACCCTTCTATCTTCCCTGTTTTGAAGTCGATCCGGAGAGGCGCAGGCAATGAGATTCAATTAACAGATGCACTTCGTGAGGTTTGCCGCACCCAGCCTATTCATGCGCGGCTTCTGGAAGGAAAACGATATGACATTGGCGATAAATTGGGCTGTTTTAAAGCAAGCACCGATATCGGCTTAATGCGTCTTGAAATGAGATCTCAGCTTTTAGCTTATTTAGAAGAAGTGCTAAAACGGGAAACAAAAGAAGTGCTGCGATAAAAAAATTTGTAACCATCTTGCTCGTCAATCAGTCATATAATAGTGAAAAAGATAAGGACAGGTTGTGAAGAATGTGGGCAGTTTGATAAGCGAAATTTTAACTTGGCTGACGAATATGGGATATGCGGGCATTGCAATTGGTTTGATGATCGAAATCATACCGAGTGAAATTGTATTGGCCTATGGCGGCTATATGGTATCGGAAGGCACGATTGGATTTATTGGCGCCATTATTGCGGGGGTTATCGGGGGCACCATTGCCCAGATCTTTATTTATTGGATCGGTCGCTATGGCGGCAGACCGTTTTTGGACAAATACGGGAAGTACTTATTGATTAAAAAGCATCATATTGATATGTCAGAAAACTGGTTTCAAAAGTACGGCACGGGGGTTGTCTTCTCGGCACGTTTTATACCGGTTGTCAGACATGCGATATCCATCCCCGCAGGCATTGCCAAAATGCCGTTTTCCAAATTTGTGGTCCTGACTGTACTCGCGATCATTCCGTGGTCTATCCTGTTTGTTTATTTAGGCATTCAGCTCGGAAGCCAGTGGGATGATGTTGAGAACATTGCGGGCACTTATACAACACCGATTATGATACTGGCTATTGTCGTGATTGCCCTTTATTTTGCGATTAAAAAACGCACAGCCATTTTTAAACGATAGCTGGCGGATATGCATAGGGATGATTGATGCACCCCTATGCATATTTTTTTATCTGCGCTGTTGGTTTGCCAGCTTCAAGTGTTCCGCTAAAAATGCGACAAATACTTCATCACGCACGAGCGATGCGGCATAATTTCTTTTCATAAACCATTCTGCTTCTTCAAAAGATGTGAATGTTTCATCCTGTGTTTCCCCGTTAATTTGAATATTCCACTCGTTGTCTAAAGGAAACAGAAAAAATCTCATTTGTGCGCGATTTTCATACAATGATCCGTTGGCAGACCCCTTTAGGTTATAGAAGTTACGGAAAGCATCCGGCCTGACAGGATCAATTCGGAATGCTTCAGCAACAAACAATTCGTATACTTCGTCGGTTATAGAACAGCCGGATGCCTTTGCATGTCCTCCGCCTCCGTATCGGCCGGCGATCTCTGACACATCGATGTCATCGTGAATGGTGCGCAGGCTGACTCGTTTTGACCCCATGCTTAAAATCGCAATGTAATCAAGATGCGGATTTTCTTTTCCAAGCCTGTTTCCAAGCTCTGAATGGTACGATTCTGCGTGAACGATGCCCGCACAGTGTTCGTGAACAAAGGTTTGCACCAATTCCCTTTTCTTCCTGCGAAGGTAGCGCTCGATTTTTTCGTCTTCTAAATCAAGCAGCTTTTCTTCAAATTCATCAAAGAAAAATTCATCATGCGCAGAAAGACGCTGAATCATTTTTTTTTCAAATTCATCGATTGACAGCAAAAAGAAAAGGTCATTAAGCCGCTTCGCCTGTTTTTGATCGTACCGCTCCCATTCCCATGTATCATATTGGCGGACGAGTTCTGTGAATTGATCTAAGGCATTTGTCGGTTTCATGAAGCCATTTTTAACGAGATAGTCATATAACAGCGATGTGGCCGATGAAAGCCGTCCATCATCGTATTCCACTTGGACAAATCCCCATTCATGCTCATTTAAATGAAGAGCTGTTTTATGATGGTCAATCAGCTTCACTTTTCCGCCCGCTTGAACATACTCATTCAATCTCTTTTCGTTTTCTTCGTTAACGGCGAGATCGGTGATGAATAACGCGTCTTGTCTGTTGTTCTCTTTCGCTTTTTCTAAAAAGTGCTGCACCTGAGCGTTTAAGCCGTTGACAGAGTTATACCGGATCTCAATATCTTTCCCGAAAGCCAATTTTGCTACGATTCCGCACCCTACTCCGTCCAAGTCGTTATGTGAATATAAATGATACATCATGTAGGCCCCTTTTTATGATGAACTGATAATTGCCGCTAGTGAGGCAGCCTTTATTTACTATTCTAAAAAACATAGCGTTTTATGCAAAGTTGATTAGTTAACATAATGTGATTATTGTTAATAAAGAAAGAGCGCCTTTTGCGCTCCTCCCTCATTCCTTGCTTTTTTACACCGGATAAACCGGATGCTTTCGATTGGTAAATGTCATTTCCTTTGTCATATATGCCTTGAGCCGTTTGGCCAGTTCATCACGCAGCGAATTGGCTGGAATGACGGCATCGATGATCATCTCTGAAGCCAGGCGGTATATATTGATGTCCTCTTTGTATTCCTCCCGTTTGCTGCTGATAAATGGCACCCTCTCTTCTTTCGGCAGCTCGGCGATTTTTTTCGCGTAGACGGCGTTTACAGCTGCTTCTGGGCCCATGACGGCGATTTGGGCGGTTGGGAGCGCCAAGCAGCAATCCGGTTCAAATGCCGGCCCTGCCATTGCGTACAACCCCGCTCCGTACGCTTTTCGGACAATGACAGAGAGCTTGGGAACAGTTGCCTCTGACATCGCTGAAATCATTTTTGCTCCGTGCCTGATGATGCCGGCTTGTTCTACCTTTGTGCCGATCATAAAGCCGGGAATATCTGCTAAGAACAGCAATGGGATATGAAACGCGTCACATAAGGTAATAAATTTAGCCGCTTTGTCTGCTGAATCATGGAATAAGACGCCTCCTTTTACCTTCGGCTGATTTGCAACAATGCCGACAGGCTGCCCGTGAATTCGTGCGAGGCCCGTTATTAATTCAGGTGCGAATAAAGCTTTGATTTCAAAAAATGAGTCTTCATCAATGACCCGCTCTATCAGCTCATGCATATCAAATGGCGCATTTTGGTTCTGCGGAATGACGTCGGCAAGCGGGCTGTCGAAGTGTTGTGGCGGGCGTTTATCCTGAATGGGCGCTTTAGCTTGATAATTAGCCGGAAAGTACGATAAATAAGCCCGTGCCAGACGTATGGCTTCTTCTTCAGTGTCTGCAAGAATATCTCCGCACCCTGAGATTGAGCAATGCATACGGGCGCCGCCCATTTCTTCGAGAGACACTTTTTCGCCAATGACCATTTCCGCCATCCTTGGTGAGCCTAAATACATGGAGGCGTTACCGTCTACCATGACGACTATGTCACAAAAGGCCGGGATATAAGCGCCTCCTGCGGCAGACGGCCCGAATAGCAGGCAGATTTGCGGAATGCGCCCTGATAATTTGACTTGATTGTAAAAAATTCTTCCCGCGCCGCGTCTCCCTGGAAATACATTGATTTGGTCGGTGATTCTGGCGCCTGCCGAATCGACTAAATAAAGGAGCGGACAGTTTAATTTTTCCGCTGTTTCTTGGATTCTGATGATTTTTTCAACGGTTTTCGCTCCCCATGAGCCTGCTTTTACCGTTGAGTCATTGGCCATGGCGCAAACGGTTTGGCCGCCGATTTTGCCGATGGCTGTTATGACTCCGTCAGCGGGAAGCCCGTCTGACATGCATTCCGCAAAAAAAGCGTCTTCAAGCTCGATGTCATCGTCAAACAAAAGAGCAAGCCGTTCTCTGACAAAGAGCTTGCCTTTTTCTTGGTTGCTCTGATGATACTTTTCCGCCCCGCCTTGTCGTATCCGATCGGCCCGTTCTGTTCGTTCCTTTTCATAATCCATGAGCATTGCCTCCCTTTTATATTCCCTTGTATACGGCCCGTCTTTTTTCTTGAAACGCCTGAAGTCCTTCTCTTCTGTCTTTTGTCGGAATGGTATGTTCATATGCTTTTTGTTCAATCGCCAGACCTGTAGCGAGATCTGTCTCCAATCCTTTATTGATTGCGAATTTAGCCTGACGGACAGCGATCGGCCCGTTGGCAGAAATGGCTGCGGCCAGTTCCTCTGCTTTTGGCATGAGGTTACAGGGTGCCGTGACATGCTCTACAAGGCCTATCTCCTTTGCTTCGTGTGCAGTTACGCGTCTGCCTGTATAAATTAATTCTTTTGCTTTTCCTCTGCCGATCAGCCGCGGGAGCCTTTGGGTTCCTCCAGCGCCTGGGATAATGGCTAACCCTGTTTCCGGAAGGCCCAGCACGGCAGATTCAGTTGCGATTCGAAGGTCGCATGCCAATGACAATTCAAGACCGCCGCCCAATGCGCTTCCGTTTATCGCAGCTATAACCGGCTGCGGCAGGGCTTCAAGCAAAGCCGCGGTTCTTTGAATGAGAGATACACTTTCAAGAACCTGATCTTCTTTCAGCTTTAGCCGTTCTTTTAAGTCTGCCCCCGCGCAAAACGCTTTTTCGCCGGTACCTGTGAGGATGACGCAGCGGATGTTTGCATTGAATTCAATTTCCTGAAGAATCACATGCAGGTTTCTGAGCATTTCCGCTGAAAGAGCATTTGCCGCCTGAGGCCTATTTAAAGTGATCACGGCAATGTGATCGTTTTGAACGGTAAAAAGAATAGATTCTTCCATTGTATTTGTCCTCTCTTTTATGAAGATGATTTAAACACCTGTAAATTTCGGCTCGGCAGTTGTTTGCCCATTTTCTCTTCTATCCATTTGGCCGCAGAAAGCAGTTTATCGAGCTTTACATTTGTTTTGATGCCCATGTGTTCAAGCATATACACGATGTCCTCAGTTGCGGCGTTTCCTGACGAACCTGGAGCATATGGGCAGCCTCCAAGCCCGCCTGCCGAGCCGTCGAACACAGTGATGCCCATTTGGAGCGCTGTGACCATGTTGGCCAGCGCCGTTCCTCTCGTATCATGAAAATGCAGGGCCAATTGATTGGCGGGGAATCGTGGCAAAAGAGCTTCAAGCACGGTTTCAACTTGGGCGGGATTTGCCGCTCCGATTGTATCTCCAAGCGACAGTTCAGAAATTCCAAATTCAAATAGGGCTTCAGAAAGGCGAATCACTTGTTCAATGGGGACATCTTTTTCGTATGGACAGCCGAAAACGGTTGAGAGGTAGGCTCTTGTTGTGAGGTTTGCTTTTATTGCGTCATCGTTTACTTGTTTGAGAATGTGAAGAGTTTCAGAAGTCGATTTGTTGATGTTTTTTCTATTGTGCGTCTCGCTGGCGGACATAAAGACGCAAGCTTCGTCAATGCCTCCTTCAAGCGCATTCTCCAGTCCCTTTTGATTCGGAACAAGTGCCGCGTACGTTACCTCCTTTACACGGTCGATGCCTTTTGCGACGTCTATCGCATCTCGAAGCGCCGGAATCCATTTCGGGTGCACGAAGGATGTGATTTCGATGTAGGAAAGCCCTGTCCGGGAAAGCTGGTTGACCCAAGTGATTTTATCTTCTGTTGCGATCCATACGGTCTCGTTTTGTAAGCCGTCACGCGGACCGACTTCTTTGATCTTCACTTTTTTAGGATATGACATGTTCTTCCTCCAGATTATTGAGTGGAATCGCTCAGTACGAGCAGCACGTCTCCTTCATTTGCGAAATCGCCCTCATGTTTTTTGACTTCTTTTACGATTCCGCTTCTGTCTGAAACGATCGGTATTTCCATTTTCATTGATTCCAGAATGGCAACTTCCTGGCCTTTTTCAATTTGGTCGCCGGCTTTGACGTGCACTTTCCACAGGTTTCCCGCCATTTGTATCTTAACTGTCATGACAACTGCCTCCTTTATAGGTGTTGTTTCAAAAAGTCAGTCGTAACATCCCCTTCTTTAAATGCTTTTGATGCCGCAGCCTGTATGAGAAGCGGAAGATTTGTTTTGATTCCCTCTATCTGATAGTCGCTGAGCGCTGTCTCCAGTTTTTCAATTGCCTCCTCTCTGTTTTGGCCTTTGACAATCATTTTGGCGATCATCGGGTCATAAAAAGGGGTGACAGTACTGCCTTTCGCTACCGCACATTCGTGTCTGACGCCTGTTTGGCCAGGGAGTGAAAACGCAGAGATCGTTCCCGGTGACGGATAGAAGGTCTTCGGATCTTCCGCGTATATTCTGACCTCTATCGCATGCCCGTTTCGTTTGATGTCTTTTTGAGAGAATGTGAGAGTTTGGCCCGCAGCAATACGTAACTGCTGCTCTACTAAGTCTAGGCCTGTTATTTCTTCAGTCACGGGGTGTTCAACTTGCAATCTTGTATTCATTTCGAGGAAATAAAAGTTTTGATTCGGATCAACTAAAAATTCAATGGTTCCTGCGTTCGTATAGCCGATCGCTTTGGCTGCTTTTACTGCCGTTTGCCCGATCTTCATTCTCAGTTCATCGTCTAAAAATGGAGACGGCGCTTCTTCAATGACCTTTTGATGGCGTCTTTGAACTGAGCAATCGCGTTCAAACAGGTGTACTGTATGGCCATGCTGATCGGCCAAAAGCTGAACTTCGATGTGGCGGGCATGTTCAATGACTTTCTCTATATACATCGACCCGTCGCCGAAAAAATCTGCGGCGCGCTTTTTGTTCCCCTCGTATGCCTTTCTTAATGCTTCTTCGTTCTGAACAAGCTGCATTCCGATGCCTCCTCCGCCCGCTGAAGCTTTCAGCATGACAGGGTAGCCGATTTGACGTGCGGTGAGGCAGGCTGCCTGAATGTCTCCGAGGGATTCAGAAATGCCGGGAACGACAGGGACTCCTGCTGCCTCCATTGCTTTTCGCGCTTCAATTTTGCTGCCCATCTTTGCGATGATATCGGGTGCAGGGCCGATAAACACGATGTTTTCTTGCTTGCAGCGTTCAGCGAATCGGCTGTTTTCTGATAATAACCCGTATCCCGGGTGGATCGCGTCGGCGTTTGCTTTTTTTGCCGTCTCTATCATTCTCTCTATATTTAAATAACTTTCACTCACTCTTGATTCCCCGATCAAATAAGCCTCTGTGGCCGCCTTTGTATGGGGTGCGTCTCTGTCTGCTTCTGAATAAACCGCGACCGTTTTGATGCCGAGGCGGCTGCACGTTCGGATAATTCTCATTGCGATTTCTCCGCGGTTGGCGATTAGTACTTTTGTAAACATGGCTTCACCTCATTGACATGATAAGTTGAACAGTTCAATCGTTTTTTCACGCAGTTTATATTTTTGAATTTTACCTGAAGCCGTCATCGGGTACTCGTCTGTAAAAATCACATAACGCGGAATTTTGTGGCGGGCGATTTTCCCTTTGCAATAGGATTTAAGCTCTTCAGATGAAACGCTTTTTCCGTCTTTTAGTTTCATCCACGCTGCGGCCTCTTCCCCGAATTTGGCATCAGGCACACCAACGACCTGTACATCTATAATAGCGGGATGCCGGTATAAAAATTCTTCGATTTCCCGAGGGTAAATGTTCTCACCGCCTCTGATGAGCATATCTTTTAATCTTCCTGTGATGCGGCAGTACCCGTCTTCATCCATGACAGCAAGATCTCCGGTAAACAGCCATCCGTCGTAATTGATTGCTTTTCTAGTCGCTTCTTCGTCTTTATAATAGCCTTTCATGACATGGTAGCCGCGGGTGCATAGCTCTCCCTGCACGCCTCTTTGAACTTCTTGACATGTTCCGGGCTCTACAATTTTCACTTCTGCATGAGGCAGGGCGCGGCCTGTTGTATCGACTCTCCTTATGAAGGAATCATTGGCTCTCGTTTGCGTAATGACCGGTGAGGCTTCGGTTTGTCCATAGGCGATCGTAATATCTTTCATGCCCATCTTTTCAATGACAGCTTTCATCACTTCACTTGGACAGGGAGAGCCGGCCATGATGCCTGTTCGGAGCGTCGATAAATCATATGCTTCAAAATCCGGATGATGCAGCTCGGCGATAAACATGGTCGGCACGCCGTGGAGCGCTGTGCATTTCTCTTTTTCGACCGTTTTAAGAACGGAAACGGGATCAAATTCCTGTACAGGTATCATGGCTGCCCCGACGGACACACACGCCAAAACCCCGAGCACGCATCCGAAACAGTGAAAAAACGGGACAGGGATGCACATGCGGTCTTGAGAGGTTAATGCCATACATTCAGCGATATTGGCAGCGTTATTGATGACATTAAAATGGGTCAGCATCACACCTTTAGGAAACCCTGTCGTTCCTGATGTGTATTGCATGTTGATCACATCGTCTTTTTCAAGGCTGTTCATTCTTGCTTCCAGCTCAGCATCTGTCACTGTTTTTGCAAATCTCTCTGTATCCCCCCAATGATACATGCCCGGCAAAGGTTTATCGCCAATATAGATCAGCATTTTTAAAAAGGGATAGCGTGCTGATGTCAGCTGCCCGGGCTCGGCGGTTTGCAGCTCTGGAATGAGGCTGTTCAGGATGTCTGTGTAAGAAGTGCCCCGGTATGAATCCATGACAATAAGCGCCACGGCATCCGATTGCTTTAACAAGTAATCGAGCTCGTGTGCTTGGTAATTGGTATTGACGGTCACGAGCACGGCTCCGATTTTTGCGGTGGCGAACTGAACGGCCAGCCATTCGGGGATATTTGAAGCCCATATGGCTACGTGGTCTCCTTTCCCAATCCCCATCCGCATGAGTGCTTTAGCGGTTTGACGGCACAGGCTGTCAAATTGGGCGTACGTATAGCGGATATGTCTGTCTGGATAAACAACCGCTTCTTGGTCGGGATAGGTTTCAGCGGTTTGTTCCAGCAGTCTGCCGATTGTGGAATGGATGAGTTCAGCCATGCATTGTTCCTCCTTTCTAAGATATGGGAAAGCGTTTACATTTTACGTTAAAAGCTGTCTGGCGATCACGATACGCTGAATTTCAGATGTGCCTTCACCGATTTCCATTAATTTTGCGTCCCGCAGCATCCGCTCTACCCCATATTCCCTCATATAGCCTGAACCTCCATGGATTTGAATAGCTTGATTGCAAGCTCTTGTCGCCATTTCAGATGCAAAGAGCTTGGCATACGCCGCTTCTTTTGTGAACGGTCGTTTATGGTCTTTCAGCCATGCGGCTTTTAACACCATTTGCCGCGCCAGATCAATTTCCATCGCCATGTCGGCAAGCTTAAATTGTATCGCCTGAAAGGAAGAAATCGGCTGTCCGAACTGCTTCCGTTCTTTCGCATATGCCAATGATGCTTCAAGTGCGGCTTGGGCAATGCCGACTGCAAGAGCGGCGATAGAGATTCGTCCGCCGTCCAGCGTGTATAGAAACTGCTTAAACCCTTTTGTTGGATCACCGAGTAAGTTGCCCGCAGGCACTCTGACATCTTCAAGCAAAATTTCCGCTGTGTTTGAACCTCGGACGCCCATTTTATCGTACGGGCTCGTAATCGTAAGTCCGGGTGTGTCGGTTGGCACAATCAATGCGGAAATGATGTTTTTTCCGTCTTTGTTTTTGCCTGTTACTGCGGTCACAATCACCGTGCGTGCGTAGCTTGCATTTGTGATCCAGCATTTTTCGCCGTTAATCACGTACTCGTCACCGTTTGTTACCGCTTTCGTTTGAGTGCCTCCTGCATCTGATCCGGCATTTGGTTCCGTTAGGCCGAATGATCCGAGTGCTTTGCCCGACGCCAGCGGAGTCAAATGCGCCTGTTTTTGTTCTTCTGTTCCGAAGTAATAAAGCGGGCTTGCGCCGAGCGAGACCGCCGCTGCATAGCTTAATCCAGTACTGCCGCAGGCTTTGCCGATTTCTTCAACCGCTAAGGCATATGAAATCGTATCTCCTCCCGATCCGCCGTATTCTTCTGGAAATGGAATGCCCATCAGCCCGATTTCACCCATTTTTTTAAATGTTTGAATCGGGAACTCGCCTGTTTGATCTACATGTTCAGCGTGAGGAGCAATTTCTTTTTTCGCAAAATCCTTTACCATTTCACGCACCATTTGCTGTTCTTTTGTCAGCTCAAAATTCACGTGGTTTCCTCCTTCACATCTTTGTAACATCCTATTAGGCGAGTTCTGTAATCATTCCCTGACAAAAGAAGTCTGAAAATTAAAATGGGGTCATTTTTTATGTAAAAACATCTACGGGATGAGCATACATAGCATACATCCATATCGCAAACGCAATGGCGTGCCTATTTGATAGTGTCGGGAACTGTGATCGATCAAGTTTTTGATAAAGAAAGTGCAGCAAAAAGGGTTTCTTCAGCCGGATCAGTTAAAATGGCGTATGACCAGACTAGATTGGAGATTCGCCCCGCAATTAAGTGAGCTCTTCTGTCAGACATTGATATTCGGATTGTATTTGAAAAAGGAAAGACTTATATGTATTCGTTTTTAAGAAGGCCGTATATCTCTACATCAACAACTCCTTTACCTGACCAATAGGACTCCTGCCTGAGCAATCCTTCTTTTATAAAATTGTTTTTTAAGAGGACGTTTTTTGAAGCTTCATTTTCAGGCATGACTTCAGCTTGAATCCTGTTTACATTGACGTTTTTAAATAAAAATGCTGCAAGCATGCGGACGGATTCTGTAGCAAACCCTTTCCCCCAGTATTCTTCACCTAAGTAGTATCCAATTGTCACCATGTTTACTTTTTGATTAAAATCCATCGCTTCAATAATCCCAACCAGTGTATTCTCTTGATTCTGCGGAAAAATCCCCCACTTAATTCTGCTTTTTTTGTTGTAGTCCCTATCAAAATGGCCGATCATTTTATGTACTGTTTTTATGTTATGTTTCGGGATGATGCCGCAGTATTCAAATACTCTGACATTATCATAAATCGAAAATACGTCCTGTACGTGCACCTCTTCAATTTTACTTAAAACTAGATTCTCAGATTCCAATACTGGGAAATGTCCAAAAACCGCTTCCATATTCATATGAGTCTCTCCCTTGCTTTTTTTCTTTAACAAATTCAGCGGCTTATCAAAAGAATCCTGTCTCCAACATCACTTTTAAAAAAAAGACGACTTTGAAAGCCGTCCTTCTCACTTCTTATTTTGTCTTTCGTTTGGAAGCCTTGCTTTCGTTATGGAGCCGGTCTGCTGAAGTGACATAATACGTATACTTCTTGTTTGGGTCTGCTGTTTCATCTAAGAAGGTTTGCTGCCCATTTGTTTTTCTCACGGTTCCCAGCAATGTTTTGGTCGATTCCCCTTCGGCTCTGTATATCGCATAATAGGTAGTTTCTTTCATTTTTTGATTTGACGGGTGGTCTTGAATGAGCAGCAGGTTTCCGTTTTTGTCTTTGGTGACCTTCGTAAGCTTTGGTTTTTTTGGTGCGGCACTGTCAAGCCAAGGCATTTGCGGAACCAATGCCGGTTTGCTGTAAAGCTCGGTGATGAGCCTGTCTTTAATGCCAAGCGGATTTTTGTTGAGGTCTTTGAGACTGAAGTGCATGCTTCCTTTTACAAGCTCAAGCTGACGGTTTAAGGTGATTTGTCTTACATACTCCTCAGGGTCGGACCATGGCGGATCAAAGTTGTTGTTGATTTTATAAGCTGCCTGCCCAATATATAAATGAACAGGCCTATTGTTGACTTCATTGCTCCACCAATCAGCCAGCACGTCGTAAGCCGCTGCGTTAAAGCCGATACTCCAATAGATTTGCGGCGCAATATAATCGATGTCTCCTTCTTGAATCCAATGTCTTGTGTCGGCGTATAGGTCGTCATAATTCCTGACGCCTGCTTTGGTATTTGAGCCGGTCGGGTCATCTGCCGCGTTTCTCCATACACCAAATGGACTGATGCCGAATTTGACATAGGGTTTCGCGGCCTTGATCGTTTGGTTGATTTGTTTGACTAGCTGGTTCACATTATCACGCCGCCAGTCATCAATATTGGAAAACGTGCCTTTTCCATATTGTTCATATTGTCTTTGATCAGGAAATTCCTGTCCCGCTATTTTATAGGGGTAAAAATAATCATCCATATGAACAGCATCGATATCATAATGTTTTACGACTTCCTCAATGCTTTTCACGATAAAATCTCTCGCTTCAGGAATGCCCGGATGGTAATAAAGCTGGTTTCCATAAGCGGCAACCCATTCTGGATGCTTTCGTGCCGGATGATCCTCAGACAATTTATCGAGATCCGTATGATTCATCGTAATACGGTAAGGATTAAACCATGCGTGAAATTCCAAATTTCGTTTATGGGTTTCTTCAATCAAAAATGCTAGCGGATCATAGCCCGGGTCTTTGCCTTGGACACCGGTTAAGTACTCAGACCAAGGTCCGTAAGCGGACGGATAAAAGGCATCTGCCGTCGGTTTAATCTGAACAATAACGGCATTCATTCCCATTGTCTGTACATCGTCAAGCAGTTTGATATACTCTTGTTTTTGTTCTTCCGTTGTTAAACCTTTCTTTGACGGCCAATCAAGGTTTAAAACGGAAGCAATCCATACGGCTCTAAGTTCCCTGTCAGGATGCGCATTGGCCATAAACGGAACGGAGATGACAAACGTTCCGATGATCAAGCTGACAAGGAAACGGACAATCGGCTTTTGGCGAACCTTCATTCTGTTTCTTCTCCCCCATTACATCACTTTCACTTTTCGCTATTACGGTATTCCCGGGCTGCAAAAGGGTGCTTAATCGGTTTGAAGAAATCAGGATTTACGTCTATATCACCAGATAAACGAAAAAAGTCCTGAAGCATATTTGCGCTGCTTTAGGACTTTTTATCATTTAGCATGGTTTGCAGGCTCTTTAACACATCAACGAGTTTTACGCCGACACCGACAGCTGTTTCAAGAATCGCTTGTGCTCCTGCGATGGCTAAAATAAAGATGACTGGAACTGCAATACGAGGCAAAAAGAGATAGCCCAATCCGATCAAGATCGCACACCAAACGCCGGCACACCAGTAGCAATTGAGCATATACCCAAAGTTAGAAGCCGGAACGTTTTTTACATCTACATGCCCGTTTTGATCAATGATCCTTTTCTTTTTCATAAAAGGTTTTCGGATAAATTCTGTGATTTTGTCGAATACAATCAAATGTGTCAGCCTGTAGCTGGCAAGAATCAGCATGATAAAAGTAAGCCAAGAAAGATCATCCATGACAAGCCTCCAAGAAAAAGGATGATGTTATCATTCCCTAGTGTCCTTTATCCATTCTTGATACAAAAAAGAAGACGGACAGAGAAAGGGTCTCTGTCCGCTAATCGCTTTATCGTTTGTGCAGTATTGCTTGATTTGTAGTGATCTTGTCTAAAACGTCAAGGATGATGGCAGCGTTCTTTTCAGCATATGTGCTTTCCAGCATGTCTTTATGAGCGCCGAAACCAGTGTATTCGCTGTAGCTTCCGAAGGCGGCGCCTTTCCATTTCGTTAAGCCTGTATGCCCGCCAATTTCGGTTTGAATTCCAGCTTCAATGAAATGAATGTTTGCTTTGATATGCCCTTCATTCAGTAACTGCGACCAATATTTCTGATAGTTTCTTTTTTTCTTCATCACCTTTTCTCTGACTGCTTCAGGCAGGTAAGCTGCCGATTCGTCATTTCCAGCATCGATAGGGATAGGCTGTTCTTTTAGATAAGCGTCCACGATAATAAAGTCACTGACTTCCAATCCTCTCTGCTCCATAGCCTGTACCACTTCAAAAGCAAGGTTGCCTCCCGCGGAGTAGCCTAATAAAACGTATGGGCCTTCAGGCTGTATGTCTGTGATGTAATTGACATATTGTTCAAGGCGGGTATCATTTTCAATAAAGTGAAATCCGTATACGGCCGCCTTGTCATTCAGCAATAAAGCAAGGTCTTTGAAATAAATGCCAAATCCCGATATCGGCGGGAAGCAGAAAAGGTTTCGCGCGCCGTGCTGGTTCAGTTTGATCACATGCTGTTCATCTGCCGCTGTCAGCTGTTTAGAATAAAGTTTTTCGGCAAGCTGAGCGATTGTCGGATATTCGAACAAGAGATCAATCGGTATGTCTATTTGCTGCTGATGCTTCAATGTGTGTATGACTTGCAGTGCTTTTAGTGAATGTCCGCCAAGAGCAAAGAAGTCATCATCAATACTGATGGTCTGGACACCGAGAACATGTTTCCAAATGTTTGCCAACTCTTCCTCAACCAAGTTTCTGGGCAGTGTGATGTCCTGCCGTTTGTCAGGCTTGTTTTCTGGAATAGGAAGAGCGCTGCGGTCTATTTTTCCGTTTCCGGTAAGCGGCATCCGGTCCACACGCACCCAGTGCTGCGGGATCATATAGTCCGGGAGCACACGCGCCAAATCGGCGCGGATCTTCTTTTCTGTTCGTTTGCCATCGCTGACGTAATGAGTGTGCAGCTGCGCCTCTCCGTCTTTTTCTTTCATTGTCACTGCCGCTTCCTGCACACCTTCCATTTCTAACAGGCGCGCTTCAATTTCGGCGGGCTCAATTCGTTTTCCCCTGATTTTTATCTGCCTGTCAATCCTGCTGATGTATTCTAGGTTTCCATCGGGCAGCCAGCGAGCTAAATCACCTGTACGATATATTCTTTCTCCAGACAAGAAAGGATGAGGAGAAAAAACATCATTTGTGAGGTCACCTCTGTTCAAATAGCCTTTTGCGACCCCATCACCGCCGACACAAAGCTCTCCGGGAACGCCTATTGGCAAAAGACGGCCTTTTTCATCTAAGATGAATGCGGTGCTATTGCTGATTGGTTTTCCGATCGGAATCGGCCCTGCATAGTCTCTTTTCATCTTAAAAAAGGTTGAAAATGTCGTGTTTTCCGTAGGCCCGTAAATATTATGAAGCGCCAGATCTGGACAGGCGTGTCTGACAGCATTCATAAGGGCAGGCGAGAGTGCTTCTCCGCCGACATATAACGTATGGAGCCCGCGGAACATGTCTGCTTGAACTTGAGCCAGCTGATTAAAAAGAGCTGTTGTTAAAAATAGTACTGAGATGTTATTTTCAAGCAAATACGCACCAAACCGATCAGGTGCCAGCATTGTCGATTTATCAATGATATGAAGACTTGCACCATTTAATAGCGCACCGAACATTTCAAAGGTGACGGCGTCAAAGCTGATAGATCCAGTCAGAATAAATCGGTCATCAACGGACGCAGACGTGTAATTGCTGTTTTTGACAAGGGACACGACATTGCGATTGGTGATCATGACGCCTTTCGGCCGGCCTGTTGATCCTGAGGTATACATGATGTATGCAAGATCGTCCGGGCTAGAGCCGACGTTGATAGGGGTATCATTCTCTTCCATCCAGGCATGTGCATCTGAAGTCATACACGTTCCTGAGAACGAAGCGTTTGCCTCTAACCCTTTTTGGATAATTAGTATTTTCGCTTGTGTTTCCTCGAGCATAAAGCTGACACGTTCAGGTGGGAGCTCGGCGTCAAGCGGGAGGTATGCTCCTCCTGCTTTTAAAACGGCAAGCACACTGATCATGAATTCGCCAGAATGAGCAGCCAATATGCCGGCTGTCTCGTTCTGCCGAAACCCTTTTTGATATAACGCTCTGGCGAGTGAATTAGAGCGTTGATCAAGTTCTTTATACGAAAAAGTCAAATTCCCACACACAAGTGCGATATGGTCTGGCGTCTTTTCTGCTTGTTCACGAAATAAATCTATAATTGTATGATTCTTTGGATATTCTGTTTTTGTATTGTTGAACTGTGTGACAATCTGCTCTTTTTCTGTAGCATCAAGAAAAGAAAAATCAGCAATTGGCGTATCAGGGTGATGGGCCGCTGTGCTTAGCGCTTGTGTAAATTGCCTTTTGATACAGCTGATCCAGGCAGCATCGTAAATGAACGCATTATAGCTGAATTTGATGATCAGTTCTTCGCCGGGAGCAACGACAAGATTAAAGTGATATCCTGATTGCTCGGATACCTTCACTTGATCGATTTGCAGTGGTGAATCCGCGGAATCGGCGATTTTCTGCTGTATCGGATAGTTTTCAAAGACAATAATGTGATCAATCAGTTCCTGTTTTAAAGCGGTGTTTGCCTGAATATCAAATAAAGGCTGGCAGGTAAACGGCTCAGCTTCCAGCATTTCTTTCTGGCATCGTCTGACCAGCTCCTGAAACGTTTCGCCTTGAAATGTTTGAATGCGAACCGGAATGGTATTGATAAACAATCCTATCATTTGTTCCACACCCGGAATTTCTGACGGTCTGCCTGATACTACTGCGCCAAATACAACATCGTCTGTGCGATTATATTGCTGTAGCATGACGCCCCAGACGGTCTGGATAAAGGTGGCTAGCGTGACGCCGTGTTGTTTGGCAGTCTCTTTGAGCTTGTCTGTCAGTGGTTTATTTAATGAAAATATCAAATCTTCACGTTGATAACCCTCTTTTGTTTCTTCATCAGACACACGAGGCAGCGGTGATGGGGTGCTGTAGTTTTTTAAATAGGAATCCCAGTACTCCGCCGCTATTTCTTTGTCACGATTTGTCAGCCAGGAAATATAGGTGCTGTACGGACGGACAGGGTCTAAAGAAAGCGGTTTTCCTGCATGAATCGATTGATATATCCGCATAAATTCCTGAAGAACGATGCCAAGGCACCAGCCGTCCATTAAAATGTGATGGTGGCTCCAGATGCAAACATGCTCCTCTTCAGCTGTTTTGAATAGATAAATCCGCATCAACATGTCTTTTTGCAAATCAAAGCCTTTTTGCTTGTCCTTCTCCTTAAAGCATTCAATATACTCATTCTGCCCGTTTGTGGGCAGATGGGAAATGTCTTCGCTGTACAAATGGAATTCGCGTTCTGTCATCACGACTTGCCGAGGTCCCGACAAATGCGGGACGTGCGGCAAAAACACGGTTCTGAAAATGTCATGGCGGTCGATGATGGTTTGAATGCTGCGCTGAAACCATTCATAACTGAGGCTCCCTTTAATGGTGAAGAGCGACTGCTCAACGTATGCCCCCTCCTCTTGACGGAGGAAGGAATGAAACAGCATTCCCTCCTGCATATGACTCAGAGGATAAATATTCTTGATTTTTTTGATCTTATCCATAGCATTTGCACCTTTCTTCACGGATTCATTAGTGAAAACTGAGCATATCAGCAATCTCTTGCAGCGCGTCCTCGGTCAGTTCTTGATCATCAAAATCACTGATGGTCTTTTCTGTTTCGCTTTTGTTCTGGCAGTGTTCGATCAGCTGTAATAAAAATTGACGGCATGTTTCGCTAAGCTGTTCGATGGTTTTGCGCTCAAAGCGGGCATTGTCATAAGTCATATTGACAGTCATTTTTCCTTCTGCAGCGATTGCGCTGATATCCAGCGACTGTTCACGGTTCCATGTTGTGCTGATATCATCCCCGGCACCAAGCGGAGAGAATGAGAAGGCGTCCTCCTCAGGTGCTTCAGCTGGGCTGCCGCTTTCAAATTGCCCCAAATAATTGAAGTTGATTTCTGGCGCGCCTGTGAAATTGATGTCTTTTTTGTCAGGCGGCGTCAAATATTTGATGACACCGTAGCCGAATCCTTTGTCCGGTACACGTCTCAGTGTATCTTTTGTTGTTTTTAGCACATGAACCATGCCTTCTTCCGAATCTGGCAAGTCTGCGTTTAGTTTAATCAATAACGGATAAATGGCGGTAAACCATCCAACCGTACGGCTCACATCAATCCCGTCTAATACATCCTCTCGCCCGTGGCTTTCTAATGATAGTTTGAAGGCGGATTGATTGGTCCAATGGCGCAGCGCGAGAATGACAGAAGCGAGAAGCAAATCCTGAGTATCTGTGTTGTATGCGCTGTTGGCATCTTTTAAAAGCGCAGCTGTCTCTTTATCGTTTAATGTAAACGAAATGGTGGATCGTTTTCTCTCGTTTGCTATGGGCCCGTCGATTTGATCAAAAGGCAGTGCATCTGTTTGATATTCTTCGGTTTCGCGCCAATACTTGAGCTGTTTTATAAGCTGCTGGCTTTCTGCATAGCCAGAAAGCTTTTTCGCGTACGCTTTAAACGAGCTTGTTTTAGGCGGCAGTTTGATATCCTCCCCGCCAGCAGCTTGGCGATACCCTAAAGACAAATCTTCAAGCAGAACCCGCCATGAGATGCCGTCAACGACGAAGTGATGAGCCGATAAAAATAAGAAATCACCGTCAGTTGTGCGGAAAAGACCGGCTTGCAGCAGCGGACCATTCTTCAAATCCATTTTCTGCTGAATATCACGTACATAATGTTTGATAATAGGCTCATACGCTCTATTTCCGTTAGTGTCTTCTGGAGCTGATAAATCAATCATCTGAAGGCCATACAGTGCATCGTCCGAATGACTGATCGGCCGATTATATTGATTCCAATATCCTTGTTCATTCTGTGAAAATACCATCCGCAGCGCATCATGATGACTTGTTATTGCTTTTAACGTTTTGCGCAGTGCGTCTTCTTGTATAGAGGTGCTTCGATGCAGCATTACGGACTGATTAAAATGGTGTTTTTCTTTTATATCTTGAGCAAGAAACCATTTCTGAACAGGCGACCAAGTGATCTCGCCCTCGACCGGGCCTTGGTCAATGACGCGCACAGCTTTTCGAACCCGAGCGGACAATTCACCAAGAGTCTGATGTTCAAACATCTCACGTACTGTCGTTTCGAATCCGCGCTGCTTCAGTCTGGAACAAACTTGCAGCGCTTTAATAGAATCTCCGCCAAGTTCAAAGAAATTGGCGCTTATGCCCAGCTCATTCACATCAAGAAGCTCCTCCCAAATATCAGCCATTACCTTTTCAATCTCATTTCTTGGGCTGATATCATCAGCAGGATAAGCGTGTTTTTCGGGTTCAGGCAGGGCTTTCTGATCGAGCTTTCCATTAACAGTCAGCGGGATGCTGTCAATCTGTATCAAACGGGCGGGCAGCATAAAGTCAGGCAGCATGGTTTTTAGAGAAGCACGAATATTTGATGTATTCGCGGCCTGTTGATCTGTTGTCACCATGTATGCATAAACAGCTGTTTGTCCTTGCTCATCTTTTCTTGTAATGACAGCCGCCTCTTTAATAATCGGATGCTGAAGAAGAGCCGCTTGGATTTCGCCTAACTCAATACGGTGCCCTCTGACTTTAACCTGATCATCAATACGGCCTACATATTCCAACTCGCCATTTGACAGGCGTTTTGCAAGGTCTCCTGTTCGGTATAATCTGTCCCCCGTGAGATACGGATTGGGTACAAAACGGTCAGCGGTCAGCTCAACTCTGTTAAGATATCCCCGTGCCACGCCTTCACCGCCTATATAAAGCTCCCCTGGAACTCCGATCGGCTGCAGATTCATATGAGCATCCATCACATAAGCCTGCAGAGTTGAAAGAGGCCGTCCGATATTGCTTCTATTTGCGGCAATATCATCTGCGGACAATTTTTTGACTGTTACATGCACTGTTGTTTCTGTAATACCGTACATATTGATTAGTTCAGTATGAGGATATTTATCATTCCAGCTTTGAAGCATGCCGGGCTGTAAAGCTTCGCCGCCAAAAATGACGTATCGGATGTTTAATCGATCCGAATGGTTTTGATCTTCATGCATCAGGCCGTAAAAAGCTGTCGGGGTCTGATTGAGTACAGTGACGCGTTCTTTCTTTAACAATAATCGGAATGCCTGAGGGTCACGGGCTGTTTCCTTAGAGACCACAACTAGTGTACTTCCGTTCAATAACGCACCAAACATTTCCCATACAGAGAAATCAAAGCAATATGAATGAAAGAACGTCCAGACGTCTTCATGGCCAAATTCAAAAGGCAGGTTTTGATGCTTTAAAAGACTGATCACATTGCGGTGCTCGACCATTACCCCTTTTGGGCGGCCCGTCGTTCCTGATGTATAAATGATATAGGCTAAATGATGAGCAGACGATACTTGCGGCAGCGGTGATTGGTCGTATGTCTCCGCGTTTTCGACGGTCAAGATCTCTCCTTCAAAATCATCATCAGCTCTCCAATCCGCTTCATTTACTGTCATCAGCAGTTTCGTTCCGCTATCGCTGAGAATATAGCGTTTCCGTTCCGATGGGTATTCAGGATCAATGGGAACGTAACAGCCGCCTGCTTTCCACACACCAAGTATGGCTGCTACCATGCTGAACGAACGAGGCATCATGATGCCTACTGATGTGTCCGGTTTAACACCTCTGCTGCGCAATGTGTGTGCGATTCCATTGGACCACTCGTCAAGCTCCTGATATGTGAGTGTTTTGTCTCCGATGACAAGTGCAGAGGCTTTTGGTGTTCGTGCAGCTTGCTGCTCAAACAATTGACTGATTGTTTGTTCTTCGTATTGATTTGCTTTCCTGATGTTAAACTCATTGAGCAGCTGGTTTCGTTCTTCTTGGGTCAGGATGTCGATACGGTTGAGTGTCACCTCTGGATTTTTTCCGATGATGCGAAGTACATTTGTCAAATGAGATGCCCAGCGTTCCATGGTGGTTTTCTCAAACAGTGCGGTTGAATATTCAAAAAGAAAATGTACGTTCCCGTCACCCTCAGATGCTTGTAGTGTCAAATCGAATTTAGAAACGAGATGAGAAACGTCTGCCGGCTTCATTTGCAAATCATGCAGATGCAATGACTCGTAATCATTATTTTGGACAACTAACATGGCATCAAATAGCGGGTTTCTGCTCATATCCCGCGTCACTCCAAGCTTATCGACAAGCTCTTCGAACGGATAATCCTGATGCTCATAGGCTTCCAATGCAGTGGCGCGCACTTCCTGCAAATACTGGACAAACGGCTTCCCGCCCTCCGGGCGTGTCCGAAGCGCCAGTGTATTCACGAACATACCGAGTATCGGCTCAAGGTCCTTGTGCGGCCGGCCGGCAATTGGCGATCCAACGATGATCTCTTCCTGTCCGCTTAAGCGTGATAATACCGCTGTGTAAGCCGCCAGGAGCACCATGTACAGTGTGCTTCCATTCTCCCGTGCCAGTGTATGAAGGCCTGATGCGGCTTCTTGATCAAGCGTAAATGAGACCTTGTCACCGGCGAAGCTCCGCACCGGCGGACGGGTATGATCAGCCGGGAGATCCAGCACCGGCAGCTCGCCCTCGAACTGCTTCAGCCAGTACGCCTCCTGCGTCTGGTACGCGTCTCCTTTTTTATATCCTTCCTGCCATACGGCGTAGTCTTTATATTGAATGTGAAGCGCCGGGAGTTTCCGGTTGTTGTAAAGCGCCCCGAATTCCCGAATCAGAATGTTGACGGAAACACCGTCTGAAATCATGTGATGCATATCAACCAGCAACAGGTGCCGCTCATCTGATACCTGTACGATTTGGGCACGGAACAGCGGCGCTTGGCTGAGGTCAAACGGCTGGATAAACGCGGCTGCGGCTTCTTGTTCGGTTTGTTCGCCGAGGACTGCTGTTTGTAATGCAAACGGCACTTCGTCATGGATGCGCTGCACCGGCTCGCCGCCTTCGTCCTGTTCAAAGGATGTCCGAAGCGACTCGTGGCGCTTGATCAGCTCTTGGAAAGCCCTGTCAAGCCTTTCGGGGTCAAGCTTCCCTTCCAGTTCTAATACAGCCGGCATATTGTAGCCGGTCCCTCCGTCCTCCAGCTGCTGAAGGACATAAATCCGCTTTTGAGCAGAGGAAACCGGATAGGTATCACGCTGTTCCGCCGGTTTCATCGCTTCATATGGACTGTCCGTTCCTTCACGGATAACGGAAGCCAGCCCTTCCACCGTCGGATGGGTAAACACATCTTTCAGCGGCACCTGAACATCGAATTCTTTGGCGATCCGGGACACAAGAGCGGTGGCTTTTAAGGAATGTCCTCCACGGTCAAAGAAGTTGTCGTGAATCCCGACAGGGCCGTTTTTCAGTACGTCCTCCCACAGCTGGGCAAGCTTCATCTCGGTCACATTTCTCGGCGCCGTATATGTCTCCGCATCTGCAGCTCCGCAAGGAGCTGGCAGGGCGTTTCGGTCCAGCTTTCCGCTCGGCGTAACCGGCCACTGTTCCATCTCTATCATATGGGCTGGGATCATGTAGCCCGGCAGCAGTCTCTCAAGCTGCGCCCTCACTTCGTTTCTCCGAAGCCCTTCTATATAAGCGCATAATTCCGGCTCGCCGCTGTCTGTCCGTACGGTCACGGCTGCCTCCCTTATGCCTTCTATGCTTCTAAGCGCCGCTTCAATTTCTCCGGGCTCAATCCGGTAGCCTCTGATTTTGACTTGATCATCCAACCGGCCGAGGAATTCAACATGTCCATCAGGGAGCCAGCGCGCCACATCCCCTGTTTTGTACATGCGTTCACCCGGGTAAAACGGATCCTCAAGAAAACGATCCTCCGTTAATGCCGGCCGATTCAAATAGCCCCTGGCAACACCGGCTCCTGCAATGTACAGTTCGCCGATACATCCGGCAGGCAGCATCCGCTGCTTTTGATTGAGGATATACAATCTGACATGATGAACAGGTTTTCCAATTGGAATCCGTTCAAGTTTTTCATACAGCGGACAATCAAAGAATGAAGCTTCTACAGTTGCCTCCGTTGGTCCGTAGGAATTGGTTAATGCAACATTTGGAAGCAACTCGCAAAATCGGGAGACGAGGTGGGTTCCCAGCTGCTCTCCCCCGGAAAACACCCGATTGAGTCCGTTTGTCTTAATCGGTACAGGGCGATATTTGATATGTTCTAAAAATGCATGAAGCATTGAAGGCACAAAATGCATAGCTGTGATCTTTTGTTCTTCTATAGCCTGCGCGATCACTTCAGGTTCTTTTTCGCCTCCCTGAGGAAGCAGATAAACAGAAGCACCGGCATAAGGCCACCAAAACAGTTCCCATATTGAAGCGTCAAATGAATAAGATGTTTTATGCATAATCACATCTGATTGGTTCAGTTGATAACGGGACTGAAGGGAATTCAAAAAATTCACCGCTGATCGATGTTCAACTTCAACACCCTTAGGCCTCCCGGTAGAGCCGGATGTATAGATGACATATGCTAAAGATTGCGGGAGAACGTCCGCATTCGGATTGGACAAACGATGTTTCAGCCCGCTATTTGTCTGATTGAGATAGACAATCTCCCCTGCAAATGCCGGAACACGCAGGCCGGCAGACTGAAGCAGGAGAATGTTTGTACCACTGTCCTCCAGCAGAAAGCTGATTCGTTCTTCCGGATAATCCGGGTCAATGGGCAGATAAGCGCCGCCAGCTTTAAGAATGCCATAAATACCAATCAGCATTTCAGGCGAACGCCTTCCCATAATGGCAACTATTGTTTCAGATTTCACTCCTCGTTCGATCAGCTCCCAGGCGATACGGTTAGCCTGTTCATTCAATTCTTTGCAGGTCATCGCTCCATCTTCAAAAACAACAGCCGTCTGATCAGGCGTTTTTGCTGCCTGCATTTCGAGTGCATAGTGGAGCGTTTGATTCATCGGATAGCCCGTCCCCTGAACCGGATGGCACGCTTCAATGAACTCTCTCTCTTCTTCTATTGTTAAGATTGGAATGTTGTCCAATTCTATTTCAGGACTGACAGCTGTTTGTTCCACAAGGGTGGTGAAAAGGCCGGCCCACCTTTGGATGGTCGCTTTTTCAAACAAAGCTGTACTGTATTCAAACTGACACAAAAGTTCGGCATCGTGTTCTGTTACATACAGGGAAATATCAAATTTCGATATTGGATGATGCAAGTCGCTCCATTGAAGCTCTACATCTTTCATTTTCAGCTTTTGCTGTTCCATATTTTGAAGGACCAGCGTTGTGTCAAACAATGGATTCCGGCTCATTTCCCGCTGTACGCCGAGTTTATCCACAAGCTCTTCAAACGGATAATCCTGATGCTCATACGCTTCCAGTGCCGTCTGTCTGACTTCTTTCAGAAATTCTTCAAATGTCTTATTGCCGTCCGGGCGTGTCCGGAGAGCCAATGTATTAACGAACATCCCAAGAACAGCTTCAAGGTCGGCGTGGGGCCGTCCGGCGATAGGTGAACCAATCACGATATCATCCTGACCGCTTAACCTTGATAAAAAAGCTGAATACAAAGCGAGCAGTGTCATGTAAAGTGTGCTGCTGTTTTTATGGGCGAGCCGTTTTATCCGGGACGTGAGCTCTTTATCCATTTGAAAGGTTACTTTTCCGCCTGCGAATTGCCGTTCTGCCGGTCGGCGTTTATCTGTCGGAAGCTCTAGTACAGGAAGGTCCCCGCTAAACTGCTGTCGCCAGTAAATCTCCTGCTTTTGATACGAGTCCCCCTTTTTAAATTGCTGCTGCCAAACGGCGTAATCTTTATACTGGATCCGCAACGGCTTAAGCTGGCGATTTGCATAAAGATCGGTGAACTCTCGGATTAGGAGCTGAACGGATACGCCATCTGAAATGATATGGTGCATATCCACCAGCAATACATGCTTCTCGTTCGCCACCTTTATAAGGCCCGCTCTAAATAATGGCGCCTGGCTGAGATCAAAGGGACGGACAAATTCCTCGATAGCTGTCTCTGTACTTAATGTAAACGGCACTTCGGTATGGATACGCTGAACCGGCTCGCCCTCTGCCCCGGATACAAAGGAAGTTCGAAGAGGCTCATGCCGTCTGATTAGTTCTTTACATACAGCCGACATTTTAGCGACATCCAATGCCCCTTCCAGTTCTAAGACCGCAGGCATATTGTAGGCGACACCCTCATCAAGCTGCTGAAGCACATATATCCGTTTTTGAGCTGAAGACACAGGATATGTCTCTCTTTCTTCTGCTGGTTCAATTGCTGCATACTGATTTTCCTCTGCACCTCGAATGATTGAAGCCAATTCTTCTACAGTCGGATGGGCAAAGATGTCCTTAAGCGGAACTTGCACATGAAACTCCTTAGCAATCCTCGACATAAGCACTGTTGCTTTTAACGAATGGCCGCCATGGTCAAAAAAGTTGTCTTGGACGCCTATATGACCATTTTTCAGCACATCTTCAAATATTTGCGAAAGCTTTGCCTCTAACAGATTACGAGGGGCAGTATATGGAATCCCGCTGATTGAATCATCTGATTCAGGAAGTGCTGATTGATCTACTTTTCCGTTTGGGGTAAGAGGTATGTTGTCAACCCATACCCATTTCACCGGGATCATGTATTCTGGGAGCTCACTAGCCATATAGCGGCGTAAATCTATTGCATCCAGCTTTTGTACACTGCAATAGTAAGCGCATAATTCATGTTCACCGCTTCGGTCTTGCCTGATGAGAATGGCGGCTTCCTTAATGTCCGGGTGGTTCATCAATGTGACTTCGATTTCTTGCGGCTCGATTCGATAGCCTCTGATTTTCACTTGATTGTCTGCCCGTCCGATATATTCGATGTTGCCGTCTTCAAGCCGTCTGGCCAAATCACCTGTACGGTACATGATCGCACCAGGCCTGAATGGGTCAGATGAAAATTTGTCGCGTGTCAGTTTCTCGTGATTGACATAACCTCTGGCAACACTTGCACCGGAAATATAGAGTTCACCAGGTACGCCGCAGGGCTGCAGCTGTTTTTGATGATTCAAAATATATAGATCAGTACAGCCTATCGGTTTACCGACTGGCGGAAACTCAGGAATACGGTCCCCCGGATGAATGGTATACGTAGATACCACATGAGTTTCTGAAGGTCCGTAATGATTGTGCAGATGCAGGCCGCGCTCACGCAATACGTCCTGAAAAAGCTCTGAAATGATTAATTGTTCTCCGGCTGCAATCAGATGTTTCACGCCATAAGGAAACGAGTTCGCAAATTGCGGTTCGCTGAAGATCATTTTGATAAAAGCAGTTGGGAGAAACACAATATTTGTCTGGTGCTTGTTTATAAATGCAAACAGCTGCGGCACATCTCTTTTTATGGCTTCTGGCACGATGTGCAGTGTGCCGCCTTTCAGAAGCGCAGAAAATATTTCTTGATAGCAGACGTCGAAGGAAGGTGTCGCAAATTGCAGAACATCTGCTTCAAAGTCAATGCCGGAGTGAGTATATTCGAACTTCAGCAAGTTAGCCATGTTTCGATGTTCAAATTGAACACCCTTTGGTTTACCTGTTGTGCCTGATGTGTAAATCATATACAGAAGATCGTCCGCATTGTTGACTGACTGTAGGTTACTGCCGTCTTCTTGGCTTTCGATATCTTCTGCATGAGTGATAAAGTAATTGTTTTCAAGCGATGAGGAAAGATGCGCTTGTGAAACAACATGCGAACAGCCGCAGTCATTTAGAATATAATGGATTCTGTCAGCCGGATAATACGGATCAATCGGAACAATGGCACCGCCTGCCTTTAAGATTCCAAGAACACCGGTGATAATCGCCGCAGAGCGTTCCATCATGATCGCAACAGGCTCCTGTCTCGCAACACCTTTCATTCGCAATTGCCGTGCTAATCTGTTAGCCGATTTGTTCAGTTCTCTGTATGTTAACAAGCAGGCTTGATCAATTACAGCATAAGCGTCCGGTGTCTTTTCCGCTTGTGCTTCAAACATAGCATGGAGGGTTTCGTAAACTGGTGCATGATCTGCGATTTTTCCAATCATCTGCTGCTTTTCATGGTCTGTTGTAATATCAATTTCTGAGGGTGGAAGATTCGGATTATTTAAGATTTGTGATACGGCATTCAGAAGATGCCCCTTGACAGAAAGCACAAAAGACCGATCATACTGCTCAGCATCATAGCTCATTTTGATATGGATTTCTTCACCTGGCGCCACCATAAGATAAAAGCTGTAGTTGGTTTCATCTGCCACAGTGAAGTTATGAATCTGAAAAAGATCAGAAGCATGTTCCTGTTTATTCAGCATCTGAATCTCTTGCTGAACCGGATAGTTTTCAAATACGAGAATATGATCAATTAACCCTTGCTTAACCGCTGAACGGGCTTGAATTTCATATAAAGGGTGGTAGCTGTATGCTTCAGCGGCAAGACGGTCTTTTTGCATATTTTTTATGAGCTGTAGAAATGGCGTTTTTTCCCCCTGCACCCGAACCGGTATCGTGTTAATGAAAAGGCCTACCATCTGTTCAATGCCTTCGATTTCGGCGGGCCTTCCTGACATGACAGAACCGAATACGGCGTCATCGTTATTATTATATTTTTGAAGCAGAATGCCCCAAATGGTATGGAAAATTGTACTGAGTGTTACTTCTTCTCTTGCGGCAAGCTCCGAAAGCCTGCTGCTTTCTCCCTTAGAGAATGAAAAAGTAACGTGTTCCTGCCTGCTTCTCCCCTTTGTTTTTTTCTGCTTCGGGAGCATGGTTTGCTGTTCATGGCCGGAAAGATAATGTTCCCAATATGAAACTGCCTGTTCTTTGTCTTGCTCCATCAGCCATTTAATATACGTTCCGTATGGCTGGACCGGCTCCAATGAGATAGGGGAGCCATATACATAAGATGCGTAAATATGGAGAAATTCTTTTAGCACAATGCTAAGACACCAGCCATCCATCATGATGTGATGAAAGGTCCAAATACAAGTGTATTGGCCCTCTCCTATTTGAATCAGAGTAATGCGCATGAGCATATCTTTTTGCAACTGAAACCCTTGAGCCCGGTCCTCTTCTTTCAATTGCTTGATAAACTGTGACTGCTTCTCTTCATTTAAATGCGTAATGTCTTTTTCCTGTACGATGACATTCCGTTCTCTCAGGACAACCTGCTGGGGAGATGAAACATTTTGACTGATAAAAATCGTTCTGAAAATATCGTGTCTGGCTACAAGAGCATTGATGCTGTTTTGAAAACACTGCGGGTTGACTGCCCCTTCTATTGTAAAAGAAGCTTGCTCGACATATGCTTGTGAATCTTTTTGCAGGAGGGAATGGAAAAGCATCCCTTCCTGCATGTAAGACAGCGGATAAATATCCTGAATTGAATTCGCTTTTGTCATGTTCATGTCTCCCTGTCATAATTTTCTACAATTCTTCCACCAAGCTGGATATACTGTCCAAATCCTCTGTCGTTAATGATTGACTGCTAAAATCGCTCAGTGTCTTTTCTGCTTTCTGTTTACCGGCGCAGTGTTTCATAATGTCCAGCAAAAAGTGTTCGATCCTGTTGATAAGCTGCTCCATTGTGTTTCGATGAAAGCGGGCTGGCGGATAACTAAGATTGAAATGAAGCTTTTTGTCTGCTGCCATAGCACTTATCTCAATGATTTGCTCACGCTTCCATGTAAGAGTGATATCCGTTCCGCTTCCAAGACTTGATGGGCGGAAACTGCCCTGTCTTTCTATGTCATTGAACTGACCCAAATAGTTAAAGCTGATTTCAGATATTTTTGAAAACGTAATGCTTTTGTTTTTAGGGTGTGTGAGGTATTTCAGCATACCGTAACCCACCCCTTTGTTTGGTATCCGGCCCAGTGTATCTTTTACGGTTTTTACTGCCGTCCCGAGCTCATTCCTATGATTTTCAAAGCTTATGAGGGCCGGGTACATGGATGTAAACCAGCCGACCGTCCGGCTGATATCTAACTCCGGCATAATGTGTTCTCTTCCGTGTCCTTCCATAGCGATTCGGAGCTTGCTTGCGCCTGCCCATTCACAAATCGCCAAGGAAGCCGCGGTTAACAGAATATCTTGTGTATCTGTACCATAGGCGTGATTGACGTTTTGCAGCAAAACGTCAGTGTCTGCTTCAGAGAGTGAAAAGCTTACCGAGTCCCTCTTGCAGTAGCCGATGTTCTCTTGAAGCGGCATTTCATATGGCAGTTCCGCAGCTTGCTGTTCTTCTGCACTTCGCCAATACGCCTCTTCGCGAATCAGCTTGCTGCTTTGGGCATATTCCTGAATCCGTCTGGCGTATTCTTGATAGGAATCAGTTTTAGGCGGAAGCTGAATCGCCTGGCCAGAAGCCGCTTGTTGGTACCCTGCTGACAAATCCTCCAGCAAAATCCGCCATGCCACACCATCAACAACAAGATGATGGATTGCAAGGAACAAGTAATCTCCGGTCAATGTTTTAAACCACACGGCATGTAACAATGGTCCTTCCTGCAAATTGATGCTTTGCTGAAGATCTGCAACTTCTTGTTTGATTTGTGTTTCCCAATCGCCTTCTGTCTGTGAAAGATCAGATATTCTTAAACTATATAGCTGTGATTCATGTATGCTTTGGTTGATTTGAGTCCACCGCCCGTCATCGTTGCGATAAACCATCCGAAGCGCATCATGATGCTCCGCCAGTTTTTTTAAGGATGCTCTAAGAGCGTCTTCAGACAAACGGTCAGAATGAAAAAGCATGACAGACTGATTGAAATGGTGTCGTTCTTCAATATCTTGTGAAAGAAACCATTGCTGAACAGGCGTCCATGGAACATCTCCTTCAACGTGTCCTTGCTCTATGATTCTTTCTGTCTTACGGATAAATGGTGATACGTCTTCTATCTTTGGATGACGGAATAAATCACTTACCTGCAGGCTTAACCCGTGGCGTCCGAGGCGTGCAGAAACTTGAAGGGCCTTGATTGAATCTCCGCCCAATTCAAAGAAAGAATCCTCTATTCCGATCCTCTGGATGCCTAGAACCTCCTGCCAGATCAATGCCAGCTGCTCTTCAAGTTCGTTGCGTGGCGGGACGTACGTTTGTTTAGATGCAAAATCTGGTTCAGGCAGTGCTTTCCGGTTCAATTTGCCGTTTGATGTGAGCGGAAGCGTATCCATTTCAATGATGTACGCCGGAATCATATAATTTGGCAGTGAACGCGCGAGAAGAGAACGCACTTGTTCAGCATTCGCGCCTGCTTTCACACTGATGTAGCCAAACAGCTCTTTGCTCCCTGTCTGTCCTGTACGTGCCAAAACAGCTGCTTCTTTGACCCCCTCTATTTGGCGAAGTGCTGATTCGATCTCACCCAGCTCCACCCGGTAGCCTCTGACTTTTACTTGATCATCAATACGGCCAACGTACTCAATTGCGCCATCGGGAAGCCAGCGCGCCAGATCACCTGTGCGGTACAGTCGATCGCCAGACGCAAATGGGTTTGGGATAAATTTCTCTCTCGTTAAATCAGGACGGCCCAAATATCCTCTGGCGACGCCATCTCCGCCGACACAAAGTTCGCCAACAGCTCCGATCGGCTGCAGCATTCCCCATTTATTTAAGATATAAGCGGTGGAATTACCAATCGGCCGCCCGATCGGAATGGAAAGTTCATATGTTTTTTGAATGTGAAAGCACGTCGAAAAAGTTGTATTTTCGGTTGGCCCATATCCGTTCCATATCGATACTTCCGGGCAGACATTTTTAATTCGATTGATGTGGCTCACCGACAAAGCTTCTCCGCCAATAATCAGATGGTTCAGCTGTGAAAATGTTGTCTCATTTTGCTCTGTCAAATGATTGAATAGAGAAGATGTCAGCCACATCGTTGTGATCCCGTGATGTTCTATGTATCTCTTAAGCTGATGGGGATCGAGAAATGCCTGTTTCTCGGACAGGTGCAAAGCTGCCCCATTTAGCAGCGGTCCAAATATTTCAAATGTCACACCATCAAAACCGATAGATGATGTCATGAGAAGACGGTCTGCAGGTGTAAATGCAATATAATTGCTGTTTTTAACAAGGCAAATGACACTTCGCTGCTCAATCATGACACCCTTTGGTTTACCGGTTGATCCAGAGGTATAAATGATATAAGCGAGCGAATGCGGCCCTGCAGACGATTCAATATTCGTCGTTTCTCCCTGCTTTTGAATGTCTTCGATTATGATTTGTTCACATTCAATGTCTAATAGCCGTTTGTCGACTTTTTCAGATTGAAGAAGGAATGTCGCTCCGCTGTCTGACAGGATGTAAGCTATTCGCTCAACAGGCAGATCAGAAGCGATAGGCAAATAGGCTCCCCCCGCTTTTAGAATACCCAGCATTCCGGCTATGAGTTCTGGCGTTCGTCCTGCCAACAAGGCTACGACTCGATCAGGCCCGACTCCCTTTCTCTGTAAAAGTGAAGCAATTTGATTTGCCCAGCTGTTCAGATCCGCGTAAGTTAACTCTTGTGTATCGCTGACAATTGCTATGGCATTAGGCGTTTGTTCCGCCTGCATTTCAAAGAGCCTGCTGATGGTTTCATTTCTTGGATATTCTATTTTTGTACGATTGAGCTCATGGATAAGGTAATGGGTCTCATCCTCATTCAGTATATTTATTGTTCCGAGAGCGGCTTTGCTGTCTTGGATGATGGAGAGTAACATATTGATGAAGTATTGAAGCCACTTTTCTATCGTTTTTTTCTTATATAAGTCCGTACTAAATTCCATTTGGAACGTCAGCAAACCCCGGGGCTGTTCGTGAGCATACAGGGTTAAATCAAATTTTGACGTTTGATGCCCATTGTTTGCTGCAGGTTTTAGATGCAGTTTATCCAAATGAATCGATTCCTGATCCATATTTTGAAGAACAAACATCACGTCAAACAGCGGATTCCGGCTCATATCCCGCGTCACTCCAAGCTTGTCGACAAGCTCTTCGAACGGATAATCCTGATGTTCATACGCTTCCAATGCAGTGTCACGTACTTCCTGCAAATACTGCACAAACGGCTTCCCGCCCTCCGGGCGTGTCCGAAGCGCCAACGTATTCACAAACATGCCGAGTATCGGCTCAAGGTCCTTGTGCGGCCGGCCGGCAATTGGCGATCCGACGATGATCTCTTCCTGTCCGCTTAAACGTGATAATAACGCTGTGTAAGCCGCCAGGAGCACCATGTACAGTGTGCTTCCATTCTCCCGTGCCAGTGTATGAAGACCTGATGCGGCCTCTTGATCCAGCGTAAACGAGACCTTGTCACCGGCGAAGCTCCGCACCGGCGGGCGGGTATGATCAGCCGGGAGATCCAGCACCGGCAGCTCGCCCTCGAGCTGCTTCAGCCAGTACGCCTCCTGCGTCTGGTACGCGTCTCCTTTTTTATATCCTTCCTGCCATACGGCGTAGTCTTTATATTGAATGTGAAGCGCCGGGAGTTTCCGGTTGTTGTAAAGCGCCCCGAATTCCCGAATCAGAATGTTGACGGAAACACCGTCTGAAATAATGTGATGCATATCAACCAGCAACAGGTGCCGCTCATCTGATACCTGTACGACTTGGGCACGGAACAGCGGCGCTTGGCTGAGGTCAAACGGCTGGATAAACGCGGCTGCGGCTTCCTGTTCGGTTTGTTCGCCGAGGACTGCTGTCTGTAATGTAAACGGCACCTCGCCATGGATGCGCTGCACCGGCTCGCCGCCTTCGTCCTGTTCGAAGGATGTCCGAAGCGACTCGTGGCGCTTGATCAGCTCTTGGAAAGCCCTGTCCAGCCTTTCGGGGTCCAGCTTCCCTTCCAGCTCTAACACAGCCGGCATATTGTAGCCTGTCCCTCCGTCCTCCAGCTGTTGAAGGACATAAATCCGCTTTTGGGCGGAGGAAACCGGATAGGTCTCCCGCTGTTCCGCCGGCTTCATCGCTTCATAGGGACTGTCCGTTCCTTCACGGATAACGGAAGCGAGCCCTTCCACCGTCGGATGGGCAAATACATCTTTCAGCGGCACCTGTACATCGAATTCTTTGGCGATCCGGGACACAAGCGCGGTGGCTTTTAAGGAATGTCCTCCGCGGTCAAAAAAGTTGTCGCGAATCCCGACAGGTCCGTTTTTCAGCACGTCTTCCCACAGCTGGGCAAGCTTCATCTCTGTCACATTTCTCGGCGCCGTGTAGGTCTCTTCATCTGCCGCTCCGTCAGGAGCTGGCAGGGCGTTTCGGTCAAGCTTTCCGCTTGGCGTAACCGGCCATTGTTCCATCTCTATCATATGAGATGGGATCATGTAGCCGGGCAGAAGCGTTTCAAGCTGCGCCCGCACCTCATTTCTTCCGAGTCCTTCTGCATAGGCGCATAATTCTGGCTCGCCGCTGTCTGTCCGTACGGTAACGGCTGCCTCCCTTACGCCTTCTATGCTTCTAAGTGTTGCTTCAATTTCTCCGGGCTCAATCCGGTAGCCTCTGATTTTGACCTGATCATCCAACCGGCCGAGGAATTCAATATTCCCGTCAGGGAGCCAGCGCGCCACATCCCCGGTTTTGTACATGCGTTCACCCGGGTAAAACGGGTCCTCGAGAAAACGCTCCTCCGTTAATACCGGCCGATTTAAATAGCCTCTGGCAACACCCGCTCCGGCGATGTACAGTTCGCCGGCGACACCGCAAGGCTGTACGGCTAAATGCGGATCTAAAACATATAAACGCGCACCGGGTACAGGCTTCCCGATCGGAATCCGCAAGCGATCCCTGTCTCGCTCTGGGTCCAATACGTAAAATGCCGCGTCTACCGTTGCTTCTGTCGGCCCGTAGCCATGGATCAGCGAAACCTGCGGCAATAAAGAAGCAAAACGGGCTGCCGTATGGGGCGCAAGCGGTTCACCTCCGGCGAATACACGCTTCAGGCTTGTCCCGTCACCCAACGATTCCATTTCCGCTTGATCCAGAAAGCTGTTCAGCATAGCCGGAATAAAATGAACCGTCGTCACTTTTTCCCGATGAATGGATTTTACGATCAATGCCGGGTCTTTCTCCCAGCCGGGCGGAAGCAGATAAGCCGAAGCGCCGGAAAGCGCCCACCAAAACAGCTGCCAGACAGATGCATCAAAGGAAAAAGAGGTTTTCACCAGGACAATGTCCTCTTCCTGAAGTGGAAACTGGCGCTGCATGCCGGTCAAAAAAGAAACGGCATTGCGGTGCTCAACGGCTACCCCTTTTGGCTGTCCAGTGGAGCCTGACGTATAGATGACATAGGCGAGAGAACCGCTGTCAGCGCGAGCAAACATATGACTTTCTGCTTTTTCGTTCGCAAGAGATGCCATGTCAACTTCAAGTGTCTCTCCGGAGAAGTTCGGTGCGGAACATCCCGGCTGCGTCAGCAAGAGAGCTGCGCCGCTGTCTTTCAGCATGTAGCTCAGCCGCTCCTCTGGATATGCGGGATCAAGCGGCAAATACGCCCCGCCTGCTTTCAATACGGCAAGTACAGCTATCAGCATGTCAGGTGACCGCTCAGACAGGACACCGACGATGCTTTCCTTCGTGACACCGCGTGCCGCGAGGCGCGCGGACAGCCGGCTGGCATACATGTCAAGCTCAGCGTATGTCAGCGAACCGCCGGAAAAGCGGATGGCTGGCCGCTCCGGTGTGCAAGCCGCCTGTCGTTCAAACAGTCCGTGCAGGGTTGGGGCTTTAGGCGAAACGGATACAGACCTGTTATTTTGAGAAACGATTTTCCTTGTTTTGTTCTCATCCAGCAATGTCATCTTTGACACGGAAAGAGTTGGATCAGAGATGATGTCAGAGATCATGTGCTGTAAATAATCTTTTATCTCAGACATCATATTTGATTGATAAGCGCCAGTATGAAAATGAATCCGAACGTACAAGGTACGGCCTGGGATCACTTTGACACTGCATCTATAGTTGGTCTCCTCTGCCATCTCAAAATCTTTAACGGAGAAATCAAATGATCCAGCCTGATTCAGCCCTTCAATCTCTTGCTGGGTAGGTGTATTTTCAAAGACGATAATATGATCGATAAGCTCTTGTTTAAGAGCACTCTGTGCCTGAATGTCATATAAAGGGAAGTAACTATACGCTTCTGCTTCAGTCATATCCTTTTGCATCCTGCTGACTAGGTCAGAAAAAGAAAGGGAATCACTTTGGACTCGAATAGGAATGGTATTGATAAAAAGGCCGACCATGTTTTCCACATCTTTTAGCTCAGAAGGTCTGCCTGATATAACTGATCCGAACACAACATCGCCGCAGCGATTGAACTTTTGGAGCATGATTCCCCATAAAGCTTGGAAAACAGTGTTTAGCGTCGCACCAGTCGCTGTTGCGATTTTCTGTAATTCGGAGGTTTCTTTTTCAGAAATAGTGAACGTGATCTGCTGTAATGTCCCATCTGGCATTTGATCTGTTCTTTTGGGCAGAGGCGTCGCTTTTTCGAAATGCAGAAGCCTTTTTTTCCAATACTCAGCTGCTTCTTCTCGGTCTAGCTGCATCAGCCATTTAATATACGTCCCGTACGGCTGTACGGGAGGCAAATCAGGAACCTGTCCTTTTCCGAGCGCTTGATAAATGTGGAGAAAGTCTTTAATAACAATGCCTAAACACCAGCCATCCATTAAAATATGATGATGGCTCCAGATACAGATATAACGATCAGGCCCCCATTTCAAAATAGTTATTCTCATCAGTACATCCGTTTGGAGATCGAAGCCTCTGGATTTATCCTGTTCTTTGAATGCCTCGGTGCAATGTTCTTTATCTCTTTCATTGAGATGGGAAATATCTTCAAAATGAACATGGCAAGGACGATGCTTGAGCACGACCTGGCGAGGTTTGGCTACATTTTTATAGATGAACGCTGTTCGGAAGATTTCGTATCTGTCAAAAACACCATCCATACTTTTTTGGAAACGCTCCAAGTCAAGCTGTCCATGTATCGTAAAAGAAGCCTGTTCAAAATAAGCTCTTGACTGTTCATCATACAGTGAGTGAAAAAGCATCCCTTCCTGCATAAATGACAAAGGGTATATATCCTTTATTTCGGGTTGCTGCGGCATCAGTATGAATCTCCTCTCCCTATAGTTTGTTGACGACTCCCATAATCTCACTCAATTCATCAAGCGTTAAATCTTCATCGGTGAAGTCAGATGCGCTCCATTCTCGGTTTTCTTTGCCCGTACAATGCTCAATGATGTTTTCCAGAGTCTGTTTAAAATGCCCGGCAAATGTTTGGATTGTTTTTTCCTCAAATTGAAGCCTGTTATAGATGATGTGCATGTTCAGGCAACCCGAAGAAACAGCTCCGCTGATATCCAGAGCATAAGGCCGCGCCCAGTTCGGGCTGATCTCATTTTCTGGTTTGATGTCAGAAACCTCAAAGGCTTTTGATTGAATATCCTGATCAAACTGGCCTAAATAATTAAAGCTGATTTCCGGGGTGTTTTTCTCAGAGCCCCATCTTTTGCTGATATATTTCAGCACACCGTAGCCTGCGCCTTTATTCGGTATACGATGCAGCATATCTTTTGTCTGTTTAATAAGATGGCCCAGCCGTTCATCTTTGTTCTTGTGATCAGAATCGCTCATATCAAGCCACACAGGATAAATCGAGGTGAACCAACCGACAGTTCTGCTCATATCAATGTCCGCAAGATATGACTCCCTTCCATGGCCCTCCATGCTGATTTTAAACTGGTCAGAGCCCGTCCATTGTTGTAGAGCAAGACCTAAAGCTGTCAGAAGGATATCATTCATCTCCGTGCTGTATGCTTTATTTGCAGCAGTTAACAATAATTCGGTGTGATGGCGGGACAGCTCAAATTCAATCATTTCTGTATCTTTGAATAGGTTAGGCGCTGCGTCATTGTCTTTAGGAATAGGTTGAATGCGACGGTTCTCGCGCTCTTCCCAATACGCTGCTTCGCGCTGCATCTGGCGGCTTTTAGAGTAGTCAGCTATTCTTTGTGAATACGTTAAATATGAATCTGTTTTTTGCGGCAGTTTAATAGATTCTCCTGAGACTGCCTGTTTGTAAGCTGTTGAAAAATCCTCGAACAAAATGCGCCATGAAACCGCATCAATAACCAAGTGATGAATCGTCAGAAACAAATGGTCACTATTTTCGGTTCTAAACAATCCAGCGTGAAGCAAGGGGCCGGTTTCCAAACGAATATGCTCCTGCATCTGGCTGGCGACTTCCTTAATCCTGTTATGTGCTTCTGTTAAGTTACCCTTTACATCAAACAGTTCAAGAGAATATAGCTCCTTATCTGGCAGATCTATCCCTTTATTTATCTGAACCGGCCTGCCATTTTCATACCGGCATACGATTCTCAGTGCGTCATGATGAGTCACCAGGCTTCTTAGCACCTTTCTAAGCGCAATTTCATCAAATCGTTCAGTCCGGTTGAGCATAACGGACTGATTAAAATGATGCATCTCCAGAGATTGCGAGAAAAACCATTGCTGGACAGGTGTCCAAGTGATTTCGCCTTCTACCGGACCTTGGTCAATGACGTGTACGGCTTTTCGAACATGAGCGGACAGTTCACCCAGAGTCTGATGTTCAAACATCTCACGTACTGTCGTTTCGAATCCGCGTTGCTTCAGTCTGGCGCAAACTTGCAGCGCTTTAATAGAATCTCCGCCAAGTTCAAAGAAATTGGCGCTTATGCCCAGCTCATTCACATCAAGAAGCTCCTCCCAAATATCAGCCATTACCTTTTCGATCTCATTTCTAGGGCTGATATCATCAGCAGTATAAGCATGTTTATCAGGTTCCGGCAGTGCTTTCTGATCGAGCTTTCCATTAACAGTCAGCGGGATGTTGTCAATCTGTATTAAACGAGCGGGCAGCATAAAGTCAGGCAGCATGGTTTTTAGAGAAGCACGGATGTCTGATGTACTCGCCGCCTGTCTATCTTTTGTCACCAAATAAGCATAAACAGCTGTTTGCCCTTGCTCATCTTTTCTTGTGATGACAGCCGCCTCTTTAATAATCGGAAGCTGAAGAAGCGCCGCTTGGATTTCGCCTAACTCGATACGATGCCCTCTGACTTTAACCTGACCATCAATGCGGCTTACGTATTCCAGCTCGCCAGTTGACAGGCGTTTAGCAAGATCTCCCGTTCGGTATAATCTGTCCCCCGGAAGATACGGATTGGGTACAAAACGGTCAGCGGTCAGCTCATCTCTGTTGAAATATCCCCGTGCTACGCCTTCACCGCCTATATAAAGCTCCCCTGGAACTCCGATCGGCTGCAGATTCATATGAGCATCCATTACATAAGCCTGCAGAGTTGAAAGAGGCCGTCCGATATTGCTGTTATTTTTTGCAATGTCTGCTGCGGACAATTTTTTGAATGTTACATGCACTGTTGTTTCTGTAATACCGTACATATTGATTAGTTCAGTATGAGGATATTTACCATTCCAGCTTTGAAGCATGCCGGGCTGTAAAGCTTCGCCGCCAAAAATGACGTACCGGATGTTTAATCGATCCGGATGGTTTTGATCTTCATGCATCAGGCCGTAAAAAGCAGTCGGAGTCTGATTGAGTACAGTGACGCGTTCTTTTTTTAACAATAATCGGAATGCATGGGGGTCACGGGCTGTTTCTTTAGAGACCACGACTAGTGTACTTCCGTTCAATAACGCACCGAACATTTCCCATACAGAGAAATCAAAGCAATATGAATGAAAGAACGTCCAGACGTCTTCATGGCCAAATTCAAAAGGCAGGTTTTGATGCTTTAAAAGACTGATCACATTGCGGTGCTCGACCATGACGCCCTTTGGCTTGCCCGTCGTTCCGGATGTATATATCACGTATGCCAGCTGATCCGCCAGAGTTTCTTGGCTTTTTAAATCAGACGGAATTGAATCATTTTTAGCTTCATCGATATACAACATTTCCCCGCTGTAGTCTGCAGGTTTATTTTGTCCGCGCTCTGTCAGCAACAGTTCTGTCCCGCTGTCATTGAGCATAAAGCTGATACGGTCCCGAGGATATTCAGGATCAATTGGCAAGTAGGCCCCTCCCGCTTTTAAAATTGATAAAATGCCAATGATCATATCAGGTGACCGATCGAGCATCAGACCGACGATGTCCCCAGTGCCGACCCCTTGTTTGATGAGCATAGCAGCTGTCCGGTCTGCTTTTTCTTTCAGGTCTCGATAAGTAAGCTGAGAGTGGCCGCACACCACTGCGATATGATCAGGATGTTCAGCCGCTTGCTTTTCAAATAAGCTTACAATGTTTTCATTTCTCGGATAAGCTGCATACTGTCCCATTTTTTCAAGGAGCAGCTCTCGCTCTGCAGCAGGTAGCAATTGCATTTCCGAAATTCTCATCTCGTTATTTGTTATTACATTTTTCACCAGTTCAGTAAAATAGGATGCCCATCGCGCAATGGTCTCTTCTTCAAAAAGAGCGGTGTTGTATTCAAAACGGCAGCGAATTCCGTCTAAATGCTCCTCAGCGTGTAATGTCAAATCGAATTTGGATATATCGTGTTTTGGAGTGACAGACAAAATCGATAGACCTGGCACTTCAAACTGGAAATCTTCACTGTTTTGAAGCACGAGCATCGCATCGAACAGCGGGTTGCGATTTACCTCTCGATGTGTATCGAGCTTATCTGCCAGCTCTTCAAAAGGATAATTCTGATGTTCATAAGCTGTCAGAGCCAGACGGCGAATATCCTGCAAATACGAGCTGAACGTTTTGTGGCCCTCCGGCTGGCTGCGCATCGCTAATGTATTTACGAACATCCCGATGACGCGCTCCAGATCAGCGTGCGGTCTTCCGGCAGCGGGCGAGCCGACAACAATATCCTCTTTCCCGCTAAGCTTGGATAGCAAAATAGAATAGACAGCCAGAAGTATCATATACAACGTTGTTCCCGTTTCAGCCATTAAACGGTGCAGCTCATTTGCGGTGTCTTGATCAATGTTTACTTCAATTGTTCCGCCGCTGAAATCAGGGAGACGCGGTCTAGTTTTATCAAGCGGTAAATCTAATACAGGAAGACTCCCGCCAAGCTGATCAAGCCAGTAGGCCTCCTGTTTTCTGTATAGGTCTTTCGGGAACTTCTCTTGCTGCCAAACAGCAAAATCCTTATAATGCAGATTTAAAGCTGGCAGTTCCTTTCCGCAATATAAGTCAGTAAATTCTTGGACAAGCGTGCTCATCGAGACACCGTCGGCAATGATATGGTGCATATCGAGCAGCAAAAATCCGTGGTTATTGCCCATTGAAATGACACATGCTCTAAAGAGCGGACCGGCCGATAGATCAAACGGTTTGATAAAGGACTCGATTGCAGACTCAAGCATTTGTTTTGATTCCATTTCAAGCTCTTTCAGGTCAAAAGCCATCTCTGGATAAATGATTTGCACGGGCTCTCCACTGTCAAGCACAAAAACAGTCCGCAATGTTTCATGCCGATTCACAAGTTCTGCGAGAACTCTTCTCAACCGCTGGCGATCTAGATTTCCGCACAATTCAAGTACAGCGGGCATGTTATAGCCTGTGCTGTCACCCGCCAGCTGATGAAGAGCATATAATCGTTTTTGCGAGAAAGACAGCGGATAGACCTCTCTTTGCTCCGCAGGCTCAATCTGTGTAAAAGCATGTTCTTTTAAGCTCATCAATTTGACTGCCATGCTTTCAATTGTCGGGTAAGAGAAAACCTCACTGAGCGGCAGCTCGACATGAAGCTTTTTATGTATTCTTGATACGAGTGCGGCCGCTTTTAAGGACTGTCCGCCTAGTTGAAAGAAATCATCACGAATGCCGATTTTCTGTTTATGCAGCACATCTTCCCAAATCTGTGCGAGATCAGCTTCGATTAAGGTTCGGGGCGGCATGTATGTGAGAGCCGCATTGTTTTTTGGTTCAGGAAGTGCTGAACGGTCAAGTTTCCCGCTGGATGTTAATGGCATTTTGCCGATGTTGATAATACTTGCGGGAATCATATAGGACGGCAATGTCCCAGCAAGATGGCGATGCAAATCCGGAAGACTGCTTCCCTTTTCCGGAACGATATAAGCAATAAGCTCCTTGTCCTCAGCAGAAACATCACGAGCCAATACCGCTGCTTCCTTCACCCCCGGTGCCTGTCGAAGAACTGTTTCGATCTCTCTCAGTTCAATGCGGTAACCCCTCATTTTTACTTGATCATCAAAACGTCCAATATATTCAATCGTTCCATCCGGCAAAAAACGGCCTGCGTCACCTGTTCGGTATACACACTCCCCTTCAAGAAACGGGTGATCGGAAAAGGCTTTCTCTGTCAGCTTCGGCTGTTTGTAGTATCCTCTGGCAAGACCTGCGCCGGAAATACACAGTTCGCCCGTCGCGCCGATCGGCTGCATTTGATTTCCGTGTAAAACAAATACTTTCGTGTTTGCAATCGGGTGTCCGATTGTGATCCTCTCTTTTTCGTTCAATTGACGCAAAATGGTTGTTGCCACACTGTTTTCTGTGGGTCCGTATTCATTTGCCAATTCTGCAGAAGGACAAATCTTTTCACTCATCTCAAGCAGATCAGGCGTGACCGCTTCACCTGCAAATGTCACAATACGAAGACTTTTTGCATCTTCAGCAGTCATCACCTCCAATAACACCCGGTACAGAGAAGGAACAATGATCATGTGACTGACCTTATAGCGTTCTATCTTTCTCTTGAGGGCTAGCACATCCTTTGCTTCGTCATCCGTTGTCAGCAGTACGCACGAACCGGATAAAAGCGGGGTAAACAAGCTCGTCACACAGCCGTCAAACACATATGAAAACAAATGGAGGGATATATCCTGTTCGGCCATGCCATACTCTTCCCGTCTCCATTGCAGTGTATTGGCAATACCTTGATGATCAACGAGAACACCTTTTGGCCGCCCTGTCGTTCCCGACGTATAGATTAAGTAGGCAAGATCACCAGGCGGCACATCTGGAGCCGCTGTTTGGTGCCTTTCTGTACGTTCTATCGGTATCATTTCCCCTTCATAGTGCGGCGGGATGAATGTCATAAGGTCTTCTTCTATCAGCAATTGAGCCGCTTGACTGTCCTTCAGCAGGAAAGAAAGACGTTCTTCTGGGAAATTTGGATCAAGCGGCATATAAGCGCCCCCTGCTTTCCAAATCCCGAGCAAAGCTGCAGGCATTTCCATTGACCGCCCCATCATCACAGCGACGATATCTCCAGATCCAACGCCTTTTTCTATCAGGGCGTGCGCAATCTGATTAGCTCTTTCATTTAATTGGCGATAGGTCCAGTATTCATCACCCATTTTCAATGCGGCAGCTTCAGGCGTTTTGTGAGCTTGTTCCTCGAACAATTGAGATATTGTTTTGTTCGCATAAGAATGCTTTGTTTCGTTAAACAATTGGATAAGCTTTTGTTCCTCCGGCGGCACGATATTAATGTCGCTGACGGCAATATCGGGATGTGTGACAATGCAATCCAGCGCTTGCTTTAGATGGCCTTGAATCCGCAGCATCTCTTCACGTTCGTAAACGGCTGCGTTGTAGCTGAATTTAATATAAAATGATTCTCCCGGTACGATAACGATATTAAAGTCGTAATTGGTTTGCTCTGACATTGAAATGTCACCCAGCTTCAGCGCATTTTCCTCATTTTCGCTCTCAATGCGTAATGCCTGATCAAGCTGTACAGGATAATTTTCAAAGACAAAAATATGATCGATCAAACCTTGCTTTAATGGACTATGGTTTTGAATGTCATAAAGCGGGTAATACCCATGCTGTTCAGATGATAAAATATCCTCCTGCACGGCTTTGACCAGCGAAGAAAACGTCATGCCCTCCGCAGATCGAATTCGCACTGGGACCGTATTAATAAACAAGCCGACCATTGATTCAATCCCATCAATCGCTGACGGGCGTCCTGAAATAACGGAACCAAAAACTGCATCATCAGCTGCGTTATATCGGTGCAGAAGCACGCCCCAAATACTCATAAACAACGTGTTTAGTGTAACTCCCCAATTCTGCGCGGCCTCAGTCAGTTTCTTAACCATTTCCGGCGCTAAAGAAAAGCTGATCTGAGCAGCTTTATAATCCCCGTTCGTTGGGCGGCGCTTTATCCGGGGAATAGAAGCGGTATTGCCGTATTCCTTCAAATATCCGCTCCAGTAAGCGGCAGTCTCTTCTTGATCTTGTTCTCCAAGCCATTCAATATAACGGCTGTACGGTACCGTGCTTCCAAGCTGCACAGGCCTGTTATTGCTGAGTGAATCATACATGCTGAAAAACTCTTTAAGAATAATGCCGAGGCACCAGCCATCCATGATGATATGGTGATGTGTCCATACACACGTATATTTGCTATCGCCTCTATCAAAAAGGGCAAGACGCATTAAAGGATCTTTTTGCAAATTAAATCCTTTTTCCCGATCCTTGGTCATAAATTCATCGATCAGGGCCTGCTGTTCATGATCAGCCAAGTAAGAAAAATCTTCTCTATACACTGTCAATTCGCGGTTTGATAAGACTACCTGCTGCGGCCCTGTAAGATCTGGTACTTCTTTAATAAAAATCGTTCTGAAAATATCATATCGGGAGACAAGAAGGTTTAAGCTCTTTTGAAACGAGTCGATACATAGACTCCCCGTAATCGTAAACGAGGTCTGTTCCACATAGGCTTTTGAGCTGAAATCCATCAGTGAATGAAACAGCATTCCTTCCTGCATGTGTGATAACGGATAAATATCTTGAATTTGTGCCGATTGTGCCATCAATTCCACACACCTTTTCAAAAGTTAAAGATCTTTCACAAGATTTTCGATGCTAGATAATGCAGACAAAGTTAATTCCTTATTGCTGAAATCACTCAGTGTTTTTTCGCGTGCTTTTTTCGTCGAACAATGCTCAATCGTCTCGATAAGATGCCTGTGAAAACGATCCATAAAACACTCAATTGTGTGTTTGCTGAATACTGGGGTGTATACCGCTTTTACTTGAAGCCGTCCGTCTGTAATGAGAGCATTGATGTCCAGCTCATATTCTCGTTCTCTCTCACCCGCTATTTCGTAACGAGGCTGGTAATATGATAATTGAAATGTTTCAGCTTCCTTCTCTTCGCTAAATTGGCCGAGATAATTAAAGCTGACCTCAGGCTCTTTATGCGGCGGCAGTTCTCCTATGTGTGTTAACAATCCGTAGCCAGTTCCTTTGTTCGGCACTCTTCTCAGCATATCTTTTGTCGTCTTAATTCGGTAAGCGAGCTGATCTTCGAAAGGCTCGGGAATACTCATGTCCAGCAGAATAGGATAAATGGAAGTAAACCAGCCAACTGTACGTGAAATATCAATATTTGGCAGATGCCCTTCTCTTCCGTGTCCCTCAGTGCTGATCACGATTTGATCGTGCCCTGTCCATTCAGAAAGCGCCAATCCTAAAGCCGTAAGCAAAAGCTCGTTGGCATCAGTGCCATAGGCTTTCTGAGTTTCAAACAGCAGTTTTTCAGTCCAGTCCCCGGATAGTGCAAACATCGAGCTATCACTGTTCAATTGCAGTCTGTCCGGCATATTTTTCGTGTCCTTAGGCAAAATAGCATTGTGAGCGTCCAAAATCGTTTGCCAATACGGTTTTTCTGCAAGCAATTGTTTATTCTCAGCTATGTGTGCAAGACCACTGGCGTAGGACAAATAAGAATCGGTTTTTGGCGGCAGTTGGATCTCTTGTTTTTCTAAAGCCTGCTGGTATGCTGCCGCTAAATCCTCAAGCAGAATTCTCCAAGAAACGCCATCTATCACAAGATGGTGAAGCGCAATCAGAAGATGATCCCCTCCTGCCGTTTTAAACAAACCTGCTTGCAGCAGAGGCCCTTTTTGTACATTCATTTTCCTTTGAATGACGGTTTCCTCAGCGGATAGTTTTTCATCAAGATGAGTTCTTTCCAGCAATTCTGTTGTCCAATCTGCGATGTGAAGCCCGAACAGTTCATGATCTTTGTGATTCATTCCGCGATTATACTGAACGACATGGCCGTTTTGGTCTTGTTGAAAAACCATGCGAATTGCATCATGATGCTCGGTTATTTTACGCAGCGCTAGACGAAGCGCGTTAGCATTAAATCCTTTTTCACTGAAAAGCATGACGGACTGGTTGTAATGATCGTGAAAAGCATGAGCCTGTCCGAAAAATCTTCGCTGAATCGGGGTGAGGTTAGCTTCACCTTCCGCAGGCCCCTGATCCGCTTGAGATGCCAATGGTGTGATATGTCCGCTTAGTTCCTGAATTGTTGGATAACGGAATAAGTCGCGTATAGTCATGCTCCAGCCTTCAGCTGCCAGACGTGCTGCCACTTGTAATGCTTTAATTGAGTCTCCGCCAAGCTCAAAAAAGGAATCGTGAATGCCGACTCGTGACATGCTCAGTACATCTTCCCATATATACGCCATCGTTTTTTGTATGTCGTTAACTGGTGCGGTATATGGGCGCGAGAACACATTATCTGGAGCCGGCAAGGCATTTCTGTCCAGCTTTCCGTTTAGGGTCAGCGGCATGTTTTCTAAAGCAATTAGATGCGCAGGAATCATATACGCCGGCAGTTCCTTTGTTAAAGCAGTACGAAGCGCATTCGTGTTGACGTCTGAAGGCACGATATATGCTGATAAACCAGCCTGTCCATTCTTATCATGCTGAACGGCAACTGCAGCTTCTCTGACAAGCCCCGTTTGAAGCAGAACACTTTCAATTTCTTCTGTTTCAATTCTGTATCCATTTATCTTCACTTGATAATCCATTCGGCCAAGAAGCCGGATCGTTCCGTTTGGAAGAAAGCAGGCTCGATCACCGGTTCTGTACAGTCTTTCTCCTGAGACAAATGGATTTTCTGTAAATTTCATGCGTGTTAAGTCAGGTTTATTATGATAGCCTTTCGCAACACCTGCCCCGCCGATGCACAATTCGCCGGCAGCGCCAATTGGCTGAATTTGGTCAGTCTGGCTGAGTACGTACATGCGTACATTTGGAAGCGGGCTGCCGATTGGCACGTTATCTCCCGTCCACTCTTCTCCCATACTTGTTTCATAAAAGCTCGAATCAATCGTTGCCTCTGTGACACCATAGCTATTGATGATGCGCATGCTTTGGCCAAATCGTTCTGTTAATGTTTTGAAATCTTGAGCTTTCACCATGTCAGAACCAAGAATCAGTATGTCTAAGTCAGGAAGCTTGAGCTGGTTACGGTATATATATTCCATCACCGGAATAATGAGAGCAGGTGTGGACTCCATCATTGTGATTCTCTTAGAGCTCATGATTTTATATATTTCAGCAGGTTCCAGCCGCTTTTCATCCGAGCAAACGATGAGAGTCCCGCCGTTGGTCAATGTTCTTGCCAAATCTCCTGAGAAGACATCGAATGAAAAGCTCGCGATTTGAAGCAGTCTGACAGGCTTCCGATCCAGTTCATAAATTTGACGCCACGCAAGAGCAGCATGAGTAAAGTTACGATAGGTGACAATAACACCTTTAGGCGCACCTGTAGTTCCTGACGTATAAATGATATATGCTGCATCTTCAGGAGCGGGTGATAGGTTAAGGTTACAGCTATTTTCTTCATATGAGACTTCATCATCAAGGCAGATGTGGGACATCTCAGATTCAGATGCATTTGAAATCAAATGCTTCAATTCCTGTTGTAAAAGAAGAATATCTGCTCCGCTATCACGAAGAATGTATTCAATGCGAGCTTTTGGGTAGTGTGAATCGATTGGGATATACACTCCGCCAGCTTTCATCACTGCTAGGATTCCAACAATTGCATCAATGGATCGCTTGGCTAAAACAGCCACAGTTGGCCTCGTTCCTTTTCTTTTTTGCAATGTCCGTGCCAGGCGATTGGCTTTTTCGTTTAAAATCCGATAGCTAATCTGTGTTTCGTCATCAATAACAGCTATATGTTCTGGTGTTTCTTCAGCTCTCGCTTCAAATATGCGATGAAAAGGAACATCTTTTTGAGAAAATTCAACTTGAGTTTTGTTGAATTCAAAGGCTATTTTTTGTTTTTCTTTTTCACTAAGTATATTTATTTGTGAAAGGTTTGTTTCAGGTTTAGAAAGTGCCGCATGCAGAAATTCGCTGAAATGAGCTGCCCAGCGTTCAACCGTGGCTTTCAGGAATACCTCTGTACTGAATTCCATTTCACAGCAAATGGCTCCATCTGTTTCCGTTGCTATAAACGTCATATCGAATAAAGAAATGTGATGCGGGAAATTGGCTGGCCGGACTTTTATTTCTTCCAGTTCTATGTCCTGCTTTTCTGTATTTTGAAGGATAAACATCGCATCAAACACTGGATTCCGGCTCATATCCCGCGTCACTCCAAGCTTGTCGACAAGCTCTTCGAACGGATAATCCTGATGTTCATAGGCTTCCAATGCAGTGGCGCGCACTTCCTGCAAATACTGTCCAAACGGCTTCCCGCCCTCCGGGCGTGTCCGAAGCGCCAGCGTGTTCACAAACATGCCGAGTATCGGCTCAAGGTCCTTGTGCGGCCGGCCGGCAATTGGCGATCCAACGATGATCTCTTCCTGTCCGCTTAAGCGTGATAATACCGCTGTGTAAGCCGCCAGGAGCACCATGTACAGTGTGCTTCCATTCTCCCGTGCCAGTGTATGAAGGCCTGATGCGGCTTCTTGATCAAGCGTAAATGAGACCTTGTCACCGGCGAAGCTCCGCACCGGCGGACGGGTATGATCAGCCGGGAGATCCAGCACCGGCAGCTCGCCCTCGAACTGCTTCAGCCAGTACGCCTCCTGCGTCTGGTACGCGTCTCCTTTTTTATATCCTTCCTGCCATACGGCGTAGTCTTTATATTGAATGTGAAGCGCCGGGAGTTTCCGGTTGTTGTAAAGCGCCCCGAATTCCCGAATCAGAATGTTGACGGAAACACCGTCTGAAATCATGTGATGCATATCAACCAGCAACAGGTGCCGCTCATCTGATACCTGTACGATTTGGGCACGGAACAGCGGCGCTTGGCTGAGGTCAAACGGCTGGATAAACGCGGCTGCGGCTTCCTGTTCGGTTTGTTCGCCGAGGACTGCTGTCTGTAATGTAAACGGCACCTCGCCATGGATGCGCTGCACCGGCTCGCCGCCTTCGTCCTGTTCGAAGGATGTCCGAAGCGACTCGTGGCGCTTGATCAGCTCTTGGAAAGCCCTGTCCAGCCTTTCGGTGTCCAGCTTCCCTTCCAGCTCTAACACAGCCGGCATATTGTAGCCTGTGCCTCCATCCTCCAGCTGCTGAAGGACATAAATCCGCTTTTGGGCGGAGGAAACCGGATAGGTCTCCCGCTGTTCCGCCGGCTTCATCGCTTCATAGGGACTGTCCGTTCCTTCACGGATAACGGAAGCGAGCCCTTCCACCGTCGGATGGGCAAATACATCTTTCAGCGGCACCTGTACATCGAATTCTTTGGCGATCCGGGACACAAGCGCGGTGGCTTTTAAGGAATGTCCTCCACGGTCAAAAAAGTTGTCGCGAATCCCGACAGGTCCGTTTTTCAGCACGTCTTCCCACAGATGGGCAAGCTTCATCTCTGTCACATTTCTCGGCGCCGTGTAGGTCTCTTCATCTGCCGCTCCGTCAGGAGCTGGCAGGGCCTTTCGGTCAAGCTTTCCACTTGGCGTAACCGGCCATTGTTCCATCTCTATCATATGGGCTGGGATCATGTAGCCAGGCAGAAGCGTTTCAAGCTGCGCCCGCACCTCATTTCTTCCGAGTCCTTCTATATAAGCGCATAATTCTGGCTCGCCGCTGTCTGTCCGTACGGTAACGGCCGCCTCCCTTACACCTTCTATGCTTCTAAGTGTTGCTTCAATTTCTCCGGGCTCAATCCGGTAGCCTCTGATTTTGACCTGATCATCCAACCGGCCGAGGAATTCAATATTCCCGTCAGGGAGCCAGCGCGCCACATCCCCGGTTTTGTACATGCGTTCACCCGGGTAAAACGGGTCCTCAAGAAAACGCTCCTTCGTTAATGCCGGCCGATTCAAATAGCCTCTGGCAACACCCGCTCCGGCGATGTACAGTTCGCCGGCGACACCGCAAGGCTGTACGGCTAAATGCGGATCTAAAACATATAAACGCGCACCGGGTACAGGCTTCCCGATCGGAATCCGCAAGCGATCCCTGTCTCGCTCTGGGTCCAATACGTAAAATGCCGCGTCTACCGTTGCTTCTGTCGGCCCGTAGCCATGGATCAGCGAAACCTGCGGCAATAAAGAAGCAAAACGGGCCGCCGTATGGGGCGCAAGCGGTTCACCTCCGGCGAATACACGCTTCAGGCTTGTCCCGTCACCCAACGATTCCATTTCCGCTTGACCCAGAAAGCTGTTCAGCATAGCCGGAATAAAATGAACCGTCGTCACTTTTTCCCGATGAATGGATTTGACGATCAATGCCGGGTCTTTCTCCCAGCCGGGCGGAAGCAGATAAGCCGAAGCGCCGGAAAGCGCCCACCAAAACAGCTGCCAGACAGATGCATCAAAGGAAAAAGAGGTTTTCACCATGACAATGTCCTCTTCCTGAAGCGGAAATTGATGCTGCATACCGGTCAGAAAGGAAACAGCCTGGCGGTGCTCAACGGCTACTCCTTTTGGCTGTCCGGTGGAGCCTGACGTATAGATGACATAGGCGAGAGAACCGCTGTCAGCGGGAGCAAACATATGACTTTCTGCTTTTTCGTTCGCAAGAGATGCTATGTTAACTTCAAGTGTCTCTCCGGAGAAGTTCGGTGCGGAACATCTCGGCTGCGTCAGCAAGAGAGCTGCGCCGCTGTCTTTCAGCATGTAGCTCAGCCGCTCCTCTGGATATGCAGGATCAAGCGGCAAATACGCCCCGCCTGCTTTCAATACGGCAAGTACAGCTATCAGCATGTCAGGTGACCGCTCAGACAGGACACCGACGATGCTTTCCTTGGTGACGCCGCGTGCCGCGAGGCGCGCGGACAGCCGGCTGGCATACATGTCAAGCTCAGCATATGTCAGCGAACCGCCGGAAAAACGGATGGCTGGCCGCTCCGGTGTGCAAGCCGCCTGTCGTTCAAACAGCCCGTGAAGGGTTGGGGCTTTAGGCACAATAGCTTCTGTCTTGTTAAACTCATTCAATAATTTTTGTTTTTCTCTTACATTGGTCATATCTAATTCTTTTATGAAACTGTGCGGATGTTGAAGGGCGTTTTCCAGCAACGTAAGCAGATGGTGCTGTATTCGTTTAATATCTTCAAGAGAAAATAAGATATTTTGATAGTCGAAATTTAAATGTATGGTTCCGTTGTCTATCCGTTCCTGTATTTGAACAGAAAGCTCGTTCGCGGTGGATCCGCTGAAATAAAGCGCCGTTTCATAGTCAAAACCGTCTGCTTTGTGCCATTGGAGCGGCTGATACTGCATAGATATACCGATAAGGTTGTGTAATTCTTTCCGGTCTTTTCTTAATTCATTCACCAGCAAATTATAAGGAAACCGTTGATGACGCATAACGGAAAGCTGTTCCCTGCCTACTCTGTGGACAAAGGAAAGAAAATCTTCATCAGGATCAACCGTTATTCTGATGGGAAGAGAACTGACAAACATGCCGAGCATTTCTTTTTCAGCCTTTGACCCTCTGTTGCCATAGTAGGTGCCAATGGCAAGATCTGTTTTAGAGGTGATCCGGCTGATGCATATGTAAAATGAAGCCATAAATAAGGAAATGATATTGATCTTTTGTTCTTCGCAAAAGATTCGAATCGTTTGCCCTAGATGAGGTGAAAGTGTGATGGTATCTCTGGATGCGGATGTGCTCTGTTTTTGTAAGGACGTCTGGCCGGCTAACGAATGGTATTCCGGCGGCTGCTGAAAGGTTTGACTCCAAAATAAACGGTCCTTTGCAAAACGTGAAGATTGTAGATATTGACTCTCTTTTTCGATGTAGCTCAAGTAAGAAGGTTGAGGCTGATCGGGTAAAGGATCTTGCTTTTTTATTTTTTGATAAAGGTCTATAATTTGATTTCCCATCACATTTAAGGAGATGCCGTCCATTATAATATGATGGAATTTCGCAAACAGCCAAACCTCATGAGTGTGGATTCTTAGGAGATGAAATTGATAAAGGGGCGAGTTGAACAGTTTAAATGGGATTCTCGCTTGATCTTGTATCCATTGCTCTATTTCTATCATTTCAACATTTGAAAAATCTATTATTCCAAGTGAAGTATATTGATATTCAGTAAGATACAGGCGCGGTTCAAGCTCCTCTCCTTCTAGCAGTTGAAACCTAATGGCGTCATTGCGGGAGATGGAATGATTCAACGCTTCCTCTAGGTCATCAAGATCAATATTGCCTCTGAATTTCACACAGGCCGTGAGATTGCAAATGCCGGTGCCTGGCTCCAGCAATTCGGTAAACCACACTCTCCTTTGGGCATGGGTTAAAGAATAAGTATGTTCGCTCAACGGATTCCCTCCAGTTCTTTATAATAAGAGGATAAGAAAAAAGCAGAAAAATGACGATAAAAGTAATTATATGACTATATAATCCTTATATGGACTATATTAACGGATTTTTTTTAAAGTACAATGAAAAATATTAAATTTTTATAACATTTTTTTGAATATAGTATTATTTCTTTAGGTTAATTTTCTTTTTTTATCATTTTTTTGAACATTAAGTGATAAAAGTACCGTTTTATGTCAGGTCTTACATACTGTTTTTGATCATTTATGGGAGACATAAAAAACCTGTTTTCGCTTGGAAAACAGGTCTGCCGCTATTATTGATTTGCTAAGATGACAGCGATTTGATCCTCAATATCTTTTCCATCCTCGTCATCAATCAATCCGTTTAGAAGAATAGAGAAAACAAGGGTTTTTCCGCTCTTGGTTTCTGCGTACCCGGATAGAGAGCTGACCGTACTTAGCGATCCGGTTTTTGCCCTTATTTTTCCTTGTGCAGGAGTGTCGTTCATGCGGTTTCTCAGCGTTCCGCCTATCATTCTGTCACTATTGCCCGCAACAGGCAGAGAATTTAGATACGCTGAGAACCATTTTTCATCTTGAATGTCATATAACAGCTTTGAGATTTGGTCGGAGGATACAGCATTAATATGAGAGACTCCTGATCCGTCTCTTAAGACCAGTGATTTGGAATCAACACCACATTCCAGAAGCGTACTGTTTAATACTTCGAGCCCCTTTTCCCAGCTCCCTTCTCCTTTTTCCGCTTTCCCCATCTCTTTTACGAGCACTTCGGCATGTCCATTATTACTTAGTTTCAAAAACGGAACAAATAGTTTTGACAAAGGCATTGAACGATGAGAGATTAACACGTCTGAGGAACCGGTCGTATTGCCCCTCATGACGTTCCCTTTTACAGTAATCCCTTGTTTTTTTAGTGCTTGCTTAAATAAATCTAAAGCATATCCAGACGGCTCCCAGACAGCAATCCATTCCTTTGTCTTGCTTGCGTCAACCGGTACGCTACCCTCAATTGTGATCGTGTTTGTCCCATGCTTTCTTTCGATCGTGAGGTCCTTCTTTTGACCATCCGCAGCCGTTTCAGCATTGTTCTTAATCGTTACATAATCCGTTTTCGGAGATACAGAAACGGCAGGCTTTTCCCCTTCTTTTTTACCCGGGGTGACCTCTACAATCACAGTGCCTGCATCATAGTCTTCATTTGGAGACACTGTTAAAGCGGAAATTTGAGCGCCGTAATACGTGTATTCATCACTCCACGGTAAATCAGGTGATAATCGCTTGTCATCATACCACGTATCATCACCAATCAGATTGCCTTTAATCACTTTCACGCCGGACTGTTTCAATTGCTCAGCCATTTCTTCAAAATCAGCTGGTAAAAGTGTCGGATCCCCCTTCCCTTTCAAATAAAGGTTTCCATTCAGTTTTTTTCCTTTGAGGATGCCGTCTGTCCGGACCTCGGTTGTAAAGGAATAGTCCTCGCCAAGAACAGTAAGTGCCGCGGCCGCAGTCAAAAGCTTCAGAGAAGAGGCGGGCCTCATTCGGACGTCTCCTGAATGCTCATATAGAACAGCGCCTGTATCTGCAGAGCGAACGGTGATGCCGGCCATTGCGCCTTCGAGTGCAGGATGATCAGCTAAAACCTTATCGATCTGCCCGGCAAGTGCATCGTGTTTATCAGCCGCTTGCGCAGCCTGATGCATATAAGGCACCGAAGCAACGACGAATAGCAGCAAAATAGCAACATATAGCTTTATGCTTTTTTTCATTATTTACCCCGCCTCTCTGCGCCTCATCATAGGTTATTGATGATTCAGTTCAATGGTGATACTGCTTTTGGCTGTCGTTTTTTCTCCCGGCTCCAGCACTTGTAAACCAGTGAGCGATGAAGGCAAATCAAGATTCACTGCGTTTGTCACCCATGTGTAAGGTTCAGGGCATAAATACCCTTGTTTTGCGTCCGCATTGTATACAACCCAATGTTTAAATTGTTCATCTGCCTGATATATAATGCTTAGATGTGCATGCTGATGATAAATGACTGCCTGATTTTCTCCGCCTCTTTTCTGATAAGCAGATAAAAAGACATCATCCAACTGCTTGTGGCGCAAATCCATCCCTTCATGCAAGTCTTCTTTATTCGGTACATCCATCAGCTTCCCAGTCGGCAGCAGGCGTTCATTCAACTCCCATTGCTGATCGGCTGTCAGGGAGAATAACGAGCTTTCTTCCGGAAAAACAAATGTAGTATGATAACCGATCCCCCAAGGAAACGCTTCCTTTCCTTTGTTCATGACCGTTGCATGTTTAAATAGAGTATTCCCCTTTAGCGTATATGTCATCCGAACGACGGTATGATGAGGAAATTGCTTATATACATGGGGAAGCTCTGAAAGATCAATTTCCGTTTCAACGATCACTTCTTCATCAGTTTGCTTCATGGTCACTACGTTCCACTTTTCCTGATAAAGAAACCCGTGAAGATGGTTGTGTTTATCTTTTTCGTTGATATCAAGATGATACGTTCTGCCCCGGAAACTGAATGTGCCGTCACTTATCCGGTTAGGCGGAAACAGGATCGGAATTCCATACAATGTTGGTGTGTGGCGGAAGTTTTCTGCTGTTTCTGGTTCTCGCAAAAGCTGGATCTTTGTTGTTTTGTCCACGAGAGAAATGACGTTGCTCCCCCACTCGGGAACAACAATTATTTCTATATGCTCGTTGCCCGCTTTGATGGCAGGTGTTCCTAAATACGTAATCTTCTCAATGTAGTTTGACATGTAACTCAACCTCTCCTTGATTCATTGCTTGTATAAGAATTCAATGTACTGTGCCATATTTCCTCCATTTGATGTTCTCTCGATCAAATAAAAACACACCGTTCAACACTTTGAACGGTGTGTTTCGTGAGTCTATTGGATGAGACGTGTAATTTGTTTCTTTTTCCACACGAATTGATAATACCCATAAATCAACAACAAGCTGACAGCAAACGCAGCCGGATAGCCAACCCAGACGCCGAGTATCTCGAGTTTTGTGTAGTGGGAAAGTACGAATGCAACAGGCACCTCTACTCCCCAGATGGCGAAAATACTAATAACGGTCGGCCATAAAACCGTTCCGCTTGCGCGCATCGCCGCAGAAAAAATTTGGGCATTTCCAAACAGCAAATAGCTCCACAATGTAATCATCAAGAGACGATGCGCGATGTAAAGTGTGTCTTTCTCGGTTAAAAATAACGCTAAAATCTGCTGTGAAAACACATAGATCAGAATGATCAATACGCCGCCAATAATATAATTCAGCCAAATTCCGACGCGAATGACCTGCTTCAAGCGGTCAAACTCGTTCGCTCCGATCGATTGCGCGGCGAAAATAGACACCGCAATGCCGAGGCTGACGGCCGGCATTTGCACGTAGCTGGCTACCTGGTTGACCACGCCATATGCAGCTGTCGCATCAGAGCCGTAGTGGTTGACGAATGAAATAACCGCTATCTCTGATAATGAGACGAGAATCATATTGATGCTTGATGGAATCCCAAGGCGCAGCAGGAGAGCCAGCAGTTCCTTATCCATTTTCAAATAGCGCCGCACCGTTTTATCAAATTGCAGCGGATGGTTTCGTTTTCGCAAATACACCATTAAAACGAGAAATGTCGCAATCGTGGAGATGACGGTAGCATATGCGGATCCGTATATGCCCAGTTTCGGAAAACCGAACATACCAAGGATTAAGACGGGCAAAAGCGCTATGTTGATGACCGTGCTCACAATCAGCGTATAAAACGGTGTCTTAGAATCCCCTGTTCCGCGCAAAAATGTTGTATACGCAAAATATAAAAACATAAACGGCATAGCGTAAAATAAAATACGTGCATAGCTGGCGCTGACATGAATAACATTTTCAGGTGTACCCATTAAACGAAGAATATCCAAGGTAAAGATACTGCCGATGACGGCTAACACAACCCCTAATAAAAACGTAAACGTGAGCGTCGTTCCGACAACAGCCTTTAACCGTTCCTCATTCTTCGCCCCGTAGGCTTGTCCGATCAGGATCGAACTTCCTGAACCGATTCCAATTGTAAATGAGATTAAAAGAAAAAATAACGGGAAAAAGGATGATACAGCTGCAACCGCATCAACACCAAGCCATCTGCCTACAGCCATCATCCCGACTAACTGGCCTATTGATTGCAGCACGTTGCTTAGCAGAAGCGGCACTAAAAAGAGTGACATAGATCGCCAGACAGATGGATTGCTTTTCTTCTGGGTTACAAGTTGTTCTTGTGATGTTTCCATATTGAAGGACTCCTTTATTTGAATTCGTTTGTAAACATGTCCCCATTCCTTTTACAAAAACAGGATATGCAACATGTTATTATTCATCACTGTCCATATGAAACCCTTCCCGATTCTTCTAATTTTACACATCTTTTTAGCTTATGAAGAATAAACTAGCAAGTAACAGTCTATTTCTTTGTGAGTAAAAGAACAAAAAATAATTTATGCAAAAGTATTGTAATCTATCCGTAATTATTGTAACATTTGTAATATAAGAGAAAGAGATTTTGAAGGAGTGGACCACAATGAAAAAATGTCTTCTATTTCTAACAACGATTGCACTTATTCTGTCATTAAGCACAAATGCATTTGCGAAACATACATCAGGCGATTTATCACAAAAACAAGCTCTGGAGCTGGCATTATCAGCAAGAGAACACTTTTGGAACACAATGAGCGGGCACAATCCAAAAGCAAAAAAAGCAGTTTGCCCATCAGGCACATTCGAGTATCAAAATCTTCAATATGTGTACATGTGCAGTGATCTAGGCACTAAAGCAAAAGCAGTGAATTACTTAACTCCTATTTTCACAAAAACAGCAATCGAAAAAGGCTTTAAAGATTATCATTTCACTGTTTCTAAAGGAAAACTTGCGGTTCCAATCGGCGATGGAGATAATCTTTTGAACTGGAAAAAATCAACTGCTAAACTGATCTCTAAAAAAGGCGGCGCAGTCACATACGAATTTACTGTTCCTGCTTTAGATGGGTCACCTGCAGCGAAACGGAAAGTGACATTTGTAAAAGAAAATAATACATGGAAAGTCAATCAATTTGACGCCGTTATATAATAAAAAACGCCCGGCATAAGTGAAGTGCACCCCAAATTTTAGACACAGTCTAAAATTTGGAGGTGCTTTTTCTTTTGGCTAAAACGGCAACGAGAGTTTGCTTGGGATCGCAAATCATATTGGAGTGCATAAAAGGGTACTCCAATATTGGGTGAGAAAATATCAATATCACGGTGAAAAAGCGTTCTTAAAGTCATATACAAATTATCCAGTCCAATATAAACTAGACGTACTTCACTATATGAATGAATATGGGACGTCTATCTTGGAAACAGCTGCGATATTTAATTTACCTTCTGACTCAACGCTTTGGAACTGGCAGCACATAATGGAAACACAGGGATCAGACGCCTTAAAACCAAAGAAAAAGGGGCGCTCGTCCATGAAAAAGAAGACAGGAAAACAAGCACCAGCTCAAGGGTCAATAGAAGAGTTACAGGCAGAAATTGAACAACTGCGCATGGAGAATGAGTATTTAAAAAAGTTGAATGCCTTAGTTCAAAACAAGGAACAATCACCAAACAAGACAAAGCGCAAGTAGTCTATGATTTAAGGCATAAGTATCCGGTGAAAGCACTTCTCAGGCTCGCAGGTATTCCGCGCAGTACCTACTATTATTGGGCAAAGCATTTCGATCGCCCTGATCGAGATGCCGACATGAAAAAGATGATTCAAACCATTTTTAACGAACATCAAGGCCGTTATGGATACCGCCGTATTCGTGATGAACTAGAGAATCGGGGACGAAAGGTTAATCACAAAAAAGTGCTGCGTATCATGAAAGCCCTCGGACTAAAATGTATGGTTCGAAAGAAAAAATATCGTTCGTACAAAGGAACAGTCGGCAAAGTGTCGCCTAATAGTTTAGCTCGTAACTTTAAAGCTGAAAAGCCAAATGAAAAATGGGTCACGGACATGACGGAGTTCAAATTATTTGGGCAGAAGCTGTACGTATCGCCCATATTAGATCTGTTTAATGGTGAGATCATTACCTATACGATTGGTTTAAGGCCTGTTTATTCCCTTGTTTCGGTGATGCTTGATCAGGCATTCAAGCATTTGAAAGATGGGGACAAGCCCATTATGCATTCCGACCAAGGCTGGCATTACCAAATGAAGCATTATAGGCAAGCCTTAAAAGAACGCGGGATTACACAAAGCATGTCCCGAAAAGGCAACTGTTACGATAACGCAGTGATCGAGAATTTCTTTGGTATCTTAAAGTCTGAATTTCTGTACCTAAAAGAATTTGAAAGTATCGAACACTTTAAGCAAGAACTTGAACGATATATTGACTACTACAATCAAAAACGAATAAAGGCAAAACTAAAAGGCATGAGTCCGGTACAATACCGAACTCATGCCTCAAAGCTGTCTACAGAAAACCTGTGTCTAACTTTAGGGGGTCACTTCATAAGCGGGCGTTTTTTTGGTCTAAAGAGAGACAACAGACGAAAAGCTCGTTGTCTATTTGTCTATTTCCCCTATTCATTGTGCAATTTGTATACCTTTTCCCCCTCTAACCTTTTGGGAATAATAATATATCAGATAAACAATCAGAAAGACTAAAGCTGCGGCAGCATAGTATAACGGCATCGCCAAGAAAGGAATAAAATTCGCTATGACCACCAATATAATGATGCTTATTCCATAAAAGCTTGTAAAGCGTAGTAAAGCCATATGCCCCTCACCTATTTCGACTATTTTAACAAAAAAAAAGAAAACTGCTGAAGAGCCGTTTTTGAGACGCGATGTCACAATTTAAAATGGGAAGAATTTTTCCCACATCTCTTCTCAAAAAAGGGCGCTTAACGCACTTTAAGGCTGTCGAGAAAACCTCGACAGCCTTAAAGAATCCCCTTATTCTTTTGAAATCTTTTTTAAAAGTGTTTAAATACTTTCTATTGGGTTCTAGACGTTCGGTATGATCTACCATTTTTACCTCAACAGGTTTCTTTGTAACTTTTTCTTTAAAACCAGCAAATCTTTTATTTACCGGCACCTCGAATTGATAAAGATTGTTACCCATTGTAACTTCATAAACGTCTTCTTCAAGAATCCATTGCTCTACTAATTCTTGTGGGTCGCTCTTAGCTGTTAATTCTACTTTATCTTCAATTGTGGTTGTTTTGCCAAATTTCTCCCCCCCATAGTCTCTTGAATAGAATAGTGAATTTCTTGTTCAAGATTAAACATCATGACATCAATGGGAACACTTATCTTTACTTGAGTACGAATATCAAAAATTTCAACAGTAAAATGTTTCTTTCTTCTAACGCTTGTGTGCGCCTGAAAACTTTTGTGGTATGCAATTGCCAAAATAAAAAGCACCTCGAAGGATGCTTTTTGATAGACTTTATTTCGCTCTTACATCAAATTGCGTTACAAGTCGCATATTAATATTTGCAATACGCTTACCATTCTCATACTCATACCAATGTTCACATTCTTGTAATTCTTTGATAAGTGCTTTCTCAGATTCTGCATTTACTTTAGCTGTTCTTACATTTCCATTGTCAAACCAAAAGTCAACTACAATGTTCATAACCTTTCACCTCTTGTTTTATTATCAAACAAGAGATCTAGAAATGTAACAGTTTGCAAAATTTGTCGAACGATTCTCTATTCCTCATTGGGTTTATTCTAGTGCGAAAAATGTGTAAAAAGAAATCAATTCACATCGTTTTCTACCGTATTCTTGTCCAATTAAAAAACTCCTAGAAACACCAAAAAACCCTTGTTTTACAAGGGTTTTAAAGCTTTATGAATCTGAACCCATCTCATTTAAAAAACGCTCTAGGAGAGATTCGAACTCCCGACCTGCAGTTTAGGAAACTGCTGCACTATCCGCTGTGCTACTAGAGCTTTTGTATTTATATAGTAGCTCTGATGATCAATATTTTCAAGCCGTTTGTATTAAAGCCCTCCAAAAACCTTATACGCGGCCCTTGTCGTATCTTCATCTATACCGATATAACGCATTGTAATCGAGGGTGATGAATGATTCAGTATTCTCTGCAGCTCGGCGATATCTTTTGTCCGCTGATAAAAATGATAGCCAAACGTTTTCCGGAGCGTATGCGTCCCTATCTCCTCAAGTCCGCATGCCGCGGCGGCCTCTCTTAAAATTCTGTAGGCCTGAATCCGGGAAATCGGCTTTCTGGTTCGGACAGATTTAAAAAGATATTCGTTTTCCTTCATATCTTTCGTATACTCGTATATTTCCTGTTTCAGCGATTCTAAAATAAGAATCTTTCTTTTCTTTTTCGTTTTGCTTTCAGTCGCCCATAAATGATCCTTATTTTTAACGTCCTTCACTTGCAGCGGCAGAATATCAGAAATACGAAGCGCGCTGTTGATGCCGAAAATAAACAGAAAGTAATCCCGCTTGTTTTTGTTGAGCAAATACCGTTTTACATCTTGAATTTTTTCTAAACTGCGAATCGGCTGTACAATATGCATCAAAAAACTCCTTAAAAACAGTTATGTAACATTTTGAGGCCTATGTTACTATTATAGCTGAAAAACGTTGAATGTCAAAGTACGGCGGTATTTATGTAACATAATATACATAGTGTTACATAAGCAGGTAAGGAAACTTTCAAACTCCCCCTTCCTATAAAACAGCATTTAAATCCTCATATAAAGCTTTCAACCTCTTCGATACTTATCACTCTAGGTGTTGTCAAAAAACCTCTTAAAACAAAATCTGACGCTTCTGTTTTTCTGACTCACCCAAAAAAATATACAAAAAAAGACACAATATGAAATTGCGTCCTAATCCTCATCCTTTACATCAATATCTTCCGGGATCGGTTCATTTAATATTTCCAGCACGAGTGCTTTGTAATTCTCCAGCTGTTCAAGATGCGTTTTGAACTGTCCCTTATAAATCAAAAATTGCTCACCGTCATGAACGGCCCTGATGTTTCCTTCGAGCACCAAACTTTTAATATAATCCTCTGAAAGATTTGCATATTCAGCTGTTTCTTTAATCGTTAAATACATATAGCAGTCCTTTCTTAATCCGTATACTGATTCTAATATAGCACATGGCTCATAACAATTTAAGAGTATATAGGGTTCTTGGTGCAAAATTAAAAGAGAATAAAGCACATAGATTTCTAACAAAATCGTAACTTATGCTGCAAGTCGAAATAATTGATGGATGAATTCTTTTGTATAGCTTCTACTCCAGAAAGGATGGATCTAAGCTGCGCAAAACATTTGAACCCTAGCATAGAACGGATTCGCGCCTTTATAAAGCGATAATCGTTATTCAAGTACTTTTTGTTGTCTAAGTTGCATATCCCCAGGTTGCTTTTTTCTTTCTGTTCAATTGCCGTAGGATAAGCAGAGTTCTTATCGACTGTTATCAAACGTGAAAGACCGCCGTATGATGCCAACCTGTGGGAGTATGATCATATTTGTACTCCCCGATTCCACTAAACCATATCGTTTCATGTCGATGGTCTTGTGATATAGGGAATCGTCTTCAAACCTTTGATGTAGTTGAGTTCGGCTAAAGATGCTATATGTCTGATCAGACAAGTTGTATGTTTGCGAAGCCTCGTTCAAGTTCCAGCAGTCGCGTTTTCATTTCCATTCCGCCGCGATAGCCCGTCAGCGATCCATTTTTGCCGATAACACGATGGCATGGAACAGTAATGAGGATCGGATTCGTTCCAATGGCCCTCCCAACGGCCCGAACCGCAGTCGGTTTTTGAATTTGTTGAGCAATATCCGAGTAGGAGCAAGTTTGACCGTACGGAATATCACATAGTGCCTTCCATACGGCTTCCTGAAAAGGTGTGCCGCGATAAAAGATTGGAATGGTGAACCGATTGAGCTTGCCTTGAAAATAATGAACAAGCTCATCTGCAAAAGATTGCAATTTTTCGTCATCTCGAATCAGGTCGTTTCCAGGCAAATAATGATTTGCCCATTTCACCAATTCTTCGAATGGCTGATTTTGTGATCCGACAAAACATAGACCATCATTTGTTGCGGCAATGTACATCTTCCAGTTTTCATAAGAAAACAAGGACCAATAGAGAGAACTGCTTTTTTTAGCTCCCATTCGAAAAAGCCTCCTTCAGTGTTGTTTTTGCCGTCTACGGTAAGCTTCCGGCGTTTGTCCGGTTTTCCTCTTAAACAGCGTGATAAAATATGATGTATTGGAAAGTCCGATAGACTCACCAACTTTAGAAACTGGGGCATCACACGTAGTCAATAACATTTTCGCCTTTTCTATTCGAACATGCTGGATGTAGTCCACTGGGGTCATGCCTTTGAGTTTTTTAAAGGTTCTATGCAAGTGATAAGGGGTACCATGACTCAGAAACGCAAGGACTTCGAGCGTCAACTTTTCATCACAGTGGCTATCCACATATTCGGTTATGAAAGCAATCCACTCCTCATCGGGCAATCTTTGCCCTGTTGGCTTGCACCGTTTACAAGGACGAAAATGTGCGGCTAGTGCCTGATCAGCAGTTTCAAAAAAGCCAATGTTTTCTCTTTTGGGTACTCTTGATTTGCAAGAAGGGCGACAAAAAATCCCTGTTGTTTTCACTGCATAAAAAAATCGGCCGTCATAAGAAGCATTATTATCAACAACAGCCTGCCATTGTTCATCAGAAACAGGGGCAGGTAGAATTGGACTGTCACATTCTGGTTGTTGATTAGTTCGGTTTGAATTCGTTTTCCAATCGTATGTCATTTTGAATCACCTCTAGCTTCAGTATAAACCCGGAAACCCTCAAAGCAACTTATTGAAAGCATTTTAGAATGTAACAGCAAGATAACGAAATGACAATGACGAGTTGTTATGTAATCATACATAGTCTGATTCATATAATTGGAGAGGTTCAAAAATCTGTGGAGCCCAGGTATCAGGTCTGAGGTTTGAATTCACCTCGTCACCGGAGCCATATTTTTTGGAAGAGTGGAAAGTGTAGAGAGCGAGCCCTTCAAGATCAATTGCTGCGAACCAATGCTTCATATTATAATTAATGCTATAAGATGTGAAATATAGTCTATATGAAAAAGCTGAACGAAGGTGAATTTCGAGAGGGCTAATGCCGTATATATGGCCTTTAAGTTGGGAACACATCAATTTCTTAGGAGAATACAAGTTTGAGGGATTACATTCAACAAGTTTATATCCCTTACGTCCTTTAAGTAAATAAAGAGCCGAATTTGCTTAGCGTGGGTTTTTCTGAAATGCTGGCGGCATGGCTCATAACAATATAATCATTTTCGCACAGAAAAACGGGTGAATGTTCTATATAATATACCATTTGTCACTTGTGAAAACGCTGTAAGTTTTTTACGCTAAGATTGTAACATAATAGCTTGATATAGGAGGGAGAACATGAAAAGAACGTGGAACGTCTGTTTAACAGCTTTGCTTAGTGTTCTGTTAGTCGCCGGAAGTGCCCCTTTTCACGCGGAAGCTAAAAAGCCGCCCAAAAGCTACGATGAGTACAAACAAGTAGATGTAGGGAAAGACGGCATGGTTGCCACCGCGCATCCTCTCGCTTCGGAAATCGGTGCTGATGTGCTGAAAAAAGGAGGAAATGCCATTGACGCAGCGGTCGCCATTCAATTTGCACTCAATGTAACAGAGCCGATGATGTCAGGTATTGGCGGCGGCGGTTTTATGATGGTGTATGACGGAAAAACTAAGGATACAACGATCATTGACAGCCGCGAACGTGCTCCAGCAGGCGCAACGCCCGAAATGTTTCTCGATGAAGACGGGAAAGCGATTCCTTTCTCTGAACGTGTGACAAAAGGTACTGCCGTCGGTGTTCCGGGTACGCTGAAAGGGCTGGAAGAAGCTCTGGATAAATGGGGAACCCGTTCAATGAAGAAATTAATTTCCCCTTCTATTAAACTCGCTGAAAAAGGCTTTCCGATTGATTCTGTGTTAGCAGATGCCATTTCCAATTATCAGGAAAAGCTAGAGCGTACTGCCGCAAAAGATGTATTTTTGCCAAATGGCGAGCCGCTTAAAGAAGGCGATACATTGATTCAAAAGGATTTGGCAAAAACGTTTAAGCTCATTCGCTCAAAAGGCACTAACGCTTTTTATAAAGGAAAATTTGCCAAAGCACTTTCTGACACAGTGCAGGATTTCGGCGGATCAATGACGGAAAAAGATTTAGAAAATTACGACATTACAATCGATGAACCCATTTGGGGAGACTATCAAGGCTATCAAATCGCCACTACCCCTCCTCCAAGCTCTGGCGGTATTTTCTTATTGCAAATGCTGAACATACTTGATGATTTTAACCTTTCACAATACGATGTCCGCTCATGGGAAAAATATCAACTACTTGCTGAAACGATGCATTTGTCTTATGCGGACCGTGCATCTTACGCAGGTGATCCCGAATTTGTAAATGTTCCCCTTAAAGGCCTGCTTCACCCCGATTATATTAAAGAACGCCAGCAACTTATCAGCCTAGACCAAGTGAATAAAAAACCGAAAGCCGGTGACCCTTGGAAATACCAAGAAGGATCCGCAAACTATAAGCAAGTCGAACAGCCAGAAGACAAAGTAGACGGCCAAACAACACACTTTACAGTTGCCGACCGCTGGGGAAATGTTGTTTCCTATACAACGACAATTGAGCAGCTATTCGGAACGGGTATTATGGTCCCTGATTACGGCGTCATTTTAAACAATGAACTAACGGATTTTGATGCGGTTCCAGGCGGAGCTAACGAAGTTCAGCCGAACAAACGGCCTTTAAGCAGCATGACCCCGACGATTTTATTTAAGGATGACAAACCTGTCCTCACCGTCGGATCTCCTGGCGGGGCCACCATTATTTCATCCGTATTGCAAACCATCCTCTATCACATTGAATACGGCATGGAATTAAAAGCAGCTGTTGAAGAGCCGAGAATTTATACAAACAAGATGAGTTCCTACCGTTACGAAGACGGAGTTCCTGAAGAAGTCCTCAGCAAACTAAACGGCATGGGCCACAAATTCGGCAAAAGCCCGGTAGACATCGGAAACGTACAAAGCATTTCTATTGACCATGAAAACGGCACCTTTAAAGGCGTAGCTGATTCAAGCAGAAACGGCGCGGCGATCGGCATTAATTTAAAATGTAAATAAAAAGAAAAAACTGTACTCGTTTTAAACGGGTACAGTTTTTTTGTCTGCAGACTTTATATAATACGCTTCAGTGATACCTGATAAAAATCTCGAAATGCCAAAAGGATGCCGACTTTCTCGGAAATTGCCTGTGCTCTATGTTCAGCTTATGGAGGTAACAGACTTCATCTTTTCATTTCGATTACCTCATCAATAAATCTCTGAAACGCACTCGTCATAAAAAAGTCTTTTCTGTATATAAATACGATCTCTAAATCTTGATACGCTTCGGGAAGCTGACGAGTATATACATTCGTACGATCAACAGCTGATTTCGGAAGCAGGGCCGTTCCCAACCCGGCGGATACTCCTCTTATAATGGCTTCCAATGTGCCAAACTCTATGATTTTTTGATTTTGAATGCCTGCTTCCTCCAGCAATCTTTTGACCCTGTCACGATGAGAACAGCCAGCTCCAAAAAAGAGCATCGGCTGCCGAAGCATGTCTTCTGCCGTCCCTTCCCGTGATGAAATCAAAACCAATTCATCACGGGAAACAGGGATTTGTCTGACGTCTGAGTGCTCAACCGGTCCGTATACAAAAGCGCCATCAACTGTATGATCAAGAACCTGTTGAATCAAATTGTGCGTATCAGCTGTATTGACTGATAAATCAACTTCAGGAAAACGATTGAGGAAGCAGGCCGCATGCTCAGGCAGATGTGTTACAGCTGTTGTTTCCAACGAACCGATCCGCAAAGGTCCTTTTGGATGCAGGCTCATCTGTGCCGATTTTTCAGCTTCGTCTAACAGTGCTAATACTTGATCAGCATATTGCAAAAGATTTTCTCCAGCAGCGGTCAGCTTCATCCCCCGATTCGTTCGATGAAACAGCCTGATATTCAAATCTTCCTCAAGGTTATGTATTCTGGCTGTCACATTCGATTGAACATAATTCAGTTTCTGGGCTGCCTTCGTTATGCTTCCTTCGCGGGCAACAGCCCGAAAAATCTTTAAATCTCTGCTTTCCATAGGAATTCACCTTCTTGCTATGATAAAAAGTGATATCGGCTATCATTTTTGTTCATTTTACTTGAAGAAAACCGCTATGTAAAATAGGTGAAGATATGAAAATACAATTCAATGAGGAGGCAGACAGCATGAAGGCTGTAATTCACAACGGGAAAGCCGGACTTCTGGGGGTATCGTTTCAAGACGTTCCATCAAAACAGCCCGGATACGGCGAGGTAAAGGTAAAATTAAAATCTGCAGGTCTAAACCATCGCGACCTGTTTCTTATGAAAAACAACTCTGAACAAGATCCTCATGTGACACTGGGATCTGACGGCGCGGGTATCATTGAAGAGGTCGGTGAAGGCGTGAAAAACGTTGCAGTTCAAACTGAAGTGATTATTTTCCCGACACTGAACTGGGATTTGACAGAAAATGTACCGTCTGTTCCGGAAATTCTGGGAGGCCCTTCTGACGGAACACTTGCTGAATATGTGATCATCCCTTCACAAAATGCGATCAAAAAACCTTCTTATTTATCATGGGAAGAAGCAGGCGTTTTACCTTTATCTGCTTTAACCGCTTATCGGGCCCTTTTCACAAAAGCCCAATTGAAAAAAGGCGAGCATCTATTGATACCCGGCATCGGCAGCGGTGTTGCAACCTATGCGCTCTTCATGGCTAAAGCGATCGGGGCGACAGTAAGCGTGACCTCCCGCAGTGAGAAGAAAAGAAAAAAAGCGCTGCAATTAGGTGCTGATTACGCATTTGATAGCTACAGCAATTGGGATGAACATTTGCATGGAGAAAAGGTTGATGTGGTTCTTGACAGTATAGGCCCCGCCCTCTTTTCGGAATATTTCCGCCATGTAAAACCGAACGGCCGTATTGTCAGCTTTGGGGCAAGCTCAGGTGGTGTCCTCAGTTTTCCGATGCGTTCTTTATTCTTTCCTCAGATCAATGTATTGGGAACCTCGATGGGAAGCTGTGAAGAATTTCACGATATGCTCGCTTTCATTGAAAAACACCAGCTGCGTCCTGTACTTGACAGCACATATCCTTTAGAAAAAGCATGTGAAGCATATACAAGAATGCAGAAAGGCAGACAGTTTGGGAATATCGGAATCATAATGAAATAAAAAAGAAACCGGCTGTTCAAACAGACCGGTTTCTCTTATATGATAATCCCCTTTATTTACGGAAGAACTGAACTCCCCATCAAATATCGATCCACTTCGCGCGCCACTTCACGGCCCTCATTAATCGCCCATACGATTAAGCTTTGACCTCTTCTTGCATCCCCTGCGGCAAATACGCCATCGATATTTGTTTGATAATCCCCATATGTTGCGCTGATTTTGTTATTTACAGAATCAACACCAAACTGTTTTAACAGCGGCTGTTCTGTACCTTCAAAGCCGATAGCAATGAAAACAAGCTGAGCAGGCCACACTTTTTCCGTTCCAGGCAGCTCGCGGAACTCGTATTTTCCATGCTCATTTTTCACTTTTTCCATTTGAATGGTATGCAGTTCTTTCAACTTGCCATTTTTATCCGCAACCAATTTTTTCGTTTGAATCGAGTATTCTCTCGGATCTCTTCCGAATTTTGCTTCCGCTTCTTCATACGCGTATTCGAGTGTAAAAACGTGCGGCTGTTCAGGCCACATATTGTCATTCGTGCGGGCTGGCGGAAGTTTCGGGTGTTTGCCGAATTGGTGCACGCTTTTGGCTTTTTGCCGCAGAGCAGTGGCCACACAGTCAGCTCCTGTATCTCCGCCTCCGATTACAATGACATCTTTCCCTTTGGCATCAATGAATTGCTTGTCTTTAAAGTTAGAATCTAAATAGCTTTTTGTTGCGAGTGTCAGGTAGTCCATCGCGTAATGGACTCCTTTTGAGTCGCGTCCTTCAATTAATAGATCCCGCTGTTTTTGAGCGCCTGTGCACAGAATCACAGCATCAAATTGCTCCTTCAGCTCATCAGCTGTAATGTCAACGCCGATTTCTGTGTTCGTGACAAAATCAATTCCTTCTTGCGTCAGCAATTTAACCCGGCGTTCTACAATGCCCTTCTCAAGCTTCATGTTCGGAATACCGTATGTTAAAAGACCGCCCGCTCTGTCTGAGCGTTCAAAAACAGTGACGGAATGTCCCGCTTGATTCAGCTGGTCAGCACTCGCCAGTCCGGCTGGGCCCGACCCGACAACGGCCACTTTTTTGCCTGTTCGTTTTTTAGGAATTTTAGGCTGAATCCAGCCGTTCTCAAATCCTTTGTCGATTATGGACCGCTCTATGTTTTTAATTGATACCGCCGGGTCAGAAATCGCTAATGTACATGATCCTTCACAAGGAGCGGGACATACCCGCCCTGTGAATTCAGGAAAGTTGTTTGTTTTCAAAAGACGCTCCAATGCTTCTTTCCATCTGCCCCGGTAGACAAGATCATTCCACTCAGGAATCAAGTTGTAAATCGGACAGCCGGATGTAAATCCGTTAATGTCCGCACCGATCTGGCAAAACGGTGTGCCGCAATCCATACACCGCGCCCCTTGCCGTTTCGATGCTTCTTCTGAAAAAGGAGCAGAATATTCTTTCCAATCCTTTAAGCGAGTGAGAGGGTCCCGCTCAGCAGGTTTTTCTCGTTTGATTTCCATAAATCCAGTTGGCTTCCCCATATTCCTCTCCCCTTTCTTACTGTACTACCGCTTGTTTTTGTCCCGCTGACGCTGTATTCTGCTTTGGTTTCGTGTTGGCTTCAAATGCATACATGACAGCTTCTTCATCTGATAAACCTGCAGCTTTTTGCTCTTCGATGCTTGCGAGCATTTGTTTATAGTTTTTCGGAATGACTTTGACGAATTTGTTCACGCTGTCTTCCCATTGGTCTAACAGGTCTGCCGCTTTTTTGCTGTTTGTATAAGCAGTATGTTTTTCAAGCATTGCTTTGACTTGCTGGATTTCTTTCTCATTCACTAATGATTCAAATAAAATCATCTCGAGGTTGCATTTGCGTTTAAACGCTTTTGCATCTTCGGCCAATACATAAGCGATTCCGCCGGACATACCTGCCGCGAAGTTTTTGCCTACATCACCGAGAACGACAACACTGCCGCCAGTCATGTATTCACAGCCATGATCGCCGATACCTTCTACAACCACGTTCACACCGCTGTTCCGAACAGCAAAGCGTTCACCAGCACGTCCGTTAATATAAGCTTCCCCGCTTGTCGCGCCGTAGAACGCCACGTTGCCGATAATGACATTGTCATCTGACGCGGAATTGAATTCTTCCGGTGACTTGACGATGATTTTTCCGCCAGAAAGCCCTTTTCCGACATAATCATTTGAGTCTCCGTCCAAATAAAGCGTCATCCCTTTAGGAACAAAGGCTCCAAAGCTTTGTCCGGCTGATCCGGTAAACTGCAGCTTGATCGTATCTTCCCGAAGCCCTTCTTCTCCATAACGTTTCGAAATTTCACTGCCTGTGATCGTTCCGGCTACACGGTTTGTATTGTTAATTTCGAGAGAAACATCCGCTTCTTTTCCAGACTCGATAGCTTCTTGGACGGCCGGGAGAATCGCTGTAATATCTAGTGATTCATCAATTTTATGATTTTGCGGCGATTGGAACGTCCGTACGCCTTCAGGCTGATAAAGCAGGGTAGACAAATCAAGTTGGCTTGCCTTCCAATGCCTCTTCGCCCGTTCACTCACATTGAGTACGTCAGTGCGGCCAATCATTTCATCAAATGTCTTGAAGCCTAACGCAGCCATATACTCACGAACTTCTTCAGCAATGAACAGCATATAGTTCACAATATGATCAGGATCTCCCATGAACTTTTTACGAAGTTCTGGATTTTGTGTCGCTACCCCGACAGGACATGTATCCAAGTGGCAGGCACGCATCATGACACAACCGAGTACAACTAACGGAGCCGTTGCGAAACCGAATTCTTCGGCACCAAGCAAAGCAGCCATAATAACATCACGGCCCGTCATGAGCTTTCCGTCTGTTTCTAATACAACACGTTCACGAAGTCCGTTCAGCATTAATGTTTGATGTGCTTCTGCGAGGCCAAGCTCCCACGGAAGCCCTGTATGTTTAATACTGGTTTTCGGAGAGGCGCCTGTACCACCGTCGTAACCGCTGATTACAATGACATCGGCAGTCGCTTTGGCGACACCTGCAGCGATTGTCCCTACGCCTGCCTTTGATACCAGCTTCACGCTGATTCTTGCGTCTCGGTTGGCATTTTTCAAATCGTGAATCAACTGGGCTAAATCCTCAATCGAATAAATGTCATGGTGCGGCGGAGGTGAGATTAATCCGACACCAGGCGTTGACCCGCGGACATCGGCAACCCAAGGATAGACCTTGTTGCCAGGCAGCTGTCCGCCTTCACCCGGTTTAGCACCCTGCGCCATTTTAATTTGCAGCTCATCTGCATTGACAAGGTAATGACTCTTGACACCGAAACGTCCGGATGCAATTTGTTTGATCGCGCTTCTTCTGTCATCGCCGTTTTCATCTGGAACAAAACGTTTTGGATCTTCTCCGCCTTCACCGCTGTTGCTTTTTCCGCCAAGACGGTTCATTGCGATCGCTAAAGCTTCGTGCGCTTCCTTACTCAAGGATCCAAATGACATCGCACCCGTTTTAAAGCGTTTGACAATCGATTCAGCGGATTCGACTTCCTCCAATTTCAGCGGCTTGCCGTTTCCCCCAAATGCGAACAAGTTCCGTAAAAATCCGATGCGTTCTTCATCTGCCGCTTTTGTATACTGCTTAAACAAATTGTAATCATTTCTGCGGCACGCCCATTGTAAGGTGTGAATCGTTTTCGGGTTAAACGCGTGATGCTCTCCGCCGTTTCTCCATTGGAAGTCACTTCCCGGTTCAAGCGTATTGCTGTAATCATCCTGATACGCTTCCCGGTGGCGGCGCTGCGCCTCTTCGGCAATTGTTTTCAAGTCGATGCCGCCGAGCTGTGATGCTGTTCCTGTGAAATAGCGGTCAATCACATCATGGCTGATACCTACCGCCTCAAAGATTTGGGCGCCTCTGTAGCTTTGTACAGTTGAAATCCCCATCTTGGACATGACTTTGACGACACCTTCAGTAATGCTTTTTCCATATTTGCTGACCGCTTCTTCATAGCTGATATCCAAACGGCCTTCATCAATTTCCTGCTTGTAGGTCGCATAAGCGAGATAAGGGTTTATCGCATCCGCACCATAACCGATTAGTGATGCGAAGTGATGCACTTCACGCGCTTCTCCTGATTCCACAATAATGCTGACTTTCGTACGCAGCCCTTTGCGGATTAAATGCTGATGCAGCGCGCTGACTGCCAGAAGCGGCGGAATGGGTGTCAGGCGTTCGTTCATCTTTTTATCTGATAAAATTAATAGACTTACGCCTTGGCTGATAGCTTTCTCAGCCTGTGTGAACATGTCCTTTAATCCGCGTTCAAGATCCTCTGAAAACAGCACGTCGATTTTTTGGCTTTTTAAATCAGGATGAACGATCGTTTTCAATGCGTAAAATTGTTCATTAGATAAAACAGGTGTATACAATTTAATCCGGCGAACGTTTCGTTCACTCGGGTGAAGAAGATCGCCTTCTGCGCCGAGCCAAGTCATTGTAGAAGTTACAAGCTGCTCACGAATCGCGTCGATTGGCGGGTTCGTTACTTGTGCAAACAGCTGCTTAAAGTAGTTAAACAGTGATTGCGCGCGGTCTGACAGGACAGCAAGCGGCGAGTCATTCCCCATTGAACCGAGAGGATCTTTGCCTTCTTTAATGACAGGAATTAAATATTTTTGGATATCTTCATATGTGTATCCGAATGCCTTCTGACGAGTAAGAAGATCTGTAAACTGTTCTTCCTCTCTTGTTTCCGGATCAGGGTTCACTTGGACAAGCTCTTCTTCAAGCCACTTTTGGTACGGGTACTCAGTTGCAATTTCTGTTTTGACTTCTTCATCAGAGATAATACGGCCTTCTTCCAGGTCGATTAAAAGCATTTTTCCAGGTTCAAGGCGATTTTTATATAAAACGTTTTCCTGTTCTACTTCAATAACGCCTACTTCAGATGAGAAAATAATATAATCATCTTTGGTTACATAATAACGCGCCGGACGGAGACCATTCCGGTCAAGGACCGCACCGATTTGTTTACCGTCAGTAAATGAAATGGCTGTCGGTCCGTCCCAAGGCTCCATCAAAGAACTATGGTATTCATAAAACGCTCTTTTTTCCTTAGACATATGCGTATTTTCCGTCCACGGCTCAGGAATGAGCATCATTGCTGTATGCGCCGGTTTGCGTCCAGCCATCACAAAAAATTCAAATGCGTTATCCAAAATGGAAGAGTCACTGCCGTCAGCATTCAAAATCGGCAGAATCTTGTTCAAGTCCTCTCCAAAGTTTTCAGACACAAATTGCTGCTCACGCGCTCGCATCCAGTTGATGTTTCCGCGAAGGGTGTTGATTTCACCGTTGTGAACCAGATAGCGGTTTGGATGCGCTCTTTCCCATGTAGGGAATGTGTTGGTGCTGAAGCGTGAATGAACAAGCGAAAAAGCAGAAACGAACGCTTCATCTTGCAAATCAGAATAAAACGCATCAACTTGTTCAGGTGTTAAAAGGCCTTTGTAAACAATGGTCTGGCTTGAAAGACTGGCAAAATAAAAATCAAGACCTTCCGTTATTCCCCAGTTTTCAGCCTGTTTACGAATGACATACAATTTTCGTTCAAAAGACAAGTTATCCTTCAGATCAGAACTTGCACCGATAAATACCTGACGGACAAACGGACAGCTTTTTTGCGCTACTGTTCCGATTTTTCCGACATTTACAGGTACAGTTCTCCATCCAAGAACGGCTTGGCCTTCTTGTTCAATCAGTGCATTGATCTGCTTTTCGATTTTTTTTCTTTCTTCTTCCTTCTGTGAGAAAAAGACCATTCCTACCCCGTAACGCCCTTTTTCCGGCAGATTGATGTCTTTGCACTCTTTTCTAAAGAAAGCATCAGGGATTTGAACCAGTAAGCCGGCACCGTCTCCTGTATCCGGATCACTGCCTTGGCCTCCTCTGTGGTCTAGCTGACAAAGCATCTTAAGCCCTTGTTTGACGATGTCATGAGTCGCTTTGCCCTTTAAGTGCGCGTATAGTCCGATTCCGCATGCATCATGTTCAAATTCAGGACGGTAGAGACCTTGAGCTTTCGGCATTTGATTGTACGTCATAATTCCTCTCCCCCGATCAATTTCCGATAATACCGGTCATAAAATCTAACACTCTATAATCATTGTAGGTTTTCAAAACGATATAAACAATATATAATTTAGATCAAAAGAATCTCAAAATGAGATAGATGGATGTGAGATAAACATGGAGCTGCGCCAACTGCGTTATTTTACGGAGGTGGCTGAAAGAGAACACGTTTCAGAAGCCGCCGATCATTTGCATGTGGCCCAATCAGCAATCAGCAGACAAATTGCAAATCTTGAAGAAGAATTAAATGTGACTTTATTTGAGCGTGAAGGGAGAAATATCAAACTCACGCCAATCGGGAAAGAATTTTTGATTCATGTGAAAACGGCGATGAAAGCCATCGAATATGCGAAAGAACAAATTGATGAGTATCTCGACCCGCATCGCGGAACGGTAAAGATTGGTTTTCCTACAAGCCTCGCAAGCCAGCTTTTGCCGACTGTCATTTCAGCATTTAAAGAAGAATATCCGCACGTCGAATTTTTGCTGCGCCAAGGCTCCTATAAGTTTCTGATTGAAGCTGTCAGAAACCGCGATATTGATTTGGCCTTATTAGGGCCGGTGCCGACGAATTTTCCTGACATAACAGGAAACATTTTATTCACAGAAAAAATTTACGCGCTTGTTCCATTAAATCATCCGCTTGCCAAACAAAAAACGGTTCAGTTAATCGATTTACGAAACGACCAATTTGTATTGTTCCCGGAAGGATTTGTGCTTAGAAAAATGGCGATTGATGCTTGCAAACAAGCCGGCTTTGCTCCTCTTGTTTCTACGGAGGGTGAGGATTTGGATGCCATCAAGGGATTGGTTTCCGCTGGAATGGGCGTTACTCTCCTGCCGGAAAGCACATTTGCTGAAACGACACCTCGTTTTACTGTGAAGATTCCAATTGAGTTCCCTCAAGTGAAACGGACTGTCGGAATTATTAAACCGAAAAACAGAGAACTTGCGCCGTCTGCGAATGACTTTTATGAGTTTGTTATTCAATTCTTCTCTAAGCTGGAGCAGTATCAATAAAAAATCAACCCGAGCTTCGATAAAGAAGCTTCGGGTTTTTTTGCTTTGGTAAATGTTTTTAATTAATAGACAGGTAAAGATAAATCAACATGGCACACAAATGCTTCCTGATCAATGACCGCTTTGTTCATCAGCTCTTTTTTCTTGTCGGGTTCTTGAAGCTGTACAGAAGAATAATTGACGATTCCGAGCCCGATTTCTGCCCCTTGCGAATCCATCAGCCTGACAACTGATCCGTTTTTGAATTTTCCTTTAATCTCCTGTACACCGTCCAGATATAAACTCGATTGCCCGTTTGTTATTTTTCGTGAATAATCATCTGATAAAATCATTTCACCTTCAGGACCGGAATTAAAAGCGATCCACTGCTCCTTACGATTCAACGGAAGCGTTCCCTCAGCTTCAAAATAGGTGCCTTCCGCCTCTTCATGAACGGCTTGATATAAAATATCATCAGCATCTGCCTGACCAAGAAATCCTTTAATGCCGGATGCCATTACAATTTTAAACGCATCAAGCTTGGAGCGCATGCCGCCGGTACCGACGTCGCTTCCAGTGTCACCTGCGCATGCTTCGATATCGGGCGTTATCTCATTCACCAGCTTCATCCTTTTCGCTTCTGGATTTGTGCGCGGATTGCCGTCATATAATCCGTCGATATCTGATAAAATCACAAGCATATTCGCATCGATTAATCCCGCGACTTTTGCTGCAAGCGTATCATTGTCGCCAAACTTGAGCCGATTGACGGTAACTGTATCATTTTCGTTTATAATCGGGATGATGCCGCGTTCAAGCAGTACATTCATTGTATTCCGGACATTATTATATCGATATTCATCAGAAAAATCGCTTCTCGTAATTAAAATTTGGGATGCAACATAACCATGCGCCAAAAACAGCTTTGAATATGCTTCCATCAGCAGGCCCTGCCCGATTGAAGCCGATGCTTGTTTTTCGGGAAGCTTCTCGGGTCTTTGGATAAATCCGAGTTTTCGATATCCCGCCGCCACTGCTCCTGACGAAACCAAAATGACTTCATAGCCGGCGTCTTTTAATTTGACGACCTGGTCGACCAATGCTTCTAATTTCCGAATGCTGATTTCTCCATGAAGACTTGTTAATGAACTGCTTCCAATCTTCACAACGACTCTTTTCATGTTTATATCTGCCGTCACTTTACCACTCCTGACAGCGGGGCCGCTGTTTTTTCGATATTGTCGCTGATTTCCTTTGATCGCTCAGCCGCATGTTTAATCGCTTGAGAAATCGCTTCTCCGCCGCCGCTCTGTTTCAAGGCTTGCAGCCCGGCAGCTGTCGTTCCGTTCGGCGACGTGATATTGTCTCTTAAGACCTCAGGCTGTTCTCCTGTTTCCATGAGCATTTTTGCGGCACCCAAAAGCGTCTGTGCGCCGATGCTTCGCGACAACTGTTTATCAAGGCCCGCTTCCTCGCCTGTCTTCTCAATGAATTCCATTAAATAATAAAAATACGCGGGTCCGCTGCCGGCAATTCCGGTGAATATGTCCATTTGATCTTCTTCGATTGTATAGACTTCACCCATGCATCCGAGCAATGATTCGGCCAGAATTTTCAGGTCTCCTGTCACATGCTCGCCAAGCGCAAGGGCCGTTGCAGAAGCGCCGATCATACTGGATGTATTGGGCATCACTCTGACAACCGGCTGTTGATTAAGCAATGATTGTTCAATAAAAGAGGTGGTTATGCCGGCAAGGACCGACAATATTAATTGATGGGGTTGAATACGTGATTTTAGTGATGACAGAGCGCTTTCGGCGTCTTTTGGCTTCATTGCCAACACGAGCACATCCATGTCTTCAATACATAATTCATTCGGTGCAGCGCCTTTGATTCCATATTGAAGTTCAAGTTCAGCTAATCGCTCTGTATTGCTGCGGTTTGTAACGCAGATGTTCTGTTTCGGGATTTTGTTGGCACGAACGATACCTGATATCATTCCTTCCGCCATAGATCCTGCTCCTATAAAGGCTACTTTTTTTTGATCAAAGATCGGTAACATCTCCTTTGTTCGCTTTTTTGTTCGCATTTTCACACGTTTAAAATGTTACCACGTGAGGAAATGTTGTCAAGTAAGAAGGTCATCATTGATTTGTATTGTTTCCTTTCGACAAATATGTATACTGTAAAGCAAAAACACCCAATGGACACTGCTTAGCCGGGTGTTTGTTTATCTTAAAAGTTATCTGAGAGCGCTTTTTCAATCAATTTTTTACAGCGATCCAGCTCAACCTTCAGCTGTTTTTTATATAGTTTGGCAGCTTCGTAATCTTTAAATTGATAGAGGACGACTTCTTGGAGCTTAGCCCCTTCTTTTTTTACTTTGATCTGCTTTAATATCCCGTCATCAAGAAGCTCGTGCAAAGACCGGTAAACTTCTGTATGATTTGGCTTAAAACCAATCTCTTTAAATTCAGACCGAAGCACTTCAAGCAGCTTTAAGCCGTAAAGTCTCTCTTGCTCTGTCATTGTGATCATATATAGTTTCAAAAATGCGCGCTGTTTGACTAAAAAGCCAGTTGAGCTCCTTTTTTCCTCTTTCATCATAGGCACTCCCTTCTTCTGTCACTGAAAATACGATGTACTAAATATTCAATTTATTCTTTTGTTTTCCTTCTTTATATTAAAGACTGATATTGCAGAAATCTTATATATAGTGTTTATAAGTGGAGCGGACTAACAAATTTATATGAATATTTAGTACATAGTTTTTTTAGTTCTATTATAACAGATTTTCACTGTTATCATCAAATTAAAATGAATAAAACGATTTTGCTGTTAACCATTTATTAACGCGGATGATATCAAACAAAAAAAGCCTGTCGAAAGACAAGCTTCACATTTTTACGGATTAGTTGACCATAATCCTGCTGTTTTAATAAAAATTCGCGGATCTAATTTCAATTGTGCCACCATGTATTCAGCAAGATCCTCTGGCTGCATCACCTTTTCAGGATTACCGTCTGTTAAATTCAATTCAATAGACATATCACTAGCGACAGTGCTTGGTGTTAACGCGCTCACTCTGATATTATGCTTTCTCACTTCTTGCATAAGAGACTCTGTTAATCCGAGAACCGCAAATTTAGAAGCGCTGTAAGCACTTGTCACAGCTGCTCCTCTTTGGCCCGCTGTAGACGAAATATTAATGATGTCTCCGGCTTTGCGTTCGATCATTTCCGGAAGCACCGCGCGAGTGACATGGTACACACCCATCAGGTTGACTTGTATAATATTTTCCCACTCATCAGCTGACAGATCTAAGAAGCCGCCAAATTTGCTGATTCCGGCGTTATTAATGAGGATATCGATATCACCGAGCTGTTCCTTCACTTGAGCTACAGCATGGCTAACCTGCTCTGCATCTTTTACATCCGCAGCGGCAAATGCAGCTTTTACACCAAGCTCTTTTACTTCTTCTGCCACTTTTTCAACATTTTCGGCAGTCCGGCCGATTAACCCGATATTCACGCCTTCTTTCGCAAGCGCAAGAGCTGTAGCGCGGCCGATTCCTCTGCCTCCGCCCGTGATAAGAGCAGTTTTATTTTGTAAACTTTGCAATTGAAGCACCCTTTCTTTGTTTACATATGTACGATACCACATTATAAGTACAAAAGATCCAATACGCAAATCAAACGTACTGAGCAAATATGATGTCTTTTGATTAAAAAAGCGAAATTAGGGTAATGACATAAGAAAAGGAGTGAACATATGGTTATTGTTTATATCAGTCTCGCAGTATTAGCTATTTCTATCATTTTCTTAGGGATTAATGTGATTCAAAACAAGAAAAAAATAGATCCTGCACTAAAGGAGCTCACCTCTGTTACGCACGCTATGCAAAGACAAGTCAATGGATTAAAAATCGAGGCGCAGCTGCTGACACAAAAACAAAAGAAGATTCAGCAGGATGTCCAAATGAAAAAAAACGCCTTTCAGCAGACAGCAGCTGAAGTGAAAGAAGTTCCTCAAGCAGTCAAAGAGGTGTGGCAGGCACGACATTTTAATAACAGATAAAGATGAATGGTATCCCGTTGTTACGATCAGAATGGACAATGGGATATCATTTTTTTGAGGAGGCTTACACATGATTGTAAACCGCAGCTGCTTAGAAGCGTTCACAGAGAAACTCCATACTCTTCCTCCTTCTCTTACAAAGTCCGATTGACTTACTGCTCACCCAGCACAGCCTCCGGAACTTTTTATTTTCTGCCTTCATGGCTTCTCCCATCCATCAGGCGTGAACGGCCATCGTTTGAAACAGTTTAGCAAAAACAAAGAGCAATTAAAAAGACAAATTCATTCCTTTGCTTCCTCAGTTTTGAATTCATTATAGAAAAGAGGAAATAAAAGGGATATGATAAACAAAAACACAAACTTGGGGAGTGGTTGAATGTTTCCTGTGTTAGAAACGGATCGGCTTACACTTAGGCAAATCACAGATCAAGATGCAAAAGCTATTTTTGCTTGTTTTTCAAACCATGGAGTGACACGCTATTACGGACTTGAAAACATGGAATCTATAGAAGAGGCTACTTCAATGGTTCAAACGTTTGCCGCTCTTTATCAAGAAAAACGCGGTATACGGTGGGGAATGGAAAGAAGAGACACCAAAGAATTAATCGGAACAATCGGCTTTCACGCTTTGGCTATAAAGCACAGGCGTGCAGAGATCGGTTATGAAATCATCCCGGCGCATTGGCGAAACGGATTTGCATCAGAAGCCATTTCAGAGGCTGTATCCTACGGGTTTGCTTGCCTTGGCCTGACGCGTATTAGCGCAGTTGTATTTACCCAAAATGAAGCATCAAATCGGCTGCTCATAAAAATGGGATTCGAAAAAGAAGGCGTCTTAAGACAGTACATGTATCAAAATGGAATCCCTTATGATACAAATGTATATTCTATTTTAAAATCAAGCGAATGAACGAACATTCTCTTGATCTGTATGTACATTCTCTTCTCTTTAAAATGTCCGATTCATGACCTGCACAAGTTATGACACCTTAATTCTCGATCACCACCTTCCGGATTTTAACAAAAAACAAGAGATGCATAGCTTCCTATGCATCTCTTGTTCTTTCTCCCCTATTCATAAATTCCTTTATTGACCCTTTTTCTTGTAATAAAACCTCCAAGGAAACAAAACACAGCTGACCACATCAAAATATAGACAACCAGAGTTTTATATTCCCACACTGTATGCCCCATTTCTACCCCGTGAATGAAAGTCATATACGCTTTTTGCGGCAGTATCGCACAAAGGCCATTCAATAATGGATGATGCGGAGCAAACGAAATAAAACAGCCTGACAATACACACGTGACCACACTGATACCGCTTGCCATCAAACTGATGTTTCGCTCCATCACTGAAGCCATAAAGATAGCGAATGCTGTTGCAAGCACTGTAAGAATACCCAGTAACCCAGCAAGAATATCCAAACGGAAACCAATTTCAGCATGAAAGAGTACATTTGTAATCACGATGGCCAAGTAAGTGGGTATGTATAAACATAAAAACGTAAAGATAAACTGAACAAGCAAATATTTCCCCACATGTACGGGAGACACTAAAATCCTTCTGAAGGTTTTGAGCATCCGATCTTCTGGATATAACGAAGCTAATGCCACACCTTGCATCAAGACAAGCATTACGGTAAAGCCTAATATATTCGTTCCTGTTCCCCGTTCAGTCCTTAAATCATCCTCTCCCCGGTAGCTGCCTGGCATTTTGCCAGTCTCAAAAAATTGCTGAATCATTTTTTGATCCGCTTTGCTTTTCAAAGTGGTCACTTTGTATTCGCGTTGATTTTTTTCAACGATAGCCGCATATTTCCCTAACACCAGATCAGAAAACTTCGGCTTCTGATGCACCGCCACCACTCTAAATGCAGAATCACTCGGCATATACTGGACGTCGCCCTGCTCTGTTACAAAAGCGATTGTTTCTTTGAAAACCGGCTTACCGGAAAACATAATCGCAACGCCAATCATCAGAGGGATGATGATCACTGCAAGGATGATAATGGCTTTTTTGGTGAGGATTCGCTCCCACCTGTTTTGAAATAAACTCAGCATACATATCCCTCCGGCTTAAATACAACATGCGAAACGGCAATACAAATGATTGAAGCAAATAATAATCCTGACAAAACAGGCAGCAGCATACTGAAATCGTGATCATAAATGAGGCGAAATGAACATTCTGTTACCCATTTAACCGGAGAAAAAAGTGATATGTTATTGACTGTATCTCCAAATCTGTGAATCCCGAAAAATACACCGCCAAAGAAAACAAAAAAAGCTATCGGAATTTGCATGATCCCGTTCGCCTGTTCTTCATTTTTGAACAAACAGCAAAACATTGTACCAAAACAGCAGCCAAAAAATAAAAATACATACAATAAGAGCATGAAATACGACAGGTACTGTCCTCCAAAGTTCAAATCGAAAATTTTTTGAGCAATCAACACATTCACACTGTACACGATGACACTGAATATCCAGGTTGAGAGTAATTTAGAAAAATAAATACTAGTTGTCGAAACTGGAGCATACACAATGCGTATATTCGCTTTCTTCACCTTTTCCTCCATAAACGTATTAGAGGCCGTCATCGCGATCAGAGCCGCGGCGAAAATCACCATATTTACTCCGTAATAATCGTACGAACTGACACCGTCCGCTCCAAAGCTGTTTTTCGTCACAAAGCCCATGACCATAATAAGAACGAAAGGAAAAGCCGTATTGGCAATCACAAGAACCGGATTCCTTACAATATTCATAAAATCGAATGTTATCAATTTTAACAAACTCATTATGCTCACCTAATCTCTTAAATTTCTTCCCGTCAGCTCTAAAAACACTGTTTCTAACGATGCCTCTTGTTTGTTCATGCTTAGGATGCTACAGCCTTGGGCACTCAATTCTGCTATGATCTCACTCAGGTGATCCTGGTTTTGCTGAACGGTCACTTTTAGTTGATGGTCAGAGAAATCCACTTCTGTCACTCCTTTGATTTCCCTAATTGAGTTTTTATTTAATGGCTGAACATGCGCCAGCTGAAAAGCATATATTATTTCTTTATTCACTTCTCTGTATAACTCTTCTTTTGTTCCATTGGCTATGATTTTCCCTTCATTCATGATGATAATGCGATCTGAAATGGCCTCGACTTCTTCCATATAGTGTGTCGAGTAAATAATGCTCGCACCTCTTGTTCTCAGCTCTTTTATTGATTCTGAAATGTGATGCCGGGATTGCGGATCGATTCCTACGGTGGGCTCATCCATGATAATCAATTTCGGCTGATGGGCAATGGCACACGCAATGTTTAATCTTCTTTTCATCCCGCCCGAAAACGTCTTAGGCTTGTCATCTTTCCGGTCATATAGCTGTACGAGCTCCAAAGCCTCTTTTACCCGGGCTTTCAGTTCTTCTCCTTTAAGAGAATAAAGACTCGCAAAAAAACGAACATTCTTCTCTGCGGAAATCTCCTCATAAATCGCGATATCTTGAGGAACAATTCCGATGCCTTTCTTCATTTCCTTTGACCTTTTTTTTACATTATGGCCCAATATCGTAACGTTTCCGGAACTGGCCGACAATACCCCGGATAATATATGAATGGCAGTGCTTTTTCCTGCACCATTTGGACCTAGTAAGCCGAGAACTTCCCCCTCTCTCACTTCAAACGAAATCCCATCTACCGCCGTTTTGTTTCCATACTGCATTTTCAACTCTTTTACTGCCGCCACGTTGTTCATACATTTCTCCTTTTTACTTTCTCCGTTTTGCGAATTCCTGCAATAAATTTGTTTTCAAATGATCTCGGTTTTGTTCAATGTCAAAATCAGCAACGTCTTCTTCAAAACCATCCTGTTCTTCTCCATCGAAACTGTATAGCTTCTTCAATAAAATCCATAATGTTTCCAGCTCTTCTGTAGAAAACCCTTTAAATAGATCTGCCATAAAGTACACCGCTTTTTCACCGCATGCCTCTGTGACACGTTTTCCTGAATCGGTAATCTTCACATTAACAGCTCGCTTGTCGCGTTTACTTGGCACAGTGGTGACATAACCTTTTTTTTCAATACCGCTGACAAGCCTGTTGATGTTTTGTTTTGAAGTGCCTAATTTTTTTGCAATGTTGTTGAATGTCGTTTCCTCTTCTGGTAAATGCATGATGGCAACCATCGTCATAAATTGTCTTGACGTTAAGCTCTCATAATAATCATCCCCGCTTGATTGAATTTTGTTTAAAACAGAAAAAAGTGTAGCGTAAGACTGCTGCATTAAAAATAAATCTTTCAATTCTTTAGAATAATCCACGATGCCCCTCCTAAAAAGACATTATATTGTCTTTAACACCATAACATTTCTCTGTATATTGTCAACATGTTGTCTAATATTTTTCAGTGAAGTTCTACATCTCTCTCGACAATTCAGAAGCATTTCGTATCGGAGATCCTTGCATTACCGAACAAATGACGAAAAGCGCCCCTGTAACAGGGTGCTTTCTGATTAAGAAGCATATTGAGGAGACGTTTCCTCCTGTACTGCTTTTTCCTCAGGTATATGAATGCATTTCGTCCTTCTTCGTTGTACGGAACTGTAACCAAAACATCCTTTTCATCAATCCTCCCCATAAAAAAATCTCTTTCCGAAGATGGAAAGAGATTCATATAGGCACGCCCTGTTACAGTCAGACGCCGGTATAAACCTTGCTTTCTTATCCTTCAAGCTGACGCTTGCTGGAATTGGCACAATAATGTGACCGAGGTTTCATAGGGCCAGTCCCTCCGCCTCTCTGGATAGAAAATGTAGAGTATGTCATTTTCAGAATGAAGTATTCGTGTATCATAAAGAAGTCTCAGATTGGATGTCAATCACATTTTTCAGAATTGACGTTATCATCCAAAATGTTATAATTCTTACAAAATATCTAAGAGAGGAACTGGGCCATGAAATCTTTCGCCACACAACAAAACGGCATTTTCAAATCGGTTTGCTCGCTGGACTGCCCGGATCAGTGCGGATTGTTAATACATAAAAAAGACGGAAAAATTGTGAAAGTGCAAGGTGATCCCGATCATCCTGTGACCGCCGGAAACATATGCAACAAAGTTCGAAACATGACGGAGCGCATCTATGATGAAAAGCGGCTGACGACACCGCTCAAACGAACAGGTGCGAAAGGCGGGGCAACATTTGAACCGATTTCTTGGGAGGAGGCGATCGATACCATCACCTCACGCTGGAAACAGCTGATTGATAAAGAGGGAGCTGAAAGCATACTTCCTTACAGCTTTTACGGAAATATGGGCAAATTATCAGCTGAAGGAATGGACCGCCGCTTCTTTTATCGTCTGGGCTCAAGCCAGCTTGAACGGACGATTTGCAGCAAAGCGGGATCTGAGGGCTATAAATATACAATGGGTATAAGTGCGGGAACCGATCCCGAGGAAACCATTCATACGAAACTATTTATTTTTTGGGGAATCAACGCGGTCAGCACAAACATGCACCAAATCACAATTGCCCAAAAAGCTCGAAAACAAGGGGCCAAAATTGTCGTGATTGATGTGCATAAAAATCAAACAGGGCGTCTCGCAGATTGGTTTATTCCTATAAAACCCGGAACCGACAGCGCACTGGCCCTTGGCATTATGCACATTTTATTTAAAGAGAATTTTCATGATGAAGCATTTCTGTCTAAATACACGGTCGGCTATGAAGAGCTCCGTGAACACGTAAAACAGTATGATCCGGAAAAGGTATCGCTGATCACCGGTGTCAGCATCGACGATATATACCAGCTGTCAAGAATGTACGGCGAAACCTCCCCTTCTTTTATCAGAATCGGAAACGGACTCCAGCATCATGATAACGGCGGGATGATTGTACGGACGATTGCCTGTCTTCCGGCGATCACCGGCCAATGGCTCCACACAGGGGGCGGCGCAATAAAACATAACAGCGGCATTTTAGAATATAACACGAATGCCTTGCAGCGGCCTGATTTACTGAAAGGGCGCACGCCGAGATCGTTTAATATGAATCAGCTTGGCAAAGTGCTTTTGGAACCAGATCCGCCTATTCGCTCTCTTTTTATTTACGGGACGAATCCTGCCGTTGTCGCGCCGGAAGCGAACAAAGTCAGACAGGGCTTGCTGCGGGAAGACTTGTTTACTGTGGTTCATGATTTGTTTTTGACGGAAACGGCTGCATATGCGGACATTGTACTGCCTGCGACATCAGCTTTTGAAAATACTGATTTTTATACTTCCTACTGGCATCATTACATTCAGCTTCAGCAGCCGGTGATTGAGAGATATGGAGAAAGCAAATCAAACACTGAGGTGTTCCGATTACTGGCTGAAGCAATGGGATTCACAGACCAGGAGCTCAAAGATTCAGATGAAGAATTAATCCGTCAGGCGCTTGACCATCCAGATAATCCGTATTTGGCGGAGATTGATTACGATTCACTAAGTAAGCATTCATTTATGAAAGCGAAACGCGAAAAGCCGCTGTTTCCATCCGAACTTCCGACTCCAAGCGGAAAAATAGAATTATATTCAGAAAAAATGGTGCAAGACGGTTTCCCGGCTTTACCGACACATACGTCTCTTGCAAGCGATGACGAACATCCGTTTATGTATGTTCCGGGGCCAAACCATAATTTCTTAAACTCAACGTTTTCCAACAATGCAAAGCACATCAAGCTTGAAAAGACGCCAAAGCTCTTTATTAACACAACTGATGCTGAAAAATACGGAATCGTTGATGGAGACCCTGTACGAATTTGGAACAACCGGGGAGAATGTGAACTGGCCGCTGCAGTCGGAGAACAAGTGCTGCCAGGTGTCGTAGTCAGCCAAGGATTATGGGCGGATGAACCGGGAAAAAAACAACTCGTCAACGCGCTTACCCCAGACCGCTTATCCGATATGGGCGGCGGCGCAACCTTTTTTTCAGGCCGCGTGCAGATAGAAAAGGCTTAAAAGAAACCGTCAGAGCACATTCTGGCGGTTTTTTGGTTAAAAAATGAAACCTGGCGTATGCTCAGCTCGTATAACCTAACATCGACATAATGGAGGCATGCATATGGACGTTTTTTTAGGAATCGGTATTGCTTTGGCTGGATATTTTATCGGTGAAGGTTTAAAGCAAATGAATCATCCAAAAGCTTATGAAAAAAGTGATACCTTGCTTATAAAAGAACGAGATATTTACTATTACATTGGATATTTTTTAGGAATCACGACAGCAGAGGCAAAACAGTTAGCCGGAGACACGAAAGACCTTCCTTACATTGAAGTAAACGGAAAAAGGTATGTACAAAAACATTTGTTAAAAGATTGGACATTCACATTAGTTGAGAAACATCAGGGTGAATAAAACAAAACTTGAGGAGAGCGAGATTCATTAGACACGCTCTTCTCAGTTCAGCTGTATAGACAGCTTTCTCTCATTTCATACATCTTTCATCATATTTATCTTCAATTTCTCCTCTTATGATAAGTAAGAATGCCACTCATCAAAACATTTATTTAGGCATTGATATCATTTTTTACACAGTGTCTCTCCTTTTTAAAATTTGAACCTGATTCACTTTAGACACCGATGAGCTGTACACGTTTATAAAGGATCATAGAATCCCAAAACCAGTAAATTACTGCAGATGCATACAGCGATAAAAGCAAAAATCCCAAACAGAAAAAAATCATATAATAAAGCAAGTGGTCCTGTGAATAAGGTAATCATCGGCATGCGATAACTGATGAAAAAATAAAATCCGAAAAACAAACTAAAGGAAAGGCTAGATAGCCATAATGTCACAAAATAATATGATGCGTTTTTGTTCTTTTTTTCCCCTTCTATTACTCAGCAGTTCCCCACCTTTATACAGCCTATTCATATACAGTACTAACGAAAGGCTTCAAAAATGACCTTTGCCTATATTAAAAAATACGACTGGCATGAAATTGACTCTCTTGCCTAAATGAGAAAGAGTCAACGAAAAAAAGCGAATGAATACCTGCCTAACTGACAGAATAAGAAGAGTTGATATTCAACACTTTTCGTAAAGGAGTGAAACCTATGAGTAAAAAAGGAATTCAAAATTCAAGTATTGAACAAATAAGAAATGACCATGAGACTGAGACAGCTTTTAAAGCAGATGATCCTAAAAAACATGGTTCTGATCCTAAAAGAACAAGATAAGTTTTTGCATGAATCCCGTATGACACGATAAAATTTCAACAATCTGGAGTGAGTAAAGTGACGCAAAAAAATGGAGCAGACAGACCGGATGACTACAAAAGATATTCTTCATTAGACAAGGAGTATGATTTTCAGCAGTCTTTAAACGCAGGTGATAAGACAGAGAATGTAAAAACTGAAAACCACACTCATAATAAAGAAAACATAAATGACACCACGGAAGTTGCTGGAAGATTTTTCGAACCTTCCGATTATAAAGGAACCACGCAATTGGAAAAAGGATTGGCTGAAACTCATGAACAAGTCAGTGATGACTATTTTGAAGGAACGATTGATCAAAATTTGGACTAGTCATTCAAACGGAGCTAACTTTAAAAAGCAAGTCAGCTCCGTTTGAAGAAACAATCACAATGAAAATGACGATCCCCAAATCAGCTCCCTCATAAACATAAAACCCCACCGAATAAGATGGGGTTTAAAGAAATGCAACCTAATTAATATTTAAAACGATTAATGACGGTTTGAAGTTCTTCCGCCAACTGGGATAGAGATTCAGCAGCATAGGAGATTTCCTCCATTGAATTGAGCTGTTCCTGTGATGACTTCGCAACCGCTTCTGTATTTGCTGACGTTTCCTTTGTGCCAGCGGCCAATGTATGAACTGTATGCTGAATCACTTCAACGCCGGATGTAAGCTGTTGAGTTGCCGCTGCCACTTCTTGTATTTGTGAAGCGACTTGTTCCACAAGGTTCAATATTTCATTGAAATTCCCTGTTGTCTCTTGAGAAAGAACAATACCTGAGCTTACATTTTCTTGAACAACTTTGATATTATTCACCGTTTCAACTGATTCATTTTGGATGGTTGTTACCACCGATTGGATGTGATTGGCAGATTTATTTGTTTCATCGGCCAATTTCCGAACTTCTTCGGCCACCACAGCAAAACCTTTTCCTTGCTCTCCGGCTCTGGCCGCCTCGATCGCTGCATTCAAGGCCAACAAATTTGTCTGCTCGGATATATTTGTGATAAGCGAAGAAATATCACTGATTTCTGCTGTGCTTGATACCAATGCCTGCAAACCATTGCCGGCTGAATCTACAGATGTATCAATGAACTTCATCTGCTCTAACATTTTGTTAACGGATTTAGACCCTATTTCAGCTTTATCTCTCATCGAAGAAGAAAGATCCGCTATGTTACCTGTATTTGAAGCAACAGATGAGAGACTGTCTAATAATTCACTAATGGATTCCGCACTTTTTTCTGTCATTGAGCTTTGTTTTACATTGCTGTCTGCAGCCATCTGCATGGCTCCGGAAATATGCTCAGAAGTTGATTTTGATTCTTCCGCGCTTGCCGATAATTCTTCGGAAGATGCGGCAACTTGTTCAGATGAACTGCTGATCTGCTTCACAATTTGTGTTAATGATTGGGTAAAAGAATTGAAAGATTGAGCAAGCTGACCAAATTCGTCTTTATTTTTCACAATGACTTTTTTAGTTAAATCAGCGTCTCCGTGGGCAATTTCCTCCAGCTGCTTATTCATGCTTCTCAATGGCACCATAATAGACTTTAACAGCAATAAACTTAAAACAATGCCTAACATAATTGATATCCCTGTGACAATGCCGATGAACCATTGACTCATTTCCCCATTGGCGCGTATTTCACCTTTTAGATCCTCGACCTCTTGATCCAGATGGTCAGAAAGCTTATCGACAGCCGGATCTAGGACTTCTTTTCTTAACGTTCTTTCTTCTCCAAAATGGATGGTTTCTGCTTTTTTAGGATCCGAAGAGTAGGCTTTTACCACTTGCTGATTTAAAGCTCTATACTGAGTGAAACTTGTCTTAATGTCTTCAATATTTGATTGATCATTCTCTTCATCAACCAAGTCATTGACCCGATCAAGGCTATTTAAGACATCGTCTGCTTTTTCCTTCATTCCCTCGTCATATTCTTTGTCTCCGGTAATCAGAAAGCCTCTTTCATCATTTGATAAACCGGTCAATCGATATTGGATGTGTTTCATTTCTTTTTGGAATTCCATTTTGTCTTTAAGTTCTTCATTCTTTTTCACAGTAGAAGAAATCATAAAAACTGAGGAGCCTCCAATTCCAATGATTGAAATAACTAATATTGATATAATCCCCAGCAATTTTGTTTTCACTTTCATGTGTCGATTCCCTTTCTGCACTATGTAATGTTCGAGCATTTAAGTGTAATTCACTTACACCCATGTCAATAATATCGACAGGTTTAATAAAGTTTATAGTGCTATCAGCATGATGAACAATCCAATTATTTGCATATCTGGACATGGCAGAAAAACCGTGCGAGACATCTGCTGCCTTGTCTACTTAGGTATTTCAAATTGTTCTTTTTCACTGCTTTTATTAAGGCATACTAAAAAAGGCTTTTCCGATTTCAAATAGACTGAACAGGCTGTTCTTTCGAAAATATAATGACAATACACAGCTATTTGAAGGAGGAAACGTCAAATGGGGATCATCAATGGAAAAGAATTCATTGACCGATTGAATAAACTAGAAAACGAAGTATGGTATGATGGCGAAAAAATAGCGGGGCATATTTCCGATCATCCTGCATTTAAAGGGATCATCAGAACGAAAAGCTCGCTTTATGATTTGCAAACGAAGGATGAGGTCATGAATGAAATGACTTATTGCCTTCCTGGAGAACATGATCCTATCGGTCTCTCTTACCTTCAGCCTAAAACCAAGAGTGATTTGAGAAAAAGAAGGAACATGATTGAACATTGGGCCAGACATACTCACGGGATGATGGGGAGAAGTCCTGATTACATGAATACAGTTATGATGAGCTTTGCATCTTCAGCAGAGCTTTTAAGAGGTAAAGAGAATTGCTTTCCGGAACATATACTAGACGTGTATAAGCAAGCTGCTAAGCATGATCTTTCCTTTACCCATACCTTCATTACGCCCCAAGTGAACCGGTCACAGTCTTATTTAGAGATCAGCGAAAAACCGATATCTGCTAAAGTTATCGATAGAACTGAAAAAGGCTTAATTATACAAGGCGCACGTCTTCTTGCAACCCAAGGCGGGTTAACAGATGAAATTCTGGTTTTTTCGGCACCTAAATTTTTCTTTGAAACAGATGAAGCTTATGCTTTTTCGATACCCTCTAATACAAAAGGCCTCAAATTCATCACACGAGAATCATTTGTAGTAAGCGAATCTGCCTTTAATCATCCCTTAAGCTCAAGATATGAAGAAATGGATTCAATCGTTGTTTTTGATCACGTGTTAGTGCCATGGGATCGTGTGTTTTTTTATGATAATGTGGAAGCAGCTAAAGATTTTATGACAAAAAGCTCCTTTCATGCCTTTACCTTTCACCAGGTCGCGATTAGGCAAATGATCAAAATTGAATTTCTATTAGGAGTCGCGCAGCTGCTGGTCGAGACGATTAATGTTTCTGAATATCAGCATATACAAGAAAAACTCTCTGAGATCATTGTGGGAGTGGAAACCATTAAAGCACTCATTGACAAATCAGAAAATGACGCTCAGTTAGATGAGTGCGGCTATATGCGTCCCAGTTTGATCCCGCTTCAAGTCGTCAGTACGGTCATTTCTACTCTATATCCCCGATTAACGGAAATCATTCAATTAATTGGGGCTAGCGGAATGGTGACGCTGCCGACAGAAAATGCGTTTAACTCAGAGATACGGGAAGATCTTGACCAATACCTCCAAGCAAACAATGCAAATGCTGAAGAGCGTGTGAGAATTTTCCGTTTGGCGTGGGATTTAACCATGAGTTCATTCGGAACAAGGCAAACTCACTACGAAAGATACTTTTTCGGGGATCCGATTCGGATTTCAAGCAGACTGTATACCAGTTATCCAATGCAGCAGCAAGTAAATATGATTAAAAAATTTTTATATGCAGATGCTGAGGATTGATAACTATTTATATTAAAAATGAAAAAACAGCGGGAAAAGGTCCGCTGTTTCGTATTTTTCATTCAGGAAACTGTACATGGCCCGGTACTGTATATGCATTGGACGTTCCGCTTTCAGGCAGCTTCGGAATGGTGTCTTTCACAACCTTTCCGCGGATGTCCGTCATTCTGACTTTGAGAGAGCCTGTCCCTACATTGGTACTGACAAAATGGTTATAGTCCATTTTTTCCATGTTGACCCACTTTCCATCTTTAGCATATTCCATTTTCATAACAGGATACTTGTGGTTTCTGACTTGGATTGCAGCCCACCACCTGCTGCTTCCTTCTTTGATCCTGTACGTGAAATTCCCTGTGATTGGGGCTTTGACAACACGCCATTTGATGTTGATTTTTCCATCTTTCATATTGCCGATTTTACGGAAAGCATTAGGTGACAGATCAAGAGCTCCCTGAGCGCCTTCAGGATACAGATCGGTAACGTAGACCATTGTTTTTCCTTTTGGCCCCTCGACTTCCAAATAAGAGCCTGCGAGTGCCGCTTTCACTCCCCCGTAATTGAGATCTGCCGGATTGATTGCAGCAATCTCCATATCGGAAGGAATGGGATCCAGCAGGAAAGCTCCTCCTGAATAACCCGACCCTGTATACGTTGCATAGCCTTCATGCAGGTCGTCATATGCCGCCGAAGCTTGCGGGGAAAAATAAAGGATCATCAACAAAACCACGCTAACAAATGCACTGATTTTCTTTTTCATACATGACCTCCTCAATCCAGACTTTAAATGAGAATCATTATCATTATAAGACTCAATCCATCTGGTTTGAAAGAGGAAATAGATTCATAGATGGTTTTCATACATAATCACTATCATTCCTATATCAAAGGAAGCGTTTTATGAAAAAACCAATACGAATGAATGAGTATGCACATCAGCCGAATTTCTTATTTTATTTACTGAGCAAAATTCGCATAGCAATAAAGGACATGAAACGCGTTTTTGGCTCGATAACAGTATGAGGAAAAGTTATTTTTCCCCGCTCAGTTTCAACTTAGCTGTCATCATGATGCCAAATATCAGCACGATCGGAACCCAAATGATGATGTCATAAAAATCAGGCTCAGCGAAAGCCACAATAATAGCCCCCACACAATATAAGATAATAGCCAGCGCTCTTAACACAGCATCTCTTAAAAATGTCTTCTTCTGCTTCTTAAAAAACAAACGGCCGGACAAATCCTCTAAAAGAGAAGCCAGTGTTCCGGTCAACACAGTTGAAGAAATACCTGCGATCCCCAGCTTTTTAGCTGCTATTGTTTGAATCCCCATCGATATGCTCATGAGAATAATAAGGATGTATACAGGAACAAAAGCCGAATAAAAAGAAAGACAAGCAAAGACAAACAAAATGAAAGCTTCAAGCGCAAGCGCTTTTGTCACCGCAGTAGGCCACAGGGTATTTTCTGCCTTTCCGACCATCAGTGTTGAAATAACCACGCCACATATAAATCCGATTAGCGCGGTCAAAGAATTAAAAACTGTGACCTCAAGGGATTTGCCGATCGCTAACCCCAACAATACAATATTTCCAGTCATATTCGCTGTGAACACATGTCCCAGACTTAAATACCCGATTACATCCACGATTCCAGCTGTTAAACATAAAAGTGAAAGCAAGGTGTTTCGATAAGCTGCTGCAGTCAACGGTGTATCAATCCCTTCTTCTATTTCAATTGATAGTATGTCTTTTAACGAAATCTGTTTATTTTGAAATAACCCGGCTTTAATTAGGAAGATAGAACCTATTATTCCATTCCATTAACTGTAATAATAATCTCCGCAAGGAAATTTATTAATTGAAAGGGGCAAATTATGCTGAAACGATTTTGTTTATGGTTCGCCGTGTTTAGTTTGTTTTTGGTTCTCTTGCCTGGAAAAGCGTTTGGAGCTGTCGATTTTCCAAACACCTCAACGAATGGCCTTTTAGGATTTGCCGGAAATGCTAAAAATGAAAAAGGCATTTCTAAAGCGAGCACAACGGGCGGAAAAAACGGCCAGATTGTTTACATTCAAAACGTTAATGATTTAAAAAACCATCTAGGAGGATCAACTCCGAAAATTTTAGTTCTTCAGAATGATCTTTCCGCATCTTCGAAAACAACAGTCACCATTGGCTCAAATAAAACACTCGTAGGCTCTTACGCGAAAAAAACGCTGAAAAATATTTATTTAACAACTTCATCTGCTTCTGGAAACGTCATTTTTCAAAATCTGACGTTTGAACACAGTCCGCAGATTAACGGAAATAATGATATCCAGCTTTATTTAGATTCCGGCATCAACTATTGGATTGACCACGTCACATTTTCGGGCCACAGCTATAGCGCAAGCGGAAGTGATTTGGACAAGCTCCTGTATATCGGAAAATCAGCAGATTATATCACAATCAGCAACTCAAAATTCGCGAATCATAAATACGGTTTGATTTTGGGATACCCTGACGATTCACAGCATCAATATGACGGCTATCCCCACATGACAATCGCTAATAATTATTTTGAGAATTTGTATGTAAGAGGCCCGGGCCTCATGAGATACGGATACTTTCATGTTAAAAACAATTACAGCAACAACTTTAACCAAGCGATTACCATTGCCACAAAAGCAAAAATATATTCCGAATATAACTACTTTGGGAAAGGCAGTGAAAAAGGCGGAATCCTCGATGACAAGGGCACTGGCTATTTCAAGGATACAGGCAGCTACCCGTCTTTAAACAAGCAAACCTCTCCGCTTACTTCCTGGAATCCCGGATCTAACTATAGCTACCGTGTCCAAACGCCGCAGTATACAAAAGAATTTGTCACGAAATATGCCGGATCACAGAGCACAACACTGGTATTTGGCTACTGACACAAAAGAGGCCTGCGTAAAAAACGCCGAGCCTCTTTTTTACTTATAGGCCGATCTTGTTGCCTTCATCAAGCCCAGAACTGGTCAAACCATTCTTATCAAAAAGTGTATTGTCTTTTTCACAATCACTTCTCAATCAATTTTCTTATTATACCAGTTTATCGCAAGTAAAAAGAATAAATTGAATCGGATCATACTAAGTTTCAAAATCGGTTTTCTATTTACATATCATTTAGTTTTTTATCATCTATAAACTAGACCGCCATCAGTTAATATGGCTTGACCGGTAATGTAATCAGAGGCATCTGAAGCTAAGAATGACACTAGATTAGCAACATCTTCGGGGATTTGATATCTTTTCAGGGCTATTTCCGAAGAAAATTTTTCAAAAGCTTCCCCTGGCTGCAGGTCATCACTGTGTTTTACCATTTCTTCATCAATTCTGTCCCACATTTTTGTTTTTGCGACTCCGGGGCAATAAGCATTCACCGTTATTTTATACTTTGCCAGCTCTTTAGCAGCTGTATGTGTAAAAGACTTCACCGCATGCTTCGTCGCTGAATATGTGCCCAGCATTTCAAATGACTCGTGACCAGCTATACTGCATGCGTTAATGATTTTCCCCTTTGTTTTTTGTTTCATGAACTGATCAGCGGCTGCTTGAGTGCCAAAGACAACTCCATTCACGTTAACCTGAAACAATCTATTCAGTTGTTCTTCTGTGATTTCCAAAAATGGAGAAACAGCCTCAATACCCGCATTGTTTACAAAAACATCTAAGCGGCCAAACTGATCTGCTGCTTCTTTAACCAAATTGAATTGGTTTTCACGCTTCGATACATCCCCTCTAACCCCAATCACATGAAAGTGTTTCTCTTTGAAATCTGAAACCGTTTCATTCAGCAGTGCTCCATTGATATCATGCAGCACTACACGAAAACCATCTTTACATAGTCTTTCTGCGATGCCTCTCCCTAATCCGCCTGCTGAACCTGTAACTATCGCTGTCTTGGACATAAACATTCCCCTTTCGCAATAAGTTAACGTGACTATATCTTTATTTTAACAAATCAATAACTCTCCGCATCATTTAAAGGGCTGATACAAAAAACAGTTTCTATATGTAGAAATTGCTGTTATAATTTCAATTTGTCCATACCAGAGACGCTTTCTTTTTTGCTTGTTCATTGTATTCTTGAGACTCCAACTCATTACAAAAAGGCCAAGTTTCAAACCGGCCTTTACATTCAATCTTTTATTAGAATTCGTACAACTCATCAACTGATAACCGTATAAATCTTTAACTTTCCCATCCCCACAATTTTCACCAATATAAGCTTTAACAATAAGTCTTTATAATCTATTCCTGCATTTTGTTATGAAAATGCCGTATTAATCTACTGACTAATCCAGCATGATACATTATGAATTTATCTAAACCATGCCTTTTCTAAATGATTCATGAAATTAGGATCATTAAAAGGGACATTTGCTTTACCGAAATCCGTTGTATTCAAAGCATTCCTCGCTGCCGGCGTTAAGTTTTCCCACCCAATTAATGGCTGAGTGCCCCCTACTTAATCACTAATATGCAATTCATGGTTTAAGGGCCATGTGCTGTCGTATGCAATTAACGGATGTGTATCCTTCATATTTCTTTCATTTGGCTGAACATTCGTGAATTTTCCGTGCCCGGAGTATGCGATAGATAAAACTTTTGGATTTTGATTAGACGGATTGTCGACCCAAACTACAATTCCTTCCCAGTCATGTCTATGCCCCAACCTCGGAGAAGCCTCATCCTTTGGAAAATACCAAGAATACATGATTGCCCACACGCCATTGTACCAAGTTGAACGTGAATAAACTTGTCCGGTATGTTTGCTGCAATCTCCTTCAGGCGCTCCAGTCGGCTGTAACCCGCCACTTGTATTGCCTTGTGCATCTACTGTCGGAGAGGGTACACAGCCGCTATAAACCTTCAAATACGGCTGGAACTTTTTTTCGGCTTTTTGAGAAATAGTAGTTGGGGCAACTTCATCGAAACCTACTACTTTGTCATGATCAATGACAGCAGCATCAACAGTTGGAACTAAGCTGATAAAAACGAGAAATGACATCAAAACAGCAAACGCAATTTTCTTCATTTCACTTTCCTCCTTATCGCATTAGTTATGTAAAACCCAAACTGCCAAGTCATTATACAATGGTGAAATCCCCATTCAATCAAATTTACAGAATCGATACGATTATTCATCATTCTTTACCTTCAAAGCAGCCTGAAGAACAATTTTGGTTTTTATTTTCATGTATCCAGCCCAATTTTCATCATTAGTAAACTCACCTAAAAATCATTCACTTGAGCTTCTTGAAGCACAGAATGATGTAGTGTAAGCTTCTATATTAGGATTTTGTGAAGGAGTTTCATCACTTAGTGCCAATGTATTTTTATTATAATGAAAATTTAGTACATAGATTAGTTAGTACATTTTATAGGATCAAAAAACACCCCTTCATATCATAGGTCAGAGGTGTTGAATAAAACTTATTTCGTTTTAACACTTCTCAGAAAAACACTTCTGTTCTCTGTGGCAGTTGTCAGCATCGTGGCATTTTCATTAAGCCGTCGAACTAATGCTTCTTTAGCTTTTCCTTCATTTAAGTTAGTAGACCGAATAACAAAAGTCCCGACTTAACATTTACTGCTAGTTGATTGTGTTAAGTAAACTCCTTTATCATTTTTCGGATTTGTCAGAAAAATAACAGAACCACATTAAACTAATGACGCCGGCAGCACCTAAGATTGTCATTATGATATAAGCCCATGTGGGTAAATCCATACACTTCCCCTCCTAAAAATTAAATAAATCAATTAAGGTCTTCTTCTTTCTTTTTCTTGTCCAGTTTAATACTTATAAAAATGTTGATGATTGCAGCTGAGAGATATAAAAACCCTACTCCCAGAGTGCCTAAAATTGTACTTACAATTATGATGTAACTTTTTGTCATCACTTGACTGTCATCAAAATAAGAAGTGTAATTAATCCAGCTAAAACACCTGCAAACCAAGCATTGCCAACAGCATAAGAATCATCAAGAACTCCTATCCATTGGCCAAAGATTGAGATTCCAACAGCAGTCAAACTGGATAGAAAAAGTTAATGATTTCATTTTCCCCCTCCTTAAACAGCTATTCTTCTTTTATGTAATTGAACAGCGATAAAAGATTGAATTGAACCACGTCTTTCGGTAAACAAGCCACTTCCAAAGTGATTCAAGGATTGGAACATTGAGAATTGCTGCTCGTCTTCATCAAGTCGGCTATCTTTAATACCATGATTTCTTATGTAATTTCATTTCTTCTGTTTGTTTTTTCTCCCCGGTCTTCCACTCCACTTTAACTACTAGATCATGTCCTATTACTTCCTCTTCAGGCATAAAATCAAAGGTAGCGATGTGGTCTTCCATATAACCTCCATCTGGCATTTCTTCACCTGTATACTCTGATAAATCATAATCTTCTCTGTCATCATATTTTTTACCATCTATGTATAAAGTGATTTTTTCAACAACAGTTCTTTTTTCGTCCTTCTTACTTCCCTGCCAGTACAAATTCAAAAAGTAATTAGGACCAATTGAAGTTTTATCTGATTTTTCAAGGTTAGAAACCCATATTCCGCTTTTTCCGCTGCCCTCATATTTTACTTTGTTTTCTGACATTATTACAAAGATTGATACGATGCAGATCACCAAAAATACAGTCATCAGCAATAGCCATTTTTTATTGTTCTTTTTTCTCATGTTTTTCCTCACTTCCCTCATTCTTTTAGTAGAAAATGCGATCAAAATGTTACAGATAATTAAAAAGAGCAAGTGAGCCAACAGAGGGTTGCTCTAAACTTTTTAAACTTCAATTAAAGGAAAGTTAAAACTTATAACATGCTTTAAATGCATGTTTTGTTTCATTAAGTCAATAACCTTCAAAATTATTACATTAATCCCTAAGATTATGATAATATCTTTATGAGATATTTTCGAATACTGAGAGTGAAAGTGTTGATGAATTAGCTTACTTCGCCGCAAAAAGTTTTGAAACAATAGGTGCTTTTGAAGAGGCTACAAGCTTTTTCAATGAAAAGATTTGGGCTGAACAGAAAATGAATCAGGTGGAGGGAATCTTATGAAAAAAATAGTGCTTTGCGTATCTATTTTAACTGTGATTTTAAGTGGAGCAGCTTTAACGCAATGAGTACAGATTCACCATCTAGCATCCAAGTTGCTGAAAGGCCGGTCGGAGGTTAAGGAGAAGAGCATTCTATATAGCCCGCCTCATGAGAGTGGGCTTATTATTTTTCCATTACTCCAACACCTTAAGGCACCCTTAAGTTCGCTAACAATAGCTTGTTGAATAATTTTTATACTTATTTTATCCTTATGATTCAATGATAAGGATAAAATAAGTATATAATTAGATCAATGAATTCTTATCAGCAGAACCACAAAATAGTAAGGTATTACCATTAATTTCCAACAGATAAAAGAGGGACTAATTTGAGAGAAAAATTATATTCATGTTTAATTTGCGGATATAAAGGATTAAGTCAAAGTCCTTTGTATAAAGGCGAGTATCAAAAAACGTTTGACATTTGTCCATGTTGCGATTTTGAGTTTGGCTACAGTGAGGACCATGATGTAAGATTAGGCTTTATTGTCACTCCGGATCATTTAATTGAGGCTGCATTTCAATTGTATCGCAAACAATGGATTGAGTCCGGGATGAAAATTGCTCATCCTGAAGATATTCCAGAAGATTTAAAAAATGGTGGTTGTTTAAAATTTGAAGTTCTGTTGAAACAACTGAAAAACCTAAATCTTGACATAGAGAATTTTGAAATTAACGGCTTTCATGATTAACTGAGGTGCTTTTTTGGTTTTTCAAAGGTGTAACAGTCTTTATCTTTACAATGTCAAGCTAAAAATGCGCAGGAAGTGATTCAACTGCTTGTTCATTTCAATACTTTTCTATTCGTATTCAATAAAGACTTTGTGATCGCCAACAAACATTTCACTTCCATCAGATAAGTGTATCCAAAAAGCCTCCTCTGGTTCTTCTCTATAGTCAAAAATTGCAGTAACTTTGATGTTTGACTCATCTTTGATTGGTTTTCCAACTGTTATTTTCGTTTTTTCCTCTGGCAAAGTAATGGATTTAATCATCAAAACCTTCCCATCTTATCAGTTTTACTCTCCCTCTTCCCTTTCCTTTCCTTTCTCCGCAGTATGCTTAATGCTGATTCATCTCATCTATATAAGAAAAGAAATATGAATATTCTATTTCAATGACTGACAAATTTTATAATAAGATGCTTTAACGCCTAATTAACGCCATCTTCAGTGAATTTAAAGGTCTGTTTTAAATTACGTCCTTCTTGCCCTTTTTGCGTCCAGATTATAACAATTTCTAATTCAGAGGCTTTATCTGCCAGCATAAAATGCTTGAACCTCAACGGCGATCCATCGTTTAAACTTTCAGCTAACGTTTTAGCATCATCTATTTGTTTTACACAATTTTCATCGGGGCATCCAAAAAGTGAAAACCTTGTGATTGAATCAGGATCATTTCTATACAATTGCACATCCACCGTAGCTGCTTCTTTCCCAATATTGTTGACTTCCAAGGAATAAACATTATATTTCCCTTTCTTAGGTGCCGCAAATTCCTTTGTATTTTTTGCTTCACTTACTTCTACTGACCACTGTTCCGTTTTTTGTGTAATCGGCAACACCGTAAAAGTAAGAGCGTGCGCATTTGATTGAACAAAAGTAAACGCAAATAATATTACATATAAGAAAAATAATACCTTCTTCACTTCATTTATCCCTCCATTCGCTTGTCCAATAATAGTATCCTATTGCCGCTCGGCATTTATTTCTTTCGGTATTTGAGATGGCGCTTTAGGGACTTTTCTCAGTTTGTTATTGATCATATCAGAAGAGTACAACGTAACAATCATACTCCCTCCATACCGTTTTGCCCGAATTAATATTGGCTGGTTATATTGGTTTTTAAAGAGAAAGTCTGGACCTCCCCAGCTTACTGTCGCATCACGTCCGGACGGAACATATGGTACGCTTCTTGAATGAGAATAGCGCTGAACGATTCGCATCCCCGCACGATCGACTGCATTAAATAGTGTTGAAGATACCTGGCAAATTCCTCCGCCTACACCTTCAGACAACTCACCTTTAACGATAATGGGTGCACTCTTGTATCCTTTGTCTTGAGTTCTCATCCCAACAACTTGATTAAACGAAAACGTCTCATTAGGGAAAACAACATGATTGTTAATCGCTTTTGCAGAAAGAGAAATATTGTGTGAACGGCTTTTATTGTTCGAATTAAAATACGTTACGTACTGACCGAGCTGATGTGTACTGATGTGAGCAAGCAGCTCGCTGTCAACTTTCGGATATATGTTCAATTCCGGCACTTCTACCTTGGAGGGGCCATGGCCATAGAAATAGGCATAAAACTTTTCCTTAAACGCCTGTTGATAAAGTCTGTAACCAACCCTGCCCGGGACAATGCTTCCCTGTTCGTTAAGCACAGCATTAGCCGGCTCCCGGTAAATTTCCTGATCCAGCTGTTCGATCAATTTACGGTATTTTTCATGGTCAATCATTGGAGTACCAGGAAGAGGCATTGTAAAGTTTTCACGGGTAACAGTAGCTATCGTCCGCCCTTGCTGTGTGACTGTTAAGCTGTCAGGCGGCTCGCTCGGTTGAGCCAATAATAAAAGGCCAGTGATCCAAATTTGTATCATAAGTCGGTTTACCTCCCGACCATTAGTATGGGCATCAGCTTATTCTTTGATGTATTTCTCCTATCGCTTGTTTGAATATTTAGATGTTGATTCGCTTATTTTTGAGTAATAGAAAAACCACATAAGTGAGCTATAACTTTAATTGTTCTCTGGTTCAATTCGCTGCCAAGTTAAAAATAGACTAAAATGATAAAGATGTAATAACAACAATAAAATAATCTAACTTAATATTTTTTTATTGTAAAACGATAAATATCGTGTTAAATTCAAAATGACAACAAATCAGTGAGGTGCTTTTTATGAATCGAGTCTCAACACTCTTTTTAAAGATTGCCGTAATTCTTATCGGACTTCCGATTCTTGCTTTGTGCATTTTTGCGGTGCCGAAGATAGCCAATTATGCAGCGGAATTAGTTCCAAATATCGCTTATATCAAATATCTCGTTTTCATCTATTTGTATGTAACGGCGATTCCTTTTTACTTTGCTCTTTATCAAGCGTTCAAACTTTTAAGCTATATTGACAAGAACAAAGCTTTCTCAAACATTTCTGTAAGATCTTTAAAGAATATAAAATACTGTGCGGTCACAATCAGTATCTTGTATGCAGCAGGCATGCCGATCTTTTATCTGATGGCCGAGATAGACGACGCCCCGGGTATCATAGTCATCGGATTGGTCATTATTTTTGCTTCAATGGTGATTGCAGTCTTTGCTGCTGTTCTTCAAAAACTGTTAAAAGAAGCGATTGATATAAAATCAGAAAATGACTTAACGGTCTGAGGTGATGAACATGGCAATTATTATCAATATTGATGTGATGCTTGCTAAAAGGAAAATGAGCGTAACAGAGCTTTCGGAGAGAGTCGGCATCACGATGGCTAATCTTTCGATATTGAAAAACGGAAAAGCAAAGGCCATTCGATTATCAACTTTAGAAGCGATTTGTAAGGCTTTAGAATGCCAGCCTGGAGATATTTTGGAATACCGAAGTGATGAAGATACACAAGATTCATAAAGAGGACACGGTGACACTATGGACGTAACGCTATATCCATCTATGCGTGCCTTACATATAATCAGAAAAAAAGTTTGGAGGCACATATCATGAGAGCGTTAAAACAACTCTTTCATTTTGGCTGGGAACAGGCCCTTTCGTGTTTGTTTCCTGTCGTTATTTTTGCCTCTTTGGCTATCACACAAATCATCCCTCTTCCCTTCTTGCCGCGGTATGATTGGCTGCTCATCATTTGCGTTTTCATGCAGGGGCTGATGGTGCGTTCCGGGCTTGAAACACGAGATGAATTAAAAGTAATCACCTTGTTCCACCTTATTGGGCTTGTTCTTGAACTTTTCAAAGTCCATATGGGCTCCTGGTCTTATCCAGAAGAAGGATATTCCAAAATGTTCGGGGTGCCTTTGTATAGCGGCTTTATGTACGCAAGTGTGGCCAGTTATCTTTGCCAGGCGTGGAGAAGGCTTAAGGTTGAACTGGTGAAGTGGCCGCCGTTTTTTGCAGTTGTCCCGCTTGCCGCTGCGATTTATTTGAATTTTTTTACCCACCATTATTCAATTGACATACGCTGGTGGTTATCTGGACTTGTCATCATTGTCTTTTGGAAAACATGGGTCATATACGAGGTGAATGGAACTCATTACCGTATGCCGCTTGCACTTTCTTTTGTGCTCATTGGATTTTTTATATGGATAGCGGAAAATATCGCAACGTTTTTTGGGGCTTGGACATATCCAAACCAAACCGAGGCATGGAGTCTTGTTCACCTAGGAAAGGTGAGTTCATGGCTTTTGTTAGTGATTGTTAGCTTTCTTATCGTAGCGACGTTAAAACAAGTTAAGGAACAGAATCCCACAAAGACAGAGATTGATGAACCTTTTTTAGGTTGAAGTTCTCCTAGCGTATAAAGTACCAAATAAAATGAAAAAGCAACGTTCGAATTGTTGCTTTTTTCTATTTTTAAACTCTACCGATGAGTATTCATTTTCCTCTAGGGTTAGATCATAGAATAATTGTGGAGAAATCGTCTTTGGCCATCCTTTAAGAACATCAATAAAGTCTTCGAACACTTTTTATAAAACGTCTTAAACTAAGAGTTTTTATGCTCCTCTTCTAGACTAGAATCACCTTATTACGTCTGCGGATTCAGATGACGACTGTTTTCAATATCTTGATAAACTCATGCGCCGCCGGCGTTATTTCATCAAATGAGTGCGCGATGACGCCAATATCACGGGTAATCCGGGGAATGATGTCTTTTTTGATCAATTGATGCGGAACAGATGAAAGTGTAAAGTTTGAAATAATGCCTATGCCCAAGTTATTTTTGACCATATTGATCAAGGTTTCGGCATTTTGCACAGTCAAGTTTTCCTTTAATTCAATATGGTGCTGCTGAAACGTATTTGACATTGCAATTTCATGACCGCCTTTGCAAAAAATAAGGTCATCTTGATATGTGTTGAGGTCGACATGCTTTTCCTGTTTTAATTCATCATCTTGCGGAGGGATGACCGCCACCATATAGTCGTTACGTAATAGTTGATAGTCAAACGGGTCAAATGGAGATGCCGCGATCCCAATATCAACCGTCCGATCCTCGACCCACCCTTTGATTTGATCAGAGGTCCCCTCGACCAATTCTATGCGGATCAGCGGGTAGTTTGATCTGAATGCCGCAATCGCCTGCGGCATGATATTTGTTGAAACAGCAGGAAATGAACCGATTTTCACCTTCCCGCTTAACAGCTTGTTTTCCCTGTTGGCTACTTGATATATTTTGCTTTCAATCCCCTTCATTTGCCTCGCCAGCAGCAAAATTTCCTTTCCGACGTCAGTCAGCATTAAACCATGATGTTTATCCCTGATCAATAATTTGAGCTGGAGCGAGTTTTCGAGGTTTTTTATCGCTTTGCTTACCGCCGGCTGAGAGATGAACAATTCTTTTGCCGCTTCTGTAATGTTCAATTTCTCCCCGACTTTTATAAATATGTGAAGATGGTTCATATTCATAACTATTTGGTTATACCCCCAATAATAAAAATGTATTTCAGTTATATACAAATGTAACATATGATAGAAACCAGCACGATATTTAAACAAGAAAGGCGGCTTATTAATGGTAAAAGTCATGCTGGGAATCATATCTGTCACACTTATTTGGGGCTATACTTGGGTTGCGATGAAAGTAGGAATTCATGACATTCCCCCGCTTTTATTTTCAGCATTACGTCTGTTCATCGGGGCGGTTCCTTTATTTCTCATTCTCTTCATTCAAAGAAAAAAACTTTCAATTGGAAAACAATATGTCAAAAGCTATATCGTCATGAGCCTGCTGATGGGCCTGGGCTATATGGGGATCTTAACGTATGGAATGCAGTTTGTCGATTCAGGGAAAACCTCTGTTTTGGTGTATACGATGCCTATATTTGTTACGGTGATCAGCCATTTTACATTAAACGAGAAAATGAATGTATATAAAACGATCGGGCTGATAAGCGGCTTCTCCGGACTTTTATTCATTTTTGGAAAAGAAATGCTAAATGTCGATCAAAGTGCTTTATTTGGAGAACTGTGCGTCCTTGCGGCAGCGCTTAGCTGGGGAATTGCGAATGTGTTTAGCAAGCTTCAATTCAAGCATATCGATATCATTCATATGAATGCCTGGCATCTACTGATGGGAGCCGTCATGTTGTTGATGTTTTCCTTTATATTGGAGCCGGTCCATTCAGCCGAGTGGTCATATCAGGCGGTTTGGTCATTGCTGTTTAATGGTTTGCTTTCTACAGGCTTTACATTTGTCGTATGGTTTTGGGTGCTCAATCAAATCGAAGCGTCAAAAGCATCCATGGCATTAATGTTCGTCCCAGTTTTGGCTCTATTCTTTGGATGGTTGCAATTGCACGAACAGATCACCATGTACATCATCATCGGCGCACTGCTGATATGCTGCGGCATTTTTATGAACACATTTAAATTATCACGACAGAAAGTGTGATTTTTGTTGACCTCGTATGATAGGAGACGGCTGTTATGAGTGCGTCTTCTAGAATCCTGACTGCAGTCTATTAAACAATGAAAAAAGCTAATGTCTGCATGTGAGACATTAGCTTTAATGGCTGGCGTTTAGGTTGGTGAGCAAGCCACTTGCAGGCAGCTTTACTTGTAAAACCGGGTTGCTTTTTGTAATACAATTGCATAGTGCTTATACTTCGGCAGAATTCAAATAATAATTGCTTATGTATGAACAATTTTCCCACCTTGAATTTTTCCAGCTAGCGAAAAAGGATTTTTTTATCTAAAAAGCCTTAAATACTGAATTAAAGAAAAACATCAAGATAATGATGGCTAGTACAATAACAATCTCAAAAGTATGTGAACTGCTATCTTCCTTTTCTTGTTCAGTCTTCTCCCTCATTTGTTCCCTATATGTTCTTTGTATTTCATCCTTTTTCTTATCCATCTTACTCGACCCCCTTCAAAGTAAAGCCAAGCAATTCTGAATTAATAAAAATCAATTATCATCTTTCAACTTCATTTTTTTTGTGAAAGGTAATTGAAATCACTGTTGCTAATATTGTTAAGCTTGATGTCTTTGTTTATCTCTAGTGCATATGGTTTAATGAAGTCCACAATAGGTGTCATATCAAAAGGAAAATCAAAGTCCAGCAACTCAGAATTGGTTTTATATACGTGTTCTTTAATAAAGAAGTGACAATCTGGTTTCATGTTTAACAGGCCATCTATAAAAGAAAAGGTATCAGCTGTAAAGTCATCAAGATATCTTTCTTCAGTGAATGCAATGACCTGAAGAAAGTTGGAGGAACCCTCGTATTCATTTTCATCCTCTATACCAATTAAAACTGGATTATCACACAGCTTTTCTTTTCTTTTTGAATCAACAATTAAGATATAACCGTAAATGTTTGAAGTTTTTTTTTGTAGTACCTGAAAAAACTCGACTTCATTTGTTCTAAAAAGCCTGTAAAATTTTAAATCCATATAAACCTCACTCTTCATATGATGATTTCATTTCTACTCTCTAACCCTGCTCATTCGTTTTTTCTTCTTTTACCTTCTTGTTTAACTTGAAGCCAATCAAGACATTGATAATCGCAGCTGGAAAATATAACATTCCCGCACCCATTATTCCTAACGCAGTACTCGAGCCGACGATAAACGACTGCACTTCTGTACTTCTCGACTTTAGACTAAGTAACACAAGAATTCCCGCTAAGATACCTATAAACCGAGCAACACCTGGTATGAAGAAATCGGTTAAAATTCCAAAAAATTGTCCCATGGCCGATAACAGGATTCCCAGAATACTGGAAATTACAACTAGTTTTTTTATGACTTGTCACCCCTTTTTTAAATCCTTTTCTTTTCAACAAATCCTTCAGCACAATACTTTTCAGTTCACCATCTCTTTCTATACAATACAATTCAACACCTTTTTAATGGCCACATTTGATTTTCCCTTTCTTACTTCACTTGTACATTACACTTCGGTTTAAGCTCACTTCCTGCTATTATCATCTTCTAAGCGCCATGAAGGTAGTTAGTCAAATAAGGTGAACTCTTGCGTGAGCGCCGGCGATTCGGGATTAAAAACAACATTTTTAAATTCATGGTCTTTTTGTTTTACATTTTTTAAAATACTTCTTTTATCTTGATTCCTTAGTCTCTCCAAGGACAGTGCATAACGTGTTAAGCTTTTAATAAAAACTTTGCAAGGAGTGGTTCTTTGCTTAAAGCTTCAAAATTTTTCATTTCATGTGTAGCTTTAATACTGTGCGTGTATTCATTATATAATCAAAGTGTTTTCCTCTTAACCTCTCTCCAAGTACTAGTTGCACTTCTCTTTGTTTTAATGGGGGTGGAGGCACTTTTAAAAAAACAAACGAGTTCTGCGTATTTTTTGTTCGGATCAGCGGCCATTATACTTGTTGTGAACGTAGTTAAATACATGATTTAACTTAGAATGTTCTAATTCCGCAGAAATATAGAGCCCCTGAATCAATAATGAAGGCAGCTACAATGCTCTTTATGTAATACTTTGCTCGCTTTTAATTTTTTCTTAAAATAGTTGAGTATGCCCTAGTTTACTCCTCCAATATTTAAAATTAAAACCGGTTTTATTTGTTTCCATTTTTCGGAAACGTTATTATCAAAGACATAATCCGTTTGAAACTTCCCATTAGTGATAATTGTTGCATGTATTTCAAAGAAAAAATGATGTATTTAAAAAATTTAAGATTTTCATGACGATCCCTCCGTTCTGTTTAGCTTTATGATATTGTGAAGTTGTTTTAAATTGGGAATGTTGTTTTATACTCAAAAACTTCAGCTGCAAGCAGATGCATCGTGTACCCAGCATTCTTTTGAAAGTCCATGCGAATAAACCTAATACAGTTAACACTAAGATGATCTCAACAATTGTTAAAATAGACATTTTTACTCCTTACTGTTTACCTCGACACTTGCCGTCCAAACACTTGCGCTCTAAAATTAGACGAATAATATTAACAACGAATGAGCAAGAAATAAGAATAGAATGGAAAACTCATTTTACATATCCATATTCTCATTAATAAAGGTTAACATTTTCACAGTAAACATTTATATCCTATTGTGTATAAACTGTATTTTTGTTTCTATTAAACACCTTCGCCGTTTCTCTTATTCTTACGCCAACAGCGAGCTATTACTGCTGGTATTAATAGCAGAGTACCGACAAAAAGCAACATACAAAAGATGACAAACAGTGCTCCTGTACCCGGCATAATTTCTTCGTAGGTTATAAAGCGTTCCTCCCCCTGCAGGACGAAAAACCGAGAATTTTCGAGAAAAGCTAGATGAAAGGCGATAGATGTCCATAAACTTCCTGTTACAATACGCAAAAGTTGAAGGATGAATCCAAAAGATAACAATAAAATGATGTAATCTAATGTGATAGCTGGTGATTCAATTCCTGCTATATATTGCAAACCACCTACAGTTATAGGTGCAAGCACAAATAGGATCGGCTGCAGGAATAAAGCTATAAAACAGTTAAACCGCCTGTTTAGAGCGTAGTACACCGTACCTCGAAAAGTTAATTCCTCTGGAAAAGCTTCATAAAAGAAAGCGATTATCATATTTAAGAGCAATACTGTAACCAAATGACCAGAGAAGTGAAATCGTGTAATGTTGATCCACCCTAATAAATGAGCGATAGCAAATCCAGATCCAGAAAGAATAATCACATACATTGCTCCCATAATGGCTTTCGGAATGGCTTGCCGCCACCCAGACAGTCCGAGAGAGCAGAATGGTCTACTAGAAAACCGTTTAAGAATAATGTAGAGCAACGGGACAGTAACTAGTGTCACTAAGCCTGCTTGGATACCTTGCTGCAAGAGCTTGGAAGCTCCTGCCTGGCGTGCCATTGAACCGACAAAAGTTGCAAAAAACAGCGCAAAAACGAACGTTCCCCAGCTGAAAAAAACAGCCGCCAGCCATTTAAGATGATTGTTTTGTTTTCCGTTTTGGATTTGATGAAATTGCATTTTCATCCCCCTTTCACAGCATGAACAGCATCAAACAAGAAAGCAAATTGAGCAGTCGATCATTAGCTTTCTTATTACAATACGTTCCAGATGCTGTTATTGTTTCAAATATTTGAATCACCCTGCTTCCATTGTATCGCTTTCTTCCATCATAAAAAAATGCCCCATCATTTCTGGAGCATTGGTACTGATTCTATCAATCTATTGTATTCATTAACTCGAAGAAGTGTTCTGGTTTTTGGGTCTTATTTAACTCATACCATGAATGCAATGTTTCTGGTGCAAATACATCTAATTTTTTCAGTACTTCCATCGCAAATTCCAGGGGAGCTATTCCTGATGCGGTGACCAAATTCTCATCAGATACTGCAGGTCCCATCTCATAAAATGCTTCTCCTTTATAATGAGGACAGACCATTTTCAAATACGATAAATCATTGCTTGTATGCTTTCTAGAGTCTAAGTATCCATAATTCGCGAGGCCCTCGGTTGCACCACAAATGGCAGCAACAATCGTGCCAAGTTGTAAAGCTTCGCCAACTTTTTTTAAGATCGGTTGATGAATATCTTCTCCCCAAGTATTCCCTCCGGGTAAAATCAGAAGATCTTCACTCTCAAACGTACACTTATCAAGGATAATATCTGGTTTTATGCTCAGCCCTCCCATCGTCTTTATCATTTCTTTATGAGCCCCTACTGTAACTACTTTTAGAGGCGCTACATCTTTTTTAAAGTATCTCCCTGAGTTTAGTTCAGCAATTAAATAGCCATATTCCCAGTCTGACATTGTATGAAATACATAGAGATAAACTTTTTTCGTTTGCATCTATTACACTCCCATCACAGTTGATCAAGCCCATGTAGATGACTTTCGTGCCATCCTTTTAAATAATGCCCTATGGTGGAAATATATGCAATTATAAAAATCTGCTACGCTTGCCCTATGATCAATGATGTAACATTTCACATAAGGCTAACCTTTAAAATAGGTGTTTTTCTATTTTGTTCCCCCTTCTACCCTCAATGCCTTCTTAACTTATAAAAAAACAGAAAACAAGATGAATGAAAAGGGTTTTGTTAAACTAACAGTCATGGGGAACATTTCATTGGAAATATATCGATTTTACTCTTATTTTGAAATATGTATTGGACTTTATGTTTAAGCCTTACTGGTTTTAAACCCTCTTACGGATCAACGCATGCTGAAGCAAAAGCTATAGGAGAAACAAAAATGCCAAGCCGTATAACTACTATAAAATTTGTTCAGCTTGAGAAATGATTTGATGCTATGCTTGGCGTTGTAATTGACACAGGTATAAACAAGGCTATCGCCTATCGGCCAAATGAACGGTTTGCTTAAGCATCAACCTATAAAGTTCTAGCCGCAGCTGCTGCCCTGAAGAAAAACTTAATTGACAAAGACGATCTTGTTACATATTCTCCAATCACAGAAAAACACGTGGATACAGGCAGCTGCTATTCGTTACAGCGATAATACTGCTGGGAACATATTGTTGCAACAACTTGGCGGCCCTAAAGGTTTCGAAAAGTCACTGAAGCAGATTGGGATCATGTAACCAAGGCAAATCGATTCGAGACGGATCTAAATCTGCAGTTCCTGGGGATATTCGTGATACAAGCACCGCAAAAGTACTAGCAACCGACCTTAAAACTTTCACAGTGGGACAACAATCTCACGACTGACAAACCCTGACCTTAACTGATTGGATGCTTCGAACTCGATTCCCAATATTTCGTCCCGTTAAAAGACACTAACATGTCAAACCATATCTCAAAATTGGAATCTAAGTTAACTGCATCTTCAATATTATCAATTGAATCTAGATATAACATATAATCTAATCCTTTTCTTGATCTGTTTGTGTCAATGACATATCTCCCATCATAATGATATCCAATTAAGACGTATCCCTCGGGGAAATTTTGGACTTCATTGTAATCAATAATTCCTTCTGTGCAAAGTAATTCAATACCGTCAAACATTTCCATCCCATTATGTTGTAACAAAAACTCTTTATAATCATTAGGGTTTTTAAATAGACTTTTCGAGTACACTTCTATTAAGGTAAAAAAATATCGGCAGATGCACCAACATCTAACCGATCTGTAATAGAATAACTCCTTAAAAGCTTCACAGCATCCCATTTGATTCTGGAACTTCCATACTCAAACACTTTGTATTCTCTCGGTTCCGTTACATCTTCAGTCGTTGTTACAGTCAACACTTTACTAACTAGTAATGGCTTACCTGATACACTAATCGCTTTTCCCGTATAGCTATATCTATTGTTAGCTATTAAAACCGTATCGGTATACACTGTACTAGATGCATTGGCAAATTTTCTCATTATCTCTGTAAACCTCATATTCTTGTCCACTATCAACTGGATCTGACCACATTAATTCAATAGTATTTGCCGTTACTTTTGAGGCATTAAGATTTGTTGGATGGAGGTTCAACATCATCGTGTGAGGTTTACATCAATTACGTTATAAAAGGCATTAGAGGTGTCCGCAACATCCCACACCCCTAGAATGACATGATAACCACTGCGATCAGTTGGTACATAAATCTTATGAGATAGATTCGTATCGGCCCTTGAACCATCGTGATCAACAGTACCAATTAATTCAAACTCATCTCTTGTTAAAGGTTTGTTTGGATTCCAATCTTTCTTGGTTATATAATAGTGCCACTTTGTTGTTGCGTGAGGAGCAGTATAGTGCCAAGTAAAGGTGTTTAGACCCCCACGTATGTTTTGTTTTACCCAATGATCTGCAGTCTGCCTGTCTAACCCAAAATCAATTTGACCCGATCCTCCATTTGCTGATGCAATTTTCCCATCTGGTGGACCCGCTGATGGAAACCCTTTTGGTCCTTCTACCGATTGAGGATTATCAACTACGGAACCATATTTTTGAGTAGCTGCAGTCCAACCAATTATTTGTTTTTCTAATGATCCCATGTACGCTCGACTAGCAGGTTCTTTTATATACCCGTGTGCAGATACATCACCTGCAAATAAAGTAGCACCAACACCTAGAACAGCAGTTAGAACAGCACCTTTAATAAAACTCTTCATTACTAACTCATTCCTCCCTTTGTTGTAAAATTTTTCTCTTTCCTACTATAATAATTCATTACATGTGAGGTAATCTCCTTCTTTATTTTTGATCACGTGAAATTTAAAGAACTTCACGTTCCCCCAGCTCCTTTGTTCTTCAGCTTATTGACAAACACTCTTTTCATACAGCTGCCATTTTAGTTACAGATACCGAACACTTTATCAATCTCTTCTTGATCTTTTTAGCAACGCTATAAAACACATATCATCTCAATATCATTTAACCTACCGCTCGATATTGGTTCTGTATATTTTCAAAGTAATCTTGTATTGAATTTTTAATAAAACAATGCAACTTGAATCAAAAACTGCAGCTGGCTTCTTTACTTTGTTATGTTCTTTCTCCTGAATCGTCTCTAATTTCAGAATCCTTGCAAAAAAAGAATCCATTCTGCAATTCAACATTCGGCTTCATTGTCATTTAGTTTGATTTTGATTTTGATTTCATGTATTTTAAATGTAAATTTGAAATACAGTCTTGACGTTTATTTAAGAATGTCTCGATGCCTATTTTCATTGGATCATTCTTGCCTAAAATTTTGTTCTGTTTAACTAAACGTGGCACTATAATTGAACTATAGGTTAATAGAAAGAAAACAAAATATTATAAGGAGGAATTTTGTGTTTCAAACCTTAAATCATTTTTTAAAATCTTGGGAGTTCGAAGCCGGTGCAACACAGAAAATACTAAATAGTCTAACTGATGAATCACTTAAACAGGAAATAACTTCAGAAAATTGGACTTTAGGCCGTATTGCTTGGCATACTGTTGCTGCCATTCGCATCATTACCTCAAACACAGACTTAACGTTTCATGCCCCAGCTGAAGATTATCCTGTTCCTACTTCGGCGCAGTTTATAGCAGACAGTTATCATCAAGCCAGTAATGCATTTGTAGAGGCATTAAAAACCCAATGGACTGACTATACACTCCAAGAACGTATCAACTTTATTGGGCAACAATTGCCGAATGGTTCACTTTTGATGTTTTTAATTCAACATCAAAATCACCATCGAGGACAAATGACTGTTCTTATGAGACAAGCAGGGTTAAGTGTTCCAGGTATTTATGGTCCAGCAAAAGAGGAATGGACAAAATTTGGTTTGGAACCCCCGCAAATGTAATATAAAGAAATTAACCAAGCATGTTTTGATCATTCTTATTTCAAAACATGTTCTTTTCTTTTGTTCATTTATCAATGTTGTTATTAACATAAATTTGATTAATTTTTATTTCAAACCTAGACTAACTAAATAATATTGCCTGCGTGATCAGGATTATTCGACTTCATCCATTTTTGGTTAAGATCAGCTTTTCCCATTGTTTACACTTTATTTGACCCCACATTATTTTATCCATATTTTTCACATCTCTTTTCTGATTAAAATTATTGTTTTATTGAGATTCCTCATTAAAAAAAAGCGCTCTGCTTTCTGCTGCAGGTGCGCTTCATCTCTCAATATATGAGCATATATCATCATTACAGATTATTTGGACTTCATAACTCTGTCTTATAGTTGCTGAATCTTTGTTAAAAACTTCTACCTGCTCAACCTTTAAAAACTAAGACGGTATGCCGCCAATATAATTACAACATTAACTAAGAAATTCCTATAACATTGTTCTTCGGGTTTGCATATGAAGGGCTAATTTAGTCCTCAAGCGAATCCTACAAAGAATGATCTCCCCGGCATATAACTTATCCCGTCATAAGCGAATTGTCATGGTATAGGATGTATATTTTGTTTGTATCGCCAATGTTGCTGCATTCAATAAAAGAACTTTTGTTGAAGAGGTAAGACTTATAAATTATTAATAGTTTATTTCCACTCTTCTTCTAAAATAGCGTAATAATATTCATCCCACCATTCATTGCCTTTGGGAATACATTTTTTAAAAAAGCCTTCTCTTCTCATACCGATTTTCTCCATAACTCGGTATGATGGAATATTCTCAGGCTGACATGTAGCTATAATCCTATGTAAGTTCATTTCTTTAAATCCATATTCCAAGATAGCTTGTGCTGCTTCAGAAGCGTACCCTCTATTTTGATAATTTGGATTAAACACCCACCCAATCTCATATGTATGTTCACCAAAATACTTATAAAAAACAATATGACCTATAAGATAATCTTCATCTATTAGTACTACAGGAAATTTTTCAGCTTTATCACCTTTGTTTTTATTTACAAATTCTTTAGCATCTTCTTCAGTAAAAACCCCTTCTGGTATATACTTCATAACATGAATATCTGATGTATACTCATATACAGCTTGCCAATCATTTAATTCAAATTCACGTATCAATAACCTTTTTGTTGTTATATGCATTAAAGTGACTCCCATCAAAAGTACTTAAACTTAATCTTGATTTCGATATTAAGACAACAATAACCTCTTTAAATACTATCCTTATTCAACAACTCAAAGAATTACTGACCAGTGAACAGGCCATGGGATATGATTCATGACAATAAAAGCCCCGCTCGAGCTATCAGTAAGCCTTATCGGCTTATGAGGGACTTAAATCATTCACGTAAATTCATTAAACATCTTAAGAATTAACACATTTTTCAGGAACAAATCTGTAAAAAGGAATCAACCGGAACTGATGAAAAGCTTTTTTATTTAGAGATTTACGAGATGTATTCTTGGATCTTCAGCTATCATAAAAAGTAGCGAGCCTGTTTTGATTCGAAAATCTTTTTTAAGTTCAGAGATGCAGCTAACACTACACTTCCCTGTCTCTCCGACAGCAAGTTCATAAATAAAAAATAGACCTCCCTTGAGCTTAGGAATCTTTAAGGGTTAGGTCTACACACATTGACCCTTGAGCAAGCCCTTTGATGGGCAGCTTTTTGTACAAAGCCGGGGTGTTGCCGTCCCTCGGTCTTTTTATTTTGTGCATTTCCAACAATTGCGATTCTTTTTCTTATTGGGATTACCTTTATCCTATATATCCTTGTCCGATCATCAAAAGGTAACCTTCCAATTAGCAGTCAACCGGAATACTATTGATGTGTTCTTCAGACAAATCCTCATATTTCAGTTCCTCTTCAAGTTCTTCATGGCTAAATAAATGAATTCCTCTACCTCTAGGTGTTTAATTTGATACTTCGCTTCGAAGTTTTGAAGTTCCTTAAGAGTTGCTTTGTTCATCTAAGATACTTTTTGAAATATTTACAGTCTTATAACAAAATTAGTCAATATATGTCTCCCCATTTTGTTCTTTTAATGAGAATAAATGTTCGTTTTGGCGTTCCAATTCCAAAAGATATGAACAGAACGTGATAGGCGTCCTTTTCACTGAATATAATGCCATAAATTCAAAAAAGAGGTGCCTCCGAAAAATGAATTCTCTCACGAATGATGACATGGTGAAGATTATTAGAAACGGACTTAGCGCATCACATCATCCAAAGCATATTATTGTTGTGGGAGCCGGATTGGCCGGGCTTGTATCAGCATCTTTGCTGAAAAATGCCGGTCACAGAGTAACGATTCTTGAAGCGAGCGGAAGAGCAGGCGGCCGTGTCTGCACGTTGAGATCTCCCTTTAGTGATGGTTTGTACTTTAATGTTGGTCCGATGCGCATTCCGAATATCCATATGTTAACCTTAGAATATATAAAAAAATTCAGGCTGCCAACAAATGTATTTATCAACAAAAGCCAAATGGACATCATTTACACGAACGGAATTAAAACACGTCTCCATCTTTTTGAACGAAATCCTCAGATATTAAGATACCCCGTTGCACCAAACGAACAAGGGAAAACCGCGGAAGAGCTGATGCTTTCTGTATTGCAGCCTATTCTGCATTTTATTAATCAAAATCCAGAGAGAAATTGGCGGATTGTTGAAGAACAATACAAAAATGACTCGTTAAGCTCTTTTTTAAACACATATTTTTCATATGGCGCGATCGATATGATAGGAATCCTTTTGGATATGGAAGCGTATATGGGTATGTCCCTTGTTGAAGTGTTACGGGAATCCATCTTTTTCACTTCACCAACTCACTTCTATGAAAAAACAGGCAGAATGGATCGGCTTCCTCACGCGTTTCTTCCTCAACTAAAAACAGATATTCTATACCATCAAAAAATGATGAAAATTTCTCAAAATGAGCACAGCGTTACGGTCCATTGTCAGCATCAACAAACAGCAGAGCATGTAGCGTTCACAGCTGATCTTGCTATTGTAACCATTCCTTTTTCAACATTGCGATTTGTCAAAGTCGAACCATACCATTCTTTTTCCTACTATAAACGGCGGGCAATCCGCGAACTGAACTATATAAGCGCAACCAAAATCGGCATAGAGTTTAAAAGCGATTTTGGGAAAAAGCCGGGCAGCGCGGCGGGCAATCTATTACTGATCTTCCGATTCGATTTTCGTATTATCCAAGCACTGGTATTGGAGCAAATAGACATGCTGTTGTTCTGGCGAGTTATACATGGGCAGATGAGGCACTGATGTGGGACAGTCTTTCAGAAAGAGAGCGTATTCAGTATACTTTACTGAATTTATCAGAGATATATGGCGATATTGTATGGTCTGAATTTGTGTCCGGCGCTTCTTTTAGCTGGAGTCAGAATCCTTATTCTGCGGGGGCCTTTACAGCTATGGAACCCGGACAAGAATTAGAACTGTACCCCTATATCCCTGTTCCTGAGGGAAGAACCCATTTCGCTGGCGAACATGCCTCACTCACTCATGCGTGGATGCAAGGCGCAATTGAGTCTGGAATCCGTGCCGCTTATGAAGTTAATCGTTTATCTTAGATCCTGCTCTGTGCTAAATCTTGTTGTCTATAACAAAGTAACCCTTGCATTCCTTCACCTGCCATGCTATTTCATATAGCGATGAGCTGAATTGTGTAAGCCGATGTACATGCCCTTTGCGGCGCACACGAATGTGGCGTGTCAAAAGAGGTACTACAAAGCTTTACACAGCGAAGTTCATCGCTTTTTTTATTTGGTCAGGTCACAGGTGAGGTCACGCATTTAACAATAAATCCATCTTATCTGCTGCTTCTAATTGCATTGATTGAAGTGCGTGACTATATATTCCTAATGTTTGTTTAATAATTATTTACCATATCCGAGGCATATATTGGGATTCCAACTAAAAGACCGTCGATTATTAGTAACTCACAATAATAACAATGATTATAAAAATTCTTAAGGAACGATCAGCAGCCCGTTAGCTACCCCTGATTAAAGATGATCTGTTACCACACTGTTACGTTAGAACTTCCACTACTTTGATATCCCTCTGTCGCTAAGACTTGGTAAGACCAATTACTACCCAGATTCATTCCATGACTCTTCCATGCGTTAACATGATTGCTGAAAGTGATTGTAGCGTTGCTTCCAGTAGGTCTCTTCGACTGGCGAACACTCCAATACTGTGTAAAAGTAGTGTTTTCGCCATCAATGGAAGGAGCATTATAACGTGTCGTTGTATATATGTCATATACACCCCCATCACTGTATACCGTACCTTTATACGTTCCAGTAGGTCTATAAGTACCCCATGAATCCACTACATAATATTCTATGAGAGGTGATCGCGTCCAACCATATAAAGTCAAATATCCATTGCCTTTCGGCGCCCAAACGCCAGCGTTATAGTTTATTGTCCTAAATGGAGAACCTGTAGTCCAACCTTTACCAACAACAAAATTACCGGTATTAGACCAATTCACACTGTAATTTCCGCCAGACCCATTGACAGCGTTTACTATTCCGCCCCCATCCGTCCAATTTTGCCAGTAGTCTGTGCTAGCTGCGGAGGCGGTTGCCGAAAACAAGCTTATACTCATTAAAGCTGCCGTTAATCCAACTAAGAAATTCTTTTTAAACTTAAACATATGTTACCTCCTATAATATTTTTTCTGACTTTGACATGAGGTAGCACTCGTATATATTTAAAACATTCTTAATTACTAACGCCAAAGCTTTTGATCGTTCCCTTCAATATAATACCATGAATTCACGAGTGAATATTATGACTATTTGTAATTTAATTACAAAGAACTAAAATTACATTATAGGTAGTCTTGTTCCACCATAGCCTTATCATTTTTCGTAGAATCGCAATTCTTGTTTCTAATCTGATGGAATAATATCTGTAATTAATCCCCATTCGAACCATTTATCACAAAGAAAATACACATTAGAGATTGTGAAGTCATTGTAGCTCTCCAGATGGTGCTCCTGACTTTGAAGCTGTAATGGAACGTTTTATGTCCAAAAAATCAGCCCATAAGATTGTTTACTGTGTCTTCGATGTTATCTTCAAAGACGGTCAGTTAATTGCCTCTAAGTCGTTCATTTGCCTTGGCCAAAGAAAAAACTTAGAGGCAATCGTACTCAATAAAGCTGACTCCCCTTATGAAATTAATAAACGTTCTCATAATTGGCTGAAAGTGATCAATTATGATTATACTGAAGTTCTCATAACCGGCTACAATGGAGCTGCAGCTGGGTTTATGTAATTCATTCCACATGAAGAACGAAGTAAGTCCACTCTATGAAACAAGTAAAGTCTGAATTGTAGAATTTTTCCGTTTTTACACATATTAAATATCGACAATCATTCAAATGATTTAATAATTGAATGGCTCTGTTAAATTTTAATGTTGATAAATACGCAAAAATAAAAGGAAACCATAGTAAATAGAGTTTCCTTCAATCTTGTTTATGTAACGCGCCCGATTCTGGAACAATTAACTGTCTTATATAAGACGGTTGTCTAAAGATTCGATTGCCAGTTTTAGTGCAGTTAAGCGACGCTTATTTAATGTTTTTTGAGAACTGCCTTCTTTTGCTTTTGCTAATTGTTTTTCAATAGATGGAATGATATCTTGTAGAACTTCTTTAGAAGTCAATATGATTTCTTGCTCATAGCAAAAATCTTCACCATTCCAAGTACCTTTTAGGCTTTCTAAACCAATTTTTACTGCGCTTAGTCTCTTTTTGACAAGGGTTGTGTTTGAACCTTTTTCTGTCGTGCTTTTATAAGCATTTGAAAGTTTACTAAAAGTTGACCTCAAGGATTCAATAGACAAATCTTGGATTTCTTGGCTGACAGTCTTCATATTCAACCCTCACTTTCGTTTTGCTCGTTGTCGATATACTGTGAATTTTTAACGACAAGGGATTTATGTATAGTATAATATTTCCTGTACATAAAGTTTGCTCACTCAAGGGAGTCTTGCTCATCCCCTAATGAAAGGGGGTGACGCTATGTCAACATTCCAGGCATTAATGCTAATGCTTGCATTCGGGTCATTTATAATTGCCCTGTTGACGTATATAAATAAAAAATAGACCTCCCTTGAGACTGGAATCCTGAAGGGTTAGGTCTACCTAGAACAACACCGAGCAAGCCCTTTGATAGGCAGCTTTTTGTACATGCCGGGGTGTTGGCGCACCTCGGTCTTTTTTATTTTATGCACTTTAATTAAACAAATGCATTTTTTTATACACTAAAACGTATAATCTTCATCCTAATTATAACCACTTAAAATGGTATTTACAATACTAATGCGCTCTCTGATAAAACCATTATTTTATTTAGATTGAGGATGTATGTTCGGGCAAGCAACAATACTTTGGTATTGCGTTAGTCGTATTCGCAGCCCTATCTTTAGCTAAAGCCCAAAGTACAGATACTCAGTCATAAGAATATTTCCACCTTAAAAAAAGTGAGATCCAGCAAACAGCTATTTAATTCAAAAGGGAGCTTCCATCAAACCTAGCGCATCTTTATGAGTCTCCAAAGAGTATAAGCACCAAAAGATAATAAACCAACACCTAGCAGAAGTACTAAAATCAAACCACCAAAGAAATAAAATCCTCCCATGAATCTCACTCCTTTTCAGTATCATTCTGCCATTAATATCCTTGATACCTTAATGTATATCATATGAGCTCAGATTCAATAAGTACCCGTCTTATTTGCGATACTTTTGCTTAACTGTTTAGTAAGTCGTCTTCTAATTCAATAGATAGAATACCATCATCTTCATCATCTGATGCCTCTTCAATAAACAGGCTTTGAATGAAGTCAGAGAAAGAATTTGCGACCAAAAATGCGTCTTTTACTCCATTTGTCAATTCATGATCCCAAAAATAAACTTTCCCTGTTGCTTCTCCTTTCACACCCAGACAAACTTTGTCTCCTCCATCACCATCAGCAATCGGAATAATCCAGTCTGGTATTTGTTCTTCATAAGTAACTGTCATTGATTTAACATCAAAGTCATTATCATCTACCCCAAATCCATAAAATAGCCCTAATCTTAAATGATTATTACTAGCCAATGGATTCTCTTCTAAGCTTGGAAATAAAACATTATCAGCTTGTATCGTGCTTCCACCATATCTTATAACAAATTCTTTGTACACCTCATCAAGGTTTATGTTTAATTCGTTTTCAAATACCTTGATTTTTCTTTTGCTTTCTTGTTCATTGCTCGAAGTGTAATACTTCAAATCAAATTTGTTCATTTTTTCAATAATATCACGGTAGATCACTCTCTTACCTCACTCAGATCGGATTTTCAGGGTAATCAACTTTATATTTCTCAATTATCCCTTTTAGAGAAGTATCAGATGGTTCCTCACCTAGATATTTATGTTTCCATATGATTTGTTGATCACTGAAGCTGTAATCAGTGCTGAACCAATCAGTGTAATCAAAACTAATGTTTAACTTGCCTGTTCTTTCAAGGCTTAACGTAAACGAATACCATAATTCTTGATCGTTCTCCTTGAACACCTCTCGCAGCTTCTCGCTCAGGTCAAACAACTTTCTCTTTTTCTCAGTAAAGTCGTCTTCATCAATTGTAAAAATAAAAGGTACTTCTAAGCTATATTTATAATCTTTTGGCTCGTCAGGAGTATTGTAATAAAAATACGTTCCTCCCCCTGTTTCCGAAACTTGCGCATAAAACCAAAACTTTTCCCATTGCTCGGGGATCATTTCATTTACTGTTTCTGCGATCTCTTTGTATAGGTTGTTTAGTATTGTCTCCAACGTTGCTCAACCTCCAGGTCTATTTTTTATAATCTTTTCATAAAACCCTTTTCCTTCAATGTGATACATTATCTCAAAAGAATCTGGCCTTAGTGAATCACCTTTATAAACAGGTGAAATTTTCACTTTAACTTTTCTTGGAGGTTCTTCTTTTAATGCATTTGCCCACTCAGTCTCCATTTTGTACCATTCTCCACCAGAACGGTTAACTTGGCTGTTTTGGGCTATTAGATTATCAATTTCACCCGATCCTTTAAATTGGCTACCGATCAAATGGCCTCCATCATCATCTGGTAAACGATCTTGCGGTTTACCAACATTAGACTGAGCATATTGATTTCGTTTCCCCTCGCCTAATTGTAAATCAGCATCAACATTTGTAATTCTTCCATAGCTGTCGGTTTTATAAGAATAGCCCTCTTTTGTTTTATAAATAACGTTAGGCTTTAGTGTCTTTCTTCTCGACCATTTTGCATAATGTTCACCGTATTTAACAGTTACAGGAGGTACTTTAGGTACAGGGAGCCTTCTTCCAGTTGAGGAAGTACCATAGACACTACTTTGTTTTTTGGCGAAGTTTAATATATTTTCTTTCAATCCTCGGCTGTTAACTACATTATAAGGAACTCCCCCAGCTGGAACAACACCGTAACGTGGATTATAGGGCAATAAATCAGCAGTTGAGACATCTTTTAGCTTTCGGCTGGCTTTGCTGACTTTAGAGGCGACTTTGCCCGCTGCATCTGCTTTGTTAATGGCTCCTGCGCCTTTGGTTCCAAAAACAGCTACAGCCACTGAACCAACAGCATAGGTAACCCACCTTGATCTAGAATAGGCATCTCCATTCGCCATATCTTTTTGATACGATTCTTCAATTGCTGCTGAAACAGCATCATATGTTTTCACTGGGTGAATAACTGCATTGCCTAGTGCTGACAAGGTTTCTCCTGGATCGGTGATGAAGTCCCATATGCCGGTTACAGTGTCTTTACCAACATCATATAAACCTACTCCTACACCTTTTACGATATCCCAAGTAACTTCTCCTGCTTCTTCCATCTGCTTTGCTTGTTCAATTTGCTCTGCAAGCTGTACTTGAGCCGGCTCTAGATTCTCGTACCCTACTTTCTTAGCAATTTCTAAATATTCATCAGGGTCAGACACACTTGCATTAAGCTTCTTTTTCAATTCTTTTAATTCACGTTCTCTAGCTTCTTCTTTTTTCACGCTTAAATAAGATTCAGAATGCTTCTCTATATCGCCTTTTTTCTTATGTATGTCACTTTCTCTATACGCTTTGGCATTATAGTGAATCGGTGTAGCGTTCTTCCCTTTGCCTGTTGATTCCTGCAGCTTTTTAAAATCTTGCTGAATGAATTGTTCGTTTGGCTCAGTCTCGGTGTACTCTGTTTTTAAATCCTCATCAAGCTTGTTTAGCTTATCGATTGTTTTTTCACGTTTGTCATCTGCAGAAGAAAGTTTATCTTTGAAGTCTTCTGTTGAGAATATTTCAAGTGGAAGGATGTCATTGATGTCGTTTAATATTTCTTTCATTGCTTTTTTCTGTTCAGACACAATGGATTTTGATTTTGTGTATGCATTTACAAGTTCATGTTCTAGAAAGGATTCTTCTATGTAAGCATCTGACATCTTCGCATCCTCAAGTTTAGCAGAAACGTTGCTTAAGAAAGCAATCTTCATGTCAATTAAATTAATCCATTGGTCTGTTACGCCGACATGATCATGATAAAATGCTTTAATGTTGTCAGCACCCTTACCTGAAAACTCGCTGTCGTTCAGGTCGGCTACAGCTTTAAATGCTTTTCTGAGCTTCACCATTTGTGACCTTAGTTCCTTGTACTCTTTGGTTCTTTTATCCGCTTCAGAGAGTAATGAATCAGCCTCAAATACCTTCATATCATTCTCCTTTCTATCCCTACTCTATGTAAATTTTACCACAATCATCTATTTGAATAACAGAAAAAGACAGCCAAAATGACTGTCTTATACATCACACTATCTTGTTCTATAATAATTTTCTGCGGTATAGTAGCGCCATTCCCAAAAAGTTGCCCCATTGGATTCTATATACCGATCTAGAAATATCTCAAAATTTAAATTTAATGGTGTATATTCCCCTATTTCTAATATAAAGAGATAGTTGGGATCCCCTTTATCCAATTTATCTTTGTCGATCATCAAATGGCACCCTTCTAATAAGTGACCAATTGGAATACCATTGATTCCTTCAAACAAATCCTCATATTTTAATTCTTCTTCAATCTCTTTAAGGCTAAATAAATAAAGTCCTCCACCTATATTCTCCCCATCAGAAAGAATTTCAAAAATTTTCGCACCGTTATGTAGTGTCAAGAACTTCTGATAATCCTCTGGAAGGGTAAGCTGGTGTTTAGCCTCAAAGCTTTGAATGTCATTCAGGGTTGCTTTGTCCGGTGAAAAAGTAACAAGGAACTCCATGATATCACCTTCTGAACAAAACAATTTAATGGCTCCTTTTTCATCTAAGAGACTTTTCAAACCATTTACAGTCTTATGAATAAAGTTAGTCAAATAAATCACCTCATTTGATAATGAAACTTAAATACTTTAAGCATTAATGATTTTACTCATAATAGAAGCAGCATTAGTGGTACACAAAATGTAAGTGTTATTTACTGTTTTAATTACTACCCTATCCGTAGAGCCATAAGGAAACCCAATCCTGACTGCGCTTTTCTCCTCTCCCCCATAGTTTGGGTCAACGTTAATTTCTTTGATTGGAATTTCAATTTTGGATAGCTGCCAATTGATAATTAAGTTTTCATTTGTTTTTTCAACGTTGATTCCCAGCATAAAACATTCCCCTTCTGACTATGAATTCAGTAAAATTTTAACATACGCCAGAAAGTCTTAAAGAGAAATGCAATGATATTAAGGAAAAATTAAATTCACAATAACCGCATTCACTTTGAGCCTATCGTTGGCAGCTTGTAGCTCAAATGATGCTGAAAAAGTACGCACAGAAAAAGAAATTCAACAAGTCTGGAGAAATTTCCATTCAAGCTGTGCCACCATCAACAAAATAAAAGGTTGTAGATCGTTTTAGAGGGAACCCTAAGAACATAGACACAGCAGCTGAATTATAGCAAGAATTTCTATAGGTTTACCTAGTCTTAAATACTCCTGGGCTGGTATATTCGCTCAAGCTGTTTTTGGAACATCCTATCACAAAAAACCAACTCGTTATTACTCAATACTAATATGAATATGTACATCTACAATGACAGTAAATATAGCAAAATAAGATACGAATAAAAAATTACAAAGTAACCCTTGCATTCCTTCACCCGCTATGCTATATTCATATAGCGATGAGCTGAATTGTGTAAGCCGATGTACATGCCCTTTGCGGCGCACACGAATGTGGCGTGTGGTGTATCGCCTCAATACGCAAAGACGTTTGCCTTAGGCAAACGTCTTTTTTATGTTATCCGATTTTTGTGCCGTTTGGGACAGGCTGATCCGGCTTCAGCAGGACGACGTCACTCTGGCCGGGAATCCCGCCAAGGACCAGCACTTCCGATTTAAATCCGGCAATCCGGCGCGGCGGAAAGTTGATGACTGCTATGATTTGCTTGTTGATGAGATCTTCCGGGTGGTAACGCTTCGTAATTTGCGCACTCGATTGTTTCATGCCGATGTCTGCTCCAAAATCAATCACAAGCTTAATCGCCGGGACTCTTGCTTCAGGAAATTCTTCCGCTTTTACAATAGTGCCTGTTCTGATATCCAATTTCTCAAAGTCCTCAATGACTGCCATATCAATAACTCCTTTTTCTCCTATTATAAAAGAGCTTTCTAAGGCTCGTTTAACCATAGAGCCATCATTTTTTATCCAAATATAAGGTGCATCGATACAGCCGGGGCGGCATGCCTGTACTTTTTGTAAACCACCTTGTGAATGAAGAGAGATTTTGAAAGCCCAGCGCTTCGCTCACGACAGTAAGGGTTTCCTTTTTCTCCATCAGCATTCGTTTCGCTTCCTCGAGACGAAGATTGGCAATATAGGTCTGCGGAGACTGCCCCGTCTGCTTCTTGAACCAGCTTGAATAGTAAGCTGGGTGGTAATGCTCGATTTCTGCCAGCTTCTTAATCGTCAGCCGCTCAGATAAATGGTTGTGAATGTAGGCAATTGAGGCGTATGTATGGGATTGCAGCTTTTCTTTTATGTATTGAACAAGCATATGCAGTGAGTTCGCGGTGCCGGCCTTTTCTTCCTCAGTAAGCAAGTACCTGATCGAAGACCAGAATGGATCGAGCGCAGCTTCAATTCCCGATCCTGCACGATACTCGTTAATTTTCATCGTATGAAGCGGAACATCCAGTACAAGACATTCATTTCTGCCGATTGACCGGAAACGATGCTCGCACTCAGGCGGGATATATAAAAAATGATCCGGCTTTAATTTCACCTCGCGTCCCTCTGTCTCAAGATCAAGACACCCTTCAAGCGGAAAAAGCAATTGGCTGTATTTATGCTGATGTGAATGATAAAGGCGTGTATATGTCCGTTTTTCGCAAATTATGTCTTGAAGCAAGTCCATCAGCAATCCCCTCCTTTGATCATCTTTTGATCCGGTAATGGTGTTCTGATATAGGAAAAAATCCGATTTTTTCATATAAAGAAACTGCCGCCAGACTTTCTTTCAGCACTTGCAAATAGATGTGCTTGGCTCCGTTATTGATTGCCCATTCAGTCAATGCCCTGGTCACTTGAACTCCTGCCCCTTTTACTCTTTGCTCCTTGGCTATAACGATGTTACTGAGTCCCCCGTAGCCATCAATAACAGAAGCCGTTCCAAGCGCTGTCAGGTTCCCTTGGTCATACACCGCGGCATGCGCGAAAATATGTGTGTAGCCTTGGTGCCGCTCCGGCGAAAATCCTTCTAATTAAATAAATGTATCAATCCAAATGGGCGACGGCTCCTGTTCCCACTTGTATGTAAATCGGCTGTTTTCATCTGTATGACTCATGATGTCCCGGCACAATGCTGTCATTTGAAAGCACTCGTCTGCCTTTTCATACCCGCTGTCTGCAATCCCTTTCGGAGATGCATGGCTGATTTAAAAACAAACGGGCAAGCCTAAGCATTTATAAAAATGCTCGGCTGCTTACCGGAAATCTCCTTCAGGCATTTCCGCTGATGTCCACACGCTGTTCGCCCTTTTGGTTACGCCAAAGTTCGCTCTGAGGAGCCATTGTCCCATGCTTTTCTGAATTTAAGACCGCCATGATGCTGCCGCTAACTGCTCAATTTTGTGAATGTCCTGTCTCTCCCCTATGTATACTCCCATGATATTATACAATATTCAGAAATATAAGGCATCTATTAAATAGTTTACATAACATTTTTATTGTTCATTAATAATCCTGACAAAAACGTCCGAATTGAAAATGACAAGCTTTCTGAAATATCCTCTTCAAGTTCAAATGCTTCTTTTGCGATCAAAGCCGTAAAGCCATGCAACAGGCTTCTTAACCCCCTTGTCGCGTGAATCGCAGTCTTTTCGTTTGCATAGCCGTTTTCAATGAGCAGCTTCGAGACAAGCTGGACAATATGATCTGAGACAATTTCCATCCTTTTGTCCTGAACCTTGAGCAAAGCTGCTTCATAATATCCGGGATTTTCAACTGCAAAATCCACATATGCATGAGCTAAAGAAAGCATAGCGGAATCACCCTTTTGTTCTGTTACGGAGTCTGCCATATGATCTAAAAGCTTCGTCAGCCCGCTGACAGCGAGCTCTGTTCTGATCGCTTGCAGCCCGTTGATATGATTATACAGCGACGGAGGGCGTACATTCATTTTTTTAGACAGTGCGGCAAGTGTGACACTATTCAAGCCCTCTTGATCGGCAATCTCCGCTGCGGCGTCTACAATCATTTTTTGGCTCAATCCAATTCTCGGTGACATGTCATCATCCTTTCTTTGCTTTTTGGATCGCCTGGCGCATCCGTTCTGCGGGTGACCTAAGGAAATTCCCATGTCCGACAGCGAGACAGGAAGGCGACTTGTCGGCGAGCGATTGAGCGCTTTTAATGGCTTCCTCCTTATTCCATGTGGCGAAAGCGGGAAAAGGAAACGCCCATTTCATCTGGCCTGATACAGCGATTCCTCCGCGCAATTGGAACGCATCTCCAGCTATGATAGTGCCGTTTCTCGTATCAAGAAATGACATGCTGCCCGGTGTATGGCCTGGTGTAGGAATAGCGAGCAGTGAACCTATTGTTTCACCGCCTGTCAGCAGATGGTGAGGCTTTGTTTGCACGTGTTTCGGAATACCTCCTTTTATAGGTGTCTGCGGCTCATCATGACGCAGCGATGTGTCGCCTTGCATCAGGAAAGAATCCCGTTCTGAGATCATCACCTTTGCGTGAGGAAATGCTTGTGTCAATGCATCCAGTGATCCGACATGATCACCATGGGCATGGGTCAGTAAAATATGCTGAAGCGGTTTTCCCAGCTGATTTACAGCTTGAATGATTCCTTTATAGCTGCCCGGCAGTGCGGCATCAATCAGGGTGACTTCGTTTTCTTCCTCTACTAAATAGCAATTGACCGGAAATAATCTCGGAAAAAAAGTCATCTGCCAAACCGTTTGGTACTGAGTAACTCTCATCTTTTCATTCCCCCTAATAAAACTAATGGTGTTAGTTTTATTATTAACTAACACCATTAGTTTATCAAGAGTTATTATTTATTTATGGCTACATAAATATTAACCTGCGCTCGGTGAGGTACTGCTGCACTTTGATCATACACCTCAAAGTCACCTGTAAATGTACGCAGATAACGCTTATCCCAAGCCCAAATCTCCTTCCACGTTTCAAGCACAACCTCTTCAATAGGGCCGATTCTGGAAGTGAATACAGCATAAGCGGAAGCCGGCAGATCAATGTTTTCATATGGTTCTGGAAGAGTTCGGCTGTCCTCCTGAAACGTTCCGACTGAAAACGTGTAAAACCCATTCGTCTCCTGCTCGTAATTGGAATATAAGGCGATAATGCTTTGATCTTTTTCAGCCTGTGAGAAAAGAATGCTCATATCCTGCTGCCAGAATTGATCCCACAGTGCCGGGATCCGCCTTTCTTCCGTCATTTCCAATGCGTTGCTTGTCTGCCGTGAAAGTCCGGCAAACCGTTTCTGTTTTAAGTTTGTCATATGTGAAAAACTCATACGATCCCTCCTTTTTACTTAGATTATAAAAAAAGAAACCTGACAGCAGTATGTCAGGTTTCATATACTTTTTGCATCTGATTAAGGGTATCTTTTACTTTTTCCCGTATATGAAGAGGTTTCAGAATCTCAATATCCTTTCCAAACTGCAGCAAAAAACCGATCAGCCATTGATCTTCAGGAAGAGAAATCACGGCCCGGCAGTTCTCAACTTCATCACAATGAAGAACATCATATCCGAACCATTCACGTATGCGCTGACGTGCTGCCGGCTGAACAAGAATGACCAGTTCAGTTAAACGGTCCTTTTGGTACCAGTTCTTATCCCACGGCAAAGTCTCCAGCTGAATGTCTTTTCTGGTGAATGATTGATATAAAATGGTCAGATCTTTCATTCGGTTCAGTTTAAAAAAGCGAAAATCGTTTCTAACTAGACAATAGGCATATAAATACCAGTGCCCCGCCTTGCAAACCAAAGTGTAAGGTTCCGTTTCACGAAGAAGTGTTTCCCCGCTTGCGTTTGTATATGTAAATGATACCGTCGACAATCGATCAATGGCGGCACTGATTTTCTCACGAAGCGCCTTTTGATCCTCAGTTCGGCCCCAAGCCGTCATGTCAATAAACCATTTTTCTGTTTGGTGCTTAAATGCTTCAGCAGATTGCTCCGGTATGAGGTGCTTGATTTTTTGATAAGCTGTGCTGTGAGAAACAGGTTCGTACATAGATGAGACACTCTGCAAAGCAGAAGCAATCGCAAATAGTTCCTCCTCTTTCAGCCACTCTCTCTCAAGCCGATACGTTTCCATAATGCCAATTCCGCCCCCGGAGCCCTGTGAGGTCACAATCGGAATACCAGCCCTATTGATCGTATCAATATCACGGTAAATTGTTCTGACGGATACTTCAAACATCTCAGCAAGTTCAGCGGCCTGCACTTGTTTTTTGCTGATTAATAACACAACAATTGCTAACAAACGTTCCAGTTTCATTTTGTGCACCTTTTCTTCTATTGTTTTCCAGAGAAATTAATCATAACATTTTTATAACGCTTGGGCATATCTATTATGCAGCCCAAAGAACCTCCGCATATGTTATGAAAACAGGGGTTTCCCCTTCTTTTTTGTGTTCAGTATTGTTTTCAGCTACTATTTTGAACCGGATAAGCATACACTTCTCAACGGAGGGGATTTCACATCATGCATCTTACACTTCAGAGCATTTATCCTGCCATGATTATTATCTTTTTTCTGTATAAAAAAATTAAAAGGTCTATTGGATATCAGCCGCTGAAGCCTCGCTGGCTGTTTACCCGTATGATTCTTTTCTCACTGTTTGCTTTTGGTCTTTCGATCTTCAGCGTCATTCACCCTTTTTTATATGGATATCTCATTTTCGGCATTCTTGGCGGCTGGCTCCTTGTCTTTTTCGCCAAGAAAAATATCTCCTTTGAAAAACGCAGAGGAAAAATCTATTTTCGCACTCATATTTGGGTAGAAATGATTCTTTTAACCTTATTTCTATCAAGATTTCTTTATCGAGTGACAGAGCTCTATCTTACCTCGCCTGATCTAAACAGCCTTGAATCGTACAGTCAGTCAATCGGAACAGATCCTCTGACAATTGGCGTCTTTTTTCTGATAGCTGTTTATTATATCGGGTTTTCCTCTTTTGTCATTAAGCTCAGCAGAAACGAACTCGATCAGAACAGACGCAATAAAGAAAAAGACATCCTTGCCCGCTAGCAGCGATTAAGCAAGGATATCTTTTTTAATCATGTTGTGTATGATGGATCATTTGCTGAAGAACATCTAAAACGTGTTCATCCTCCGGAGAGTAGTAAATGGATGTTCCTTCTCTGCGCGATTTGACAAGCCGGAGATTTTTTAAGAATCTGAGCTGGTGGGAGACAGTAGATTGCAGTAAATTCAGCTTTTCCGCAATTCCGTTTACAGCATGTTCACCCTGGGATAATAAATGGAGAATCCTGATTCTGGTAGGATCAGAAAGCGCTTTGAATGTTTGTGCGACTAGAAACAGCGTTTCCTCGTCCAGATCAGCAGCTGTCCGGTCCGTTTCTCTAAATTCAGTCATCTGTATCACCTTTCTTTATTCGTAGTTTTATCTTATAACAAATGTGCTTGGGTGCAAACCAGTCCACTTGTATTCCAATTCAATCTCATAGTTTAAATTTATGTTTCAAATCAGGTTTTTACTTGGTCTGATATACCGTTCTGTGTCATAATAAAAAGGTCATATTGCTTCAAACATTAAGGGTGAAACACAGTGAAGAAAAAGAGAAAAGGCTGTTTCGCTGCTGCGGGTTTTATAATGATTTTTGTCTTTGTCACCGCCTCTTTTTTGTTGATGTTGCTTTTTTTCAACCGGGATTTAATCAAAAAACTTCCGATCGATACAAAAACGATTGTTTTGGAACGTTTAACCGATTATAAACCGCTGGTGGAAGACGAGCTTGAAAATCAAGGACTCTCTCATTATACATCACTCATACTTGGCATGATGTATCAGGAGTCAAAAGGAAAAGGCAATGATCCCATGCAGTCCTCTGAATCTCTGGGGTTAAAACGCAATGAGATAACAGACCCTCAACTCAGTGTTAAACAAGGCATCAAGCAATTTACCCTCATGTACAAGACCGGTAAGGAAAAAGATGTGGATTTGGATACCATTATTCAAAGCTATAACATGGGGGCAGGTTACATTGATTTTGTAGCTGATCATGGAGGCGCGCATACTGAGGAATTGGCAAAACAATACTCCGAGCAGCAAGTCAAAAAAAATCCCGATTTGTATACTTGCGGGGGAAATGTGAATAATTTCCGCTATCCGTATTGCTACGGTGATTACACGTATGCAGAAAAAGTAAAAGAAAAAACAAAAACTGTTGAAGAATCTTTACAGGTTGCAACACTTGAAACTATGGAATCAAAGGCTCATGAATAGGAGTCTATCAATTTATTGGCAAAAGCCCAACTGATTTGGGCTTTTGCCATATTTACAAGCGCAAAAAAGCCATACTCAGTATGGCTTTTAATAATACGGTGATATCATCAGATATACTACAACGCCTGTAAGGCTTACATACAGCCACAGAGGCATTGTCCATCTGGCTATTTTTTTATGGCGCTCCACCTGCATGCTGAAGCCTCTGATTAGTGTAAATAGCGCAAGCGGCACAATGATTGCAGAAAGGAAGATATGCGTAATTAAGATAAAGAAGTAAATCGAACGCATAATACCTTCTCCGCCATACAGCGTATTCTCTGCAATCGAATGGTAAACAACATAACAAATCAAAAATAGTAATGTTGTTGTGAAAGCGGCTAAAATAAAGCGTTTATGAGCTTTAATATTTTTCTGTTTAATCATAATCAGCGCGGCCAATAAGAAGATAAACGTAAAGCTGTTGAATATCGCATTCAGCATAGGCAAAATGTGAATATTCGCATGGCTGAACTGATCTAATTTAGGCATAAAAAACAGCACTGCGATTAAACCGTTAATCAGAACTGTCAGCGTAAGGACAATCCCCGTATAATTTTTCGGTTTATTTTCTGTTTGATTCATTTGATGACCTCTCCTATTTGTACTGGCTATCCAAATCGTATGCAAATTCGAAGAGGTTGTCAACGTTTTCGTATGCTTCGTCAGAAATTAGACACACTTCAAAGGCCGGCGGCTTGTAGCCCCGGCCCTGTTCGGTTCACGCCTCTTTGATTAAATGCTCAATGGCCTTATGTTCATTTTCATTCAGAAGGTTCTTTTGAATTTTCGAATGAATCGGTTTATTCATATGCTGATCCAAAATATCCGCTGTTTCTTTATCACCGGCGATGACCATTCGTTCCCATCTTTTCGCGGCCGCTTTTTGATCAAGGTTGGCAGCCAGCCGCTTATACAGTCTTGTCTGGTTCTCTGTTACATGTTCCCTCATTCGGTCCTCTTCAAACGGTACCGCTTTTTTTGCAGAGGAATGGCGATTCTCCCACGACTCATTGATGATATCATACTCATAATGCTCAACCGCCTCAATTTCACCTAATACTGTTTCAATAATTTTCACTTCATGCTGCTGAGTTAAAATAAACGCCGTACTTGGGTACGTTTGGCGTAACCCTTTTAGCTGGTCCAGAACAGCTGTTTCTTCCCAGTAAAATCTTGTTTCTACAGGGATTTGAAGCTTAATTGGTTCCCATATACCGCTATCGGAAACAAAAAACACGAGACTGCGGGGCATGTCTTTACCCATTTCATTGAGGTGTTGCTCAATTTTCGTTCTGATACCTTGCAGACACTTCTCTTCCTCTGGATCACTTGCTGCCAAATACTCTTTTAATCGGCCGAATCCTGACTTTAGGGCAATCTTCCATTCTCCCCCCTGCTGCTCTGGATCTCTCATGTCTGTATTAAGATATAGGGAGAGAATTTTATCGGGCGGTTCCAATTGGACATACTTTAATTTCTTAATCAATGAATCAATCGCCATTCCGATTCCTCCTTTTTCACAGGTTAGTTTTCTTTTTCCTCTCTTAAAAACGATCAAACCTTACTTTGCGCTAATTTCTAGTAATATTCGTTTTATTATTTACAATGCTCCTTTCATCTAATACAATTGGTAACTGTGTTTCTAAGCTGATTTCTGAAAGGAGTTTGATCTTGTTTACTGTTAAAGAAAAAAATCGCGAAGAACTTGAAGAAGAACTGAATGATTTAGAATTTCAAATTTACCGCATGCAGGAGAATATGAAGGATCTATCTAAAGATGCCAAAGTGCTTGGTATTGATCAATCGAAACATGAAGAGTGGTTGATTGTTTCCTCGATTGATGATGGCCAAACATGCAAAATTATGCTTACTGATTGTAAAACGGCTTACAGAGGAAAAGGCAATTTTTCACTTGTAGCGTCTTACAAGGATGATGCCATTCATATCGGGGACATAAAAGGCCCTCCGAATCACGGGTTTGGTTCCATTTGCATGAAATATTTAAAAGATATCGCCAGAGACCACAATATTCCGAAAGTCACAGGCGACATTGCCAAGCGTGATTGGAATCATGTAGACCGGCTGATTCATTTTTATGAAAAACATCAATTCCAAGTATGCGTCGATCATGATACACAATCAGGCAGCATTAAGTGGGTCGATTTGTAAAGAAGTCTGGAAGAATGAGCCAAGATATGCTGTAATGGTATAAAACCATTAATGGAGGGTGCTATGATCGCCGCAAAGTTGAAAAAGGGAGACGAAATCCGGATCGTGTCTCCCGCGACCAGCATGTCTAAATTATCAAATGAAGCAAAAATTCAAGCAAAAACCACATTAGAACGCTTAGGTTATCGAGTAACCATCGCTGAACACGCAAATGAATGTAACGAATTTGATTCATCCTCTATCGAATCAAGAGTTCATGATCTGCACGCTGCCTTTTTCGATCCAGGTGTCAAAGCGATTTTAACAACACTTGGAGGTTTCAATTCAAATCAGCTGCTGCGCTATCTTGATTTCGAAAAAATCAAACAGCATCCAAAAATTCTGTGCGGCTATTCCGATATAACGGCCCTCGGCAACGCCATTTATCAAAAAACGGGTCTTGTTACGTATTCAGGTCCCCATTTTTCAACATTCGCAATGAAAAAAGGACTCGAATATACAAAAGAGTATTTTCTTTCTTGCTGCGCTTCGGACGACCCGTTTCAGATTCATCCTTCGAGCGAATGGAGCGATGACCGCTGGTATTTGGATCAAGAAAACAGGCACTTTTATCCTCATAACGGCCCTGTTGTGATTCAAGAGGGTTATGCGGAAGGCACTTTGATTGGCGGAAACCTATGCACGCTTAATTTGCTGCAGGGAACGGAGTATTTTCCAGAAACAGAAAATACGATTTTATTGATAGAAGATGATTATATGTCAGACATCCACATGTTTGACCGCGATCTGCAATCACTCATCCACCTCCCCGCTTTTTCTCATGTGAAAGCGATTTTAATCGGCAGATTTCAAAAAGCATCAAATGTATCAATAGAGCAGGTAACAGCCATGATTAAAACAAAAAAAGAATTATCCGGCCTCCCAATCATCGCAAATATAAATGCCGGACACACCTCACCAATTGCCACGTTTCCTATAGGGGGAACATGCAGGGTTGAAGCTGTTGCGGGTACATCACGAATATGGATCGACAAACATTAATCAGCTTGTAAATTTTTTTACAAGCTTTTTTAGTGCAAACAGTTATGCAAGCCGCACGAGGAGCCATGACAAATGTCATATATGATGCATGATGTGTGCTACTACAAAACCCTTCTCTGATTAGCGTATACTTAACCGAGACACACAATGAGAGGATACTTACTATGACTGAACAAACCATTGCACATAAACAAAAACAGCTGACAAAGCAAGTCGCTGCTTTTGCTAAACCCGAAACAAAAAACAGCCTGATTCAGCTTTTGAACACGTTTATCCCTTTCTTCGGACTGTGGTTTCTTGCTTATTTCAGCCTCAATGTCTCCTATCTCCTTACGATAGCATTAACAGTAATTGCCGCAGGATTTTTGACGAGAATTTTTATCATATTCCATGACTGCTGCCATCAATCATTTTTCAAACAAAAGCGCTTTAACCATATTCTCGGTTTTGTGACCGGTGTCCTGACTTTATTTCCTTATCTTCAATGGCAGCATAGCCATTCGATTCATCATGCGACAAGCAGCAATCTGGATAAACGCGGGACAGGAGACATCTGGATGTTAACAGTAAACGAATATAAAGCTGCATCTACACGAACAAAGCTTGCATATAGGCTTTATAGAAATCCGTTTATCATGTTTATTCTCGGACCGATTTATGTTTTTCTGATTACTAACCGTTTTAACAAAAAAGGCGCAAGACGTAAAGAACGTGTAAACACATATCTTACGAATGTGGCAATTGTAGCGTTGGCTGCTGCTTGCTGTCTGATCTTTGGCTGGCAATCGTTTTTACTGGTGCAGGGCCCTATTTTTCTGATTTCAGGTTCAATCGGGGTTTGGCTGTTTTATGTGCAGCATACCTTTGAAGATTCTTATTTTGAAGCAGATGAAAACTGGAGCTATGTCCAGGCAGCTGTGGAAGGCAGTTCATTTTATCAACTCCCGAAACTGCTTCAATGGCTCACAGGCAATATCGGGTACCACCATGTTCACCATTTGAGTCCAAAGGTGCCTAACTATAAGCTTGAAGTTGCTCATAAACATCACGAACCATTGAAAAACGTACCGACAATTACCTTAAAAACAAGTCTGCAGTCACTTGGATTCCGCCTTTGGGATGAAGATAAAAAACAATTTGTATCATTTCGGGATATCAAACATATCCCTTCCAGCCCTCCGCCTGATTCAACAGAAAAACAGAAACTGCGGAACGCCTGATGATGAAGGAGGTCTTCTCTTATACACAAGAAGGCTTCCTTTTTATTGTTCAAGGGTGCATTCTGGCTTTCGCAATGATAAAGTTACATATAAGATGAAAAGCTGAAAATGAGGGAATATCATGATTAAAAAACATTTTACATTTCAAAAACTAAGCGGGATTACGCCTTATATATGGACGATATTTTTCATCCTTCCCTTCTACTTTATATGGCAATCATCATCTACATTTGTTATCATCATCGGCATCATTTTGACGCTTTTATTTTTTTCGATATATAGATTTGCTTTTGTCTCAAAAGGCTGGGCCATTTATTTGTGGGCGTTTTTATTAATCGGCATTTCAACAGCCTCCATTACGCTGTTCAGTTATATTTATTTTGCTTTTTTTATCGCTTATTTTATTGGAAACATAAAAGAACGTGTCCCTTTTCATATTTTATATTACGTCCATTTAATAAGCGCTGCCGTCGCAGCCAATTTCAGCCTCGTATTAAAAAAAGAATTCTTTCTGACTCAAATTCCTTTTGTCGTCATTACCCTCATCAGCGCGATTTTATTGCCGTTCAGTATTAGAAGCCGCAAAGAACGCGAACGACTCGAAGAAAAACTCGAGAATGCAAATGAACGGATTGCTGACCTGGTGAAATTAGAAGAGCGGCAGCGAATTGCCCGTGACCTCCACGATACACTTGGGCAAAAGCTTTCTCTAATCGGTTTAAAAAGCGACTTGGCGAGAAAATTGATATACAAAGACCCTGAACAAGCAACACGTGAACTAAAAAGCGTTCAGCAAACTGCGAGAACTTCTTTAAATGAAGTCAGAAAAATCGTATCTTCCATGAAAGGCATCCGGCTAAAGGATGAAATCATAAACATCAAACAAATTCTTGAAGCAGCCGGCATTACGTTTATCTACGAGGAAGATCAATTGCCGGATAATATCTCATTGCTTAATGAAAACATATTAAGCATGTGCTTAAAGGAAGCTGTCACTAATGTCGTCAAACACAGTCAGGCTAAGACCTGCCGAGTCGACATTCAACAGCTCTGGAAGGAAGTTGTCATTACAGTGACTGACGATGGAACGTTTCAAGGTGAAGAGAAGTACTTTTCAAAAGGACATGGCCTGCTTGGCATGAGAGAACGGCTTGAATTTGCAAACGGGAGCCTACACATTGATACAAAAAACGGCACCAAGCTTACCATGTCAATTCCTAATAACTCAAAATAAACAAAAAAGGATGGCTTACATGATTAGTATATTTATTGCGGAAGATCAGCAAATGCTCTTGGGCGCTTTAGGATCACTTCTGAATTTAGAAGACGATATGGAAGTTGTCGGCAAAGGTACAAACGGTCAAGATGCTGTTGATTTTGTCAAAAAACATCAGCCTGATGTATGCATTATGGACATTGAAATGCCCGGAAAAACGGGGCTTGAAGCTGCTGAGGAGTTAAAGGACACAGGCTGTAACATTATTATCCTAACCACTTTTACCAGACCCGGCTACTTTCAGAGAGCCATTAAAGCCGGCGTTAAGGGCTATTTGTTAAAAGACAGTCCGAGCGAAGAGCTCGCGAGCGCCATCCGAAGCGTCATGAACGGAAAACGCATCTATGCACCTGAGCTGATGGAGGACATATACAGCGAGGCTAACCCTCTTACAGACAGAGAAAAAGAAGTGCTCGAACTTGTGGCTGACGGTAAAAACACAAAAGAAATCGCTCAGGAACTCAGCATCAAAAGCGGGACGGTGCGAAATTATATCTCAATGATTCTAGACAAACTTGAAGTGAAAAACCGAATAGAAGCCATTACCCGGTCAAAGGAAAAAGGCTGGTTTAAATAAAAAGGATCTTGGCAGGTGCCAAGATCCTTTTTGCTAACCCGCAATTCCCCATGGTGAAAACACAAGGTACGTCGCCGCAACTAAAATCAGAATGATACAGGACGCCAGCTTTACGTGCTTCCAAGGTGTTATATCCACTTGCGGGTTGTGATCGAGCTTATAGTCCGTTTCCCTGGGATACAGCTTTCCTGTCAGAAGCATCACAGCCACTGAAAATGGAAAGAGTACGGCAAGGATGTATAGAAAATGAATGTGCCCTAAATAGATTTTTGATAAGCCATATAAAACAATATGGGCTGGTATTGCTATTTTCACAGCTAAAGCCGGCACTTTTTTTGTAAAGAAGCCAATGACGATCGCTGCTAATATCGGAACATTAAAAAATCCGAACATCTCTTGAAGATAGTTGTACAGCCCTGATGGCGCATATAAAATAAAGGGTGCGATGACAATCGATACCAGCCCGAGAACCGCGACAAAAATCCGCCCTGTTTTGACCAGCTCAGCTTCATTTGCATGAGGCTTAAAGACCGGTTTGTATATGTCCAGAGTAAACAACGTAATGGTACTGTTCAGAGAGCCGTTAAACGAGCTTAAAATCGCTCCGAATAAAATAGCGGCGAATACACCGGTAAGCGATGCCGGCAATAAATCGACGATCAGCCGGGGATATACACTGTCAGCATTTTTAATGCCGCCTCCATATAAATGAAAGGCAATCACTCCGGGGACGACTAAATAAAACACACCAATAAGTTTAAAGAAACCTGCTAAAAGAGCGCCCTTTTGTCCTTCAGCTAGATTTTTCGCTCCTAATGTCCGCTGAACAATCGCTTGGTTAACAGCCCAATAAAAGAGATTATTCACTAATAGTCCTGTTAAAATCGTCGGCCACGGCACATCTGCCGAATTGCTGATATCAATTGAATTGAGTTTGTCTGTATGTAAAGCCGTCAGCTGTGCAACTCCGCCCCCAAAGCTGCCTTGTCCGACTGCAAGAACTCCTAATATCACAATAAAAAAACCGCCTAAAATTAATCCGATTCCGTATATGGCATCTGCTGATGCAGCAGCTTTCAATCCGCCAAAAAAGATATAACAGCAGCTCGTTACGCCAATGATTAAGGATATCAGCAAAACAGCCATAAATGTGCTGATGCCAAATGTATCTGTAATGCGGAAGACTTGATTTAACACGAGAGCGCCTGAATACAGTACTGTCGGCAGGAATGAAACAGCGTAGCCGATGATAAGCAGCACCGAAACGATCTGTCTTGTTCTTTGATCAAACCGCTTCTCTAGAAAATCAGGTATGGTAGTAATTCCTGTTTTTAAATAACGAGGCAAAAAGACAAGCGCCAGAAAAATTAACGCAAGCGGCGCACTCGCTTCCCATGACATCGCTGTCATAGACCCTGCATAGCTTTGTCCATTTAACCCAACCATCTGCTCTGTTGATAAATTGGTTAACAGCAGCGAGCTTCCGATATATAACGCAGTCAGACTTCTTCCTCCGAGAAAATATCCATCGGACGATTGCAAGTTAACCTCCTTTGTTCTCCGCCATGAAAATAGAAATATCCCGATATTGATAACCAGAAAAGATACAATAATCCAAAGCAACAGTCAGCAACTCCTTCTGCAAAATAGTTAGATGATAGGGACATATACCATCTACCCATTTTTCACACGCGAAAAACATCAGGACCGCTTTTCTTTTATCAGCATAAGATAGAAACATCTTTACACAGAACGAAAAAAAGACACAAGCCAAAAGCTCGCGTCTTTTATCACAATCTATATGATTAGTTTAAGATTTTTACACTTACAGTTTTGACGCCCCAATTGGATGCATCACTTTTATTTGGTACAAATACATCGATTTTGTTACCTTTAATAGCGCCGCCAGTATCTCCTGCTGTTGCTTCACCGTAGCCTTCAACATAGACTTTAGAACCTAGAGGAATCACATTAGGATCAACCGCGATAACTTTCGCGTTCGGGTTCTTATTTAAGTCAATGCCTGTTGCTGTAACGCCGGAAATGCCGCCGTCGTTAGCAGTGTAAGCAGTAGCAGTAACTGTTAGTTCTTTTGAAGCTTCTTGATGATTTGTATTTGATTGAACAGCCTTTTCTTCTGTAGGAACAGAAGTTTCTGCTGCAGCCTTTGTTTCTTGTTTTGGTTGTTGTTGAACTGTTTCTTGTTTAGGTTGCTCTTTTTGCACAGCTTCTTGTTTTGTTTGAGTTTGAGGTGCGCTTGTTTGCGTATTCTCAGTAACTGCGTTTGCTGCTGTTGCCTGACCTTTTACTGAAAGTGTTGATCCAGCATAGATCATGTCAGAGCTTAGGTTATTCCAAACTTTCAGGTTGTTGACTGTCGTTCCGAATTGTTGAGCAATCTTTGTCAGCGTGTCTCCCGCTTTAATTGTATATTGCCCAGTAGTGGTTGTTTCTTCTGAAGAAATGGTCAGTTTTTCTCCTGTAATGATTTTATCAGAAGTTAACTTGTTCCATTCTTTTAAGTCCTTTAGGTTCACTCCGTTTTTCTGAGAGATTCCCCAGAGCGTATCACCCTTTTGCACCGTGATTTCTTTTGCAGAAGCGTGAGCTCCGAATGCAGTTGATGAAAGTGCAGCAACTGCTACAAAGGACATAATCGTCTTCTTCATAAGTAAATCCTCCCTTGTTAGCTTTTTATTGGCGGCTAACAGGTGCTATCGTAACACACGTAAATGTCAAATCAATAACAAAAAGATATGATTTAGATTACAGTTCCTTTACATGAAGGATTTCTCTCGGCTGGAAAGACTTGCTGAACCCCTGATATAATAGGCTTCGCAAGTCTTTTTAATCTGAGGCAAAATAGAGAAAATAAAATGAGTTTTTTATATAAAAAAATATTGATTTTCTGTTTTTTTAGTCTGTCACCCTTGCATAAGCTTGTATTTCTTGTAAAAAAAGCCGGCCGTATTTTGCTCTTTTTTGTTCTCCGACTCCTTTTATAGACAAAAGTTCCTCGTCATTTACGGGCTGTTTGCCCGACATTTCTTTTAACGTTTGGTCAGAGAAAACAACAAAAGGCGGAACACCCTGCTCTGCCGCAATATCTTTGCGAACCATGCGCAGACGCTCAAACAGCTCATCATTTTCAGTAATCGCTGCCGCTTTTAATGCTTCTTTTCTTGTGACTGATAATTCCCCTCTCAGTACATTCCTTCCTTTACTGCTGACTAAAAGAGTCGGAAACGTTCCGTCTGACATCCTAATGAAATCGTCAGAAATAAGAAATTCGATAAAGTCACTGATTTCCCCTACTGATTGGTGTTTTAATATCCCGTATGTTGAGAGATCGGTAAAGCCGTTTTCAAGAACTTTTTTATTTCTAGATCCGGCCAGCACCTGTGCAACCATCGTCTTGCCAAACCGTTCTTTCATGCGAATGATACACGATAAGACCATTTGCGCCTCTCGTGTCACGTCATGGGCCGTTCTAGTATCAGTACAGTTTCCGCACTGTCCACACGCATCAGGCTCCTTTTCTCCAAAATACATAAGGATAAAACGCTGCAGACAATCTTCCGTGTGACAATAGTCGACCATTTGTCTCAGCTTTTTCAAATCCTGCTTTTGTTTCTCTTCATGCTCTGATTGTTCTATTAAAAAACGCTGTACCATAATATCCTGCGGTGAAAACAGGAGAACACATTCACTTTCAAGACCGTCCCGCCCAGCTCGTCCAGCCTCTTGATAATAGCTTTCCATATCTTTCGGAATTTGGGCATGCAGCACAAATCTAATATTGGATTTATCAATGCCCATTCCAAAAGCAGAGGTTGCCACCATAACCTGCAGCTCATCATTAAGAAATCTTTCCTGCTGCTCTTTTCTCACATCGTCAGCCAAGCCCCCGTGATACCGCCCTGCACTGATCTGATTTCGTTTCAGTTTCTCATAAATCCGATCAGCTTCTTTTCTGGTCGCTGTATAGACAATGCCTGCTTCATGTTTGTTGTTTTGCACATATTCATCAATAAAACGATCTTTATTTTCTCCTTTTGCTACTTTAAACGTTAAATTGTCTCGAGAAAATCCGGTATATACCGTATGATCTTTTTGAATATGCAGCTGTTTGCAGATATCCTCATGAACTTCGGGTGTGGCCGTTGCTGTTAATGCTATGATGACAGGTTTGTCATGTAATTCTCGGAATAATATTTCAATATTTCTGTAGCTTGGCCTGAAATCGTGTCCCCATTGAGAAATACAGTGAGCCTCATCTATTGCGACTAAAGGAACATCAATGCCCTGCAAAATCCGAATAAACTCTGTAGATGTTAATCGCTCCGGTGTAATGTAAAAAAGCTTATAAGCCCCTTCTTTGAGCCCGTTCAGCCTCTCATATATTTCCTGATTAGATTGTGTGCTGTTAATGTAGGCAGCATTAATTCCCGCTTCTTCTAACGCATCGACTTGATCCTTCATCAAGGAAATCAACGGCGAAATGACGATCGTTGTCCCTTCAAACATCAGGGCCGGAATTTGATAGCAAATCGATTTGCCTCCTCCCGTCGGCATAATGCAGGCCGTGTTTTGCCTCGCTTCCGTCACCGAGCGGATCGCTTCCTCTTGGCCGCTGCGAAGCTTTTCATAGCCAAAATAATGGGCCAGAAGGGATTGGGCTCTATGTAACATAACGTGTAAACCTCGCTTTTTCTTGAATTTCTCCCATCATATCATAAAAAAGTGCTCTTCATTTCTTTCAAACAGAAACTGAATTTTCACGATATCAAGCTTTTTTAGATAAAATAAAAAGCCATTTCCAAAAAGGAAATGGCTTTCGCTACGTCTTGCCGTATGCAAGTAAGAAAGTTTTAAACCACCACTCCTCAAAGTGGGTGTTTGCAGAAGCGTTCCTGTCGTCCTCTACAATGGAGGCGTGACATTCCGGCTTCGATATAAAACTCCCTATTACAGCTTAAAGGTTAAAACTTAATTAACAATACGCACAAAGTAGCTTCTTTTATATAGTACACCATCAGCTGATTTTTATCAAGGGGCCAGAACAATTGTTCAGAAAAACTTTTTCCAGCGATTAAAACTGCTTTTTCGCTATTATATATGACAATTTGACAAAGACAAAATATATTACAATAAAAAAACAGCCTTTTTCGCTAAGAGGAATGATCACTTTCTTCTATATAATGTGTAAACAAAAAACTCCTATCACAACGATAGGAGTTTTGGCATAATTAGAATTTTGCAGCAAGATCTTTTGCTTCTTGTAAACCTTTTTCAACGATTTCTTGTGCTTGATCAGGCGCTGCGTTATGTCCTTCGATGACAACTGTGTGCAAGTCTTGAACACCCCAGAAACCAAGAACTGTTTTCATGAAGTTTAATGACATTTCAAGTGCAGCCATTGGTCCTTCAGAATAAACACCGCCGCGCGCGTTAAGAAGCGCAACTTTTTTGCCGCCCATTAAACCAACTGGCCCTTCTTGTGTGTATTTGAATGTAACGCCTGCACGAGACAGGTAATCAACATAAGTATGAAGCACTGCCGGCACTGTGAAGTTCCAAAGTGGGAATGCGAAAACAACTTTGTCAGCTTTTACAAACTGATTCAGATATTTGTCAGCAATTGCTGCTTGTTTTTTCTCTTCTTCTGTCATTTCCATTCCTTGACCTGCTTTAAATGTTCCGTTAATCATATCTCTTCCAAGGTAAGGAAGGTTTTCTTTATGAAGATCTAATTCAACCACTTCATCCGCAGGGTTGTTTTCTTTATAAGCAGCTAAGAAAGCTTCGTAAAGTTTAGTTGAAACGCCTTCTTCAGCTGTACGGTCGCTTGTTTTTACAAATAATACTGTAGACATTTGTATTCCTCCCGGTAAACTTTTTATATTTACTTACTAATAGTATGTTACTTTCTTTTTCACTAGAAGTCAAACACTTTATTTTAAATATGAGATTTCTCCCCAAAAAAAAGCAAGTACATCTACTATCGGTGTACTTGCTTGCCATTTTCACTTCGAATCTTGTTCCCGATCCAAAATTTCATACGTCTGAGAGCTTTTTTGATCAACTGTTTCTTCATTGGATAGATCTTTTATCTGTTCGTGAAACTCTCTTTCAAATGACGGAGCATCTGTCTCCAAATCATCCTCCGCATCAGCTTGAGCTTCAACTGTCATTCTTGCATAGGGAACAGCTTCAAGCCTTTCATAAGGAATGTCTTGGCCAGTTTTTTCACATACTCCGTACGTTCCGTCTTTCATTTTTTGTAACGCATGGTTGACCTCTTCCAACAGCTCCCGGTCAATTTCTCTCACCGTTTGGTCTGTCATCCGATCTGTGACGAGCGTGCCGTGATCTCCCATATGGTTGTCAATTCCATTGGAAAGCTCCCCCACTTCTTCCGTCATTGATTTTGTTTCCTTTTTTTCGCCAGACATTTCTTTTTGCATATCGAGCAATTTATGGTAGAGATGCTGTGTTTGTTCTTTTGTCAGTGCCATGTGTATCCTCTCCTTTCTATCCTGATTCCCGTTTTGCCGCCTGTCAAACATGGGAACTTTGATAGAAAGTTGAGCTGCTGCTTTTTTGAACAAATCGTAATCGCAGGCGGTAATGATATTTCAGGTATTCTCTTTTTGCGGTACACAGTATGTGCACTCTGCTCTGTTTTTATATAAAAAAAGCCTAACCATTTTTGAACGGCTGGCTCATCAAATATTCAGCTGCACAAGTGCTTTGTCAGCACCGCTTGAACTTCGCTTAAATCGGTGTCTTTTGCAAATTCTAATTCAAAGGTTTTGCTTCTTGTCATCAACAATAATCCAGTGTCGGGATCAAACATGCCCGCTTCTTGGATCGCAAAGCTTTCAATTGTTTTATATGGGAGAAATACACGAACCTTCTTTTTAGAAAACATCTTATTGTCAAAGAAAATGATCCGTTTATTTGTAAAGCAAATTTGATCAACTCGGAGCTTATAAATCGATTCTATTCTTTCCCCTTCAACAAGCAAAGCTTCAAGCTTCTTTGCGTCTGTTGATCTGCTAACAGAAAAAATACCCAATGAAGAACCCCTCTTTCTGCATTTATCTAATTGTTTTAACATTCATTACATAAAAATAAGTCCTTTATCCCTATATAAGAATACGACATAGAAGACATTTAAACCATTACGAACAGATTACATTTTTCAAATTTTTGATTTGTTTTCCGTCTTTTAAGCTGTTGCATCAAGTAATACGCACGTACAAAGAAAAAAGTTTCAATATTCAGCAGTATTTTTTGAAAAATTGGTTTTTTACGTTTTCTTGAATTTTGTTTTATTTTTCCTGTTTTAACCATAAAAAAAAACCGCAGCCCAACTGCGGTTTTATATTTCATTAAATTTTCTGCTCATATTTTAAGGATTCAGGCATTAAACCTCTTCGAAGTATTCTTTATAATAGCCGCCGACTTTATTCGTATTGTCGATCACAAACAGAAACTCCTCTGTTTCATTTTTCACTTCATATTCTTTTCCCGGAGTTAAAACGCGGTTCACGATATATTTTTTTGCGTTTGTCTGCACACATTTCACCTTTTTGATTGTTTCTTTTTCAAGCCAATTGTTATGAATCATAAATGAAATCTCCTTTACTGATCTATAAGCTTATTGTAGCTTTTTTCTTTTATAAATTGCAATATCGGTTATTCATTGATTTTGACTTGTTTTCTATTATAGAATGTTTGTATACGCTTACTCTTACAGCAAATGTCATATCTTCTTTCTGCTATTGAATCAAGGAATCCATGTGCTATCACCAAGAATCTCAAAACAGACCATAAAAAATGACTGGAGGTTTGTTACGAATGAGTTCTTTAACGATGCAAGTGACGAAAAGGCTGGAGACATTTTTACAGGGAACAAAGAAGCTTTATATTGACGGAAAGTTTGTTCCGAGTGCCTCAGGGGCAACCTTTGACACTCCCAACCCGGCGACCGGCGAAACCTTGATGACGCTGTATGAAGCCCAGGCTGCGGATGTAGACAAAGCGGTTAAAGCTGCCCGCAAAGCCTTTGACCAAGGCGAATGGAGAACCATGTCTCCAGCTTCAAGAAGCAGACTGATGTATAAGCTGGCAGACTTAATGGAAGAACATAAAACTGAGCTTGCTCAGCTTGAAACGCTTGATAACGGGAAACCGATAAATGAAACGACGAATGGAGATATTCCGCTGGCTATTGAGCATATGCGCTATTACGCCGGCTGGTGTACAAAAATAACAGGACAGACGATCCCGGTTTCCGGCGCCTATTTTAATTATACGCGCCATGATCCTGTCGGCGTCGTCGGCCAGATCATTCCATGGAATTTCCCGCTCCTGATGGCGATGTGGAAAATGGGTGCGGCTCTTGCGACAGGCTGTACAATCGTGCTCAAACCGGCTGAACAGACACCGCTTTCAGCTCTTTATTTGGCAGAATTAATTGACAAAGCCGGCTTCCCGGACGGTGTCATTAATATCATTCCGGGATTCGGTGAAGATGCGGGAGAAACGCTGACGAACCATGAGGCGGTTGATAAAATTGCCTTTACCGGTTCCACTGAAATCGGAAAGAAAATTATGGCCACCGCTGCGAAAAGCATTAAGCGGGTTACATTGGAGCTGGGCGGAAAATCACCTAATATTCTTCTGCCGGATGCCAATTTGAAAAAAGCCATCCCAGGCGCTTTAAACGGTGTGATGTTTAACCAAGGCCAAGTCTGCTGTGCGGGGTCGCGTGTGTTCATTCATAAAGACCAATATGATGAAGTTATTGATGAGATGGTGTCCTATGCTGAATCACTCCGCCAAGGAGCGGGACTTCATAAGGATACACAAATCGGGCCTCTCGTGAGCAAGGAACAGCACGAACGGGTTCTTTCCTACATTCAAAAAGGAAAAGACGAAGGAGCAAAAGCAGTGACTGGCGGAAGCTGTCCTTTTGAAGAAGGGTATTTTGTCGCACCGACAGTGTTTGCGAATGTTGAAGACGAGATGACGATCGCAAAAGAAGAAATTTTCGGACCGGTGCTGACTGCGATTCCGTATGAAACAGTCGATGAAGTCATTGACCGAGCGAATCATTCAGAATATGGACTTGCGGCCGGACTGTGGACAGAGAATGTCAAGCATGCCCACTATATCGCGGACCGTCTTCAAGCGGGAACCGTCTGGGTGAACTGCTATAATGTGTTTGACGCGGCGTCTCCGTTTGGCGGTTATAAACAGTCAGGGCTCGGACGAGAAATGGGATCATATGCCTTAGATAACTACACAGAAGTCAAAAGCGTATGGATTAATCTCGAAGACTAACATGCATGTCAAAAAAACTGCTGCCAGCCAGCAGTTTTTTTTCTTTCTGTAATGGCGGCAAAAGACGCTGAATATATATGCTTCTGAAGGAGTTGAGCGTGATGAGCACACTTCAGAAGAAAGTGAGGCGTTTTCAAAATAAAACCGTTTCAGAGTTAAAAGACAGGCAAAATGCTGATGGTTCGTGGACATTTTGCTTTGAAGGACCAATCATGACAAATTCCTTTTTTATTTTGCTCCTCACCTCACTTGATGATGGTGACCATGAAAAAGAACTGATATCAGCGCTTGCAGCCGGCATTCGTGAAAAACAGCAACCCGACGGCACATTCATCCATTATCCCGATGAAACGAACGGAAATCTAACGGCTACAGTCCAAGGATATGTCGGAATGCTGGCTTCAGGATGTTTTCACAGATCTGACCCGCACATGAGAAAAGCAGAACAATTTATCATCGCCCATGGCGGACTGAGGCAGGTTCATTTCATGACAAAATGGATGCTTGCCGCCAACGGGCTCTATCCTTGGCCTGTGTTGTATTTACCATTATCGCTCATGGCGCTTCCCCCAACATTACCGGTTCATTTCTATCAATTCAGCGCCTATGCCCGAATTCATTTTGCTCCTATGGCTGTAACACTTAATCAGCGATTTGTTCTTAAAAACCGCAATATCCCATCTCTTCGCCATCTCGATCCGCACATGACAAAAAACCCTTTCACTTGGCTTCGATCTGATGCTTTTGAAGAAAGAGATCTCACATCTATTTCGTCACATTGGAAACGTATTTTTCATGCACCCTTTGCTTTTCAGCAGCTAGGCTTACAGACGGCTAAAACATATATGCTGGACCGAATCGAAAAAGACGGAACATTATACAGCTATGCGAGCGCAACCATATTTATGGTTTACAGCCTTCTGTCGCTTGGTATGTCGCGCCACTCTCATGTCATCAGAAAGGCATTGAAAGGCCTTAAATCGCTAGTGACAGAGTGCAGCGGGATTCCTTATCTGGAAAACTCTACTTCCACTGTTTGGGACACTGCTCTGATCAGCTATGCCCTTCAAAAAAACGGCGTGGCCGAAACAGACGGCCCTATTACAAAAGCAGCTGCCTTTTTGCTAGACCGCCAACATACCAAAGTAGCGGATTGGTCTGTCAAAAATCCGGATGCAAATCCCGGCGGCTGGGGATTTTCAAACATCAATACAAACAACCCTGACTGTGACGACACTGCAGCCGCATTAAAAGCGATTCCCCGCAGTTATTCCCCTTCAGCTTGGGAGCGAGGAGTGTCTTGGCTTTTATCGATGCAAAACAATGACGGCGGATTTTCAGCTTTTGAGAAAAATGTGAACCATCCTCTGATCCGCCTTCTCCCGCTTGAATCCGCTGAGGACGCGGCAGTTGACCCTTCAACCGCCGACCTTACCGGACGTGTGCTGCACTTTTTAGGCGAGAAAGCAGGCTTCACAGAAAAACATCAACATATTCAGCGCGCAGTGAACTGGCTTTTCGAACATCAAGAACAAAATGGGTCATGGTACGGGAGATGGGGTGTTTGCTACATATACGGCACATGGGCTGCTCTTACGGGTCTGCATGCCTGCGGGATTGACCGGAAGCACCCTGCTATACAAAAGGCCCTGCGCTGGCTCAAATCCATACAGCTAGATGACGGCAGCTGGGGAGAATCCTGCAAAAGCGCCGAAGTCAAAACGTACGTCCCGCGTAATAGAGGAACCATTGTACAGACAGCCTGGGCTTTAGACGCTTTGCTCACATCCGAAAACCCCGAACACCCATCTGTGGTGAAAGGTATGCAATATCTTACTGACAGCAGTTCTCATGGCGCCGATAACCTGGTGTATCCAACAGGGATCGGATTACCAAAGCAATTTTATATCCGCTATCACAGTTATCCATATGTATTCTCTTTGCTGGCTGTCGGGAAATATTTGAATTCTATTGAAAAGGAGACAATAAATGAAACGTGAATCTTATCAAACAGAGATGTTCAATTGGTGTGAAGCCCTTAAGGACCAGATTCAAAAGCGAGGAGAGCTTGATCAGTTTGAAGATCAAATCGACAAGATGATAGCAGCACTGGAAGATGACCAAACAACAGAAGAAGATTGGTATAAGCAGGCTGCTGCTCTTTATCGGGATATTACAGAATCAGCGGATGCAAGTGAAAGACGCGCATATGTCCCTATAGGGAAACATGTGCTTCCAAAGCTTCCGTACAAATATTCCGCCTTAGAACCTTATATTTCACGCGACATTATGTTCCTTCATCATACGAAGCATCACCAAAGCTATGTTGACGGTCTGAATAAAGCAGAAACAGAACTTAAAAAAGCAAGAGCGACAAAGAATTATGACTTGATCACTCATTGGGAAAGAGAGCTTGCATTCCATGGAGCAGGCCATTATTTACACAGTATTTTCTGGTTTTCGATGCATCCAAACGGAAAACGGCGTCCTACAGGAGCATTGTTCCAAATGATTGATCTTTCATTTGGAAGCTATTCCGCTTTTAAAGAACATTTTACTCAGGCCGCAAAAAAAGTGGAGGGTGTCGGCTGGGCCATCCTGGTCTGGGCGCCTCGATCGGGACGGCTGGAGATTTTAACGGCAGAAAAGCACCAGCTCTTCAGCCAATGGGATGTGATTCCTCTTTTAGCGCTTGACGTATGGGAACATGCCTACTATTTGCAATATAAAAATGACCGGGCGAGCTATGTCGACCACTGGTGGAATGTCATGGATTGGCGTGAGGCAGAAAAACGTTTTGAACAGGCAAAAGAAGTCGTTTGGAAACTCTATTAAAAAAAGCCCCCTTTTCCTGGGGGCTTCGTGTTTTAAAAAATGCCTAACACATGCAAAAATACGATGATGATGGCAACAGGAGATAGATAACGAATGAGCAGCAGCCAAACTGCAAACCACTTTCGTTTAAGGTTGGAACCGCTTTTCAGCTCGTCAAACAAATCCTGTTTCGGTATTTTTAACGGGACAAATATAGAAATCAATAACGCGCCTAACGGCATTAAAATATTGCTCACAAGATAGTCGGCAGCATCAAAAATGGACAAGTGAAAAATAGTAACGTCACTTAATACACCGTATGATAGTGCAGACGGCACACCGACAATAAAAATGGCAATTCCGCCTAACCAAGCGAATCGTTTTCTCTTATTGACATCGCCTTTAGAAAGCACTGCGACTAAAATTTCCAACATTGAAAAAGCGGATGTCAGTGCCGCGAATAAAAATAGAATTAAAAATGCTAATAAAAAGATAATTCCGAACGGCATTTGATTAAACACAGTCGGCAGCACGTTAAATAACAAAACCGGCCCTTGGTCTGGTTTGAGGCCGAATGAAAATACAGCTGGAAAAATCGCAATTCCGGCCATTACAGCAACAAGCATGTTCAATACCGTTACTGATACAGCAGATTGCACAAGATTTTCCTGTTTCTCTAAATAAGAGCTATACGTTACCATGACAGATACGCCGACACTTAATAAGAAAAAGGATTGGCCCATCGCATATAAAATCGTATTAGCGTCAATTGCTGTTATGTCGGGCATCAAGAAAAACTTGAGCCCTTCCATGGCGCCATCAAGTGTAACGGAGCGCACCATTAATATGACAAATAATATAAAAAGCGCCGGCATTAACACTTGGCTGGCTTTTTCAATTCCGCTGCTTACCCCTTTGGCAACAACTAAAATGGTGATCACCATAAAGAGCAGCTGACCTCCTACAGCTAAATAAGGATTTGAAATTGTACTTGCAAATATCGTATCAAAACCAGATGTTTGCGATAATCCGCCAGTGAAGCCTTTTGTAATATAAATTAAAATCCACCCGCCGACGACGCTGTAGAAAGATAAAAGAATAAAACACGTCGCCATGCCTAAATAACCGATCCAATGCCACTTCGTTCCCGGAGCAAGTGTTTTATAGGATTGAACGGCATCTTTCTGTGTTTTTCTGCCTATGATGAATTCACCAAACAATAAAGGCAGTCCGATTAAAACCGTAAATAAAATAAAAATAAGTAAAAATGCGCCTCCTCCGCCGGTTCCCGCTACATATGGAAATTTCCATATCGCGCCAAGCCCGATAGCTGATCCTGCCGCGGCCAAAATAAAGCCGAGCTTCGAAGACCATTGATTCGCTTCCTTCACCCTATCACTCCTAATTTTATCAAACCATTATAAAGATTCATTGTAAGAATATCTTCCTATATAGTCAAGAACATTTTCATTAGTTTACATAATATATTTATCGTCATCTATAAAAAGACATTCCAACTACTGATATTGAATTATTCAGAAAATTAATTATAATAAGAGGATGCCTAAAAATCCGTCCAGAATTTTTGCTGAATTTCTTGATCAATATGTTAGGAGTGTTTTTATGGGTATTATTAGAAAAGGAAGTCATTTCGCGGGACAAACCTTCGGCATATGGGTCATTGTTTTTGCCGTGCTGGGATTTTCTTTCCCGTCTTTTTTTACATGGATCAGTTCTTATATTACGATTCTTCTTGGCATTATCATGTTTGGAATGGGACTTACACTGCAAGCCGATGATTTCAAAGAGCTGCTCAGAAAACCTTGGCATGTCATGGTTGGGGTGGTTATACAGTATACCATCATGCCGCTTATTGCTTTCGGCCTGGCAGTTGGACTGCATCTTCCAGCAGAAATCGCAGTGGGTGTTATTCTTGTTGGCTGCTGTCCTGGCGGCACAGCCTCTAATGTCATGACTTTTTTAGCAAAAGGAAATACGGCTCTTTCTGTTGCTGTTACAACAATTTCTACCTTGTTGGCACCTGTTTTAACACCGGTTTTGATTATGCTGTTTGCCAAGGAGTGGCTTCCTGTCTCACCGGGGTCTTTATTTATTTCAATCTTGCAGGCTGTTTTATTTCCAATCATTGCAGGCGTGATCGTCAAAATGTTTTTCAGAAAACAGGTGTCAAAAGCCGTACATGCCCTTCCACTGGTTTCTGTTATTGGCATTGTTGCGATTGTCTCTGCTGTCGTCAGCGGCAACCGGGAACATCTGCTTCAATCAGGGCTGCTCATTTTTTCTGTTGTCATGCTACATAACGGTATCGGTTATGTGCTTGGATTTCTTTGCGCAAAGCTGTTCAAAATGGATTATCCATCTCAAAAAGCGATTGCAATCGAAGTCGGCATGCAAAATTCAGGACTTGGAGCGGCACTTGCCACGGCTCATTTCGCACCGCTATCAGCCGTACCTAGCGCGATGTTCAGTGTGTGGCATAACCTTTCAGGCTCCATGCTTGCAACCTACTGGTCCAAAAAAGCGAAAAAGAAACAAACAGCATCTAGCAGCAATCTGTCTCTTTAAATACAGATCAAAAAAGGTACATCACGATGAAGTGATGTACCTTCTTTTATTATCCCTCTAATAAAAGCTGTTCAGGATCTTCCAGTAGATTTTTAATTGTCACTAGGAAACCAACCGCTTCTTTACCGTCTACAATCCGGTGATCGTAAGATAAAGCGATATACATCATCGGACGGTTTTCGAAACGCTCTTCATCAATTGCGACAGGTCGCAGCTGAATCTTATGCATGCCCAGTATACCGACTTGAGGGCTGTTTAAAATCGGAGTCGACATCAGTGAACCGAAAGTACCTCCGTTTGTAATGGTGAAAGAGCCTCCCTGAAGCTCGCTAAGGGTTAGTTTATTATTTCTTGCTTTTTTCGCAAGCTCGCCGATTTCTTTCTCGATTCCTGCAAATGTCAGGCGGTCCGCATCCCGTACAACCGGAACGACAAGGCCTTCATTAGCCGCAACAGCAATACCGATATCATAGAACTTCTTAACGATCAGCTCATCGCCTTGAATTTCCGCGTTCAGCAGCGGATATTTTTTCAGCGCAGCGACAACCGCTTTGGTGAAGAAAGACATAAAGCCGAGTTTCACTTCATTTTGCTCAAAGAATTGATCTTTGCGGCGTTTTCTGAGATTCATGACAGCCGTCATGTCTACTTCATTAAATGTAGTCAGCATTGCTGATGTTTGCTGTACCTCTACAAGGCGTTTTGCAATCGTTTGTCTGCGGCGTGACATTTTTTGCACATCGACAGGTTTGTCAAAGCTTCGCTGTGCTTTTTGAGCCTGAGGCTGCTGTTTTTGCTGAGAAGCCGGTTTTGATGCCGGTTTTTCGTACGCTTCGACATCCTGCTTGCGCACTCTTCCAAGCGGATCTCCCGTTGGGACCTGAGACAGGTCAATGCCTTTTTCTCTTGCCAGCTTACGGGCTGAAGGAGAAGCGATCGTTCTTGACTTTACTTCGGTTTGCGCTTCCTCGCTCACCTCTTGCGCCGCTGGTTCAGCCTGCTTCTCTTCTTCCTTGCTTTCAGCTTTCTCTGAAGGAGCAGGGGCAGAACTTTCACCCGCGCCTTCTGAAATCGTACCGATAATTTCTCCGACCTGGACGGTATCACCCGAATCTTTCAATACCTCTTGAAGTACACCCGATTCTTCTGCTGTCAATTCAACATTTACTTTATCCGTTTCTAGTTCAAGCAGATATTCACCCTGTTCTACATAATCACCAGGCTGCTTTAACCATTGGGCTATTGTTCCTTCTGAGATTGATTCTGCTAATTCAGGTACCTTAATTTCCGCCATTTTTTCATTTCCCCCTTAGTTTTTGCGAGTCAAGCTATCAGATACAATACGTTCCTGTTCTTTTTTATGAACTGTCGGATCTCCCTCTGCAGGGCTGGATCGTCTTCTTCGTCCAATATATTGAACGCTTACTCCCTTTGGTGCAATTTCTGTCAAATACGGGCTGATATAACTCCAAGCCCCCATGTTCTGCGGTTCTTCCTGCACCCAAACGATTTCTTTCAGGTTCGGAAGTTTTGCAAGTAATTCTTTGACTCCTTTTGCCGGGAATGGATACAGCTGTTCAATTCTCGCAATGTGAAGCCATTCTTTACCGTCTTCTAACTTATTAAAATGGTCGCTGATGTCTATGGACACTTTACCGCTGGATAATACAAGTCTGGTTACTTTTTCATAGTCATGAGAAAGTCCGGACTGTTCGTAAACAGGCTGGAAGCGGCTTTCGCTCAGCTCCTGCACTTCGGAAACTGTATTCGGATTACGAAGAAGGCTTTTCGGCGTCATAATAACGAGCGGTCTGATTTCTTCACGAAGCAGCATTTTAGCCTGTCTTCTAAGTATATGGAAATATTGTCCGGCGCTTGTCAGGTTGGCAACCGTCCAGTTGTTTTCCGCGGCAAGCTGCAGGAACCGTTCGATTCTTCCGCTTGAGTGCTCAGGCCCCTGTCCTTCGTAACCGTGCGGAAGCAGCATGACTAATCCGGATTTTTGACCCCATTTCGCGCGGCCGGCCGAAATGAATTGGTCAAAATACACTTGAGCAGCGTTGGCAAAATCTCCATACTGCGCTTCCCATAATACAAGCGTCTCCGGTGAATGCACGTTATAGCCGTATTCAAAACCGAGAACCGATCCTTCAGACAGCGGGCTGTTATGAACTGCAAAAGATGTACCACAGTCTGATAAGTTATGAAGCGGCACAAACTCTTCACCCGTCTCACTGTCATGAAGCACTAGGTTTCTTTGGGCAAACGTTCCTCGCTCGGAATCCTGCCCTGTTAAACGAATCGGTGTTCCGTCTTTCAAAATTGAAGCAAACGCGAGTGATTCAGCCAAAGACCATTCCACTTTTCTGTCATCATCGAACGCCTTGGCGCGTCTTTCTAAAATGCGCTTAAGCTTGCCGAAAACGTTAAATGACTCCGGCCAGTTGACCAATTCGCCATTCAGCTTGCGGAGCACATCAAAATCAATGGATGTGTCCACATCAGGAAAACCGTTTGAAACAGGCTCTGGAAGTTCAATCTCACAGGCGGTTTGTTCCTTTTTAGCCGGCACTTTCTGATAAGCATCCTCAATACGCTTCGTTACTGATTTTTCGATGTTTTGTACAACATCATTGTCAAGCACGCCTTCATTCACAAGCTTTTCGGCGAAAATTTGTTTGGCAGTCGGATGTTTTCTGACAGCATCATACAGCATCGGCTGAGTAGTTGATGGCTCATCCATTTCGTTGTGCCCATAACGTCTGTACCCGATCAAGTCAATCAGAAAGTCCTTGTTGAATGTTTTTCGGTATTCCACCGCAAACTTAACAGCTGAAAGACAGGCTTCAGGATCGTCCGCATTAACGTGGACAATTGGGATTTCATAGCCCTTCGCCAGGTCACTGGCATATTTTGTTGATCTTGATTCAGCGCTTTCTGTCGTGAATCCGATCATGTTATTGGCGATAATATGAATCGCACCGCCTACTTGATACCCTTTTAAAGAGCTTAAATTCAATGTTTCAGCGACAATTCCTTCCCCAGGGAATGCTGCGTCTCCATGAATTAAAATGGCAAGCGATTTTGTTTCGTCCTGCACCGGGTATCCGCTTTGTGTTCTCGTTTCCTGTGCCGCTCTTGTGCTGCCTTCAACAATCGGATTGATAAATTCCAAGTGGCTCGGGTTGTTTGCTAACGTAATGCGCGCTGATTTTGTTGCAGCGTCTTGAAGCTCCCGATTCGCCCCCAGATGGTATTTGACATCGCCTGTCCATCCGTAGCTGATTCCGATTGAGCCCTCAGACGGGACAAGATCTTTGTTCGGCGCATGCTGGAATTCGGAGAAAATGATTTCATACGGTTTTCCAAGCACATGTGCCAAGACATTCAGGCGTCCCCTGTGCGCCATCCCGATGTTGACACTCGTCGTTCCTGATTTGACAGATTGTGCAATAATGTCATCCAGCACTGGAACAAGAGCGTCCAAACCCTCAATGGAAAAGCGCTTCTGTCCGACGAATGTGCGGTGCAAAAACTGCTCGAAACCCTCTACTTCTGTCAGTCTTTCCAGCACAGCCGACAGCTTTTCAGCTGAGTTCTTCTGGAACAGCTCACCGGATTCAATCATCTTTGTCAGCCACTCGCGCTCTTTGAAGTCATGCACATGGTCAAATTCAAATGAGATGGTTCTTTTATACGTATTTCGTAAATACTGAATGGCTTCTAAACCGTTCGTAATGTTTTTAGGAGCGTCTTTGCAAATCACTGACGCAGGTATTGCTTTTATTTCCTCTTCTGTTAGCCCGTAATCGGATAATGGAAAGAGTTCACTCTTTTTCCCATCCTTTCTGAGCGGATTGACGGAAGCGTTTAAATGGCCATAGGTTCGGATATCTTCTGCAAGTCTGACTGCGGCTGCGATCTTTTGAATCAGATCGGCTGTAACACGTCCCTTTTCTTCTGTTCCCGAGGCCTCTTTTATATCGTTTGGCGGAGCACCAAGCTCGTCGAACATTTCCTTTAGATCCGGATCAATGCTGTTCGGATCCTGGGTATACTGATCGTAAAGCTCCAGCGCATAGCCGAGGTTCGGACCGTAAAAATCTTCCCAATTCATTCGTTGTTTCATACTATTTTGAAACATTTGAATATTACCCCCAACTTAGATAATCAAGTGATTGATTCACTATCTTAAAATAACTTTCGAACGCTGTGTCCAAAATTATGTAATAAAAACGCTTCCAACGATATTTTACCACTGTTTGCAATTTGATTCTACCTTGATTGTTCACAAAATAGTAAAAATCCTTTATAAAAAACCAAAAATTTAATCATTTGAAAAAAGAAACACCAAAAAGCATAGGATCAAGAGCTATCCTATGCTTTTATGGAGCAGTTTTTTCAGCAGCGGGTACAGAACATCCGGGAGCTGATCGACATCCGGGACAAATATACTGAATTTTCCGTACATATCCTGAATGGTCTTCATTTGTGATTCTTCTATTTCTGTGTTGGAGAGAAAAACATTTATGACTTCTATCCCTCTTTTTCGCGCTTCAATCACCGCTTCACTAGTATCGACAATTCCGTTTTGTTCATAGCCAAACGCGGCCGGCTCTCCATCTGAGAAAACAATCAAGAACTTTTGAGACTCGCTGCGTTGCAGCATTTTTTTCGTCATCTGCCGGATCGCATAGCCGTCACGGTTATCTTCTTCAGGCTCAAGCTGCAAAATTGCCGGCCCCGCCTCTTGTCTTAATGATGTTTGAAACGGAATAACCGTATTGAAATAGTTTGGCTGGCTTGTTTCAGACGCATCATTTGTGTCCTCCCAAAAACCGACAATCTGATGCGGAACCGCTACGGATTTTAACGCTTCGTGAAACAGCACGATTCCCCGCTTTGTCTCGTCCATTTTGTCGAACATGCTGGCTGAACAGTCGACCAGCAACGTGAAAACTGCGTCAATTTCTGAAGAAGGTTCCTGCTTTTTGTAGAAAAGACGCGGATTTCGCTCAGTAAAGTAACGGAGAAGCTTATTGTTCAGCCTTCCGGCATGAAGGTCTGTTCTCGGCAATGTTTTTTTATGCTCCAGCGTTTTTTGAATCATTTGTTTCAAACGCTTTTGATACGATTCAATCGTTTTTGCCTGCTGTTTATAAGAAATCCCTTCTTCACTGGTTGCCGGCTGCGGTTCTTTGTAAATCGGAAATGCGTATTTATTTTCTTTGCCGTCAGCCATGCCCGCTCCGTTCGGCTGGTCTTTCTGGGACTCCAGGGCTTCCAGCTGGGAATAGTCTTTCCGTTTTGTTTGTCTGGCTGATCCTTGGACAGAGCCAAGGGCTTGATCTCCATCATCGCCTTCTCTTGAAGCATCTTTTCCTAAATCTGATTTAGCGCCATGTTCAATATCAAATTGAAGGAAGCTTTTAGATGGGGCTTCTGTTTCTCGGTGCCACGTCGGCATTTCTTCTTCATGAATATCCTCATCACCGTTTGACTTTTTCGGAAGCGTGAGGTCATCACTCAGCTTAGGCGCTTTTTTCTCTTCCTCAAATAACGGTTGTTCTGCAGCTATTGCGTAATCAAGCTCAGGCAAAAAGAAGTAGGTGTTCAGCATGTCTTTATCGAGCACCTCTTCAAGCCCGTCCATGAGGTTTTCAACAATTTTCAGAACCTGCCGTGTCGAATCTGCTTCATACACGCGCAGGAGCTGCTGTTCAATAAACGGGCGCATCAGATCGATATCTTCACGCATGGACGGAAGGGTTTCGAGCGGTGATTTCGCTGTTAGCTTGACATAGATCGCGCAAAAGAGGGCATCCGTAAAAATGCTTCGTTCCAAATTCAAGGTCAGCTGGGTGGAGAAGTGTTTTCTGTACATATCTTTTCGCTTTGCAAATACATGTTTCGTACCCGGACGCTCGTGCTTGATGCATTCTTCAATTCTGATGTCTTCAAGCAGCATAAACAGCTGCTTAGCAAAGCTTTTGAACGTCAGATGCTGATGAATATCATCCAAAAAGTTCGCAAACTCTTGCAGCGAGCTATATCTCGTTCCGACCGAACGCAGGTAGACGTCGCTTTTCAGACCCGCTTCCATGTCCTCAGCTGCCCTGTCTTTCCAAAAATGACTCATATAAATTTTCTTTTCAAATGGATTGTAATACGACTGGACGCCATACTCCACTTCTACCGCTTCACTCTTGGTGAGTGTTTTGGCCAAATCAGTGAGCATCATAAATAAAAACGAATCAATTGTGCTGTCGTTAAATTTGATAAATTTCATCGCAGCTCCCTCATTCAAACAGAGTTTCTGCGATATTTCGGACGGCCGCCTTTTCCCGGTCATCATCAAGCTTCTCTACAATTCCCCGTTCAATGGCGCGACGCGGCGGAATATAAGCGGCTAAATCACATGTATCAATTAACGCTCTGATGGATGCAGCTTCTTCAGATACCTGTCCGTTATTGGCCTGGACGATCAGGTCAGAGGAAAGCGTGATAAACCGGTCAATAAGCTTCTCATCTTTCAGGGCTGACTGAGACGTGAGCACTTGTTTCAGTAGCTCGCCTTTGATATAAGGAACGTCAATGATGACAAAACGGTTTTTCAAAGCTTCATTCAGCGGAACAGTTCCAACATAGCCTTCATTGATGGCTGCAATGACTCCGAAGCCGCCTTTAGCCCGTATGACCTCGCCCGTAAACGGATTTGTCATCATTTTTCTGTAATCTAATACACCGTTTAATATGGGAAGTGTTTCGGGCTTTGCCATATTGATTTCATCTATATAAAGAAAATGGCCTTCTTTCATGGCTTTTGTGACAGGCCCAGAAACAAACTCGATCGTTGCCTGGCCAGATTGATTTTCAATCGTTTTATACCCGACTAAGGCTTCAGCATCCAAGTCCACTGAACAGTTGACACTGTGCATCGGTTTATGAAAATAGCTGGACAATGTTTCTGCCAGCTTTGTTTTCCCTGAGCCTGTAGGCCCTTTCAGCAAGACATTTTTCCCCATGGCTAATGCAATGATGGCGTCGAATAAAATGGCTTCATCCTCCGCCTCATAGCCTGACGTCCCGATGAGCGACTGAAACTCTGGGGAAATCGGCTGGTCTTTATATAATAAAAGCTTTTTTTGTATCTCTTCCGGCAATGTTAAGTGCTGTAATTGAGTTGTCATAGTCAGGTTCCCTTTCCTATTCATATTCCATTAACGAGTATACTAAAAAAGCCCCTGTATGCTCAATACAAAAGGGCTTGGATGATTTTACTGTTTCTCGTTATGGCCGGAAAGGGCTCCGCAGACAATACGCGCACCTGAATTTCCGCTTGGATTCGTCAAATAATCGTCGGCATGTTCATGAATAATAAACGCACTCCCATCATGATCGAGAATATTTAGCTTACTTCCTTTTTTCAGTGAGGTGTCCGGCGCATTCATAATGACATCTACTTTTCCATCGGCACCGACTTCAAGGTTCGGCAGATCTCCGGCATGATACCCCATCGGATTGTTGAAGCCGTGTTCTTTGTTCAGCGGATTAAAGTGTCCTCCCGCTGATTCAAAATCCGGCCTGACACATGAACCTTTCTCATGAATATGAAAACCGAGTGAAGCGCCGGGCCGCAGGCTGTTTGCGGAAATGTGAATATCGAGTCCTTCGTCATCTGATTCTTTGATTTCTATAAAACCGACTGCTTTGCCTTCTCGATTAACCAGCTGGACATGATGACCAAACGCTGACGTTTCAATCACTTCTTTTTCCGGCACCCGCTTAGGAGGGTCCTGAGGGTTTTTTTGTCCGCATCCCGCAAATCCCAGTGCCGTCAGCATCATAAACAGCAAGAGACGGTGCATACTGTCTCCCCCTTGTTTTTTCTAACAGTGTGGTCAATCATTGTCTGATCTAAACAAAAAAGCCTATAAAAAGGCTTTTTGTCATACTCATTTTTAAAAATAGCTTCTTGCGCCCAAGTAGCGCTGTTTCCAATATGAATTGCTGAGATTGGAAATGTCGACGCCCGATGAGCTTGCATGAATAAAGTCTCCGCCGCCCAGGTAAATCCCCATATGAGAAGGACCGGATTTATATGTGGTAAAGAAGACAAAATCGCCTACTGACGGCTGGCTGACTTGTTGCATCACATTCCAATACCCTGCCGTACTTAATCTTGACACCGATGATACTTTATTAATGAGGTAATAAATATAACCGCTGCAATCAAAACCGGCAGGCGTGTTTCCGCCCCATCGGTATGGCACCCCGACATATTTTTTCGCTTCTGTTATCATTCTGTCAATCTTCGACCCTATTTGAATGTTTGATCCCGAGTTGTCTTTTGGCGCGGTATGATTTGAATTGTTAGATTTTGATGTCCCCGAAATCGTCAGAACCTGTCCGATTTGCAAGACATCAGATGATAAATGGTTTTTTTCACGGATGCTTTGCACCGTAACTCCGTGCTGATTCGCGATTTTCCACAGCGAATCGCCTGCTTTCACCTTGTATGTAGCTGTTTTTGAAGAATTGGAATTTGACGGTTTCTTGGAACCGCTGTTTCCGCTCTTGGACGAGCTGCTCCCTTTTATTTTGAGTACCTGTTTAGGGTACAGCGTATCTGATGTTAAGCCATTTAATGTTTTCAATTCAGCTACTGTCATATGTAAGCTGTTAGCGATTTTCCACAGTGAGTCACCAAGCTTAACTGTATATGTACTTTTTGACGAGCCTGAAGAATTGGAACCGCTGTTTTTTTTCGATCCGTTTGAGCCGCTTGAACTGCTTGTCCCTCTGATCTTAAGCTTTTGTCCGGGGCGAATCAGGTCACTTGTCAGGCTGTTTACACTTTTAAGCTCAGAAACACTCATTTTATGATTTTTAGCGATCATCCATAACGAATCACCATATGCAACTGTGTATGTTGACGTTTTGCTTGAGTTTGATGGGGATGTCGCGCTTTTCTTGCTGCTCTTAGGAATCTTAAGGCTTTGTCCGGCATAAATCACCGTTGATTTCAATTTGTTTTCGGATTTCAGAGCTGATATTGTCGTATCGTACTGGCGGGAAAGTTTCCAAAGAGAGTCACCGTTTTTCACTTTAATCGTTTTTGCTTCCGCGGGTGCTGCGGCCATCGATGACCCAACAACTGCGGAAACAGCCAAGCCGGCTACAATCTTCTTTTTCATTCATTCAACCTCCTAAACTGTTTATGCGCAAAAAACAGCTAGTATTTTCTTTCCAAAAATGGCACACATCAGTTTTATCGTCACTTTTTCAGCAAGTTAAACCCTTTTCAAACAATTGGCAGCAATTTCAGCATCGTTCGACCTTTACACTTTCAAACAAACACCTAATATTTTACTTTAGTTGCATCTGCTTTTCGAAAGTCTAAGGAACTATTTAAGCGAGGGGTATAAATGATGGTTTTCTATTGGTGAATGGAGCAGATTTTCCTCCTTTCTTGTCTGTTTTTCCTATCAATTCTCTATCGGCTTGTCAAATCCCTTCCTCTGCATTCTCAGGAAAAAATAAAAAGCCTGTTCTTTTAATAAGAACAGACTTTTTATACTATGCGTTAGCTGATTGCGTTTTGTGTTTCACAAATTCCAGAATACTGTCGGCCGTTTTTTTAGAACCGCCTGCCGCTTTGAGTGATTGTCCAATTTCTTTTGCCTTTTCAGCATACACAGGATTATTCATCACTTCTTGAATCGTTTCTTTCAGAAGGCTTTCAGATAATTGTTCTTTTTTCAGCACTTTTCCTGCGCCGACTTTTTCCACTTGATTTGCGACGACGGGCTGGTCTCCTCCCATCGGAATAACAACGAGCGGGGTTTCAAAATACAAACCTTCACTTGTGCTGTTCATTCCGCCGTGAGTCACAAATAAACTGGCTCTTTTCAAGATCTCAAGCTGAGGGACATACGGGCGTACAATGAAATTCTTCGGAATGTCGTTTAACTCACTTGTTTTAATATGCTTGCCGATGGAAAGCACGACTTTACCGTCAAAGTCTTTACATACCTCAAGGCATTGATTAAAAAACTGCTTTTGGTTGTTAAAAATGGTTCCCATTGAAATTAACAGCACGTTTTCATTGTCAATCTGATCAAATGGGAAATCATTGTTTCCGGCTCTTTCCGTAATTGAAGGACCGACAAATACATAACGATCGCCAAATTGCTCAGCCAGTGGCTGAAATTCCGTTGATGTGAAGACAATTGTCAAGTCCCCATCTGCTAAAAAAACGTCAAATGGCTTCTTGATCTCTGCTTGAAAATCAGCATTTAATGTTTCTGCAAGCTGCTGATAAGATTCATAATGAGGAGAATCTTCAAGTGACTCTTTCATGTACGCTCCCATCATTTGCTTAGCAAATTCCTCATTCATTGCAAAGGTTGTACACAATGAAAATTTTGGCAGCTTCAGCAAGTCTGCAATGATTTTACCGGCGAGAAGATGGTGATCATATATGACATAGTCATACGATTCGTGTTTGACTTCATCATAAATATGAGTGACGATATCAATACTGCCTTTCAAAAAGGCGCAGGTCATTTCTGTGAAATCTCTTTCTTCATCTCCGGTTGCGTTTTTTCCGAAGTAATCTTCCCGAAAATCAAGGTACTCACGAAACTCAACATCAAGCGCCGCAATTTTTTCTTTGTATTCCTTCACTGCATAGTAAGTGATATGTTCTCCCCGGGATTTCAGCTCCTTCATTACACCGATAGAAGGATTTATATGCCCTTCACCGGGAAAACCGATCATCAATACATTAGCCATGCGGCAACACCCTTCCTTTAAAATGTATGTCATATTTTTTATACGATACTACAAATACAAAATCAGGTAAAGTGTTTAACCTAATTAATATTAATCATATATAACTTTTCTACCAGTTTATATTTTCTACCTTCAAGAAAAAAGCATTCAGCTTGAAGTGAATGCTTTAAAAAAGGTCCGAATTCAGTCATATTGACTCACGATAGGATGCATCATCAGGCCCTTTTATTTATTTTACGTTCTTGGCGAAATTAACGGATATAATACACCGTCTTTGGCAAACGACATCTTCCCTGTCTCTTCTGAAACAACGAGCACAAGCGCATCCGTATACCCCGACATTCCAAGAGCCGCGCGGTGCCTGGTTCCCAGATGGACATCCACTTCCTTTGTTGTCAGCGGGAGCACATTAGCTGCTGACACAAGTTTGTTTTCCCTCACTAATAAAGCGCCGTCATGAAGAGGATTTCCGGGATAAAAGATACTCTCAATTAATGAAGCGCTGATCTCTGCATAAAGGGAAGTTCCTTTTTGAATAAAATGTTCAACCGGGTCCGCTCTTTCAATGACAATTAAAGCACCGTGCTTATGTTCCGATAAGGCTTTAATCGCCTTGGCCAGCTCGATAAATGCCGGCGTAAATTGCTCAATGTATGATTGCAAATAAAAGGATGATGCGATGCCCTGCATATCCTGAAAAATGTGTCCCAATTCATCCAATTCACAAAGAAGGCACTGATCTTTTTCGTGAAGTGTTTTTAAAATGAGCGACGCATCAACTAATATTTCCTCTAAGTATACTTGTATTTTTCCCTTAAATGCATTTTCCGGCATGTGTTCATAACGCATAGTCCTTCATCTCCTTTTCAAATTTCCACCTTTTCACGCATGCTTATCTTATTGATGCACATTCTATTGGTAAAGGAGGGATGTAAAGAATGGAAATCGAAAGAATCATTCAGTATATTTGCACCTTTTTAGGCGTGATTTCGCTTTCTTTTATTTATGCCCAAATGTTTAGAAAAACGAAGCCGACAAAAAAAGAATAGGTCCGGCGTTCATTGCTTTTTATACATAAAATGTTATAATTTCTCTCGTTATGAAAAAGAAACGGAGATCAATGTATGAAAGAAACTCGAAACGCCCGGCAAAAGACCAAACAGCTTTTGCACATTTTCATTCCGATATTCATTACCCAGGCGGGGCTTTCTCTTATGACTTTTTTAGATACGGTGATGTCAGGGAAAGTCAGCCCCGCTGATTTAGCCGGCGTCGCCATTGGCTCAAGTTTTTGGACCCCTGTTTATACAGGACTTGCAGGTATTTTAATGGCGGTCACTCCGATTGTCGCTCAGTTATTAGGCGCTGAAAAAAAACAGAAGATTCCTTTTACTGTTTTACAGGCTGTATATGTGGCTGCGCTTCTTAGCATCGCCGTTTTAGCGATTGGGTATGCTGCAGTTGACCTTATTCTTGGCCGATTACACCTTGAGGCTCAAGTGCATGAGGTTGCCAAACATTTTTTAGGCTTTTTATCACTGGGAATTCTCCCTTTATTTGTTTACACCGTTTTGAGATCATTCATTGACTCATTAGGGAAAACAAGAGTCACAATGATGATTACACTCAGTTCTCTTCCGATCAATTTTGTATTGAATTACATATTCATCTTCGGGAAATTCGGGCTGCCGGCACTTGGCGGCGCCGGCGCCGGACTAGCGTCCGCGCTTACATATTGGTGTATCTGCATCATCAGCTTCTTCATTATTCATAAAACCGCGCCGTTTTCCGAATATGGAGTTTTCCTTACTATGTATACATTCTCTTGGAAAGCATGCAAAAATCTGCTCAAAATCGGTCTGCCTATTGGATTCGCCGTGTTTTTTGAAACAAGCATTTTCGCAGCTGTCACGCTTCTGATGAGCCATTTTCATACAGTGACCATCGCGTCCCACCAGGCAGCCATGAACTTTGCTTCGCTTTTATATATGCTGCCGCTCAGCGTGTCCATGGCTTTAACGATTGTTGTCGGCTTTGAAGCCGGTGCAGCCCGTTTTAAGGATGCACGCTCATATAGCTTGATCGGCATCATGATGGCGATCGGCTTTTCTTTATTGACTGGAGCCTGTATCCTTTTATTCAAAGAGCAAATTGCCGGCTTGTACACGTCTGACCCCGATGTACTCCGGCTGACACAGCACTTTTTAATTTATGCACTGTTTTTTCAGCTTTCCGATGCTGTTGCCGCACCGATCCAGGGTGCGCTCAGGGGGTATAAAGATGTGAACTATACGCTTGCGGCCGCTTTTGTTTCTTACTGGGTCATTGGCCTACCTGTCGGTTATACGGTCGGTACGTTTACAAGCCTTGGCGCATTCGGCTATTGGATCGGGTTAATTGCAGGACTCGCTGCCGGAGCAGTTGGACTGTTTTTCAGGCTGGTTAACCTGCAAAAACGTTATTCGCAAAAACAATACATTTAAAAGAGGTGATATACATGGCAAAAAACATGAAATTATACGAATATCTTTCTCAGCATGCGGAAACCATCAGTTCAATGTGGTATGAAACCGTTGAGGAGACTGATCCAAACTCCATATATGCATCAGCAGACCCTGATGTCATTCAGAATTTAAAGAGCCAGAATCTTGCCTTCAACTATAAGATAAACCGTATTTTTGTAGATGATGAAGAGGTGTACCTGCCTATACTGAAAGAATGGACTTTTGAAGTAACACAGGATCAAGAACATTTAAAGACTCCTATCCACTATATTATCCGAGAGTTTGTCAGAGTGAGAGATTTATATGTTTCCTATGTGAAAGAATTTGTCCATATCAATCAGGACACTGTGAAAGGCGAAGAGGCCGAAGAACTGTATCACTCCCTAATAAAAGCGTTCGATCTTGTGATTCATATTTTTATAGAAGAAATGTACAAAAACACAAGCCTCCAGCTTCAGGCTCAAAAAGACATGATTACGGAATTGAGCGCGCCGGTCATCGTGCTGTTTCACAGCGTCGGGCTCCTGCCTTTAATCGGAGATATTGATACTGTCCGCGCAAAACTGATTATGGAAAACACCCTGCATCAATGTGCGGAGAAAAAGGTGATGCAGCTGTATATTGATTTATCGGGGGTAGCTGTTATTGATACAATGGTTGCCCACCAGCTGTTCAGTCTGATTGAGGCGCTGCGCTTAATCGGCGTTTCATCAACTTTGTCGGGAATCCGTCCGGAAATTGCGCAAACCGCGGTTCAGCTAGGTTTGTCTTTCGAAGATATTTCTTTGAGATCAACCCTCGCGCAAGCGATTGCATCGGACTTAAAACTCAAAAAGGTATAAGGCTTAAGGCCTTATACCTTTTTGATTAATCATTCCATTGATACGTCCAATATACTTCTTCTTCAAACCATGTTGCCATAACAGGTTCATTGTTTTTTAATTTTTCTTCAAGCTCTCTGAGCATGCCTTCTGTTTGAGTGCGGTGAGCTCTTAACGCATTCAATTTAATATCAGCTACTTCTTTGATATCAAGTACGACATCAGCTTCGCCGAGTACCTCTTCTCTGTTGCGAGTAATCGCCATGCAGAGTGTGCGCGGACGGTCTTCTTTCTTTTTGCGGTACAACGCACGAATGACCGCTTCCCCGCATGCATCATGGTCAGGGTGCACACCGTGTTCAGGATAAAAAGTGACAATTAAACTTGGTTTTACATCATCTATGATCCCTTCCATGATATCAGCTAAATACTCATCGTCCTCAAATTCGAGCGTTTTGTCACGGAGCCCAAGCATCCGAAGGTCATTGATATCCATTTCTTTGCAAGCGTTAATGAGCTCTTGTTTTCTTAGCAGCGGCAACGTCTCCCGATTCGCGAAAAATGGATCGCCCATATTTCTGCCCATTTCACCTAAAGTGGCGCACGCGTACGTAACGGGAATGTCTTTTTTTCTGTTTAAGGCAATCAGGCCTGCCACTCCGTATGATTCGTCATCAGGGTGAGGCAGGATTACAAGTACGTGTTCTTTCATTATTTTTCACCCTTTTCTTTAAACTGTGAACGGTTTTTCACTGATTTGCAGAGAAATAGCCAGTTTACCGCCCGGCAGGTGTCCCGCCATTAATAAACGGTTTTCTTCATCCACAGTGTATTCAGTCAAGCCTTCAGCATAAATCCAGCCTTCTTCTGTTTTTAAGCCAATACGGTAAGGTCCGCCGCCTTTGATTTTTGCCTGATGATAGGTGACTTTTGCATTGCGGATGTATGCAACAACCGTCATGTTTTGTTCATTTAAGTGCGCTGAATAAGAACCGGTTGTGGTTTCTAAATGGATATATACAGGGCGGTCCGCATATCGTTCTAAAGATGCTTGCACATCTTCTTTTATGATTGCTTTCATGATTGCTCCCCTCTTTCTTCTTTTAAATGCTCTGCACGTTCTGTATGTAATTTGATCAGCTGATATTTCACAGCCGGTTCGAGCTGTGAATTCACAATGCGGTGGATCGCAGCATAAAATTTTTCGAGCATCGGTTTCCGGAGTCTCGGATGTGTTCGTTTATCCAAGAGCTCTAGGTCAATCGCCTCTGCTACAGCTTCTGGGGCATCACTTGCGAGAGATCGGTTGTTCCAAAGTGAAGCGTAGGCTTTCACTATCTCTTTATCATTGTCCATCGTCTCGCTCCTTTATGTCTTACATACATGAAATGATTATACATAATATATGCTTCAGCTGAAAAGCCAAAGGCCTCAATGGCTTTTTGATGCCCGTTTCCAATTTATTTGTGAAAACGTAAACAAGAGCAAAGCAGCCCATATACAGCTGAATGTAAAAGCCTTCGAAATTGAAAACGGCTCATGATAAACAAACAGCCCGATCAGCAAGGTAATGGTCGGTGCGATATATTGTAAGATGCCGACATGGTACAGCGGCAGCCGTTTAGCTCCTTCCGCAAACAATAATAGCGGCAAAGCCGTCAACACACCGGCAAAAAAGAGAAGCATCCAAGTCCCGCCGCTTCCCGCACCCGCGGGATGGATATGGCCGCTCAGCAGCAAATACCCCAAAGCAATCGGCATAATCATGAATGTTTCCAGCGTTAAACCAATAGCGCTTGACAGGCTTGTTCTTTTTTTGCTGAACCCGTACAGCCCGAAGCTGAATGCGAGCAGAAGCGCAACATAAGGAATGGAGCCGTATTGGAATGCTGAGATGATAACGCCGGCCGCCGCAATCGAAACCGCCATCAGTTGCAGGCGATTCAGCTTTTCCTTTAAAAATAAAATACCGAGGAGCACGGATACAAGCGGATTAATGTAATAGCCAAGACTAGCCTCAAGCAAAAAGCCATGGTTGACGGCCCATATGTATACAAACCAGTTAATCGAAATCAGGATGGAAGCGAGAAGTAAAGAAAGGATGCCGCCCTTGTTTTTCAAAGTGCGCAGCTCCTGCCACCCCGTTTTCCATTGACGCAGGAAAAAAAGCACGATACACATAAAAACAAAAGACCATATGATACGGTGAGCCAAAATATCAAGTGCCGGCAGCTGTTCGAGAAGCTTCCAATAAAGCGGAAACAGCCCCCACATGATAAAGGAAACGGCTGTGAAGAGAACACCTTTTTTAGTTTCTGAATATTGCATTGATATCCCTGCCTTTCTTTAGAGCATCTTAGATTATATCACGTGAAAGATCGGGTGGGCATATACTATTTTGTCCGTGAAGAAAGGGTGTGACGACGATGTTTGAGTGGAACAAGTACTTTCCTTTCCACAATCAATTTTCCAAGGAAGCATTAAAAAAAGCAGATCCAAAAGAAGTTGAAACATATGTAAATCGTGTAATGGAAAGTGTGTTCGGCAGTGATCATGCGGCGCAATTTCCTTTCCGCGATCCTCTCCCCAAAAAAGACCAGCCCGCCAAGTCTGACGCTAAACCTGATATCGATCTATTTGAAACAACAGACCATGTGTTTGTAAAGGTGCCAATCAGTGAAAGCCAGCTGGAACAGGTGAAAATTAAACACACTTCTCACGCATTAATGATAGAAAATTTCCCGAATCTGGACCATCCCAAAAAGATAAACCTGCCTTGTTTAGTCAAACGCAAAGGAACAAAAGCCGTCTATAAGGACGGCCTTCTGGAAGTGATGTTTCAGAAGCAGCATGACTACAATATGTCCGAGGTAGAAATCATTCGATAAAAAACGGCCTGCACCGATGCAGGCCGTTTTTGTTAATAGAAACCGGGGTATCCGCCGTATGGCACGCCGGCACCAAAACCGTACGGTGCGCCTCCGTAACCGTAAGGGCCAGGTGGATAAGCATAGGGACGAGGATAGTTAAACAGAGCACTCCCGAGAAAGCCGCCTAATAAACCGCCGACTAAAGGAGCGCCAAACAAGAAAGGACTTCGCGCCGGGTATCCGGCTGGACCTGGATTCCCGCGATAATAGGAATGAGGGTACATGATTTTTCCTCCTTTATGTCTGCCTATATGTAAGATATTCAACAAAGAAGAAAAACGATTGGGCTAAGACCTGAATCTAGGTATTGTTACATCACAAGCTCTGCCAATAACACACAGCCAAGCCCTGTTACTGAGAGAACTGTTGTAAGCGGCGGTCAAGCTTGAAATTTCTTTCATGCTCAAACCGAAAAATCCCTTCACCTCCAAAATCCAGCATCTTTTACATGACATGCGATGACATCCCGCTCCTGTTTGCAGTGCCATTAATGCCGGATTTACACTGCCCGCCCCCATAAGCTGCCATTCCCGCTTCAATTGAAAGAACGATTGTATTGATATCCATCCCAAGTCCGATGGCTACTAAAAATAAAACTACAATAAGTGAGACAAACGGATTTCATTTTACTTTCATAATGAGAAATAACAGAATCAGCACTCCAGGAAGAAAGCGCTTTCACTAATAACTAAAAAAATGTTTTGGCGATATGATTATTATCTTTTGGTTAAATGACATATTCAAACTAATCTCCTAATCTATGTTTTGTCAATCATACTATGAGTTTTCCTCAATCCCCTTTCACCTATCCAAATGATTTTTAGTTATATGTTGATTAACTTTTGGTTATATGTTATGTTTTTTTCAAGTTAGCCCAGTCTTTATATCTACTCATTGTCTGGAAGCAAACATGTGAAAACAGACAGACACAACTTCACAAGAGGAGGAAATTCACATGCCATTATTACGTTTTGATTTAATTGAAGGCCGTGATGAAAAAGCATTGCAATTGTTATTAGATACTGCTCACCAAGCGATGGTCGAAGCGTTCGGTGTTCCGGAAAGAGACCGTTATCAAATTGTCCATCAGCATCCGGCAAACGAGCTTATCATCCAGGACACAGGATTAGGATTTCAAAGAAGCAAGGATCTGGTCATTATCAGTATGACAAGCAAAACAAGAACAGAAAGCCAAAAGGAAAAATTGTATGCCCTGCTGGCTGAAAAGCTAGAAGCAGAATGCGGCATTTCCCCAGAAGATTTAATGGTTTCAATTACCGAAAATGGTGACGCCGACTGGAGTTTCGGTCTTGGCGAGGCGCAATTTTTGAATGGAAAACTATAAGATAATGAAAATGGCATAAAGTTTGCATGTAACAACCGGCTGCTCCATAGCAAAAAAGAGAGAGTTTCATCAGATACTCTCTCTTTTATTCACTCATTTCTTTTTTATAAAAGCGGAAATCACCAAGAAGAGGTATAGCGAAGTAATCCAAATGTGGTGGATGGAGCCTGGCTTCCCTTTTTTAAAATCCAGTTTCGATCCCAATGTAATTCCAATGGAAGCTGGTTGGGTTTTGAGCGTAAATATAAAATTCAGGCAGATAGAGTTCCGCTTTACTGATGTGCAAAACGAGATAAAACATCATCCCCATTAATCATAGGTTAGCTGCTAATAACTTTGTCACGCAATGATCATTTCCTATTTTTGTATATCATCTTCATATTAACCTTTTGCAAATCTGCAAAAGCTTATTCTAACGAATATAAAAAGTCATGTAAACGGCACGAACCGCCCCTCATATGACTTTTTCATTGAACATAGGGTCTTTCCTGGATGCCTCTTTCCTTATTTCTCTTCTTCGCACACTGTTTCACCGGGCTCGCAAAATTGATCGGCCCACGCCTGCATCTCTTGGAATACAGCTTGAAGCGCTGTTCCTTTTTCAGTCAGCGTATAAATGACTTTGACTGGCGTTTCAGGAAGAACCTGCCGTTCGACAATCTCGTTTTGTTCAAGCTCCTTAAGGCGCTCCGCCAGCATTTTTTGGCTGATCATCGGTATTGTTTCCGTTATCTCTTTAAAGCGTTTCGGCCCATCCATTAGCACATGGATGATCAGACCGTTCCATCTTTTTCCCAGCAATGAGAAAGCAGATTCCATTTTAGGGCACATAGTATTTCCCACAAGTCCTCATCCCTTCATCTATTGTTTGACATGTATTCGATGATCCATTACAATAATCTTTCAAGTTACATTTAGTAAGTTTCTAACTTTTCTATTATCATACCACGTTTATCCGAAGGAGGAAACACTATGACGAATACTCTGGATGTTTTAAAAGCACGTGCATCCGTAAAGGAATATGATACAAATGCCCCTATCTCTAAAGAGGAGCTGACTGAGCTATTGGACCTTGCCATTAAAGCGCCTTCAGCTTGGAACCTTCAGCATTGGCATTTCACAGTATTCCACAGCGATGAAGCAAAAGCGGCGCTTCTTCCTGTAGCCTATAATCAAAAACAAATCGTTGAGTCTTCTGCTGTTGTTGCCATTTTAGGCGATTTAAAGGCAAATGAAAACGGTGAAGAAGTATACGCTGAATTGGCAAACCAAGGCTATATTTCAGATGAAATCAAACAAACATTGCTCGGCCAAATTAACGGTGCCTACCAAAACGAGCAATTCGCTCGTGATTCCGCTTTCTTAAATGCTTCTTTAGCCGCTATGCAGCTTATGATTGCCGCAAAAGCAAAAGGTTATGATACTTGCGCAATCGGCGGATTTAACAAAGAGCAGTTCCAAAAGCAATTTGATATCAGTGAGCGCTTTGTTCCGGTTATGCTTATTTCAATCGGCAAAGCAGTAAAACCTGCCCATCAAAGCAACCGCTTGCCGCTTTCAAAAGTGTCAACTTGGCTGTAAGGATATGAAAAACCTTAGTCCGAATGACGGACTAAGGTTTTTTTATACAATCGCATCTTTGTACCATTCGCGAGCCTGTTCAGCTTCATGCTGCGTCAGCTGATGACCCCCACCCTGCCAGAAAACGGAGGCTGATGCCCCGCTGTCACGTAAATAGCGGTGAAGCTCTTCTGATTCTTCCTTCGTGCAGAGAGGGTCGTATTTCCCGGCACCGATAAAAACAGGGAGTCCCGTCATATCAGGCAGCTCGATACCGCGAATCGGAACCATCGGATGATGGAGAATGGCCCCTTTTAAGACATCTTTATAATGGAAAAGCAGGCTTGCCGCAATATTTGCGCCGTTTGAATAACCGACCGCAATCACTCGGCCGCGATCAAATTGATGCGTTTCTGCAGCCTCGTCGATAAAATCTTTCAATTCTCTTGTCCGCTCCACGAGGTCCTTTTCATCAAAGACACCTTCACTCAGACGTTTGAAAAATCGCGGCATTCCATTTTCAAGCACAGATCCTCTGACACCAAGCAAATGGGCATGAGGGTCTATAAACCGTCCCAATGAAAGCAGATCGTGCTCATTTCCGCCGGTGCCATGCAGCAGCAGCAGTACGTTGTCAGATGTCCCTTTTTCATAAATATGCTTCATCGTAAATTCCCCCTTTTAAAGTTCAGGCAACATGTCTGTTAACTGTTGTCTATGTTTCTCCAGCCATTCAGGCAGTTTCAATGAGGTCCCCAGCTCAGCAAACGTTTCATCTGTCATAAAACCCGGTTCATCTGTGGCGATTTCAAATAAGATACCGCCTTTCTCCCTGAAATAAACGGATGTAAAGTATTCTCTGTCAAGGATTTCTGACGAATGCTGTGACGTGATGCAATCCTTCTGTTTTTATTTTCCCACTCCTATTTATCTCGATTTCGAGATATTTATTATTTTAAACCTTTATTAAGCAGGATGCAAATGATGTGTATTGATTAAATAATTCAAAAAATCATTTTTTTCTAATAATTTCCTTGTGATCTTTTCTTACAACTGCTATTATAGTGAGAATTATCATGTTTCAGGAGGAAAGTAAATGGTTAAAAAAGCACTTATTGTTATTCTCATTCTTTTGCCATTCGTTCAGCTTGCGCTATTGCCGCTTGTGAATCGAATTGAACCGATTATGTTCGGCCTTCCGTTTTTCCACCTTTGGCTGCTATTGTGGATTATCATTACGCCGTTATGCTCGTTTGGCATTTACCAAATGCAAAAAAAAGATGGAGGGCTTGAATAATGCAAGGGAATCTCACTGCACTTCTCATTACAGCTGTTATCGTTTTATCCGTTGTCTGTATCGGATTTCTCGCCGGAAGAGACAAATCCTCACGCGCCTCGGTGGAAGAATGGTCTGTCGGAGGCAGACGCTTCGGCGGCCTTCTCGTCTGGTTTTTAGTAGGCGCCGACCTTTATACGGCATATACTTTCTTAGGGTTAACCAGTACGGCATTTACGGGTGGAAGTGTTGCGTTTTTCGCCATTCCTTATTCTGTTTTGGCCTACTTTATCGCCTACTTCTTCCTGCCGAAACTTTGGAAAGTTGCGAAAACTCATAAATTAACAACACTGGCGGATTACGCCCGGGAACGGTTTGACAGTAAGCTTTTGGCAAGCCTTGTTGCCATTGTCGGTGTGCTTATGCTTATTCCGTACATATGCCTTCAGCTGAGCGGCATTCAAGATACACTTCAGGTTGCCGGCACCGGATTTATTAACGTAAAATTCGTTGTGATCATCTCATTTATTCTTGTTGCTCTTTACACATTCTTCAGCGGGATTAAAGGGCCTACATTTACAGCCATCATTAAAGACATTCTAGTGTGGGTCATTATGCTGTTTATGGTAGTGTCTCTCCCTCTCATTCATTTCAACGGCTGGACGCCGATGATTGACACGTTAGTGAAGGAAGCGCCGCAAATGCTGACGATACCGGCAGAAGGGCCAAAAGGCATTCCTTGGTTTATCACAGCGTCTATTGTTTCCGCCCTGGCACTTTTTATGTGGGCACATGCAGCAACAGGTGTTTTTACAGCGAAAAGCGCCGATGCAGTAAGAAAAAACAGCATGTTTTTGCCGCTTTATAATATTGTGTTAATTTTGGTCATTTTTCTTGGCTTTATCGCCTTCCTTGTCCTGCCGGAAGATACAGATCCAAGACTGGCGCTCCTGCATTTGATTCAAACATCTTACGGCGGGGTGGCACAAGGTTTTGCATATGCCACTATTGCTCTTGCTTCATTGATTCCTTGTTCCATCATGGCAATCGGGGCATCAAATTTATTTGCCAATAACCTATATCGGGATTTGATTCATCCGAATGTGTCCCAAAGCAAGCTCACCCTTGTCACACGTTCAATGGTGTTTGTTGTTATCGGCCTTGCACTTCTGTTTGGAATGCTGTTCCCGACTGCCCTAGTGACACTCCAGCTGTTAGGCGTATCCGGCATGGTGCAAATCTTCCCGGCGATTGCTGTCAGTCTATTCTGGAAACAACAAACGAAAGAAGCGACGGTTATCGGATTATTAGCCGGTCTTGCGGTAACGTTTATTGTGTATACCACTCAATCTGCACATGGCATTTATGAAGGATTCTGGGGATTAGCAGCCAATATCATCGCTGTGGTGATTCTCAATCCGCTGTTCGCCAAAAAGGCAGGGTCCAATCCTGTTATTGAGGGGTTATTTGGTAAAAAACAAGCGCCTAATCCAAATCAGAGGGGCGCATAAAAAACCCCCTGCGCGGCAGCCGTGCAGGGGGTTTTTTACATTTCTTTTTTCAGAGTTTCAATTGCTTTCTCCATTTGCGTATCATTATTTGACAGCTTCTTTTGAAGTTCTGTCATTAATTTCGTTGTTGTATCGCCAGTCAATACGCCTGTTTCTTTTAGCTTCTCTTTTTGCTGGAACTGTTTGACGACAGATACAAAATCCTGATTATACGTACTGTTAACCTTTACCTTGTAGCCAAGTGCTTTGAACATTTGCTGAGCCACTTTGACGTTTGTGCCTGAATCACCGGATTTATACGTTTTATCCGCGTCCAAATACGGGAGCTTCGCGTAAACAGGCAGCTCTGCTTTCATCTGGGGCTTGATCCCCTTTTTGTGAATCCATTCACCGTCAGCAGTCAGCCATTTGGCGACTGTCAGTTTGACGGTAGAGCCATCATCATATTCTTTTGCTGTCTGTACCGTGCCTTTGCCAAAGGTCGTTTCCCCGATTAACGGTATGCCTGACGATTCATGAAGGGCAGCGGCCATAATTTCCGCGGCGCTGGCTGTGCCGTCATTTATTAAAACGACGGTAGGCTTGGTCACTGTTCGTTCTTTTTCGGCCTTCATCACTTCTTTAGAACCGTTTTTATATTGAACCTGCATGATGTTTTTTCCTTTATCAATGAACAGGTTGCTCATTGTAATCGCCTGCTCCATTAAACCACCCGGGTTGCCCCTCAAGTCTAAAATAAAGCCTTTGGCGCCTTTTTTCTCTAAACTATCAATGGCATTTGTCAGCTCTTTAGCAGTTGTTTCAGAGAAAGAAGTAATTTGGATTTCGCCGATTTTGTTGTCTTTCATCTCGGAATAGACGGTCTCTACAGGAATGGTATCGCGCTTAATGGAAAGATCGATATGTCCGACTCCCGCTCTATTAAGCTCAAGCTTCACTTTTGTGCCCTTTTTTCCGCGGATTAAAGCGACGGCTTCATTTACATTCATGCCTTTGACGCTTTTTCCGTTCACCTTAAGGATTTGGTCCTTCGGTTTGATTCCGGCTTTTTCAGCAGGTGAACCTTTAATTGGCGACACAATAAGGATTTCACCGTCTTTCTCCTCTACTTGTGCTCCGATCCCTTCAAAGGATGCAGAAATTGTTTCGTCGAATGATTTTGCTTCCTCTTGATCCATATATGTGGAATACGGATCATCCAGAGATTCAATCATTCCTTTAATTGCTCCGTCTACTAATTTTTCATCATCTGTCTTTTGGTAGTAATCACTTTTGATTTGCTCATACGCTTTATTTAACTTGTCGAACTGGCTGTCTCCCGCGCTAATTGATTTCTGGCCCAGGATACTGGAATTGCCCGTAATAAATAAAGTAAGCGCCGAAGCGACAACCGCAGTGATCAGCACAATAAAAAACAGTTTAAATTGCCGTTTCAATTAAACACCACCTTTTTCTTCTTACATTATTATCATGGACGAATTCTTATTCGTCAACTCGGAGCAAAAATGAAAGAGAAACGCCCTTCTTTCGCTTTTCATAAACCTATGTCTTTATACGACATATGATAAAGAAAAAGGAGGATTCGAGATTGAGCCGATATTTAGAAATGCTGTCCTTATTCGGTGTCGCAGGAGCTCATTCAGGCGGGCTGGCTTTTTCAAAAGCGGTCTTGCAAAAAGCTGCGCCCTCCCCCGATCAGCCGATTCTTGATGCCGGATGCGGAACAGGACAAACAGCGGCTTATTTAGGACATTTGCTGTATCCTGTAACAGTTGTTGATAAAGACCCTATCATGCTTGAGAAAGCGAAAAAAAGATTTGCAAATGAAGGGCTTGCCATCCCTTCATATCAGGCGGAGTTGGAACACCTCCCGTTTTCTTCCGAGTCCTTTTCATGCGTTTTGTCAGAGTCAGTCCTCAGTTTTTCCCATCTGTCATCCTCTCTTCAGGAGATTTCAAGAGTATTGAAGCCCGGCGGGATGCTGATTGGTATTGAAGCAGCTTTAAAAAAACCGATGCCACCTGCAGAAAAAAAGCGAATGATGGATTTCTACGGTTTTACTGACTTACATGAAGAAGCCAAGTGGCATAAACTCCTAAGGAGTTATGGCTTTCAAAAAACGGAAGCGATGTCACTTCTTCCCGACGACATGGAATTTGAACCAACCACTGAAATGGATTTATCGCAAACGATTGCTCCTATCTATTACGATACGCTTCAAACACATTATGAACTTATGCAGATCTATAGTGAGTACATGGGTCATTGTATCTTTATCGCGAATAAGTAAAACGGCGTATCACCCCCTGTTTTCGTCCAACCTTTTTATCCTATCTATCATATGCTGATAGAAAGTCAGTATAGGAGGGAAACAATATTGGAGAGATATTACCATCTTTGCAGAAACCATCAAGGTAAAGACGTCAGAATTACAGAGAGAGGCGGGAGAGTTCACGTCGGCAGAATTACCCGTGTAACAAGAGACAGAGTTTATATCGCTCCTCCTGTCGGTGCAGGGCCTAGAGGTTTCGGTTACGGCTATTGGGGCGGCTATTGGGGATACGGAGCAGCTTACGGTATTTCCCTCGGTTTAATTACAGGAGTGGCTCTGGCTGGTTTATTCTTCTGGTAAGCATAGAATCATTGTCTGACCAAATGCTAGATTCACCAGACACAATGAAGCCCGCTTACCAATTGTAAGCGGGCTTTCTCTTTTAGATTTTCTTCACTTTTTCAAAGTACTCTTCCAGCGTTAAATCATTGTCGTGGATGTCCTTTGCGGCCTTTTTGCCTACATAACGCAGATGCCATGGCTCATATTCATATTTTGTGATATCTTCTTTATTTTTAGGATAGCGAATGATAAAACCATATTTATAAGCATTGTCTTGCACCCATTTTCCGTCGGACGTGCTTCCGAACGCTTCATTTATCTGAAAGCCATTACTCCGGCTCGAGATGTCCATCGCCAGGCCTGTTTGGTGCTCGCTTTCACCCGGGTAAGCGACCGCTTCTCTTGCCTTCTTTTCCCCTTTTAGGTTTACTTCATTGTTAAAAATGACTTTCTGTCTGTCATACGCACGGTACCCCGAGACAGCTGCCAGTTCATAGCCTTCCTTTTTCGCAGCATCGAACATCGTTTTTAATGCGTCGGCCGCTTCCTTTCTGATGTAACGTTTTTGAATCTTTTCTTCAAAAGAAAACTCTACATCAGGTATAACAAGATCGCTAGGTTCATAGTTTTCAGGCAATGCGTATTGTTTATTGACAAGGGCGAGGATGTTTTCTGGATTTTGAATGGTTTCCAAACCGTCTACTTGTTTAATATCATTGAAATATTTGCTTTCCAATGAAAACTCACTGTCCTGAGTGTTTGCTTTTTTGCTGTCAGCTGTTTTTTGTTCTGTTTGCTTCGTTTCTGCTGTGGTTTTCGTATCCTTTTGAGCATCTCCGTTCGATATGCTGCAGCCGGCTCCGACGATTGCCGTTACACTCAGAGCGGCAGCCAGTGAGAACCATTTACCGGACTTTTTCATTTACATTACCTTCCTTTTATTAATCGTTTCCGCATTCATAAAGAAGAGGCTGCCGGCACCCAGCACGCCTCTTGATTTATTTTACTGTGATACGGAATGTAAAGCCACTTCTATCATATCATGAAATGTGGTTTGACGCTCTTCCGCTGTCGTTTCTTCTCCTGTTAATACGTGATCACTCACGGTGAGAATTGACAGCGCTTTTCTTCCGTGCTTCGCTGCTAATGTATACAATGCAGTCGTTTCCATCTCTACGCCCAGCACACCGTATTTTGCAAGCTTTTCGATTTGCGAATCGTCGTTGTAGAACTGGTCAGCTGTAAATACGCTTCCTACACTCACCGGCACGCCTTTATCCTTTGCGGCATCATAAGCATTTTTTAAAAGTTCGAAATCGGCGCAAGGCGCATAATCGATGCTTCCGAAAGCGACTCTGTTCATTTGTGAATCAGTGGAGGAGGTCATAGCCAAAATGACGTCCCGCACTTTGACATCTTTACGGATAGCGCCGCAAGAACCTACTCTTATTAGATTTTGCACATCGTAGCTTTGCATTAATTCATTCACATAAATTGAAATAGACGGAACGCCCATTCCCGTTCCCTGCACGGAGATTTTTTTGCCTTTATATGTACCTGTAAATCCATACATGCCTCTGACTTCATTGTAGCATTCTACATTTTCAAGATACGTTTCAGCAATAAATTTTGCTCTGAGAGGATCTCCCGGCAAAAGCACTGTATCCGCAATCTGTCCTTTTTCAGCACCTATATGTACACTCATCTCATATCCTCCTAAATCTAAATTATCATCCAGTCCGTTCATTTTACAACGAATGTCATGATGAAACAAACTTCAGCATTGATTATAAAGGAATATGGCGCAAAAAGAAATGTTCCGAGACCGTTTGGGCACTTCCTGAGAAAAACGGGATAATCGAGGTGTTTATTTGAAAACCTAACCGCAGGAAGGAGGGATGAGACATGGGTAAAAAACAGCGCAATCGGATCACCGGCCAAAAAAAGAACAATCACATACCTGCAAAAGATGTCATTGCAGCTGAAGAGGCGCACGAGAAAGAGTATTCCGCTGCCAAACGCAAGCCTTAAACTGCAGAAAACTGCGGGTTTCCGCAGTTTTCTTTTTGTTATGTCGTCTGCACAATCAGACGATTGATTTTCCTCCATCCGGCGGGAAGCAGTTTGTAATATGTTTTCCCTTTTCTGCCTTCATCAATCAGAATCACGTCTCCTGTGGCCACAAATCTCGCGTCATAATCACTTGGAACGGTGTCAAATACATTAAACAAAGAGAATGCTCTTTTCAGCACGTCTTGATGATCGCTCCCGTTCAGTTCAGTTCGATAGACGGCTCTGTAGCCCTTTTTTTCGCCAAACCGGGGTGTTTGAAATATTGTCACGTCATAGGAACAAGACTTCTTTTTGAACACGGATAACATCATCAAGATCCCCTCCCTTTTATTTCTTTAACATATTGGCGTTTTTGCCCGGTTTTCCTTTCTCTATTTTTGTCGAAACCGCTTAATCTTTTCGTCAAAACCTTTTACTAGGAAAAACAGAAGCAGGCCGAGACTAAAGCCTCCTAACACGTCAGAGACAAAATGCACCCCCAGATAGACTCTGCTTATGCCGACCAAAACAGTGATCACGCCTGCTATGGTATATACCATTTTTTTATGTTTGGACAAAAACGGGAGGTGCTTCACTAAAAAATAGGCAATGACAGGATAAACATAGGCAGCATTCATGGAGTGGCCGCTCGGAAAGCTGAAGGATGATTCATGAACCAGCGGTGCAAAATCAGGCCTCACTCGTTCAATCCATTCTTTTAAGACTTTATTTAACAGCCGACCTGCACCGAATACCAAGAACATCAATAGGCCGTCCCATGTTTTTCTGTAAAAAAACAGGCCCGCTCCAATGATCAGGATAAAAGGGAGGAGAAAAGAAGAAGCACCAAGGTGCGTGATCCCTGTCATGACCTCATTAAGCCATGGCTGACGGATCAAAATAGCCGCCCTGCTTATCGCTTCATCTGCAGATTGAACAGCATTTGTATGAATGGCCGCAGCTAAAAAAAGAAAAATAAGAAACAAGCTAACAGGCTTGTACAACATTTTAACCACCTCGATTTTCACAGAAGTCATAGAACATGAATAATAAAACCGGAGCTGACCACTCCGGTTTTAAGCCTCAATCATCTTCATCCAGCTCTTCATCTATCATACATTTTTCTATCAAATAATCAAAGGTAATGTCAGCGATTTCAAACAGCTCATCCTCACTAGGTATGTAGCCCCTCCGCGCAAGCTCTCTGTAAAAAAATTCAGCGATTTCTTCCGTATCAATCACAAGATCTATTTCTTTCATCTCCGTACCGCCTCCTTTTTTATGTTTTATGAAAAAACAGGCTGAATTATACCCAGTGTTCTAAACAATTCTTTCAGTCATATACATTGAATAAAAAAACAAGCCATGGGAGGCTGACACTATGATGTCTAAAATGATGGAAGCACTGGACGGAGACAGATTTGATATCTTAATGGAAAAAACGCTCAAAGGAATGACGCATGTGATGATTTGGGGCTGTCTGCCTTATTTTTTATATGTCTTAATCCGTATGTTCTCAAACTAACTGAAATGCTCTTTTAAACTTTCCAGAACAAACATCATCATATCTTTATATTCTTCATCTCGAAACATTTCGTACAGAATCTTGTAGTCATTATAAATATCCAGAAGCTCATCAACAATTGATACAGCAAGGATGTGAAGGGTATCTTGATCTTCATCATCGCCTTCAAACTGAAGAAGAGCAGACGATGCGATATCTTCGCCGATCTCATGGCCAGTTTCTCCGACATAGTGGACAAACAACATCTGGTGTACAAACTGGTCCATTTCATATTTTCTCAGCACCAGTGTGAGATCCTCTTCCTCCGTTTCAAGCCACTCTCCATCCTTTAAACGGGTCAGCTCATAAATGATATCTTCCCAGCCATCTTCTAAATATCTCCAAATTTCTGTTCTGTGACCGATAATGCGAAAGAGTTCTTTTCCATAATCTTTCACATAAACGACGTCCCCAATAAGGAATTCATACTCAATATCAAGCTTTTCCATGTCGACAATGACACCCTCATAATCTTTGTACAGCTGAATGGACGATTCAAAGTATAAGACTTCATTATGATTGACTTCATAAAGATAGTGTTTATCAATTTGGTGTACTTTAGTGACGGTGCCGACTGTTCCATACATAATGACGACTACGATATCCCCTACTTGGAATTTCGGTTTATTTTGCTTCATGGTGTCTCCCCCTCGCCGCAACATTTCTCATACGCTATCGTATGCCGGGTGACGCCAATTCGCATGGGCATGAAAACCAAAGGAAATATCCAATTATGGTGTGGATGAGGACATAAAAAAAATCCGCAATGATCTGCGGATAAACAGCTGCTATCTGCCGTGCACTTCAGCCTCGTATTGATCCCAAGCTTCATCAAACGTTGCCATCGTGTGCAGGTAATCAGCGCTTAGCTCCAAATATGAACTGATCTCATGATAATCGGTTGAGGTTTTCGGAAAGCTGTGATCCTCATACGCCTGATTGGCAAATTCACTGATGCTGTCCTGCGGCTTCGGCTGTCTGTATTTTAATAAATAGTGATAAAAGGATTTCATGGGTTTCCCCTCCTGATGTCTGTCTTTTGTTGTTCTATTATACAGTTCAAGTGTAAAATTACAACAAAAGAATACCGAAACATCGTTTAGGAGAAGTCAAAATAGTTGCGTTTCAGAATCCTTTCTGTCTCCATGAGCTGCTGATACGCCAGACTTCCAGGCAGGTTTTTGGTTTGAATCAAAAGCAGCTGATCCTCAATCTCCTTTATTGTGGTTTCCTCCTGATAGGTCATCCCGCAGGAAGCACACACCATGGCTGGTGTGTCAGTCAGCTCTATGGCTCTTGTTCCGTCAGGGAGCTCCCAGTACACCGTGTTCCTGCCGGGTACTGCTTCAAGCTCTCCGCACCAATCGCATGTTTTCATGAAGAATCCCCTCCGTTTTCAGCCTCTTTCTGTTTTTTCTGCTGCGCCAAAAATTTCTTTTCTTTTAGCTGATCTCTTTTCTCACGCCTATCTTTTAACGTTTCATGCTCCGGATTCGCTGTGAACGTCTCTCTCCTCTTGATTCTGGCCACGTTTTCCGGTGTAAATGAAACCTCTTTGTCAGCAAAAATAGCACTCAGCCCGATCGGCTCCTTTTTGTCAGCGGTTTCAGGGAAAACGGACTCAAAATAAGCGTCAGCCTGGTTAGGGATATAATTCTCCGGTTCTGGATATGACGTAATCACACCTTCAAAATTTCTTAAGATGACTTTGTCAGGGCTTTGCGACAATACATAGTTTGGCTGCAGGGCGATTTTACCTCCGCCGCCTGGTGCGTCAACGACAAAGGTCGGAACCGCATAGCCTGAGGTATGACCTCTCAGCCCTTCAATGATCTCCAAACCTTTGGAAACGGGAGCTCTGAAATGCCCGATGCCCTCTGATAGATCACATTGATAAATATAATAAGGACGGACTCTGATTTTCACCAAGTCGTGCATGAGCTTTTTCATAATTGGAACCGAGTCATTAATACCGGCTAGCACCACGGCCTGATTTCCGACCGGCACGCCTGCGTTCACCAGCTTTTCACAGGCCTCAACGGATTCCTCTGTCATCTCGATGCTTGTGTTAAAATGGGTGTTCAGCCAGACTGGATGATATTTTTTCAATATCTCGCACAGATGATCGGTAATGCGCTGCGGAAAGACGACCGGCGCCCTTGTTCCGATTCTAATTACTTCCAGATGCGGGATGCTGCGCAGCTCCTTTAAAATGTATTCTAAAATTTGGTCATTGATCAAAAGCCCGTCACCGCCAGAAATTAAACAATCGCGGATTTCAGGTGTTTCCCTGATATAAGCAATCGCAGCATCTAGCTGTTTTTTAGGAACTCCCATTCCGATTTGTCCGGAAAAACGCCTTCTTGTGCAGTAGCGGCAGTACATGGAACATTGATTCGTGACAAGAAACAGCACACGATCGGGATAGCGGTGTGTCAGACCGGGTACCGGTGAATCTTCATCCTCATGGAGCGGATCTTCCAGATCGTATTTTGTTTTGTGCATTTCTTCAGAAAGCGGTACAGACTGCATACGGACCGGGCATCTCGGATTATCGGGGTCCATTAAAGAAGCATAGTAAGGTGTAATATTTAAGGGGATCGTTTTGGTAGAAATTCTGACGCCTTCCTCTTCATCCTCGGTCAAGTTAATCACTTTTTTTAAATCATCTACTGTTCTTACCGTATGTGTCAGCTGCCAAAGCCAATCGTTCCATTTCTCTTCCGGAACGTCCTTCCATAACTCGATCTCCTTCCAATGCCGTTTCGGTTTATACCATTTGCTTGCCAAATGAATTCCTCCTCGTGCATTATTTGTCTTACAGGTGCTTGCTCCAAATATTCATGTTTTCAAGACCTTCGGCTATATAGCAATTATTGATCAGCCTTCCGCCATACTGATAACCAGAATGGTACAACACAGCATTCATCCCAAAAGACGCAGCACGGGCGAGAGAAAATACGTGAAAGATTTCCTTCTCGGCCATTTCTTTTTCTAATTCCTCGATTAATAAACTTGTCAGCGAATGGCCCCGATATTCCGGAAGCACAGCGCAGTCGGTCATTTCTGCATGCCCAAGCTCTGGATTCATGTCTGCGCTTGCTGCGCTGATCAGGCGGTCATGATCAAACATGACATAATACATCGTATTTTCATTCATCGTCTTTTCAATATATGCGGGATCAAAAACCGGGGTCGGGTACGTACGAAATACTTTTTTATACAGCATCGAAAGCTGGTACATGTCATTTGTTTCTGCTTTTCTCATTGTAAAGGATGGCCTGTTTTCAGTGCGGGGGTGAGGTGCTGTGCGATATAAGGCTTCGATCATCTCCTGTTCCTTTATATAAGAATCTGTTTGACTCCGTTTTTCTGTGAGGTAACGGACCATGACACAAGCCGGATGGCCGAGATAATAGCCCTTTAAATAACCCTCCGGCGCAAATAATTGTTTGGCAAGCACAGCCACATCATGCTGTTTCGTATAGATGATAATTTTTTCCGCGTCCTCTTCTTTTGCCGCCGCCACGATATCAGGCAGGGCCTTCTCTATGGCTCCGTCATAACGAACGACTCTCATTCGTTTATTAAAGCTGTCATGGTCCAGAACTGCTGTGACACCGTTACTCTTTATCGACTTGAGCATCCTCATTCTCCCCCTCCCCGCCTGTATAAAGCCCGCACCAATCCATAACAAAAAGTGCAATAATTTTAGCAGATTCTAGCATGGCTTCAATCTCAATGTATTCATTTGCCTGATGAGCTGTTTTTGTTTCCCCAGGCCCGAAGACAATCACTGGCGTATCGCCTGCATGGTATAAAAGCCCTCCGTCCGTTCCCCATGGCGAGGCTTCGATGATGGGCTCTGTCTGTTTCATTTTTTGATAAGCTGATTGCAGTACTGAAATTAAAGGGTGATCATCAGGTAAATCATTCGGGAGCCATTGAGCGCCGAACCACTCTACTGTAATCGGATGGCGTTTAAACCATTCATCACGGTAATCTAAATCCTTCAGCCAGTTTTCCAATTCAAGTTTAACTGCTTCTGGTTTTTCATAGGGCGCAATTCCGCATCTCCCTTCTATGACGACACGGTCTGCAACTGAAGATGGCCATGCGCCGCCTGAGATGGTGCCGATATTCACCGGTACCGGTATTGGGACATGATCATACAGCGGATCTGAGATTCTCGCATTGCGGACTTTTTCCAGCTCCTGTATGGCTGTGATCACATGCATGCTTTTTTCAATCGCACTTACCCCTTCATAGCGTGTGCCTCCATGTGCCGCTAATCCCTTCACTGTGATCCGAAACCACATCGACCCCTGCTGCTTGATAAAAAGTTTCATATTCGTCGGTTCCGGAATCAGCGCCCCGTCAGCCCGATACCCTCTCATGATGGCAGACAGTGTTCCCGCGCCGCCGCACTCTTCATCTACAACGCTTTGAAACAATACATCTCCCTTCAATTTAACATTGCAGGCGTGCAGGGCTTCTAAAGCAAAAAGAAGGGCTGTATTGCCGCCCTTCATATCCGTTGAGCCGCGGCCGTATATTTTACCGTTTTCTTCGACAGCTTGAAACGGTTCATACTTCCAATCCTTCACGCTTCCTTCAGGCACAACATCGATATGACCGTTTAAAATCAGCGACCGGCCCCCGCCCGCTCCCGTTTTTTTTGCAACGATATTCGGACTCTCGTCAAAATCGGAACGGTCTGATTTAAAATAGGGATGCTGTTTTAATTGCTTTAGGCTTGGCTCCCACACGTCAATGTCCATTTGAAATTGCCGCAGCTTCTCAAGCACAACAGCTTGGGCGTTAAATTCTGAGCCCAATGTGCTTTTTTCTCCAATCAGCCTTTTGAGAAGACGAATGGCTTTGGCCGAATGCTGATCGAGCCACCCGATTACTTTTCTCTCAATGTCTTGCATCCTCATTCCCCCTTTAAGAAAAAGGCATATCTATTTTGATTTCAGCTTCAGTCAGCCTCGTCACCTCGTCGATTGTCGAGCCATTCATCAGCTCTTTTAATATGAAATGATGGGCTCCGACTTCAAGAACCGCTTTTTCAGTAATGATCAAATTTACACAGCCTGCTGCAGTTAACGGAAGCGTGCATGTTTCTGTTAATTTAGGCCTTCCCTTTTGATCTGTATGACTCATGACGACAACCACTTTTTTCGCTTTTTGGGCCAGTTCCATCGCTCCGCCCATGCCCGGCACCTTTTTTCCCGGGACAAGCCAATTAGCCAAATCGCCTGACTGGCTCACCTGCAGGGCGCCTAAAATCGTAATGTCAATTTTGCCTCTTCTGATCATCGCAAAAGACATCGTTGTATCAAAATAAGAAGCACCTTTTACAGCTCGGACAGGAAATCCCGCTGCGTTGCATAAATGTTCATCCTCTTTTCCCTTTTCAGGGCTGTCACCAATGCCAAGCACACCGTTTTCAGCCTGCAGCATGACCTGCATGTCAGGCGGCAAAAAGTTCGGCACCAAGGATGGGATGCCGATACCGAGATTTACAATCATGCCCGGCTTGATTTCAGAAGCGGCCCGTTTTGCGATTTGTTCTCGCTCTGCTATTCCCAAGCCCATTTCCACTTCACTCCTTCGCTTCTCACAACCCCCTCGACAAAAACCCCCGGTGTGACAATCATTTCTTCTGAAATCTCCCCCATCGGGACGATACGCTCAGCTTCGACAAAGGTTCTACTTGCGGCCATTGCCATAAGCGGATTCATGTTCCGCGCTGTTTTGTCATACGTTAAATTGCCGAATTCATCCGCAATGTGCGCATTGATAAATGCAAAATCTGCCGTCAGCGCCTCTTCAACCAAATATCGCTTTCCAGCCACAGACACAATGTCCTTTTTTTCATAAACCATTTGATTCGCAATCCCGATGTCAGTTAAAATCCCGCCGAGTCCCGCTCCGCCGGCGCGAATTCGTTCTGCAAGCGTTCCTTGGGGTGAAAATTGAACCTCTAACGTCCCGTCTGTCATCTGTTTTCCCGCTATAGGATTAGAACCAATATGCGATGCAATCAGGGTTTTGACTCGCTGATTGACTATAAGCGGGCCGATCCCTATTTTCGGAAAGCCGGCATCATTGCAAATGACAGTTAAATCCGTTACACCGCTGTCCAATATAGCTTCAATCAATGAAGGAGGCGAGCCGACTCCGCCAAAACCGCCAAACATTAGGACCGACCCGTCCTGAACACCTGAAATTGCTGTTTCGACGCTGATTGTTTTTTGAAATGGCGTCATTTAATTTCAATCCCTTTTCAGTTTTTTTTCGACCGCTGCAACTGTTTCTGAAAAAATTGATATGAGCTCTTCAGCCTCGCCGTCTGACATGGTAAAAGGCGGAGCAATAATGACAGCATCTCCTTCCCCGCTGTCAATTCCCGCTTTGGCAGGATAAACAATTAGTCCGCGTTTTTTCGCTTCGCCGACAATACGCTGGGTAACCGCCTGCTCTGGCGAAAAAACGTTCTTCGTGTTCTTGTCTGCTACAAATTCAACGCCTAATAGCAGTCCTTTTCCGCGAACATCACCAATGATGCCGCTTTGAGACGCTGCCTCAACAAGCTTCTTTTTCAGTACAGCTCCCTTTTTTTCTGATTGCTTGATCAAGCCGCGCTTTAATACATACCGCAAAACTTCCAGAGCGGCTTTGGCTGAATAGGGATGTGCACTGTATGTGTGGCCGCTCATAATCACACCTGAACCTTGTTTTATCGTTTCAATAATAGAATCAGATACAACAGCAGCGGCAATAGGCGCATACCCCGCACCTAGCCCCTTCCCCAGTACAGCAATATCAGGAACGGTGCGCCAATGCTCTGTCGCGAGCATCCTTCCTGTTCTTCCAAGCCCTGTCATCACTTCGTCTGCAATAAAGAGCACTTCGTGTGTGCGGCATACCTCACTTAATCTCTCATAATATCCCGGAGGCGGGGTGATCGCTGCACCTGCGGCACCAATAATAGGCTCAGCCACAAAGCCGGCGATAAATTGGCTTCCGATTCTTTTAATCGCAGTTTCCAGTTCATCAGCGGCAGTCTGAACAAAGTCTTCATCCGTTCCATGATTCCGCCGATACACATGAGGAGCTGAAATAGCGGGATAGCGTTCAATGAGATGGGTGAACCGGTATCTCCTTTCATAAAAACCAGACAATGAAAGCGCTCCCAAAGTTATTCCGTGGTAACTGCTCCACCGAGACAAAAAGATGGATTTTTGTGTTTGCTTTTTTTCCTGCCAATATTGAATGGCGATTTTCATCGCTGTTTCTATGGCTTCTGATCCGCTGTTGACAAAAAAAGACCAATTCACATCTCCCGGCAGCTCCTGCGCCAAGAGAGCGGCTAATTGCTCGGCAGGCTCGCTTGTAAACTGTGAGCGGTAAGCAAAAGACACTTGATCTAGCTGTTCTTTCAGTCTCTCAGTCACATCACGAACCCCGTGGCCGATATTGCATGTCACCGCACCTGATGAGCCGTCAAGATATCTTTTTCCGGTCTGATCATAAACATATAAACCCTTCGCATAACTGACAACCGGATAGGCCGAACTAAGCTCCGGCTTAATCAAATAACTGCTCATGCTCCCACCTCAACAAACCTTTTAACATATTATATGAGTGTCCAAATTGCGGCATGACGTCCCCGCAAAAACTTTTCACACAAAAAAGAGCCTTCCTTAATATAGAAAGGCTCTTTTGGAATTTCGCCCTCTAGCAAATAAAAGCGGCTCCGACAATAATTAATAAAATGAACAAGACAACAATCAATACAAACGTATTTGTCCCGCAGCCAAATCCGTAACCGTATCCAGGGTATCTATGCATGCTGTTTTCATCCTTTCTTATCACGATATACGGCATTTTATGCGGGCCAAGTCCCAAATGGTTTGTGCAAACGCCTATTTCATGTAAGGAAATAATGAAAAACAGTATGCACCCGCTCATATTTTTTAAACGTCAGCTTTTCGTAAAAACGGGTTGCACCGTCAGTGCTTGTAGCCACTAAATAGGCTGCTTCCATTCCTAGTGATTTGGCAATGGACAGCATTTCTTTCACTAAGATACTGCCATAGCCCTTTCTTTGAAACTGATCCAAAATGGCGACTTCTTCAATTTTAGCCGTTTTTTCTTGCGGATGAATGAACAGCTCTCCGCATCCAATGGGAATCTTCTGTGATCGGTCGCTGTAACAAACAACAAGGATGATCGTCCCCGCTTCATAAAAGGGATATTTTCTTTTTAATTTTTGTTCAGCGATCGCTTCCCCAATATAAATGGAATCATAAATTTTCATGATAGAAGATCCATCGCTGAGGCTTTTTGCCGTTCCCCATGCCGTTAACGGATGTCCCATCTGCCCTTTCCAGTCACTAAGCTTCATGTCATACAACAGCTCATCCTCGACAACAAACCCGCTTTTGACAAGCGATTGCTTCAAACCGAGCGGAAAAACATGCTGAGGCGACGCTTTTAAATGGAGATAATTCGCATTAAGCAGCTTTGGTACGGATGGCAAAAAGTCCAGTAACCGCCGCTCTAACGGAAACGTATCATGAAGCTGAACAAAGTTATGAGAAAAAATTTGCGGAAGCTTCGGATCTTTATATACGCTGTAATGATCAAACGATGCCGATTCAGACGTTAACAATATATATTGCTGTTCCGTTTTTGAATAATGTCCTGTCATGAACGTCTCCTTTTTATGACCTATGCTTTTACTCAATTGCAATATTCAAATTCTTTATAATCTCATCGTACACTGGATAAAACGGCTTTCCAATTGGAAATTGCTGAATATTTCGGAAAGAAGCGGAGATTGGCTTATGATGTAAAAAGAATTTCCTTACTACTTGTTCACGAATCGGATGAAAAACGCCGTTAAGAAACAAAAACGGCTCGCGTTCTATGAAATAAAGCCTTCGGCCAGGCGGATTTTCGATCAAACCAGATCGTTCCCGCGTAATTGGCAGCCCTTCCGGCAGCGCCTCCAGTTCTTCTTTTTCAATGGTCAATATTTCTTTTCTTTTAAATTGATAAAACTGAAAAGCATACTGACCCAAAATGCGTCTTTTTTTTCCGGCTTCGATATAGAATATTGCAGGATGACCAGCTTCCTTTACTAAAATATAATTCGGAATCTTTAAAATGTTTCCAATTTTATATTGGAATAAATACGGGTCTGGAACGGCCACAGTCCGATTTAGATACAACGAATCCCACCTTTCCCCGACAGGATGCCTCACACCCTGATCAATAAAATATACGTTTTGACCTGAACCCTTTACAAAAGATCCGTCAATCAAATCGGCGGGCAGAAACCGATACGCATTTTGAAATGAATCGGGGGTTTTATAGGTTGTATCTAATACTTCATTTATCGGCAGAAATGGAGCAAAGTTGTTGATTCTGTCCCAAAAAATTGAGTCGCCATGATTCCAATGCTTCATATCATCGTCCCAATAGCTTCCATATATATGGTGAATACGATCAAGTAATGAACGGCGATGCATAACTGAGCAATGATCGACTTGAAAAGCGGCCTGATGAAGCACTTCATTGGCATTTCTATAGAAATGGGAGATTTCCTCTCCCCTTTCGTTTACTTGTACAACTTTTTGTTTTGAATAAACAGCCTGCGCCTCAGGATTATGTGAAAACATCTGCACCATACGGCTCAGCCGCTCAGGATGATACACAGTGTCATCAGTGAGATAGGAAATGTAATCGCCGCTGGTAAATGGGAGCGCGGTGTTAATTAATGTGGCATAACGGGTTGTTTTAAATCGAGCTGCGGGATCTACGAAACTGTTTTCATAACGAATGCGAGGGTCACGAAGGTACTTGTGAACCACCGCAGTTATTTCTTCATTAGAATGATCATCCATGATAAAAAGCTCCCAGAGATCATACGTTTGCTTTATGACGCTTTCGATCGCTTTTTGCAGATAAGCAGGTTTGTTATAACTCGTTAAAATAATGGACACTTTCTCTCCCATCTATACAGCCCCCTGTTGCAAACATAAAAACGGCTCCGCACAAGCAGAGCCTCTGTCATCATTTAAAAAGCATCCCAGCTTACAATACTTGAGAGCGCGACATGAGATCTCGTATGATTTAACGGGTTTTGAAAATAACCAAATCAGTCAGAACCTCTTTTACGATGACGTTTTGAAGCGTATCTCCATTCAACAGATGAAATGTTGATACCGGTACGCCAAGCTCTTTTACAAATACGAGCTGGCGTACTGAGATCAGATGGATTTGCTTCAGTAGCCGATTGACGAATGAGCAAAATCAGCAAAAGCGAAATAAAATGCAGTTCATCTTGATTCGCGTGTTTCTCTCAATCTAAACAATCGCTGACCTTTATACTCTCTGTTTCACAATATGAACTGACTTCGATTTATGGTATAGGCTATATCCACTCTTTTAAAAAATCAGCATTTTGCTTAAATATATGAAAAATAGGTCAGGTACGGCGTTCGACTCATACCAAATGGCAGCCATAAGAATATGATTAACGTGAGTTCACTATTGAATAGGAGGTGTATGTGATGAGCTCTGAAAATGCCCAATTAAAAAAGGATTTGATTAAGAGCCTTTTAAGCCCTTTATTCTCAACAGAAGGAGGAGTAAACGTGGATAATAATCTTAAAGAATTGCTTGAAGCTGCGATCGATCAAAAAGTAGATCAAAGTGAAATGATTACGGCTGAATCTACTTCCCTTCCGGCAAGATGGATTTTTGCCAGAATTACGCCAGGCACTACGATCAGCATTGTGACTGATTCGGGTGATATGATCGGTCCGGTTGTCTTCGTTGCTTTCGACCAAATTCACGGTATCGTATTTGTAACACAGGAAAGCTCCGTTACCCCGGAAGGCCAAGCTACAACATTAATTGATGTAGACAAAGTAGAAAGTGTTACGTTCTTTTCATAAGATCTGATGAAAGTTTTGTATATCCAGTCGGGATACGGAGGAATATACAGATATTTTGACCGTTGGGCTGAAGAATGTTTTCTGAATACTCATACAGAGTACATGTCTGCAGATACACTGGAAGCAGAATCTCTAATAAAGGCTGAAAAGTTCCAGCCGGACTTCGCACTCATGATGGTCGGAGACCGTGTTCCTCACGACTGGCTGACCTGGTTAAAGGATAAGGGTATTCCTGTGTTTGTTTGGCTGACCGAAGACCCATTTTATATTGATATCAGCCTTCGGGTGATAAAGCACGCTGACGCCATATTAACGATTGAACAAAATGCCGCTCTTTATTATCGGGAGCTCGGCTGCCAGAACGTCTACTATGTTCCGATTCCAGTTAATCATCGGCTGTTTAAAAAAATGGACACAGAACATTCTTTTCATTCAAATCTGCTTATCATCGGCTATCCTTATCCTAATCGGGTTCAGCTTATGAAAGAAGCGGTACATCTGCCTTTCACCGTTCGGGTAATCGGAAAGGAATGGAGAAAATACCTGCCTAAAAAAGTGCTCAAACAGCCGCATATTGATATCGTCAGCACATGGGTTCCACCCGAACAGGCCGTTCATTATTATAACGGGGCAGATATCGTGATCAATGCGCATCGCCCCTATCATTTTGCTTTCAATAAAAATAATATCCGCATCAAAAACGCCAGTTTTAATAACCGGACGTTTGATATCGCTGCATGCGAAGCATTTCAATTAACAGATTTACCCGCGGCACATCCTTTTTCATCCTTTATTTCTTATCACAGCACCAACGACTTTAAGGAAAAAGCCGCTTTCTATATCAACCATCCTGAGGAACGGCAAAAAGCTGCAGCATCCAATTACAAAGAGACCGTACCCGCCCTTACGTTTGATGAGCTTCCTGCAAAACTAAAGGCGATTCATCTGGCGCTTACTTGAAAAATCGTTCATTGTTATGAACGATTTTTTCATTCACAGAAAAAAGCAGCTGAATGAGCTGCTTTTTTTAGCCGTCAGAACGGTCCCTCATCTTCCTCGGATTCACCTGTTTATGAAGGTCAGGCTTTTCGCCTAGATGCTTTGCTATCTGTTTCCACGACACCATTTTGAAATTTTGATTGACGGCTTGTCCATTGTCAATATTTTCACCGTCCTGAGCGACAAAAATCCCGTACGGATATTTTGGGCCAAGTCCGAAACCGAGAACATCAATACCGTCCGTATCACTAGTACCGTCTATCTTTTCGCCATCTGCAATGTCAAAGTTGGCTACATAGCGATTGCTTCCCTGCCGTTCATACATTGCATAGCTGTTATTCCCTTGACTTGAGGCCATGAGATATCCTTTGCCGTCTGGCGCATAATAGATCGTCAGTCCTTCAATATCAGCTGTCAAACGTTCTCCTGTCGCACGGTCGACAACCTGCCCCTTTGATCCTCCGTCTGGCTCAGCATTAAATTTCCAGATGGCTTCGTTTTCCTCTGCTATATACAGGTTCCCGTACTCATCATCCGCAACAAGGCCTTCAGTCTGAGAATTCAATTTAAATTCACGCACTTTTTTCCCTGTTACATAACCCTTTCCATTGTCAACAATTTCATACTGCTCAAATTCTCCTTGTTTGCCTGTCACTAATGCGTAAAATGCTCCTGTTTTCTGGCTGTGATACAGGCTGAAGCCGTATACCTCAGAAATATCAGTTGAAATCGGATGGTTTGGGTCTGTAATGCTTTTCAACTTTCCTTTATCCCCGTCAATTTCATATACTTCGATTGTATTTTTTCCTTTAGACCGGTTTGAGGCGGCAGCAATATCAATTTTTTCTCCGTTCAATGGAAATTGATAACGCAGATCGACATTATTGAGCTTGCCAAACTCGTAAGATTTGAGCTGTTTGCCGTTTAAATCATACACGACTAGTCCTGACTTCTTATTTGTCGTGATCAACTTGCTTTTTTCCGGATGCTTTTCATGAACCCAAATGGCCGGGTCATCTGCTGCGTCCTCGCCAGTAGCGACAGGATCTGTCTCCGTTTGCGCCGTCACTTTAAAATGATGTTCCGCTTTCACGTGATGAGCCGACACCGAGTTAGTTGTCAGGCTAAGCAATAAACCCGCAGCAGTGCTTAGCAGCATTGTTTTTGAAACCTTCAATTTGGTCCCCTCCTTTTAATCACTATCAATCCTTATTGTAAAATATATACAGTCGTTTAATAGAGAGGAAAATGAACCTTTTTTTATAGTATTTCTGACTCATAAATCACTTTCCCCCTAAGAAGTACGTGAAATGGCTCCTCAAATTTACTTTTGAGGTGCGAAATAAAACCAAAGTGAATATTTAGTACATTGTTTATATAGTTTTATATTTTGTCTGTTACGTCTATCTTTCCATTTTCTATTAAAAAAGAACACTTTGTGACATGATCATTCCCCTAAATTTTGTTTTATTGGTTGCTTTCATTAACTCGATTACAAAGTTGAACATATGATGCATGGTAGAGAAACGAGAGTTGGAGGATAAGCCATGCCTAAACAGCAAACAGCAGAACTAGAACCGTTTTTCCATAACAAAACAGTTTTAGTCACTGGCGGAACAGGTTCAATCGGGAGTCAAATTGTCAAACGCCTTTTGCTGCTAACACCGAAACAGGTGATTGTATTCAGCAAAGACGACAGTAAACAGTATGTCATGAGTCAAAAGTATGCGGGGGATAAGCGGCTTTCATTTGTGCTCGGAGATGTGCGCGATCACAGAAGGGTGAATCAGGTGATGAAAGGCGTGGATATCGTCTTCCACGCAGCTGCGCTGAAACAGGTTCCGACATGTGAAGACCATCCATTTGAAGCGATCCAGACCAATCTCATCGGGGGACAGAATGTGGTGGAGGCCGCCCTATTACACCGGGTCCAGCATGTCATTAATATCAGTACCGATAAAGCTGTATCTCCTGTGAACACAATGGGTGCCACCAAGCTGTTATCTGAAAAGCTGTTTCATCAAGCAAACCGCCACGTTCAAAACAGAGGAACCGTGTTTTGTTCAGTCCGCTTCGGAAATGTTCTCGGCTCAAGGGGTTCGGTCATTCCAATTTTATTTGAACAGATGATGGAGGGTGAACCGCTAACCATCACTGACAAAAATATGACCAGGTTTTTCATGTCAATAGACGATGCAGCTACACTGACATTGCAATCAGCTGCTATTACAAAAGGCGGAGAAACTTTTATTTTTAAAATGGAATCACTGAAACTTGAAGAACTGATCCATGGGTTTGAAGAATATGCATCGCAGCACGGGCTCCCGCAGCCGTCTGCGGTAGAAGTCGGCAAGCGTTCAGGTGAAAAGCTTCACGAAGAATTAACATCCCCTCATGAAATTGATTCTCTGTATGAATGGGGCAATCTTTATGCGATTCTTCCAGAACCTGAAAAACATCCTGATTTTCGCAAAGTCCATCTGCCTGGATATCAATCAGATCAAGCTCCACTCATCACAAAAGACAGAATTGCCCAGATTATTGAGAAATTGCACCAAGAAAAAAAGGCATAAAAACAAGCCTGTCTATCCATTAGGCAGGCCTGTTTTTTGTGTTTATTTATCAAAAAGATGCAGATAGCTTTCGTATCCTTCTTCTTTCAGCTTATCCTTCGGCACAAACCGCATTGCCGCTGAGTTTATGCAGTATCGAAGCCCGCTTGGACCCGGTCCGTCATTAAATACATGACCAAGATGAGAATCGGCAGTACGGCTTCTCACTTCTGTTCGAATCATGCCGTGGCTCGTGTCTAGTTTTTCTTCTACTTCTTCTTCTTCAATCGGCTTTGTAAAGCTTGGCCAGCCGCAGTGGGAATCAAATTTATCCTTGGATGTAAACAATGGCTTGCCTGACACAATGTCTACATACAGCCCTTCTTCCTGATGATCCCAATATTCATTTTGAAAAGGCGGCTCCGTGCCGTTATTTTGCGTCACTTCATATTGCATGCGGTTTAGTGACTTGATTTTTTCTTCTTTATTGTGCCCCATTATTTCGCCCCCCAATGCTCGCTGATAAATCCGGCTCGTCCAGACCCCGCCTGGTAGCGCTGGTAATGTCCTGGATTCTTTTTATAAAAATGCTGATGGTAGCCCTCCGCTTCATAGAAAGGCTCAGCTTTTAATATGTCCGTTACAATCGGATCTTTAAAGATGCCGCTTTCCGCCAGACGCTGCTTGGAAGCTTCCGCAAGCTCCTTTTGTTTATCATTATGATAAAAAATGGCTGCACGGTAGGAGCTGCCGCGATCCGCAAACTGGCCGCCGGCATCTGTCGGGTCGATTTGCTGCCAAAACAATTCAAGCAGCTTTTCATAAGGGTACACATCAGGATGAAACGTGATTTGAACGGCTTCACGATGTCCTGTCGTTTCACTGCACACCTCTTCATACGTAGGGTTTTCAGTATGGCCGCCTGTATACCCGGACACCACTTTTTCAATTCCCGGCTGTTCGTCAAAAGGTTTGACCATACACCAAAAACAGCCTCCTGCAAATGTGGCGATTTCTTTTTTTTCAGACATACTGGTGCCTCCTTTGTTCATACGTGGTATTATTATATTATAGCATGTAATAATAGAATGAAAATGATTCTGCTTTTCATAAAAACTATAGGTTTTAAGCAATATGCTTATGTAATGGAGGTTCACAAATTTGAAAGTAAGAACACAGATGATGTACGATATGGAGAATTTACTCCGTAAAGTCTTTAAACAAATACGCAACGAAATCAATGAAATTCTTGATAAAGAGCTGTCACGGAATGAATTTACCATTCTGCGGATCCTCAGTGAACAAGGGCCTAAAAAAGTCACCGAATTTGCGCCTATTTTAGAGGTATCAGCAAGCCACATTACAGCTGTGACTGATGCGCTGGTGGAAAAGGAATGGATTACAAGAATCAGATCGAAGGAAGACAGGCGTATCATCCGCATTCATATCACCGAAGCGGGCGAAAAAGTCCTTCAGCATTTCAACGAGAAAAAAACGGAATATTTCTTTAAACGCTTTGACTGCTACACTGATGCCGAACTGGCCTCATTAATCGAGCTTTTCAGCAAACTTGATAAAAAACGATGAAAAAAAGCACATACCGCTATACATGGGTATGTGCTTTTTGCAGCCCTTCATTTATTTTTCAGCGAACAGTTTCATTGTTTTCCATCTTCCGTATCTGTAATACAAAAACGCCGCACAGCTGCTTAATAAAAAACTCATTCCGATTCCGAGCCCGATTCCTTTCTGGCCAAACCATGCTGAAAATAGAGCCGTGAAAGGATATCTCAAAACCCAAAACGATATCAAATTTAAAACCAGCACCTGCAGCATCGCTCCCGCAGCCCTGACGATTCCGTTCAGCACGAAATTAATCCCGATAAAAGGGTAGAAAAACGCGATCCAACGCAAATATTGTTCACCAAACGCAACCGCATCAGGCTCGCTGATAAATAGTCTCATAAGGTATTTGCCAAATACCCAAATGATAACGGCAATCATCAGCATGCAAGAAATTACAACTATAACACCTAGCCTCGCAATTGTTCCCACTCTTTTATCGTTTCCGATTCCGATATTTTGCCCTGCCATACTGTTGACCGCCGTACCGGCAGCCATAGCGGGAAGCGTGATGATGCTGTCGAGCCGCTGCACCGCGCCGAAGCCTGACACCACATGCTCCCCGTAGGAGTTGACAACACTCATAATCGCCATCATTCCGCCTGTAATCACCATCATCTGCAGACCGGCAGGAATCCCAAGTTTCAAAACCAGCGCGGACTCTTCCCACTTGGGAACTCGCGGAATAGAGAACGGTACAAGCTTGTGTCTGATGACATAAAACAACCCGTACAGAAACGCAATGCCCTGTGACAAAATTGTCGAATAAGCTGCTCCCGCTATTCCCATGTGCAGCACAGAAATAAAGAACGGCGCCAACACTGTATTCAGCACAACTGCAAACGCAATAAACCGGAGAGGTGTCTTGCTGTCACCGAGCGCCCGAAGCACCGTACTGATAAAGTTATAACCAAACAAAAATAAAATGCCAATAAATTGAATTTGCAAATAGGTCTCGGCAAGCGGTATCATCGACTCCGGCGTTTTCAAAAGACGAAGCAAAAGCTCTGACAGAAAAAAACCGGCCGCGCCGAATCCGACACTTAGGCCTGTTAATAAAACGACAAAAGCGTTTATATACGACGCCATTCCTTTTTCATCATCTTTACCCTTTTGCTGTGACAAAATAGTTAATGTCGCATTGTTAAGGCCCAAAATAAAAGACAGCACGGTTAAAACAATCGTGCTTGATACCGCGGCTGCCCCAAGGGCCTTCGCCCCCAGTAAATTGCCGATCCACAAACTGTCTATAAATTGAAAGGAAACCTGCAATGCGTTTCCGAGCATAATCGGCATTGAAAACAGCACAAGCTGTTTCAGCACGTTCCCCTGTGTAAAATCGTATGCTTTCATTTTTTCTCCTTGTGGTCTTAAATTTTCACCGGATCACACGAAAAAAGAGACGTTGTTTCATGTCTCTTTTTTCATGACTTATCGGTTTTTTTTCGGTCTCTCATACCGAATGTTAGCACCATCACACTTAAGAACAAGGCACAATAGGAAATGTTCAAATACATTTGGTCCATATCTTCAGCCGCCAGATGATGATAAGCAAGCCAGCCGAAATACAGGGAAAATGTAAAGGATAATAAACTGAAATACTGGTAAATCCGTTTCATTTTCAGTCACCTCTATTATTTAGGATGGTAATAGGAAAACTCAATTTCATCTTTTTCTAAATTTATTTTATCCGCTTTGACATACATTCCATTCGTTAAAGGCATTTCTGACAGACGCACTTCAATGCTTTTGTCGCCGGGATGAACGTGGACAAATGACGGCAATTCGTAAAAGCTGTCCATATAATTTAACACAAAGCTAATCGGGATACTCAATTTCCCTAACGAAAATTTCGTAACATTCAGCTCCACATCGCCATTTTTTTTCACAGTCGGCTCAAAAGCGACAAGCGCATCAATGGACGTGGAAAATGCCTTGATTTTCCCCGCGACATGAACATCATCATCGATCTCTACTTTATAATCAAGCTGGTTGGATGCTTTGTCTTTTAAATATGAGTTGACAAACGCAGCTAATGATTCTTTTGTGCTTGTCACTTGAAATCCATACTCGCTCTCAGATGAATCCTTTACCTGAGCTTGTTTTCCCGGCAGCATGACTAGTGTCACAAACCCAGCGGCGAGAATCAGATTGATGGCAAGCAATATAAAAAACAGTCGTTTCCACTTATTCATGATGTCACCCTACTCTTTCGGTAATCCTTCTTTTTCAATGGCTTGATAGACGCGCTTCGCGATAAGGGAATAACCCGTACCATTAGGATGAAAATCATCATCCTCAGAAATTCTGCTGCTGTCGCTTTTTTGATTGAATAAATCTTCAATATAAATGATTTTCGCAAACTTATCTTTTTTCAGCTCTTTTTCAGCTACTTGGTTCCAATCAGTAACAACACCGTTTATTTCATTTAATTCAGATAACGTAAATGTAAACGGATTATACATGCTGACATAAATCAGCTCAGCGTGATCATTCAGTTCCCTAATTTCAGAAATGATTTTTTTAAAACGCTTTTCATACGGTTTTTCCGCTTCCTGAAATGGTTCCATTGTTAATTGCAGAAAGTTTTGGCGAAGGACTTTCATCAAATCGTTTCCGCCAATTGTAAAAAAGACATAATCAGCGTCCTTTATGCCTTTTTGAACCTTTTTATCTTTTAATTTCTCTAATAAATCATCAGAACGGTTCCCTTTCACGGCATAATTTTTTACGTCTACCGTTTTGACTTGTTTATCTGACCGGATAGAATCCGCAACCATGCCGACATATCCCTTACCGGCGGGATCTCCGACACCTTCTGTCAGCGAATCTCCGACAGCCGCAATGACAATGTGCTCTTTCGTTTTCGGTTCATGATCTTTTTGTTTCCCCTCAGATGCTGTACGTATGCTCGTACAAGCAGCAAGAAGCAAAATCAAACTGGCCATGAGTGAAAAAATGCGCAGCTTCAATCTTGTTGCTCCTTCCCATTCTACTAGTGGAAAGTGTATCATGTTTTAGAAGATTTGCAAATGCCTAGTCTCCTAGTTTACTTGAGTGTACTGGCTGATTTCACATCAGCGATAATATCATCGTACGGTGTATTTTCCACTCCATTGTAATCTTTCAGCACCTTACCGTCCGGACCCACCAAATAAAATGAAGATTGATGAATGACTTGGTCTTTTCCCTCCGGTTTCTTCACAATCGCTTTGAAGCTCTTAAGCGCGAACGCCTCAATGTCACGCTGGCTGTATCCCGTGAGGAAATCCCAGTTATCAAAAGATAGCGGATAATTCGCCGCAAATTTCTTCAGCTGTTTTGGCTTATCGTTTTCTGGGTCAACACTAAAGGAGACGATCCGGACATCTATATTCTCGGCTTTTAGTTTTTTTTGCAAATCGGTCATATGAGCAGTCATCGGCGGACATACAGTCTCGCAATTCGTAAAAATAAAATCCGCCAGCCATACTTCTCCTTTTAAACTCTTTAATGAAACATTTTTGCCGTCTTGGTTTTGAAATGTAAAAGGCTCCACCTCATAATTGAGCGGATCTTTAATTTGTTGTCCTCCGCAGGCACACAAAAGCAGAAAAAACAGCCCTGCCGCTAAACCCTTGATCACCTTCATGACATTCACCCTTTCCAGCCGGTAAAAGCGCATTCTAAAACCGTCCTTGCCTGCTATATCCTCTATTTTATATTTATATTCGGTACCGGCAAAAAAAATCCTGCATGCCTCCCAACCAACGGTTACAAAGGGAGACACACAGGTAAAAACGGCATATTACGCGTTGTACTTTAACACCTCTTGATGAAAAACAGCCTGATAATCTGCCCATTTCATCCGGCGCTTCATATAATGTCGGAAAGAATACACTTTTGCCCTGCTGTTTGATGAAAACACTTCTTTTAAGTAGAACTGCAAATGGTGATGTAACATAAAGAAATAGTGCTCATCTTCCTTTAATACAGGTATTTCTGTCACTTTCACCTGAATCCCGTCACTGCGTTTGAACTCTAGGCTTTTGAGTAACAAGCTATCAATCCTCTTTTTTTGTTTTTCTTCTATTATATACAATGTCAGCCGGACTGTCTGTCATTTTACGCGGTTGTGCGAAAAAATTAAATCAGCAAATGGAACAAGTCCTCATCCTTATTCACTTCTACATAATGAAACGCTTTTTTGTCCATTCGTTCAATCAGCGGCCCATAGTCAGCCTTGTCCTGCAGCTCGATGCCGACAAGAGCAGGTCCGTTGCTTTTATTATTTTTCTTCGTATACTCAAACCTTGTAATGTCATCATTCGGCCCGAGGACTTCGTCAAGAAATTCGCGGAGTGCCCCCGCTCTTTGCGGAAAATTGACGATAAAATAATGCTGAAGTCCTTCAAAAATCAAGGATCGCTCCTTCATTTCCTGCATCCTTCCGATATCATTATTGCCTCCGCTGACTACGCAAACCACATTTTTGCCTTTTATTTCATTCTTGTACAAATCAAGCGCTGCGACAGATAGAGCACCAGCCGGTTCAGCAACAATCGCACATTCGTTATATAATTCAAGAATGGCTGTACATACTTTCCCTTCAGGAACAAGGAGAATGTCATCCACGACTGATTGCAGTGTCTGGAACGTTTCCTCCCCAATTTTTTTAACAGCCGCTCCATCTACAAATTTATCAATTTTATCCAGCGTGACGACATTCCCGGCTTTGTTTGATTCAAAATAGGATGCCGCCCCTTCCGGCTCAACAGCAATGACCTTTGTTTCAGGAGATACATTTTTTAAATAAGTGCCTACCCCTGAGAGAAGGCCGCCTCCTCCGACACTTGCAAAAAGAAAATGCGGTTCTGTATCAATATCGTTTAAAATTTCGACCGCCAGCGTTCCCTGCCCAGCCATCACATCCGGATCATCAAACGGATGAATAAACGTTCGTGATTCCGCCTCACAGCATTCAACGGCGCTTTTATACGCATCGTCAAACGTATCACCTATCAAAATAATATCGATAAACCCTTTTCCGAACAGTTCAACTTGAGAGACTTTTTGTCTCGGTGTTGTAGACGGCATAAAAATTTTCCCGTGAATGCCAAGATGTTTACATGAGAACGCCACACCTTGAGCGTGGTTTCCGGCACTGGCACATACAATTCCGTTCTCAGTCTGCTCGCTGGAAAGCTGTTTCATTTTATGATAAGCCCCTCTGAGCTTAAAAGATCTGACAACTTGCAAGTCTTCACGTTTCAAATAGATATTGCATTCATATCTCTCAGAAAGTCTGTCATTCCTTTGCAAAGGTGTGTGAATCACAACGTCCTTTACGTTTTGATGAGCCTTCAAAATGTCTTTCACTTGGATGAGAGAATTTTCTTTAAGCAACGGTTTCATGTACAGATTCCTTTCTTGTTTTAAATCCCTATTTAATATGCCATTATAACACGAATATTCAAAAAATAAGACAATTATTTTTATTTAATATTTAAAAAATAAAGACCGCGTTCACAATATGCCCTGATAACACCTGCGTCACTAGCATTCAGCAGACCTAAGAAAAAAGATGATCATAAATAAAAGGTGTTTTGAGGCAAAAGGCATGATATAATAAAACCAATTAGAACCAAAAGGAGCCAATTGATGAATAGCGCACCAATACTCAACACGTTTCATAATCTGATCGGAGAACATCAAACATTCCTGGACGCGAAACGAATCGCCAAGCAGTTCTCATTATCGGAGCTTCCTGTCCTAATAACAGGAAAAATCGGAGCGGGAAAAGATCATTTTGCACAAGCGATACACCAGGAATCCTCGAGAAACAGCGAACCTTTTATTAACGTCAATTGCAGCATCCATTCAGAAGAAAGCCTTATGCTTGAGCTTTTTGGCCATGACGGTAACACAGGTGCGTTTAAAAAAACGGCACAAGGGACCCTTTTTCTTGATGAAGTTTGGCGCATGCCTGCTTCTGTACAAGCTCAGCTGCTAAAAGCGCTTGATTCAGACACGGAAAAACCGCGAATCATCTGTGCTTCTGCAGGCGGATGCGCGGAACATACATTCAGGCAAGACTTATTTTACAGACTGAATATTTTAACACTCACACTGCCCGAATTGTCTGAACGAAAGAGCGATATACCACTTTTGACACAGTATTTTCTCTCAAACTCCGGCCAGCAATTGTTCATTGATCCCTCAGTCTTTTCGATGCTTGAGCAGCACACATTCGAAGGCAATGTCAGGGAATTAAAAAACGCCGCAGATTATATGGCCGCAGTGTCAAGCGGAGGAACGATTCATCCATATGATGTGCCGCCATACATTAGGGGCCCAATAGACGGAAAAGCATTGAAGAAAAAAGCAAAGCTGCTGACTTTAATGGAAAAAGCTGAGTTTTTGTTTATTTTGGAAACAATAAAAGCGTTAAACGAAAAAGGAGAACCGGCCAGCAGACGGATCATTTCGGAACACAGTAAAAACACCCAAACCTCGTTAACCCCGCAGCAGGTCAGAAGCCGTCTCGATTATTTGGAGAAAAAAGATTATGTCACAAAAAGCCGCGGACGCGCCGGCACTAAAATTACTTTAGAGGGTTTGAGCTTTCTGGAAACGCTGAAAAATCAAATGATCTAGCGATCGAAAGGAGAATGCACTTGTTTACAATCAAAGAAGAGATCGCCAATGCGATAACACACGGCATCGGTGTACTCTTATCCATACCAGCATTAGTATTTCTGATCCTATTTGCGGCTAATTACGGGTCTGCATGGGACATTGTCAGCTTTACAATATTCGGTGTCTCTATGCTGCTGTTATATTTAAGCTCCACACTGCTTCACAGCATCACACATAAAAAGACGAAGGATATTTTGGAGATTATTGATCATAGCGCCATTTATGTACTGATCGCCGGAACCTATACGCCTTTTTTGCTGGGGCCGCTGAAAGGCACACTTGGCTTCACCCTGCTGGTTATCGTATGGTCTCTTGCATTAGGCGGAATCGTTTTTAAAATTTTCTTCGTGAAACGCTTTATACTATTGTCAACCTTCGTGTATTTGATTATGGGATGGCTGATGGTTATAGCGGTTAAACCTTTATACGCTTCGCTGAGCGGAGCGGGATTCAGCCTCCTTTTTCTCGGCGGCATTTTATACTCGGTCGGAACCATCTTTTATATTTGGAAAAAGATCCCCTTCCATCACGCCATATGGCATAGCTTTGTATTAGGCGGAAGCGCTGCGATGTTTTTCTGTGTGCTGTTTTATTGTGTGAAGGTGCCGTTTATTTCGTAACAGAAAAGCGCAGTCTTTGGGACTGCGCTTTTTTATGCACGTAATTGTTTTTCATTTGCTGGTATATAAGCTTTTGAAAATGACAATTCAATGTCTGCTGGTTTTAAGCGTTTAAAAAACGATCCCTTTTGCAGGTCATCTGTTCCTTTCGTTTCCACCATCACCAATGGAAGATGATAGCAGGCCGCAAGTTCAACAGGATCTATAGAACCATCTAATGAAAGAATCAGGCTTTGTCCTTTTTCCAACTGTTTCGTTACATCTTCATATACCTTTTCTGAGTCGCCGTCTGAAATCACATCCATCCGATCTAGCCATTGACCTATTAAAGGAAAGCGAAATCCTTTTGGATTGGCAATAAAGCCGGCCGGTTCCTCAATATACCCAGCAATTAAGGCCAGTTCAGCCAAACGCAAACGGGGATGCACATACAAAACAGGACCGTGCGGTATTGGCTCAGGCTGATGGATCGTCACAATTGAACCGGTGATGCCGACACAGCCTTCCAAAAACGCCTTTGGCTGCTCGTAGACAAGAGTCATCTGTTTTTTGTATGACAGACGGGGGTCAAGCATCCTTTGATTAAATAATTGTTTCATATTTTTTAACAGCATATACACGATATAAATCACTAGCAAGCTGTAGCGAACCAATTAAAATCCTCCCGCTTCAGAAGAATTCTTTTTTTCATACATCAGAAATTCGTAATCGTACGGGTTTTTTTCGTCCTTGATCCCCCGCTCAGAAGAAACCAGCTTCCAATTGGTTTCATCAAATTCGGGGAAGTGGCGGTCACCCTCAAACTTATGATGAATTTTCGTCATATACAGTCTGTCCGCATAAGGAAACAGCGCTGTATAGAGCTGAGCTCCTCCGATCACAAAGCATTCCTCAGAGCCTGAACAAATGTCCAGCACATCCTTTAACGAACTGACAACCGTACATCCCGGAAATTCTGAAGCCGTCGCTGATGTGACGACAATATTTTTCCGGTTTGGAAGCGGACGTCCAATCGATTCAAATGTTTTCCGGCCCATAATGATGGAATGGCCAGAGGTTACTTTTTTAAAGTATGCAAGGTCATTGGGCAAATGCCACGGCAAATCATTGTCTTTGCCGATCAGCCTGTTGGCATCCATCGCAAAAATGAACGAAATCATACGCTGACCGCTCCTTTAATATGAGGATGCGGATCATAATCCTCGATGATAAAGTCCTCAAACGCAAAGTTGAAAATAGAATCAACCTCTCTGGCGAAACGAAGCTTCGGAAGCGGGCGAACATCCCTCGTCAGCTGCAAATTGACCTGTTCAATATGGTTCTGATAAATATGGACATCGCCAAATGTATGAATAAACTCTCCCGGTTCAAGCCCAGTCACATGAGCAATCATCATAGTTAACAGGGCATAAGAACCAATATTAAACGGCACACCAAGAAAAACATCAGCAGAGCGCTGATACAGCTGGCAGGACAGCTTGCCGTCAGACACGTAGAATTGGAACAGACAATGGCACGGCGGCAATGCCATTTTATCAATTTCACCGACATTCCAGGCGCTGACGATTAAGCGTCTGGAGTTCGGATTTGTCTTAATATCTTCAATAAGGCGGGAAATTTGATCAACGGTTTCTCCGTCAGCTCCCCGCCAAGAACGCCATTGGGAACCGTATACAGGTCCGAGTTCACCGTTTTCATCAGCCCACTCATTCCAGATCCGCACTCCGTTTTCCTGCAAATAGCGTACATTGGTATCCCCTTTTAAAAACCAAAGCAACTCATGCGCAATCGATTTAAAGTGGAGTTTTTTTGTTGTCAGCATCGGAAAACCTTCCTGTAAATTAAATCTCATTTGATATCCGAAGGTGCTGACTGTACCGGTCCCTGTCCGGTCTCCCTTTTTTTCGCCATGCTCTAACACATGTCTGCATAAATCCTTGTACTGTTTCATCTTTTCCATCCTTTAAAAGTAGTCTTCTAGTAGTGTAACACAATAAAAAATCATTTCTGAACCCAGAAATGATTTTTTTATCAGTCATCTGACGACAGGCTTTTCATCCTGTTCTTTTTCTTCATCTTGCAGATCCTGATGCGTATGGGCAATTCTGCTCGCAGCGGCTGCTGCAAGTGCTGCCACGATATCATCCAAAAAGGTATGAATACCGTCCGGGCTTTCATCAAGTTCTTTAATGATTCCAATCTTCTCTTTATCCAAATAACCGAAGTTGGTCAGGCCGATCGACCCGTATACATTAACGATTGAAAGAGGGATAATTTCATCTATGCCGTAAAGCGGTTCATCCGTTTCAACAAGGTGCTGCAGCGGTTCCGGAAGAAGTTTCTGCTCAGCGAGCTGATCAAGCGCAAGGCCTGTTAAAACAGCATGAATAATTTCACGTTTGTTCAGCACTTTTTCTACATTCTCCATACATACACTGAGTGGCAAATTTGGATTGTATTTTTCCTGAAGTTTTTGAACAATCCGCGCAATATCTTCGATCATAACGCCCCGTTTGTTCAGCATATCTTTTGTTATATCGACCATTTCATTCATTGTGTACTTTTTCATGTCTAATGGCATCTCCTTTACGCACTCATCCAGTTGGGAGGCGTGTTGCGGTCCCAGTATATGCTTCCAAGCTCATGATGTGATTGAAATCCATCTTCTGCTGTATGATAATGAAAATTAAACCAGTAGCCGTCATGAGGCGGGTGGTCTCTGCGCACATGAAATCTGATGAGATCTTTTCCAGTCGTCCGATTGTAAACGTTGAAAATTTTTTCCGTTTTGCCCGCTGAAGGCATGCTTGAGATCACAACATCTTGATACGCCTCATCCTCTTGCAATGTCGCCAAATAATCACTAATCACATTTTCGATTTTCGGCATGATCTCTTTCCGATAGTCATCCTCAATGACCGGAGCGATTTTGCTGCCGAATTTCACAAAGGACTGATCCTCAGCGCTGTCAAGGAGCTGTTCCTTGTACGTTTGAAAAAGCAGTTCAGGATTTCGCCTGTCTTCCGACTCATCATCGTACAGGTCATGCCCATCATAAAAAGCGGTGTAATCATTCTGCTCAAGACTGCTCGGCTGTCCGGAGGGCTTGTCCGCCATAAGAGCAGCCGGAGGAGATACGAGCCCGAACGTTACGATGGTAAATAAAACCACAAGGGTCTTTCTCATCCACATTTTCATGATTGCTTATTCCTCTCTATTTTTTTGTTATGTTTCTCTTATTTTAGCACATCCGAAACATGCAAGTCATGTACGATATGAAACTGATATGCAAATTAGGAGATTCGTAACTTTGCGGTTTGTGTATAAAACGCTTACAATATTCTGTGAAAGGAGGCTTTCCACATGATTGACGCTCTGTTTGCCACAGTTTCACTCTTAACATTGTTATACTTTGTCGTCATGGAAGTCACCGATTAACAGAAAGCCCGTGATTCGTCACGGGCTTGTTTTACTTGCGGCTTGAATGACACCATAATGGAACAGCGCTGTTTTTCTTTTGGTGACGTTAAAACCAAACTGTTCAAATCGCGGGCTTTTCCAGTGGTCTTTCAGTACAACGCTTTTTCTGGCAGCGCGCACCGCTTCTTTGATACACCCTTCATTCAAAGCTGAATCCTCCGCAAAGTTCCGTAAAGGCGCGATGCCGTCAGACGTCTCTACAGGCTCATGAAACATTGGATCGAAATATATCACATCAAAAGAGTTGTCAGGAAGCTGCTTGATGTATTCATAGCAATCCCCATTCTTTACTTGGATTCTGCTCATTGCAGCTTGAAGCTCTTCTATGCCCGTTTGCCATGATTGCAGCCCCGTCCTCACCAAAACGGACACGAGATGGTTTTTTTCAATTCCAATCACAGAACCCGTTTCGCCTACTGCCATACTTGCGATAATGGCATCCGAACCCAGCCCGAGTGTGCAATCTAAAAACGTATCTCCTTCCGATAAACCAGCTGCCCGAAGCATCGGTTCCCGCTCGTCCCGTAGGAAGCGTTTAGCTCTGAACATCGCTGTATTCGGATGAAAAAAGAATTTAGCCCCTTGTTTCGTATAAAGTTCAAACCGTTCTTTGCCGACCACAAGCAAATCACGTTCAGCTGACTTCAGCAGGTTTTCAACCGTTTGTTTATTTCGGCCGCAATATGGCATATCAAGCTCTTTAGAAAGCAGTTTTGCGGTTTTCACGGTGTGTTCAGACGGTCTATAGCTTGTTGTTATCATCTTCAGTACTCCCAAAAAGAAAATGCCCGGAAAACGGGCATTTAGCAGTGTGCATCAAAGGCAGCGGTCAAATTTTTCATGATCTCTTCCATATCATGACCTTCGATTTCATGACGCGGAATAAAATGGACGACTTCCTTGCCTTTCAAAAGAGCCATTGACGGTGAAGAAGGCTCCTGTCCAGTAAAATACTCACGCATTTTTACAGTAGCTTCTTTATCTTGGCCCGCAAATACAGTCACTGTATTGTCAGGTGTTTTGTCATGCTGGAGGACTGCCTGTGTTGCCGCAGGACGCGCAAGGCCTGCCGCGCAGCCGCAGACAGAGTTAACGACAACAAGAGTTGTGCCCTCTGCCTTTTCCATAAAGTTTTCTACTTCTTCCGCTGTTGTTAATTCTTCAAAACCTGCTCCAGTCAGCTCGCGGCGCATCGGTACAACAAGCTGGCGCATGTATTCTTCGTAAGCCATTGACATAAAAAAAGCCCCCTCTATTATCCTTCATCTGAAGTAAAGGATACTATAGAGAGGGCCGGATTTCAAATATTCACGCCTTAAAATAGGAGAAAGCGTTCCCCGCTGTCTAGATTTTCATGATACCGCCGGTGTTGGCGCTTGTCACAAGTTTGGAATAACGGGCCAAGTAGCCGGTTTTCACCTTTGGTTCAAAACCTTTCCAATTTGCTTTCCGTTTTTCCCACTCTTCCTCTGGCACTTGTACATCCAAGATGCGTTTTTCAATATCAACAATGATATGGTCTCCGTTTTCAACAAAGGCAAGCGGTCCTCCCTCTGCCGCCTCTGGTGATACGTGGCCGATCGAGAGGCCTCGGGAGGCTCCGGAAAAACGTCCGTCCGTAATTAATGCCACTTTTGGTCCGAGTCCCATTCCAACGATCTGAGATGTAGGGGCAAGCATTTCCGGCATACCAGGTCCGCCTTTTGGCCCTTCGTATCTGATAATGACCACGTCGCCTTCTTTTACTTTACGATTGATAATGCCGTTAAGCGCCTCATCCTGAGACTCAAAGACGACAGCCGGCCCTTCGTGTCTCGTAATGCCGTTCTGTACGCCGCCTGTTTTAATGATCGCGCCGTCCGGAGCCAGATTACCGAATAAAACAGCGAGGCCGCCCTTTTCAGTGAATGGTTGATCCAGGGGATGGATGACGTCATAATCCTTTACTTCATGTCCGGCAATGGTTTCTCCGAGTGTTTTCCCTGTAACAGTCAGCGCGTCTAAATGAAGCGCCCCTTCTTTCTTGGAAAGCTCATTCAACGCCGCAGACACACCGCCGGCTTCATGAAGATCTTCAATATACACATCTGATGCTGGCGCCAGTTTGGACAAGTGCGGTACACGCTCGGCAACTTCGTTAATGCGTTCTAAAGAGTATTCCACGCCGGCTTCGTTTGCGATGGCAAGTGTATGGAGAACGGTGTTTGTTGAACCGCCGAGCGCCATATCGAGCGCAAACGCGTTATCAATCGCTTTTTCTGTCACGATATCACGCGGTTTGATATCTTTGCGAATCGTTTCCATTAATTGAGCAGCTGATTTTCTGACAAACTCTTTGCGTTCCGGTGATGTCGCAAGAATGGTTCCGTTACCCGGCAAAGCAAGGCCGAGTGCTTCGGACAGGCAGTTCATTGAATTCGCCGTAAACATGCCTGAGCAAGATCCACACGTCGGGCATCCGAACTGTTCTAATTCTTGAAGTTCGTTTTCGTTGATTTTTCCGGCTTGGAAAGCGCCTACTCCTTCGAAAACTGAGGAAAGAGAGATTTTTTTTCCGTCACTTGTTCTTCCTGCCGCCATCGGCCCGCCGCTGACAAAAATCGTTGGAATGTTGATGCGCATTGCCGCCATAAGCATTCCCGGCGTGATTTTGTCACAGTTCGGAATACAGACCATACCGTCAAACCAGTGCGCGGATACGACCGTTTCCACAGAGTCTGCGATAATTTCACGGCTCGGCAGCGAATACCTCATCCCGATATGCCCCATCGCGATGCCGTCATCTACTCCGATTGTATTAAACTCAAACGGTACGCCCCCAGCTTCTCTGATTGCTTCTTTTACGATTTTCCCAAACTCCTGCAAGTGAACATGACCGGGAACGATATCAATGTATGAATTACAAACCGCAATAAACGGTTTGCCAAAATCCTCTTCTTTTACACCTGCTGCACGGAGCAAACTGCGGTGCGGAGCTCTATCGATTCCTTGTGTGATCATGTTACTGCGTAATTCTGCCATGGTGATCCTCCTAAATACTTTTAATTGTTAGACTGGATTTTATTTTAACAATTTTCAGTTTATTTTCGGGCTGTTTTTGCAAACAGATGACATTCAGGCCGCCCTTGCCTTGATTGTTTCCTTCATGTTTTTATATTTATATAGCTTTCTGTCGATGTAAACCCTCCAACTATTAATATTGTTACTTACTATAAATAGTTTTCGGATATTTTTCAACAATATTCGAAATAATTTTTATAAAAAGTGAATTCACAAAAAAAGATGCAGGATCTGCACCTTTTTCATTCTTTTATTCGCCCTTTTTTCTGCTCTCTGTCATTTGTTTCCAAACAGAACCTTTTGCTTCTTCTCCATGCTCAATACGTTCAAGCGCCATTTTCACTTGAAGGCTGACCTCAAATTCGGGATCATTTTCGGCAGTGCGTAAAGCTTCAATGGCACTTTCATCGCCGACTTCGTACAGGAACATAGCCGCACGCCAGCGGACAAGCTTGCTGGAGTCGCTTAACGACTTGATCATAGCAGGAATGGCTTGAGAGTCGCCGATATCTGACAGGCAGTCTCCTGCCGTTCTTCTGACTGAGACAGCTTTGTCCTCAAGTGCTTTGTATAATAAAGGAAGAACATCGGATATTTCAATCATTCCTAAATATACGACAGCCTGTCTTCTGATAGACACCTTGGGATCATCCAATGCCTTCTGTAAAACCGGGATATCCTCCTCTTTCGGATCCATCTGCTCCAAATGCGCATAACGCTTTTTCCAGTCCTCATCATCCAGCATGTCAAGCGTTACTTTATACGCTTTGCGCTGTACAGCTTGTTTTGCTTCGCCTTTTCCTTGAACGGCTGCTTCTGTCAGCCGTTTCAGCCGCTCATCACTGTAAGCGGCCTGAATCTCTTCTGTCACGTCATGACCGATTTCATTAAAATCACCGAATCTGACGCCTTGTTCTTTCCAGGTCCGCTCAAACACAACATTTGAAGCTTCAGATCTGAGTTTTAAGATCGCCTGCTGAAAGCGTTCCGGTAACCCGAAGCGCTCTTCCCGCTCCCCATCAGTTAATTTAACCTGCATAGGAATGCCGCTGAACATCTGCACAAAAACTTTCACCTCTCCATAAGACTCTTGTTCAGAGCGATTTCCCTCTGTATTTTCAGCACTTTCCATCCCAAATGCAGAGCGGACTTGCGGTAAAATGTCTTTCCAATCGTATCTCGCGTTCCGTTCAACAGCCAGAAAATCAGCGACATGATATACGCCTTTAACGCCTTCTATTTTAAGGATTTCCGCTATAACAGGCGGTGCGCCTTCTGCTTGATCCGGTTTATAGTTATTGCTTTTGCCCGCCGGAAGCTCTTCCGTTAAGATGACCTTCATTGTATTGGGACTTGGCGTAGGTTCAATTGATTTTATCTTCATGATCGTCCTCCTATAACATATCTGTGACTTATTCTATCATAGTCGTTCCAAGCCTTCTATTACGACGTTTCGGCATTAATCCCGGGTACGTCTTTTTCTAATTGGCGGACAAACTGAAGCATAAAATCATGTCTTTCTTCTGCCAGTTTCCGTGCGGTGTCTGTATTCATCATATCTTTCAGCCGGAGCAGCTTATGGAAAAAATGAGCGTAGGCGCTTTGATCATTTCCATAAAGGCTGTGCCCTTTTGCGCCCGCAAACATAAAAGCTCTGGCAATCCCTACAGCACCGATGGCATCAAGCCTGTCAGCATCCTGTACGGCTTTTCCCTCAATTGAGTGCGGCTCTATCACCAGCTTATCCCTATCCCGAAAGGACATTCTTGTGATGATGTGAATCACTATGTCAGCATCCTCTTTTCCAACTCCGAAAAAAACGAGCTGATCATATACTTCGCTCACTGAAAACCTAAACGCGTCAGGCATCTTGACATCAATTAAATCATGAACCAAAGCCGTGATTTCAACTATGAACAAATCCGCATTTTCCTTTTCTCCAATATACAAAGCAAGATCTGCAACTCTTGATACATGATGCCAATCGTGTCCAGAGCTTTCGCCGGTCAGCACAGACTGGACCCATGCCCTGATTTGCTCTATCCGCTTCAATTCCTTCACAAAAACACCCTCTTTATTGCCCTAACAGCTTCACGATAACGTCTTCCAGCTCTTTCGGATTTGTATTCGGAGAATAGCGGCCAATGATTTCTCCGTTTCTGTCCACTATAAACTTCGTGAAATTCCACTTGATTGCCTTAGTTCCCAGCATCCCTTTCGCATGCTCTGTCAAATACACAAACAGCGGGTGGGCGTTTTTTCCGTTTACTTCTACTTTTGAAAACATAGGAAACGTAACACCGTAATTTGTTTCGCAAAATTCTTGTATATCTGCCTCATCACCAGGCTCCTGGCTCATAAATTGATTGCAGGGGAACCCTAAGATCTCCAGTCCCTCCTGCCGATATGTATCATATAACTCCTGAAGCTGTTTCAATTGCGGCGAAAAGCCGCATTTGCTCGCTGTATTCACGATCATCAATACCTTTCCGGCAAAAGGCTGAAGTGTCATCTCTTTTCCTGTTATTGTACGTACCTTCATATGATATATAGACATGTAAGTCCCTCCTATGTCACTGCTGCTGATTATTTTACCGTTTTTATATCTCAATTCAAAATAAACATCTTTTATCAGAACTTATAAGAGCAAAGTCAAATAAACCTGATATGCCGACTGTATATTGCAAAGGAGTGGCTTGTGTTCAAAATAATGTTATATACACATGCGTGCTGCTTTTGTTATCTTAACCATTTCTATAAAACATGACAGTTCCCTTCTGGGATAAATCATCGAAAAAGCATTTTCCAGTGAAACCAAAAGGCGTATCTATGCGTTTTATTTAAAGAGTTTTCTGTTGTTTCCCCCTCAAACACTAATAGATAGATTGAAAATTGGCGTGAAAATTCCTATAATGAAGAAAATTAAACGGGGAAATAATGGAGGTGGCACGTTGCCTATTAATATACCAACACACCTGCCGGCAAAACAGGTGCTTGAGAGTGAACATATATTTGTAATGGATGAAAGCAGAGCATTTCACCAGGATATCCGGCCGCAAAAAATTATCATATTGAATTTGATGCCGAAAAAAATCCAAACAGAGACACAACTTCTCAGATTGCTTGGAAATTCGCCTTTACAGGTTCATTTTACATTCTTAATCCCAAGCACACACACGCCGAAAAATACTGCAAGAGAACATCTTGACGAATTTTATACGACTTTTTCCAATATCCGTCACAAGAAGTTTGACGGCATGATTATCACCGGTGCGCCGATCGAGCATTTGGCGTTTGAAGATGTTTCATATTGGGAAGAGCTCAAAGAGATCATGGAGTGGAGCAAAACGAATGTCACTTCAACCTTGCATATATGCTGGGGCGCTCAAGCAGGTTTATATTACCATTATGGTGTGGAAAAAATTGAAATGCCGAAAAAAATCTTCGGTGTGTTCGAACATACAGTACTTTCAAAACATGAAAGATTGGTAAGAGGTTTTGACGAGCTATACTACGTGCCGCATTCCCGGCATACAGATATAAATATGGAACAGCTTCAAGCAGTGACTGAGTTGAATATTCTTGCCGCATCTAAGGAAGCTGGGGTGTGCTTAATTGTGTCAAAAGACGAAAAACAAGTCTTTTTAACAGGGCACCCTGAATATGATACAAATACGCTTCTTCAAGAATATGAAAGAGATCTGGAACGCAACCTTTCTGGTGTCGAGGCGCCTAAACATTATTTCGCTGAAGACAGCAAAGAGCCCGTGAATCGCTGGAAAGCGCATGCGACACTATTGTTTATGAACTGGCTGAATTATTACGTTTACCAAGAAACTCCTTATGAATGGGACTAATTTTTCTATTTTAGTGATACGCTGAGCAAAAAATATGATAAAATACATCTGATTCAGTCTGCGTATAACAAAAATTAAAAATACTGGAATCCAAATCTTTTAAAATTAGCTTAATTTTTTCACTGCATTAATAATTCGATTATGTATTTGTGTTATGTTTATGTATAGACAATAACTCCTTACGATGCATGAAGCTTGCTTGTTGTTGATTACATTGAGGTGAATTTACTTGAATACCAATAAAAGAGTATTAATTTTGACTGCAAATTACGGAAATGGGCATGTGCAGGTAGCCAAAACGCTTTATGAGCAATGTGTTCGGCTCGGCTTTCAGCATGTAACCGTTTCTAATTTGTACCAAGAGTCAAATCCGATTGTTTCAGAGGTAACTCAGTACCTTTATTTAAAAAGCTTCTCAATCGGGAAACAGTTTTATCGTTTGTTTTATTACGGAGTTGACAAAATCTATAATAAACGTAAATTTAATATTTACTTTAAAATGGGGAATAAACGATTGGGCGAACTTGTCGATGAACATCAGCCCGATATTATTATTAATACATTTCCGATGATCGTCGTACCGGAATACAGACGCCGAACAGGAAGAGTCATTCCTACCTTCAACGTGATGACTGATTTTTGCCTTCATAAAATTTGGGTTCATGAAAACGTGGATAAATATTATGTGGCGACAGATTATGTGAAGGAAAAACTGCTGGAGATCGGCACTCATCCAAGCAACGTAAAAATCACTGGAATTCCAATCAGACCGCAATTTGAAGAATCCCTGCCGGCGGAGCCGTTATATCAAAAGTACAATCTTTCACCAAACAAAAAAGTGCTTCTGATCATGGCAGGCGCACACGGTGTATTAAAAAACGTAAAAGAGCTGTGCGAAAACCTTGTCAAAGATGACCATGTGCAAGTGGTTGTCGTGTGCGGGAAAAATACGGCTTTAAAAGAATCTTTAAGTACGCTTGAAGCAGAAAACGGTGACAAATTAAAAGTTCTTGGCTATGTGGAACGCATTGATGAGCTGTTCCGGATCACAGATTGCATGATTACAAAACCTGGCGGCATTACTTTGACAGAAGCAACTGCCATCGGTGTGCCTGTCATTCTGTACAAACCCGTGCCCGGCCAGGAAAAAGAAAATGCGAACTACTTTGAAGATCGCGGAGCTGCCATCGTCGTGAACCGTCACGAAGAGATTCTCGAGTCAGTCACTTCCCTTCTCGCAGATGAAGATACCTTACAGCGCATGAAGAAAAACATTAAGGACCTTCATTTAACAAACTCCTCTGAAGTGATTTTAGAGGATATCCTGAAGGAATCAGAAATGATGATGACAGCTAAACAAAGAGCCAAAGCGCTATCGTAATGATGTTCATAGAGAGCACGCGAAAATCGCGTGCTCTTTTTATTTTATTCACCTATTTATAAGAGCGGTTACATTTTTTTGTGAAACTTTCCCTTCTTTTTAAAAATAAGCAGTTTCGGAACTTGACGGGGTGCTCCCAGATGGTGTATAGTTGAACCATCATTTAACAATGAATCAAAGTTAAATGGTGACAAAATTTTTTTTAGCACACGGGTGCTACAGTACTAGGAGGAATTAAGCAATATGCAAAACGGTAAAGTAAAATGGTTCAACAACGAAAAAGGATTCGGCTTCATTGAAGTTGAAGGCGGAGACGATGTATTTGTTCACTTCACAGCTATCGAAGGAGACGGATACAAATCATTAGAAGAAGGACAAGAAGTTTCTTTTGAAATTGTCGAAGGTAATCGTGGACCTCAAGCTTCTAATGTTGTAAAACTCTAAACTCAATACATGATGACAAATAGAGGAGAGGCAAATGCCTCTCCTATTTGATTTTCATCTGAATTTCAATGGCCAAAATATTTTGTTTGCACCTCTGTTCAATCTCTTCGACATGTTTTTCCATTGACGGCTTCCCTTTTTTCGCGATATCCGCGAGTTCTTCTAAATCACTGTATATTTCTATAAATGTTTTGTGAAGGATCGACCTCAAGTCTTTATCATCCATAGCTTCGTTCCCCTTCTCTGCCAAGATACCTCAAATAGTAAAACAGTCCTATTTATTCTGGTTCAATGGTTATATCGGCTTATTTTTCATTTTATTTTCTATTTTGGTACATAAATTTCAAAAAACCTCTGCAAAATAATTGCGGAGGTGTTTTTTATGACATCAGAATTTCATGAAGAGGAGCAGACTGGCTTTACGGATAAGCGGCAGCTGGAACTAGCGGTGGAAACAGCTCAGAAAACGACAGGAGCTGCGACGAGAGGCCAAAGTAAAACATTAGTCGATTCCGCATACCAAGCCATTGAGGATGCAAGAGAACTATCACAATCTGAAGAACTGGCAGCTCTCGATGATCCTGAATTTGTAGAGCAGCAACAGCAGCTGCTGGATGATAGCCAGCATCAGCTGGATGAATTCAAAGAATAAAAACCGCAGCTTCTGCGGTTTTTATTCTTTAGTGATTGGTTAAGACATCGCCGTATGCTTTCAGCTTTTCACCTACTGTACATTTATTAATACAAAATGAATGTGCATAAGTTTTGCCAAAATCTTTACGAAACTGTTTCTTAATAAAACAGTCCTTGCAATATTCATCTTGCAGTTCTGTCAGTTCTTTAAAGATCATTTTCTTATCCAATATCGTCATCTCCGTTACGGTCTAATTTCGTATGGCTTTCTACGAATTGATGGGATAGAATTTTTTTAGCGAGTCCGTCAGCTTCCTGGTTGTCTTTCCGCTGTATGGTTTCGTAAGTTGGAGTGAGCTTCAGCGATTCAAGGAGTGCTTCTATTTTGTCCAGCCATTCATTATGAGACGGATCATAGCAAGGCCAGCTGCCGTCAAGCTGATTCAGCACAACAAGCGAGTCCCCTTTGATTGTAATTGAATTTCTGCTAGCCCCAATCTCTCTTACTTCTCTTATTGCTTCATAAAGCGCCGCGTATTCAGCTTCATTATTGGTTTTCAGCCGGAAGCTTTTATTTTTTCTCAAGCGATGCCGGCTTCCTCCCAATGAATAATAAATGACGATTCCGAGTCCTGCCAGTTCGCTTTCCTTATCGAAACTGCCGTCAAAATAAACAGTAATGTCATCAGGCTCTTGAGCAAGCTCCTCTGTCAGCTTTTCCAATTCCTTCAGCGTCCAGCTGCCGCCTTTCTCGTCTTCGAACTCGAGCTCTTTCATATATGGAAAACGGCCTAGTTCTCTGGCGAGCATACGTGCCTGTTGAGCAGTCAGCCAGTCTTCGCCTAAAAATGAGACGGATCCCGTCCCTTTTGCTTCTATCTTCATATGCGGTCTGAGCTTCATTATGATCACCTTACCATTCATTAGTTGCCGGGCATGTGCTATAATCAAACCAATCTTATCCCGGAAAGGAAGCTTTTTCATTTTGTTTAACAATTCATTTTGGATCATTTTTGCGATCATTCATTTTATCATTGTTCTTTTATTTTATAAAGGATTTGGCAAAATGGGACTGTTTGTTTGGATTGGTTTTGCGACAGTTTGTGCCAACCTTCAAGTCGTCAAAACAGTCGAACTGTTTGGCTTAACAGCAACGCTCGGGAATGTGATGTACGGCACAATCTTTTTTGCGACAGATGTGCTGAATGAGAAATACGGTCCGGCGGAAGCCAGAAAAGCGGTATGGCTCGGATTCTCAACGCTCCTGACGCTGACATTTGTCATGCAAGGCGTGCTCCTTTTCGAACCGGCTTCCAGCGACATATCGCAAATAGCGCTGGAAACGATTTTCGGATTCCTTCCGCGAGTCGCGTTAGGAAGTCTGCTTGCCTTTATCTTCAGCCAAACGCTGGATGTTTATGTATATTCGTCAATCAGAAGGATATTTCCTTCTGATCGGCTTTTATGGCTCAGAAATGGCGGCAGTACAGCAGTCAGCCAGCTGTTTGATACATTGATATTTACTGGTGTCGCTTTTTTCGGCGTTTATCCGGCAGGAATTTGGCTTCATATTTTCATTTCCACATATTTGATTAAGTTTGCGGTATCTTTGATTTCACTGCCTTATGCTTATGCAGCAAAAAGAATGGTACCGAATGATGAGAGGAGTTCATAATGCCTACAGAAATTTATGTAGACGGTGCAAGCGCCGGTAATCCCGGACCATCCGGCATCGGCATTTTTATCAAACATGAAGGACAAGCAGAGTTTTTCTCTATTCCAATCGGAATGCATACAAATCAGGAAGCGGAATTTCTTGCTTTAATTGAAGGGATGAAGCTTTGTGTAAAGCGCGGGTATCAATCTGTTTCCTTTCGCACCGATTCAGATATTGTGGAACGAGCCGCTGAGCTTGAAAAGGTTAAAAATAAAACGTTTCACCCGTATGTGGAAGAAATCATCCAATTAAAAGCGGCCTTCCCTCTTTTTTTCATCAAATGGATACCGGGAAAGCAAAACCAAAAAGCCGATCAGCTGGCAAAAGAAGCGATTCGGCTGAATGATAAGAATTAAAACTCGATCATTTGTTCATCCTAATGTGGAGGTGAACAAACATGAAAAAGAAAGATAAAGGCCGGCTGACCGGCGGTGTAACTCCTCAAGGCGACCTGGAAGGCAATACACATACTGACCCTAAAACAGAGCTTGAGGAAAGAGCCAAAAAAAGCAATACAAAACGCTAGAGAAGATCTACACGATCTCTCTAGCGTTCAGCTTTTCAAGCATACGTTCAATTCCTTTGATTTGGTGGCGGCGAAGCATGCCAGCCGCCTGCTCCATTTGCAGTGTAAATAGAGCGTCTTTCAGCGTGCAGGCCAGCGGCACCGAGCAATGAATTTCCGCAAGCTTCCTGGACATCTCTAAATCGCTCAAACCTTGCTGAATTTTCCCCTGCTGCCCCTTGGGAAGAAGAGAAAGATTTTCTAATAAACGGTCAATCGTTTCGTATTCACGAATCAGTTTATAGGCTGTTTTTTCTCCAATCCCTTTAACGCCAGGATAGTTATCACTCGAATCACCCATAAGCGCTTTAATATCAATCAAAGCTTTCGGAAGAACGCCTGTTTCTTCATAAAAAGTCTCTTTTGTATAAACTTTATAATTTCCGATTCCTTTTTGGAGCAGGGCCACACTCACTTCATCCGTTAACAGCTGAAGTAAATCTCTGTCTCCTGTTACGATCGTAATGTCAGCTTCATTCGCATACAAAGCGGCAAGTGTTCCGATACAATCATCTGCTTCATACCCGGCAAAGCCGATATTCATGATACCAAGCTCAGCGGCCGCTTCCTTTGCCAAATCAAACTGCGGGATCAGCTCCACAGGCGGTGCGTTGCGGTTCGCCTTATAATCTTGGAACAAGTCATTTCGGTACGTTTTGCTTCCCATGTCCCAACAGCAGACGACGTGTGTCGGCTGGAATGTTTCCACCGCTGTAATCAAGTGCTTTAAAAATCCGTTGACACCGTTCGTTGGCACCCCGCTGTCATTTATCATAAAGTTGCGGTGCACGGCCGTGGCAAAAAACGCCCGAAATAACAGAGCCATACCGTCAACAAGCAATAGTTTATTATGATTCATAAGATAACTCCCTTTTCTTTCATTCCTTCTATATTACCATAAAGCAGTGCAAATAAAAAACAGCATCTCTTCGATTAGAGATACTGTTTTGTGTATCATCAGTCGTTGTGTCTTTTGTTGCTGGCGATCAGCTTTTCAGCTTCGCGTCCTGCGTAAGAGTCAAAATGGGTTTGAAATCCATTTTTCTTTTTGGCATTGTTATTCGCCTGTGCGTTTCTGTTTCCCAGCTTTGTTCTGCCCAACATGAATCCCCCCTTACGTCGGATACATATAGTATATGCTTTTGCAGGGTATTCACTCGCGACAGGATCATCCAGCTTACATACGGCTTACGTATTCTCCGACCATTTCTTTAGATACAAGGCGTCTTGTCGGCACGATGCCCTGTTTGGCAAGCTGATTCATTTGCTCGGTAACTTCATTAATCGCGTCTGTAGTAAAAGGCTCATCGTTTTTGCATTTTGAAACCGCTTCTTCAATGGCCATTTCACGCATGTTTTCAAGACGCATAAATGTTTTGATATGCTCGTGCTGTTTTGATGAATGTGCTGAAATTGCTTTATGTACCTCTGACATGAATCCTTCATCTCGCTTTTTTCTATTTAGTCTATCATGACTTGAAATACAATCCAACTAAATTTTACATTTTTATTGTATGGTCTGATCTTTGCCAAGAGATGCACGCTTGGTATGCCTTTTCAATCTCTTTCGCATGTTCCCCTTCCGCATATCCTTCTACATACGTATCTTTTTGATCCTTTATTTGTTCCATTGCTTTTACAGCCATTTCTTCCTGTAAGCGACTGAGATGATCTGTGTAATGAGTGATAAGGCTTTCTTCTTCATTTCTCACCCAAGCCTCTGTGATTTTCGTGAGTTTCATCCGTACAGCTTCGATGAAGGCCGCTTTTCCTTTCTGTTCAAAAAACTGCTTCGGTGATTTGACTTCTTTTTGTTCCTGCTCGAAGGCGCGTTCATCTAAATCCGGTTCAACCTCCATCAGCTGTATACTGTTGGAATGCTGATCACCCGCATAAATGGAAAAATAACCGTCTTTATTTAATGTTTTTTGAAAGCTTTCCAGCCATTCTTCGGCAATATGCCGCTCGATGAAACCGCTCATGCGAACATCAAGCGTTTTAATTTCCTGAACATATTCAAACTGATATTCATGTAAGGCGGTTTTCATCGCCTTAGCGACGGTCTTTTTCCAATCTCCATTCTGAAGCCCGGGATGAAATGCCGATTTTAATAGATCATTGGCAAAAAAGGATAATCGCTGTGTAATGTGATAAAGCTGCTCTTTGGTGTCTTTTTTTACTTTCTCAATGATGGTTTCCGAGTTCCTCCGTTTCTCGATCTCAGCTGCAGTCCGCTCAAATGACAGCATAAGGCGCTGTTTCTGCGCTTCCTTTTTTTCCTTGGATTGATGCTGGGACTGGTGAAGCTGGAAAACAGTTTCGCATAATTTGTCTGCTTCCGAACTGAGCTGTGCAGCTGACGTTTTTTTCACATCAACTTCGATAAACCAGTCTAAATGTTTTCTGACGTTTGGGAACTGGTTATAAAATGATTCCGGTTTTCCGAGCAGTTCCTCCTTGCTTGATACGGTAAAGAGCTGCGGATCATGAATCCCTTCTTTTACAAGCTCTGCGCTGACATAATCGGTCACTGTTTCAAGCTCTGTTTTATCTTTCGCAAGGTCTGCTGCATTAATAATGAAAAACATTTTATCCATACTGAGCGATTCTTTTACCAGTCCAAGTTTTCGCAAAAATGAACGGTCTCCTTTCGAGAAGGAGTGTTGATAATAGGTCATATAAAAAAATGCATCGGCATCTTTAATATATTGGAACGCCAGCTCTGTATGCCGTTTATTCATGCTGCTTGCGCCGGGCGTATCAACGATTGTAATCCCTTTTTCAGTGAGCGGGCACGTATAATAAACCGTTACCTCTTTCACAGCGCAGGCCGTTGTCTCCTCTGCCACATACGGCTTTAATTCAGACAGCGGAACCGTTAACTTCTTTTGTTCCTGTATATATGGCTGATACTGTTCGTAGGCAAGCAAGAAGTGATTGATCAATTTGATGTGTTCTTCCTGCAGACGGCTTTTTTTGGCTGCCTTTTCCCACTTCTCTGTAAAAGAACTGCCTGTTGGCTCTTTTTGTATTCCGGTAAGCTGCAAAATGTCTGACGTTATGTCAGCCTCCGTCTTAAAGACCACATCCGCTGTTTTATTGATGTTGCCATTGGTTGGTTTTGTGATTTTGTTAATTGTGGCTGTGGTTGGCGTTGGTGAGGACGGAAGCACCCTTTCGCCGACAAGCGCATTTGCAAATGATGATTTCCCAGAGCTGAATCCTCCAAAAAGCGCAAGTGTAAATTTCTGTTCCTCAAGCCTTTTAATCCTTTCCCGAAAGGCTGAGTTTTGCTTTGACAGCATGCTAATTTCGCCTAAAAGGTCAGACAATATGTGAAAGCGTTTGATCTGGTCATGAAGCGGCAGTTCTTGCTCCATTATTTCTGGTTTTACATTTCGCTGCCGTGTCTGTTGACTTTGGTTTCGTTTCTGTTCCGGAGCCGCCACTGTTTTTTTCTTCGTTTTAAACCAGTCGGTGTTTATGTGCATTGGACATGCGGATTCCTCTTCCCAAATGGCCCGCATGCGATTGGCTTTCTCGCGGGCATTATTCTCTAAACGGGCCTGTTCTTGAAGAATGGCAAGTTTTTCTGATTCATGAATGAGCCGGTCATTGATCGTTTCCAAGTCTTTAGAAACACTCTCTTTCACCATCGCAGTAAGCGCCTTTATGTTGTCTGCCGCTTCTCTTTTCGCTTCTTTGCGGATGAGCTCTGCCAAATCTTTTGTATATTGCAATACATATTCAGAAGAAAAAGCTGCACCATGCTTAACCGCGCGTTCTATGATGTCAGCTTCCAGCGGCGTGCAATAGGCCTGTATCAGCTTTTCACTTTCAGCTGTATGAACATGAAATGCCTTGGCGAGTTGATGGAACGTGTCTATTATGTGCCAATCCGCTTCGGCCTCTGTTCGTTTTGACACATCAGAGAAAAAAACATTTCTTCTTCTATCTCTTTCCTGTGCAGTTTTTGCTTTCGAAAAGAAAAAACCGGTTTTAAAGGAAGGCTCTCGTGATTCTAAAAATGCAGCTGCGAGTTCACGCATTTCAAAAGGCGTCAGGTTGGCGTTCTTTAAAATGCGGTTGACTTCTTCCAGCATCCTGTTTTCTGCCTCGGGCGCTTGCTTTGCCGTCTCATCCAATTGATCACGCAGCGATTGGACCAGTTCAGCTTGTGTGTTAAGCTGTTCAGTAAAGCTGGGACCATCTGTTTCGTCTTTTAAAAGCATCTCCGTATGTTCGTTCAGCAGATTGCGGACTTTTTGTTCTGTTAAAGGCTGGAGGTTGCTTTTTGATTGCTGTTCTATTCTTTTTAATTCTTCTCTCAGAGCCCCAATCTGATTGAACGGATGGTTTGGTTCTGTCACTGACGTAAAATAGAGCGCGTCCTTTGAAATGCCTTCATTGCAAAGCATCTCCTCTACCTGCGCTTTATAATCTTCAAAACGCGTTTCCGCCTCATCATGGCGGTCAATTTGATTTACGATAAAATACACATTGGGAATGCTTTCTCTTATCGACCTGAGAAACTTTACATTTTCCTCAGCGTGCACGTGATTATAGTGAACGACGTAAAACAGCGCATCCGCCTGATGGAGAATAGACGCCGCCGACAGAAAATGCGCATCATCTGTTGAGTCAATCCCAGGGGTATCAATATACGCAACCCCGGCATCGATGTCAGTATATCGATCAAAAATTTCAACGCTTTCAATCTGCTCCCCATCTTTGCAATATTGCTGCACCTTGTCTTTCCGATAAGCCCCCTCCAGCTCAGCACATGCTCCGTCTGTTGTATGAAGCCGCACACGCTTTTCCCCGTTTCTGATCACAACAAGGTTAGCGCTTGTCGGAATCGGGCTTGTGGGCAATATATTCTCCATTAACAAGCAGTTCAGCAGTGAGGATTTACCTGCCGAATAGTGCCCGGTAAACGCGATATAAACCTCTTCATCAGCCGCTTTGTTCATGACCGCAGCCAGTTTAGCAGCTCTTTGTTCATCTTGATTCTCGATAAATCGCTTATAAAGTTCCCCAGTTTTGTGCAAAAGCTCTTCTCTGTTATATTCTGTCATAATTCTGAACCCCTTTGTGCCATTTCACTTGTGAATCTTTCGAAAGATCTGAATACATTCCCTTTCATTTTACACAAAAATGAGCCGAATTTCTTTAAGAGAATAGAAAAAAGCCGCCATTACGGCAGCTTCTATAAAAGAAAATCTGCAACTTTGACAAGTTCCAGATTCATTAAACAGATCTATTAGAGATTCCTTTTAATACAAAACCAATTAATACACTATATGTACAAACCGCCCCAAGCAAAAACAGCATTGTCATTTGCTTCACCATCCTGATTGAGAATCTTTTTCAAATTCATTCTAACACGGGTGAGAATGATTTTCAATCTCTATTTTATACTGAATTCCTCTAATGCTTTGTCTTCTGCACGAATTCTGACGGTTAACAACACGGCATTAACAATGGAAAACAGACACATGGTGACGTACGCTTGATACAGCAGCGGAATCAATAAAATTTCTAGTATAACAACGGTATAGTTGGGATGCTTCATCCATTTGTAAGGGCCTTTTTTTACAAGCTCAGCACCTGGAACGACAAGGATTTTCGTATTCCAATATGCTCCTAAGGAACAAAGGGCCCAATACCGTACTGCCTGCACGCTTAAAATAGCCGCAGCGATACCGATCCACCAGCTTGACGGCTGTTTGTTCATCAGCAGCACTTCTGCAGTTAAAGACAGGAAAAAAAGGATATGCATGATGATGATATACGGATAGTGGCTCTCACCGAATTCGATCGCCCCTTGTTTCTTTACCTTTTGTTCATTTTGTCTGGCTACAGCCATTTCAGCTGCTCTTTGAGTAATGAGAATAGCGATCAACAACCAAAACATGAGTCAAGCCCCCTTTTCCCAGCTGAATAACAGCAGCTCTGATGAAAATCCCGGCCCTAATGCGCCAATCAGTCCCCGTTCTGCTTCGTTTTTATGCCCGTTCAACAGATGCTCTTTAATCACATACAATATTGTGGCTGAAGACATATTTCCGTGCTTTTGCAATACGCTTTGCGCAGATAAAAGCTTTTCTGCTGACAGTTCAAGACTTTCGATGTATGCATCAATCACCTTTTTTCCGCCAGGATGTGCTAAAAAAACACTGATATCACTGAATAAAAGCTGATGTTTGTCCAAAAAAATTTGCACATTTGTTTTGAGCCACTTTTCCACCAAAGTCGGAATATCTCTTGAGAAAATGACTTTGAAACCTCGATCAGTAAAGTCCCAGCCCATGACATCTTCTGATTGTTTCATCAAAACGGATTGGGAATCCGTTATCCTCGGCACCAGTTTTAGTTTCGACATCGTGCGGTCCGCCTTCTCTCCGCATAATAATGCTGACGCAATGCCGTCCCCAAAAAGTGAGGTGCCGATCAGATTGCTTTTCGTTTTATCTTCCGGCTGGAATGTCAGGCTGCACAGCTCAGCAGCAATGACAAGCACAAAAGCCTCAGGATACGCTTTGCAGTATTCGGCTGCGCGCGCTAGTCCGCTGGCTCCTCCTGCACAGCCGAGACCCCAGAGCGGAATTCGCTTCGTATATGGAGAAAACGGAAGTTCATTCATGAGCCGCGCCTCGATGCTCGGTGTGGAAAGACCCGTGCTGGAGACGAAAAAAACAGCATCCACCTTCTCATAAGGAATGGCGCCTTGAATAAATGCAGGATGGGAGAGGCACTCTCTCACCGCTTCTCTGCTGTGCTTAAGTGTTTCTTCTATGTATATTTGATTTTTTTCTTCGAAGCTGTGGCCTTCTTTATACCATTCAATCGTCTTGACAAATTGTCTCGATTGAATTTGCCCGTTTTTAAAGGAGGTTAACAGCCGGTCAATATCTTTAAAGGAATGCTGAAACATGTAGCGGGCGAACTCAGCCGCTTTCTCTTGGTTTACATCGTACGCAGGAAGACTTGTTCCGACGGATAAAATAAACGCCATGTGATCACCTCTTTGCATACATTGTGCCGCAACGATCTTTTTTATATGCAAAAAACTCCGCCGCGGCGGAGTTTAGACTGCTGTTTTTTGTTCAGTGATATCAGCTTTTTGTTCTGTTTTTTTGGCTTTAGAAAATACGTTATATATAATATTCAAGATTACTGCAGTAAAGCTGCCGGCGACAATGCCGTTTGTTGTAAGAAGCGTTAAGGCACTCGGAAGCTGTTTAAAAATATCCGGCACAACGGTCACACCAAGACCCAGACCCACTGAGCAGGCAACAATCAGCAGATTTTCTTGTTTTGCAAAATCAATGCGGCTGAGCATTTTGATTCCGTAAGCGATCACCATTCCAAACATCGCTACCATTGCCCCGCCCAGAACAGCAGATGGAATGATGGTCGTGAAAGCAGCGATCTTCGGAAACAGCCCGAATGCCATTAAGATCACACCCGTGACAACAATTACGGCATTTTTCTTGATTCCTGTAAGCTGCACAAGTCCGACATTTTGAGAGAACGCCGTGTAAGGAAAAGCGTTAAAAATACCGCCCAGCAGCACAGCCAGTCCTTCAGCGCGATAGCCTTTAGACAAATCTTTCTCTGTCAGACTGCGGTTCGTCAAGTCACCTAAGGCAAAGTAAACACCAGTTGATTCTACAAGGCTGACAATCGCCACGATGGTCATCGTAATGATAGGCGCTGTGTGAAAAGACGGCGCTCCGAAGTAAAACGGCTGAATCATTTGAACAACTGCCGCGTCCGATACGTTATCAAATTGAACTTTTCCCATAAAATAAGCGATGAAAGTCCCGATCAAAATACCGATCAAAATCGAGATGGATTTGATAAAGCCTTTCGTAAAACGGTATAAAAGCACAATGACACCCAAAACGATAAAGGCGAGTGCAAGATTGGAAAGATCTCCGAAATCTGCACTTCCTTCTCCTCCGGCCATGTTATTCATGGCTACCGGCATAAGGGTAATACCGATAATCGTAACAACTGAGCCTGTCACGACCGGCGGAAAAAACGATACCAGCTTTCCGAAGAAAAATGAAATCAGAATGACAAGAATACCTGAAGCGATAATACTTCCGTAAACCGCGGAAACCCCGTATTCAGATCCAATTGCAATCATCGGCGATACAGCCGTAAATGTACAGCCAAGCACAACCGGAAGCCCGATTCCGAAAAATCGGTTCCTCCACACTTGCAAAAGTGTAGCCACACCGCACATAAAAATATCAATCGATACTAAGTAGGTCAACTGTTCAACAGTCAGCCCCATTGCTTTTCCGACAATCAGCGGAACAACAATGGCACCGGCATACATGGCGAGCACATGCTGTATTCCTAAAGACAGCGTTTTGCCGAATCCGTTTTTCATGAATGAACCTCCTGTACGAAGGACACTTTTCCTTCTTCTAAAGATTGAATTCTTGCCAAAGATTCCACTCTGTAGCCAAGGTTCACTAGTTCTACTCTCCCTGGTTGAAATGATTTTTCAATGACAATGCCAAGCCCCCCAATAGAAGCTCCCGCCTGCTTCACAATCGACACGAGCCCGTGCGCCGCTTGTCCATTTGCCAGAAAATCATCGATAATCAGCACATGATCCTGATCCGACAGGTGGGTTCCTGACACTGCGATTTGGCTTTCTGTTTGCTTCGTAAAGGAATAAACAGACGCTGTCAGCAAGTGATCAGTGAGTGTTAAAGATTGATGCTTTCTGGCGAAGACAACCGGCACACCCAGCTGCAAGCCCGTCATCACAGCGGGAGCGATTCCGGATGACTCGATTGTCACAATTTTAGTAATACCGTCTTTTGCAAATCTCGCTGCAAATTCGTCACCGATTTTCTGCATAAGCAGCGGGTCAATTTGGTGATTCAAAAAAGAATCCACTTTCAATACTTGATCAGATAATACGACGCCTTCTTCCTCTATTTTCCGTTTCAGTGCTTCCATCCTGTCTTACCTCCGTTATGAGAATAAAAAAAGCATTGCCCGCTCAAAAAAAGAGCAAGCAATGCTGATATAACAAAAAACCGTACACATGCGGTCTCATTGCTCACTCATAGTCGGACATTTATGGTGCCCGGTAGAAACTTGCGTGCCATATCCACGCGATTATATGAGTGTTCCTATGATATTGTCATAAATTATATCAAGATTCTAATCTCTTGCATAGACAAAAAAGCGAAATTCCCGAACTTTATTTTTATTTTCTATTTAATCATTCGTCTTTTAAGTTTTTTGATCGTAAAAAGCCTGACGGCCACGCCGCCAGGCTTTTAATTACGACAGATAGAGATTTGAATATTTGTTTGACAAATAGTCAATCAAATAGCGTACATTCAATTCTTCCCCAGTTGCATCTTTAATAATCTCTAACGGCTTTTTCCGTTTTCCGTGAATGTGCACCTTTTCCGTCAGCCATTGTTTAATCGGATGGAATTCCCCTCTTTCCAAAAGGGTGTCAAATTCAGGAAGATCCTCAAGCATTTTTTGTTTCAGCTGGGCCGCATACATGTAGCCGAGCGCATAGGATGGGAAGTAGCCAAAATCTCCTCCTGCCCAATGGACATCCTGTAAAATCCCCTCTGCGTCCGTCTGCGGTGTAATCCCTAAATAATCTTGGTATTTTTGATTCCAAAGCGATGGCAGTTCTTCCACAGACACTTCATTGCTGAAAATCGCTTTTTCAATTTCATAACGGATGATAATATGAAGAGGATACGTCAATTCATCCGCTTCAACCCTGATGAATGAAGGCTTTGATTCGTTGATTGCCCGGACAAAATCATCCAGAGAAATGTCCTTGAACTGTTCAGGTGATGCTTCTTGAATCTTCTTGTAGTACGGTGTCCAAAAATGCTTGTTTCGGCCAATAAAATTCTCGTAAAATAATGATTGAGATTCATGGATTCCCATTGATGCGCCATCTGACAAGTTCGTGCCGCTCAGTGCTTCGTCAATATTTTGCTCGTATATGGCGTGACCGCACTCATGAATGGTGCCAAAGATCGCCGTACGGAAATCTTTTTCATCATATCTCGTCGTGACCCGGACATCTCCGCGGTTCATCGTGGTCGCAAACGGATGAACCGTTTCATCAAGCCGTCCCCCATCAAAATCGTAGCCAAGCTCCTGCAAAAAATACAAGCTGAGCTCTTTTTGCTTTTCTTTAGGGAACGCTTTTGTAATAAAGCTTGTATCCGGTTTATTTCCGGAAGCTGTCACTTGTTTAACAAGCGGAATGATCGCTTCTTTGAGCTCAGCAAACAGCTGATCAAGCACCTTTACCGTGACACCCGGCTCAAACAAATCAAGCAATGCATCATAAGGATGCTCTTGATAACCCCAATATGTAATAAAATGTTTATTGAATTCAATCAGCTGTTCTAAATAAGGGGAAAATAAGCTGAAATCAGATTTTCCTTTCGCTTCTTCCCACGCGGTTTCTGCCTTTGAACACAGAATGACGTATTCCTTGTATTCAGCCTCAGGGATTTTTTTATTCTCTTCATACTCTTTGTTCGCCAGCTCCACTGCCTTTTTCGTATCTTCAGACAAGTCATCAAATCGTTCATACAGGGCATCGATAAGCGCCTTCATCCGATCTGATGTCTGGATATTAAATATATCTGTTGAAAGCTGGCCGATACTTTCGGCACGGTCTTCTGAACCGTTTTTGGGCGCACCTGTTCTGGAGTCCCAGTGCATTAACGCAACTGCTTCGCTGTAGTGTGAGATTCTTTTTAGAAGATCAAAAAATTCCTTTTCATATGTATGTATCTCCATATCCATTCCCTCCCTATTCTAGCCGTTCCATTACAGGCTAATGGAAGGGTGTATGAAAGTCAAATTGTTTGGATAAGAGGCTGCCGGTATTCTTGGCGGCAGCCTTCTTTATTCAGTTGATCGTCATTTGATTTTTTGGAGGCGGTGTTTTCCGCTTTTTTTTATTGATTTTTTTATCCACCCACACTGTTGCCAGCGGGGTTAGCAGCGAGGTGACAATCACGCTTGTCGCTATGATTGCAGTTGCTGATTCGGCAACTGGCGCAAACGAAGAGTTGGCTTCCGCTAATGCGTACGGCACGGCCACTGCCGCACCCGCCGTAGAAGAAGCGGCCACGCCCGCGACACCGTCTCCCCGCGCGACAAAACGATCAAGCAAAAACAAGGAGCTGCCCGATAAAATGACGACCGAAACACCGATAAATATCCCAAGCAGTCCTGATTGAATCAGCATTCCAAAATTCAAGGTATTGCCGAGCGAAAAAGCAAAAAACGGGATAATTGCCGGCACAACCTTGCTGAATAAGTCTCTGAGATCATGATCAAGATTTCCAAGTATACAGCCGAGTAAAAACGGGATGACCGTCGCTGCCAGCGTTTCCCACGGGAATGCCGCAAGCCCCGTTACACCAAACGTCACCATGGTCATAAAAGGCCCTGATTCTGTACTGATAAACGCGAAAGCCCCCGCATCCTCTTTTCTTCCCAAATGGTTCATGAGCGCCAAATACAGGCCGCCGTTCGTTTCATTCATCACCGCAACAATTGCTAAAACAGAAAGACCTGCAAAAAAACCGGATTGTATGCCATTATCAGGAATAAATTGGGCCGCGATCACGCCGAGAAGCGCCGCAAATCCGATCTTCCCCAATAATAATGTGATTCCTTTCCTTGCGATATAGCCTGAAGAACGAAAATCAATCGTCACCCCTACACAAAAGATAAAAACACCCAGTATCGGCAGCGTTCCGGTAATCAAAGCACCCGTAAACCCTCCAAAGAACTCCGCTGTTCCAGGCGCAAACGTATTGAGCGCCGCTCCCAGAAACAGCGGAATAATCATCATGCCTCCAGGTACCCGTTCAATTGTCGCTTTGATTTTCATATGTGGATTCTCCCATCTCCGGTTATGAAAAAACAATACCCTTACACTTGGAAAACAGCCTGCAAATCGTCTTTTGAACAGCTGTCCAGCTGGCTGCCGACACCAACGGCGCCTGCTCCGGCCTTGAGCCAATCCGGCACTTCAGACGGATGTATCCCGCCTGTTGGAATAAAGGTCACCTGCGGGAAAGGGCCTGCTAAATTTTTCATAAACGGGATGCCAAACACACCGCTTGGGAACAGCTTTAATGTAGTATAACCGCATGTCAGCGCTTCCATAATTTCGCTTGGTGTCAATACACCGGGGATATAATGTATCTTCAAAAACGAAAGATGTTCAGCGAGGTCAGGTGAAAAACCCGGACTGACAATAAATTGCGCACCAGCCTCGGCAGCTTCTCCCGCTTGCTGCGCAGTGATGACTGTGCCCGCGCCGATTAAGATATCTTCTCTATTACGGAATGATTCGATAATTTCCGATGCCCCAGGTGTCGTATACGTCACTTCAACTGCACGAATCCCTTTATTTAATAAGCTCTCAATCTGCCGGCAGGCTTCCTGTTTATCCTGTGAACGAATGACTGCAATCAGCCTTGCTTCTTTCAGACGGTTTTCAACGATTTTAGACTCCATATTAATAATCCCCTTTCTTTTGGTAAACCGTTCTTTGAGCAGATAAAAACGCAGCTAATTTCTCCCTGGTCGGCAGGCCGTCCATATCCCCCGGTGCCTGCACTTGCAAAGCGCCAATCGCATTTCCTCTTTGAACCGCATCCTTGTACGACAAACCGTCAAGGATGCCGCTAATCACACCGACTGCAAATCCGTCTCCGGCACCGACCGTATCAACCACCTGTTCAACCCGGAAGCCTTCTACAAACCCTTCACTTTCCCTTGTTTTAAAGTAAGCGCCTTCTTTCCCGAGTTTAATAGCAACAAAGCTGACACCTTTTTTCAGATAATAATCAGCAATACCTTCAGGTGTTTTTTCTCCGGTCAACAGCTCCCCCTCTGCGACCCCCGGGAAAAACCAATCTGCAAGCCTCGCCAGATCATTGATCGTCTGGGCCATCGTTGCTTGATCAGGCCAAAGCGAAGGCCTTAAATTGGGATCTAACGATACCGTTTTCCCAGCATGTTTCAAATCCTTCATCACGTGGTAGGAAAAGTCTTTCATTTCAGCAGATAAGGCTGGGGGAATACCTGTCACATGCAAATGGCCCGCGCATTGAAAATAATCTCTCGGATATTCAGCAGACGTTAGTGTGCTTGCAGCTGAGTGTTTCCTGTAATAGGAAACTTGCGGATCGCCTTCTTTCACTTTTGACTTCAGCAGCAGGCCGGTGGGATTTCCGTCCTGCGAGCGGATTACGCGGGACACATCCACTCCCTCTTTTTTAAGCTCCTGTAAAATAAATGTTCCGAGCTGATCATTGCCGACCTTGCTCATCCATCCCACCTGAAATCCAAGTCTGGCCAGGCCGCAAGCGACATTGCTTTCTGCTCCGGCCAGCCCTTTAGAAAAAGTGGATACTTCATGAAGGCCTCCGTACTCATTTGCATAAAACATGGCCATCGATTCCCCAAATGTCACCGCATCAAGCTTCATCTCTCCCAACCTCCTCTTCAGTTGAGGGCATCTAGGATTAAAGTGACTGTCTCATGATGACTTCCGCCTCTAATTCAATGGTTTGAGGCGCTCCCTTGTCACCTTCAATCCTTTTTAATACACGTTCCATCGCCGTCCTGCCCATATCATGTGACGGCTGGGCAATCGTTGTAATGCCCGGACCGATCAGTTTATACCATTCCGTATCATCGAATCCTGCAATCCCTATATCTTGAGGGATGAGCAGGCCGAGCTCTTCCATACAGCTGATGATTTTCAGCATAATTAGGCCGTTCAAGGCCAGAATCGCTTTTTTTTGCTCCGGCATTTCCTTGTGAAAAGAAAGAAGCGCCGCCTTAAGCTGCTCCTTGTTTTTTACGTCAATTTCATACATTCTGACAAGCCCGTTCGCATTTTGAGCCGAAGCCATTTCCTGGTACACAGCTGCTCTTTCTGCACGAGGGCTGATAGATGAAATCGGTTCGCTAAACAGTGCGACATCAGTGTATCCTTTGCTGTAAATCTTCTGAAGTATCTCTTTTGTGATCCTTCTATTGTCAGTTGTTACCGTATCCAGTTTCAGATCCGGAAGTTTCCGGTCAATTAATATCGTGGGAATTTGCTGTTCTGCAAAGGTGTGCAGTACATCCTTGTTTTCTCCGGTTGCGTTTAAAATCAGCCCTTCAACCGAATGGGCTTCAAGCTTTAGGAGCATTTCCCGCTCTTTTTCAGGACTGTTATCTGTGTTGCACACCATAATACTGTAGCCATATTGATCACAAATCTCTTCGACTCCTCTGAAAGCCGCGACTGAGAAAGGATTTGTAATGTCAGCTACAACAAATCCGATTAATTTGCTTTTTTTTATTTTTAAACCTTGTGCCATTTTACTTGGCCGATAATTCAATTCTGCGATTGCCTTTTTAATGCTTTTCACTTTTTCAGGAGAAATCGCATCAATTTTTCCGTTGATATAACGGGAAACTGTCGATTTCGAAACTCCTGCACATTCTGCTACATCTTTGATCGTCGTATGGCTTGTTGTTTTCTTTTTCATTCAAGTGCTCCTGTATCATCTTATATTTGAAACCGATCCCAAAACCGTTACAACACAAGAATACCATATTTTTAAAATTCGAAAAGAGTTTTTTCAAAAATGTGCCTATTAATAATTTTAACATTGACTCTTTTCACTATTTATCCTAAAATTTTCTTTGAAACCGTTACCAAAATGTTTTCATTCAAGTGGTGCCGAAATCTTAACTAAGGGGGAAACACAATGGAAAATCGTTATTCTGTACACCCTGAACAAGTAAAGCGCTTTACAACTGAGGAGCTGCGCAGTCATTTTTTAATGGAACCTTTATTTAAGGAAAACAAACTTTCAATGTATTACTCACATGAAGACCGAGTTGTCATCGGCGGCGCGGCTCCGGGACAAAGTGAACTGAAGCTTGATGCCGGAGATTTCCTTAAAACAGACTTCTTTTTGGAACGGCGTGAAATCGGGATTATTAATGTTGGCCAGCCTGGCGCTGTCAGGGTTGGTGATGATGAATATGCGCTTCAAACAAAGGATTTTCTTTATATCGGAATGGGCAATCAGGATGTAACGTTTACAAACCTGAACGGAGGCAAAGCTAAGTTTTACTTCGTCTCCGCTTGTGCTCATCAAAGCTATCCGACACAAAAAGCCGCTCTTTCCGAACTGACACCGGACCGCCTTGGCGATGAGGCAGCCTCTAATGTCAGAAGCCTGTACAAAGTCATTCATCAAGAAGGCATTAAAAGTTGTCAGCTAATGATGGGAATTACGATGCTAGATCAAAACAACAACTGGAATACCATGCCGGCTCACGTCCATGACCGCCGGATGGAGGCTTACCTTTACCTTGATCTTGAGAAAGATTCAAAGGTGTTTCACTTCATGGGCCAGCCGAATGAAACGCGCCATCTTGTTGTCGGAAATGACCAGGCTGTCCTTTCTCCTGCCTGGTCTATTCACTCTGGCGCAGGAACTTCGAACTACAGCTTTGTGTGGGCGATGGCTGGAGAAAATTACACATTTACGGACATGGATGCCGTCCCGATGGATGGGCTGAAATAAGATGAGTTATCTACATGATACCTTTTCATTAGAAGGAAAAACAGCGCTGGTGACAGGCCCGGGAACAGGAATCGGTCAAGGAATTGCCAAAGCGCTGGCGGGGGCTGGCGCCGATATTATCGGCACATCACATAAAAGCAGCCTGACTGAAACACAACAGCTTGTGGAACAGGAAGGCCGTACCTTTACATCTTTTACATTGGACATGAGCAAGCCGGAAGCAATAAAGGATTCTGCAGCTGAACTGTTTGATAGCCGCCAAATCGACATCCTTATCAATAATGCCGGCATTATTCACCGGGAAAAAGCAGAACATTTCGCAGAAGAGAACTGGCATCACGTACTGAATGTCAATCTAAACAGCTTGTTTATTCTGACACAGCTGGCAGGCAGACACATGCTGAACAGAGGTTATGGAAAGGTTATTAACATCGCCTCCCTTCTGTCTTTTCAAGGCGGTATTCTCGTTCCCGCATATACAGCGAGCAAACACGCGGTTGCCGGTTTGACTAAATCATTTGCTAATGAGTGGGCAGCGTCCGGTGTTCAGGTCAACGCCATCGCCCCTGGTTATATTTCTACCGCCAATACACAGCCTATACGCGATGATGAAAAACGAAATGAGGACATTTTAAAGAGAATCCCCGCCGGCCGCTGGGGCAAAGCGGATGATATCGGCGGGACAGCAGTCTTTCTGGCATCCCGCGCTTCAGATTATGTAAATGGGCATATTTTAGCCACTGACGGCGGTTGGCTGGCCCGCTGACAAAATAAAAAAGCTGACGAATACGATCGTCAGCTTTTTTCTATTACATCATTTTCGGTTCAACAGGCAAGACCTTTTTGACTTCATCAATGATGCGTTCATTTTCTCCGCCGGCGTAAATGTGGATCGAGCCGCTGTCTTGATTCGAACGGATCAGACGCCCGATGCCCTGCCGCACGCGTAATAACATATATGGCAGATCAACTTCTTCAAACGGATCTTTTTTTGCCCCGTTGCGTTTCGCTGTAAATACAGGATCATGAGGCGGGAATGGCAATGACCAAATGGTCACATTTTTTAATGCGTCACCGGGAATATCAAGTCCTTCCCATAAGTGAACCGAACATAGTACGGTTTCCTCTTTCTCTTGGAATTTCTCCACTAAGCCGCTGATTTCCTCATCGCCTTCAAAGTAAATCGGATACGGCAGCTCCCAAGCCGCTGACAGCTGCTTAAACTCGTTTAATTCCTCAAAAGAAGGGAAAAGCATCAGCGTTCTGCCTTTATAACGCTTGATCGTTTCAATCGTTTCAGCCGTTTTTTGTTCGGAAGTCATATCTGTTTTCGCATATAGATTAACGGTCATTTGCTCGTCATAATCATATGGAGAATCAACAGTTAACGACAAATAATCATGAATCCCGAGGCTGTCGGCAATATAATCAAACGATCCGCCTTCTGACAGCGTAGCAGAAGAAAAGATATGAGGAATTTTCTTGGAAAACACTTTTTCACCCAGCACTTCTGCTACCGTTCTCGGCATGACAACAAAAGTTGATTCTTCTTCTTTTTTCTCCAGCCAGCTGATCGCATCCTTTTGATATAGGGATAATGAATACGCCATTTGTTCTACATATTCTTCCACAACTGACAATTCGTATTGATCAATTGTGTACATCTCAGACTCAAACACGAGAGCCTCACCGATTTTATCGAGCAAACGGCAAAGCTCGTCCGCCGCCTTTTTGACACGCTGGTCATTTTTTATTTCTAAACGGTGTGAACCGGCTACTTCTTTAGCTTCTTCAGAAAGAACATAGAAAAATTCGTCGTTTGCAGCAAGGGCATCTTCAATCAGTTCGGCAAACTCTTCTCTGATGTCATTTTGAAGCAAGCGCTCTAAAAACAATTCAAGAGTAGACTGCTTCACTCTGTAGGTTAACGCTTTTTGTGCGGCAAACTCTAACAAATGCCCTTCGTCAAATACAACCGCGCTATGATCAGGCAAGAGTGGCAGCTGTCCCTCTCGTTTACGGGATTCTTCCGTCCACACATGCTCCATATAAAAATCATGGGAACAAACGATCAAGTCTGTTGACTTGCGGTAGTGATCTCTGGAAAGCGTCAAACCGCATCTGTGCCTCATATCACAAGTCAGACAATCCTGAAACGAATCATAGCTTACTTCAGACCATTCTTCATTTGACAGATTGGCATACTGCTTACGGTCGCCATACGGATAAAAGCGCTGCATCGCCTGTGATTCATGAACAAATGACGGTAACGACTCATAAAGATCCAGCCATCTATCATCATCAGAGCGTTGCATTGTTTTTTCCAGTTTCTTTAAGCATAAATATTGCTCATGTGATTTTGACAGTCTTGTATCAATTTTCAGATCCAAATGCTCAGCCAACTTCGAAATATCGCCCTCTTTTTTCACTAGCTGTTCGATTAATGTTTCATCAGCACAAGCGATAATGGCGGGTTTGCCGACATATCTTGCATAGCTGATCGCAAAAAGAAGATAAACCAGTGTTTTCCCCGTTCCCACTCCAGCTTCGGCAAACATGACTTTTTTCTCTTTAAACGCTCGCTCCAGCTGAAAAGCCATAAATACTTGCTCATCCCGAAGATCAAACCCTTTTTCGGGAAGGATATCGTAAAACACGTCACCAATCCAATTGTTCAATTCTTCATAAAAATTCTTTGTTTTCGTTAAAGAAAAAGGCAAACGTGATGTTGTCACCTAGTTCCAACCCCCAACTATTCGACATTCAGACCATCAATAATATCATTTCCCACTGATGAATACAATAAAAAAACCTGGCATTGCCAAGTTTTTTTACAGCTTACTTTCGATTGATCACATGCGAAGATAAAAAAGGATGGTCTGTTGAATAAATATGTTCCACCGCTTTTTCTAAATCGATTTGCGCATGGGAAATCACGGACGGAGACAAATCAACTCCGAGCTCGTTCAGCTCGTTTGCTGTTGCGTCAAGCGCCCTTTGAATAAGATTAAAATGTTCACTGTTCAGCATGAGATCACCTCTGATGGAAATAATCATCATTGTATGCGAACTTTTCATTTTATATACATGCTTCCCGCATGTTATCACCGAAACATGCGCAAACTACAATTGATATTCCGGTATCCGGATTATCCGTCTTATCAACAATATTCTATCAGGGAGTGATGTTGACATGAGTTATAGAAATCGATTAGATCAGCATTCTGAGCTGTTTCATCACAATTGGACGCGGCCTAAACGTTCTAAGTCTCAAGTAAACGGTCACACTGAAATGTCCCAAACCAACATTATATTGAGAAGCAACGCGAAAGCGCACCGTTGGTAACGATAGAATATAGCTGAAAGACGAAAGAAGACGCATGCAAAGCGTCTTCTTTTTATTCGTTTTCTGTTTTCGTGCGCTGCGGTCTTACTTTTGACCAGTATTGATAATAATCCGTTTTAATAAATCCGTTAAAGAGCTTTCGTTTCTTCGTCGCTTTTCTGCCGTATGCTTCCTCAAAATCCTCATTTGATGTCAGCATATACACAGACCAGCTATCAAGCGGTTCGAATGCCTGTCCCATTTCTTTGTACATCTGCTCAACAGCTTTTTTCTCGCCGAGACGCTCTCCGTATGGCGGGTTTCCGACAATTACCCCAAACTCCAGATTTGTCGTGAAGTCTTTGACCTGCATCTGCTTAAATTCGATTAAATCTCCCAAGCCTGCTTCTTCTGCATTCTCTTTTGCGATTTGAACCATGCGGTGGTCTATGTCGCTTCCGAAAATCGTAAGCGGCTGGTCATAGTTCGCTTTTTCTTCAACTTCAAGGCGCGCTTTGTCCCACTGCTCTTTACCGATCCATTCCCAATCCTCCGAGACAAAATCACGGTTAAAACCCGGGGCGATGTTTTGGCCGATTAACGCGGCTTCAATCGCGATCGTTCCAGAACCGCAGAAAGGATCAACAAACGGACGGTCCGGGGTCCAATTTGTTAGTTGAACTAAAGCGGCAGCAAGTGTTTCTTTAATCGGCGCGCCGCCCTGATCGACACGGTATCCTCGTTTGTGGAGGCCTGTCCCTGAGGAATCGAGCGTTATAACCGCCTGATCTTTCAATAAAGAAATTTCAACCTTATACTCGGCACCTGTTTCTTCAATCCAGTCATTGGCTTTGCCGGACTGAAGCTTGAGCTTTTCGACAATTGCTTTTTTGACGATCCGCTGACAGTCAGGAACGCTTGCAAGTGTCGATTTCACTGATTTCCCAATGACAGGGAATTTCCCGTTTTCAGGTATAAATGAGCGCCAGTTAATCGCTTTCGTTTTTTCAAACAGTTCATCAAATGTTTTCGCTTTAAAAGAAGCAACCTGAACCTTTATGCGGTCGGCTGTTCTAAGCCAAAGGTTTGCACGGCAAATGGCAAGCGCATCACCTTCAAAAATAATTTTTCCGTTATCAACCTTGCATTCGTATCCTAAGTCTCGTACTTCCTTTGCGACAACAGCTTCAATGCCCATCGGCGCCGTTGCAATTAGTGTATACTTCTTCATCGTATCACCCTGTCTTTTAAAACTTTTCTCTTTTCAAGATAAAAGCTCTCCTTATACGGGAGAGCTTGTTTTCATCATTTTAAATGTAAGTGGTCTAACGTTCTGTAAGCCATGTTTTGTTTCCGTCGTACTGCAAGCGGCTCATCACCTCGTACTCAGGCGGCAATCATCTATCTACAGAAAGTATTCTGTCCTTCTCTCCGTTGAATTCCGTTAAGAAGGTTCCCCTACCAAAATTTGGGTTTCTCGCTCGAGGGGTTTACCGCGTTCCACTCTCACCATTTCTAGTGAGACTTCGTCACTGTGGCACTTTCAAGGATACTCAGCCATATCCAAAGGACGTAGGCTTTTTTCCTGCCGTCAGCCTATCAAGGCTGCCCTAGCTTATGACTTCGCTAGGCACGAACACTACGGGCATCTCAGCACCGTGCGAGCATGGACTTTCCTCTACAGATTCAAGATCTGCAGCGATTACCCGAACGTTAAGAACATGAATTATTATATAACAACTGATTGCAATTTACAAGTGCCATTTTTTTCAAGCACGATCAATCATAAAGCTTGCTGCCAAAAACGTGTTTTTCTAAGTTAGACAGCCGTTTTAAAATATCAAAGTTCGTTGTGTTAGATTGCACCGGCTGTTTTTTGCTGGCTTCTTCAAGCTGTTTTTTCAGCTGCAGATTTTCCTGCTGCAGTTCTTCAATTTCTTGATGGAAGGTTTCATAATCCTTAATAATCATATCTAAAAATTTGTCAACGTCTTCTTGCTTGTAGCCTCTAACGCCTGTTTTAAATTCTTTTTCCAAAATTTCTTTCGCAGAAAGCTTTACTTTATCAGCAAGCATCTTTTTCACCTCGTATCGTGAATCATCAACTATATTTTTTCAGAAATCTGTACGGTTGTCAAATTTCTCTTTCTTTGTTATGAGTAGCTGTCTTCCTCTACTGTCACTCTCAAGTCATCCATTGTAATAAAGTAAATGGGGTAGCCGTCCTGTTCGCGTCGCTTTTCCGCTGTCTCAAGCATATACTTTGGAGAGCCTTCCATTTCCGAATCATATAAAAGCATAAGCGCATCTGATTTCTCAATGAAGAACTGATTTTTTTGTTTAAACTGAAGCGGGCTTTCATATGGCCTGTGAGTCAGGCTTTCTTCATAGTCAGCCTGTGCCAGAACAGCTTCATAAAGCTCTTTATTAGGTTCTTTCCAGTTCTTTTCCTGATCGTAAAAAGGGGTAATCACAGCTACCTTTAAATCAGGGTATTCCTCCTGCAGATCATAGGCAGCTTCAGCCGCCCAGAGTTCGGCTCCGAGCTGGCCCGAAATTAAAATCCATTCCAGTCCTTCATCTAAAAAAGCAATCAGCCGGTTCTTAATGGCTTTTTTTATGTAATACAACGCTTTGTCATCTTGTTTAAAAATCCCGAGTTCAAATGGCTTGTATCCTGTTACTGCCAATACTTTCATTATTTCACCTGCTTTAAAAAATGGGGCTCCCCATTGGGCCCCATTTTGATGTGCTGTTGTTTCAACCATCAAGCTGCACGTTTCCATACTAGTCGAAGAAAGGTCTTCTCGCTTGAAAATGTTGATGCGTAGCCGTATCAACGTTTGAGAAAGTGTGTGGAAAGTAGTGAACGTGCTGAAAATGCTGGTGATTTACGTTTGTTGTGTGCTGTGGGTGAATATGCGGCACGATAGTATTTGAAAACGTATGGTTTTCACAGCAATGAGTAGGATGGACAATCGGCGCCATCATGTGCGGTCTGCAGTGATGCATGATTAAATCCCCTTTCCATAAACTTTATTACAATACTAAGTTATGAAAAATAGGGGGTACATGTTCTGATGCAATGACCTATTTTAAAAGTGTGCAATTAAGCTGTCTTTAAAGTTTGAAAATACGAAAGCAATCAAAAAAACAACGACAAAGAACAAATAAAAAACACCCTTATACATACCAACTCTCCCTTTAAAAATAACTAACGTCATTTTACAGGATTCGCCGGTATTCTACAACAAAATCGATGTGAATCCAGCAAAAAAAATTCTTGGCGAAAGAAGTCGTCTTTTGCGCTTTCCCGGGGAATATTCAAGAGGAATATTTCCTCTTCAGCCGCGCAATTCTTACATGCAGATTTTCAACTTCTTTTTCTGATAAAAACGCCTCATCGCTAAGTAATTGTTCTGCTATACGCAGGGCTTTTCCGAACTCTTTTTTCTTATGCTCAAAAAATTTCGCAAGCTCTATCACAGCGGTGTATCTGCACTTCTGATTTTGGGAACGGGACAGCTTTTCCCAAAGCGGCACTGCCTCCTCCAACCGGTTTTGTTTTTTGTACAGTAGTGATAAATCCAGCCGGGCCCTATCCTGACCCTCAAACGGCTTTTCTTTAAGCCTTTCCAGCTGTTTGACCGCTTGATCCGTTTCTTTATGGGCCATAAACCATTTCGCCATCGCATAAGCTTCACTGTGCTCTTTTGGCGCATGTGATTCAGAGAGAATTTTTTTAGACATATGAATGTACAATGAAATGAGCGATAGCACATCCATTTCATTATGATGCAGAACACCTTTTAGAAGATCCGGCTCTTGCGCCTTGATAAAATGAAAGTAAAGCATTGGCGCCAAGTAGCCCGGTGTATCTTCTTGCCTGCGGATGCCGAGCTCCTCTTTTTCAACCGTGCCAAGCGATACGCGGTCCATTTTGTGTTTCCACAAGCGTCTTGCTCCGTGCAGCAGGTCAAAGTGGCCGAACTCCGGGAGATTCGGAAGTCTGTCGCGGATCAATGTGTGCCTTGTTTTCACCTGCGGCCAATCAAAGGCTTTACCGTTGTAGGTCACGAGTGATGTAATGTCAACCTCGCTTAAAAAGCTTTGATACAAGGCGACTTCATTTCCCGGCTTGGGCAAAAGATGCTGTTTGACTGACACTCGGTCTTCATATACTCTCGCATGCCCAAGCAAAAAAATGGTATTTCCGGCGCCGCCTCCAAGACCGGTTGTTTCCGTATCAAAGAAAAAGAGACTGTTTTTGTTATACCCTTTTGCTGACAAAGTATGCGCCAGGCAGCTTTGATTCCACAATGCAATCACTTCATCAAGTTCAGAAAAACGGTATAACCCATGCCGGTGAGAAAGCGGATATTCTACTTCTCTAATGAGGCAGTACTCATCTTCGAAGAAAAAAGGCTTCATACCAAAAGCCTCCCACTCTTCTAAAAATGGAATCTCAGCATGGTTCTCAACGAGTTTGTTTTCTTGTTCGCCTTTTTCTATTTTATATTCCCCTTCATCAAGTACCATATGCTTTTTCATTCGCTGGAGTTTCCCTTTTAATGACATATCTGACCTCCCTCCTTACGACATTTGATCCAGCAGCTGCAAAATTCTTTCCTTTGCTTTTATCCCTTCTATTTCGGTTCCTATACAAGACGGACAGCCGTCGTGACAAGGACATTGTTTAATAAGCTGTTTCGCCGCTTCGTTTATGTCTGAAAAACGTTTGTAGACTTCCTCCGCCAAACCGATACCGCCCGGATAATGATCGTACAAAAAGATGGTCGGCAATCCGGTATGGGCCGCTTTAATTTGAGAAACGACATGCACATCGTTTCGATCACACATGATATACACAGGGACAATATGCTGCAGCACATTCGAGATGCCAAGAAGGAGCTGTTCCAGCGTCTTTTCCCCGATATCTTCGTCTGCTGTTTTGATTTCGAGCCAAGCTGCACTTGTATGCAGCTCTTCTTCCGGCAAATGAATAGGGCCTGAGCCAATATTTTCAAAGGTGGTCATTTTAATTTTTTTAAAAATGGTCGGCAGGGCATTGACAGTGACGTCACCATAGTGCAATGACATACTGCTTTTTTCGTTCGTTTTATCAACTTCTAATACTTTCAGCTGAACTGCCAGGTTGGCATCCGTGTAATACTCGACATCGACGTTTCTGACATAAGCCTTTTTATGGTCCCAATCAAGCTTCTCTACTTGATATTGCACCCCTTCATGCAAATAAATCGCTTCATCATGCAAAAGCGTCATCGCGCTAAAACGATCCATTTCACCGATAATCCGCACATTTGCAATATCTGACTGATCAACAATGACGACATTTTCTTGTGAAGCGGAACGTAAACTGATATTTGATGCGGGGAACGATTCACTTGCCCAATGATACCGTTCGCCGTTGCGGTGAAGAACGGCCTCTTCCTGAAGGTACTCAAGAATATCACTTACATCCATCGGCCCAAACTCTTCATCAGCTCTAAAAGGAAGCTCATAAGCCGCACACTTTAAATGGTCTACTAAAATAATCAAATTCTCCGGATTGATTCTTGCAGATTCCGGCGAACGGTTAAAGAAGTATTCGGGGTGCCGCACAATATATTGGTCAATCGGCGTTGAATTGGCGACCATGATAATCAAAGACTCACCGTGCCTTCTGCCGGCTCGTCCCGCCTGCTGCCATGCACTTGCCACACTTCCAGGATAACCCGTCATCACACACACTTGCAGCTGGCCGATATCAACACCAAGCTCTAAGGCATTCGTACTGACCACTCCTAAAATCTCGCCTTCTCTCAGACCTCTTTCGATTTCTCTCCGCTCTTTTGGAAGATAGCCTCCCCGATAGCCTCTGATTGACTTTGTCCCAATCTCTTTTTTCACAAGCTCCTGAATATGGCTTAAAATAATTTCCACCCGGACTCTGCTTCTGGCAAAAACAATGGTCTGCACTTTGTTTTTCAGGAACTCTTTCGCCAGTTCATTCACTTCTGCTGTTGCGCTTTTTCTAATATTCAGCGGTTTGTTCACAATTGGCGGATTATAAAACACAAAGTGTTTCCGTCCGCTCGGGGCTCCGTTGTCATCAACCAGCCGCATCGGTTTTCCCGTCAGCTGCTCCCCCAATTCCTTCGGGTTGGCAATCGTTGCGGAAGTACAAATAAAAACCGGATCACTTCCGTAAAACCGGCAGATTCGCTTCAGCCGCCGGATCACATTCGCCACATGGCTCCCGAACACACCGCGATACGTATGAAGCTCGTCGATGACGATATACTTAAGGTTTTCAAACAAACTGACCCATTTCGTATGATGCGGAAGAATGGCAGAATGAAGCATATCGGGGTTTGTAATGACAATATGGCCTGCTTTTCTCACCTTTTGCCTAATTGCCGGAGACGTATCCCCGTCATATGTAAAGCTTTTAATATCAATGCCCATTTCATCAATGATTTCATTTAGCTCGCTCTTTTGGTCTTGCGCCAGCGCCTTAGTCGGAAATAAATATAGCGCCCGATTTGTTTCGTCGCGGGCGATGGACTGCAACACTGGGAGGTTATAGCATAATGTTTTTCCTGATGCGGTTGGCGTTACGGTAACGATGCTTTCTCCTTTTTGCACATATTGAAAAGCGGAATATTGGTGGGTATATAGTTCATTAATGCCCCTTTTCGAAAGGGCTGCTTTTATTCTTTCATCTATACTTTCAGGCATCGGCCTTGTTCTTGCTTCACGAGGCTCAATTTCATGCCAATTCACAACGTTTTCATTTCCTTTTAACTCAGAAATGAGCTCAGTCAGTGATTTCCTTTTCATTCTTTACACCTCTTTGTCAAATACAGTTTACCGAATATTTGTTTGCATGGCTAGGTGCAAATTTTATACAATCGAATAAAAAAAGCAAGGCATGCGCCCTGCTTATTTCGCTTTTATTGTGAGAAGCTTTGTTTCGCCTTTGAGGGCAGCGTTTTCTCCTGCCGGCACAATTGATCCTACAGCCTCACCATTCATGATAACGATCGGGATGACCGTGCTGCTCGCTTTTTCTTTAATTAATTCCAAGTCACACGTAATCAACGGATCACCGACTTTCACTTTATCCCCTTCTTTCATGTGGGCAGTAAACCCTTCTCCGTTCATATTGACTGTTTCCAGCCCGACATGAATTAAAAGTTCAATTCCCGAGCGAGTTCGAATGCCCACGGCGTGTTTGGTGTGGAAAATCTGAATCACTTCACCTTCAACAGGTGAAACGATTTCACCGTTTGATGGTTCCACCGCTATTCCTTCCCCCATCATTTTCTGTGAAAAAACAGGGTCCGGCACATCAGTCAGGTCCATTACCGTACCATCTGCCGGAGAATAAATAACCTCTTCTGCCACTTTTTCCTGAGTTTTGCCCATTCCGAATAATTTTTTCAGCAATGTGTTTTCTCCCTTCTCATTCGCCTCAACCATTATCCCTTCAATCACCACTATTTAACCACACTTTCAATTTTGCTTCAATTTATAACAACATCTGGCACAGGCGCATAATCTGGTTAAAAAAGGCGGTGGCAAATTTGGAATTCAATCATGACAAAAAAAACGAACTGCAAAAGAAAGAAGAAATCATCGCGGAGGCAATGGACCATCTTTTTCAATCCTCAGCATTCGGCAACCTATTAAACGGATTTCAGAACTTGATCAACTCGAGTTTAAAAGATGTACAGACGACCATACATGTCAGAGAAAGAGATACCGGGCTGTATGTCGATATCACGATTCCGGAGACGTTTCGAGATGGCGAGATCATCGTTGATATTAAATCGAGGTATTTGCATGTAACTCTCCAAGAGAAACAAAAACAGCAAAATGAGGCCACTTTTACAAGCATGACCAGAACGGTTCAGCTGCCTTATGAAGTACACCAAGAAGATATGGAAACATCTTGGAACGAGCAGACAATGACGCTTTTCTTCCCAAAAAATAAGCATGAATGAGTGATTCATTCATGCTTCTATCATTTAAAAAAGCTGGTAAATCCCTTTATTAAAGATCCGACCTGATTCATTGCACTCATCACTTGACCTGTCGTATCCATCATTTTATTAAAATCAAACTGCCCGTTGGCTTTTTTGAACTGCGACATGATACTTTGAAATTGTGAGGGCTGCTGCTGGTTAGGCCTTGGGATTGGATAAGGGTTGGAGAATACTGGAGGCTGCGTAGGCATCGGCTGGAGCGGAGAATGCGGCTGATAAAAATCCGGCTGTCCATAATGCTGCTGCGGCCAGTATTGTCCATGTGCTGCCTGCTGATAATATCCTTGCATTTGCTGAGGATAATAATAGTCCATTTGCCGAGGATAGATTTGAGAACTCCTGTTCATTGCGATTCCCCCTAAACTCAACATGTTTCTCTTCTATATATGTATGAATGAAGTCTATTGGTTGTGTCACAGGTTCTGATTCGCGTTTGTCAAATTGTGTCGAAAGTTTAAATTTTTTAAAAACAGAAAAAAGTCGAATCATTATGGTACCATATTTTCAATACAGATGAGAGGGGATGCACCATAATGAACGTATCATACTTAAGCAAACGTTTTGCAGAAATGAAGAAATATGAAACAGACTGTATGAATAAACTGATGGACTTTGCCAAGTTCCTCTATATTCAAGGACATCTCAGCACAACTGAGTTTCGTAACAGTATGAAGGTTCTCGAAGCAAATGGAGCAGAAAGCCCGGCATATGAGTTGAATTAACGTCCGGCCCCCTACAACAAACTTAAAAGAAGACAGCCTTTACCGGCTGTCTTTTCTTGCAATTTCATCCTTTACTGCGTGCAATGTATAAAGGACTGACTCAGTGATGTCCTTGAATCGTTTTTTATGAATATGATGAACATATGATTGAAGGACCAATTCCAGGAAATTGTCCTTTACGGTCTCAATTTGCTCTCTATGCACATATTTCGGACGGCGGGCTTTTACCAATTCAAGCGCCCCTTGCGCCCAGCGAGCCGCCAGATCATCATTCTCTTCAACTGCAGGCTTTATCGTCTCAAAAAAATCATATGAAAGATTCTTGTCTTTTCCTTCCTGGTATCGATCAGCGCCATTTTCAGCAGTTTCAATCATTTGCTCGGTCATTTCCAGCAATGTTTGTGATTGCAACATCCTTCACCTCAATGACTATCGTACCAAATTTCGCCCGCAAATTCAGCCGATGCGGTATACCTTTTCAAATGCATACCTGTGTTCAGGTGATTGATGCAGCTCATTTATACAAATATGAAGGTCCATGATTTCTTCTTCCAGCACACTCAGGCGATCGTTTTCCTTTTCCCGCATCTCAGCCTCCCATGCGTTTAAGGAATGGTTCAGGCTTTGGTCGGCTCGGGTTAATTCATCTTCTATATCAGAAAGCATACGGAGAATATCTGTCTTGCTTACGTAACCGGACATTCGTGTACCTCCCTTTCCTCGTCTCTCCCGGTTAAGATTCTTTGCTCTTCAGTCTCTTTCCTTCCTCATGACAAAACTAGAAGCAAATCGCCAAACAAACAGGTTTTCCACGGAAAGCTGAAGTTTTCGACAAAAACAACCGCAAAAATTGTATGATCCTCCCCCTTAATGCAAACGATACTTGTGAGGAGGTGCCGTATGAAAACTAGACCGAAAAAAGCCGGCCAGCAAAAAAAGACTGAATCAAAAGCAATCGATTCTTTAGATAAAAAATTAGGCGGCCCGAACCGCCCTTCTACGTAAGAAGCAAGGAAATTCCTTGCTTCTTTATTTTTTCAGCCAATGCTCGACTGCAAAAAGCGCATGAAGCTGGCGTTTTTTATGCAGATACCAGTCTGTCAATTCAATCTGCTTCGGCAATTCCTCACGTCTAAAGAACGCTTTCTTGATCTTTCCATGAAACCAATCCGTTTTCTTTCCGTCTAATGAGTGGATGAACTCAGGGTAGCATGTCCTTAACATAGGAGATGTTCTTTTTGTGATCCCGATCATTTTTTCCATATCAAAACGGGAGCCTGTGTGCGGCACTGTGTGCAAAAAGTGATAAAAAGAGGAGAATAATTCGGGGCTGAACAGCAATTGAGACAGCTGCTTTCCCAGCCTTATCCTTTCCTCTGTCTTTGAAAAGCGTTTCACTGAAATGCCGTAAAGAAACCCGTCTGAAGAAGGAAAAATAACGGTGTTAAAATGAAACCAGTCACTTAAATAAAAAGGAATCGTGTCAAAAACGTTCTTTTTAAACGAAGGATTTTGTATAATAGGTGTTTGGATAGTGTTTTGTTCATTTACAATGAGGGCATACATCAGCCGCTCGGTGTTTCGCTCATGCCAAAAACGGGCCCATTCTTCCGTCATAAATTGCGAGACGCCAAACACATGGAGATGATGGAACAGCGGTTTCCCGATTTTTTTTGACCAGTGGTACAAAAGAAGCTGCGGATAGGCATCCGAAAAAATAAGCCAGTTCGCTCTTTCATAGGCTAAAAAGAACCACTTTTGCTGTCTCTCACGGAGTCCAAGCTGAAACAGACTGCCTTTTAAGTCAGTCATTGACCAGCCGGCATTGCGAGAAACAAAAGATGCTAAGAGCGACCATTTGATTTCCGGATGACAGTCATAAAATGCTTTATATGCGTTCGTTCTTGAAATGTTATCTGCGTTTTTTGCTTTTGTCTGCCGTTCAATCCGGCTAAGAAGCTTTCTGATGGCCTGTTGTTCTTGCACGTACATTCACTTCCGTCACGAATAGTTTAATAAGGAGGATGAGAAAGTGATTCGGTATCCTAACGGAAAAACGTTTCAGCCGAAACATTCGGTTTCATCCCAAAACAGTCAGAAAAGGGCCCCGTCCTACAGTAATCGCGGAATGACCCTCGAAGATGACTTAAACGAAACGAATAAGTATTATCTGACAAACCAAATTGCCGTTATACACAAAAAGCCGACACCTGTTCAAATTGTAAATGTCCATTATCCAAAAAGAAGCGCCGCGGTGATTAAAGAAGCTTACTTTAAACAATCATCGACAACAGATTATAACGGGATTTACAAAGGGCGGTATATTGATTTTGAGGCGAAAGAAACGAAAAACAAGACCTCTTTCCCCCTGCAGAATTTTCATGACCATCAAATCGAGCATATGAAGCAGGTAATGGCTCAAGACGGCATTTGTTTTGTTATTATATCCGCTTTCGACCAGGTTTATTTTTTGGAAGCCGATAAACTGTTGGATTTCTGGGACAGAAAAGAAAAAAACGGCAGAAAATCAATTCGAAAAGATGAATTAGAGGAAGCGGCTTATCCGATTTCTCTTGGATACGCACCTAGAATTGATTATATTAGTATTATTGAACAGCTTTATTTTTCGCCGTCATCTAGTGCGAAAGGTTGATTAACGAAAGGTTGAGATGTTATGTCAGATCAATTTAACAGCCGTGAAGCTCGACGAAAAGCGAACAGCAAATCGAGTCCTTCACCGAAAAAAGGCAAGAAACGAAAAAAAGGCGGATGGTTTAAAAAGACTCTTTTTACCTTACTCATTCTGTTTGTTTTAGGTGTAGTTGGCGGTGCCGTCACATTTGCTGTCATGGTTTCCGATGCGCCAAAACTTGACGAAAACAAATTAAAGACGCCTTATTCTTCGACAATATATGATAGAAATGGAGAAGAAATTGCTGAATACGGCTCCGAAAAGCGAACCTACGTCTCAATAGATGAAATTCCTGATACTGTAAAAGAAGCTTTTATTGCGACAGAGGACGCCCGTTTTTATGAACACCATGGGATTGACCCTGTCCGTATCGGAGGCGCCGTAGTCGCCAACTTTACAGACGGTTTCGGAGCTGAAGGCGGAAGTACGATCACCCAGCAGGTTGTCAAGAACTCCCTTCTTTCTCATCAGAAGACGCTGAAACGGAAGGTGCAGGAAGTGTGGCTTTCGATTCAGCTGGAGCGCAATTACTCTAAAGACGAAATTTTAGAAATGTATTTAAATCGGATTTATTTTTCTCCTAGAGCATATGGAATCGGAAAAGCGGCGGAGGAATTTTTCGGCGTCACAGATTTAAGCAAATTGACTGTGGAACAGGCGGCAACACTTGCGGGCATGCCGCAAAGCCCGACAGCGTACAATCCCGTTAAAAACCCGGATAAAGCGGAAAAAAGACGGAACATCGTACTCAGTCTGATGAAAAAGCAAGGATTTATTTCTGATTCTGAATTTAATAAAGCCAAAAATGTGGCGATGAAAGACGAAGGCGTTGTGTCACAAAAGGAATATGAAAAAAACAATTCAAACAAATACAGCGCGTTTGTTGAAGAAGTCATGAAAGAAATTGAAGAAAAATCTGATGTCAATCCAGGAACTGACGGATTAAAAATTTATACGACATTAGATACAAAAGCACAAGACAAACTAGATGAATTAATGGACGGAGACACCGTCGGATTTACTGAAGGCATGCAGGGCGGCGTTACCCTTCTCGATACAAAAAACGGAGAAGTCCGCGCGATTGGTGCTGGGCGCAATCAGCCTGTCGGAGGCTTTAACTATGCAACTCAAACTAAGGCACAGCCTGGTTCGACCATAAAGCCGATTTTAGACTACGGTCCAGTTATTGAAAACAAAAAATGGTCTACGTATGAACAAATTGATGACTCAGCTTACACTTATTCTAACGGAAAACCAATCCGTGATTGGGACCGTAAATATCTAGGGCCTATCTCTATGCGTTATGCACTTGCACAATCTAGAAATATACCAGCCTTAAAAGCATTCCAGGCAGCTGGTAAAGATACTGCTGTAGACTTTGCAAATGGACTTGGACTGGGATTAACAAAGGATAATGTACCAGAGGCCTACTCAATTGGCGGTTTTGGTGGAGACGATGGTGTTTCTCCTCTGACAATGGCAGGCGCATACAGTGCGTTTGGAAATAACGGAACATATAATGAACCGCATTTTGTAAAATCCATCGAATTCAACGATGGCACGAAGCTTGATTTAACACCGAAATCAAAGTCAGCAATGAGTGACTATACTGCGTTTATGATTACAGATATGCTGAAAACAGCTGTTAAGACAGGTACAGGACAGCTCGCTCAAGTACCTGGGATAGAAGTAGCCGGTAAAACCGGGACTACAAACTTTGATGAAAGTGAAGTCCAAAGGTACAATATCGCAAGCGGCGGTGCCCGAGATTCTTGGTTTGTCGGTTACACACCGCAATATACTGCAGCCGTCTGGACGGGTATGGAAGAAAACGATGCTGGAAAGAAATCACTTTCTGCTGAAGAGCAAAAAGTCGCAAAACGAATCTTCGCCCAGCTCATTGCCGATGTCGATGACGGAAGCGGATCGTTTGAGAAGCCTGACAGCGTAGTTGAGGCCACTGTAGAAAAAGGCTCTAACCCGGCAAAACTGGCAGGGCCGAATACGCCAAGCGATAAAAAGCTCACGGAGTACTTTGTCAAAGGCACTGCCCCTTCCACTGTTTCTAAAACGTATGAAAAAGAAGAAACAGATAAACCGACTGGCTTAAACGTGAAATATGATAAAGACAATCAATCTCTGACATTAAGCTGGAAATATGACGGTGATGCCACCTTTGAAGTGAAGCAGTCTGTCGATGGCGGCAGCTACTCCGAGATTCAGAACAGTTCTGCAAAAGAAGCCGTCATATCCGGTGTGCAGCCTGGATCTGTGTATAAATTCCAAGTAACAGCCATCAGCGACGATGTCCGCAGCGATACAGCCGCCACTTCGTATGAAGTGCCGAAGGCTGAGGATAAAGAAGATAAAGACGACGAAGAGAAAACCGATGATGAAAAGCAAGATGAAGATAAATCTCAGGATGATACACAGACTGATGATTCGCAAACAGATGACAGTCAGACAGATCAAGATCAGACAGATGATTCAACGAACGATCAAGACAAAAAACAAGACAACACGAACACCAATCCGTCCGACAACAGCAATCAAGACCAAACCAACGATAACAGCAACAATAACAACAGCAACAATCAGGGTACGTCGGATGATGATTCGAACTCAGATACAAATGATTCATCAGGCTCTGATACAAATAAAAACAAAACAAATACATCTGACAAAACACAAACGAATTCATCATCAACTGAAAAAGCAAATTAAACAAAAAGCCGTCACTCTATTGGGTGATGGCTTTTTCTTCATCATAAAAAACCTCCCCTTAAAAGGGGAGGTTTTAGCGATTCATCGCATGGTATTTATAAAAATGCTTTTTCATTTCAGCAAATAGCTCATCAAGCTGAATAAAGCAATGGTATTGAGTCGGCTTTAGAAGAATAAATTCTACTCGTTCAGGCCAATTGATTGGCTTCACGGGAAATGATTTTTCCGTTAGTTCTGGCCAATCGAGCGATTTTACCCGCTCACCCGCTGTCCAGTGGAACGAAGCGAGCAAACATACAATGCCCTTCAGCATGTCATTTTGGTCACATCTCGATTTTCGTGTTTGAAAGACTGGGAGAAGTGATTCTTTAATGTCTTCCCACACTTCAAATAAAAGCGGAACGTACTTGCCGCTGTCTTCCCATGGCAAAACACCTTGAGATTCCAAACAGAGGTCAACATACACAGGGTTGATTCTCAAGGCTTCTGATATATCCAGGGAGTTCATCTGGCCAAGACTGCTTAAGTACTGCTCATAGGAAGCCAACACGTCTTTCGCTTGCGTCATCGTTTCACCAGTCCTTTTTTATCTCTCTTCTGCCCTTCTCTGCACAAAGACAGCAGCGGACATTCCGCACAGCGCGGAGACTGGGCCTTACAGTGATATCTGCCGAAGAAAATAAGCCGGTGATGGGTAACAGACCAGTCTTCTTTTGGCACCTTGCGCATCAGCGTCTTTTCCACTTCCAGCACCGAGTCTTTCCACCGGCAGATTCCCAAACGTTTGCTGACTCTCTCCACATGGGTGTCTACAGCAATGGCCGGCACGCCAAAGGCAACAGATACTACGACGTTGGCGGTCTTTCTTCCGACACCAGGCAGTTTGACAAGCTCATCGCGGTCTTTCGGCACTTCTCCGCCGTAATCTTCAATAATCATTTTACTCAATTTTTGGATGTTATTTGCCTTATTACGATACAAACCGATTGATTTAATATCCTGCTGAAGTTCTTCCAGCGAAACAGCCAGATAGTCTTCCGGCTGTTTATATTTTTGAAATAATGTTTTGGTCACCCTGTTTACAAGTGCATCTGTACATTGCGCAGATAAAGCGACTGCCACCACTAATTCAAAAGGATTGGAATGAACCAGTTCACACTCTGCGTGGGGAAACATGTCGCCTATCTTGTCCAAACAGAATTCAATTTGTTTTAGATTTAACACGATTGTCACCTTTTCACTTTATTGTTCAAGCCAATTGTAAAAAGGAACTTGCCTTTTATACTCTTTTTGCGGTTCAGTCTGCTTGGTTTGTACCCGCCGGAATTTCTGGCTGTGGATTTTTGCCTGCTCCACAGTTTTCAGCCCGTTTTTCTTCCACTCAAACAAAATCCGGTCAATGTAGCGGAAACTGAGTTTCCCTGACAGTACCGCCTCTTTTAAGGCGTGTTTGATCAGCTGTGCGTCATGCTGATCTTGATCCTGCCAAATGGCCAGTGTTTCACACTCCAAAGGTGATAACGGCCTTGCGAACTCTTCCTCAAAAATGGTATAAAGGCTTTTTTGTTCCCCTTCTGCTTTTCTTTCCTGCGTTTGATTCTGTGCAAGCTGTATATACTCGTACAGATTGCCCCATAAAGGCTGAAGAGAATATTTCTCAAATTTGATACCGTTTTGGTCCTCACATTCTTCAATAAACAGAAAACCTTTTTGAATAAACATCCTCAATCTGTTTGTGCATTCTTCAACAGAAATTGACATCCCTTCTTGCAGCTGATTCGGTGTAGGAAAATAAGATCCTTTTTCTAAATGCATTTTAATTTTTAAGAGCAGAATAAGTTCTGTTTCGTTAAGCCCGAGCTGTTTATAATGCGTAAGCAGAAGATTAGGGATTGTTGACGTTCCCTGTTCATGCATATCAATAAATTGCTGTTTTTTCATCGTCACACCTCTTACTGTAAAGGATCATGTTTTCCCCTTTACTGTAAAAAGTCTCCCTTGCAGGAGACTCTTTTTCTTGTTTCATTTGAATGTATTATGGATATAGACGGTTTAACAGTCTTGGGAACGGAATGGTTTCACGAACGTGAGGCGCTCCGCTGATCCAAGCTACTGTCCGCTCTAATCCAAGGCCGAAGCCTGAATGAGGAACTGATCCATATTTTCTAAGTTCAGCATACCATTTATATGCGTCAGAATCCAGTCCATGTTCTTTAAGGCGCGCTTCCAAAAGCTCCATATCGTGAATCCGTTCGGATCCGCCGATGATTTCTCCATATCCTTCCGGCGCAATCAGGTCAGCGCAGAGCACGACATCCTCACGGTCAGAAGCCGGCTGCATATAGAATGGTTTTAAGGACGTCGGGTAGCGAGTGATGAAAACCGGTTTGTCATAGTGTTCCGCAATCGCTGTTTCATGAGGCGCCCCGAAGTCGTCTCCCCACTCGATATCGTCAAAGCCTTTTTCTTTCAGAAAATCAAGCGCTTCATCATACGTGATTCTTGGGAACGGAGCTTTGATTTGCTCAAGTTTTGATGTGTCTCTTCCTAATGTGTTTAATTCAATTTTGCAATTCTTAAGTACGGATTGCACAATGAAAGAAACGTAATTTTCCTGCACTTGAAGGTTTTCTTCAAATTGTACAAACGCCATTTCCGGTTCGATCATCCAGAATTCGATCAAGTGGCGTTTTGTTTTAGATTTTTCCGCTCTGAATGTCGGCCCGAAGGAAAATACTTTTCCTAAAGCCATTGCCGCAGCTTCCATGTAGAGCTGGCCGCTTTGAGACAGGTAAGCATCTTCCTCAAAGTACTTTGTCGCAAAGAGCTCTGTTGTTCCTTCAGGCGCGCTTCCAGTCAGAATGGGCGGATCCACTTTTACGAAGCCTTCGTTATTAAAAAATTCATAAGTCGCGCGAATGATTTCATTACGAATTTTCATGGTGGCATGCTGGCGTTTTGAACGAAGCCATAAATGTCTGTGATCCATCAAGAATTCTGTGCCGTGTTCTTTTGGCGTAATTGGATAATCAGTCGCTTCGTGAATGACTTCAATACCTGTCACAGCTAGCTCATAACCTAGCGGAGAACGCTCGTCCTCTTTGACAATCCCTTTTATATAGAGTGACGTTTCCTGCGTCACTGATTTAGCTGTTTGGAAAATGCTTTCTTCCACTTCCGCTTTGACTACGACACCTTGAATAAAGCCGGTACCGTCCCGCAGCTGCAAAAACGCGATTTTCCCGCTTGAACGCTTATTAGCGACCCAAGCTCCGATCGTTACTTCCTCACCTACGTGTTTGTACACTTGGTTGATTGTTGTTTTCAACATATTTCCCTCCAAAACAAGAAAGACATTCGGAAGCCCATTGCCCCGCGAACTCTTTTATCATCACTTTATTATACCCGCTCTTAACTAGCCGGGTCAATGCAGATAAAAAGCGGCTTTTCTGTCAGCCGCTTTTTGATCTGTTAGCTATGTTTTTCTACAAAACGTTTGATTCTCTCAACCGCTTTTTCAAGAAGTTCTAACGATGTTGCGTAAGAAAGGCGTACATTATCAGGAGAGCCAAATCCGGAGCCAGGAACAATCGCAACTTTTTCCTCCTCAAGAAGCGCTTTAACAAATTCGTCTACATCTTTGAAACCGCAAGTTTGAGCTGCTTCTTTTGCATTCGGGAACAAGTAAAAAGCACCTTCCGGCTTCACACAGCTAAACCCGGGGATCTCTAAAAGCTTTGCGTAGATCGTGTTTAATCTATGTTCAAACGCTTCTCTCATTTCTTCCAGCGGCTCAGAAGGCCCGTTATAAGCAGCAATCGCTCCGTACTGTGCGATTGATGTCGGATTTGACGTGCTGTGGCTTGCAAGGTTAGTCATTGCTTTAATAATGTCTTCGGCCCCCGCCGCATAACCGATTCTCCAGCCCGTCATGCTGTGTGACTTCGACACGCCGTTAATAATAACCGTTTGCTCTTTCAGGCTGTCAGACAGCTGTGCAATGGAAACGTGTTTCTTTCCGCTGTATGTAAGTTTTTCATAAATTTCGTCAGACACAATCAGGATGTCATGTTCAAGGCACACTTCACCGAGCGCCGCCAGTTCGTCTTCCGTATACATAACGCCAGTCGGGTTGCTTGGAGAATTGATGACGATCGCTTTTGTTTTTTCCGTGATCGCATTTTTCAGCTGTTCAGGAGAAATTTTGAAATGATTTTCCTCAAGCCCTTCTACATAAACAGGCTTTCCGCCAGCGAGTTTCACCTGCTCCGGATAGCTCACCCAGTAAGGTGTTGGAATAATGACTTCATCTCCTTCATCCAAAATCACTTGGAAAAGGGTGTACAGCGCATGTTTGGCACCTGTGCAGACAATGATTTGAGACGGTTTGTATTCAATATTCTGGTCACGTTTAAATTTCTCTGCAATGCTGTTTTTGAGTTCAGCCAGACCACCTGAAGGCGTGTACTTCGTATGGCCTTCGTTCATAGAACGTACAGCGGCATCAATGATGTGCTGCGGTGTATTAAAGTCAGGTTCGCCTGCCCCTAGGCCGATAACATCATGGCCTGCCGCTTTCAGTTCTTTCGCTTTTGCTGTGATTGCCAGTGTGGTAGACGGTGTTAATGCGGATACTCTTTTTGCCAGTTTCAACTTGAACTCCCCCTAATTCGTCTTAAGGCGTCATATTTTTGAGAATCTTTCCAGTTGTAAAGTCCACATAACTTAAACTGTATTGACCTTCTTTGTCTAAGTACGTTACTTCCCAAAGCAGGACATTTCCCTCTCTTGCCAGATGAACCTCTTTTTGCTTTGAAACCAGTCCTTCATCCTGTATGATTTTCGCCGCTTTGTCTTCGGAGATTCCCTCTTTTGCTTCTTTTGAGAGAATTTTTGCTTTTTTATCGGCAGGAACCCAGACATATAATTTGCTTCCTTTTTTGTCCGTTCCCTTTACAACATAATATTTTTCTTTTCCGACAAATGTTTCGACTTGATCAACGTTGGCGAGATCGGTTTCTTTTTTAGCTTCAGCAGCTGCTGCTTCGTGCCCCTCTTCCTTTTGTGCCATGGCTGATTTATAAATGCTTGCCGAGACAAGAAGTACTGCTAAAAAAATAATACCAAAAATGGCGGTAAATATTAATGCTTTTTTTCTCATCTTCTCACCTACGTACGATAAATGGTAAAAACGGCTTGGTTTTTGTTTTCTTCATCCAGCGCAAGGCCGAACATCAGATTATCTCTTTTCAGTGTCCGATTCAGTGTGTCTACAATTTTATAAAGGTCATCAGAATGCTCTACATTAATTGTTGAAAGAATCTCGATTTTGCTTTCCATTTTTTCATCCTCCAGTTTGAACAAATATTGTTAGTCATACTCCGTTTTAGGACACGCCATACTAGTATCACAGAGCGGCAAAACCGCTTTTAAATAAAACACCATCCTATTCCCACACCGCAAAAGCCGCTTTATGCGGCTTTTATTCTTTTTCCCCTGCAACGTAAGCCTCAAGCTCGCTGTCAGTCATTTCGGATACGTAAGTTGTCGGCAGGGCATCAAGAAACAACCGGCCATAACCTGCCGTTTTAATCCGTCTGTCCAATATGACAATCGTCCCTTTGTCTCCCGCTGTCCGCAGCAAACGGCCGATTCCTTGCCTGAAGGTCAGCACAGCTTCCGGAAGTGATACTGTTTGAAACGGATTCCGCCCTTGTTTTCGGGCAAGCTCACATTTCGCAGCATGAAGCGGATGATCAGGGGACCGGAATGGAAGCCTTGCGATCATTACCGTTATCAGCTCATCACCAGGAAAATCAACGCCTTCCCAAAAGTGATTTGTACCAAGCAAGATCGCCTGATTGGATGTTTTAAAAGTTTTCATCAGTTTGCCTGGACTTCCGCCTGAAATTCCTTGCGCCAAGAGCTGAATGCCGGAAGCACTCATCGCTTGCTTCAGCTCCTGATGAACCTTTTTCAGCATATCATGAGACGTGAACAGCACAAGGATTTTGGGCTGTTTTTCCTTTGCCATCAGTTCAATATAACGGGCCGTATCCTGTATAAATTCAGTTTGCCCTGTATCTTGAATTGATTTCATTTCTTTTGGAATCATCACCCGCATGCGCTCATCGTAAGAAAAAGGCGACTCAATTCTCATTGTTCGCGGGAAAAAGTCATCCAGTCCCAGACGTTCAATCATAAATTGAAATGAATCTTCGACAGTAAGGGTTGCAGATGTCAGCACCACACTGTTTTTGCGCGCGAAAAACTGATCAGCCAGGAGTTCACCAGGTTCAAGCGGCTGTGCGTAAATGGCCACTGCGTTTTTTGCTCCCTTTGCGTCTATTTCAACCCAAACCGCTTCATCGTCATCAGACTCGAAGAACAGCTTCTGCAACGTTAGACAGTAATGCTGCAAGCCTTTCATGACTCTTTGATATTCATCGGCTAAATAAGCGGTTTTGCTCTTCATACTCGTCAGATGTTTTTCCATCAGAGCCGACTGTGCCTCAAAAAGCTGCTGCAAATGTGTCAGCATGGAACAAAGCCTCTCTGCTCCATCCGTTAAAATAGGCCAGCTTTTATCTTGGCTTTCTTTGTTCACCTTATAGACTAGACGGTTTAAGTCTTCTTTAGGTTTTCTTCGTTTGACAAAAGAATGCACAGAGCTGAAGAAAGCATCACTTTCTGCTTGGATGTGCTGAATCCACTCTTCCAATTCGAAAAAAGAATCAACGGGCAGGCTGTTTCGCTGAAATAGCTGTCTCATCTTTTTTAGAAGCCCCTGTTCCTTCAGAGTGCCGATTCTGTTCAATTTAGAATGCAATTCTATATACGTGGCTCTTTTTCCTAAATGTTCGCTCGCCGCACGTTCAAAATGATGGGCTTCATCGATAATAAATGTGCCGCTTTCAGGGAGTCTTTTTTTCTGGCTGCCTTCATCGGTCAGCAAAAGGGAATGGTTGGTAATCACCAAATCGGAACGCATGGCAATCTCCTTGGCACGCTCATAAAACCCGGTCACACTTTCATGTCGACTTCTTTTATAGGAGCCCTCGTCATAAGCCAATCTGTCCCACAGCAATTTTCCGCCTGAAGGCAGATTCAGTTCAGCTACATCTCCTGTGTTTGTCTCAGTCAGCCAAACGAGGAGCTGTGCCTTTGTCAATACGGCATCATAATTATCATCTTCTTCATGAAGCACCTGCTCGAATTTATACAGGCATAAATAATGCGATTGTCCTTTTAAAACCGCCGCTGTTACCGGAAATGGAAACAGATCTTGGACAATCGGCAAATCCTTTGTCAAAATCTGCTGCTGTAAAAGCGTTGAATACGTGCTGATAATGACCGGTTTTTTTGATTTCTTGGCAAAAAGCGCAGCCGGAATGAGGTAGCCAATCGTTTTTCCGATTCCCGGAGGAGCTTCAATCAGCGCATGCTCACGATTCGCAAACGCTTCAGCCACCTCTTTGATCATCATCATTTGGCCGTCTCTTTTTTCATAACCGGGCATTAACGCAGACAGCGCTTTTTCATTGCCCGCTTCCCAATTTTCCATCTCAAATGAGAAGTTTCCGTCTTCATTGACACGTTCATCGATCGTTGCAGGTTCTCTGACAGAAAAGGAAGAAAAGCGCGCATAGCCGGGTATTTCGGTATGTTTGTTTTCATAAATGAACATATCCAACAAATGCGTCAGATCACTGATAAAATGCTGCGAAAGTCTTCTTAACTGTTTTAATGTCGGATCAGGAAGCTGCCGCAGCTTTTCAAGGATTTCCAAAAAAATAAGCCCTGTCACTTCAGCGTCGCTGTCAGCCCGGTGCGGCTGATCATGCCGCAGTTGAAGCTCCTCGCTTAATTCGGTCAGCTTATACCCTTCAAACCCCGGAAAAACAATACGGGAGAGTTCGACAGTATCCAGCACTTCACAATCTGGGAGCTGAAAGCCCGCCTTATGTAACTCATACTTGACAAATCCAAGGTCAAAATGGATATTGTGGGCGACAAAATAAGCGCCGTCAAGCAAATGAAACACTTCCTCAGCGACAGCCTCAAACGGCTGTTCATGCTCTACCATTTGATTGGAGATTCCTGTAAGCTGCTCAATGAAAGCAGGAATGGATTTATTTGGATTAATGTATTTTGAAAACCGCTCAGTAATTTGTCCATTTTCAATTACAACCGCTGCGATTTGTATGATTTTATCGCCTTTCTTCGGCGAATTCCCTGTTGTTTCTACATCTATAACAACGAACCGTTGCTTATTCATTAAAATGGACACCTCAATTCTTGCATACGACAAAAGTGTAACACGTTTTGTACGGAAATGGAGCGGCAAAACCGTTTTACTCTCAAAATCTTAAAAGAAAACCCCCGATAAAGGGGGCTTTTCTTCTACAACATTGTACGGGCTGGTTCGTTCCCCAGCATTTGTTCAATTTTGTTTTGATCATTCAGAACAGCCACTTTTGGCTCGTGGCTTGCCGCATCTTGATCAGACATCATTTTGTAGGAAATGATAATAACCTTATCTCCTACCTGCACAAGGCGTGCGGCTGCACCGTTTAAGCAGATGACGCCGCTTCCGCGTTCACCAGGAATAATATACGTTTCCAGACGCGCTCCATTATTATTATTCACAATTTGCACTTTTTCATTAGGAAGCATTCCCACTGCATCAATAAGATCTTCATCAATTGTAATGCTTCCCACATAGTTCAGATTTGCTTCCGTAACGGTTGCCCTGTGAAGCTTGCCGCTCATCATCGTGCGATACATATTATATTCTCTCCATTTCTCGAATATCAATAATGATATTATCTATTAAACGCGCTTTTGAAAAAGCAACTGCAACAGCCAGAATGACCTTTCCTTCCATTTTGTCCGCAGGCTCGAGTTTCGGATAGGAATAAAGCTCCACATAGTCAATGGTGCCGCTTGTCGTTTCAATGATTTCTTTCGCCGCTTTTATCACCGCTTCAGGGTCTCTTTCGCCGGCTCTGATCAACTCCGCACTTGTTTGAAGGGCCCGATACAGCTTAGGCGCTTCTTTTCTTTCCTCAGCAGTTAAGTATACATTGCGGGAGCTTTTGGCTAAGCCGTCTTCCTCTCTGACTGTATCGACAGCAACCAGTTCAATATCCATGAAGAAATCGCTGATTAAGCCATCAACAACCGCCACCTGCTGTGCATCCTTTAAACCGAAATAGGCACGGGTCGGCTGCACAAGATTGAACAGCTTCGTCAGTACAATTGCAACACCGTCAAAATGTCCTTCTCTTGAGCGTCCGCATAAAACATCCGTGCGTCTTTCGACGCGAATCGTGACATTCTTTTCGCCAGGATACATATCATGGGCACTAGGCGTAAAAAGAATATCGACGCCTGCGTTATCTGCAAGGCCCGCATCCCGCTCAATATCGCGCGGATATGCCTCAAAATCTTCATTAGGACCGAATTGCGCAGGATTCACAAAAATACTCATAACGACGGCGTCATTTTCTTGTCTTGCTTTGTCTGCCAAGGTTAAATGCCCCTCATGCAGAAAGCCCATCGTCGGAACAAATCCGATTGACTTCCCCTCTGACTGGTATTGTCTTATGGCTTCTTTCAGCTGTGAAATATCTGTAATCTGTCTCATCTTATTTTCCTCCGTACAAGCCGTCCAGCACTGTCTGATTCATTTGAAAGGAATGTTTTTGTTCAGGGAAAGCACGATGTCTTACATCCTGGACATATCCGCTGATTGCTGTTTCGATTGTTTCGTCAATTCGCGTATATTGCTTTACAAATTTAGGTGTTCTCTCTACACCGTGGCCGATAATATCATGATAAACGAGAACTTGTCCGTCCGCTTTCACACCGGCACCGATTCCGATGACAGGTATGCTTAGCATCTCGGCAATTTTGGCTGTGAGTTCTGCAGGCACACATTCCAGCACAAGCATCATAGCTCCTGCTTCTTCGCATTTTATACTGTCTTCTATTAATTTTTTGGCGCTTTGTTCGTCTTTGCCCTGTACTTTATATCCACCCAATACACCGACTGACTGCGGTGTCAGACCTAAGTGACTAACTACCGGAATGCCCCCAAGCGTCAATGCGCGAATGGATTCAAACACGCCTTCTCCGCCTTCAAGCTTCAGTGCGTCGGCTCCGCTTTCCTGAACGATAGCCGCTGCATTTTTCAGCGTATCCTCCTTGGACAGGTGATAAGACATAAACGGCATATCCGTTACGATAAATGTATTTGGCGCGCCCCTTTTAACGGCTTTTGTATGATGGATCATGTCCGCAACTGTCACGCCGACAGTTGAATCAAGTCCGAGGACGACCATTCCGAGTGAATCACCGACTAAAATCATGTCAACTCCCGCTTGTTCAGCAAGCTTAGCTGCCGGATAATCATAAGCGGTCAGCATCACAATCGGTTCTTCAGTCTGCTTCATTTTTAGAAAATCGAGTTTTGTTTTCATGTTTTCTCCTCCTCATGTTTAGAGGAGATGAGCTGCCGTTTTCTTATACAAGCCAAAAAACCTTCCGTTACACGAGAAGGATTCTTCACTTTCTAAAGTTCGGCGAGTTTCATCCCTCTGTCCCAGTCCTTTTTTGGATCAAGGCAGACTGCTGCAATGTCAATCTATTTTTATAATAGGTGCAGTTCGCAGGCGATACTGCCCAATGGAAGTATACCAAAATCAACGGGCTTGTACCAACACATTAACCTAATTCTATATCGGCAGAATAGATTTTTTTAATGCCTTCCTTCGTTTCTAAAAGAAGAACACCTTCATCATCTATACCTAACGCCTTCCCGTAAAATGTTCCATTTAATGTTCTGGCCCTCATATTAGAGCCGATTCCCAGCGCGTAGCTTTCCCATAAAAGCTTAATCGGCGTAAAACCGTGCGTCATATAATCCCGGTACCGTTTTTCAAAGGTAAGCAAGATATGCTGGATGACACCGGCCCGGTCAATTTTTTCTCCGGCGGCTTGGCTGAGGCTTGTCGCAATGTCCTTCAGGTCATCTGGAAAATCATCCGACTGCTGATTGACGTTAATGCCAATCCCGATGATGACCGAACGTACCCGGTCTTCCTCGGCCTGCATTTCTGTTAAGACGCCGACTGTTTTTTTTCCGTTAATCAAAATATCATTAGGCCATTTTATATCCGTTTGGATGCCTGCTGCCTCTTCTATTCCCTGCACAACAGCTACTGCAGCAAGTAATGTGAGCTGCGGTGTTTTTTGGAGCGGAATGTCAGGCCGTAAAATCAGGCTCATCCAAATACCGTTTCCCTCTTGGGAATGCCATACCCTTGACATTCGCCCCCTGCCGGCTGTTTGTTTATCAGCCACGACGAGAGTGCCCTCTGCTGCGTTATTATTTGCAAGCTCATGCGCCGTTTTTTGCGTGCTTGCTAGAACGTCGTGATAAATAAGGTACTGGCCCATCACTTCCGTTTTCAGTCCGAAGCGAATTTCACTTTCACTGAGTTTCCCGGGCTTTTTGATGAGACGATATCCTTTTCTCCTAACAGCTTCTACTTCATAGCCCTCTTTCCGAAGCTCTTCAATATGCTTCCACACAGCAGTTCTGGAACAGCCGAGGGCGTCACTGATTTTTTGGCCGGAAATAAATTCATTTCCAGCCTGAGAAAATAATTCAATAAGATCTTTTCTTAATGTTGACCGCATGTCTTCAGCCACTCCTCTATGTGCTTCTTTTGATTGGAGAGCTTTCCCGTCAAAACAGCCTGCTCAATCCGCTGTAATTCTTCCGACACCCATTGTCCGGCAGGCCGGTTTCGCAGCGCAAGCAAATCCTTACCCGTGATATCAAGATCCTTAAGGTTTTTAATCGGCAGGCTTTGATAAGCGTTTTGGATGTCCTTCAATTTTTCTTCATCTAGTCTTTCGTTTTGCCGAAGCTGTGATATTCTGGCCGCTGAAAGAAGTGCTTTTTCCCCAGCCTCGTACATTGACATAGCGTCAAGGCTTTGGCCAAACGTATAGGCAATGTGAATGGCTTCCTTCATTACTTTTCCCGGAAGCTTCCATGCTTTCAGGAAAAGCGGCGCATCTTTCAAATCTATTTCAAGATCAATTAAAAGCGCAGCCCAAAGCTCCTCACGGGATGTTAAAGATTCAAACGAAAACTCACTCGCCGCAAGCAGGTTCTCTCGTTTATGATAAAAACCAGGCAGTTCTTCGTACAACCCAGTTTGAATGAGAGTTTGAAGCGCCTGGCGGGACGCTCTTCCCTTTAGCAGTTTCTCGAACTCTATTGTTTTTCGTTCAACTGAAACATGGGATAAGAGTGTTTTTTCCTTCGTGATCGCTTCTTCTGTTTCTAGTGAAAGCGTAAAGCCAAGCTGGCTCATAAAACGTACGGCTCTCAGCATGCGAAGCGCATCCTCTTGAAATCTGTGATTGGGCCTTCCGACGGTTCGAATCAGCTTCTGATCAATATCTTTCTTGCCGCCAAAATAATCAAGCACTTGACCTTCCGCTGTCATGGCCATCGCGTTAATCGTCAAATCCCTGCGTTTCAAATCCTCTTCTAATGATGTGATAAAGTTCACTTCTGAAGGTCTTCTATAATCCTCATACTCTGATTCAGTCCGGAATGTCGTGACTTCATAGGTTTCATCTTCCCAGAGCACAATAATGGTCCCGTGCTCTTTTCCTACATCAACCGTCCGCTGAAACAGCCGTTCTACTTGATCCGGTGCCGCATCAGTCGCAATATCGACATCTCCGATCGTTCGTTTCATATAGCTGTCTCGAACTGCGCCTCCCACAAAATAAGCCTGGTGGCCCGCTTCAATTAAGGTGCGGAGCACGGGAAGCGCTTTGATAAAAACTTGTTCCATATGATCACTCCGGTTCTGCTAAATCGGCATAAATCTGTTCATACTGGCTGACAATTTTTTGTGAAGAAAATTCATTTTTTAGCATTTCCATTGCCGCCTTTGTAAAACCCTTGCTTAGCTGTTCATCTTCTAAAATACGCATCGCGCAGGCTGTTGCGGCTGCAACGTCGCCGACATCCACCAAAAATCCGCTCACACTGTTTTTAATAACCTCCGGGATACCGCCAGTGTTTGTTCCGATACAAGGCACTCCGCAAGCCATCGCTTCAAGCAGGACAAGTCCGAAGCTTTCTTTTTCGGACAGCAGCAGTTTCAGATCGCTAATAGAATAAAGCTCCTCAACACGGTCTTGATTTCCAAGCATTAAGACTTGGTTTTCCAATCCATATTTTCTGACAAGCTCACAGGCCGTCGACTTCTCCGGGCCGTCCCCGACTAAAAGCAGCTTGGCTTTCGTTTTGCCGGCGATATTCCGGAACACGCGGATGACATCCTGCACGCGTTTGACCTTTCTGAAGTTAGACACATGGATGACGACTTTTTCGTCTGGTAAAATACCATGTTTCTCTTTAATCGCTCCATTGTTTTTCTTCAAATACACGCGCTCATCTATAAAGTTATAAATCGTTTCTATTTTTTTCTCCGGTTTAATTAAATCGTACGTTTCAGCTGCAAGCGCTGAGGAGACAGCGGTCACCCTGTCTGATGCCTCAATGGCAAAACGGATAAGATCTTTTAGAGACGGGTCATATCCCAGCACCGTAATATCCGTGCCGTGCAAAGTTGTCACAATGCCGATATTGCGTTTCAGCATCTGCTTTGCTAGATAAGCGCAAACCGCATGCGGGAGAGCGTAGTGAGCATGTATAATGTCTAAATTCTCCCGTTCCGCCACCTCAGCAATTTTGCTTGCCAATGCCAAATCATACGGCGGATACTTAAAAACAGCATATTGATTAACCTCAACCTCATGAAAATGAATATTGGGGTGATATGTATTCAGTCTAAACGGGATGCTTGATGTGATAAAATGGATTTCATGTCCTTTTTCAGCAAGCTGCTTCCCCAGTTCTGTCGCAATGATACCTGAGCCTCCGACGCTCGGATAACATGTGATCCCTATTTTTAGTTTTTTCATTGTTCGCCCCCAAGCACATCATGATCGAGCAACAGCATCCGTTTGGAAAAGAAACCCTCGGCATACTCCACACCCGCTTCTTTACCGTAAAGCTTTTCTCTCGCTTCAACGATCTCGATATAGCCATTCGTCAGAGGAGTTGAAACTGAATCCTTTGACGGTATAAACTGGCTTTTGTAGGCATTAAGGCTTTGTTTCTTGGCCTCTATTGTATTCGATATATCAATGACAAAATCAGGCTGATGAAAACCATTTATCATATAGTAGTAAACCTTGCTTATTTTATGCGCGGGAAGGCTCTTTTCATCTTTATATTTATGGATTCCTGCGGAAAAGATTGCTTCTTCCACCAGTGCAGCGGCATTGCCGTGATCCGGATGGCGATCCTTTTTATATGGCATAAAAACTGCTTTTGGCCGGCAGGTTCTGATCACACTGACAATCGCCCGAATGGCCTGGTCACTCATCATCAGGCCGCGGTCTGGAAGCGTCAGCTGCATTCTTTTTTCTGCGCCTAATATACGGGCTGCTTCAGCTGCTTCTTCTTTACGTAAACTGACAGTTCCGTTTGAAGAGAGTTCCGCTTCGGTCAAATCGCATATCATTACTTTTTTTCCTTGTTTGACAAACTTTGCGATTGTGCCGCCCATTCCGATCTCGACATCATCACTGTGGGCGCCAAAAGCAAGAACGTCAGCATTATACATTCGGCTCTTCTCCCCTAAGAAGATTGCGGAATTCGAAAACACCTTCATCAAGGGTGCGGACAAGAATCTCCGCGGTACCCATATTTGTGGCGAGCGGAATGGAATACACGTCACATAACCGGATTAATGCCGAGACATCCGGTTCATGCGGCTGCGCGGTCAGCGGGTCGCGCAAAAAAATGACAAGGTCGAGTGCATTGGCTGCGATCAGTGCGCCGATTTGCTGGTCTCCACCTAAAGGGCCGGATTGAAAACGTTCAATTTGAAGACCTGTCGCCTCTTGAATTTTCAATCCCGTTGTTCCGGTTGCGTATAGGTCGTGATGCCTCAAAATATTCCGATAGGCAGTCGTGAATTGAATCATATCCTGTTTTTTCTTGTCATGCGCGATCAAAGCAATTTTCATCATTTATCCCCCTGTCTAATCAATGATATTTTCTAATCCATACACAAGCTGGTCAATCTTCATGACTTGTTCGACTGACAGTTTAACACCTGACATGAAAGAAGCGCGGTTATAGGAATCATGGCGAATCTGAAGCATTTGGCCATCCATGCCGAACATGACTTCCTGATGTGCGATCAGCCCCGGAAGACGCACGCTGTGCAAGCGGATACCGTTTTGCTCCGCTCCTCTTGCTCCTGGGAGAATTTCTTTTTCATCGGGATGTCCTTGTTGTTTTTCTTTACGGACTTCTGAAATCATTTCCGCTGTTTTAAGTGCAGTTCCGCTCGGTGCGTCAAGCTTTTGGTCATGGTGAAGCTCAATAATTTCTACATCCTCAAAGTAGTTGGCAGCCATTTTCGAAAATTTCATCATCAGCACCGCACCAAGTGCAAAGTTTGGAGCGATGATGGCTCCGATTCCCTTCTCTTCTGTTAGAGACGTGAGCTCATTTAAATCATCTTCTGAGAAACCGGTCGTTCCGACAACAGGACGAACTCCGTACTCTAATGCAATTTTTGTATGTATTTTCCCAATTTCAGGCGTTGTTAAATCAATTAAGACATCCGGCTGTGTTTCTGTAAAGCAGGCATGGATATCTGTGTAAATCAGAGCCTCTGACTCAACAGACATCACATCAGATAATTTTTGCCGGTCGTATGTATGGTCAATGGCCCCAACAAGGTCAAACTGAGGTGTTCGTTCCGCCAATTTCACAGCTTCCTGCCCCATTCTTCCACGCGGCCCTGCAATGACTACTTTAATTGTTTCGTTTGACATCATGATCTCCTCTACTTTCCTTCTTCTATTCTAGTCCAGCGATCTTTATCTCTCGTATTAAATTTATACATCACTCGGTCGTGGGCTTCCTCTAATGAAATATCAAGTGAGTTGGCTAAACAAACCAACACAAACAGCACGTCGCCCATTTCCTCTTCCATGCTTTTATCATCTTCAGTCGCTTTTTTTGGTTTTTCTCCATAACGATGATTGACTTCTCTGGCAAGCTCGCCCAGTTCTTCGGTCAGCCTTGCCATCATGGCAAGCGGGCTGAAATACCCTTCTTTAAATTGGCCAATGTAACGGTCTACCTCAGCCTGTATGTCTTTCATTGTTTTTTCACTCACTGCACGAAACCTCCTATCATCCTCTTACATGTTAGCTAATTCAGATACGTTTGACAAATGTTTAAGCACGTTTGCTGTTTTCTTTTTCATCCACTATAATATAAACGCTATCCAATGGAAGGAAAAGGGGTTTTGTGTGATGCTTGGAGAAATTAGATTAAAAAACATATTTTTCATTTTAATCGGAGCGGCAATTTTTTCATTCGGCTTGGTTCATTTCAATATGCAGAACAATCTGGCTGAGGGCGGTTTTACAGGTATTACACTTTTGCTTTATGCCCTTTTCCATATCAGCCCCTCTATCTCGAACCTGGTTTTGAACATCCCGATCTTTTTTATCGGCTGGCGTTTACTTGGCAGGACTATGTTTGTTTATACCCTTGTCGGCACTGTCGCCTTGTCTTTGTTCCTCAGCATCTTTCAGCGATATGAAATACATATGCCTCTTCAGCATGATTTAGCGCTCGCTGCTTTATTTGCCGGCGTGTTTATCGGAGCCGGATTAGGAATTATATTTAAGTTTGGCGGAACGACAGGCGGGGTTGATATTATCGCCCGTTTGGTCAATAAGTATTTTGGGATTCCGATGGGCAGAACGATGTTTGCTTTCGATGCCTGCGTCATTATTTTGTCTTTGCTTACTTATCTCTCCTATAAAGAAGCGATGTATACCCTGGTGGCTGTATTTGTAGCTGCAAAACTCATTGATTTTATTCAGGAAGGCGGATACACTGCTAAAGGCGCTACGATCATCTCATCGAAAAACGACCGGATTCAGAAAAAGATTCTTGAAGAAATGGAACGAGGCGTCACCATTTTGAAAGGACAGGGTTCCTATACAAAAGAGGATATAGATGTCCTTTATTGTGTGGTGCCGAAAAACGAATTGGTAATGCTGAAAAGTGTGATTAACTCCGTTGATCCTCATGCCTTTGTGGCGGTAAGCGATGTCCACGATGTGCTCGGAGAAGGATTTACGCTTGATGAAAATAAAAATCCGCTTCCCCGCTGACATTTAATTACAAAAAGGGCGGCAGCTGCCGCCCCTCATGCTTATTTAGGGTAGTCCCGTTTTTTCAGCTTGTTTTTTTCCGCTTTGTATTTTCTGTAGCCGACATAGGTGAGAGCAGTAATAATGATACTGCCGGTTGTGATCATCACCCAGAGCAAAGACGGATCAGCATCATCCTCTTCCACCCTGTCAAATACGTTTTTCAGATCATGCTGAAGAAGGGATAGCCGTTCAAGCTTCGTGCTCTCGGTCATTTGCTGAAATTCCTCTTGCTCAATGACTTCTATATGTTTTCCGACTGTTTCAAGCTGATCCTCTGATACATCGATTGTAAGACTGGGATAAATCAAATCATATAAACTGATAAATTCATTCCATTTTTCATGAAAGCTCGTGCTTTCATTCTTTTGAACATCCTGCTTAAGTTCAGCAAAGGCTTCCATAATCGGTTTTTCCAGTGAGCCCCAAAGCGGAACGGATCGATTCTCAACCGCATCCACCAGCATTCTGAATTGCGCGGCTGCTCTGAGTTTTTGTATATCTGATGTATCAGTCTGCTTTAAGCTCCGTACCATATCGTTATAGCCCAGTGTGATTTGACGGATTTGGGCTCCGGTTAGCATGAGGTCTTGCTGTTTTTTTTCAGCGGATTTTAATGTTTTTTCAAAATAATCCAAGACTTGCAGCGCCTCTTCATATTTCGACTGGCGGGTCATTTGAAAGACTGTATCGGATAAATCATTCAATTCTTCGAGGCTTCCCCGCTCTGCAGCCTTGGCATTTCCATTATAAAAAATAAGAGCAATCAACAAACAGATCGTCAGCTTTCGTTTCATGCAGGTCCCTCCCACTCTCTCTCCTTACAGAATATGAAGAAAGGGACAAGGATAGACCAAGATTGTCTTTACATCAGGTCAAGCTTTGTTTGCTTTTTTGAAACCACTAAAAAGTAAGCTAGCCCGATTGAAAAGATGCTGAGCCAAAATGTTCCGTACCCTATATCTGTCATATAATCAGAAAGCATAGAGTATTGAGGCATCATGTCAAACAAGTAATCAATGACATCGTTATGCAGCGTCCAGACTGCAGCAATTGCAAGATGCCAAAAAGAAAAACGAAAATACGGACTGTACAATACGCCTTGGACCGCCATTGCAAAATGCGAGGCAATCAGCATATAGCCCTCCCACGGCAAGTCACCTGTTACAGCCAGCACAAGAAAATTCATAGCGACCGCCCATAGACCGTACTTTACGAGGGTGACTAGCGCAAGCGCCTCAAAGAGCGGAGCGTTCCGTTTCATGATAAAGGCGAGCAGCACAAACAGAAAGAAAAATGTTGCTGTCGGACTGTCCGGAACAAAAATCAGGAAACGGGCCGGTGTCTCCAGAAGCTGCGGCAAGTACCAATAGTACCCGTAAACCGTTCCCAGAAAATTAATGGCTAAGACAAGAATCAGCATCGGGCGCTGTCCTAATACATATTGAAACCATTTCACATCATATCAACTCTCAGTCTGTAAAAAATAAGGTGTCCATATAAAAAAGCTGACGCCGGGTCAGCTTTTGATATTCAAAGTATATCCTTCCATTACACCATTCACAATATGTTTATTTTGCGGTTGTTTCCGAAATGAATTTCGCAAGTTCTTCGAGCTGCTTATCATTCCCTTTAAACACACCCGCCGGCATTTGGCCTTTCCCTTCGACAGCGATTTTTTTGATTTCTTCCGGTTTCAGTCCAGTGTCCACTAATGAAGGCCCGGCCGCTCCCCCTTGAAGGTTATCCCCATGGCAAGAAATACAGCCCTGCTCCTTAAAAATCTTATATCCTTCCGCATTGGTGTCAATGTCGGCTTCTTTTGTGATTTTTCCCTGTTCTTCTGCCTTGGCCCAGTCGTGAGTCGCAACTGACTGCCACGTCAAAAATACAGCAGCGGAAATGGCCAGAAGCATCATACCGACAGCAACAGGACGCTTCCAAGGCCTTCTTTCCGTTCCTCTGTCAAGAAATGGCGCCAAAAGCAGGGCGCCAAAAGCGAGCCCCGGCATAATCATGGCGCCGACTACTGTAAAGCTCCCGGCGGCGTATTCATACTTCAACAGCTGGTATAAGAAAAGAAAATACCAATCCGGCAACGGAATATAACCAGTATCAGTCGGGTCCGCCATCCGCTCCAAAGGCGGCTGATGCACAATCGTCAAAACAAGAAAACCGATCAGAAAGACAGCGCCAACCATCCATTCCTTCAACAAGAAATTCGGCCAGAAAGCCTCTGTTTTCCCCGGATACTCCGAATAATCCTTCGGTATATTCGGCTTTTTTTCAGCCGGTATCCTTGAGTCGCCTACAAATTTCATCCCTTTGCCCCGGTGCATGTCATCCCCTCCCTTTTATTCGCAGATCAAGAGTTTAAAGCGGTCCTGAAATCCCCTGCTTTCGGATCATAATAAAATGTGCAGCCATCAGCCCGAACAATGCGGCGGGAAGAAAGAATACATGGATCGCAAAAAACCTAGTCAGCGTTTGGGCGCCTACAATATCCGGGTGCCCCGCAAGGAGTGTTTTGACTTGCGTCCCGATCAAAGGCGTGGCTTCAGCGATCTGCAGCCCGACTTTTGTTGCGAACAAAGCCTTCATGTCCCAAGGCAGCAAGTAGCCTGTAAAGCCAAGCCCGAGCATGACAAAAAAGATCAGCACACCGACAATCCAGTTCAGCTCGCGCGGCTTTTTATACGCCCCTTGGAAAAAGACCCTCAGCGTATGTAAAAACATCATCACAATGACCAGGCTCGCACCCCAGTGGTGCATCCCCCTGACAATCTGGCCGAATGCCACTTCATTTTGCAAATAATATACCGATTCCCAGGCATTTTTAATATCAGGCACATAGTACATCGTTAAAAACATTCCAGATAACACTTGGATAACGGTTACAAAAAACGTCAGTCCCCCAAAGCAATACACAAACGCAGAGAAATGATGGGCGGGATTTACATGTTCCGGTACTTCGTGATCGGCAATATCCCTCCACATCGGTGTAATATCAAGCCGCTCATCTACCCAGTCATAAATTTTGTTCAGCATGTCACCCTTCCCCCTTAGGCTTTGCTTTTCCAAGATACAGGAAGCCGTCTTTTACTTCTTGCTCATAATGATCAAGAGGCGCTAGCGGCGGCGTGCCCGGGACATTGGTGCCGTCCTTTTCATAGAGTCCGTAATGGCATGGACAAAAGAATTTATTCGGATTTTTAGGATCACTATTCCAGTTCACCGTACATCCTAAATGTTTGCAAATTGGCGAAAGCGCTACAATTTCATCCCCGTTTTTGAAGACCCAGGCTGATCTTGACTCTTCTGACTCATACCAGGCATCGACTTGATTAATTTTGAAATCAAAACGCTGCGGTTCTTTTGTCAGCTCATCTACGCTGACAACCTGAACCATATCCTGCTTTCCTGTCGATTTTAATACCGGGTCGAGTGCAAAGCGAACCATAGGCATGAGCATACTAGCCGCCATAAAACCCCCTACGCCTGTAAGCGTATAATTTAAAAATTGACGTCTGGATATATCATGTTTTCCGCCCATCTTTTCTCCCCCCTCTAGGTCACCCCTGCAAACTGACTAAAATAGAAAATATTGCAATAACACTAGACACCCTCATAATATATGAATCTCTCAACAAGGTCAATATAGCCAAAATATTGTTTATCAGGAAATATAAGTGTTTTTATGAAGCGCTCCACAACTGTAACAAAACGTTCAAAATTTCAGCAGTGCGTTCATCTAATATTTTTCTTTTTAAAGAATCATTCAAATGCTCTAACGGAATAGACGGTGTCACAATGATTTCGCCTAATGCATGCTCATTTTTCCAATTTTCGTCAGATGTGAGCAGCACAACATGCGGAAATTCTGATTTGAGCTCTTCTCGCAAATCTTGTAGTCCATGAACGGTTTTTTCATTTCTATCAACATATGTATAAGGGGGCAGTAAATATACCCGTCCCTTTAGCTGCCTTTCCAGTTCTTCTGACAGAAGCTGCGTGAATTCGCCTTTCTCGGCCGCCATTTTGAAATGGCCCCCTACTTTAATGTTAATTAGTGGAATGACAGCGGTATCAATATAATCTTTTGCTTGTAAATAGTCCTTGGCATCAGTGATTCTCCACCTCATCGTTCTCCCCCTTTACGACAACAAGCCTTGCAATACGCTGCAAGGCTGGTCTTATTATGTGAGCTGATTCAATTGGCGCGATAATTGTTCAAATGCGTCTTTATCATGACGATCTAGCGCGTCGTCAATATCTTTTAATAATTTTTCTTTTTGGAATGTAGAAATAGCGTGCTCCAAAATTTGTTCAGCCAACCCCTGATCTTTTTTGTTCTCAAACAGATCCTTTGGAATATGCGGATTGGACTCCAGTACCGCCGCATACTCAGGTGAGCTGTAAGCTGAACGGAAATTAAGCTGGATAAACAAATCCTGTTGTTTATTTAATCTAATATCATGAAAAGATTTTTCCGCGTCGGTTGTCATAACATTCTCTTTATAGAACCGAAACGGAACTTCTTCAACACAATGTGTTGACATGATGATGCCTCTCGGACAAAATTCTGCCTGCTCTACAAAATGAACCTTCTCCATGAGAGAATCATGGCTCATTAAGTAGTTCAAGATCCAAACGCACTCTCGGCGCTTTAACTGATAATGGTTTAAAAACCAACGGATAAAATCCTTTTTCTCATTGACAGAAACAGGGGTCTGCATGTAATTCCCTCCTCTATCGTTCGTATAATCTATATACTTATATGTTCCACATGAATGGTGATCATTCCTGCTTATCTAGAAAATTCATCTTCGATTCGCAAAATCGTTTCTTCCAGCTCTTCATTGGTTCCGTCAATTTCAAGAACCTTTTTCAAAAGCGGCAGCGCTTCTTTTTGAAGGCCTTCTTCTAACAGGAAGCTTCCGTATTCATATAAGAAATCTCTGTCATCCCGGTAGTGAAGAAAGGCAGCCTCAAAGGATTGTTTTGCTTTCTCGTAATGCTCCAATTCGGTATATGCGCTTGCAAGATACCAGTTGTATTTCGGATCTTCTTCTCCGTAGCCGCGCACCTCTTGAATAAGATCAATGATCAGTTCATAATCCTCTTCTTTATGATACACGGCAAGCAGTGTATGAAGTGCTTCGACGAAGCCCGGATCAAGCGCAAGCGCCTCCTGAAGCAGCTTTTTCCCATCTTCTGACTTCCCGATTTTCAAGGCCATTTTTGCAGCATAGAGGAAAAGTTCTTTGTTATATTCATCATAACTGATACCCTCTTTTGCCGTTTTTAATGCCTCTTCATACATTCCTTCAGCTTCATAGCTTTTCGAAAGCGGCATATAAAGTGAAGAATAAGACGGATCAAGCCCCTTTAAATCAGACAGCTGCTTAATCGCTGTTTTAACAAACCCCGCCTGTAAGGCTGTAAACCCATAGCCGAAAATCGTATTAGGATCAGGATTCTCATCAGCAGCTTTCTCGTACCACGGAATGGCATCCTCAAATTCACCTGAGGCACTTAACGATTCTGCAAGTCTTTGATGGACGTTAACGCCACCGATCTCACTCTGCTCCTCAGCCGTTGTTTTAAAATATTGAACCGCTTTTGCATAGGCTCCCTGAGTAAAGTAAAGTTCACCCAGTGCGAAATCAATAATGGGTTCATTGGCCAAAATGGACTTTGCTTGTAAAAGCTTTTGTTCACTGACTTCGAATAACCCCTGCATCTGATAAAGATCCGCCATAAGCAGCAAACTTTCCGGATATGATGGATCTGTTTCCGGAATGGTTTCCAGCACAGCGAGGGCTTTTTCTTCTTCGTCAATATCTATTAAAAGTTCAGCATAAAAATTCGTCAGTTCTGTTTCATTCGGATATAAATCATGTAAGTCACTGATCAGTGAAATCGCTTTTTCTACATTGCCCCACTCGTAATACAGCTGGGCTGCGATGGCTTTATCTTCATCATGGAGCTGTTTTTCGGCTTTTGACAGAGTATTGAGGCCTTTTTCTGTTTCACCTGCTTCAACTAATTTTATGGCTTCTTGAATCAATGTATTCAAATCGGACCGGTCCTTTCTTTTCCTATACAACATCAACCATACAAAAAACTTTATTTGTTGGGGTTAATCTTATCATAATTCAGACGATTGCCCCCGGCAAATAAGATGCTTGCTGTACGGCAGGGAATGATTGAGTCTTTTTAGTTTACCAAAAGATCTTGAGATAGAAAATGAAAAAAGGAAGATCGCCCTCTGTACAGTAAAGCAGCTCTCTGACCTGCCGGCTTGTAAGTAAAGCAAATCCCCCCTTTTCGTTTTTCTTTTCCCTCTATAAGACAAGCTATGTTTTTTTCCTTGAATTATGATTCTTACAGCCAATCCGCACAAAAAATCCTGAAGCAAGAACTTCAGGATTTGTTTGAAAGCGTCGTTAAATGCTCGAAGAAGGTTGGATAAGAGACATGAATGGCATCTGTCTGCTCGATTTCAATCGGCTCCTCCGTTATAGAGGAAGCGATGCCAAGCATCATTCCGATTCGATGATCTCCATGACTGGACACTGTGGCGCCGCCTTTTAGTGTTTGTTTGCCATGAATCATCATTCCATCTGCTGTCGGTTCAATCTCAGCACCCAGCTTACGAAGCTCGGAAACCACAGTGTCAATGCGGTTTGTTTCTTTTACTTTAAGCTCTGCCGCGTCCTTAATTACGGTGATTCCTTCCGCCTGAGTCGCAAGAAGCGCGATGATAGGGATTTCATCAATTAAACGCGGAATAATATTTCCTCCGATTTCAACCGCTTTTAGAGATGACGTTTCTATGACCAAATCTCCGTAAGGCTCCGCACTGCTGTCAGCAGACGGTTTGATGTCAAGTTTTGCCCCCATGTTTTGAAGGACGTCAATGATACCTGTCCGAGTCGGATTTAAACCTACGTTTTTCAGTACAATGCTGCTGTTTGGAACCATTGCACCCGCAGCAAGGAAAAACGCCGCTGAAGAAATGTCCCCAGGAACAAAAATATCTGCAGCTGTCAGTTTCTGGCCTCCTGCAATAGAAACACTCGTTTGATCTTCAGAAAGTTTAACCCCAAAAGCAGAAAGCATCCGCTCAGTGTGGTCACGAGATTTATGAGACTCTGTGACGGTTGTTGTGCCCTCAGCTTGCAGTCCGGCCAGCAAAACAGCCGATTTAATTTGCGCGCTTGCAACAGGTGAGACAAAATCAATTCCTTTTAATGAAGCGCCGCTCACTGACAGAGGTGTAAATTCTCCGCCGGATCTGCCGTCGATTTTAGCCCCCATTTGTTTCAAAGGCTCAGTTACACGTTTCATAGGGCGCTTTGCAATGCTCTCATCTCCAGCTACCGCACTGTAAAAAGGACGGCCCGCCAAAATTCCGAGCATCAGGCGAATCGTTGTGCCTGAATTTCCGACGTCTAAAAAGCTTTCTGGCTCGCTCAGGGAATCGATTCCTTTTCCGTAAATCACTACATCGCTGCCGTTTTGCTCGATTTGAACACCCATTTTTCTAAAGCAATCGATCGTGCTCAGACAATCCGCTCCCGGCAGAAAGTTTTTAACAGTTGTTGTGCCTTTCGCCAGCGCCCCAAACATGACGGAGCGATGAGAAATGGATTTATCACCGGGAATCTGTATTTCTCCGTTTAAAGCCTGCACCTTTTCTCTTTTCATTATTTTCCACCTCAATCAGCATAAAAAGTTTCATATTCCGCCCGGGCTTCAATGCAATGTTCAGCCCGTTTGCGGTCGTCATCAGACTGAAAACTGATCCTTAAAATCCCGTTAATATCTTCTCGTGTTTCAATAATGCGGATATTCGTAATACTGATGCGCTCCGCAGCTAATATAGCCGTTATCTCGGAAATCACACCCGGATGGTCGGGAACATCCACATATAAATCATAAAATGCAGGGATCGCACCCTTCTGCCGAAGCGGCAGCCCGTCGCGATAATCCTTAGCGTTTTTAAAATAACGAAATAGATTTTCCGCATCTTCTTGTTCTACATATGTCCGGATCGTCTCGATTTCTCGAATCCACTCATCAAAACGATCCAAGATTTTATCTTTATTATGTAATAGAATATCCCGCCACATTGCCGGGCTGCTCGATGCAATCCTCGTAATATCCCTGAACCCGCCGGCAGCAAAACGCTTAACAAGCGGATAAAGCTCTTCCGAATGATGGGTTTGGTGAACAAGGCTTGCTGCGACAATATGCGGAAAATGACTGATCACGCTTGTCACGCCATCATGCTCTTCCGGTGACATTTCCACAAAATGGGCATTTGTCCCGTTCAGCAGGTTTTTTAACTGTTCTACCGCTTGTCTTTCCGTTTTATGCCCTGGCGTTAAAATATAAAATGCATTTTCAAACAGGAATTCCTTCGCAGCAGCCACTCCTGATTTGTGTGACCCCGCCATCGGATGCCCTCCGACAAATTGATAGCGGCTAGGCAGCACTTGATCAGCATATTGAACCACTTTTTGCTTTGTGCTTCCTACATCGGTAATCAAAAGCTGGTGTTCAATTCCTGAATGAGCCAGCTCATCAAGCATAAGCAGCGTTTGCGCGACAGGTGTCGCAATGATCACTGTAGCTGCCTCTTTCGCACCGCTAATAAACGAATCAGCACGCTCGTCAATCACACCTAATTTTAAAGCGGCTACCGCCTGTTCATCAGAAATGTCGATCCCGATAATCCGTTTGCCGGGATGCTTTTTTTTGATCGCTAACGCAATCGAACCGCCTATCAATCCGAGACCGGCGAGCAATATTGTGTCTTTCATTCGATTCATACGTCATCACCTGGTTTATAGACTAAAGAGGTGATATTTAATCACCTCTTATAAAATTTCAGCTAAAATTGCAAGGATTTCTTCATTTTGCTCTTTTGTTCCGATCGTTATCCGGAGTGATGTCGGGAAACCTAATGCATTTCCTGACCGGACAATATAGCCTTTTTCCAGGAGAGCCTGAAACAGTTCATCGGAAGGACGGTTACAGTCTATTAACACAAAATTTGTTTCTGAAGGGTAGCACTTTAAACCATGAGTCTGAGCAAAATCAAAATATTGCTGAAGGCCTGCTTTATTTTGCTCGACACAGGACGTAATAAACGCTTGGTCATCAAGCGCTGCGATCGCCGCAGCCTGGCCTAGACGGCTCGTGTTAAAAGGCTCTCTGGCCGGCTCAATCTGGCGAATCAGGTTCTCGTCAGCAATTCCGTATCCGACTCTGAGCGCTGCCAGTCCGTAAGCCTTTGAAAATGTGCGCAATATCATTAGATTGGAATAGTTGCTTAAGAGCGGCACGGTTTCCGGGTAATCCTCTGCTGTTACATATTCATAATATGCTTCGTCAAGCACAACGAGGACACGAGAAGGCACGCGCTCCAGAAAAGCAAGTAATTCTCCTTCTGATGTATAAGTGCCAGTCGGGTTATTCGGGCTGCATATCCAAACGACTTGTGTCTGTTCGTCAATCGCTTCAAGCATGGCGTCTACATCATGTGAGCCGTCAGGACGAAGTGCGATTTCACGAACTTCAGCACCTTCAATGACCGCATTGTGTTTATATTGCGGAAAAGTCGGTGCAGCAGTTATCGTGTTGGTTTTCTCATTTAAAAATGCCCGGCAGATGATCTGAATGATTTCATCTGAACCGTTTCCGAAAATAAGCGATGTTTCGCTGACATTGAGGTGCTCACTGAGCCTTGTCCGCAAAGCGGCGCTATACCCATCGGGGTAAAGGGCAAGCTGTTGAATCTCATGATGAAGCGCCTCTTTTGCCGCTTCTGAACAGCCGTAAGGGTTCTCATTTGAAGCTAGCTTCACGACTTTATCCAAGCCATATTCTAATTTCACTGCATCAATCGGCTTACCAGGCTGATAAGGCTTCAGCTGTTTTAAATGTTCTTTGATACGCAAATCCAGTCACCTCTTTAAACTGTACAAGCCGCCAAACGCCGTTGCGTAATCTTCAAACTCCTGCAGCGCTTGATCTCTCGTTTCAGCGCTGATGAGCCGGTCCTTTAGCTCTTCTATTTTTCTGACGAGCGCACTTCCCACTACGACACCGTCACAAATTTTATTCATCTTCATAACCTGTTCGCGGTTTGAAATACCGAATCCTACAGCAACCGGAACAGTACTGAGATCCTTCACTGCCCGGATGAACGGATAGACGGATGAATTGAACTCATTGCGGACACCGGTCACACCTAGAGAAGATACACAGTAGACGAAGCCCTCGGCTTGTTCAATAATGGTTTTCAAACGGCTTTCGCTTGTCGGCGCAACCAAAGAAATATACGTCACCTCATGATTTTTGCATTCCGCTTGGAGGCTGGCGCTTTCTTCTAATGGCAGATCCGGAACAAGCAGACCGTCAATATGATTTTCCCGCAGTAAAGCGAAAAAGTATTCTTTGTTCAATTGTAACACAGGATTATAATACGTAAAGAGGATAATCGGAATATTCACTCCGTTTTTTTTCATTTTTCCGCCTAATTCGATTGCCTTTACGATATTCATCCCATGACCAAGCGCCCGCTTTGAAGCTCTCTGGATCACCGGACCGTCTGCAAGCGGGTCTGAGTATGGAACACCAAGCTCCAATGCCGTGGCACCTGCTTTTTGGAGAGACTTCGCCAGTTCAATCGAAACCTCAGGCAATGGATCACCCGCTGTAATAAACGGGATAAACAATTTTTCTGGCGCTTGAAGGTTTAATTTAAACATGCGCTTTCACCTCTTCTTCCAATACATTCATTAATGTGTTGACATCCTTATCTCCCCGTCCTGATAAACAGACAAGAATGATTTGATTGCGATCCATCTCTTTGGCGAGTTTGAATGCTTTCGCTAACGCATGGGCAGATTCAATCGCCGGCAAAATTCCTTCTTTTTCTGATAAGAGTTTTAATGCATCCACCGCTTCTTCGTCTGTGATACTGTCATAAGTGACACGGCCGCTCTTATGCAAATAAGCGTGCTCCGGACCGATTCCAGGGTAGTCGAGTCCTGCTGAAATGGAGTAAGGCTCAATAATTTGCCCGAACTCATCTTGAATGAGATAAGTCAATGAACCGTGAATAACGCCTACGGTTCCTTTCGAGATAGTAGCGGCATGAAGAGGGGTATCAATTCCTTTTCCGGCTGCTTCAGCACCGATCAGTTCAACGTCTTCATCTAAAAACGACTGAAACATGCCCATCGCATTGCTTCCTCCGCCTACACACGCCACTACTTTATCAGGCAGAGCGCCTTCAATGCGTTTCAGCTGATCCTTCGCTTCTTCTCCGATCATTTTTTGAAATTCACGAACCACTTGCGGATAAGGGTGCGGTCCGACAACTGATCCAATCATGTAAAAATGATCCTCGCAATGTTGAACCCAGTACCGAATCGCCTCATTTGTGGCATCCTTCAATGTGCCGTTTCCGCTTGTTACAGGCACAACTTCCGCTCCAAGCAGCTTCATGCGGAAAACATTCAGAGACTGGCGGGCAACATCCTCCTCGCCCATAAACACAGTGCAGGAAAAGCCGAATTTAGCTGCGACTGTCGCTGCGGCAACACCGTGTTGACCAGCGCCGGTTTCTGCAATGATTTTCGTTTTTCCCATTTTCTTAGCGAGCAGCGCTTGACCTAACGCATTATTGATTTTATGAGACCCTGTATGGTTCAAATCTTCTCGTTTCAAATAAATTTTCGCGCCGCCTAAATACTCAGTAACTCGATCAGCGAAAGTGAGTGCAGTCGGCCTACCGGAATAGTCATTTAACAGCTTGTAATATTCATTACGAAAAACAGGATCATCCTTGATTTCTTTAAATGCGGTTTCAATTTCTTCTAACGGCTGCATCAGTGTTTCCGGAACAAACTTTCCGCCAAAATCGCCGTATCTGCCTATTTCATTCGGATATGGATACATATTGATTCATCCTTTCTTCTAAAAGCCTCATCAGATTCTGATCTTTTTGTCCGTTTTTTTCGATTCCGCTGGCTAGGTCAATTCCTGCCGGATGATATTTCAATAGGTCTGTGATGGTATCAGGATTCACGCCGCCTGCGATAAAACAGCGTTTGCCTATAGCCGCCTGCTGGTATTCCGGTACACAATTCCACGAAAAAGCAACACCAGTGCCGCCTCTTGCCCCTTTGACAGATGAATCAATCACAAAGCCATCCACATCACCTTTAAAGCGGGCTATTTCTTGAGTTGTGTTCTCATGATGGTGAAGCGCCTTCCATATTTCACAATCTGTCAGCATGCGAAGCGCCTCGGCATCCTCAGGTTCCTCATCACCGTGAAGCTGAATGACGTCGAAATTCAAGTCTTCGGCAATGCGTGACATCATCTCTATCGATTCATTAACAAAAACCCCTGCAACCTGTTTTTCGACACGAACTTGACTCAGCCACTTTTTCACATCTTGCGGAGATACTTTTCGTTTGCTTTCAGCAAAAATAAAGCCCAGATAATCAGCCTGTGAGTCCGCTGCAAACTGCAAATCCTGCAATGACCGTATGCCGCAATATTTTAATGCCGGCTTCTTCACATCCTCACTCCCCAAACAAAGCATAGATTGCTTTTTGCTGTGATGTTTGTCTCATCAATGATTCACCGATAAGCACAGCTTGTGCCCCTTGTTCTTTGACGAATGTTAAGTGTTCTAAAGAGCCGATCCCGCTTTCGCTGACTAGCAGTGATTCTTTCGGAACTAGAGATGCGATTTGTTCTGTCTGTTTTATAGAGGTTTCAAATGTTTTTAAGTTTCGATTGTTGATGCCGAGAATTTCAGGTGTGAACACTTTCAAGATTTGTTCAAGCGTTTGTGCATCATGAACTTCCACTAACACGTCCAGCTGCTTTTCACACGCTTCCAGATAGAGCTCATGAAGTTGGAAAGGATCAAGCACCTCACCGATTAACAATATGGCATCCGCTCCGATTCTTTTTGATTCCTCCACTTGCAGAGAATCAATAATAAAATCTTTTCTAAGTACAGGTATTGAAACAGCGCGCTTCACGTCTGATAAATAGCTGTTTTCCCCTTGAAAAAACGGGGTGTCAGTTAAAACGGAAAGCGCATCTGCCATCGCATTTTGATAGTCTTTTGCAATCCGCTCAGGGACAAAATCCTTTTTAATAAGCCCCTTAGACGGCGAAGCTTTCTTCACTTCGGCAATCAACCCGATAAACCGATTCGGGCTTGCCAGCGCCTCTTTAAATGAACGTTTTTCGAAAGGCTGCTCTTCCGGCAGGACCAGTGTTTTTACTTCTTCTTTCTTTTGTTTGATGATGTTTTCAAGCATAGATCTCTTCCTCTTTCTGCTTTAGTCGTTCGAGCTGCGCGGCTGCGCCTCCGCTTGTAATCGTCTCTAACGCTAGCTCGGTTCCTTCCTTCAATGAGGCGGTAATCCCCGCCGTGTATATCGCAGCCCCTGCATTAAAAGCAGTAATAGATAAAGCGGAACTGCTGCTTTTATTTTCAAAAATATTCTGAATGAGATAGGCACTCTCTTTCGGTGACTGCACCTGTAAATCTTCAAGTCTGCCATTTGTGAAACCGAAATCTTCGGGTGATACGGTATATTCCCGGCGCTCCCCGTCCTTTAATTCAATTACATCAGTCGGTGCTGTAATGGAAAGCTCATCTAAACCGTCACGGCTTGCTACGAACAGGACGTGCTTCGGCTGAAACGGCTCCAGCGCGCTTGCCATTAGTCCCGCTTTTTCAGCGGAATAGACTCCGATCACCTGACGCTTCGCTTGTAAAGGATTGCTGAGCGGTCCGAGCAGATTAAATACCGTTCTAAAACCTAGTTCTTTTCTTGTACCGGCTACATGTTTCATAGACGAATGATAAAGCGGGGCAAAGAGAAAACCCATATTGTAAGTTTCAATGCTGCTTTTAACCTTCTTGGGAGTAGTTTGAATCGGAACCTCTAACTCCTCTAGTACATCAGCGCTTCCGCTTTTAGAAGAGACAGAGCGATTGCCGTGCTTAGCGATTTTTGCACCGGCTGCAGAGGCAACAATTGCCGATGCTGTTGAGATATTAAAAGTGGAAACACCATCTCCTCCGGTACCGCATGTATCAACTACATCAGGAAGTCCATCGACTGCAAGAGCTCGCGCCCGCATCGCCTTCACAAAACCCGTAAGCTCTGCTGGCGTTTCTCCCCGATGGGCAAGGATAGACAATATACCGCCCATTTCAGAAGGAGCCATTTCCGCTGTCATCATCATATTCATCAGTGCTTCAGCCTCACCGGCAGTAAGTGTTTTTCCGTCAACGCACAATTGTAGAAATTTGTTCATCAGCTTTATCCTCCTTGCTATGGAACATGTCTTCTGCAATATGAATCGTTTTCAGCAGCGCACCCGCTTTATTGCAGCTTTCTTCATATTCGGATTCCGGAACAGAATCAGCAACAATACCAGCTCCTGCTTGTATTGATGCAACACCGTTCTTTACACTCATCGTGCGAATCGTAATACAAGAATCGATATTCCCGTCAAATCCGATGTAAGCGATACAGCCGCCGTATGTCTCTCTCGGCGTGGGCTCAAGCTCTTGCAAAAGCTGCATGGCACGGATTTTTGGAGCACCTGTTAAAGTTCCTGCCGGGAAAGCGGACATCAGTGCATCGACAGGATGAACACCTTCTTTCAAGCGGCCAGTAACCACTGAGATAATGTGCATAACATGCGAAAAGGAGACAATTTTGGTGAACTCCGGCACAGAAACAGATCCGTATTCTGCTACTCTGCCGACATCGTTCCGAGCAAGATCAACGAGCATGTAGTGCTCCGCTTTTTCTTTATCATCCTTCATCAGCTCAGCTTTGAGTTTTTCATCTTCCTCTTTGTCTGCGCCTCGTTTTCTCGTTCCGGCAATCGGATGGATTTCCAAGTGTCCGTCCTGAACGTGGATTAACCGTTCTGGAGAGCTGCCGACTATTTCTCTGTCTTGGAGTTTCATATAATACATATACGGAGAAGGATTGACGATCCTAAGCACTCGGTATAATTCAAAGGCCTCTGCTTTTATCGGAATCTCAAATTTCTGTGACAAAACGCCTTGGAAGATATCGCCCGCTTTTATATATTCTTTGATTTTCTCTACATCAGCCATAAAAGCCGATTTTTCATAATTAGAAGACACGGTTTCAAAGCTGGGTGTCTGATATGAATCAGCAGATAGAAACAGCTCTTTTATATTTTTTTGATTCATCATTTTTTCAATGAGATCTTGGAGCTCCTGATGATGTTGATGAAACACATCGATTTTTTCGTTTTCTGTTTCTTGTCCATTGAGTCTCGCATATTGGATAAAGTGGACATTTTTGGTTTCATGATCATACGCAATTAATGTCCGACAAACAAAGAGCATACACTTTTCCAATCCTGTTTCCTTTGCGTGCGGAGGAACAGATGACTCAATCAGCGGAATCATATCATAGCTTAAGTATCCGACAGCACCGCCGACAAAAGGAATACCAAGCTCCGGCGTTTTGATTTTGTACGTGGTATTCATCCAGTTCAGCACTTCTTTTAATTCGTTTCCTGTGTAAAGAGATCTGCCGTCCTGATCAGCAGCTGTAAAACGGCTCTCCTCTTCTTTAATCGTGAGAAATGGATTCAGGCCGATAAACGAATATCTTGACCAACTGGATGTATCATCCTTGCTTTCAAGAAGATATGTAATCTCCCTGTCGAGCTTCTCTATCATTTGAATGGGTGTCAGCGTATCGACTGTGAAGGTCTCCACAATCGGTATAGTGTGGGAGGACAAGCTGTCCTCTAAAAATGCAGAAATGTTTGATTGGAAATTCATAACTCTCACTCCTTTTGGCAAGGAGAATGAGAAGATGGCATGAGAGGATAAAACGATATAACAAATAAACCCAAAAGAAAGGCTTCTTTTGGGTAGAATAAACATACATGTCTCAGCTCAACTAAACTCATTCTCTGCTACCCTATTCTCTGACTCAACTCATTTAATCGCTTTATACACGCTCTTGTGTATTTCTAAGCTGTTCTTATCGTATTACAATTCAGTATTTTTTGTCAATGATAAATCGGGTCTTAATACGACGGCTTTTTCTAAATATACATGTCTGATCTGATCCTGAGGAACATCTGTCTGGACGGTCATCATGACTCTTATGCACTTTTTCAGACCGCCGGCCACATCCATTTCCTGCATACATGTTACCGGCACATACTGCCAGCCTGAAAGCTCACGAACAGCTTTTGCCGGAAAAACGGAGTGCAAATCAGGTGTCGCCGAAAGAAGCATTTGAACAACATCTTCGGGCTTTGTTTTGTTTTCTTCTATGATTTTCTCTAACAGCTGTTTTGTTTTTTGTAAAATTTCTTCTTCAGTATCCCGTCCAACTGTAGTTGCTCCGCGAATTCCGCGAATCATCATGATGTTACCTCCAATCGCCATTTGTTCAGCCAGCTCTCTAGTTCATTTTTGGAAAATGTGCGATCAGCAACTTTTCCTAATTCGTTGAGCACGATAAACTGAATCATCCCGCCGCGGGTTTTCTTATCATTCATCATGCGATCTAAAAGAACTGAAGATTGCGCCTCTTTTTTGATTCGACTTGGATACCCCAAGCTTTTTAGCCAGCTGACCAAACGTTTTCTGTCCATTTCACAGCCCGCTGTCTTTTCGCTTAAATATAAAGCAAACTGCATCCCGAGGGCTACGGCATCACCGTGAGTGATCTGCCCGTATCCATATTCCGCCTCAACGGCATGGCCGAGCGTATGTCCAAAGTTTAAGTAAGCTCTTATCCCCTCTTCTTTTTCATCCTGCTGAACAACAGACGCTTTAATTGAAATGCCTTTAAAAATCATATCATTCAGCTGATCACTTGTAATATCGTGCAATGAATGGATATTCAGCAGCTCTTCCAGAAACGATTTGTCATAGATAAAAGCGTGTTTAATCACTTCTGCCATCCCGGACCGAAGCTCCTTTTCGGACAGAGAACGAAGGAAGTCTGTATCGTAGAGCACGGCTTTCGGCTGATAAAACGCACCGATTAGATTTTTTCCGAGCGGATGATTCACGGCCACTTTTCCTCCGACGGCGCTGTCATGCGCTAAAAGCGTCGTAGGCATTTGAATAAAATCAATGCCGCGCATAAAAGTAGCAGCCACAAATCCGGCAAGATCTCCTACAACACCGCCACCGAATGCGATGATGCATGAGGAGCGATCCATATGAAAACGAATCGCTTCACTCTGCAGTTTTGTGTACATGTCCATAGATTTCGCCTGCTCTCCGCTCGGCACCGTCACTTTTTTCACAGGCCATTTTTCTTCCAGCAAATGAAGCATTTCATCACCATACAGGCGATCCACCTCTTCATCTGTGACAAGTATAATTCGTGTTAAAGGCCTGTTTAAAGAGGTTAATAGTTCACAAACCTCTTTTCTGATGCCTTGTCCGATAAAAACAGGATACGACGAGGAAGCGGTTTGAACATGCAGTGTTCTCATTAAAATTCCCTCGACAGTTTTCTCATATTCTCCACATTTTCTCTAATGCGGTCGATTTGATCTAAGCCGAATTGTTCAACGACTGCGTTCGCAATTTCCCATGCGACAGCGGCTTCAGCTACTACACTTGCCGCAGGCACTGCACAGCTGTCTGAACGTTCAATGCTGGCAGAAAATGGTTCTTTTGTTTCAATATCCACGCTTTTCAGCGGTTTATACAAAGTCGGAATCGGCTTCATGACCCCGCGGACAACAATCGGCATACCTGTTGTCATGCCGCCTTCCAGTCCTCCAAGTCTGTTTGTAGCGCGAGTATATCCCTTTTCCTCGTCCCAAATGATCTCATCATGAACTTCGCTTCCATTTCTGCCGGCCGCCTCAAAGCCGATGCCGAATTCAACACCTTTAAATGCGTTAATTGAAAGTACAGCAGCAGCAAGCTTGCTGTCCAGCTTGCGGTCATAATGGACGTAGCTGCCCACGCCTACTGGCATTCCCTCGACAATGACTTCTACAATTCCGCCGATGGAATCGCCGTTTGCCTTCGCTTCATCAATGGCAGCCATCATTTTGTTGCCTGCTTCTTCATCGTAGCATCTGACCGGAGACTCCTCCGTGACACGCTGCAGGTCATCAATTGACGTATATTCTGTTTTCTCAGCTTTAACTGCGCCAATTTGCAATACATGGCCCGCCACCTTAATGCCCAGCTCAGAAAGAATCTTTTTAGCGACAGCTCCTGCCGCCACTCTGACAGTTGTTTCCCTTGCTGAAGAGCGCTCCAGCACATTTCTCATATCGCGATGATTATATTTAATCGCACCGTTTAAGTCAGCGTGACCTGGTCTCGGTCTGGAAATTTGACGCTTCATTTCCTTTTCTTCATCCTCTGTAATCGGAGCCGGACCCATGATTTTAGTCCAATGTTTCCAGTCGTTGTTTTCTACTGCGAGAGCAATTGGTGAACCGAGCGTGCGGGCATGGCGCACCCCGCTCATAATTTTAGCCTGGTCTTTTTCAATCTGCATGCGGCGGCCGCGGCCGTGGCCTTTTTGGCGTCTGGCAAGCTCAAAATTGATATCTTCCTCCGTTATGTAAAGCCCGGCAGGCACACCTTCAATAATGGTCGTCAGTTGGGGGCCGTGTGATTCTCCGGCTGTTAAATATCTCATGACTTCTTCTCCCTTCATCGCATTAACGCTTTTAAGTAAAACTACTATAACATATTTTTCAGCAAAAAGTCAGTCTATCTTTTTTGATAAAAGAATGTATCAGCTGAAACCAGGCCGAATTTCTCAGGATTGAAGATTTGCTCGGTGCTGCCGACAAAAAGAATCCCATTCTTTTTCAGGCTCTGTGCCATTTTTAAATAAAGCTCTTCCTTTGCGCTTTCTGTAAAATAAATCAATACATTTCGGCACACGATTAAGTCAAATTCTTGTTCATAACGGTCCGCCAGCAGATTGTGCTTTTTGAATGTAATATTGTTTTTGATTTCCGGTTTTACTTCATAACTTCTATTTGCATGCTGAGTAAAATAACGATCCTTCACAGATGTCGGCACTTCCTGTAAAGACCGCTCCTGATACACGCCTTTTTTGGCTTTCTCCAATGCTTTTTCATCAATATCAGTCGCCAGAATCTGAAAGCCGGGAAGACCTTTTTGCTGATTCAAAAGCATGGCAAGCGTATAAGGCTCCTCACCCGTTGAGCAGGCGGCACTCCATATCTTTAAAGGCTTAGAATGCTTGATTAACGGCAGAATAGCAGTCTCAAGCACTTCCCATCTTTTATAATTACGATAAAATTCTGAAACATTAATCGTCATTCTGTCCAGTGTTTCATTTAAGAGCGCTTGATCCTTTTCCAAGGCCGCCGCAAAATCCTTAAAGTTTTGAAACCCCTTTTTCTCATAAAGCGACGTCAGCCTTCTCTTCATTTGTGCTTCTTTATATAAAGTTAAATCAACACCGGTTAATTGTTTCCATTTTGTTATAAATAAGCTGTATGTATCCATCTCTACTCTCCCAGTCTCGCTGTCTTTTTGTCCTAGTATAGCTTGTTTTCTCAGAAAATTGTATTGTTTCAATAAAAAAATCAGCTTTTCAGCTGATTTTAGATCATTGGGAAGGCAGGAATCTGATAAACATTGCCATTAACCCCTTATTTACTTTATGTAAACCTTTACAAAAGAAAACGAAAACCGACGTCATTACATAGTGCCGGCCCTGCTACTTATTTTCATAATGATTAATAGATCCAGCCTGCCATGAGCTGTTGATATGATACTAATTCTTCATTCTTAAAGAAAATGTTAATCTCGCGTTCAGCACTTTCGAGAGAATCAGAGCCGTGGATGATGTTTTTTCCGACAAACATGCCATAATCTCCGCGAATAGTGCCAGGCAAAGCTTCTTTAGGATTTGTCTTTCCGATCAGCTGTCGTGTCACTTCAATGACATTTTCGCCTTCCCAAACCATTGCGAATACAGGTCCTGAAGTAATAAACTCAACGAGCTCTCCGAAGAAAGGCTTCCCTTGATGTTCGGCGTAGTGTTTCTCAGCTATTTGTTCAGTCACTCTCATTAACTTGGCACCAGATAATTGTAAGCCCTTACGTTCGAATCTCGACAAAATATCACCAATGAGCTGACGTTGGACACCGTCTGGTTTCACCATAATAAAAGTCTTTTCCATCACATTCTCCACCCCATCATTATGTATGTATAGGCTTTCACACTGCACACCGAAATCGTAACATCTTTCTGACAATTAATCAATCCGGGGCGGAGAAATTTCTCAATATCTACAAAATTAAAATTTTCTTTTTCCGATATATTTTGCGATGGCCGCAAGAGACGAACGTGCACGCCCTCTCGGAAGCGTGTTTAATTTCTGGAAAGCTTTCTGCAGATACATTTCGCTTACTGCCATAGATGCTTCAATTGCATCTGTTTTTTTCATTTCTTCAATGATCGGCTCAAGCTGTTCCTGCGTTGTCTCGGTGTTAATCAATTTAAGCTGATTTTTTAATGCTGGATTTTTCAGGGCATACAGCACTGGCAATGTAACATTTCCTTGAAGTAAATCTCCTCCAACAGGTTTGCCCAGCTCTTCTTCCGTTGAAGTAAAATCAAGAATATCATCAATGATTTGATAAGACATGCCGACGTAATACCCAAACCAGTACAGCGCCTTATGAATCTTTTCATCAGCGCCGGACGCAATGGCACCGAGCTGGCAGCTGACCGCGATAAGGAGCGCCGTTTTTCTTTTGATGCGGCGGAGATATGTTCTGAGGTTTTGTTCCATGTTGTATTTGTCTTTGATCTGCTCGATTTCCCCAAGACAAACTTCAACAATCGTCTGCGACAAAATCCTATGGGCTTTCGGTTCGTTAATTCTCGTCATCATTTCAAGAGATCCCGCAAGCATATAATCACCTGTGTACATCGCAATGCGATTGTCCCACTTTGCTTTGATTGTCGGCTTCCCTCTGCGAAGCTCCGCATCGTCAATGACATCATCATGAACCAAAGATGCCATGTGAATCATTTCCAAAGTGACGGCGACATATTTAATTTTATTAATGTCATAATCGCCAAACATGCCGGAAAGCAGCACGAAAACAGGGCGAATACGCTTCCCTCCCGCCTGCAGCAGATGAAGACCCGCCTCGCTTAAAAGCGGGTAATCGGAACGTACGGTCTGTTCAAGTTCTCTTTCAATTATATCAATATCGTCATTTAAAAAAGAGTAGGCCATTTTAAATTTCATATCATTCACCCAAACATCTGTGTTTTCATTTCCATCCGATATGCGTGGCAGCGACTCCGCCAGTAAACGAATGATATTTGACATTTTTCAAGCCCGCCTCTTCAAACAGGCCTGCCAGTTCTTTCATTCCAGGGAATTCTCTGGCTGATTCTTGAAGCCAAGAATATTCTTTATAGCTCTTCGCAAACAATTTCCCGAAAAACGGCATAATATACTTAAAGTACATAAAGTAAGCCTGTCTGAATCCGAACGTTTCCGGCTGGGACGTTTCCAGACATACCACCTGGCCGCCCGGCTTCACCACACGTCTCATCTCTTTCAGTACGGTCAAGTAATCAGGGACATTGCGCAGTCCGAAGCCAATGGTGACATAATCAAATGTATCATCATCAAAGGGAAGCTCCATCGCATTTCCGTGCAGCAGTTCAATTTGGCTGAATCCGCCGTCTTTTACTTTCTGCTGGCCGACACTCAGCATATTTTCACTGAAGTCCAAGCCCTTGATCTCACCGCTTTTACCGGCTGCTTTTGCAAGAGCGATCGTCCAGTCAGCCGTTCCGCAGCAGACATCAAGTGCCTTGGCGCCTTCTTTTACATTCATGATGCGCATCGTTTTGTCGCGCCATTTTTTATGCTGCTGAAAACTGATGACAGAGTTCATTTGGTCGTAGTTTTTATATATTTTTTCAAATACTCCGTGTACGCGCTGTTCTTTTGAGTCCTGCATAATGGTTTACCCTTCTTCCACTTTCTGATGATAGGTTTGATCTTGGCTGATTGTCTTCAGGCGGTTTAATAAAATATGCTGAATAGGTGAATTTAGAGGCAGAAGTGACTCAATGCTGTTTTTCGCTTTTTTAAAACAATCTTCTAATATCTCTTCTTTTGTTTTTCCCAGCTGTATAAAACTGCCGATCACATCCAGAAATGTATCATTCCCGTTCATAAGCCGCTTAAATACAAAAAAATCACTCGACAGCTTTTTCCAGCGCGGGAGGTTGAAGTGTTCCGCCACCCGATGGAATAAAGCTGACTCAACAATGCCGACACTTTCGAAAAAATCGTGTTCATCCTTGAAAGAACGGTCATATAGCCGAATTTTGTGTTCATTGATTTCTTTGATAGCTGTAGCAAGCGTCCGAATCATGTAGATATCCTTCATTTCAGATAGTAAAGAGTAGTACAGCCCGCTGAAATAATCGCCTGCGAGAACAGTCAATTGGCGGTTTTTGTTTTCGTCTCGTTTTATGACTCTGGCTGTCGTCACTTCATCATGGGTATCAAGGGCGCTTTGTACAAGCATCGCTGTTACAATATAATTTTCTCTGTCATTGTTTTTTATGTCGGCTTCTTCAAATAAAGCATGAAAAAGAAGAAGCTTATCCTCATCAATTTTCGGCGCAGAAATATGCTTCGCTAAATAAGGATGAGACAGCTTTTGTTTTAATTTTGTGTTCAGATTGGCTAAAGTTCCGTAGATGTCTTGCAAAAATATCACCCTTGTCCCCAAATTCACATTTATTTCTTAATCTATGTATGAGTTTTATCTTTTCATTCACTTACGCATGTATCATTATAGCATAAAAAAAAGAAATTGGCTGTATCCTCCCGCTGTTTGCGAGCATTTGCTTTTAACAGCGGGGACAGCCAGCTTATTTTTTTTCGCTTTTCATTTCTCCGTATGCGGTTTGAATGAGTGCCTCTCCTCTGATTTTAATGGCCGAAGTATGCTCTGTAAACTGAGCGATGATTACTTCTCCCTTGTCGAGTTTTTCGGAATGGTGAAACTTTGTATCGGTTCCTCTTGTCAGGCCGATCACATTCACTCCGTCTTCAACCGCTTTTATGATGACAAAATCACTTGAATGCTTTTCGTTCATTTCTAGCACCCTCTATCTTTATTAGTCCTGGCGTTTAATATGTTCCAATACTTCGGCACGGGCAGCTGCATCATCTTTAAAAATGCCTCTGACTGCTGAAGTGACGGTTTTTGCACCCGGTTTTCTCACACCGCGCATCGTCATGCACATGTGTTCTGCTTCAACCACTACCATGACGCCATACGGGTCAAGCGTTTCTACGATGCTTTCCGCAATTGTAGATGTGATACGCTCCTGAAGCTGCGGACGCTTTGCAACGGCTTCAACGGCACGCGCCAATTTACTGAGCCCTGTGACCTTTCCGCCTCGCGGTATATATGCAACGTGCGCTTTTCCATAAAAGGGAACAAGGTGATGCTCACACATAGAATGAAACGCGATATCTTTTACAAGAACAAGCTCCTCATGGTTTTCACCGAAGATAGTCTGGAAATGTTCTTTTGGGTCTTCATTCAAGCCGGAGAATACTTCGGCGTACATCTTTGCGACTCTTTTCGGAGTATCAAGAAGCCCTTCTCTGTTCGGGTCTTCTCCGATCGCTTCTAAAATTTGACGAACAGCTTGTTCGATTTGCTCTTTATTAACTTCTTTCATGTTCTATGTCCTCCACCAATGAATACATTTAATTTCGATTCTAGCACACATGCCCCGCTAAAAGCAAAGTGAATGCCCTGTCAGGAAGCCCATGCCCTTGAAATATGAAAAGCCCCTTGGAAAGGGGCTTTTCTGTGAAGAAATAAAGTGTATGTAAGCTAGATGCATACACGATCTATATTCACAATTATTTTCCGGCAACTGCGTCTTTAAGCGCTTTACCTGGTTTGAAAGCAGGTACTTTGCTCGCTGGAATTTCGATTTCTTCACCTGTTTGAGGGTTGCGTCCTTTACGTGCAGAACGTTCACGCACCTCGAAGTTACCAAAACCGATCAGTTGAATTTTATCACCGTTTTTAAGTGCATCTAAGATCGTATCAAAAACAGAGTCAACTGCTTTTGTAGCGTCTTTTTTAGACAATTCGCTTGCTTCTGCAACCGCATTGATAAGTTCTGTTTTGTTCATGCCTTTCACCTCCTCCCAAAAGGGATACATTCAGTTCGTTTATTATCATTTCTTCACAGTTCAGTCTGATTCTAAACCTGGCCCAGAAAAAAATCAGAGCAGGCAAGAGAAAGACAATTAAACGGCTTTTTAAGAAAAACTGCACTCTGAGGAATGTTTGTCCAACAAAGTGAAGAATTTCTGTATGTAGAGTAACACATATAAAAAGCCATATCAAGCATTTTAAAGCGTCAATCCCTTGCTCGTCAAGGATTTAACGTGGTTTACCGAACAAATATTCCTTTTTTTGCTTTTTTCATCCTATTCTTTGATCCTTTTCCATTATTAAGAGCAAAGAAAAAAGACCTCCCATTCTATAAAGAGGTCTTCCGGTATTACAGGATGATGGCGATTAAGCCGCCAGAGCCTTCGTTTATAATTCTTTCTAACGTTTCTTTTAATTTATACCGCGCGTTTTCAGGCATTAATGACAGCTTTGCCTGAATCCCTTCTCTCACAATTGAGCTCAGTGATCTTCCGAAGATATCGGAGTTCCAGATGGAGAGCGGATCATCCTCAAAGTCCTGCATTAAATAGCGTACAAGCTCTTCGCTTTGTTTTTCCGTTCCGATAATCGGCGCGAATTCGCTTTCGACGTCTACTTTGATCATATGGATCGATGGCGCGACAGCTTTTAGCCTCACACCGAATCGTGAGCCCTGTCTTATAATTTCCGGCTCATCGAGACTCATATCAGTTAAAGCAGGCGCTGCAATGCCGTATCCCGTCTGTTTGACCATTTTTAAGGCATCAGACACTTGATCATATTCTGTTTTCGCATGGGCAAAGTCTTGCATGAGTTCAAGCAAATGGTCTCTTCCTCTGATTTCAACACCCACCACTTCTTTCAAGATTTGATCATATAAGTGGTCCGGCGCGTACAAATCGATTTCTGCGACCCCTTGACCCAGCTCAATTCCGGCTAATCCGGCACTTTCAATAAATTCAAACTCGCTGAATTGGCCGACAACCCTGTCTACGTCCCGAAGCCGCTTAATATCCTTAACAGTTTCCTTCACGGATTCCTGGTAGCTTTCACGCAGCCAATGGTTTTCTTTTAGCACCATTACCCAGCTTGGGAGGTTGACATTTACCTCAAGCACCGGAAACTCGTAGAGGGCTTCTCTGAGCACACTCAGCACATCTGATTCCCGCATGCTTTCCACGCTCATTGCCAAAACCGGGATATCATATTTTTCGCTTAAATCCTGGCGCATGGCTTCTGTTTCCGGATGATACGGCCTGACTGAGTTGATGACCATAATAAAGGGTTTGCCAACCTCTTTCAGCTCTTCAATGACTCTTTCTTCAGCCTCTATATAGTCACTTCTGGCGATATCACCAATGGTGCCGTCTGTTGTAATGACAACTCCGATGGTCGAGTGTTCTTGAATGACTTTTCGCGTGCCAATTTCAGCAGCCTCATGAAATGGGATCGGTTCTTCGTACCAAGGCGTGTTAATCATCCGCGGCCCGTTTTCATCTTCATATCCTTTAGCGCCGGGTACTGTGTAGCCTACACAATCTACTAATCTTATATTGACATCGAGTCCGTCTGACACGTGAACAGACATCGCCTGATTCGGAACAAATTTAGGCTCTGTAGTCATAATCGTTTTGCCGGCCGCGCTCTGCGGCAACTCATCCTGCGCACGGGCCCGGTCTGCTTCGTTACCGATATTCGGGAGCACCACAAGCTCCATGAATTTTTTAATGAACGTGGATTTTCCTGTACGGACAGCACCTACGACTCCTAAGTATATATCGCCTCCTGTTCGTTCAGCGATATCCTTGAAAATATCGACCTTTTCCAAGTGAATCCCTCCCGGACTTCCTATCCTTATCAATTTTATTAAGCTCTTTCAATCAAACACAGGACACTATATGTGTATGACGTTGTCCTATTTCAATATGACATCTTTAGAAAATTTTCCGTCCTCAATCTATTAAAGTATAAAAAAACCTTTCTCCCTATTTGTATGCAAGGGAGAAAGGTTCATTCCTTTTTCATATCATTTTCTAAAAAAACAGGTTCCTGTTTGTCATTTACCGTATATTTCACAGAAAACGCCGGGACGAAAGGCGTTTCTTGCCAAATCATATCCTGAATTTCAGATCCGGGCTTAAACGTTTTTTTGCTTTTTTTGAGCCAAGAAGCCAGCTCAGTCCGGTAATCGGCATATATTTCTCCGTCTCCGTCAATCATAAGCGGCAAGGAATTCCCTGAGATTGGGCTTGTCACTGTAAGAGAGCTTCCAACCCCCAGCTTCTTCTCATCTAGTGTAAATAAATCACGTGACAGCACATCCTGATAAGGCGGATATTGATGCTCCTGGCGGTACATTTGGACACGCAATTTCACATCGCGGATTTTTTCAGCCATCTTTAGATCAATCAATTTAACAGTCGGATCGTTCTCTACGTCGACAAGCACGTATTGATAGTCTCCTCCGCTTTCATATGCCGTGCTTGGAGGTTCGGCCATATACCTCGGCGCTAAACGGTTAAAGTCTATCGGATATTTTTGATACAGAGGTGTCGACATATCTTTTGTTTGAATGGGAAGCAGTCCTCCATTTGCCTTTTGGAATTCGTCAACAGCAGACTGGACCTGCTCTAACTGGTCCTGATAAGGAATGGCATGTACACTGCTTTTCCGCTCATTTGGATATAAACAGCCTGATAAAAACACGACTGCCGCAAAAATCATAGCGCACTTCAGTTTACCCATACAGCACTTCCTTTTACAGCTTTATTCATTGACAGGACCGCTGAATACCACGACAAACACAATAATTCCCGATATGAGCATACACATGTAAGCAAACGATGAAACCGCAATCTTCAGAAAACGATTCCGAAACTTAAACCGGCTTAAATAGATGGACGCTACAGCCAGAAACATCAGACCCATGGACCCCAGTGCAAACCACATTTTCATCAATGCCAGACTCAATGACCTGCGCCTCCCCCTAATATGTATGATGTAAGCGTTATATTTCATTTTAATATACAGCGCCGGTAAAGATCAACCAGATTTTCCATCCTTTAATAGAACAAAAAACTGAAGCAAAGAGGGGGACCTTCGCTTCAGTCAAATTGACTATATTCACCTGCACGTTTAAGAAACACTCTCTTGGACTTCGATGCTATAGTATGCGACTTGGCATACAGATGCATCCTCTATTGCCTAAATCAGCAAAATGTTTCAGGAGATCCCAAGACTTGGGTGTTCTTCTGTTTTTCGGGCTTTCGTTCAATTAAGATATGCGGCCGTCAATACAATTGACACTTTTACTTCACTTGATTTTCAAACGTATTTACCAGATCCTCCATCTCGTGGGTTTTCCCTCTCGCCATTAAAGATTCAACAGCAGTTTCCACTTTTTGTCCGTTAAATAGAACTTGATGGAGTGCTTCTGTAATCGGCATTTTCACATCATATTTCTCCGAAAGCTGGTAAGCCGCTTTTGTCGTACGGACGCCTTCGACTACCATTCCCATCTCTTCAAGAACGTCTTTGAGCTTGTACCCTTTTCCGAGCAAATTGCCGGCACGCCAGTTTCTGGAATGAACACTTGTGCACGTCACAATCAGATCGCCCACTCCTGTCAATCCAGAAAACGTCAGGGGATTCCCGCCCATTTTCGTTCCGAGTCTCGCGATTTCGGCAAGTCCGCGCGTAATCAATGCAGCTTTGGCATTGTCGCCATACCCTAAACCGTCTGTAATTCCTGCGGCAAGTGCAATGATATTTTTTAAAGCCCCGCCGATCTCAACTCCGATAATGTCAGGGTTTGTGTACACCCGGAAATTGTGATTAATAAATAAATCCTGCACCTCTTCTGCTGCCCGCATGCTTTTTGAAGATGAAGTAACGGTCGTCGGATGGCGCAGCCCCACTTCTTCCGCATGGCTCGGGCCGGAAAGGACCACAACATCTTTTCTGACATCGCTTGGGAGCTCGTCTTCCATAATCTCAGAAATGCGAAGGAGCGAATCAGGCTCTATTCCCTTGCTGACATGAACAAAGACTGCCTTTTTCGTGATAAAAGGCACAGCCTGTCTCAGTACTTCCCGAATCGCTTTTGTCGGAACGGCAACAATAATGAAATCTGCGTCCGAAACAGCTTTCCCGATATCCGTTGTAGCCTCTATTGATTCCGGCAGCTTGACGTTCGGCAAATAATCCTTATTTTCATGCTGATCATTGATTTGATCAATCAGATCTGCACGGTGCCCCCACATGGTTACATTGTGATGATTATCGGCTAACACTAAAGCCAGTGCCGTCCCCCAGCTTCCCGCTCCGAGCATAGTGACTTTTTTCATATTTGCTTCACACCTTTTTATTTTCTAGCTCTTGCAAATATTTTGATTGGTGTCCCTTCAAAATCGAACGCGTCTCTGATTCGGTTTTCTAAAAAGCGTTCGTACGAGAAATGCATTAATTCCGGATCGTTTACAAACACAACGAAACTCGGCGGTTTTACCGCCACTTGGGTCGCATAATAAATCTTCAAACGAGAACCGTTATGAGTCGGCGTCGGGTTCATTGCCACAGCGTCCATGATGACATCATTTAAGACATTCGTTTGAACCCGCAGTGAATGATTTTCACTCGCTTTGATAATCGCAGGCATCAGCGTATGAATCCGTTTTTTCGTTAAGGCTGACATGAATAAGATTGGCGCATAACTAAGAAATTGAAAATGGTCACGGATATTTTCTTCAAATTCTTTCATCGTGCTTTCATCTTTGTCAACAGCATCCCATTTGTTTACGACGATCACGACAGCTTTGCCCGCTTCGTGTGCATAACCGGCGATGCGCTTATCCTGTTCAATAATGCCTTCTTCGCCGTCCAGCACAACCGCAACGACTTCTGAGCGGTCGATTGCTTTCAGCGCCCGCAGTACACTGTACTTTTCAGTCGTTTCATAGACTTTCCCTTTTTTTCGCATGCCGGCAGTATCAACAATGACAAACTCCTGCTGGTTGTACGTAAATGCCGTATCAACAGCATCTCGTGTCGTTCCTGCCACGTTGCTCACAATGACGCGCTCTTCGCCGAGCATCGCGTTCACTAGCGAGGACTTTCCGACGTTCGGGCGTCCGATCAGGCAGAATTGAACCACTTCTTCATCGTATTTCGTTTCAGGAATGTTTTTAAAATGCTCTGCAACGGCATCCAGCAAATCACCTAATCCGAGTCCGTGTGTTCCCGAAATTGGATACGGCTCGCCAAAGCCAAGCGAATAAAAATCGTAAATATCCGCTCTCATTTCTGTGTTATCCAGTTTATTAACTGCCAAAACAACTGGCTTTTTCGTGCGGTACAAAATTTTCGCTACTTCTTCATCAGCAGCAGTCACGCCTTCACGGCCGTTCACCATAAAGATAATGACATCCGCTTCATCCATGGCGATTTCAGCCTGCTGGCGAATCTGCGCTAAGAACGGCTCATCACCGATATCAATACCGCCAGTATCAATTAAATTAAAATCATAATTCAGCCACTCAGCCGAGCTGTATATCCGATCCCTTGTCACACCAGGGGTATCTTCTACTATTGAAATTCTTTCTCCCGCAATCCGGTTAAAGATTGTGGATTTTCCTACATTTGGTCTCCCGACAATGGCTACGACAGGTTTACCCATAGTACCCTTCCTTTCGATCCAGCCGCTTTCATTTTTACATAAATTTTCAACCGGTTATTAAAATCATTTCATTCACTTTTATGAAAAGAAACCCTTCAGAGGAAGGGCTTAACTCATTTATTATATCAGTTTTTACTGGGATCACAACTATTCTTAAAAATGTTTCACGATCAAATACACGTCATCTCCAATTCTGTGCGCTATTCCATCAAGGATCGCCTCAAGATTTTTAGCGAAAAGCTCCATCTCCTTTTTGTCATTGCAAAAAAAGACAGGAGCTCCCCCCGCAGCCCGGTTTCGGTTCGTCGTAATCACAGACAAAATCATTTTCGTAAGAGATTCGCTCATTCTATCACCTTATCCTGGTTCTTGATAAATTCCGTCGGCATTCTGATCGCGTTTTCCAAAGTTGGAACATTGCTGATAATCTGAACAGCTGTTTCGGGATGGTTAATTTGCGGAAGAACAAAAACTGCCACTCTCCCGTCATTTAAATCGCGTTTTGCAATTGGAGTGAGAGACGGCTCGCCCGAATCCCGATAAACCCCGAGTACATTCGAAACATCAAATAAAATGGCCTGGCGCTGCCCTAAGTTGGCAATCGTCGCTGCTGAATTAAAGTTTTTTGGCGTTAAAATAAATCCCATGCCGTGCTTTAAAATCAGCTCCTGTTTTTCCGGAAGCCCAATATTCATCATATAAATATTATCAACAAACAGTCCCGGACCGTCAAAGTACGGCTTTATGTACTCGATATCTACAATATCCTTCAACACACTGCCCGACATAAATTTCATTGCCAGCAAGAAACAAACAATAGCCGCTATGACTGCAGCCCAAATGGATAAAAGCACATACGCAGAGGTTGTCAAAAGAGCTGTAAAGATCACGATATAATTTCTGCTTTCAAACGCAATCGCAATTCCCTCAATATATGTGCTTCCCCTTGAGACAAGTTCATACGAATCCATTTGCGTCAGTGTGTTCCGCTCCATGTTTCGAACATCTCTAAATTGCGTCGCTGCCAATGTTAAAAACGTGATGGCCGTAAATTCCTCCTGCAAAAGCGCCGGCATAATAATGGCCCCTAAACCAGCCGCAATCAGCCCTAGTGCAATGTGAATGACTTTCCCATGAACATAGGTCGGATACTGGCGGTAATCCGTTTTCAGCATATAAAGCCGTGTCGCGACCCCGGCAATGACCCCAGCAATAATTGGATAAATGTAATCACTCATGACATTTTGGTAGCTCCTTTGTTTGATCTTTTGCTCTTTTGACCAATCTGGCTTGCCAGCTGTTCGTATCTCGATATGCCAAACAGCAATATAATACCCGCGGAACACGTATTCAGCCATTGAAAGCCACCGACAGCCAAAGCCCCGGCCAGCTTCTGAATCACAAACGAATACACCAGTTCGCCTTGGCACATCCCTAGCACAAATAATGTAAGCTGTTTCTGGAACTCCCTTTCAACCGAAGCTGTCAAAAGCACTAATAATATTACGGCAGCCCACTCAGGTTTTATGATAAACCAAACTGGATCATATAATGCAAAAAGATAAACAAACGCATACCCGGCAATAAGCATCAGATAGACCATGAGATAACGAAAACGATACATTCTCAAATACCCTGCATAGACACACCCGCAGAAAAAAAACATCATATAAGCAGTATTTAGGGAAAAATATAAAGTGATGTCATGTATGCTTAGAATCATATTAGTCAAAATAAAGACAGAGACGGCAAATCGCCTTTTCGTCTTTTCAAAAATAAAGGTCGTCAGAACCCACAGAAACCACATTGACCAATAGTAATAAAATTGTTCCATTTTGCTTCCTCCATACTCCCAGTATGGAGCCCGAGCGCTTTTTTTAAACAATCCACTTCACAATAAGGAGTATGATCATGGGAAAAGACAGACAGGAAAAAAAACTCAAAGCTTCTGGCAGAGTCGAATCAGATCGCGACCATTCCATTCACTATGACGGAGCAACAAGCCTTGAACAAAACGGAAAATTCAAAAAGCGAAAATCATAATCAAAAGCCCAAAACTCATAAGGTTTTGGGCTTTTGATCATTCATCGCACACTATAGCTGGACGTATCAATCCCTCTCTCTGTGAGCCAGTGATGGGTTTCACCTTTGATCACAAGAGGTGTCTTTTGCAAATCAGTAATCGTTCTGGCGCCCAGTACGGTCATAATCATTTTTAATTCGTCAAGGATCAGCTGAACCTCCTCAAGCAGTCCTTCCTCTCCGCTTTCAGTCAGCGCTTTTAAAAAGTGTCCTGCCATTCCGGTGCAAAAGGCCCCCAGCGCTATTGCCTTTGCCACATCAAGCGCATCCTGCAGGCCTCCGGACGCCATCATTGTGCTTGCGGGAAACGCAGAGCGGATTTCCGCCAAACTTGCTGCTGTCGAAATGCCCCACGAGTTAAAAAAGGTGATTTGCCGATGTCTTCGGAGATTTTCGATTTTCGAGAAATTCGTGCCCCCGTAACCGCCGATATCTACAGCTGCAGCACCAGCTTCATAAAGCTTCCTTGCTGATTCTTTGCTCATACCGAAGCCGACCTCTTTCACAATGACCGGCACACTGACCTGACTGCAAATTTGTTCAATACGGTCCAGAGCTCCGCTAAAGCTTCTGTCTCCTTCAGGCATCACAATTTCCTGAATCACATTCAAGTGAATCTGCAGTGCGTCTGCTCCAATCATTTCCACTGCTTCCTTTGCCTGATCAGCTGTCGCCTCGCTTCCCAAGTTGGCAAAAATCAGTCCGTTTGGGTTTTCTTTTCGAACGATTTCATACGAAAAACGCTCTGAGGGATCTTTTAATGCTGACATTTGTGATCCGACAGCAAGAGGTATACCGGCCTGACGAGCCGCTCGTGCAAGTGATTGATTAATATCATATGTAAGTTGTCCGCCGCCGCCAGTCATTGCATTGATAAAAATCGGCGAACTGCTTGAAAGTTCGCCGATTTTTGTGGAAATATCTACTTGTTCTAATGCAAGATCGGGCAGACTGGCATGAACAAACGTAATATCATCAAGACCCGTGTCCCGCTTTTGTCCAGTGGACAGGGCATGATTGATGTGTTGTTTTTTCCGTTCTGCTCGAGTCACGTTTATCACCAATTATTTTAGTTTATTCAGCTTATCTCCGATCAGATCACCAAGCTGGAAGCCAGTGCTTGTTTCTTCCTTCGCCTGATATTGACGGTAATCTTCCTGATCGGCTTTAGGCGCTTCTTCAAGTTCACGCATACTTAATGAAATGCGCTCCTCATTTTCATTCACATCAAGAACCTTCACTTTTACAGTCTGTCCTTCTTCAAGGACTTCATGCGGCGTGCCGATGTGTTTGTTGGAAATTTGAGAAATATGAACGAGACCTTCAACACCCGGAAAGATTTCAACAAAGGCTCCGAAGCTTACAAGACGCTGCACAGTTCCTTCAAGCACATCGCCTGGTTTCACTTTCTCGCCGATTTGGCTCCACGGTCCAGGCAGTGTATCTTTGATAGATAAAGAAATACGTTCATTATCACGGTCAACCGATAATACTTTCACTTTTACTTCTTGTCCTTCTTCAACAACGTCAGACGGCTTCTCCACATGGGAGTGGGAAAGCTGCGAAATGTGTACAAGTCCGTCGATACCGCCGATATCAACAAACGCACCAAAATCAGTCAGGCGCTGCACTTTGCCATCAAGTACACTTCCAACTTCGAGAGACTGAAGAAGTTCTTGTTTTTTATTTACTTGCTCACTTTCAACAACGGCACGGTGTGAAAGGATCACGCGGTTTTTATCACGGTCAAGCTCTACAACGAGCAGAGACAGTGTTTTTCCTTTATAATCAGTAAAATCTTCAACGAAATGCGCTTCAACAAGTGATGCCGGAATAAAACCGCGAACGCCGATATCAACGACAAGTCCGCCTTTCACGACATCTTTAACTTCAGCTTCAAACACTTCTTTTGTTTCAAATTTTTTCTCAAGGTCTTCCCAAGCGCGGTCTGCATCAACAGCACGTTTAGATAAAATCAAAGCATCGTCTTCCACTTTTGTTACTTTCAGGTCAAGCTCGTCGTCTACTTTTACAACATCCGATGCTTTCTCTACATGAAGACTTGATAATTCACTGATTGGAATAATACCGGACTGTTTGACATTGATAATTTCAACATCCACATGCTTATCCTCTACCTTTGTCACAATCCCTTTAACTACATCTCCAACCTCTGGCACTTGAACATCAATTTGATTCATTTCCTCTGTCATTTGAATAACCTCCTTGGTCCAAACCTACACAGCTTAATTAAAACGGTTTGAAAGCTGGACATATAACATGCCCGCTTTTAGCCGAATATGTATTAAAGAATCATCCAAAAAAGTTTTTTGAATGATCAATAAAAAGTTTTATTAGTATTAACTTCTAATAAAAGGACAGGTTTGTCAAGCAATAACATTCTTTCTTGGCTGAAAAAATCCAAAAAAGTGGCATTCGCCATAATCAGCGGGACTTTTGCTCCACTGCCTTGAGGATTTTATCAGCTACCTCTTGAATGGAAAGAGATGTCGTATCGATTTCAAGAGCGTCTTCTGCTTTGCGCAATGGTGATACTTCGCGCTCTGAATCAAGCTTGTCTCTTCTTGCAATTTCCTCAATCAATGTCTCATAGTTGACATCGTAGCCTTTTTTCACGTTTTCTTCATAACGGCGTTTCGCTCTTTCCTCAACAGAAGCCAAAAGAAAGATTTTCACTTCAGCATTCGGCAGCACGTGAGTCCCGATATCACGTCCATCCATGACGACGCCGCCTTTTTCCCCAAGCTGCTGCTGGCGTTTCACCATTTCTCCCCTGACGCTTCTGTGCTTTGCTGCTATTGAAACTTGGTTGCTGACTTCGTCTGTTCGGATCGCCTCAGTTACATCGGTGCCGTTAACGAGCACTTTTTGTCCTTCTTCTGTTGTCATCAGTTCAATGTTTGTCCGCTTTAGCAGCTCAGCCAGTTTTTTTTCATTTGCCAGGTCAATGTTTTCTTGCAAAGCCGTATACGTTATCGCCCGATACATCGCTCCTGTATCAATATATATGTACGATTTCTTCTCAGCCACAATTTTGGCAACGGTGCTTTTCCCCGCAGCTGCCGGGCCGTCAATTGCAATCGATAATTTCTTTTCCATAATTCCTCTCCTTGCTCTTTTCTCCTCTATGGATTGTATCACGAACTTTATGAAAAAGGGTGGAAAATTGATGAATAATTAATGTTTGAAGGTTTCAATCCTATTGTTCTCCTCCATTTTATCCACCCCTTCATATTGAATCACTTTTGATACATAAGGCTCAATATGCTCATAGTGAAAAAGAATCTGGACACCAAGTAAAATGATGGCCTGAATGAACAATAATTTGATCAGCAGCCGTTCAAATGTTTTCATCGGAGCACCTCCATCACAAATAGTATGGAAGTGTTTGCCGATGTTTATTCCATCCGTGCCTTTCTTCTCTTATTTAACTGGCGCCGGATGCAATATTGAAGCAGAAACTGCTGGTCACTCGCTGAGATTCCCGTATACTCAAGGGTCATTTTATGCTTCCCTGTTTTCGGATCGTCAAAGACTCGTCTGACAACGGCTTCTGTTTCTATTTGACGTATGTTTTCATTTTCAGAAAGACTGATAATCAGGCTTAATGATTCCCCGGATTGAAAGGAATGGCCATCCGCTAAAATTAAGGCGATGCCGCCCGCGCTGATATTATAGGAAAGTGTGCTGAACTCTTCCTCAGCTGCCGGCTGCATTCGCACATCCAATACCGCATCAGTTCTCACATACTGGCGGCGCTGGATCCGTTTCACCTTTTCACGGGGAGGCACTTCAAGACAGATCATTTGAAGTTTGTCCTTCACTTTACCTTTTATACGGCTTGTAAAGCGGTAAGGAACTTCGTCTTTGCCCACAAACTCTACCGTTACTTCCATATCGTTATGCAAAATCACAGTTCGCCCTGTAGCTACATCAACCGGGTACGCGATCAAAAGCTCATTGTTTTCGTTGCTTACAGCTTTACTTTTCGCTTTTTTCAATTCATTTTCTTCTATATATTCTAAATATATATTTTCCCCAATCTCAATCATTAACTTCACTCTTTCGTATTCAATATACTCTCATTTTTATTAAAGCACGTTATGAAAAAAAGGAAAAGACATTTAGTCCTTTCCTCCTGTTTTTTATAGGTCTTTATATATAGGTTCAGCATTTTTTAATTTTTCAACCTTTTCTTCCGAACCATCACTGGCATTTATATACATTCTGAATGTGTCATTTTCAATTGTCCCGAGCATTTCATAGCATAACACTTCTTGGCCAAGTTCATTTGTAATCAAAGCAAGCCTTGTTTCTCTTACTTGTACATTTTTATTTAATTTCGATTTCGCTTCTGCCTCAGTAATGGCCGGCTTAGGAATATTTCTTTTTCTGTGGGATGTTAGGAAGTCCCTTGCTGAAAAGCCTACAACCTCACCGTCATCCAAAGCCACTTTCATGCGAATGGCTTCCGGGTACATTCGGATTTTATTTTCAACAGGCACATATGAAAATACGCCGATTTTATCATATTGGGCACTTTCATCAATTTCCAAATCATCTGTTTCAAATCCGTTTTTCTTTAAAAAGGCGAGCGCGCGGTTCGACCCGTCATTCAAACTGAATTTCTGATTCTTCACTTTTCTGTTTTGGATCAAATATACCGGATGCCCGCCCTTTCTCGTAATATCCATATAAATCGCTGCTTTATGGTCTGGGTCTTTCATGCTGACGCTATATACGTCGCGGTTTGTTTTTTTTCCACTTTTCACCACTTTAATTGAATAATTGTCATCCGGGGCAAAACGCTCAGCAATTTGTTTTGCTTCCTGTTCGGAAATTTGTTTTCCTTTCAGATGGCTGAAGCCCTTCTCTTCTTTTTTGGTGCTGGTGAAACTCGGGCCAAGGTCTGTTCCGGTGGAGAATGCACCGACATTTTTTTCGACGGTTTTAAAGCTGTTGATAATCGTATTATCGCTTTGTTTTTCGTCAGAAGCCAGTGCCATCTCTACGTCCATCCAGCGAAGGTTTTTGCTCATAACAAGGTGCTGAACATGACGCAATTCATTTTGTATATCTTCGGATTGCTGATATAGCTTATTTAGTGATGTATACTCTTTTTTATCTAGCGGCTTTTGCTCCAAATCTCTGACTGACGTTTTATAACTGAAATCGCCGATCTTTGATAATAACTCTTCTGTTTTGTTAAACGGCATTAATGTAAGCGGCAGCTGACTGACACTGTTATGGGCTTCAGATGTAATCCTCCACACATCTACCAATGCAGGTGACAGTGATTTTTGGCTGTTCATGGCGAGTGTTGTTCCGATTTTATCGTGAAGCTGATCCATCTGATAGGTAAGTTCATGGAACGCCCGCTGGTAGTTATTTTCAGCATGAAGAAGAACTGCGTCTTTTTCCTGGTGTTCTTTGTATCCCCAGTAGCTTGTACCGACAATTGCAATACCGAGCAACGCGATTAAAATACCTCTGATCATTTATCACACCTCATTTTTATGCTTTCTTATATCCTGCTACTCACAGAAAATGTGTTTTCCGATTCTCTTGATCTGCGGGCGTCCCCAAATCCATGCGCTGGTCGCTGTATCCGGATTAAAGTAGTACAGTGCTTCCTCGGTTGGATCCCAGCCATTAATGGCATCCAGCACTGCTTCTCTTGCCGTTTCATTCGGCTGCATATAGATTTGCCCGTCAGCCACTGCTGTAAAAGCAAGCGGTTCAAAAATAATACCAGCAACTGAATTGGGAAATAACGGACTGTTCAACCGGTTCAAAATAACTGCCGCGACGGCAACCTGACCCTCGTACGGTTCTCCCCGTGCTTCCCCGTAAACCGCTTGAGAAAGCAGCCGAATATCATTGTTGGAAAATCCGCCAGGCATGTTAGCTGCGACCGCGTCCTGTTTTCTTGTTTTTTCAGGTGTGTTGTTTTGCTGTTTATCCGCTTTAGGCTGCTGCGTTGTTTTTTCCGCAGGCTGTTTCTGCCGCGCTTCTGCTTGCTGTCTTGCTTTTTGTGTTGCTGCTTTTGACGGTTTCGTCTGATACTTTAGCGGAATTTTTCCGTAATGCGTGAACGTATTCCCTTTTTGAAGCTGTTCCATGACATATTCACGATAGTATTTAGATTTAGATATTAGGGTTTGCTTTGTTTTAGCCCCTACAAGGCCATCAACCTCTTTTAACCCGAATTGATCCTGAAAATTTCGAACTGCCCAGTACGTTCCCCATCCATAAACCCCGTCAATTTTTCCGTTATAGTATCCATTATATTGAAGGCGCGCTTGGAGTTCGATCACATCGTCTCCTGTAGCCCCTCTTTGAATGACCTGATTGGAAAAGGCAGAGATGGTTTCAGTATTGATAAACGTCGTTATTGTAAAGGAAAAAAGGATGAGACATGCCATAATCGTTCCTTTGGACTTCATCTTTTCAAGCCTCCTACAGCAAATTTTTGAGTGTAATCGTATTTTCTGTAACGAGGTTATTTTTATACACTCTTTCCTTGTTATCCCTCAGAACATAAATCTCATTTGATAAATCGGCACACAAAAAGCCGCACGGTTCTGTGCGGCTTCTATACTTGCATCATATTGACGGAACGGGCTTTTTTCGCTTTGCGCAAACCAAACCACCATAAAAACAACATAAATGGAAACATATAATAAATCCAATTGCTGAGTGCTGTCAGAATAAAATCATACGATCCATGCAAAAGTGACGGAACAGCTAAAGAAAGAATAAGCCACTTCACACGCGCCTTATGAGCGGAAAAACGGGCTTTCCCAAGGTAAAATCCCATAATAACACCTATCAAGGCATGGCATGAAACTGGCAGCAGCGCCCTGACAAACGCATGCTCCACACCGTGGCCGATTAAGTAAAGAATATTTTCGAGAGTTGCAAAACCGAGCGATACACTGGCCCCGTACACAATCCCGTCATAATGCTCATCAAAGTGGGCGTGCGGGTATACACTGACCATCAGAATAAACCATTTCAGTGATTCCTCCAAAAACCCTGAAGTCAAAAAAGAAACGAAAAAGCTTCCGCCTCCCACATTCTCTTTTTCAAGCACGTACTGGATAAACATTGTGGGAAATACAAGAACAACTCCCAGAAAAAACGACCGAAGCACCATATGTACAGGTTCATTATCATACTGATCTTTTAAATAAAAATAACTTAACAGCGCGATGCCGGGAGCGATTCCTGCAGAGATGATTGCAAACATCAGGCAACCTCTTTCCTTTATATTCCTAAGTCTATCCTACCATGTTGTTTATGATTTTACATCTGTCTGAACTTAAAAAAACAAAAAGAGCATACGAATTCTTCATATGCTCCCCTTCTTTAACAATTTTCTCTTTTGGCGATTTCCGCTGCGATATGTCCCCCGTGAAATCTGCCGTTTTCAATAAATATTTCATTTGCATTGTTCCCGGCAACAATGACCCCGGCAATAAAAATGCCTTCAACGTTTGTTTCCATCGTTTCTTCATTAAAAAATGGACGTCCTGTTTCTTGATCAATTTTAACACCCATTTTTTCAAGAAATTGATGATCGGGATGATAGCCTGTCATGGCAAATACAAAATCATTTTTAATGGTAATGGGTTCCTTCTCGCCGGAGCGGAATACCACTTCATCCTCGGTGATTTTTTCGACACATGCCCCAAATTCCATGCGAATTGTCCCGTTTCTGACGAGCGACTCAAATTCAGGCAGGATCCACGGCTTAATGCTTGGCGAATACTCATTGCCCCTGTATAAGACTGTGACACGCGCTCCAGATTTCACGAGTTCAAGCGCAGCGTCTACGCTTGAATTTTTGCCGCCGATGACGACGACATCTTTATCAAAGTACGGATGGCCTTCTTTAAAATAATGGAATACTTTTGGCAAATCCTCACCGGGTACGTTCATATAGTTTGGATGATCATAATAGCCTGTTGCAATAATACAATACGGTGTCGTGTAAGTTCCTTTTGACGTCTCTATAACAAATGAATTGTTTTCCGCTTTCGTGACTCTATGCACCATTTCAAACGCATTGACACGGATGTTTTTCCGTTTGACGACTTCCCGGTAATACGACAAAGCCTGAATTCTGACAGGTTTTCTGTTTTCCGTAATAAATGCCACGTCTCCAATTTCAAGCTTTTCACTTGAGCTGAAAAAGGTTTGATGCGTCGGATAATTGTAAATGCTGTTAACGACATTGCCTTTTTCAATGACGAGGGCATCAATGCCAATTTGTTTTAGGTGAATGGCAGCAGATAGTCCACAAGGTCCTCCACCAATAATTATTGCTTTTTCTTGAATCATTTCCGTCAACTCCTGCGATTGGCATTTCACTTCATATTTTTATATATCCGAATAAAAAAAATCTCCTATTTTATCATAGGAGATTTTTTATTTTTATGCAAATTATCAACTTATATCCAGCCTCTAAAGCGCGAAGCTTCAGCCATTTTGCGAACACCGACCATATAAGCAGCGAGCCTCATGTCAATTCTTCGGTTTTTAGCCATTTCATAAATATTGTTAAATGATTTGATCATCATTTTTTCTAATTTCTCTTCTACCTCTTCTTCACTCCAGTAGAAGCCTTGGTTATTCTGAACCCATTCAAAATATGAAACCGTTACGCCACCGGCGCTTGCCAGTACGTCTGGCACAAGCAGAATGTCCCGGTCTGAAAGAATTTTTGTTCCTTCAAGCGTTGTTGGCCCGTTTGCCGCTTCAACGACAATTCCAGCCCGGATATTATGGGCATTTTCTTCTGTAATTTGATTTTCAATTGCGGCAGGAACAAGGATATCACAATCCAGCTCCAGCAGCTCCTGGTTCGTAATAGTATCGTTGAAAAGCTTTGTTACGGTACCGAAGCTGTCGCGGCGGTCGAGTAAGTAATCGATATCGAGGCCTTCCGGATCATAAAGTCCGCCATACGCATCTGAGATGCCGACAACCTTTGCTCCCGCATCATGCATAAATTTAGCTAAATAGCTTCCCGCGTTTCCGAAGCCTTGAACAACGACACGCGCACCATTAATATCGATGCCTTTTTTCTTTGCCGCTTCTTTAATACAGATCGTTACGCCTTTTGCTGTCGCAGATTCTCTCCCGTGAGATCCGCCAAGCACAAGCGGCTTGCCCGTAATAAATCCAGGCGAATTAAATTCATCAATTCTTGAATACTCATCCATCATCCAAGCCATGATTTGTGAGTTTGTAAATACATCCGGTGCCGGCACGTCTTTTGTCGGGCCGACAATTTGGCTGATTGCTCTGACGTATCCTCTGCTCAGACGCTCCAGCTCTCTAAACGACATATCCCTTGGATCACAAACAATTCCGCCTTTACCACCGCCATATGGAAGATCAATTATGCCGCATTTTAAACTCATCCAAATAGAAAGCGCCTTCACCTCTTTTTCTGTTACGTTCGGGTGAAAACGTATCCCGCCCTTCGTCGGACCGACAGAGTCATTGTGCTGCGCACGATAACCTGTAAAAATCTGTACTGAACCGTCGTCCATACGAACAGGTATTTTTACCGTTAATAATCTCATCGGCTCCTTTAACAGTTCGTAGACTTCTTCGGGATATCCCAATTTTTCCAGAGCCTTATGTATTACGGTTTGGGTTGATTTTAACACATCAAGTTTGTCCTCTTCTGTATGACCGGTGTTTCGATCGGCTGCCATTTGAGTTAACCTCCTAGAATCTTCTGTTTCTCACATGCTCCCTTTCAGAGAATAGTATACACCTTCATATGATTTATGCATAGAATAAACGTTATGTTTTTCCATGTTTTTTAACTCAAAAAAAACTGCTGTCAAATCAGCAGTTTTCCGTTGCATTTTTATAAAAAATGAGTCTGTATCGTCTCAACAGCATTATCGTCCATAATAAGCTTACCATACTCTTGCAAGCGATAAATCGTTAAAGTTGTCGGATTGCCGTATTCAGCCAGAACCGACACAACTCCCTCAGTCGTATGTGACCCCAGGTCTTCAAGGCTTAAAAAGTACTGTCCCTCATAGTGGTAGACAGTCCCCCCTGTGATACCGATTCGCTGTAAGCTTTCTGAAAGCTGAATGATATCTTCAAAGGAATGGAATTGATAAATGATGTCCGCGCTTTCATCAAGCTTGACTTGCATTTCGATGTAATCATCATCATACTCATCGTCTTCGGAATCTGCTTCCTGGTTCTTTGTTACGATCACAACCATCCCTTGTGCTTGGAGAGAATACACTTCCACTGCAATCGGTCCATTCGCTTCAAAGCCGAGCTCTGTATTAGCTTCATTCATCATATCTTTAAATAACTGGTGGACTTTAAATGAGTCCTTCCAGAGGTCTTCTTTTGTCAATCCCCGGTCTGTCAAATCATCGAGGGTTAAAAAGATTTTAATCTTATTATAATTCAGACGCTCAAGCCGCATAACGTTCCCTCCTGCCTCTACTTGCACACAAATCATATAACACATTATATGAGATGATGAGTCATAGGTTCTTAATTGTTATCAGTTTACACTGAGTTCACTAGTAAGACAAGCACAATGCAGTTTTTATTGCCTTATGGATTTTTGCTTTTGAGAAGTTATTCTGGCGCGCAAAGAGTTACAATATGTGTTTCCGGCTCAGCACCTAAACGAAAAGGCACTTTTGTCGTGCCATATCCGTTGCTGATCAGATACGCCGCATGTTTAACAATACCTGTTTTTCCAAGCTCATACGGGCCGAATTTCCCAAATCTGATCTGACCGCCATGGGTATGTCCGCTGAATATCGCATCAATACCGTCGGTTTCATTGATTTGTTCGTGGATTTCCGGGTTATGGCAAACCAGAATATTCAGCTGGCTTTTGTCGAGCTCTTTAATGGCTTCCTCATAATGATCCATCTCCATCTTGATATCATCAACTCCCGCAATCGCAATCGTATGCCCATTGTGCGAAAACGAAACTGATTCATTCCTCAGGCTGATGACACCGTATGCTTTGAATATGGAATACAGCTTATGCTGTCTGACTTCATAATCGTTATTTCCCCACACAAACACAACAGGGACCCCAATATTTGAGAGCCGTTTGATGTTTTCCTCGATTCTCGTACTGGGCACCCCGCCCTCGGCTAAATCACCGCCGATGATAACCAGGTGAGGGGCATGACTACGCGCTTTTTGTAAAAGGTCTTGATCGATGGAACGTTTATGAATGTCCGAAATAAAAAAGATTGTAAGAGGCAATTTGCCCTTCATTTTTGATAAAAGAAACGTATGTGTTTTCAAATGGTTGCCTTTTGCTGTTGAATACATTTTTGCCGTCATAGCCGCTGCGGCAACAGTTAGCACACCGGCAATTTTCACTGATAGCTTCATAAAAACTCTCCATTCTTTTTAGAACTTATCAATAAGACGGACAATAAAAAAAGACGTTTCTATCGTTTGAGAAAACGCCCCATTTTATTTACTTTCAAAATATAGATTAATATCATATTTGTGCTTCATCATTTGAAAAACAGACTCTCTCGCCTTCCATTTATCCGGCTGCGGCCAAAGATCAGTGCTCTTCTGAATAATTTCGCATCTCAGTTTATGGAAATCGCCCTCAGCTTTATCTTCCTTTTTCTTAAAATAAAATGAAGTGCAGTATGCAAAAGCGGTGGCCATCATCCAAAATAAATAAAAGGTACGGCTTAGCATTTCTTGAAGAACGAGCTGAGGCGCCGGGCTTTTGATCATGATCATAAGACATAATAAGCCCAAGCAAATGAGTGAAGCCCATCGCCATCTGCGGCATTGCGCTGCATAATTTTCAAATTTTTGTTTTCGTTTCACCAGCGCTTGGAGCATCTGTTTAGTCGGCGCATCTGTAAACTGATCGAGCTGATTCCATAAGGATTCCATACGCTTCACACCTTGTCCATTTTCATTGCTACAATATATGAGCGTGAATTAAAAAAAATGCCCTATTCATCCATCAAGGGGGATGTCCAAAACTTGTCCGGTGTATACGTCATTTCCATTCAAATGATTATACGCACGGATTTTTTCTTCTCCCGACCGGCTTTTATAATATTTCATGGAAATGCGGTACAGCGTTTCTTTCTTTTGGACGGTGTGCTTAACTACTCGTTTCGCCTTAGATTGAACTGGTTCTGCCGGCTGCTGTTCTTTTTGGGCTGCTGTTTGTTGGGAAGAGGAAGCAGCCGCGGCGGTTGCTTCCTCCTTATTTTCTGAGTCTTCTGTTTCCGCTAAAGCAGGCTGTTTTTTATCAGTTGTTGTTTTTGCCGGCTCTTTAGCCTTTGTATTCTCAGACTTTTTTTTGGACGCTTGCTGCAGTGCAGTCTCTTTGGTGTCGTCTTCTTTGGTGTTTTTTTTACCCTCTGATTTCGATACAACCTCATATTTGCTTTGGCTGCTGTCGATAAAAACATCTTCATAATCGTCACGGTGATCCGGGTGGTTTTTTAGATAAAATAAACTGACTAAAACGATAACCGGGACAAATACAAATAATACAGCGAGCACAGTGAATAATGGCGTTTTTGTTTTACCTTGCTTTTTTTTCTGTTCTCTTTGATTTTTTACAGATTGTCTTGTCGGAAGGCTTTCTCCATCATCATCGAAATATTCGTCCGCCAAGGCGGCGTTTTGATCTTCATAAAGATTCTGGTTTTTTCTTCGCTCTACTCTCGACATGTTCGTCATGTTTATCCCTCCTCACATGTTCAAAACGAATCTGACAGGCAAACACGGCATCAATGATAAAATGCGCCGTCATCGGAACAAATAAGTTACCGGTCCATTCATACATCAGTCCGAGCAAAAAGCTGATTGCTGTCACCATGATAAATAACAGCCATTTTGACAAATACCGAAAATGAAGAACGGCAAATACAAGGCTGGCCGCCCATAAACCGATATGAGTCTGCAGCACTCCTCTGAATAACATTTCTTCCGCGAAAGCAATCAGAAGCGTTAAAAATATAATATGAGGGATTGACCTCTTACTGAATATTTTTTTATTGATTCCCCCGTCATCATATAGATGGGGCGGGCACCATTTCATCACTGCCATATCGGCTAAAATCACAATAACAGCAATAGAAACACCGTACCATATGATTCGCATATCGCTAATATCCCAGAGTTTTAGTACGTCTCTGACATCCTTAAAAAAGAACAATCCTGCTGCAGCTGCGGCGATGAGGATCAAAAGCTGCGTCAAATATAACTGCTTCAGCATATCACGGTCTGACATTTGCTGAATGAAATCCTTTTGCTGTTTCAGTCCAGTTCACCTACAGTCTGCAAGCTGAATATTCGGTGCAATTCCGAACTCCAGCTGTCTAATGAAGCCTTTTTATTCCGTTCTTCTTTTTGTTCATACAAGGATAGATCGAAACCGCAATGAGAACAGCACGGGAGGTTTCCGTCCTCAGGATCGTATGATTCATCAAAATAGGTTAACAGCGATTGTCTTATACAGCCATCACGCTGAAGCAGCAAAGATACGCGGCGAACTTTTTCCAGCTTAAGTTCCATGCGATAAGAAATCTCCCGCTTCACCAGTTCAATTGATGTTTTGCCCTGCATGAAGAGATGTATTATCATACGGCCTTGGGTCTCTCCGATATCATATTGCATTAATAAGTCACGCAGCCTTCTCTCATCCCGCTCCTCCGTCTCCTCAAGCACACGGATCACATTGGCGATTTCTTCAGCTGTAACACTCTCCATTTGGATAATCTGCTCCTGAAGTTCAAAATCCCCTGGCGCCCGCAGCAAAATGCTGACACTCGGTTTTCCATCGCGTCCCGCTCTGCCGATTTCCTGCATAAAAGCTTCAGCCGTTTGCGGGAGGTGAAAATGGATCACATATCTGATATCAGGTTTATCGACACCCATTCCAAACGCATTCGTACAACATATCACATCAAGCTGGTTATGAATAAACTGCTGCTGAATTAAAATCCTGTCGCCAGATTCCATACCGCCATGGTAAAAGTCGGCTCTGCTGCTCGTTTTGCTTTTAATTTCACCCGCTAATTCCTCAGCCCATTTCCTTGTCGGACAATAAACAATTCCCGGACCTTGCAGGTTTTCAACCAGCTGAATGACCCTATCTATTTTTTCGACAGTATCAGCCGCATGTTCAACCCTGAGCGCGATATTTGGACGATTGACTGAATTGAGATGCCGTTCGGCATGCTGCAGCTCAAGCAGGTCCGTGACATCTTGCAGCGTAGCCTTTGTAGCTGTAGCGGTCAATGCCAGAACCGGCGGATGCCCAAGTTTTTTTCTCAGCTGTCCAAGCTTTGAATAGTCAGGCCTGAAGTCATGCCCCCATTCAGATATACAATGCGCCTCATCAATAACAAATAGGCTGATCGATACGCTTTTCAATTTTTCCAATACATATGGGGACTGCAAAGCCTCAGGAGACAAGTACAAAAATTTATAGCGATGAATATGATCTAAAACGAATTGTCTCTGCTGCATGCTAAGCATGCTGTTCAAAGCTGCCGCACGCTTTTCACCCCGCGCCTTCAGCTGCTGTACCTGATCCTCCATTAAGGAAAGCAATGGAGAAACGATTAATACCATGCCGTCAAGCATATAACCAGGCAGCTGGTAGCAAAGCGATTTTCCTCCCCCAGTCGGGAGCATCGCAATGGTATCCTTCCCGCTAAGTATGCTTCTAATAATGTCCTCCTGCCCTTTTTTAAAGGAAGTAAAACCAAAAAACTGATATAACGTTTGCTGTAATTTAGTCATATTGCTGCACCTGCTTTGTCAATGCCAATCTGATTTGAAAATAGCTGAACCGCTGTTCCATCCCGTCGCGAATTTGTTTGATTTTGTTCGTTCTCATCCGTTTGGCAAACTCTGCAATTTTGAGCTGGTCTTCCGCTGATACATAGTCATCTATCTTAAACGCAGGCTCGTGGAGAGAAATCTCGACAATATGGTCTTCGATCGTCGCTGTTTTCAGCTTTCTGATTTCTGCAATTCGCTGTATCGGGATCCCTTGTTTGACCATCTGCCATGTTTTTCTCGTTGACTCTGTCAGGGCATTCTCAACATGCACATCAGAGAGGAGGTCCTTTAACAGAGAATGTTCACACTCCGGAAGAGAATGTATAAAATAATGTACGGAAGCCCAAAACATGATATAAACATACCATTCATCTTCTTCCAGCGTGTCAGCAAGCTGTCTGCTCGTATAGCCGATCCTATCGTGCGAGGTTAAAGAGTAGACAAAAATTTTCGCTTCTTTGTCATCAATCTTATACAAATGCTCCTCCAGCATGGCAAAAAAGCTGCGTGCCATCTCTATATGATCCGTATGGCGGGAGAGGTATTTCTTTACCCAGTGAAGCGTCTTATAATCCTTTGTGACAGGAATATACTGCCTGCTCCCTTGCAGTTTATTAGATAAGACCTGCACAAGCAGGGAAAGCCTTCTCCAAAGCACACCGGCAGCCTGCTGGTAATAAGCGCCGTGGCAATGAACAGGCCAAGGCCGTTCATTGAGAGCATGACTCAATGCCGCTGCGCCGCTGGCTGTCACTTTATATGTATCTGTTTCAGCCATTGGTTCGAGATATGAATGCTGTTCGAGCTTGGTGATTGACGCTAAAATATCGCTTCTCGAACATTTCCGCGCCATTCCAAAGTATTTTGCAGTCTGAAATAAGCCGGCGTCTTGAATGGTTTGTGACGATCTTTTGCCTTTGAATAGGTGAAAAACAGCGCTTCCCGAACGTTCTCCGTTTATTTTGCAAAGGCAATCGAGAACCATAATATCGAAGTAATTTAATGACAACCTATCCACCCACATTCTTCCTGACAAAAATCGTTGATTTGCTCTTTTTATTTTAACAGATTTTAAACAGAAATCGACGTTTAAAGTCATCGTTAGGGGGGATGTTATGTAGATAACCCCTTATGTGATAAGCATTCTCAATCATTTTTCTGTTGAAATGTGGCAGCAACATCATTACAATAAGTAAGAGGAATAGGTGTTAAATTGATTAAATATAAAGATTGATCCATTTGTTCCACCAAGAACAATCTGGGAGGTTTTATTCATGGCAAAGTACACAATCGTAGACAAAGATACATGTATTGCATGCGGCGCTTGCGGCGCTGCTGCACCAGACATTTACGATTACGATGATGAAGGCATCGCGTTCGTAACGCTTGATGAAAACAAAGGCGTTGTTGAAGTTCCTGAGGTACTGGAAGAAGATATGATTGACGCATTTGAAGGATGTCCTACTGATTCCATCAAAGTGGCGGATGAGCCATTTGAAGGCGACCCGCTTAAATTTGAATAGAAGTATGGAAAAAGCTCCCCTGCGGGAGCTTTTTATATTTTAATGGATATGAGCGCTTCGCTGCTGTTCAATCCATGGCTTCAACTTGATGAAAATAAGTGAGAAAACAATCGTAATCACAATGCCTTTTATGATGTTAAACGGCAGAATACCAGCGACGACGGCTGTTTTCAGCGCGCTGTCGGATAATGCCGGCGAATGTAAAAACCACGTGTAAGCCGGAAGAATCAGTACATAATTTAAAATACTCATCAAAACGGTCATCGCTGCAGTTCCCAGAAGCAGACTGACAGCCATCCCCTTTGCTGAGCTCAGCTTTTTAAATAAGAAAGCAGTCGGCAAGATAAAGAGTGTTCCTGCGATAAAATTCGCAGTCTGCCCGACAGGAACTCCGGCCATGCTTCCCTGAATAATATATTGAAGAACGTTTTTTATCGCTTCGACGGCAATTCCCGCCAAAGGACCGTAAATCAGAATGGCAATAATAGCGGGCACGTCGCTAAAATCAATTTTCAAATAATCCGGAAGCCCCGGAAACGGGAAATTTAACAGCATCAAAACAAATGCAATGCTGCTCAGCATACTGATCACAACTAATTTTTTCACTTTCACTTCACTCTCTCCTTTTCGATCACATCTTACTCGAAAACGGAAAGGTTCTTTTCCAGCCAATAAAAAAACCGCTTCATCTAAAAAGCGGGGTTTCGAAAATTAGGCTAGGCAAAGAAACGTTTGAGAAATAAATTTCAAAACGCTTATGAACCTCCATCTTCTCCCATCCAGACTGTACTGTCGGCTCCGGAATCTCACCGAATCCTGCTGTAAAAAACAGCTCGCGGGCTTAGAGCCATCGGCTCATCACCGCCGGTAGGGAATTTCACCCTGCCCCGAAGATTGATCATATGAATTTAGTTCCATTATAAACGATAACTTGTTGCCTGTATAGAGAATTGCTTCAAATTATAAATAATACCCAAAAGCTGTGAAAACATTGATTTTCAAGCTTTCCTTTTACCCTTTACTGCGTCAATACACGTTGACACTCTATTGAGAATATGTTAAATTATCAGATATTTAGTTTGTCAATTTAGGAGGAAATCTAACGATGTTTCGAGTATTGGTCTCAGACAAAATGAGCAACGACGGCTTACAGCCACTTATTGAATCAGACTTTATTGAAATCGTTCAAAAAAACGCAGCAGAAGCAGAGGATGAATTACATACTTTCGATGCTCTTTTGGTGCGAAGCGCAACAAAAGTAACAGAAGACCTTTTCAACAAAATGACTTCTTTAAAAATTGTCGGAAGAGCCGGTGTCGGTGTAGATAATATCGATATTGACGAGGCGACTAAACACGGCGTCATCGTAATTAACGCTCCAAACGGCAACACCATTTCGACAGCTGAGCATACATTTGCGATGATCTCTTCTTTAATGAGACACATTCCTCAGGCTAATATCTCCGTGAAATCCAGAGAGTGGAACCGCACGGCTTATGTCGGTTCAGAGCTTTACGGGAAAACGCTTGGGATTGTTGGATTAGGCCGCATTGGAAGCGAAATCGCACAGCGTGCGAGAGCGTTCGGTATGACCGTTCACGTTTTTGATCCTTTCTTAACTGAAGATAGAGCGAAAAAAATCGGTGTAAACAGCCGTACATTTGAAGAAGTTCTTGAAAGCGCAGATATTATTACTGTTCACACACCTTTAACAAAAGAAACAAAAGGCTTGTTGAATAAAGAAACGATTGCAAAAATGAAAAAAGGTGTTCGCTTAATTAACTGCGCACGAGGCGGTATTATCGATGAAGCTGCACTTCTCGAAGCTTTGGAAAGCGGGCATGTTGCCGGAGCGGCGCTTGACGTTTTTGAAGTTGAACCGCCTGTTGACAATAAACTCGTTGATCATCCATTAGTCATTGCAACTCCTCACTTGGGAGCATCGACTAAAGAAGCACAGCTGAATGTCGCGGCTCAAGTCTCAGAAGAAGTTCTGCAGTTCGCAAAAGGTCTTCCTGTCATGTCAGCTATCAACCTGCCAGCCATGACAAAAGATGAATTCGCTAAGATTAAGCCTTACCATCAAATCGCAGGAAAAATTGGCAGCCTAGTATCCCAATGCATGAAAGAGCCGGTACAGGATGTTGCCATTCAGTATGAAGGCACAATTGCTAAACTTGAAACATCGTTCATTACAAAAAGCCTTCTGTCAGGCTTTTTAAAACCGCGCGTTGACTCAACTGTTAACGAAGTCAATGCCGGCGGTGTCGCAAAAGAACGCGGCATCAGCTTCAGTGAAAAAATTTCCTCTTCTGAATCTGGATACGATAACTGCATCAGCGTAAAAGTAACGGGAGACCGCAGCACCTTTACTGTGACGGCTACGTATATCCCTCATTTCGGAGAACGTATTGTCGAGATCAACGGCTTTAATATCGATTTTTATCCGACAGGTCACTTGGTATATATCCAGCATCAGGATACAACAGGTGTCATCGGCCGAGTAGGACGTATTCTCGGAGATAACGATATTAACATTGCAACCATGCAGGTTGGCCGTAAAGAAAAAGGCGGAGAAGCCATCATGATGCTTTCCTTTGACAGACATTTGGAAGATAAAATCGTGAAGGAACTAACAGAAGTTCCCGATATTGTATCTGTTAAGCTCATTGATCTTCCATAAATCAAAAAAACTCAAGCTATATAGCTTGAGTTTTTTATTGTTTTATTTTCGTATGTTTTTGTGCAAAATGTCTAAGACACTCCTCAGCTCAGAAACAGGTATTTGACCAGGTGCCGAGGCCTCTTCTCCGGCGCCAAAAGTACAAGCTGATCCAAAAACCTCGCCGCTCAGTCTGCTGATCAGTCCTGTTGCAGCCATGGACATTGTAATGATTGGACGGTTTGCATATTTTGTTTTCATTGTATACGTTGCATCAAGCAGCGTTAAGAGATCTCCTGTATCATTCGGCATGACAGCCATTTTTGGAATATGCGCCCCTAAATCCTGCATTTTTCGAAGTCTCGAAAGAATTTCATCTTTCGCAGGCGTTTTCTCAAAATCATGATTTGACATCACCACATAGACATTATGTTCTTCTGCCAGCGATACTAACGCTTTCACATTTGCATCTCCTGAAAATAATTCAATGTCAATAAGATCGATGTCTTTTGTCTGGACTGCCGCTTCCAGCAAGGCAATATATGAGCTTTCATCCATTTCCATACTGCCGCCTTCTTTATGGGTTCTGAAGGTAAATAGAAACAGCTTGTCAGCTACAGACTCCCGAAGCTTAGAAATCATCTGTGTGACAGCTTCTTTGTCGTTTGCTTTTTCAAATAGGTCGACTCGCCACTCCACAATGTCCGGATCCAGTAATTTTACAGCTTCTGCTTCGTTCAAAATTTGTTTTTCCGTTTTTCCCATCAACGGAATGATGATTTTCGGCATCCCTTCTCCGATGGAAACTCCTTTGATTGTTAACACGTTCACTCATCTCAAATCCTTTCAATCGTTACCTTGTTTTATTATACACGCACAACTATTTTTTGAAAATTTCTATTATATGAAAGGCAACTAAAAAAGACCCTGAGGGCCACTTTTAGTTTAAAGAGATGGGGTTTGGAGCAGCAGGTACCGGAATAGCACCTGATACGTCATACCTGCCGATTTTTTTTGTTCTGGTTTCCGTAAAGGTCACCTTTGTAAAACCAAATTCCTTTGCTGTTAAAAGAAGTCCTTCAAGCATTAAGATACCAGCAATAGAATCGTCAACTTTTGAGTCTTTTGAGAAGTGGATATATAAGTGTTTCTTTTTCTTCGTTACAGATTTGACAGCTCCCGCTTGAAAAAGAGGTGTTGTATCTTGTTGGTTGCTCGATTCCATTTCCTTAATCGCTTCTTTTACCGTATCAAATGTTTTTTCTGATGGTACGAGAAAGTCTTGTCCTTGTTTATTTCGGTACAAGTAGTAGGCTCTTTTCGACTGTTTGGGAATCGAAATTTCCGTAAAAGTGCCATATGAGCCAATACGGATGCCACCATCGTTTTGATCCGATAAAAATTTGATTTTTTCATAAGGACTCCATTTTAAAGATTCTTTCAGCAATTTTTTTAACAGTGTATCATCTTTTACAGAAAAATCCTGAACCGGCTGATGGACTCGTATACTTAATTCCTTCTGGTTTGGTTTTTCCTTTACCTCTATTTCATCTATGAAGGATGGGATCGTAATGGCATGATCCAAAATACCCAGTTCACTACTTTCAAACAACATCTCCTGTATCGTTTGGTCTTCGTTTGTTTTTTTGATGCTAAGAGGTATAATAGCGGATGTTTCGGCATCAGCAATCGCTACAGTGATGTAATTGTTCTGTTCCTTTTCAGAAACAACATACGATGTCTGATCCAGGGATGATGCAGCCTTTGGGCTGTCTGCTGTCTCAGTTTTCGTCACAGCGTTCTCTTGGGACGCTTCTTTTTGTTGAGGTTGTGCCTGATCAAAAAATTGAGGAGAAATAATGAAGGCGATATAAACCGCAATTGCAGTGGCACACGCGGGGCCAATCCACCTAACAGCTGGCTTTTTTTTGATTTTTGCCATCGTCAGCCGCTTGTAAATATCTTGGGGCGAACGATGGTCTTTAACTGCCGGAAGTTGACTTAACAACTCCTTTATCTGCTCTTCGTTCCAATCTGACTTCATCATCCATTAGCTCCTCCCTCAAAAGCTCCATATGTTTCCGAAGTACTTTGAGCCCTCTGTGTTGGGTCGTTTTGACTTTGCTTTCCGAGAAGCGCAGAGCATTGGCTGTTTCCTGTATTGAATATCCCTGAATAAACCGCAAGATAATCACAGCTCTTTGATCGATCGTACATTGATCAAGCGCAGCATAAATTTCCCGGACATTTTCATTTTGAACCGCAAGTTCATCCGGAAGCAATTGCTGATCTCTGACATCCTGTGTATCCCAATCAAATGTGCCGAGTATACGCTGTCTGATCGTCTGCTGTTTACGGAACCAGTCTATCGCAACATGGCGCGCGACAGACAAAAGCCATGTTTTTTCACTGCTTCTTCCTTCAAACGTATGATAAGAATGTAATACCCGGATATAAACCTCCTGAAGAAGATCTTCAGCCTGGTTTTTATCCTTTACCATATAAAATAAAAACTGGTATAAATCTTGATGATAAGTATCATATAACAATTGAAAGGTTTCTTCCATTTGAAACCCCTCCGTTCACTTTTTTGTCGTATTAATAGCTTGAAAAGTTACATTACAACTATATTACGAGAAACTGGAATTTGGAAGGGAATTTATATTAACATATCCTTAAATTTTATTAATATTGGCTTTTAAAAAAACACCCGCTAAGATCAGCGGGTGTTTCTTATGGAACAAGATTCTTCGGCAAATTCAGACTCGATTTTATGGTTTTGTCGGAATATAAAATGTAAATGTCGTTCCTTTATCCATTCGGCTGTGCACCGTAATTGACCCGTTGTGGGCCTCCACGATATTTTTAACAATAGCCAGCCCAAGTCCGGTTCCTGCTCTGCCTCTAGTCCTCGCTTTATCTGCCTTATAGAACCGCTCAAAGATAAAAGGGAGATCTTCTTCCGGTATACCGGATCCAGAGTCTTTGATATCGATTTTCAATCCATCCTTCACAGAATGGACTTCAATAGAAACACTGCCGCCGGATGAAGTATGCCGCAGCGCGTTATCGACCAAATTGGTAAATACCTGCTCCATCTTGTCTTCATCAAACATAAATTCCTCTTCTATGAGAGAAACGTCTTGATGTAAAGCGATATTTTTTTCTTTAGCAACGCCGGAAAATTTCCGGATGATCTTCTCTAAAAATTCATTAACATTGATTTTTTCATAATGCAAGCCTGTATGGCCTGATTCCATTCGGGCTAAATCAAGCAGATCGTTGACTAAGCGGCCCATTCGCAGCGATTCATCATAAATGATTTGAGCAATTTCTTTTCGGTCTTCTTCAGAGCTTGCAATGTCATCGACAATCGCTTCACTGTATCCCTGAAGCATGGAAATCGGTGTTCTCAACTCATGACTGACATTTGCGATAAAATCCTCACGCAGCTTATCAAGGCGTCGTTCTTCCGTCATATCGCGCAGCACGGCAACCGCTCCTCTGACGTGCGCTTCCGCATAAAGCGGCGACATCAAAAGCACCCATGATCTGCCTTGCAGCGTCATTTCTATCATTTGTTCTTTTTCGGTGCTGACAGCGTTTTGGAACAGCTCTTTTGCTTCAGGCGGAAGATTATCCCCTTCTTTAATATTCATGTTCTGCTCATAATACCAAGCTTGAAGAAAACGTTCAGCCGGCGGGTTTGTCACAAGAATCGTACCGTCAATATTAATGGTAATGACCCCGTCAGCCATACTGCTCAAAATATTAGAAAGCTGCTCTTTTTCTTGATTGAGCGCATTAATATGAAAGTTAAGCTGCCGCCCCATTTGATTAAAAGCAGTTGCCAGTTCACCGATTTCATCCTGAGTTAAAATTGGGATTTTTGTATCAAACTTGCCCTTAGCCAAGTCCTGTGCGCCCTCTCTCATTTTTCGAAGCGGATACGTGACCCTGCTTGATAAGAAGAAAGCGAAAAACGTGGTCAGTACAATCGCAATCCCCGCGGCCAGAAAAATATAGCGGGTCGTGTGTTTTGTTGTATCTTTAACGGCAAGCAAAGACTGGGATAAAAAGACCATGCCTTTCTTTCCGTCTTTTTCATACGGGACACCTACAATCAGACGCTCATTATCCGTGTCTGTATCGCTCAGCCCCGATCGTTTGCTTACTTTTTTATGATCTTGGAGAGCTTGATTTAAGTCATTGTCATGCTGTATTTGCTCAACCGTAATAGACGACAGGCGATTTTTATCATTCGGAGAATACCAATACTGGTTCTCATCTTGAATGATTGCAATGCTTGTTAAGTTATCAGCGAGCTCCCAAGTGATTGATCTTGCCAGCGCCTGGTCCTCGTGATTTTCTAAGATGACAGCAACTTTATTCGCAAGCTGTGTTAAATCATTCTCGGCTTCTTCCACATGGTAATTTTCAATAAACTCCAACAAAAGAACCGTTAAAATAAATAATACGATCAAAACGAGTGAAAGGATCGTAAACCACAGCTTGCCTACTACGCTTTTCCAAAATTTCATTCAGCGCCTACCTCAAATTTATAGCCTACACCCCATACGGTGACAATTTTTTTCGCAGCTTCCGGGGATACCTTGTTCAGCTTCTCTCTCAGGCGTTTAACATGAGTGTCCACTGTCCGCAGATCACCAAAAAACTCATATTGCCACACTTCTTTGAGAAGCTTTTCCCGATCATACACTTTGTCAGGAGTTTTCGCTAAGAAGTGTAGGAGCTCATACTCTTTCGGCGTTAGGCTTACTTCTGTTCCCTCAGCCGTTACGCGGTGGGCATCATGGTCAATGGACAGATGTGAAAACACAAGCACATTTTTCGTCGGTGTATTGGCGTTGATATAAGAGGTTTGGGATGCTCTTCTCAAAAGGGCCTTTACCCGCAGCACGACTTCTCTCGGGCTGAACGGCTTGACAATATAATCATCTGTTCCCGCTTCAAACCCCTGCACCCGATTTGTTTCTTCTCCTTTTGCGGTCAGCATGATGATTGGTGTCGCTTTTTTTTCCCGAAGTTGCCGGCACACTTCAATTCCATCAGTCCCCGGCATCATCAGATCAAGCAAAATCAAGTCATAATTGGCTTCAAGTCCTTTGGCAATGGCTTCATCACCATTTTCCGCTTCGTCTATGACATAATTTTCACGTTCCAGATACATTCTTAAAAGGCGGCGAATTCTGGCTTCGTCATCAACTACTAATATTTTGGTTTCGTTCGTTTGGTCCATCGTTTTCCCCCTGCTTTCCTTCTGTTACTTTCATTTTATCAAATCGTGAGAAAGTTTGAGAACTGTGTCGCTTTCTTAGGACTAAGCATAAGAATGAAGTCCGGCAAGCACTAGATTTACGAATATTAAATTAAACATAATAATAGCAAAACCAATTACGGCCAGCCATGCTGACTTCTCACCGTGCCAGCCTCTTGACAGTCTTAAATGCAAATACGCGGCATAAAACAAAAAGGTGATCAGCGCCCATACTTCCTTCGGGTCCCAGCCCCAAAATCTGGTCCATGCGAGCTGAGCCCAAATCATTGCAAAGATCAGCGCGCCGAGCGTAAAGATCGGAAACCCGATTGATACGGCCCTGTACCCAACCTCATCCACCAGATCAAGATTGACGTTTTTCACAAGCGGATGTAAAAGGGCACTGATTCTTTTTCTGATAATCAGACGAAGCGCGCCGTACAAAACCAGCCCTGCGCCAAATGACCAAATGACAGTGTTCACCTTTCTGCCTGAGAAAAGAGCAGGAAGCTCAACAAGCGGCTCCATTTTTTCCTCGGTCAAAAGCTCTCCCTGATGCGGGCCGACAAGCGCAGGCATTTCGTACACCATCACGCTTTTTTCCTTATTTTTATCCACCCAGTTGAACTCCGCCTCATAGCCTGCAAGACGAAATGCTGATGTGATCAAAATAAAAGCGACGGTTGTGACGAGGATAAACATAATCGCTTCAAGCCAGAAGGTTTTTTTGCTGCGTTTTGTCTGGTCTACATGCTTCAAAAGAAAGATGACACCTGCGACAAAGCTGATGGCAAGTATAGCTTGCCCAAGCGCGGCCGTTGTTACGTGAATATACAGCCAATTGCTCTGCAGGGACGGAATTAATGGCGAGATATCCGTCGGAAACATGCTGGCGTATGCAATCAGCAATAAAGCGATTGACAGCGTAAACAAGCCTAATGAAGGCAATCTATAGATAAAATAAAGAATAATAAACGCTAAAACGAGCATCATGCCAAACGCGGTGGTGAATTCAAACATATTGCTGACAGGCGCATGGCCGCTGGCAGCCCACCTTGTGCTGAAATATCCAAGGTGGCAAAGAAAACCGATAATAGAAAGAGTGATTCCAATGTTTGCCCATCGGTTTGGCTTGCCCTTTTGATCTTTATTTCCTCGTATGGCCCCGCCGAAAATCGGGACAGCGATTAAATACACAAGAAAGGCCGCATAAAGAAAATTTCCGCTCAGCTCTGCCATGTCATCACTCCCTTTTCGCCTATTTCTGTGTTTTGATTCATTCTTTTTGGTCCGCCGGTTCAGTCAGTCCGGAATCAGCCAATACAAATGCTAAATCCTTCTTAAGGCCATACCAGTTTTTATTGGTATGCGCCGCCACCATAACTGCCCCGCCCTGTGAGCGCAGCCAGATTCTTCGGTGCTGCCAGTACATTCCTTGAATGACACCGATCATAAAAATAGCTCCGCCGACGGCAAGCACCCAAAGTGTCAGATCCTTTCTGACTGTAAGTCCGGTAATGCTTTTCGTTTCGACATGGTCAAATTTCAGCTTGTATTTATTGCTGCCGGAGCCTTCGATTGTTTCTTGGATGGCGACAAAGCTCTTTTCACCCTTCGGTTTGTCCGGTGTTATGACATTAAAGACAAAAGCCGGATTGTTAGGGATCTTTGTTTTCGTGCTCGGTTCCCCGTCCTGATTAAAATAGAAGTCTGGCAGGTAGCTGGCTATTTCAATTTTGTAACCGTTGCCAAGATCATAAACCGAATCTGGATCCAAAAGGTTGATCTTCATGCTCCCAAAGGATTTTTTTGTTTTTTTGTCTATAAGCTGAAACACCATTTGATCAAGCTGATTCTCTTTATAATCCACCTGGTAAACGGAAAAAGAATCAAAACGCAGCGGCTGATTGACTCGGATATCCTCTTCTGATACTTTTTTCAGTTTTGGCTTCTCACCGTAAACAATTTTTCCTTCTCTCTTGTAGAGTACGGCATCTGTTTGAAAGTTCTTTGCCACTTTCCCGTCCCCGACTCTGTCAATGGCATCTGCGAATACCTTTTTTTCCGTTTTACTGTTATAGGTCTCTACGCTGAATTGATTGTTTTTTAAATAATATTTACCGTCTGTTCCCGGGATTGCCGCGGTCTCGCCTTCTCTGACCCAAAGCGTCTCATCAACGTACATGCCAGGCACAAATCTCAGCATCGCACCAATCAGAAAGATAATCAATCCAATGTGGTTGACATACGGGCCCCAGCGGGAAAAACGCCCTTTTTCGGCAAGGATGCTTCCCTCTTTTTCTCTGATTCTATAATGCTTTTTCTTTAAGAGAGCTACAACCTTTTCTTTTGCTTCCCCATCCAATCCAGTATCCGTTTCACTGAACAAGCGCTGCCTTCTTAAAAAAGCAGGACTCCTTTTGACACCTTGTTTCTTTAACGCCCTGTACAACGGAATGACCCGATCGAGGCTGCAAATCACGAGTGAAATGCCGATCGAGGCGATAAGCAGCAAATACCACCAAGAACCATATAAATGATGAAATCCGAGCAAATAATAAAGCTGACCAAATGTGCCGTACTGCTCTTTGTAATAAGTGTCAGCCTGTGCGCCCGGAGGCAAATAGGCTTCTTGGGGAAAAATGGTACCGAACGCTGATGCAGCAAGGGTTATCATGATAAGCCAGATTCCAACCTTAACCGAAGAAAAGAAATTCCAAATTTTATCAATAATTGTTTTGTTATAAGTTTGTGAACGCCTTGCGCTTCCGTCATATCTCATATCAGCAAGCGGAGGCTGAGTGACTTGGAGAGCTCTTCCGCACGATTCACATAGAACGGTTCCGACCGGGTTTACATGTCCGCATTCACATTTGACTTGCTTCATCCCGAAGTCTCTCCGGGTTTTATCAGATTCATATAATCATGGATCATGCTTTCTGTCATAGTGCCGGTCACCACCTTGACAACTTTTCCTTCCGGATTGATTAAAAAGGTTGTCGGAAGCGGAGATACGTCATAGGCATCAAGCACTTGGCGATCTGTATCCAGAACAACCGGGAAATTGACTCCGTAGGATTTCATAAAATTATGTACTGCTATCTTTGACTCCCCAACATTTACCGCGACAACTTCAATACCTTTGTCTTTAAAATGCTTATATTGGTTCGCCATATAAGGAAATTCTTTTTTGCACGGTTCACACCATGTACCCCAGAAATTCAAAAAAACACCTTTCCCTTTTAAATCACTGAGCTCGATACGCTTCCCATTCGTATCTTCAAGGACAAAATTCGGTGCGTCGGACCCTTCGGATATGCTCTCTTTGCCGGCAAATACAGCATTGTAAATCGTATAGCCAAGCGCGCAGATTAAAACGAGAAGGATGCCGGTCCGAATGAATAAACGCCTTTTTTTCTTCATTGTCCACTGCCCCCTTCCCCCTATTGCAGATCCATTCAATTATATCATTGCACATTCATTTCACATTTCTTACTTTTTGAAGGTTATGTGAAATTTAGAAAGCGTTTTTACCGTGCTCCGCCAGCGCTCTGAGTTTTTTGACTTCATGCGGCGTAAGTTCTCTGGCATCTCCCGTGTGCAAGCCTCGCAGGTTTAAAAACGCGTATTCTTCGCGCTTCAGCTTGATTACCTCATGCCCGATCGCTTCGAACATGCGGCGCACCTGTCTGTTGCGTCCTTCATGAATTGTCAGCTGAATAATGCTTGTCTGCTTTTTCTTATCCAAAGACAGAAGCTTCGCTTTAGCAGGCGCCGTTTTGCCTTCTTCCAGCATAATTCCGCGCTCCATCTTTCTGAGCAGCTCTTTAGGCGGAATGCCTTTCACCTTCGCCACGTATGTTTTGTCTATTTCATATTTAGGATGCATCAGCTTATTGGCAAACTCGCCGTCATTGGTTAAAAGCAAAAGACCGCTCGTATCATAATCCAAACGCCCGATCGGATAAATGCGCTGCGGGACTTCTTTAAAAAAGTCTGTCACGACTTTGCGTCCTTTGTCATCTTGGGCTGCAGAAATAACGCCTCTTGGTTTATATAAGAGAAAGTAAACCGGCTCCTCACGTTCAACCTTTAACCCGTTTACCTCAACCTGATCAGAACCGGTGACCTTAACACCAAGCTCTGTTACTACTTTGCCGTTCACCTTTACTTTTCCTTCTTTAATCAGCTCTTCTGCCTTTCTGCGCGATGCAAATCCGGCATGAGCAATCACTTTTTGCAGTCTTTCCATGTCTTTCACCTCAAGTATTATCTTACTTTTTTCGACCTGAACAAACAAGCTTTTTCAGACTGTATGCGCCCAATCTAAAAAAACGCCGTTTTCAGGCGCCCCCAAATAATAACGTAACGATGATGATAGATGCAACTACACCGATTAAATCAGCAAGAAGTCCCACCTTTAATGCATCACCCATTTTTTTAATGCCGACTGCCCCGAAGTACACAGTCAGCACATAAAGCGTTGTATCCGTTGACCCCTGCATAACGGATGCCAGTCTGCCAATGAAGGAGTCCGGCCCGTAAACTGCAATTATATCGGTTGTCATACCGAGTGCAGCCGTACCCGAGATCGGGCGGATCAGGGCAAGCGGAACCACCTCAGCGGGTATACCGATAGCGGAGAAAACCGGTTTTAATAGGTCCATTATAAAATCAAGCGCGCCTGATGATCTGAAAACAGTAATGGCGACAAGCATTCCGACTAAGTAGGGGATAATGGAAAAGGCGATCTCTATGCCTTCTTTTCCGCCTTCTACAAATGATTCATATGTGGGAACCTTTTTGATTGTTCCATAAAGAAGAATGCCGGCAATAATGATCGGAATCATGGCTAAAGACAGCCAATTAATGATTTCCATCCGCTCACCTTCCCTTCTTTTTGCGGCGGTAATAAAAATACCTGTCAATGATAATGGCGCCGATTCCAGAAATGAGGGTCGCCAAAATACTTGGTCCGACGATATCTGTCGGTGTTTTGGAGGAATAAGCCATTCGGACAGCGATTACGGTTGTCGGAATGAGAGTGATGCAGGACGTATTGACAGCTAAAAAAGTAATCATCGACCGGCTTGCTTCCGATCGGTTTCCATTCAGCTTTTTCATTTGCTCCATTGCTTTAATGCCCAGCGGAGTTGCCGCATTCCCAAGGCCGAAGAAGTTCGCCATGAGATTAGATAAAATGTAGCCCATCGCCGGGTGATCCGGAGGGATATCCGGGAACAGCTTAGATATAAAAGGCCTGCACATCCGGCTGAAAATATCCAAAAGCCCTGACTGCTCGGCTATTTTCATTAAGCCAAGCCAGAAAACAAGCACGCTCATCAGCCCGAATGAGATCGTAACGGCTTCCTTTGCCCCCTTAAACACAGCTTCATTTACATCTTGCAAGGTTCCGTTGCACATCGCAAAAACAAGTCCGATCACAGTTAAGCTGACCCATATTATATTGACCATTTTGCCCCGCCAGCCGCATTCAGAAAGATTGATTTGAACGTTTCAAAAAATTGTTTCTTCGGTTTTTGATTTCGTTCATTTTCATAATAGATCGGCACTTTTGCGATGGTTTCATCGTTAAACATGATCTTCATGTGCCCTACGATGTCGGGAATCTTTGAGGCGTCTTTTTCCCATGCTTTTTTCGGTTTAAGCAGCGTGGTTTGAATGTTGACCTCTTCTTTTTCCTCTTCGGTTAACAAATAGGTGATGTCCCGTTTAATAAAAGCCTTAGATTCATAAAATGTGCCATTCAGCTTTGGAATGTCCCCTTTTTTCGCGATTAAATAGGTTTGATAATGATTAAACACATAGTTAAACATTTTCATATGATCATCCCAATCGTCAGGATCATTGATGGTCACGGCTATCAGGTCAATGCTATCCTTTGTGGCTGTTGAGACCAGTGTCCGTTTTGCAAGTTTTGTATAGCCTGTTTTCCCTCCTGTGCTGTATCGATAAAGCATCGTCAGCAGTTTATTTTTGTTTTTCCAAACGCTTTCCATCGTTTCTGCTCTGTATACTTTTGTGCCTGAAATTTTTTGATAGTCTTTCAGCTTCATAGCGTATTTGGTTAAAATGGCCATATCAAAGGCTGTTGAATAATGGTTTTTGTGGTCGTCCAATCCGTGCGGGTTTTGAAAACGGGTATTCTCCATACCAAGCTGCTCGGCTTTTTGATTCATCATATAAACAAATCCATCAAGACTTCCGCCGACATGTTCAGCAATCGCAACAGCGGCGTCGTTTCCTGATCTCAGCATGAGGCCGTACACAAGATCTTTTAGTTTCACTTTTTGGCCTTCTGTTAAATAAATGGCAGAGCCTTCTGTTCTGACAGCATTTGCCGAAACCGTCACCGTTTCATCCATTTTGCCGGATTCGATGGCGAGAACAGCCGTCATGATTTTTGTGATGCTTGCAATCCGCCTTTTTTCATGCTCGCTCTTGGCAAATAACACTCTGCCTGATGCTCCATCAATGACAATCGCACTTTTTGCACTGACATCTATAGCAGCATGTGCTGTATTCACATTTACATTTGCAAAAAGAAAAGAAATTATAACCATGAATACTGCGTTTTTGAAAATGCGCATGTTTGCTCACGTCCTTGTGGTGGTTTGTACAAGTTTATGCGCATGTCCACCAGTTATGAATACCAATTATAGATCTGCAGGCAAACATAAAAAAACTCTCCCTGAAAAAGGGAGAGTAAACGTTATCTGATTGGCGCCATGCTTGATCCGGACGCTTCGTAATGAGCCAGCTCTTCTCTCATTCTCAGAAAGGCTGCGCTCAGCGGCAATAATAATTGCTCAAGCGACGCAGGAACAGCATGGTAAAACTCAATTGCGCTGACCCCGGTATAAGACGCCCGGCTATTTTCACACCACGTGTCCTTTTTGGGCATAAAGAACTCTTCAATGCATTGGTGATACACCTTGTAAAGTGTTTTTCCCGCTCTGGCTTCTTGAAAAGGCTCCTGCATCAGGAGACGGCGGCACGCTTCTGCGCCTCCTTCACAATATACTGTCATTCTTCTCAGAGTGCTCAGCACATCACAGCAGTATCCTTTCTCAATAGGCAATTCAGCCTGCAAGGACGCAAGCGTTGTTTGGTTTAGGTAATCGTTAACAGTATTGACAACCATTGATAAGAATTCGTCTGTTTTTTGAGTCTGCGCTCGCACAATCGAATGTCTCATTTCGTTTGGTATCTTCCCCTCATGTCTTTGTCTCTCACATTTTGCTTCTTTCATAATAGCTTCTTTCCTTATATCTTATGTTGATGAAAAATCGCGATTCATTAAACATCTATTTTATATCTTCGAAGGTTTGGTTAAAGTTTTCAAAAAATAAATCTGCTTCTTCTTGAAGAACGTCTTCTTCCGCATTTTCAGGCAGCGGCGGAAGCTCGTCCAGCGTTTTCAAACCGAATTGTTCAAGAAAAGTCGGCGTGGTGCCGTATAATATGGCCCGTCCCGGACCGTCAGCCCGTCCAACTTCACACAATAAAGCCTTCGCAACGAGGCTATGTAAAATCCGCTCTGATTTCACGCCTCTGATTTCTTCAATTTCTGCTCTGGTAATCGGCTGTTTATAAGAAACAATGGCCAGCACTTCTAATGAAGCTTGAGAAAGGCCCTTTGACGGCACTTCTATTAGTTTTTTCAAATACGGCGCAAAGGCTTTTTTGGTAGAGAGCATGTACGTATCTGCATATGTAATAAGTTCAATGCCCCTTGCATCCCCGCGGTATTCTTCCGCCACATCCGCCATGATAGTATTCAGTTCAGGCTCTTCGATTTCAAGCACTGTTAACAGCTGCTTTTTTGTGAGCCCTTCATCGCCTGCCGCATAAAGAAGGGCTTCCACTATAGCTTTCCAATTCACGATATCAAGCCCCATGAATGGATTCACTCCCCGTAATGTAAATATCTGAAAAATTGTGCTCCTGTTCAATGAGAATCCGCTGATTCTTCATCAGCTCGAGAACAGCTAGAAAAGTTACAACCAAATGGTCTTTTTGCTCATACGGAAACAGCTCCATAAAGTTGATTCTCGTTCCTCTTGATTTCAGGCTGTGCACGATTTCGTTCATTCTGTCTTCGATTGGTATTTCTTGTCTGGTAATTGTTGTTTCCATCGGTTTTGTTATTTTTTTGCGTTTCAGCACTTTTTGAAAAGCCCCGATCATGTCATAGACCGTGACTGAGAGCTTTTGCTCAGACTGTTTGACTTCTTTTGCATATTCACTCAAATCACTCGGCGGTTTCGTGAACGATTTTTGTCTTTCTTCTTCCCGTTCTTTTAAATCCTTCGCCGCATCTTTATATTTTCTATACTCAATCAGCTTTTCAATCAGTTCCTCCCGCGGATCCTCTTCTTCAAGTAATTCATCTTCAAAAAGCTCCTCCTCTTGCTTCGGGAGCAGCATTCTGCTTTTAATGCTGAGCAGCGTGGCAGCCATGACCAAATACTCGCTGGCAATATCGAGCTCAAGCACACGCATCGTATGTACATATAATAAATATTGTTCAGTGATCTTTGCCACAGGGATATCATATATGTCAATTTCAAGACGATTGATTAAATGAAGCAGCAGGTCCAATGGGCCCTCAAACGTATCAATTTTCACTTGATATTCTTCCATCATCTCACCATTTTCAAGTATCACTCTCATTGCCGGTTAAACTGGCTATCCTTTAGTATAAGGCACCAAAAAGCTCTCGTCCAATACTATTTCATTTCCTGTTTTGAAGCTATTTGTACTGAATATTCAAAACAATAAAGGAGTTGCGAGAAAGGCCCCCGCGGCGGTTTCCCTTTCAATTGTCGTGATAAACAAAAAATCAATCAGGGCTGAGCGTTTTTTTCTTTTATTCTTCCTATGTTACACTGAAAGCAGATTAAAGGAGGAAGCATCGTGTACCCGAAAGCTTATATCGATTATCTCGTTGAGTTTCACGCAACACGGGATTATTTTGAATGCCATGAAATTTTAGAAGAATATTGGAAGGAAGACCCTCCAAATCAACGAAAAATGTATTGGGTCGGCTTTATTCAGCTTGCGGTTGCTTTGTATCATCATAGAAGGCAGAATACAGCCGGTGCAAAAAGACTGATGGCGAACAGCATCCGGATTCTTCAAGCCGAAAAACAAGCGGTCGAAGACTTGGGACTTGATCATAGCCGTTTACTCGAGCTTATGCAGTCGGTTTACGAACAAATCGAAATGGGATCTTCCTATAAAAGCATCATGCTGCCGATCAAAGATGAGAAGCTGGAGGAAACATGCCGCATTGAATGTCAGAAAACAGAGTACACATGGGGGCAGCCCAGCACAATCACCGACACATTTCTTATTGACAAGCACCGTTTGCGGGATCGGACTGAGGTCATCCTTGAGCGTGAAAAAGAGATAGAACGGAGAAAAAAAAGCAGAGGCTGATGACAGCCTCTGCTTAATTATTGTATGAAATGTCTTGATCCTGCTGATCTTGACAACGTTCGAAAAAGCTCTGCGTTAATTCATTCGGAACCAGTATCTGCGTTTTGAATAAATGCTTTAAAGCATCCATCATCTGTTTTCCGATTCCTTGATGGCGATGAGAAGGATTCACACTGATATGCCGGATTTCAACCTCGGAATCCTTTTTTTCGACTCCGATTGCTCCGACGATATCCTCGTCCTCTTTCCAAAGAAAGAGCTGGCGGTCTGTATCCGTTTCGTAGTCCTTAATTGTCTGCTGAAGCTGCTTAAGGTCTTTTTCATTCGGCATGAACGAAAGAAGCCCCATCGCAATCTTTTCAAACGATTTTTTATAACGAATTAACATAAAAACCCCTCTATATCCAAAATGTCCAGTCTGGCTATTAACGGATACGAATAGGTGATCCGTTTTCTCACATTATATCATTTTCGCCATATTTTTAAACTGTTTTCAACAAATTATTCAAATGAGCGGTTTAAATTTGCCATTTCTATGGCAGAAACAGCGCAATCTACACCTTTGTTGCCTGCTTTCGTGCCGGCACGCTCAATTGCCTGCTCAATGTTTTCAGTGGTGACAATGCCAAAGATGACAGGTACGCCTGTCGTGTTTGCTGTTTGCGCGATGCCTTTTGCAGCTTCATTGCAAACATAATCATAATGTGTCGTTGCACCTCTGATAACAGTGCCCAATGTGATAATCGCGTCATATTTTTTTGTTTCCGCCATTTTTTTGGCGGCAAACGGTATTTCAAATGCGCCTGGAACCCAAGCCACATCAATATCATTTGTGTCTACGCCGTGTCTGAGCAACGCATCTTCTGCACCGCTTAGCAGCTTGCTTGTAATAAAATCATTAAATCTTCCTACTACGATTCCGATTTTAAGACCTGTACCAACTAAGTTTCCTTGTATGATATTCATATGATTCCCATCCTTTTTTGTGATATTTGTGATTAGAAATGAAGCAAATGACCCAGTTTATTCATTTTGGTTTGTAAATATTTTGTATTGTGCTCTTTTGCCTCCATTTGAAGGGGCACTCTTTCTGAAATGCTGAGTCCATAGCCTTCAAGACCGGCGATTTTTCGCGGATTATTCGTCAGAAGCTTCATATTCCGCACACCGAGATCGCGTAACATTTGTGCCCCGATGCCATAGTTGCGAAGGTCCGGCAAGAACCCGAGAGCTTCGTTGGCTTCTACGGTATCATAGCCTTGTTCCTGAAGCTTATAAGCTTTTAATTTATTGATTAAACCGATGCCTCGGCCTTCTTGGCGCAAATACAAGAGCACTCCCCGCCCTTCTGCGGCAATTTGCGTCAGCGCGGCGTGCAGCTGCGGGCCACAGTCACAGCGATGAGACCCAAACACGTCACCTGTGAGACATTCAGAATGAACCCGGACCAATACCGGTTCTTCACCGAACGGCACGTCTCCCATCACAAATGCGACATGCTCTTTTCCGTCTACCTCGTTTGTGTATCCGTAAATCTTGAATGTGCCAAAATCAGTGGGCAGCGTAATGTCGACTTCGCGCTCGACAAGTGTTGTCAGGTTGTAACGGTATTGAATTAAATCTTTAATGGTGATCATTTTTAATTGATGCTTTTTCGCTATTTCAATGAGCTCAGGCACTCTTGCCATCGTTCCGTCTTCATTCATAATTTCACAAATGACGCCGGCTCCTTGGGATCCGCAGGCTTCAGCAAGGTCAACAGCAGCTTCTGTATGGCCTGCTCTTTTCAGGACACCTCCTTTTTTCGCAATGAGCGGAAAAATGTGCCCCGGACGCTGAAAATCAGACGGCACGGATTTGCTGTCCAGCAATGCTTGAACGGTAAAAGATCTTTCTTGAGCACTGATACCCGTTTTCGTTTTGCGGTGGTCAATGCTTACCGTAAATGCAGTATGATGAGAATCTGTATTGTGCTCAACCATTGGGTGAAGATCAAGCTTGTCCGCGATTTCCTCACTAAGCGGCGTGCAAATCAGTCCTCTTCCGTGGGTCGCCATAAAGTTAATGACTTCTGGGGTTGCATGCTCGGCAAGAGCGACAAAGTCTCCTTCATTTTCTCTGTCTTCATCATCTACAACGATGATGACTTCGCCTTTTTTTAAAGCGTCTAGCGCTTCTTCTATTAGATGAAACATGCGAATCTTCCTCTCTAAAAGCCGTTTTCGCTTAAGAAGGCTTTTGTAATGGTTTGTTGGGTCTTATTTTCATTGGCTTTATGCAAAAATCGATACATATATTTTCCGATCATATCGCACTCGATATTCACTGTAGAGCCGATTGTTTTTTCTGAAAAAATCGTTTCGCTGATGGTATGCGGTATTAAAGAAATCGTCACTTTATCTTCCGACAGGCCGAATATGGTCAAGCTTACACCATCCACGGTAATGGATCCCTTTAAAACCAATGTTTTTGTTAAAGACGGGTCCATCTTTAAATCATAGTAAACAGCGTTAGATTTCTCTTCAATTCGTGCAATTTCAGCAGTTCCGTCGACATGTCCGGAGACGAAATGGCCTCCGAATCGGCCGTTTGCCGCCATCGCTCTTTCTAGATTTACTTTGCTTCCTTTTGATAATTCATTCAGTGATGTCGCTTTGACTGTTTCAGGCATTACGTCTACTGTGAATTGATTTTTTGTAAAATCGGTGACAGTCAGGCAAATGCCGTTCACCGCAATGCTGTCGCCCAGATGAACATCCTCTAATATCTTTGAGCATTTAATTGTTAAGGCCATTGAATGCCCTGCTTTTTTCATCGATTCGATTGTGCCTGTTTCTTCTATAATTCCTGTAAACATGGTCACCATCCTACTCGTTTATCGGTTTTGCCGTCAGTTTGATATCACGGCCGATTTGGGTTATATCAGTGAATTGCAATAAGGGGACATCTTTCATTGATTGAAAACCTTCACCGGAGATTAAGCTGGGAGCATGCGTTCCTCCGATTAGTTTGGGGGCAAAATAGAAGATGATTTCTTGAAAACAGCCTTCTTGGACAAAGCTTCCGTGAACAGCAGAACCGCCTTCCACATACACAGACATAATGCCTTCTTCTGCAAGGATTTTCAGAACATCAGGAACTTGAATGTGATCTGTTTCAAACGTATATATCTTCACTCCCAAAGCTGAAAGCCGTTTTTTCTTTTCCTCGTCTGCGCGTGCCGTTGTGAAAATCCATGTCGGCGCTTCCTGATCGCAAATCACTCGGGCGTCCTCAGGAATCGAGAGTTCGGTGTCAAGGATTACCCGAACCGGCTGTTTGGCCACATTCGGCAGCCTGCAGGTTAAACTCGGATCGTCGGCTTTCACGGTGCCAACTCCGACTAAAATGCTTTGGTTTGTTTTCCTGTATTGCTGAGCATCCTGTCTTGCAGCCTCTGACGTGATCCATTTGCTCTCGCCCGTGCTGGTGGCTGTCTTTCCGTCAAGGCTGGCGGCAGCTTTTAGTGTGACGTAAGGGAGGCCTGTCCTCATGAAGTGCAGGAATTTTTCATTCAGCTTCTCCGCCTGGTCTGCCAAGATGCCTTCCTTTACTTCAATACCGGCTTCTTCAATCATGTTGACTCCTCTTCCAGCCACAAGCGGATTAGGGTCTCTCATCGCCACAAACACTCTTTTGATTCCAGAGTTGATAATCAGCTCTGCACATGGCGGTGTTTTTCCGTAATGGCTGCACGGTTCGAGTGTCACGTAAATATCAGCACCCTTTGCGTGGGAGCCGGCCATATGGATGGCATGAACTTCTGCATGAGCTTCCCCATATTTTAAATGGGCGCCCATTCCGACAATTTGTCCGTCTTTTACCACAACAGCGCCGACGAGCGGATTAGAATCGGTCTGTCCTTCGCCCTGCTTCGCAAGATCTAATGCCAGCTTCATATAATACTCTTCCATTTATTTCCCTCCCCTCTTTTATTGATTTACCGTCAAAAAAGCCCCGAATTTATGAAAAATCCGGGGCTTTAGGTATTTTACGCAATAAGAAATAACACTATGCATTTTTGAACCATTTGCATAGCGGCTCATCATCCTTCTCCCATCCAGACTCTCACTGTCGGCTTCAGCTTAAACTGAATCCACCGCGCGCTGATGCACACGGGTCACGGGCTCTAAAGCGCATTCGCTTTACTACCGCCGGTCGGGATTTCCACCCTGCCCCGAAGGATACAATCTTTATTCATTTGTCCTTATTGGCTATTATAGCGATCCTTCTTAAAGTACGCAATGAAATAAACTTACAATTTGAGAAAACAAAACATCACCCTTCAATCCGAAAGGTGATGTTTTGTTAATCATTCACTTTGGCAACTTTAATTAATCCGTCGATCCGCTTTGATTTGCTGAAGTATGCCTTAATCTTGTCGCCTTCTTCTATATCAGACAAATCCTGATTTAATTTCTTTCCATTGAAGATGATTTTCGTACCGTTTTCGGCTTCTCCATGATATTCAGAGCCGTCAATTTCCGTCACTTTATATTCCTGAATGGTGTATTCCTCTTCTTCCGAGGACAAGGTTTGTCCAATTGCTGTCGGAACATCCTTCAGCTCAACGCCATTTATGTACATATAACCGCCTGCAAGTAGAAGCAAAAGCACTAACAGAATGGTAATCTTGGTTTTTATTCTTCCCATTTTTAAACCTCCAGCCGATATGAATCTATTCATTCATATGAGTTATTCCACTTTTTCATGAATAAAAAACCGTCATTTCTCGTAAATTATTAATATAACGATGCATAACGAGAATATGTTTCACCTTTCTGCAATTTCTTTTCTATAGTTATACGAATTTATGTTCTGGTTTTGGGGGATGAATATAAAAAAGAAATAAAAAAAGCAGCCCCTGTTCGGAAGCTGCTCGATCCTAATTTGTTTTACGCATTTCGTTAAATGGGAAGAAAACAAACTTTGACGTGCCGGCAATTTGTTTTTTTGTGAAGAGGCCAAGCCCGTTTCGGCTGTCCATTGAGTTCCGCCGATTATCCCCCATCACAAAATACTTGTCATCAGGCACTTTCACCGGGCCGAAATCATCGGTCAGATGGTCATAATTGTCCTGTTTTGCTCTCTTTTTATTAGCTGCCAAATAAGGCTCGGCCACCTTTTTCCCATTGATATAAAGCTGGTCGTTCTTCATTTCAACCGTATCTCCAGGCAGGCCGATAATCCGCTTGACATAGTGGACATCATCCCCGTTTAATACGACGATGTCTCCTCTATCAAACTCACCGATGTACTTGATTGTCATGTTGACAAAGACTCTTTCCCGGTTATGAAGTGTTGGATACATAGAGTCACCGTCAACGACATACGGCGCAAAAATAAAATGGCGGATGAGCAAAGCGAGAACGACAGCAATCACAATTGCTTTTGCCCATTCTAACATTGTTTTTTTCTTCGAAACATTTTCTGATTTCAACTGATTTCCTCCAATAAACAACGGTCTTCAAATTTATGTTATCACGAATCGAAAAGAAATCCTATCAGGACCATTGACATGATTTTATACTCTATTAATCTTCATCTTCTACCCAAATCATGCCTAACTTTTTCTTGTCAGCCACAACCAGCCCTGCATCAAATGTCGCTTGGGAAATTGGAGTCCAGCTGCTTAGTTCAACATAACCGGACTGAACAACAACATCAGCATTTGTATAATACGTAGGCACATCCGCAAAGTAATCAAAAAAATAATCGCATAATTCAGAAGCAATGGACTTGGATGAAAGAGTGAACTCGTATGCTAAATCTTTAGATAGGATATAAGTCATGAGGTGACGGGCAGTCTGTTCATCTACTGCATTCCATTGATCGCCAAGTTCATGATACCCATAGCACTTGACAAAATGATTCACGTCATGAAGGGTACTGGAATGTTTACGGCAGCCTATTTCACAGGTGATATAACCGGCATCCCGTTTGGCTTTCAGGATGTGTTTAAAATCATTGAAGCTCGAAAACATGGATCAGCCTCCAAAAAACAAATCCAATATGTTGCCGGCTGTTGAGGATTCTTTATTATAAAACTCTGAATATCCGCAATTCTTGCAGTACACCACTAGAAAACGGTTATGCTGCACGTCAAACAACTTTGACAATCCCGTGCCGGTTGTGGCGATTTCTTTTTGGCCTGCTTCAGAGCTTCCGCATTTTATACAGCCTTTGTTGTTCATAACGCCAAACTCCTTTTCATCACATTACGTTTGTTTTTGATTTATTTTACTACAAAATACCATTTTTTTGAACGATGTAACTTTAAAGTTTTCTTAATTTTACATATAACTCCACACAAAAAATCCCAGTATGCAAGCTTGAATTGGAAGCGAATACGCATGACTCGCTAAACAAGATGCAATGCACCTTTGCACGACATCATATAAAAGTTAATTATTTTTACCAATAAGTTTACGCTTAACGCCTCTAGCACTAATACATATAAAAAATAGAATAATATGAAAGGAGACTCGATAGTGTGATTGTTTATCCTATCAATATAAACAACATTTCCGGAAACAGCGTAGTGAACGTAGGCGGCGCTTTTATGATCAGGCCATTAACTGTGTCCAAATCTGTGTCTGGTTCCGGCGGCTCGAATACGGGAATTGTTATTGAAAACAACTTTGTAAGCCAAACTAATTAACCATCAATTTACTGATCAGAACGTGACCAAAATATTTTAATTACATTTCATCATGAAGCGAAAGGCGGGGAAACACTCGCCGCAATGTCTTCACTTCAACCTAATCAAGCCTGTTTGTTTTTACAGCCTCCAGCACTCGGGCGGTTTTTTATTGGTATATTTTTCGCAAATAAAAAAGCTTCCCCCGATACGAGGAAGCCTTTTGCCTGCCTATTAGCCTTCTACACGAACTTCTTTCATGACGTCGCCGTTAGACATGTTTTTCGCGAATTCTAGTCCGCTTGTTACTTTACCAAATACAGTGTGAACCCCGTTCAAATGAGGCTGTGGCTCATGAACGATGAAAAATTGGCTGCCGCCAGTGTCTTTTCCTGCATGTGCCATAGAAAGCGAACCCGCTTCATGAGTGTGCGGGTTTCCTTCTGTTTCACATTTGATTGTGTATCCTGGACCGCCTGTGCCAGTTCCGTGCGGGCAGCCTCCTTGGCTGACGAAGCCCGGAATCACTCGGTGGAATGTAAGACCGTCATAGAAGCCTTCGTTCGCAAGCTTTTCAAAGTTTGCGACAGTGCCCGGTGCAGCTTCAGGATAAAGTTCAAATTCAATTTTGTTGCCGTCTTCTAATAAAAAGTAACCTGTTTTCAATTGTATGCCTACTTTCTTTATTTTAATTTTCAAAGGAGATTATGTATGATAGGTTATAGCCTGTCTCTCCTTGTCGCGGCTATTATACCACACCTTTCGGGGGAAAACGAATCTCCCGGCTTTAGTAAAAAATAAAAATGAAACCTGAATGTCTTTATCTCCGTCTTACCTAACGGAACTGTCTTTTCATCATGATTCAGGTCCTCGCAAAGCAGCTCTACCCCGCTGCTTGTGAAATTGAAGGAGGTCAAACTGCTTTGAAAAAAATATGGATTGGAATGCTGGCAGCGGCCGTTTTGCTGCTGACGGTTCCGAAAGTCAGTCTCGCGGATGCCGCAGTTGGAGATGTCATTGTCACACTGGGTGCTGATTTGTCAGAATCTGATAAACAAAAAGTGCTTAATGAAATGAATGTCCCTGATAATGCCACAACGGTAACGGTGACCAATAAGGAAGAGCATGAATATTTAGGAAAATATATATCGAACGCTCAAATCGGATCAAGAGCGATTTCTTCATCGTCAATAACCATCGCCAAAAAAGGCTCTGGACTGAATGTTGAGACACATAATATTAGCGGCATTACAGATGAAATGTACCTAAATGCGCTGATGACAGCCGGTGTTAAAGATGCGAAGGTGTATGTGACAGCACCGTTTGAGGTATCCGGGACTGCGGCTTTAACCGGATTAATTAAGGCGTATGAAGTTTCTTCTGATGAAGCGATCTCAGAGGATGTGAAGCAAGTAGCCAACCAAGAGCTTGTCACGACATCAGAGCTTGGAGACAAAATCGGTAACGAAAATGCGGCTGCACTGATTGCAAAAATCAAAGAAGAATTTGCTAAAAACGGTGTGCCTGACAATAAGGCTGACATTGAAAAACAAGTGGACGACGCGGCTTCTGACTTAAACGTCACACTTACAGACAGCCAAAAAGATCAGCTTGTCTCCTTATTCAATAAAATGAAAAATGTTGACATCGACTGGGGACAGGTCGGTGACCAGCTTGATAAAGCGAAAGATAAGATTACGAAATTCATAGAATCAGATGAGGGCAAAAACTTCATCCAGAAAGTTATTGATTTCTTCGTATCTATCTGGAATGCGATTGTTTCTATATTCAAATAAGAAAAGGCGCCGAGAGATTCGGCGCCTTTCTTATTGCTTTACACTCGTTTTAAAGGGCAGGTCAAGTTTGACTACATCCTCGTATGTTTCTCGCTTCACGACTAAATGGGCCTCTCCATTTTCTACAAATACAACAGCAGGTCTCGGGATTCGATTGTAATTATTGGCCATGCTGTATCCGTATGCGCCTGTACAAAAAACGGCAAGAAGATCGCCTTCTTTTACTTCTGGCAGATCAATATCCCAAATCAGCATATCACCGCTTTCACAGCACTTTCCGGCAATCGATACCGTATTGTCATGCGCTTCTCCGATACGATTGGCTGTCGCTGCTTCATACTTAGCCTGATAAAGTGCAGGACGAATATTGTCGTTCATGCCTCCGTCTACAGCCACATACTGGCGGACGCCCGGCACTTCTTTTTGAGAGCCAACCGTATAAAGGGTTGTGCCAGCATCTCCCACGAGAGAACGTCCCGGTTCGATCCAAATTTCCGGAATGTTAAAACCGTAACGGGCAGCATTTTCTTTCACAGCATCGATAATTTTTTCAACGTATTCAGTAGCGTGAAGCGGTTGATCTTCTTCGGTATAACGGATGCCGAAACCTCCTCCGAGATTCAACACCTTGGATACAAACGAGTATGATTCTCTCCACTCGTCGAGTTTTTTGAAGATTTTTTCCGCTGCTAACACAAAACCGGCCGTATCAAAAATTTGCGAGCCTATATGGCAATGGACACCCAGAAGCTGAATGTGTTCTGATTGTAATACTTGCTCAATCGCCCGTTCAGTTTGTCCGTTATGAAGATCGAAACCAAACTTCGAATCTTCCTGGCCAGTTGTAATGTAGTCATGCGTATGCGCTTCTACTCCTGGCGTGATTCGAAGAAGAACATCGATGGAGTGTCCCGTTTCTTTACATAGGTCTTCCAAAAGCGAAATTTCATAGAAATTATCCACCACAATGCAGCCGATGCGATGCTCAAGTGCCATCCGCAGTTCTTCCCTGCTCTTGTTATTCCCATGAAAGTGAATGCGTTCTGCAGGGAAGCCCGCTGCAACAGCTGTATAAAGCTCTCCACCGGACACGACATCTAAAGAAAGTCCCTCTTCCTCAGCAAGCTGAATCATTGCAACTGATGAGAATGCTTTGCTCGCATATGCCACCTGTGCTTTAAGCCCTGCAGTCATAAATGCCTGCTTAAAGCTTTTAGCACGCTCACGTATTAAAGCCACATCATATACGTAAAGAGGTGTTCCATATTTTTCCGCTAAATAAAGAGCGTCCACACCTCCGATTTCTAAATGCCCATGTTGATTTTGTCTGCTTGTGCCATGTAAGAACAATGTCATTCCCTCTTTCTTCGCTTATGGGTGAAAAGGACAGTTTTATGGACTGTCCCTTCATAATTAAGACATACATTATCATACTCTTCAGTCAGTTTCAATGCGATTATGAATTGGTAGGTTGCCTTAAGCGATTTCTTGGGTGAACGATACTTGGTCTTACTTTTGCGCCTGGTTTCGCTGTGCGGACCAGTACCTGCCACAGCGCCTTGCCGTTAAAGGGCATCAGCGGCCATAAGTACGGTGTTTGCAGGGATTTGATACTGGCCATGGCAATAATCAGCACTGTAAAACCGATAACAAGCCCTTTTACATGAAATAAGGCGACGAGTATCATGAGGGCAAGTCGGCTCATTTTATTTGCCAAACTCAATTCATAACTAGGCGTCGTAAAGGTTCCGATCGCTGCAAGTGAGACGTATAGAATCACCTCTGGTGAAAACAGGCCGACTTCAATGGCAATCTGTCCGATCAGCACAGCAGCAATTAATCCCATTGCTGTCGATAAAGCGGTCGGTGTGTGTATGGCGGCCATTCTGAGAAATTCGATTCCTAAGTCAGCTAAGAATATCTGCAGGATGATCGGGATATGCGTATCTTTATTTAAACCGATAAATTTCATATTCTCGGGCAGCAGGTCCGGCTGCAGCACAAAGAGAAACCAGATTGGGAGAAGTATAGTGGATGCCATGATACCGAAAAATCTCACCCATCTTAAAAAAGTACCGACTGCAGGCGCCTGCCTGTATTCTTCAGCATGCTGGACATGGTGGAACATTGTCGTCGGTGTAATAATCACACTCGGCGATGTATCAACCATGATGACGACATGGCCTTCAAGCACATGATTGGCCGCGACATCGGGTCTTTCGGTATAACGGACGAGCGGATACGGGTTGTAGCCTTGTTTAATAATGAATTCCTCTACTGTTTTGTCAGCCATCGTTAAGCCGTCGACATCAATGGCAGCAAGTTCTTTTTCCACAATATCTACCAGATCCGGATCTGCAATATCTTCAATATAAATAATGCTCAGATCCGTTTTTGATCGCTCGCCAACCTTTGTCATCTTAATGCGAAGTCGTTCGTCTCTGATCCGCCTTCTGAGAAGGGCCGTATTGACGACGATATTTTCAACAAATCCGTCTCTGGCTCCCCTGACCACCTTTTCCGTATCAGGTTCTTCCGGATTTCTGCCCGGATAGCTTCTGACATCAATAATAAATGCGAAGCCCGTGTCTTCAACAATAACTGCGACTAATCCCGACAGCAACTGGTCAGTCGTTTCATCCAGCGTTTTTACTTTTTCGACCTGGGCGTTAAGAAGCCTGTTTTCGACAATATCGACCAGATGATCTGGATCCTCATCCCGATTGTTAATGGCAACGAGTTCTCTCATTAAATGAATGATAAAGGCCGTATCACATAATCCATTCAAATAGTAGAGCTGGATTTCTTTATCTAAAATGGTGAGCTTGCGAACCCCTACATCGTAGCTCGTTCCCATCCCGACACGGTTTTTAAAGTATGCTTCATTTTTGTCTGGATTCCGATAAACCCGGGTTTTCTCTTTCTTTTGGTCCGGCATGATACCCGCTCCTTTCTAAAATAAACTCGACCGCTTTCATGGTGATGGGCGACCCTTTTGAGATATCGTCTTTTCTGCCCATTTTGCCAATATCCCCGATACCGACAATAAGCGGGAGATCAAGTTTATCAAGGCAATAGACTGTATCTCCGTTCATTCTGTGTTCATCAAATTCCCGTTCCCCGACTTTATCTACACCGTATTCAGTTATTTCTCCATTGCGGTCAATGCTTACGTCAACCCTAGTCCATTCAGCCTGATGTGTTTTTGATGCGACCGCAATCACACCGAGCACTTCAATTGACGGATGCGTGGCGACATAGGTTAGAGCGGCTTCTCCCGGACCCTCTCCTTGAAGGCCGGAGTCGTCAAACATGACAAATACGGGATCATACGGTGCTGAGGTGATCAACTTGACAAGCTCCGCGCCGCTGCGAATGGAGGGATTGCCCTTTGATTGTGATATACATCGCCCTCCCACTTTGCTTGCGGCGTATTCAATTGTTTTAGCGGCGTATACATCCCCGTCTGTTACCAGTATGACCTTTCGTTTTGTCGTCATGTCGGCATTATCCTTTCGGTTTGAAAATAACAGCTACGATAAAGGCGAAGAGAATGGCGGCTGAGATACCAGCAGAGGTCAGCTCAAAAATCCCCATGCCGATTCCGATAAATCCATGTATATGAGCCTGGTGCATGGCACCGTGCAGAAGGCTGTGGCCAAAGCTGACGATCGGAACGGTGGCGCCTCCTCCGGCAAATTCAATAAATTTATCGTAAATGCCAAAACCATCTAAAATCGCGCCACTCACAACAAATGATGTCATGACGTGGGCTGGCGTCAATTTAAAAATATCCAAGAGCAGCTGGCCGACAATACAAATGGCCCCGCCGCATACAAAAGCCAAAAGGTAGTCCATGTTAAGATGCACCTCCCGCACGCTCAAATACAACCCCGTGTGCAATGGTCGGGATGGTTTCTTTTTGCTGGATCATCGTCGGGCTTAACAGCGCTCCAGTCGCCACGACGAATACACGGTTTAATTTTCCTTCTCTCAGCTGCTTAAAAATGTGAGAGTAGGTGACAAGCGCTGAACAAGCACATCCGCTCCCTCCGGCAAAGACCTGCTGATCCGGTGTATAAACTAAAAGCCCGCAATCATCATGCTTTGTGCCGACCGGATAGCCATCTTCTTTTAAGAGATCTTTTACGATAGGAGATCCGACGCCGGATAGATCACCTGTCAGGATTAGATCATAGTCATCCGCTGTCCGGTTGAGATCTTTAAAGTGCTGCTTAATCGTATCTGCTGCCGCCGGAGCCATGGCGGATCCCATATCAAACGGATCTGTAATTCCTAAGTCAGAGACCTTTCCGACAGTCGCGCTTGTGATTTGGATATCACCCCGTGTCTGACTGATAACAACGGCTCCGCTTCCGGTCACAGTAGAGGTGGCGGTGTCCGGTTTTTGCCCCCCGTATTCCGTCGGATAGCGAAACTGTCTTTCCGCTGTAGCATTATGACTGCTGGTGGCAGCGAGCGCTCTCTTGGCAAATCCGCCGTCAACTAAGGCTGATGCGACAGCCACTGTTTCCATTGATGTTGAACAGGCGCCAAACATACAAAGAAACGGGATGTTTAAGTGTCTTGCCACATAGTTGGCCGTTACGTTTTGATTCAGCAAGTCGCCTGCCAGCAATAGATCAATATCATCTTTTGTCAAATTATTTTTTTGAAGTGTTGCATTAACAGCATCTTCCATCAGCTGACGTTCAGCCATTTCCCAGCTTTTTTGATTACAGTGCATTTCATCATAGGTTTTATCATATAAAGAGCCGAGCGGTCCGTCTTTTTCCTTCGGTCCTGCTGCTGTTCCTGCCGAGTTTACAAATAACGGATGTTCAAATACCCAGGTTTGCTTTCCTGTTAATTTCATTTTTCTTCTCCTCCTATGACATCAGTTTCTCAAAAGCAAACCGAATCATTCCGACGATGTACGCAGCCACAACACCGAAAACGATGACATTCCCCGCCAGTTTAAACATGTTTGTCGCTACTCCGAGCACGAACCCTTCGCTTTTATATTCAAGAGCCGCGCTTGCCATGCTGTTGGCAAAACCTGTGACCGGCACGGCTGAACCGGCGCCTGCAAACTGCCCGATTCTGTCATAGATGCCAAACCCGGTAAGCAAGGCTGAAATTAATATCAGTGTTGCCGCCGTTGGATTTCCCGCTGTTTTTTCATCAAAATCGAAAAAATGAATAAAAAAATTTTGCAGACCTTGTCCGATCGCACAGATCAGCCCGCCTACAAGAAAGGCTTTGACACAATTCCAGACGTAAGGCGGCTTAGGCTGATATGTTTTCACTTTTGATTTGTAGTTTTCTTTTATGTTTGTCATCTTGAAACCTCCTTATGAATGATCAATAAAATACAGCCAGTGAAATAAAGACCCCGCGATTTTCCCAATCACGATGGCCATTAACAGAATAATAATTTTACTTCTGAGCCCGATTCGTTTTGCTAAAATCGGCAGGACATTTAAAACCTCTGTAAGGGCAGCTGCGAGCATCCCGACAAACACACCTGCCAGCAGCCCGACCGGTACGGCAATCCATTTTGTTAAAAAAAGATGGTTCATATGAAGCGTCTCCCATCCCCCGAAAACAGCGCCAAGTATAACAGCTGCTTCATAGGCCTGAACGAATCTCATCGTTTTGGTGAGCTGCATCAGCCGCGGAATGATTCCCATTACGGTTAAAAAAGCAACGAAGCCAGCCCCCACCGTGATGCCTCCGCCGAGCCCGACAAAAATAATGAACAATGCACTAACGATCATGCAGGTCCTTTATTGTCTCTTGATTCTCATGCATGGACACATAGTGATCGAGATCAAGCTGATAATTAAACATCTCAACCTCCAGCGGACTGGGCTCTTCATTAAGGCGCTTTTTAAAGATGTGGTTAAAAAAAACGATCATCCCCAGTCCCAAACCGATGCTGTATGGGATTTGAAGCAAGTATGGATAGTCATTCCTCTCTCCGGTTATGATTTCATATAGTGCGATATGAACATCTCTCATGCTTACATCCTCATGAAAGTTCATGATAGCAAGACACGATCCGGTAAACAGAAGCAGCCAGACACCGATAAACAGAACCGTTGACATTTTCCGTTTGCGATATTGAATTTCGACAATGGTTTCTGCTCCGCCAACTGTTTGAACATCAAGTGCCGGATCTTGTAAATGAATGGCTTTAAGGACTTGTATGATATCCAGAATTACGATATTTTTATCTTTTTCGCTCACCTGATAAAGCGGCATAGCCGAAAGTTTCTTTTTCAACTGAATCTGTCCTTCAATTTGCGCTGCATCTCCAACCGTGATGATATCTCCCGGATGGGCCAGCACCCTGTGGCGAAGTCGGATAAATATACGTCGTTCCATTATTGATCACCATCTTTCGGTGGTTATATATGTAGTATGTGGTTCGATTTTGTTCTCATTCATCCGCTCGAAAAGACCATAAATTACCACGCTTTTACACACAAAAAAGCCAGCCTGCATGGCAGACTAGCTATCCGGATGGTCCATTTGAACCTTGATCTGTTTTAATATTTTCTTTTCAAGTCTGGAAACCTGAACTTGAGAGATCCCAAGCCGCTCAGCCACCTCGGACTGCGTTTGGTCTTTATAATATCTGAGATAGACGATTAGTTTTTCCCTTTCTTCCAAATCTCTGATTGCTTCTTTCAATGCAATTTTGTCAAACCACTTTTCTTCAGAGTTGTCAGCGATTTGATCAAGCAGGGTTATTGGATCTCCGTCATTCTCATATACTGTTTCGTGAATCGAAGACGGCGCCCTTACCGCCTCTTGAGCGAGTACGACATCTTCAGCTTCAATCTCCAGATGCCCGGCGATCTCCTGCACTGTCGGCACTCTGCCCAGTGTTTTTGAAAGCTCATCTTTCGCGCGCCGGATTTTGTTTCCGAGTTCTTTTAATGACCTTGATACCTTTACCGTTCCGTCATCGCGGATAAAACGCTGAATTTCACCGATAATCATCGGAACTGCATACGTTGAAAAACGCACATCATAGGTTAAATCAAATTTGTCAACAGATTTTAACAGCCCAATGCAGCCGATCTGGAAAAGATCATCAGGCTCATATCCTCTGTTTAAAAACCGCTGTACGACAGACCAAACAAGACGCATGTTTTTTTCTATGAGGAGGTCTCTTGCCTGCTGGTCGCCATTTTGGCTTTGTTTGATTAATTCCTTTACTTCATGGTCCTTCAGCTGAGCGTTTTTGCCGTTTTTCTTAACCTCCACATCCATAACAAATCTCCTTAATTACAAAGCGCTTTGCTTTTTGATAAGTGCTTTGTTAAGCGAATCGTTGTCCCCATCTCAGGCGAGGAATCGATACTGACATCATCCATGAAATTTTCCATAATGGTAAAGCCCATTCCAGATCGCTCAAGTTCAGGCTTAGTCGTGAATAAAGGCTGGCGGGCTTCGTCAAGATCTGTAATGCCCATGCCTTCATCACGAATGGTCATATATACGACATGATCTTCCAGCGTCACTGAGATGTAAACTTTCCCGTCACAGTTCTCTTCATATCCATGGATAATGGCATTCGTTACAGCCTCTGACACGACTGTTTTAATTTCGGTCAGTTCGTCCATAGTCGGGTCTAGCTGGGCAATAAATGAAGCAACTGTCACACGAGCGAACGATTCATTCTGGCTGAGGGCAGAAAATTCAAGATGCATTTCATTTTTCATGATGCCACCCCCAGTGTCAGCAGCGCCTTCTGCTCAGATTGTTCAAATCTGATAATTTTAAACAGACCCGACATATCAAACAGCCGCTTCACCGCAGGAGAGATAGCGCAAACGACCATTTCCCCGCCAGTTTGCTTAATTTGCTTATATCTTCCTAAAATGACGCCAAGCCCCGAGCTGTCCATAAAGGAAAGGTCCTCCAAGTTCAGTACGATATGGCAAATATCATCCTTCTCCAGTGATTGAGTCACTTTGTGTTTCAGGGTTTCAGCCGTATGGTGATCGAGTTCGCCTGTTAATCGAATACAAAGCACAGATTCTTTGACATGCATGTCAATTCCAAGGCTCATGCTCATTCCTCCTTGATATGATCGGATAATGAGTGTTTCGATTTCGACGGAATAAATTCCTTCACCGTGACAAAACTAGTGGTCATTCGGCATAATTACTTAAATTTTGTCCAGTCTCCCATCGTCCGCTTCAAGAATGTTAAGAAACCGGCTTTCTTCATATCTTCTTTAGCAGCAACAGGACTTTCAGCAAGCACTTCTCCATCCTTTTTCAGAACGAGTGTGCCAAGCTCCTGGCCTTTTTGAATCGGAGCACTTACATTGTCATTCATTTTGATTTCTTTTTTCACATTTTTCATATCCTCGCCTTTTTTCGTCAATATTGAAATCGGCTCAGAAGTAGTGAGTTCGATAAATGTTTGTTTTCCTTTTTTGACCTTTACTTTTGCTACTATTTCATTTCGTTTATATAAAGGATGTGTTTCGTATTGACTAAAAGCGAAATCAAGCATCTTTGTGACTTGCGCGTTTCTTTCTTTAGGTGTACTCGCCCCGAACACAACCGCAATGGCCCGCATGTTTCCTTTTTTAGCCGAAGCTGTCAGACAATATTTCGCCTCTCCTGTATAGCCCGTTTTCACGCCGTCTACACCATGGTAAAATTTAATAAGCCGATTCGTGTTGACGAGCCAAAACTTTTTATCTGTATTTTCCCGCAGGTAATCCTCATACGTGCCTGTAAATTTCGTGATTGATTCGTATTTCAATAATTCCTTAGCCATGATTGCCATGTCATAAGCAGAGCTGTAATGGCCCTCCTCGGTCAGTCCGGTCGGGTTTTTAAAAGATGTGTTTTTCAAGCCCAGCTCTTTTGCTTTTTTGTTCATCTTGTTTACAAATTCTTCTTCAGAGCCGGAAATAAATTCAGCCATCGCTACGGAAGCGTCATTTCCCGAAGCGATTGCGATGCCTTTCAGCATTTCTTTGACAGTCATTTCCTCACCGGGCTCGAGGAAAATTTGTGATCCGCCCATTGAAGCCGCATGCTCACTTGTCCGGACCTTATCATTCATTTTGATTTTGCCTTCATCTAAAGCTTCCATAATTAAAAGCATCGTCATAATTTTCGTCATGCTTGCGGGAGCCAGTCTCTCATTGCTGTTCTTGTTGTAAAGCACTTTTCCCGTGTCACGTTCTATCAGCACCGCAGACTTCGCTTCATGAGCAAGCTCCGATGTGCCTTTTCCGTCTTGTTTTGCAAATGCAGACGGTGCAAATGTAAGCAGCATGATACCAATCAACAAAGTGGATAAAAGACGTTTCATCTCAAAAGCCCTCCATTTCATAATCTTTTTTATTTTTTCCAAGCGGGATGGTTTTATACGCCACTGATGGAAAATGTTTCGTATCTTTTTTGGGCATAAAAAAAGACAGCTGCGTCATATTAGACACAGCTGTCTTTTGATCTTACTATTGTTTTATTCGTATTGAGCGACAACTGCTTTTACGAGCTGCAAGAATCCTGCTTTTACTTTTTCCGTCACTTCCATTACTTCAGCATGACTTAAAGGCTGATCCAGAATTCCGGCTGCCGCGTTAGAGATGCAGGAAATGCCAAGGACACGCATTCCGGCATGATTAGCCACAATAACTTCCGGAACAGTGGACATGCCGACTGCGTCAGAGCCCATTGTTCTTAAGAAACGGACTTCTGCCGGTGTTTCGTAAGAAGGTCCTGTCACAGCGGTATACACGCCTTTTTGGATCGGAATGTTAAGGTTTTTCGCAACCTTTTCAGCCAAGCCGGATAGATCTTTGTCATAGGCTGAAGACATATCTGGAAATCTGGCGCCGAAATCGGCTTCGTTTGGCCCGATTAACGGATTTGTTCCCATAAAATTGATATGATCGGTAATGATCATTAAGTCTCCCGCACGGAATTCAGTGTTGACGCCGCCAGCGGCGTTTGTCACGATCAATGCTTCCACGCCGAGCGCTTTCATCACACGTACAGGGAAAGTGACTTTCTCCATTGAATAGCCTTCATAAAAATGAAAACGGCCCTGCATCGCAATGACGGAAACTCCTTCAAGGGTGCCAAGCACAAGCTGGCCGGCATGTCCTTCAACAGTAGATACCGGGAATTCTGGTATGTCTTCATATTTCAGTTTGACCGGATTTTCGATTTCGTCTGCCAAAATACCAAGACCAGATCCTAAAATAAGGCCGATCTTTGGAGATTCCGGCAGTTTTTGCTTAATAAAAGCGGCTGCGCGTTCGATTCTGTCTTTCAAGAAACAGTCCCCCTATTGTAATGAAGATAAAAAGCTTTTTCCGTATTTCGGTTTATTCGCTTGGAAATTATCAGCGATCGTCGCGCCGATATCAGCAAATGTATCTGCAAGCGGCAGCATTTGCACGTTCTTATGTTTTTTGCTGTAAGCGAGAATCGGCACATACTCGCGTGTATGGTCGGTTCCGTGATGAACCGGATCGTTGCCGTGGTCGGCTGTAATGATTAACAAATCGTCTTCTTTCATTTTCTCAAATACTTCCGGAAGCCGCGCATCAAATTCTTCAAGCGCGCGTCCGTAGCCTTCCGGATCACGGCGGTGCCCGAATAAGGCGTCAAAATCAACAAGGTTCGCAAAGCTCAAACCTGTAAAGTCTTCTCCCAGCGTGTCGATCACCTTGTCCATTCCATCCATATTGGAAACTGTTCTCCGTGAAGAAGTAATGCCTTCTCCGTCATAGATATCAGAGATTTTTCCGATTGAGATCACATCTAAGCCGCTGTCTTTCAATTCATTCATGACAGTGCGGTCAAACGGCTTAAGCGCATAGTCATGACGGTTTGGTGTCCGTTTGAATTGTCCCGGCTCTCCGACGAACGGCCGTGCGATAATGCGGCCTACCATATACTTCGGATCAAGCGTCAGCTCTCGCGCCGTTTCACAAATACGGTACAGCTCCTCAAGCGGCACAACCTCTTCGTGAGCGGCAATTTGCAGAACAGAATCAGCAGATGTGTATACAATTAAAGCCCCTGTCTCCATGTGTTCTTGGCCAAGTTCATCCAAAATCGCTGTGCCGGAAGCCGGCTTGTTTCCGATAATTTTGCGTCCAGATCTCTTTTCCAGCTCCTGAAGCAGTTCATCAGGAAAACCTTCCGGGAACACTTTAAACGGTTTATCAATATACAAGCCCATGATCTCCCAATGGCCGGTCATGGTATCTTTACCGTTAGACGCTTCTTGCATTTTTCCATAATACGCAAGCGGATGTTCTGTTTTTTCCACACCTTTGATATCTCCAATGAGACCAAGGCCGAGTTTTGCCATATTCGGCATATGTAATCCATTCATATGCTCGGCAATATGCCCGAGCGTATTGGCGCCTTCGTCATTAAAGTCAGCGGCGTCCGGCGCTTCGCCGATTCCGACTGAGTCCATCACAATTAAAAACACACGATTATATTTGTATGCAGGCATCTTTGAAAGCCTCCTTTTTTTCTATACGTCTATTGTATCGCTAAGAGGTCTGACAACTCAAGTATAAACCGTTTTCATTCCCGTTGACAATGCATTCAGAAATAATGAGAAACTTCAATATTTTCTGTCGCGCTAAACAAAAAAGCCGCAGCCCCCCCTGCGGCTAGGCGCGCGGATGAAACTGCTTGTACACATCCTTCAGCCTTGTTTTCGTCACATGCGTATAAATTTGCGTCGTGGATATATCCGCATGGCCGAGCATTTCCTGCACCGCTCTAAGATCAGCCCCGTTCTCAAGCAGATGCGTCGCAAAGGAATGCCTGAGTGTATGCGGGGTCAGCTCTTTTTTGATTCCGGCTTCAAGGGCGATTTTCTTTAGGTTTTTCCAAAACCCCTGACGGCTGATTTGCTTGCCGTGATGATTTAAAAAGAGGGCGTCAGACACTTTGTTTTTCAGTAGTTTCCCCCTGGCTTTCGTCATATATTCCTCAATGGCGGAAGCGGCAGCTTCACCGATTGGCACAATCCGTTCTTTTCTTCCTTTCCCGAAGCAGCGGACAAAACCCATGGATAGATGAACATCTGCCGTTTTCAATTCTATCATTTCACTGACTCGTATGCCTGTCGCATAAAGCAGCTCCAGCATCGCTTTATCCCGATAGCCGAAAGGGCTCGTCAGTTTAGGCGTGTCCAATAATCGCTCGACCTCATTGAGCGCGAGCACCTTCGGAAGCGCCCGTTCGGTCTTTTGTGTTTCGATATGAACGGAAGGATCCTTGTCCGTCACCTTTTCCCTGAGCAGAAATTGGTGAAAAGAGCGAATGGATGCCAAATGCCTCGCTGATGTCTTGCCGGATTTCCCCGAGTCCTTCAAATGCTTTAAATATTGGATAATATGTATGCGGGTTACGTGATTCCAATCTGTAACATGAAGGGTTTCTGTTACATAGAGAGAATAGCTTTTCAGGTCCCGTTCATAGGATACCACCGTGTTTTGTGAAAGCCCTCTCTCTACCATGACGTAGTGGATGAAATCCTTTATTTGATCTTTCACTCTAGATCTACTCCCCGTTTTGGTAAAAAAAGATCAACCGGTCGAACCATCCGCCTTTTTCATCCTGATCCATTTCAACAACTTTTACAGCGGAGCCTTCCGGTTTATCGTACCGATGATAGTTTTCATATTCTTGATTCACCCATATCATAGCATAATAGAACAGAGCGGTAAAACCGGTAAACAGGATGAAAACTTTCAATGCATCGAGAGCTGTTTTCAGGAATCTTCCCATGTCTTAATCGATCCTTTCCCTATGGTTCCAGTTATTTAAACCATATGCCAAATCAGAAAGGTTTTATACATAGAAACAGCAAAAAACCCTTTCCCCGTGAGAAAAGGTTCGCGCTCGGCATCGTCTATTCAGTTTCTGTTCCGTTACAGCGGTGGCAAATGCCGTGAAACGTCAATCTATGATCTTTAATCTTAAATTTCCAATCACGTTCAATGATTTCTTCCACGTCTTCAAGCAAATCTTCTTCAATTTCATCAACGGCTCCGCACTCCATACACACCAAGTGATGATGAAAGTGAGCTGCGCCCTCTTTCCGTAGGTCGTAACGGGACACGCCGTCTCCAAAGTTAATTTTATCAACGACTTTTAATTCAGTTAATAATTCAAGCGTACGGTATACTGTTGCGAGACCGATCTCAGGAGATTTCTCTTTTACGAGGAGGTATACGTCTTCTGCGCTTAAATGGTCTTCTTCGTTTTCAAGCAGCACTCTTACTGTCGCTTCACGCTGAGGCGTAAGTTTGTAGCTGGATGAGTGCAGTTGTTTCTTAATTCGATCAATACGGTTTTCCATGTCTTTCCCTCCTACGCCGCATTCCATGACTCATTATAACAAAATACGCGCAGAGTTCCAACTATAATTATTATAAACTGATAAATAAAATGTTTTTCTTTTAATAATCATTTTAAAAAAGTCTCAATGTAAGCTTTTCCATTAACACAGGAGATAAATATGCTTCAAAGAGAGATGAGATCAGTGCTAAAAACAGAATGACCAGAAGCACGAGGGCATATTGGCCGAACCACTGAATCGGCGCATCATGCAGGCTTCGTTTAACGAACAGCTGCCTGATTAACTTTAATGAAAACGCAATTGCACATGTGCCCATAATGAGATAAGCCGGAATTAGCAGTACATTTTGCGGCAAAACGGAGACAAAGGATAAGAAAAAACCGCTGATTCCCATCTGATTGACGAGAAATCCGACAGTAAAGCCGACAACAATTCCTTTCAGAAAGATCATGATGAAAATAATCGGCATCCCAATGACGGAAATCCCCAATATCCACATCAGCCCTAAATATTTTACATTATGAAAGATACTTTGCCCAAACATATCGGATGAACTTGCCTGTTTTCCATCCGAAAGCTGTCCGAAAAATTGGCTTAAATAGTAATATAAATCTTCTTTCTGGCTGATGGTCATGCTGTTGACAATAATCGCCCCAAAAATGACACCCATGAAAAACAGGACTGAGACAAATATATAAAGAGAGAGATGATCTTTGACATGTCTGAGAAAGATGTCCTTATAAGAAATTTTTCGCATTCCGTTTCCTCCCGCCCGCTCTAGTGATTTGATTTAATAGATTGTATGAAAGAAACGGAAAAACATGCCCTTTTTCAAAAAGGAACGCTAGGAGAAGAATGCTAGGCGGCTTTTTTGGGCACAAAAAAACCCTTATCATCAACTGATATATGATCATAAGGATTCTTGGGCTTTCTTGTATTCAACATCTCTTTTTTGCTTTTCGTCATTCTTTCATGTGTACTGAAGGATGGTGTGCTGCCTCTTGATAATAAGACGTCACGTCCGCCGTTTCTCAGCAAATGCTCCCGCTTCTTTTTCGCTCGGCTTTTTGCCATGCTAATCACTCCCTTATTGATTTTCATAGCAATTATAGCAAAAAAATGAACTCATGATGGAAAAAAAGCAGCACCTTGTATGCCAGGTGCTGATTTACTTCATTTATTTCACTGCTGTAAGAGCTGCTCGCTCGACCGCAGCTGCTACCTCATGATGGACTTTTGAGTCAAGCGGCTGAGGAACCACATCGCCTTGCTTTGTGCAGGCTGCGATGGCCTCTGCTGCAGCGACAAGCATATCATGATTAATCTCCTTGCTTTTTGCGTTGAGCGCCCCTCTGAAAATACCCGGGAAGCCAAGCACATTATTAACAGAACGCCCGTCAGCTGCATATGCGGCGCCAGCCTGCAGCGCGGCCTCCGGCTCAATTTCCGGCTTCGGATTCGATAAAGCCAAAATCACCTGGCCAGAACGTACAAATGCTGGTTTAATTAACCCGGGAACTCCGGTTGTGGCAATGATAATATCGCATGTTTCCATGAGCTCCTCGATGCTGGCAGCTGCCTGTCCGCCATATTGTTCGAGACGGTTCATCGCTTCCTCAGATTTGTCTGTTCCGTATACAGCTTTTACGCCATAGGCCATAAACATCCGGCAGATAGCCACGCCTGCTGCGCCCAGACCGATTTGCCCCACCTTCGCTTCTTTCAGGTCAACACCCGCGCTCCTGCATGCCGAGATGGCAGCAGCCAGCGTCACAACAGCTGTACCGTGCTGATCATCGTGCATAACAGGGATGTTCAGCTCCTCTTTTAGGCGGTCCTCGATTTCGAAGCAATGCGGCGAGCCGATATCCTCAAGCAAGATGCCGTTAAAACCTGGTGAAATATGTTTTACTGTTTTGATGATCTCTTCAGGATCACTCGTATCAAGCAATATCGGTATGCCGCTGATACCCGCCAGCTGATCAAACAAAGCAGCCTTTCCTTCCATGACAGGCATGCCTGCCACAGAGCCGATATTCCCAAGACCGAGAATTGCCGTTCCATCCGTTACAATCGCGACAGAATTGCTGATTGTTGTATAAATAGAAGCTTTTTCGGGGTCTTTTTCGATCAGCCTGCACACGTCTGCAACACCTGGTGTATAGACACGCCCGAGCTCTGCCAGTGAGCGGATCGGCATTTTGCTTTTCATTTGGATTTTTCCGCCTTCATGTGCGGACAGGACTTCATCAGATACGGTGTGAAGCCTGATCCCTTCTCCCAGGCCCTGTACAGCCGCGATCACTTCCTGAAGCTGTTCTTCATTCTCCACTTGAACGGTAATATTCCGCATTGTGTAATTGGGTCCGACTTTTACTGTCTCCACTTCACCAATATCCCCGCCCAGAAGGCCGATTGCCGTCGCTACCCTTCCAAGATTTCCGGGAACCGAAGGCGTTTCAATCATCAGTGTCCGAATCATGTGTTTCGCTATCATTCAGTGATCCTCCCCAATTAGCCTAGTTTTTCGGCTTTAGCTGTATTGTTTTTCGTATACCATATAAATTTTCCTGTATAACCATAGATAATAGCAAGACCTATTGCAACAAAACTGAGCCACATAAACGGCAGATAGGCGAAGGTAGAAACCCCTAAAATACCAGCCATGTAAATACCGTTATCAGACCAAGGGACCATACCTGAAGTTAATGTCCCCCCCACCTCTGAGTTACGGGATAGCACCCTTCTGTCTAGATTCAATCGATCATAACTGTTTTCCATAATCTTCGGTGTCAAAATAAGAGATACATACATCGCACAGCCGAAGATGTTCGCTAAAAATGCTACAATCAGCGTAGATATAGTGACGTTGCCCGGTGATGTTAATTTCTTTTCAAACATAGAGACGATCACTTTTAAGACGCCAAGCTTTTCAAGCAGCCCGCCAAATCCGAGACCAAAGATAATGACGACAAGGGAACCGAGCATTCCGACGATGCCTCCGCGATTTAACAGGCCGTTCAAGAATTCAACATCTGTTTTAATAGAGAAGCCGTTGTAGGCAGTTGCAATCGCATCCGCTGGATTCATGCCTTGGAAAACAACAGCCCAGATAGCGCCAAGCAAAGCGCCAATTACGATAACCGGCATTGACGGCTTTTTCATCGCCAATAAGACGATGACGACAACAGCCGGGATCAGCATCCAAATATGAATGTCAAACGTATTTTGCAAAGAAGATTTCAAAAATTCAACTTTATCAAGATCAATATTTTTCCCGCCGTACATAAAACCGGTAATTGTAAAGAGGATTGCCGTAATCACATAAGCTGGCACAGATAAAAAGAGCATGGCTCTGACGTGGTCTAAGACGTCCACTTTCGCTAGTGAAGATGCGAGAACTGTGCTGTCTGAAAGAGGTGACAGCTTGTCCCCGAAATAAGCGCCTGAAAGAATAGCGCCCGCTACAAGAGGAAGCGGAAGGCCTAATCCTTCTCCAATTGCGATCATGGCAATACCGGCAGTCCCGACTGTTCCCCACGACGTACCTGTTGCTACAGACATAATGGAACAAATAATTAACGTTGCAAGTAAAAAGATACTAGGATGAATAAATTCTAAACCATAGTAAATCAGAGTCGGTACGATCCCTCCGGCGATCCATGTTCCAATAAGTGCTCCTACTGAAACAAGAATCAGAACAGCTTCAAGACCGTTTGATATACCATACAGAATGGCATTCTGCATATCTTTATAAGAATAACCGAGTCTGATACCGAGAATCATTGCGATAAACCAGGAAATGAAAAGCGCAAGCTGTATCGGCAAGTCTAAAAAGACTGTAAACGACATGACAAGTGCTAAAAATGATCCTAGAACAATAATTATTTCGAATAATGTTGGCAGTCTTACATCCTTCAAAAGAAGTCCCCCTTCATGTAAAAAGCTAAAACGCTTTCAATAAATAGTGCAATACACGTATACTATACTTCCTCATCCCTATGTTGTAAACAGCTTATTCATCCGATTATCCGGAGATGAATAAGCTGTATTTTGTTCAAATTTTATTTTTCTAATAGTTCTTTCCCTGCAATCCCTGGTTTTGTCATCTCATACGGGTTTAAAATAGTATCCAATTCTTCCTCTGTCAGCACATCATGCTGCAGGCAAAGATCACGGACTGATTGGCCTGTCATAATGGCTTCCCGGGCAATTCGGGCTGCCGCTTCATATCCAAGATGCGGATTGACTGCAGTGATCACACCTGCGCTTTTTTCCACGTACTGTTTCAAGCGTTTTTCATTGGCCTCGATGCCTTTTAAACAATTGTCAGTGAACGAACGGAAGCCGTTGTTCATGATGCTGATGGATTGAAGCAAATTAAAGACAAGCACGGGCTCCATCACGTTCAATTCAAGCTGGCCGGCTTCTGAAGCAAGGCAGATTGTATTATCGTTTCCGATGACCTGAAACGCAATTTGGTTGATCAGCTCTGCCATAACCGGATTGACTTTACCCGGCATAATGGATGACCCCGGCTGACGTGCAGGCAGAGAAATTTCCGCAAGTCCGGCGCGCGGGCCTGATGCCATTAAGCGAAGATCGTTTGCGATCTTAGACATGTTCATCATGCAGACCTTTAATGCTGCTGACACCTCTGTATAAGCATCCGTATTTTGTGTGGCATCAACAAGATGATCAGCGCCGACAAGAGGAAGCCCGCTAATATCAGCAAGATGCTTCACTACCTGTTTGATATATTCTGGATCTGCGTTCAGGCCTGTGCCGACAGCAGTTGCGCCCATGTTGACCTCATACAGGTGCTGGCGTGATTGCTTGATTCGTTTGATATCACGCTCCAGAACGCGGCTGTACGCTTCGAATTCCTGGCCGAGACGAATCGGAACAGCATCTTGAAGGTGTGTCCGCCCCATTTTAATAACAGAATCAAATTCCTGTGCTTTTTGTTTGAACACACTATGCATATCTTCCATTGTTTTCAACAGTTTTTCTAAAAGATTCAACGTGGAAATATGAATAGCAGTCGGGAACACATCGTTGGTTGACTGTGACATATTCACATGTGTGTTTGGGCTTAAATGGATATAATCGCCCTTTTTATGTCCCATAATTTCGAGCGCCCGGTTTCCGATCACCTCATTTGCATTCATATTCATAGAAGTTCCGGCACCGCCCTGAATCGGATCGACGATAAACTGATCGTGCCATCTGCCTTCCAGAATCTCGCCAGCGGCTTGTACGATAGCTTGGCCAATTCCTTCATACAGCCGTTTCACGTCCATATTGGCAAGAGCCGCAGCTTTTTTTACGATCGCCAGCGCGTTAATCATTTCTTCATGGATCTTGTATCCCGTAATCGGAAAGTTTTCAGAAGCACGGAGCGTCTGAATTCCGTAATAAACATCCGCTTCAATTTGTTTTTCCCCAAGGAAGTCTTTTTCCACACGGTATTCTTTTTGGCCGTTTAACATAATCTTTAACCTACTTTCTCTTTGGTGGTTATCGTTTTTGACCTTTTAGAGGACAACGTCATCAGCAATCGGCGTTTCCATAATTCTCTTGACGACAGCAAGATCCGAAGACTGGCCGAGTGCCCACATTAATTTTGGCACGATTGCTTCTGTGTTCATATTTCTGGATCGGATAATTAAATCTTGGTTGACTCTGCGGCCGACTTCGTAAATGCTCATGTCTTCGCCTTCTTCCAGACATTGAGTTGTGATGACGACGACGATTCCGCTTTCGATCAGCTCATTCACTTTCGACAAAATGTCTCTGCCTTCAAACGGCACGCCTCCGCTGCCGTAACTTTCAATGACGATTCCTTTGAAGATGCTTTTTAAGGCATCAAACATTTCAGGTTTTAAGCCCGGATGCAGCTTCAGCAGACATACATCTGTGCATAGTGAAGTATCAACTTTAAAGGTGTCGTTCTCAGGTTCCGTTACTTGTTTGTTGTATTCGATCCCGTCTTCATTGATAAAAGCGATATATGGGTAATTGATGCTTTCAAATGCGTCGTAGCTTTTCGTTCTTAATTTGATCGCACGTGTTCCTTGGATGACTCTGCCGTCAAACACAACATAAACGCCGCCCACACCTTCACAGGCAAAGCGAATGGCGTCTGTGATATTTTTTTTGGCGTCCGTTTTTTGAAACGTGATTGGAATCTGCGAGCCAGTGATCACAATCGGTTTATTGGCATGCTGCAGCATATACGATAATGCGGCAGATGTATAGGCCATTGTATCTGTACCGTGAGTAATAACAAACCCGTCATAGGCATCATAATTTTCCTTAACAGCTTGTGCTATTTCCACCCAGTATTCAGGCTGCATATTGGTGCTGTCTATATTCATAAGCGACTGAGTTTCCATCGTGTAATCGTTATCAAGTTTTGATACGTAACTTAATAATTCATCAGCCTTGACCCCGGGAGCCAGCCCATTTTCCCCTTCAACTGAAGCAATCGTTCCCCCAGTTGTCAACATCAATAATTTTTTCATACCATGCACCTCTTCACTGTATCTAAAGATGGGTTGCGAGAAGTATTCGCTTTTCGCATACTTTTAATGCCATTATAGACACGGAAAATAAAATACGCAAGACATTATTATTCAATTCGCGTACACTTCCTAATACCTATATGATATAATCAGCTCAAGGTGAAAAAGGAGCGAAAGTTCATGAATCTAGATCGTTTAACTGAATTGAGAAAAAAGAAAAATTGGTCGCTTCAATATACAGCTGACCTTCTGGGTATCGCAAAAAGCACATATGCCGGCTACGAATCAGGCTACCGGCGGCCTTCACTTGAGGCGCTTGCCATGCTGGCTGACCTCTTTGACACAACCTGCGATGAACTTTTGGGCCGCGAGAAACAAAAGCAAACTGCTCCTCAGACCATTGAGTTGACCACGTGGAGCAGCCTTGACTTGACTATTTCTGTTGATGACAAGCCGCTGAGTGAAGACGAAATCATCCAGCTGATCACCTTTATCCGGACGAAGAGAAAAGTACAGGAGGAAATGAGTTAATCTTTCACTCACGGTTTAATTTTACCGTAGGTTCCTCCTCCTCCGGCTTTTAATTCCAGCTTTCCGGATCTCGCTTTTACAATCAACGCCGCGGTTTTCGGCGGGACAACGCGAGCCAAATCTTCTTCTGCCGCCTCATGAAGAACAGCCATTTCTGTTCCGAAGGCTTTTTTTAGTTTGTCCAGCGTTTTCGGACCGACACTCGGAACAAATTGCAGCGGGATCTGATGAACATATCTTGGACGCGAGACGCGAACTTCAGTCTGATCACTCAATTCACGCAATCTTTCGCTAACTCCCTTTGTAAACTTGGCATTTCCGCAATTCGCGCACACCGTTTCCCCGCTCACAGCAGGTTCTCCGCATGCTTCGCAAGCTGTCTGATAATATTTTCCCAATAACGGATCCAAGCCATAATTTGCGGTAATTTTCCTGTCACCCTGCACCTTTAATGCAAGAGTAAATTCGATAAAATCAGCTGACTGCACATATAGTTCATTATATTCTCTGCCGATTTTCGCTAACGAATGCGCATCAGAATTTGTTAAAAAAGGATACTGATTCAATTCAGATACATGTGAAGCCATGTCTGTATCACAGCTTAATCCTAGTTCCACCGCATCTATCATAGAGGGATCAAAAACCTCGGTTAGGCTTGATGCAACCCCTTTTCCATATAAGCTTTTATGCGGTGTAAAGATATGGGCGGGGATAAACAGTCCGCCCAATTCCTTCACTTTTTTTTGCAGGTTCAAGCCCGTTTCATAAATCCGCTGTGAGCTTAAATGAATGTTTTTCAGCCGCGATGACAGCCAGTTTGAAAACCGCTTCATTTCAGCAAGCGTTGGCATAAACACGAGGACATGGATCGGCCCGCTGCAGGCTTCGTCATAAATCTCCAGCTCGCTTCCTAATAAAAGAGTCGTGCTGCGGTACCGAATCCCCCCGCCATCAAGCTCGCGATATGTTCCTGATGAAATGCCTTCTTCTAGCTCCAAAATGACTTCCGGAGAATGGCAGTCGATAATGCCAAGAAGTTCTATCCCTTTATGCTCACTGGCTTCTATCAAAATTCGGTCCAGCGTAAGTGTTTTGGCGCCTGTTATTTTGACAGCCCTTCCTGTAAAGGTCCGGCCGATATGAATGTGCAAATCCGCGTAAATCTTTTTCATTTTTGTGCTTGTAGCGCTTCTTTCAGCTGAAGATACTGAATCGCATAGGCTGTCTTAGCATCATATACTTCACGCGATTCAACCAGCTTCTGCGCATCTTCAAGCGTCACCTCCATCACTTCAACAAACTCGTCCTCATCAAGCTCCCGTTTTTCTTCGAGAACAGAAAGCTCTTCAGCAAGAAACACATGAACGATTTCATCAGCAAAGCCGGGCGATGTATAAAACGCAGTGATTTTTGTCAGCTTTTTCGCTGTATAACCCGTTTCCTCTTCAAGCTCCCGAAGTGCCGTATACTCCGGCTCCTCCCCTTTTTCAAGCTTTCCGGCCGGAATTTCAACGATCGTCCGCTCAAGCGGCTTGCGGAATTGTTTGACCATGATGATTTTCCCTTCAGCTGTTACAGCTAATATCGCTACAGCCCCAGGGTGTTTCACAATTTCACGTTTACTCGCTTTGCCGTTTGGCAACTCCACATCCTCTACATATAGATCAATGACTTTACCTGAAAAGATCTGTTCTTTAGCAATTGTTTTTTCTTCTAATGATTTCATTTCTTCATCTCCCGTTCTGTCTCTATATGATGCCCCATACATTTTATCATACTAGAGAAAAGGGGGGCTTCTTCGTGAAAGTGCATCGCATGCCAAAAGGTGTTGTCTTAGTCGGAAAAGCATGGGAGATTCGGGCGAAATTAAAGGAATACGGGCGCACATTCCAATATGTGAAAGATTGGGTCTCTAAGCCGTAAAAGTTGAAACTTTAGCTCCTTTATATTACGGTCAATACAAAGCTTTAAAAAAGGAGTGTGCACATGAGAAAGCGCAAACTGGGTACATCTGATTTAGAAATAAGCGAAGCCGGACTCGGCTGTATGTCTCTTGGTACTGAAAAAAACAAAGCTTTGTCTATCTTGGATGAAGCCATCGAGCTTGGCATCAACTATTTGGACACAGCGGATTTGTATGACCGCGGACGCAACGAAGAAATCGTCGGTGATGCGATCCAAAACAGACGCCAGGATATTATTTTGGCAACGAAAGCGGGAAACCGCTGGGATGACGACAGCGAAGGCTGGTATTGGGACCCATCAAAAGCTTACATAAAAGAAGCCGTGAAAAAGAGCCTTGCACGGCTGAAAACAGATTATATTGATCTCTATCAGCTTCACGGCGGCACGATAGAGGACAACATTGATGAAACGATCGAAGCGTTTGAAGAATTAAAGCAAGAAGGTGTCATCCGTTACTATGGCATTTCTTCCATTCGCCCGAATGTCATAAAAGAATATGTAAAAAAATCAAACATCATCAGTATTATGATGCAGTTCAGCCTGTTTGACAGACGCCCCGAGGAATGGCTTCCGCTTTTAGAGGAACATCAAATCAGCGTAGTCACCAGAGGTCCGGTTGCCAAAGGGCTCTTGACAGAAAAACCGCTTGAACAAGCAGCGGACAGCATCAAACAAAACGGGTACTTGTCTTATTCCTTTGAGGAATTGACAAATGCCCGCAAGGCAATAGAGGATGTTGCTTCCGATCTTTCCATGACAGAAAAGTCGCTGCAGTATCTGTTAGCACAGCCGGCTGTCGCTTCAGTGATTACAGGCGCGAGTAAGATTGAGCAGTTACGGGAAAACATTCACGCTGCAAACGCACGGCGTTTAAGCGAAGAGGAAGTCAAAGCGCTCCAATCTCATACGAAACAAGACGTTTACGAAGCTCACCGCTCATAACAGAAAACAAGCACCTGTACGGGTGCTTGTTCATATGGTTGACAAAATCCTAAAACGGTTTTCGTTTTAGGATTTTGTCATCTTTTCAGCGTGATTGAAAACCCTTGAAGTCTAGGAAGGACGAGCATTGGAGCAGACTTCCGCAGGATGCGGTGGCAGGGGCGTTTGAGCAGGACGCTCTAGCTTTTAGCCGCTGATCTTTTTTCACGTGAGCACCAATGCGCAGGACTGACAACGAATGCGAGGGTTTGTCGACACGCTGAAACCAGCACCTGTACGGGTGCTGGTTTTATTTATATTGATGCCAATCCATTTGGCTTTCATCAAGGAGCTCTTCAAAGCTTTTATTTTTTTCGATCTCTTTTTTCTTTCTGAGCTGTTCTGCTTTTTCTCTTTCCTGCCTCTTTTCGTCCTCTTCCTTCAACTGACTCTTCATCTCCATAAGCTTTGCTTTGATGTCGGTTTGAAGGCCGTCTTTTAATTGGTGTTTGTCAGCGGATTTTTGTTTTTTCATGTAGACTTCCCCCGTGTTTTGTTTTGAAGCCAGTTTATCACGGAGCATACAGACTGAACAAGCGGGCTCTCTTCTCAAAACTTTTTTGATCCGCGCAGCAGTGTTTAGGTATAATGATTTTAAGTGTAAATTTCCTGTATTTAGTTGAAAGGTGCTGTGACTCTTTTGAAGAAAATCCTTTTGGCCATTGGCGCTCTCTTAACCGCTGTTATCGGAATCGGAGTTGTTTTTTCGAATATCATTCTATTTATCAAGAAAAAGACAGATGAAGACATTATCAAAAGAGAGACAGACGACGGACATGATGTGTTTGAATCCTTTGAACGAATGGAGAAAACTGCTTTTGTGATACCATCGGCTTACGGATATGATATAAAAGGATACCATGTCGCTCCGCATGACACACCAAACACCATTATCATCTGCCACGGGGTGACGATGAATATATTGAATTCTCTTAAATATATGCATTTATTTCTCGATTTCGGCTGGAATGTAGTGGTTTATGACCATCGCCGTCACGGTCAAAGCGGCGGAAAGACGACTGGCTACGGGTTTTATGAAAAGGATGATCTCAGTGAGGTTGTTAATTGGGTCAAAAACAAAACAGGTCATCGCGGATTGATCGGCATTCACGGTGAATCAATGGGAGCTGCGACCGCCCTGCTTTACGCTGGTGAACACTGTGATGATGGGGCTGATTTTTATATTGCTGATTGTCCGTTCGCACGTTTTGATGAACAGCTTGCCTATCGGCTGAAAGCGGAATACAGGCTCCCGTCTTGGCCGCTGCTCCCCATCGCCGACTTCTTTTTGAAGCTGAGAGGCGGCTATCGGGCACGCGAAGTATCTCCGCTTGCTGTCATTGATCAAATCCAAAATCCGGTCCTCTTTATTCACAGTAAGGATGATGATTATATTCCGATTTCTTCAACCGAGCGGCTTTTTGAAAAGAAACCCGGACCGAAGGCACTGTATATTGCCGAGAACGGTGAACACGCCATGTCGTATACCAAAAACCGGGACACGTATCGAAAAACGGTGCAGACGTTTTTAAACAAAATGAAGGGTTCAACAACATGCTGAAATCTTAGGCCTTGCCTCGTTTTTTTCTTTTCCATAATAAAAAGCGAAAGGCCACTTCGGCTCTTTCGCTTTTCCATTTCATAAAACGTCGGTAATGCCATCCATATTTTCTCTGATCCATTCAATCGCAAGATCTATTGTTGTGAACTCTTGTGTTTCGAATGTCATTTCATCCTGCAATAGCCAAACATCTTTCTTGATAGACTCTGCTCCTCCAATTGACCAATGGAGCAAGGTATAGGGATGGTTTTGGTTTAGGAAGGATACCCACGTTTTATTCTGTGCTGTGTTCTTCATTGACTTCAGCTTTTGTTCCACGTTTTCGTGTCTCCCTACTTTACTAATATGCTCATTCTGGGGCTGAGCATTTCAGCCGGACTTTTCAGCGCCAGTGTTTTAGCTTTTTCATTGTAATCGATCGTCATTTGATCGTCAAAAAACACTTTTTGCGACGATTGGATATAAAGCGGGATGCCGTTCGTTTCCAGCTGCTCGCACTGTCCCGTTAATTCTTCTGCCAGCCAGATTGTCGGTACACCGCTTACCGCGCAGCCGCATCCTTCTGCATCGTAACGAAGCTGGGCTTTTTTCCTTGGGTTGGCGTCAAACGCCTGCTGCAGTGCTTGTTTTGCTGCATCTGTCACGTGTATGTTCATAAGGTGAGTCCCCCGTTTCCATCATTTTCGCTATTGTAGCATACAACGTTTCTATCCGCATTGTTTCCGCCTTCCTTCCACCGCTTCGCATTTTCTTCTGCAGCCTTAATCCAATCATCTTTCCCTTGTATGTACTGATTGATACTATCCGGATGTTGGGCCGCCAGTCGTTTTTTGAGATTGGCGTATTCGTTCGCTATTGCTGGATGAGCTCTGAGATAATCTCTCAATAGCAGATGCCTTTCAATAGCAGGGTTTCCCTTTTCGTACATATGGAGATGATGAGTGCGTTTATTACCGCCCTTTTGGAAGTAACGCCTGCCCGCTGCGCCATTTTCTCCTTTCGGTGTGTAGCCGATTGCCTTCATTTGTGTATCATATTGGCTCACAGCTTCAATTCTTCTTACTTCAATCAGAATATCAATGATTGGCTTTGCCGCCATGTTCGGGATCGATGTGCTTCCGATATGATGAACAGCGATGATCTCCGGTCCGAACACAAGCTTCAGCCGTTCTTTTTCTTCACTGAAAAGTTCCGCCCATTTTTCATTGTAGGGAACGACTTCAACTTTTCTTTTCGGATACAAATAAAAGACAGACAGCAAAAGACCCTCCGCCGCTTCGACAGTTTCTGCCTTTTGAAATCCCGCCTGTGTATAGAGCGACATGGCCGGTGTATTTTTCTCAGCTGTGACTACTTCGATTTTCTCAGCGTCTTTGTTTTGATCGATGACAAATTGCAGAAGTGCCCGTCCAATCCCTTTTCTGAAACCGCCGGGATGCACGACAAGCCTGCAAATGGTGAGATGATGCATGTTTTTCTCATATGAAATGACACCTATCAGTTTGCCGTCTTTCCGATATCCCGCAAACTGTTCATGGGATGCTTGAATATCCTTCGTCTTCTCTTGTAAGGCGGGGATACCGTCAAAACCGATAAGCTCCGCTTCTTTTATGTAGGCGGGCTGCTGTACGGCAATAATCTCACGCGCTGTGTTGTCTTTCTTATGTTGAAGAGATTCAATCATTTCTGTTCTCCTGAAAATAGCAGCTGTCTCTCGACCTTTGCAACGCGGACTGCATACGACGCGTACCAAACGCTCTTTCCTTTTTCTTTTGCCGCTTGATGTTCGGTGTGATGCTTCCAGCGATTAATGGCGTCCATACTGTCCCAATAGGACACCGTTATGCCCCTTCCATTCGCTTCACGAACGCTTTCGACGCCTAAAAATCCGGGCTGATCCGCCGCCAGCGATACCATCCGCTCTGCTGTTTCTCCATATCCTGTGTCACTTTCGCTTTTGACAGATGAAAAAATAACTGCATAGTAAGGAGGTTCAGGTGTTTTTGATAAAAAATCCATCATATTTCCCCCTCATATGTTTTTGACAAACAGGACCTTGTCTTGGCCCGGGCCATCGTAGTTTGCAAACACTGAGATGCCATTTAGCGTTTTGGTTCCTTTTTCAATGTCAAAGCCCAATTTTGTGTGATACGCGATTGATACCTTATTCACCGGTGAAGTGACGCACTTGACCCGGGTGCATCCTCTTTGTTTTACCATTTCAATAAAGACATCGTATAATTGTTTTCCAATTTGCATTTTTCTGAAATCAGGGTGCACACCGGAAAAATGGATGTATGCCGTTTCAGGATCCGATTGCGATTGAAACCCGATTAAAAACCCTGTCATGCTGTTATGTTCAGATGCAATAAAGCTTGTGTCCTGAAAATGCTCAAAAAATAGCCTCGGCAATTTTTCTTTCAGCGGTCGGCCGCCCCACCATTCATTCATTACAGACGTTACCATTTCATAATCTGAAGACGTGATTGTTCGAATATCCATTTACGATTTAATCTCCCTCCGTCTGGCAAAACGAATGTCAGCTCTTTTTTTTTCTACAATACAAAAATTATATTTTGCCTGACTGGAATTGTAAATGCCTTCTTTTCGGTATCATACGTTTCGGAGACTGCGGAGGGAACAATGTTTGATCATTTTACACATATTTCTCCCACAGTGCAGGAGGGAGAAACTTTACAGCACAATATCAAGCACCTGATCAAGTTTCAGCTTATAAAGCTGATCCTCGTCTCCTTTTACCCATACTGTTTTTTCAAACTCTTCATACCGGCAGATTTTCCCGGTGCAGCGGACAATTTCACCGTCCTGAAAGCAGCTGACAGTAATATCCTGAGCAAACTCCATCGCGGCGCAAAGCGTTTGATTCATTTCCTCCAGCTTATCGGGATCAAGGATCGGCTTTTGCAGCTTCTGTTTATGACGCTTTCTCTCAAGCAGGCTTTGTTTATGTTCCGGCAGAAACATCCTGCTCCCTTCCCACAGCAGGTTGCCTCTTTTTAAATGGTCGTTCATTTATAGTGCCCTCCTATTTTAGCCGCACGTTCAAATGCCTGGCCTGCCGCTGTCAGTGACGCCGCCCTGACGATGGCTGTGTCGCCGAACCGGTTTTTAATGCCGTCCATCACATAGCCAAGGCTCATTTTCTTTGCATCATCCTGAAATAAATTGAGCTGCCATATGTCATCAGATGAGAGTTGAGACAGATTGACCCCCAGGCGGCGGACAGGCTTCCCGTCCCAAAACGTAAGAAACAGCCGGCACACAGCCTCATATACATCCTGCGTGGAATTAGTAGGCTCCGCCAACTTCACTTGCCGGTTGAAGCCTGTCGGCCAATCAAAATCAGCCCCCCGGCAGCTTACTGACACCGTCTGTCCCATTGCCCCGGCGTTTCGGCTTCGCCTGCACACTTCTTCACTCAGCTCCAACAGCACGACTTTAATTTCTTTGTCAAAGTGTTCGTAGTCTCTCGGGAGCGTCATTCCATGGCCGATGGCCTTTTGCCCGTCCAGAGATGAAGTTGAAACAGGGGAATAGTCGATCCCGTTCGCCGTCATCCACAGCACGTGGCCGTTAATGCCCCATTTCTTTTTTAAAAGATCGAGCGGAAAAGCCGCGAGCCCGCCGATCGTGCTGATGCCCATTCGGTTTAAATGATGCCTCATGCGCCTCCCTACACCAAACATGCTGCCCACCGGGAGCGGCCACATTTCGATTTTCATACTTTCTTTCGTTAAGGTAAAAATACCGTTCTTATTCTTTTTGGCAAAATTGTCGCATGCGATTTTAGCCAGCGCTTTATTAGGGCCGATTCCGACACGCGCATAAACGCCGATCTCCCGCATAATTCTGCCCTGAATGCTTTTTGCGATCTCATCCGGCGTCCCAAACAGCTTCTGGCTGCCTGTAATGTCCATGAACTGTTCATCGATGGAATACGGCTCTACAAGATCTGTATATTCCTCTAAAATGGCCGTGATTTGCAGTGATACATCAATATACCGCTGCATACGAGGCCGGAGCACAACGGCTTCAGGGCACTTTTCCTGCGCCTCCCACAGCCGGGAAGCATTTGCGACCCCCTTTTGTTTCGCCAGCGGGCAGGCAGCCAATACGACTCCTCCCCTTCTTTCAGGGTCACCCGACACAATGACGGGCCTATTTTTCAAATGTGGATTTTCCGCTTTCTCTACAGATGCATAAAACGATTGCATGTCAACGAGAAAAATCACTTTTTCTTTCATCATACACACCTCTAAAAGGAACTTATGTTCGCTTTTTCTATTATATGCGAAAATATGTTCGATTTATACTGGTAAATGATTCTTGCCTGACAGAAAATATGATCCAAGGGTTTGAGAGAAGAAAAACATTTAGTAGAATAAAAGCGAGGCATAAAGATAGGAGAGTCATAATGGAGAAATTTGTAGAGAAAATGCTGGGACAGGCGCTGCGTCAATACGGCCGAAATGTTGCCATAGATCCGTTAAGCCCGTATGAAAAACAAAGCCTGAAAGCAGCCTTGGAAGAGAGACGGAATGAAGAACCCGATGAAGATTTGCATGCGCATATAGAAGATATCATTTATGACTATGTCACCAACCAAGGACTGTTCTCTTAAACATTGGCCAAAAGAAACAGAGACGCACAGCGCCCCGAATCGGACTGTGAGTTCTTTCAGCCGCTAATGCGGCTTTCCTTTGTAAATACCGCCATGAAAACAAACAAAAGTCTTTGTCATTATGCAGAAAGGCTTGTAAAAAAGCAAAGCCTGAGTCATACCCAGTGCCGCCTGTTCTGCCGGTCCATGCAGCGCTCCGTCAGCTTGAATCAGCGGATGATCGCCTTTTATATTCAAACAGACACCATCTGCTTCCACGGTCTGCCGAATCGCTTTGAAACGCCCGGCATTCCAGCATCAATCACATCAAATAATATGCTTTCACCACCATAAAAACATCGGATATATTATCATTTTACTCCCGAACGCCTCAACCTCAATTTCAACGATGTAACCTCCGCCAGCGACGTGCATCATCCTCAGGTAAGATATGTTTCACATTCATATCAACAATAAAATATTTTGAATTTCCCATTGGATAAGGAAATTTTTTTCATATATGATAGAAAAAAATCCTACATACAGGAGAGAATACGATTCATGAAGAAATGGAAAGATATCCACCCCATCAGCTGGACAATTATAATCGGAACTATTTTCGGCAGGATGGCAACATCAATGAGCATTCCTTTTTTAGCGATTTATTTAACAGCCGTCCAAGGCACATCAGCTTCCTATGCAGGGCTGGTTATCGCTGCAAGTTCATCAGTCGGCATCCTCGCAAGCTTTTACGGCGGATATATCTCGGACAAATTCGGCAGAAAAAACATGATGCTAGTGTCCATTTTCGGCTGGATGCTGGTATTTGCAGGATTTGCGGCGGCATCTCATCTCTGGGTGTTTTTTGTGGTAAACGCATTAAACGGCCTTTGCAAATCACTATTTGAACCTGCTTCAAAGGCTTTGCTATCTGATATGACAGAAGAAAAAACGAGACTGCTTGTTTTTAATTTACGCTATGCAGCTATAAATATCGGCGTTGTCTTCGGACCGATACTAGGCCTGTATTTCGGCTCATCGCAATCGACCGCACCCTTTTTGGCGCCCGCAGTCATTTACGGACTATACGGACTCGTGCTTGTTATCCAATTTAAAAAGCATCCATCCTTATCAGGATCAGGCCAATCCCGAAATATGAGCGTGCGGGAAGCATTTATGGTGACGCAAAAGGATCTTCTTTTTACAATTGCTCTGGTCGGCATTACGCTATGCACCTTCGGCTACTCACAATTCAGTTCCACATTTCCGCAGTATATGGCGCAGAACCCCTTGTTTGGCAATGGAACGAAACTGTACGGGCTGATGCTGACATTAAACGCAATCGTTGTGCTGGCAACGCAATTTCCCATCGTCCATTTTGCAAAACGTTTTTCGCCGCTTTGCTCCTTGATGCTCGGTAATGTGATGGTGAGTATCAGCATGGCTATTTTCACCGTATCACACGGTGTTTCATCCCTTGTGCTGATTGTGGTCACATTTACAATCGGCGAAGTGCTTTTATTCTCTATGATGGATTTGTTTGTAGACCAAATTGCAAAACCCGGGTTAAAAGGCACTTATTTCGGGGCCATCGGTTTTTCACAGCTCGGAAACGTCATCGGCCCTTGGATCGGGGGTATATGTATAGACCTATTTGGCGCTGGCCGGCCGATTTTTATTTTTTCTGTTCTGAGCGGGATCACCCTGCTCGGCCTGCCATTTTTGGCGTTCGCCTATCGGCAGATGAAAACGGGAATGACAAAACACCGGCCAGGGCTGGAAAAGCCGCTTTAAATTAAAAAACGGGAGAGAACCAATCTCTCCCGCAACAATGGGGTGATGAACACGAATATAGGCAATGGGATGTTTCAGCTTTAAGTATTTATTATGTTGCCGCTGTCATCTTTGCAGCTGTTACAGGCTTCAAGTACGCGAAGAACCGAAAAGCGCAGCTGGATCGCATTGAGGAAAAGCTTAACAGCCTGTCCGAAGACCATGATTAACCGCTTGGGGCAACGAGCTCTACCTTCATCCGGTCCGGATCCTCGCAATAAACGGCATAATGCCCGTCTCCTCCGGCAAAAGGATGGCGGTCCCGATACAACACACGATAGCCTTTTCTCATCAGTTTTTCGGTCATCTGGTCAACTTGAAGCTTGGATTCAGCATGAAAGGCGAGATGGTTCAGCCCGATACGGCATCTGTGGTATGCCGGCTCGAGAAATGGCTCTTTCGCCTGCACAATCACAAGATAAAAATGATCTTTCTTCCAGCTAATGCCTGAGCCCCATTTTTGATACTCTCTATAGCCAAGTTCTGTTAAGAACCATCCCCAAAACCGCCGAGACGCTTCCAAATCGGAGACATACAGTTCAATATGGTGCACGATATTACACCCGCCTTACCAGCACTTCTTCCACCTTATGCCCGTCCCCCTTACGCAAAATGAGATCGGACCTGAATTTAGTCGGCAAGATATTTTCATATAAATTAGGCCGGTTGACACTCTGCCAAATCGAAGCTGCCATCTCGTCAGCCTCCTGATCAGACAAGTCTTTAAATTTATGAAAATAAGAATCGGGATTTTGAAAAGCCGTTTCCCGAAGCAGACGAAAACGCTCTAAATACCATGTGAAAATCCGGCTTTCGTCCGCGTCCACATAAATCGAAAAATCAAAGAAATCGGAGACAAAAATACGCGGATCTTCCCGGTCATCCTCCAAGGTGGGCGACTGAAGAACATTAATGCCTTCGATAATCACAATATCGGCCTGTTCTACAATCTCGAACACCCCTTCCTCGCGATCATAGGTCAGATGGGAATACACCGGAGCCTTTACTCTGTCTTTTCCTGATTTTAAGTCATTCAAAAATTCGAGCAACGCCTTTACGTCATAGCTTTCGGGAAACCCTTTTCGTGACAGCATATTTTTCTTTTTCAGCTCGGCTGTAGGAAATAAAAAACCATCTGTCGTGATAAGGCTCACTTTAGGGCGGTCCGGCAAACGCGAAAGCAGCTTCTGCAATATCCGCGCCGTCGTGCTTTTTCCGACTGCCACACTGCCGGCGATGCCAATAATAAACGGAATTTTGGCTGAATGAGGGTGCTTCAAAAAAACATTGACATGCTTATTGCGCTCGGCGGCTGACTTCACATGCAAATGAAGCAGGCGAACAAGCGGAATATAAATCGTTTCCACTTCTTCAACAGATAAATAATCATTCAGCCCTTCCACGGCTTTTGCCTCTTCTTCAGATACAGCAATCGACAAATGTCCCCCAAAACCAGACCAAGACTCGCGATTGTGCTGTGTATATAAAGTATGTAAGTTAAGCTCTTTATTTTTCACTGTTTACACCTGACTCTCTGTAGGTTAAAACCCTTACAAAGATTGTAACGGAAAACCCTTTCACTGTCTGCTTATTTTTTCAGCAAATCCGCACCGATTCGATTATAAGCGGACATCTCTTCTTTTGGAACCATGCTTCCTCCCGTTCCCCAGACGACATGTACGGCATGTTCCATGTTATGCTTCTGACTATATAGCCTTCCTTCTTCTGTCGAAAAAAGCTGAATGGCCCCGAACATGCCGGCAAGAGCAGAGGGCTCTAAATATTTACTTTCAGATACAGCCAGCATATGAAGCAAGGCATAAAGCGTATTGTCCTCTACGGTATAACAGCCGCTCAGCAGCGGTTCAATCAGCTTGCCCACAAACCCTGACGGCCTTCCTACAGCAAGCCCGTCAGCAGCAGTCCGATTATCCAGACCGATATCATGGACGGAAATCTTCTCGTGGAGGCCGGAATAAAGCCCCAGCAGCATACACGGTGAATGAGTCGGTTCTCCGAAAAACACATGGACATGGTCGCCGTATAAAAGCTTCAGCCCAAATGCCACACCGCCCGGCCCTCCGCCGACTCCGCACGGCAGATACACAAACAGCGGTGTCTCTAGACTTGGCTGTATATTCATACAGTCGAGCTGCGTTTTTAATCGGCTGGCGGCAACAGCATATCCTAAAAACAGCTGACGGGAATGTTCATCATCAATAAAATAACAAAATGAATCTTGCTCCGCCTGCCGTCTCCCTTCTTTCACCGCTTCACTGTAATCTGATTCATACTCCATGACAGTGACACCTTTTTGGCGAAGGAGATCCTTTTTCCACTGCTTGGCATCAGCGGACATATGCACTGTCACGCGAAATCCGAGTGTCGAACCGATGATGCCGATACTTAATCCAAGGTTTCCTGTCGAACCGACAGCAATCGAATAGCGGGAGAAAAACGCGGCAAACCGCTCTTCCTGTAAGATGCGGTAATCATCGTTTTCCAGAAGCATTCCTTCTTGAAGCGCCAGCATTTCAGCATGCTTCAATACTTCATAAATCCCGCCCCGCGCTTTAATCGATCCTGAAATCGGAAGTTCATGGTCGCACTTTAAAAGCCATCTTCCCGGAAAGGGCTGCTGATACGCCGCTTCCAGTTTTCCCTTCATATGCTGCATTTCAAAAAGCGGAGATTCGATTATTCCTTTGGCATCTTTCGTCTCAGGAAACACCTCGGCAATGTAAGGAGCAAACCGCCGCAGCCTATTTTCCGCTCCCTCTATCTCGCTTTCCCACTCATCTGCGTGAAATAACGGGCTCTCTTTCTTGCCGGAATTTGCCCAGAATACAGGCTCTGCGTCAATCAGTTTCTGAATGAACGGATCTTTGAGCAGAACATGAAGGGCTTCTTGATTGATTGACATCCAATGATTCTCCCTTCCTCTATAAAAAACTGCCTGTGGGTATGCCAACAAGCCATCTCACCACAGGCAGTTCCACCATTATTTTTTCATAAGCACGCGTCCTGCCAGCTTTTCAACCAGAGCTGGAAACAGCTGATACAGCTTGGTGCCGGCATTCATGAAACGCGGAAGATTGATCTCCCGTTTGTTCGTGAAAATAGCAGCTGTAATGTGAGCTGCCACGTCATCAGGATCAAGCATCCAGCGGCTCACATTTTTGGCGTATTCCCCGCCTTTATCAGCAATGGAAAAAAAGTCCGTCTGAATCGGTCCCGGATTAACTGTTGTCACATAAATGCCTGTTCCCGCCAGCTCCATCCGCAAAGCGTTTGAGTAGCCGAGCACGGCATGTTTTGTCGCGGAATAAAGGCTCGACTTCGGTGTTGCAATTTTCCCCGCTTGAGAAGCGATATTGATGATATGGCCCTTTTTTTGCTCAAGCATATGCGGAAGCACCGCTTTTGTACAGGCGATCAGGCCGAAGACATTCACATCAAACATCGCTTTCATATCATCCAGCGTCGAGTCTAGGACCGTTTCAAATATACCGAAGCCCGCATTGTTAATCAGCACATCAACCGAGCCGATCTGACCGCGGACACAGGCGATATCCTCCAGGCTGCCGACATCCAGAGGGAAAATCTCACACTGCCCGCTCCATTCCTCGGTTATCTTCCTTTTAATTTCTATCAAACGCTCCTCACGTCTTGCCGACAGCAGGACATGGGCTCCTTCAGCCGCGCATAAGTATGCGATTCTTTCACCGAGCCCTCCTGAAGCGCCGGTTATCCATATCCGCTTTCCCGCTATATGCTTCATCCATTTCACCTCTTCATTGTTCTAAAATATGCAGTATTTCCTTCCCAATATGACGTGATGGATTCTTCAGCCGCCAACACATCAAGATGCCCTGCCGTTTCTGACATCGTTAAAAATAAGTCCTTTTCATACACAGCAGGAAAAAGCTGCTGGCAGACCTGAAAAGCGGTCATCGGCTTTTCATCCAGCATGCGCCGCACATCCTCCGTCCTGTTCCTCTGCTTGTCAAAACGCTTCTCTATCAGCGCCTGTACGTTGGTGATCGTCTCGCCGTGGCCGGGAAACACGATTGTTGGATCAAGTTCAGACAGCCTTCGCAATGACCGCTGATAATCAACTAAAGGCTTTGATCTTATGTCTCCCGTTTTCGGCGCTTCCAGAATCGGATTAGACGAGCTGTTGGCCAGCAGAAGATCGCCGCCAATCATTCTACCGCTTTTTTCATGGAAAAGAACAATATGCGATTCAGCATGTCCAGGCATCTCCAAAACAGTCCAGCCCCCAAGCCCATCAACGCTCATCCCTTCTCTGACTGTTTTCGTCAGGGATCTCGTACAGGAAAACGCGTACGCTGACCGAATCAGCTTTTCTGTCTTTCCCGTATCAAACGGAACGCCTAATTCAGGCAGAAGCTTTTGAAAAAAACATTTTTGCCAATCCCTAAAAGCTTGATTTCGGCTGATATAAGGTTCGTTGAACGGATGCCCAATCACTTCGATTTCATCAGAAAAGGCATCAAGCAAGCCTGCATGATCAGCATGATGGTGAGTCAGTACAACCTGCTCGATATCTGACATTTTCACATTTACAGCGGCAAGCTGCTCTTGAAGGGCTCTAACAGCCTCTTTTGTATTCGGCCCGGCATCGATAAGTGTCAGCGCATCACCTTTTACGAGGTAAACGATAACATCGCCCACAGCAAAGGGTGTCGGGACGCGGATCGTCATAACATCTGCAGTTGTCATCCTTTCGCTCCTTGTCTTCATTCATTACTCATATTTTAGCTTTTTCTCAGTCTTGTGTCATTATTGCCGAATGAGAAAGTCCCTTTTTGAAAAAGCTATTGACATGAGCTTGTCCGCCATTGCATAATGAACAACAAACTAAAACGAGAACCATTGGAACGCTATGACGAGGAAGCGTATACAAGGCAATGGCCAAAGAGAGCGATGCCCCCGGCTGAAAGGCATTGCGGTTCGCTTGTTTGTAGAACCTGCCCTCAAGTCGCGGTTAGGAAAACCTAAACGTTTCCCGCGTTACGGGATTAGAGCTGAGCACAACTTGTGCTAATGAGGGTAGTACCGCGAACCTTTTCGTCCTTTACGTGATGAAAAGGTTTTTTGCTGTTCTGATTAAAGGAGGATATCAATGAAAAAGATAGGATTTGTCGGCGCCGGGTCCATGGCAGAAGCAATGATTAACGGTATTTTGCAAAGCGGCATCACAAAACCAGAACATATCTATATCACAAACCGCTCAAATGACGAGCGTTTGATTGAATTAAAGGAAACGTACGGCGTGTGTCCCTGCAGAGATAAAAATGAGTTTTTCACTCAAACCGATATCATCATCCTCGCTTTTAAACCGAAGGACGCAGCGGAAAGCATTGACAGCATTCGTTCGTATATCAAGGACCAGCTTGTGATTTCAGTACTTGCAGGTCTTACCATCGAAACCATTCAGCACTATTTTGGCAGAAAGCTCGCGGTCATTCGCGTCATGCCTAATACATCTGCAGCCATCCGCAAATCAGCAACCGGATTTTCCGTAAGCGCTGAAGCAAGCCAGGAAGATATGACCGCCGCAAAAGCTTTATTGAAAACAATCGGTGATGCCACACTTGTTGAGGAACGGCATCTCGACGCTGTCACGGCAATAGCCGGCAGCGGCCCGGCCTTCGTGTACCGTTATATTGAAGCAATGGAAAAAGCGGCGCAAAAAATAGGATTGGATGAGGAAACGGCAAAGGCTCTCATTTTGCAGACAATGGCAGGGGCAACAGATATGCTCCTTCAAAGCGGCAAACAGCCCGCTAAACTGCGCAAGGAAATCACGAGTCCGGGAGGCACAACAGAGGCAGGTCTTCGCGCTTTACAGGACTCACGCTTTGAAGAAGCGATTATTCACTGTGTTGAAGAAACCGCTAAACGCAGCGCCGAGATTAAAGAGCAGTTTTCCGGTGCCGCTTTAGAGACGTAAGCCCAGAGACAGAAGGGGCAATGCCTTCTGTCTTTTGTTTTTCCTAAATCAGCCGGCTGGCAGTTTCTGATGGTTTTAATAGCGCGGAGATCGTAAATGAAAGCAAATCGGGAAGCACTTCAAAGGAATAAGGCATATACAGCCTTTCCGTCCATTTGTGCGGGTCTTTTCCAGCCGGACCGACATTTAAAACCGGGACATATAAAGCCTGATCTTTGCCGCTTGGCAGTGAATATCCTCTATTAAAGAGCGGCATATTGCTTGTGTACACGTCGACTTCCTGCTTTTCGAGCTGTAGATAGCTTAAGTCTGAAAGTCCCGGGAAATACTGAACCTCCTGTAACGCTATGCCGTATCTGTCAGCCGCATAATGCATAAGCTGATCAGCTGTATTCCTAATCAAGTGATCGTCCTTTGAAGAAACCGCCGGATAAAACGGCGGGCTGTAAAAAAGAACAATCAGCGGCGCATCCTCCTTACAAAGCGAAGCAAGCTCAGATACCATTTTCGTCGAAAAATCCCTGTCCCCAAGATCTCCCCTGTTGGCAAAGGCATAATTCAGAACCCGCTCTATTTCAGAGTTTCCGGCACGCTTTCTCGCACGCGCGGCCAGCTCATCAAATGTCAAAACAGAGACGTCGCGTTCCATCGGCGTAAACGACTCAAATTGCTGAAAATCCTGTGTTTTCTTCCGAATATTCGCGGTTATTTCTCTCGCCGCCTGTTCCGCGGTTTTAAGCAGCATCTGATGCAGTTCATTGGCCGAGCGTTTCATGGACAGCACATTAAATAACGTGACAGCTGTATGCGGTGTCTGAACAGAATACGCCTCTTTCAAGTCCTTTTGCATTAAGTTTACCGGAGGCGGGGTGACTTCACCTTCAACCTTCTCGCAATAATCAGAATTCAGTTCAAGCAAGCGGTTAATCTCCGATACCATTAAATTTGCGTTTATGCCTGAAAACGGCTCTCCGACATGAGTTTCAATCCCCTTGCAGAAAAAGCCCGCAAGCACCTTGCCGATACTTCCTGTATAAATATATTGCTGCAGGTCGCCGGGAAATTTTTCGAACATCGGTTCAGCATTCAGACAAGCGGAAAATGAGAGATCATGCTTTTTCTCCATTTCCTTCAGTACAGGAACCGCTTCAATCATGCCTCTCGAATTCACTTCCTCGTCAGGAACCGTAATCAACAGCAGATTGCCTTCAAATTGGCCGTTCATTGCCCGCTCTAGCATCGACAGCTGAACGGCAAGCCCCGCTTTCATATCCATCGTGCCTCTTCCGAACAGCCAGTCGCCGCTTTCAGCGTCTCTTCTCACATGTGCCGGAAGCAGCTCTTTTTTCTTTAAAAAAGAACTCAAAAGCTCAGCAGGCTTACAAGCCATATGTTTGAATTCTCCGTAATCCTCTATGTCCACGACATCAAAATGGCTCAGCAAAAGCACTGTCTTTTTGACATTCTTCTTTTTGACAAGAGCCGTAAGAAAGGATCTGCCGTCGTCCATCGGATGAAGTGTTACATCATCAGGATGTTTTTGAAAATAAGGCTTGTCTTTCAAAATAAAATAAAGATATTCTGCAAGTGCTGCCTCTCCCTTCGAACCGGTGATGCTTTCGTATTGCACAAGAGAAGTTAAAAGGGTCAGCAATTCGTCTTTCGTCTGCCAATTCATCGATCTTCGCCCCCTCCTATGTATAAAAACGCTTCTAACCTGGAAAATAAGATGATTCCTTGTCTATTATACAGAAAAGTTTGACAAGAATAGATCGTTTGAGCAGTTTATATGACGGGAAAGAAATGACTTGATATAATCAACCTCTAAAAACCTTACGGGAGGCGAAAGAAATGGCCAGAAAATTATTCACACCGATTACCATTAAAGATATGACGTTAAAAAACCGCATTGTCATGTCGCCAATGTGCATGTACTCTTCTCATGAAAAGGACGGAAAATTGACGCCGTTCCACATGGCACATTACATATCGCGCGCAATCGGCCAGGTCGGGCTGATAATTGTCGAGGCATCAGCAGTTAATCCTCAAGGACGAATCACAGACCAAGACTTAGGAATTTGGAGTGACGAGCATATTGAAGGCTTTACCAAACTGACTGAGCAGGTCAAAGAACAAGGCTCAAAAATCGGCATTCAACTTGCCCATGCCGGACGTAAAGCAGAGCTTGAAGGAGATATTTTCGCTCCATCGGCGATTGCGTTTGACGAACAATCAGCAACACCTGTAGAAATGTCAGCAGAAAAAATAAAAGAAACAATCCGCGAGTTCAAACAAGCGGCTGCCCGCGCAAAAGAAGCCGGCTTTGATATGATTGAAATTCATGCGGCGCACGGATACTTAATTCACGAATTTTTATCTCCGCTTTCCAATCATCGCACAGATGAATACGGCGGCTCACCAGAAAACCGCTATCGTTTCTTAAGAGAGATCATTGATGAAGTCAAACAAGTATGGAACGGCCCTTTATTTGTCCGTGTATCTGCTTCTGACTATACAGATAAAGGCTTAGACATCGCCGATCACATCGGTTTTGCAAAATGGATGAAGGAGCAGGGTGTTGACTTAATTGACTGCAGCTCAGGAGCCCTTGTTCACGCAGACATTAACGTATTCCCCGGCTATCAAGTCAGCTTCGCTGAGAAAATCCGTGAACAGGCCGACATGGCAACTGGTGCTGTCGGCATGATTACAGATGGTTCAATGGCTGAAGAAATTCTGCAAAATGGACGTGCCGACCTCATCTTTATCGGCAGAGAGCTATTGCGGGATCCTTTCTTTGCAAGAACAGCAGCGAAACAGCTCAATACAGAGATTACGGCCCCTGTTCAATATGAGAGAGGCTGGTAATGCCCATAAGAGATATCCTCAAACGGATATCTCTTTTTTTATTTTTAGAGAAACGATCAGCTCAGGTTCTCCGTCTCCCTAGTAGAACCAATTAGAGGAGATGACTCCAATGAACTCAGCTTGGATGGAAAAGACATATACAATTGACGGATGTGCGTTTCATACACAGCACCGGAGAGGATCAAGCGGTGTAACGATTGTCTTTGAGGCCGGCTACGGTACTTCTTCTGAGACGTGGAACCCATTAATAGCGGACATTGATGATGAATTTGGCATTTTTACATATGATCGGGCGGGAATTGGAAAAAGCGGACAAAGCAGCGCTAAACGAACAGCTGAACAAAAAGGGGAAGAATTGGAGAGTTTGCTTAAAGCAGCAGATGTAAAACCTCCTTATCTGGCTGTTTCACATTCATATGGAGCTGTCATCACCGGTTTATGGGCTTGCAAAAACAAGCGAGATATTATCGGCATGGTTCTCCTTGATCCAGCTTTAGGAGATTGTGCAAGCTGCTCCTTTATTCCTGAAGAAATGCACAATGCTGATACAAGAAAGATGATGCTTGAGGGCACACATGCAGAATTTTCAAGAAGCCTGCAGGAGCTCAAACGGAAGCAAGTCCATTTGGGAAACATGCCTCTCCTTGTGTTGTCATCGGGTGAACGGACTAAGAAATTCACCGCTGAACAGGAGTGGCTAAACATGCACAGCAGCATATTGTCTCTATCTCATCAAAGCGGCTGGATTCAAGCTAAAAACAGCTCTCACAACATCCATCATGATGAACCTCATATCGTTCATTTGGCTATTTATGATGTATGGTGTGCAGCGTGCCAGCAGGCTGCTCCACTTTATCAGGCAGTCAATTAACATAAAAGAAGACCGGGTATGGACGCCCGGTCTTCTTTTCTATTATTTCGTTTCACGATGAAGGGTATATTTCTTTAAACGCGGTGAATATTTTTTCAGCTCTAAACGGTCTGGGTTGGTGCGTTTGTTTTTTGTTGTGATGTAATTCCGGTCTCCCGTTTCAGTGCAGGCTAAAGTAACATTGACTCTCATATTAACATCTCCTTATAAAACGTAATGATTACGTTTTATTATACAACATAATTACAAATTGTCAAATAAGAGCTCTTGGCCTCAGCCCCGGGGGACGTTTACCTCTAAGAAATCATAAGCCGCTACGCTGTTCGGGAAAACGTCATCCGCTTCTTTCTGAAGCTCCAGAGAGGCATCTCCCTGATATCTGGCGCTGATATGGGTTAAAATGAGCTTCTTCGCCCCCGCTTCTTTCGCTGTTACGGCCGCTTGTTCCGTTGTACTGTGAAAATAATCATAAGCAAGCTTCCGATCTTCCTTAGCAAAGGTCGCTTCATGAACAAGCACATCACAATCTCTTGCAAGGTCTTTTAGCTTATCACTTACTCTCGTATCTCCGGAAAATACCACAGCCCTTCCCTTCTTAGGAGGCTCCAGAAAATCATTTCCATTGATGATGCGCCCGTCATCAAGCGTTACCGTTTCGCCTTTTTTGATTTTTTGATACACAGGCCCGGGCGGGATGTTCATTTCCTTTAATAAATCCGCCTTTAAGGAACCAGGCACATCTTTTTCCTGCACACGGTATCCGAAAGCTTCCACTCCATGAATAACAGATACGGCCGTGACCATAAACTGCTCGTCTTCAAACACGATTCCTTCTTCGATTTCCTTGATCATAAGCGGATATGTCAGATGGGTTTTCGTGACGGCATGGCTTGTTTCAATAAACGCCTTGATCCCTTTAGGTCCGTACACCGTCAGCTCGTCCTCTCCCCCTTGAAAAGAACGGCTCCCCAGAAGCCCTGGAAGTCCGTATACATGATCGCCGTGCATGTGGGTAATGAAGATTTTTTCGATTTTACGCGGTTTAATCGTGGTATGTAAAATTTGATGCTGTGTGGCTTCCCCGCAGTCAAACAGCCATACCGAACGTCTTTCTTCAAGCAATTTTAACGCCACCGACGTTACGTTTCTCGCCTTAGCGGGAATGCCGGCTCCCGTCCCTAAAAAAAGTAATTCCACATTTCCTTCCTCCTACTAGAACTAGTTACCTACAAGAATACAGGATCATGCGTAAAATGTGAATCTTGCCTCTGAAAGGAACAATCCTTTTGTTCTAGAGACATTTTTACGGTATTCTGCAAAAAAAGGGGCTGAAATGTTTGCTTTCGTTCAATTTTAGATTTAAAATGAAGAAAATATACGGGGTGTACTAAAATAAAGCTTCGAATAAAGTGAGGTACTTTTAGTGAAAACAAACCAACAACCAAAAGCAGTAATTGTCATATTCGGCGCAACGGGAGATTTAGCAAAACGAAAACTGTATCCGTCTATCCACCGTTTATATCAAAACGGACAAATCGGAGAAGAGTTTGCAGTAGTAGGAGTTGGAAGAAGACCTTGGTCTAATGAGGATCTTCGCCAAACGGTTAAAACATCCATTTCCTCATCTGCAGATAAACATATAGATGATTTCACGTCTCATTTTTACTATCACCCGTTCGACGTGACAAATCCTGGCTCTTATCAAGAGCTTAACGTATTGCTTAACCAGCTGGAAGATACATATCAAATTCCGAACAACAGAATGTTCTACTTGGCAATGGCTCCTGAATTCTTCGGGACAATTGCAAAAACATTAAAATCAGAAGGTGTGACAGCAACAACAGGCTGGTCCCGCCTTGTCATTGAAAAGCCGTTCGGCCATGATCTGCCAAGCGCACAGGCGTTGAACAAAGAAATCCGCGAAGCGTTTACAGAAGATCAAATTTACAGAATCGACCATTACCTAGGCAAACAAATGGTTCAGAACATTGAAGTGATTCGATTTGCCAATGCGATTTTCGAACCGCTTTGGACGAACCGCTACATCTCAAATATTCAAATCACATCTAGCGAATCACTTGGCGTCGAAGACCGTGCGAGATATTACGAAAAATCTGGCGCCCTGCGCGACATGGTGCAAAACCATATCATGCAAATGGTTGCCCTTCTTGCAATGGAGCCGCCGATCAAATTGAACACAGAAGAAATCCGCAGCGAAAAAGTGAAGGTGCTGAGAGCACTGCGCCCTGTTGCAAAAGACGAAGTAGATGAGTATTTTGTACGCGGACAATATCAAGCCGGTGAAATTGACGGTGTGATGGTCCCTGCTTATACGGATGAAGATAATGTCGCTCCTGACTCAAATACAGAAACCTTTGTTTCAGGAAAGCTCTTGATCGACAACTTCAGATGGGCTGGTGTTCCATTCTATATCCGCACCGGAAAACGAATGAAAGAAAAGTCCACGAAAATCGTCGTTCAATTTAAGGACATTCCGATGAACCTGTACTACGGCAATGAAAACAACATGAATCCAAACTTGCTCGTGATCCATATTCAGCCTGACGAAGGCATTACGCTTTACTTAAACGCTAAAAAGCTCGGCGGAGCAGCACACGCGCAGCCAATCAAACTGGATTACTGCAGCAATTGCAATGATGAGATGAACACCCCTGAAGCATATGAAAAATTGATTCACGACTGTCTTCTGGGTGATGCCACAAACTTTGCACACTGGGATGAAGTTGCCTTGTCTTGGAGTTTTGTCGACGCCATTTCTGAAACATGGGCAGCAAACAAGACCCTATCTCCAAACTATGAGTCAGGCTCTATGGGACCGAAAGAATCAGATGATCTTTTGGCGAAAGACGGCTTGAACTGGTGGAATATATAATACAGAAAAAGCCGAAAATGCTGTAGCGCATTTTCGGCTTTTTTTGCGGCTGTCAACGTTCATTCAATAACCAAAAACCCCCGAAGCCCTAAGGGCTTCGGGGGTTTTCTATTACTTCATCCATTCAGTATGGAAGATACCTTCTTTATCTGTACGCTCATAAGTATGGGCGCCAAAGTAGTCACGCTGCGCCTGAATTAAGTTTGCAGGGAGTACAGCTGTGCGGTAGCTGTCATAGTAAGCTAATGCGCTTGAGAATGATGGCACCGGCACACCTTGGGCAACAGCAAGTGAAATCACTTGGCGAAGCGCTCCTTGGTAGCTTTCTACAATATTTTTGAAGTAGCTGTCAAGAAGCAGGTTGTCGAGCGCAGGTTCGCGATCGTAAGCTTCTTTGATCTTCTGAAGGAATGCAGCGCGGATGATGCAGCCGCCGCGGAAGATCATAGCGATTTCGCCGTATTTCAGATCCCAGTTGTATTCTTCAGAAGCTGCTTTCATTTGGGCAAATCCTTGCGCATAAGAACAGATTTTACTCATGAACAGCGCTTTTCTGACTGCTTCAATCAGCTCTTCTTTATTGTCTGTAACAGGCTTCACTTCAGGTCCTGAAAGAAGGCCGCTCGCTTTCACACGCTCTTCCTTCATCGCTGAGATAAAGCGCGCGAATACAGACTCAGTAATAATCGGAAGCGGAACACCTAAGTCAAGCGCGCTTTGGCTTGTCCATTTTCCTGTTCCTTTTTGTCCTGCTTTATCGAGAATGACATCAACAAGCGGTTTGCCTGTCTCTTCGTCTTTTTTCGTAAAGATGTCAGCCGTGATCTCAATCAGGTAGCTGTCAAGCTCGCCTTTATTCCATTCAGCGAAAATGTCATGAAGCTCATCCGCTGAAAGGCCAAGCACCTGTTTCAAAATGAAGTAAGATTCAGAGATCAGCTGCATATCTCCGTATTCAATTCCGTTATGCACCATTTTCACATAATGGCCGGCACCGTCTGGACCGATATATGTCGTACAAGGTTCTCCGTCAACTTTTGCAGAAATCGCTTCAAGAATCGGCTTCACAAGCTCATGTGCTTCTTTTTGTCCTCCAGGCATAATAGAAGGCCCTTTAAGCGCTCCTTCTTCACCGCCGGAAACGCCTGTTCCGATAAAGTGAATGCCGCTTTCTGCAAGTTCTTTGTTACGGCGCTGTGTATCTTTATAGTATGTATTACCGCCGTCAATTAAAATATCATCCTTTTCTAGATGAGGAAGAAGAGATTGAATTGTCGCATCTGTTGCAGTTCCCGCTTTCACCATTAATAAGATTTTACGCGGTGTTTCCAAGGATTGGACAAATTCTTCAATGCTGTATGTGCCAACAACATTTTTTCCTTTTGCCTCCTGCAAAAACTCCTCCGTTTTACTGCTTGATCTGTTGTAAACAGAAACAGAAAATCCCCGGCTCTCGATATTTAAAGCCAGATTTTTACCCATGACCGCAAGTCCGATAACTCCGATTTGTTGTTTTGACATATTCTAACGTCCCTTCTGCAAACGTTTAATCATTTTAAAATTTAAATTAAAATAAAATGATATTTATAATAAAGAAATTACCATACTTTCACCCTTTTTTTCAAGCTATTCACCTTTTCTTTTCATCCTGAAAAAAATCTTTATTAAAGCTTGTTCCCTTCGTTTTGCTCTCCTCCTTTTTTATCCTTGCCCCTTTTCTGATCAGCTTGGATCCGTACCTATCATTCAGCTTTTCCATCATCTGCTGAATGGGCTCATCCTTCGCATCTTCATTAAAACTGAACAAATCGAGCTGCTTATAGGCCTGTTCTTTTTCTACTAAATCGGTTCCGGTAATGCCAAGCAGCCTGACAGGATTTTTATTCCAGTGTTTAAAAAAGAGGTGCTCCGCTTCTTTCATTATTTCACTTTTTTGATCGATCGGATTTTTCAGCGTGATGCTTCTCGTGATGGTTTTCCAATCTGCATATCTAATCATAATAAAAAGCTTCGAAGCCATGACTTCCTTGCGCTGTAAGCGGTCACTCACGGAAGCGGCAAGCTTTCTGAAAACGCCTAACAGCTCTTCTTCATCACTGGAATCGTGTGATAGTGTCGATGAGTTGCCGACGCTTTTAAATTCGTAAATGCGCTCCGGGTCAACCGGCGCATGGTGAATGCCGTTTGCTTTATGTTTAAGGCGCGGGCCGTTGATGCCAAGCAGGCGTTTCAGCGAGTGTTCATCAGCTGCAGCTAACTCTCCAATCGTATGAATGCCGAGTCCCTTCAGCTTTTCCGCTGTCTTTTTGCCGACTCCGTGCATCTCTCCAACAGGAAGCGGCCAAAGGATATCAGGCACTTGCCTCTTTCTTAAAATCGTGATGCCGAGCGGTTTTTTCATATCAGACCCCATCTTAGCGAGAAATTTATTCGGCGCGATCCCTATGCTTGACGGAAGCAGCAGCTCTTTTTGCAGCCTGCTTTGGATTTCTTTTGCCGTCTCCAGAGCGCGGCTGCTGTATGGTGTATCGGTCATATCCATATAGCCTTCGTCGATGGAGACAGGCTCCACCAGGTCAGTATATTCACGGAGAATGTTAAACATCGCTCTTGAAGAGTTTCTATAGCGGTCAAAGTTCGGCGGAAGCACGATTAGCTCAGGACAATTGCGCTTCGCTTCCCAAACCGGCATCGTTGTTTTAACGCCGCGCGCTCTTGCTTCGTAGCTGCATGTCACCACGATGCCCTTTCGCTCCTTTACATTTCCGGCAACTGCGATCGGCTTCCCCCGAAGAGCCGGATCATATGCCATTTCCACCGATGCATAGAAGCTATTCATATCAATATGGAAAATAATTCGGCCCTTTCCCTGCATAAATAAATCTCCTTTTCGTTCATTAGACAACGGCTTGTACATATAGTAAAATGAAGGTATTGAATGGATGTGATGACAATGTTTGTGGAATCGATAAATGACGTTTTATTCTTAGTCGATTTTTTCACAATTATTCTTCCGGCTCTGACAGCAATCGGGATTGCGTTTCTTTTACGAGAATGCCGTGCTGGCGAGCAATGGAAATCAAAACGAGCAGACGAACATCAGACGGTCTTTCAAATAAACCGAACAGACTTTCTCATTATTATATATCATCGCATTACAACTTGGATACGTAAAGTCTTCCGCATGAATTCGCCTGTGAACGATGATGAAGACGCCAGTTCCCTTCTTTTATAAACCGCATTTATAAAAAGGAGGAGAACAAATTGTTAAAAACATATCAAAAACTTTTGGCTGTAGGTATCTTTTTGATCGTATTATGCTCGGGCAACGCAGCGTTTGCGGCGACGAATCAGGTGGGAGGCCTCAGCAACGTCGGTTTTTTCCACGACTATTTAATCGAACCGTTTTCCGCTCTGCTTAAAGGTGTTGCCGGACTGTTTCATGGAGAATACGGACTGTCTATTATTCTCGTAACCATTATTGTGCGTGTGGTTGTACTGCCTTTGTTTGTCAATCAGTTTAAAAAACAGCGTTTGTTCCAAGAGAAAATGGCGGTTATTAAACCTCAGGTTGACAGCATTCAGGACAAATTGAAAAAGACGAAGGACCCAGAACAGCAAAAAGAACTGCAAACGAAAATGATGAAGCTGTATCAGGAGCACAATATCAATCCGCTTGCCATGGGATGTCTCCCAATGCTGATTCAGTTTCCTATTTTGATTGGGTTTTATTACGCGATTCGCTCTACACCTGAAATTGCGTCACACTCGTTTTTATGGTTCAGTTTAGGACAATCTGACATTCTCGTGTCTCTTAGTGCAGGAGTTATGTACTTTGTTCAGGCTTATGTCGCTCAAAAACTGAGCGCGAAATATTCCGCTGTTCCGCAAAACCCTGCAGCTCAGCAATCAGCCAAACTGATGGTGTTCATTTTCCCTGTGATGATGACAATTTTCTCGCTTAATGTTCCTGCAGCCCTTCCGCTGTACTGGTTCACAAGCGGGCTGTTCCTGACAGTGCAAAACATCGTCCTTCAGATGACACACCATAAAACGAAAAAAGCAGCTGCTCTTACTGAGCCGGTGAAATAATGAAACAACCCCGAGCGAAAAGCCGGGGTTGTTTTTTGTTTCACCGCACCCTTTTCTTTCAAGGCTGATGCAAAAATGGCCATCCTAACAAAACAGCCATATCGTTTAAAAAGAAGGAAAGCGGAAATACCTTTAGTCACACCCACTGAAAGGAGCATATACGTGACGGAACGCTTTCAGCAAAATAATATGTCTGTGCCTGTGGGAATGTGGATCATGAGACAAACCTGGAATGATGTCTTATAAGCCCGCTGGCCTGTTGATGTTTCTATCCTTCGCCCTTTAGTACCGCCAGTTTTAGAATTAGATACATATAACGGGCAAGCTTGGGTCAGCTTGCTTCCCTTTATGCTCACGAACTTGAGGGCCTGATTTCTTCCTGCCCTTCCCGGTGCGCGTGCATTTCCTGAGCTTAACTTCCGCACCTATGTCACATATAAAGGCAAGCCCGGCATTTATTTTTTCAGCTTAGATGCTGATCATCGGCTGGCGGTCATGGGCGCTCGCACGTTCTTTCATTTACCTTATTTTTACGCGGATATGAAAGCTGAAAAAAGTGGTGATGGCATTGACTATGTCTGCAAGCGGAGAGGCGACGGAGAAGCAGCATTCCGCGCCGCATACCGGCCCATTTCAGCTCCTTTTACAGCGGAAGAGGGTTCTCTCGATTATTGGCTGACAGAACGATACAGACTCTACACCACTTATCGCAACAAGCTCTATTTCGAAGACATTCATCATCATCCTTGGCTGCTGCAACATGCTGAGGCCGAGTTTTCCGTCAATACGGTGGCTGATGCTCACAACATCGCATTGCCAGCGTCAGATCCATTGCTTCATTTCGCTAAAAAACAGGACGTGTTATTTTGGCCGCTTAGGCAATGGAGCTGAATGCAAAAAAACCCGATGCGGTACTAGTCCGCTCGGGTTTTCCTTTTTTATTTCGCCGCCTCTTCAATAATGGCAACAACCATTTCCGCGGTTTTAACGAGTTCTTCAATCGGCATTTTTTCATTTTTTGTATGAATTTGCTCATAACCGACAGCAAGGTTGACCGTCGGAATGCCATGACCTGCAATCACGTTCGCGTCGCTTCCGCCGCCGCTTGTTTGCAGCTCGCTCGGGCGCCCGATTTTAGCTGCCGCTTTCTTCGCGATTTCAACCACTTGGTCGCCGTCTTGATATTTGAAGCCCGGATACATCACTTCAATTTCGACTTCCGCGCGTCCGCCCATATCAGCAGCGGCCGTTTCAAAAGCAGCTTTCATTTTTTGAACCTGAGCTTCCATTTTCTCAGGAACTAAAGAACGTGCTTCCGCAAGAATATGGACTTCATCGCACACAATATTTGTTTGTGTGCCGCCTTCAAACCGGCCGATGTTTGCTGTTGTTTCTTTATCGATGCGGCCTAATGGCATTTTTGAAATGGCTTTGCTAGCAATTGTAATGGCAGAAATGCCTTTTTCAGGTTCAACCCCGGCATGTGCGGTTTTCCCGTAAATGGCCGCTCTTACCTTCGCCTGTGTCGGCGCGGCCACAATGATATTCCCGACTTTTCCGTCTGAGTCAAGGGCATAGCCGTAGGATGCCGTGATCATAGAACGGTCAAGCGCCTTCGCTCCGATCAGGCCTGATTCCTCACCTACTGTGATGATGAATTCAATCGTGCCGTGCTCAATGTTTTCTTCTTTCAGCACTTTAATCGCTTCAAACATTGCAGCCAGCCCCGCTTTATCATCGGCGCCTAAAATCGTTGTGCCGTCTGTTTTGACATAGCCTTCTTCAACAACCGGTTTTACGCCGTTTCCGGGTACAACTGTGTCCATATGAGATGTAAAGTATATCGTATCTGCTTGTTTTGTCCCTTTTAATGTGCAGATCAGGTTTCCGGCTCCATGACCAGTGATATCCATTGTATCGTCTTCTTTTACATCCACACCTAAATCAGAAAATTTTCGTTTCAGCACTTTGCAGATTTCTGCTTCGTGTTTTGTTTCTGAGTCAATTTGGACAAGCTCTAAAAATTCTTCCAGCAGGCGTTTTTCATTCACCATTTGTAAGTCCCTCCATATTATAGCGGTATGTTACCGTGCTTTTTTTTCGGCCTCTCTTCTGTCTTATGTGCAAGCATGTAAAAGGCTTGAATCAGCCTTTTCCTAGATTCTTCAGGCAAAATGATGTCATCGACCATTCCGCAGGCCGCCGCTTTGTACGGGCCGGCGTTTTGCTTTTTGTATTCAGCTGTTTTTTCACGTTTTGTCTTTTCCGGGTCTGCCGAAGTTTTTATGTCCTTTTCATACAAAATCGAAGCCGCGCCTTCTGAACCCATCACTGCGATTTCAGCATTCGGCCATGCAAACACAAGGTCCGCTCCGATCGCTTTGCTGTTCATGGCCACATAGGCGCCGCCGTACGCTTTTCTGATAATGAGCGTGACTTTTGGGACGGTCGCTTCTGCATAGGCATACAATAATTTTGCGCCGTGCCTGATAATTCCGTTATGCTCCTGCTGAATACCAGGAAGAAATCCCGGCACATCCTCGACAGTTAACAGCGGGATATCAAATACGTCACAAAAACGGATGAACCTTGCCGCTTTATCAGCAGCATCAATCGTCAGGCTGCCCGCCAGATGCTTCGGCTGGCTCGCAACGATGCCGATTGTTTTTTCACCCAGCCTTGCAAACCCGATGACAATGTTTTTCGCAAAAAACGGCTGAATTTCAAAAAAAGACTGCGGATCTGCCAGCTCTTTAATCACCGTCCGCACATCATACGGCTTTGTCGTGTCAGCGGGCACGAGACGGTTTAATAACGGCCTTGAGACCTCTTTCTCTGGCTGCGGCACTGTTGTCTGGCCATTCAGCGGCAAATAAGACAGCAGTTTTTTCACCCCTGTCAGAACCTCCTTCTCCGTATGTCCGGAAAAGTGGGCGTTCCCGCTGACGGCATTATGTATCCCCGCTCCGCCTAAGCTCTCCGCATCTACCTGTTCTCCTGTCACTTTTTCAATCACCTTCGGCCCGGTAATAAACATCCGGCCGGTCTGTTCAGCCATAAAGATAAAATCTGTGAGGGCCGGAGAATATACAGCGCCTCCAGCGCATGGCCCTAAAATAACCGATATTTGCGGAATGACTCCTGAATATAAGACGTTTCGGTAAAATATGTGACCGTATCCATCTAATGATACCACACCCTCTTGAATTCTCGCACCACCTGAGTCATTCAGCCCGATAATCGGCGCCTTATTTTTTGCCGCCAGATCCATCAGAGCGCAGATTTTTTTGGCGTGGGTTTCGCCAAGGGCCCCGCCGAACACTGTGAAGTCCTGCGCAAATACATATACAGAGCGGTCGTCAATTGTGCCGTACCCTGTTACGACCCCATCACCTAAAATGCGCTGTTCTCTTGTTAGCGCTTGGCTTTCCATGAAGGGATGCAGCTCGATAAAGCTGCCCTGATCAAGAAGAAATGTGATCCTTTCCCGTGCTGTGAGCTTTCCCTTTTGCCGCTGCTGGGCCAGCTTTTCATGTCCTCCGCCTTGTTCTGCCTGCCTGCGCCTCGTGTATAAATGATCAATGTGCTCATTCATGTTCATTGGTTTCTCCTTTCGGCTCGCAAAGCTCTACAAGAACGCCGTTTGTTTCCCGCGGTGAAAGAAAAGCGATCCATTTCCCGTTTGCTCCCTGTCTTGGATACCTGTCGATCAATTGAACTTGCCGGTCAGACAATACTTGAAGCTGTTCAGATAAACCGGTGCACAAAAACGCAACATGATGCAGCCCCTGCCCTTTCTTCTCCAAAAAGAAACGGACGGGGCTGTCAGATGTCAGCGGTTCAATCAGCTCCAGCTTGACGCTGCCCGCTTGAAAAAAAGCAACATTCACCTTTTGCTCTTCAACCGTTTCTTGATGAAGAAACGCAAGCCCCAATACTTCTTCATAAAAGCTCCTCGCTTCTTCTATCGAAAAAACGGCTATCCCGATATGGTCAAGCCTGTTCATTTTCATCCCTGCTTTCCGCCAATAGATATTACTTGTCCGCCCCCTCAAAACACGCTAAAATATAGACAGATTGTCTAAGGAGTGAAATCATGTCTCAGAAACTGATGAAAAGCGTTTTGATCGTGATTTTGGGAGTTTTTATTCTTTCAACTGTACTCTCAGGAATCGTCATGTTCTTATAATGATAAAAAAGCAGGCAGCCTTATTGAATGGGAACATCCTGCTTTTTTATCAGAGCTTTATGTTCAATGGCAATCTCTTCAAAAGAGCGGGAGTCGTCCGTTATCAACACTCTCGTACCCACCGGAATCGTTTGAAACAAATGAACGACTTCATCATTATGCATACGTATACAGCCGTTAGACACAAATTTCCCTACGGATTCATCCCGGTTTGTCCCATGAATTCCGTAAATCCGCCCGTCTGTCCCTTTCGCGTCAAATCCGAGCCATCTTGCTCCAAGCGGATTGTCAGGAGATCCCCCTTCAATATTTTTCTTTCTGTAGTAAGGATTCGCCGCTTTTACTGTTATCGAAAATTCTCCTTCAGGCGTTAAATCGTCTGTTTTTCCGGTCGCCACGCTGTACACGCCTTCTACTTTGTTGTCGAGGATGACAGCGAGTTCGTTTGTTCTCTTGTTGACAATGACATACGGATCACCCGGCAGCGGATTGTCGCCGAGCGGCCAAATCGGTGACATCATCATGATAAAAATCGAACATAAGAAAAAACGCATAAGCCCCTCCTTTTTCATTAGGTTGACCAATGAAGGAAGAGCTCATGCGAATCATGCGAGTGATTTTTGCGCTTTTATTCCTTTAAAATAACTTTTAATCACTAAATATTGTTCCATTTCCCCGAGAAGATGGAAGAGAGCGGCTCTCGCTTCAAATTCCTCTCTTGTCGCCGGAAGCGGCATCTCCTCAAATTCTTTTCTCATATCGGCAAGCCTTTTCAGAAATTTGTGCGCCGTATTTCCCGGGTGTATCGCTTCCCGTAAATCGTGAATAAATGCTGCGATCATTTTTCCCTGATCTACCGTAATGGAGATAGAAGTCACTTTAGGGAGAAGGCGTTCGATAATTTCAAATTGCTTTTCTCTCATTTTAAAATAATGATAATGCAAATTTTCGTAGCGCAGAATGTGGTTTTGCACATCTCGGTATGCCAGATTTTTAGCTTCCGTGATGAGCTGATGTGTTTCCGGAATTTCTTTTCCAGTCCAATCTTGCTCACCAGTTAACAAATACCGCTCTATTTCTGCGAAAATGACGGCAAAGTTATCCTCTATCTTTTTGCGATAGGCAATCAGCTTTCGGTCAAGGCTCGGCATATACAAGTTCATCAAAAGAGCGACGCCGATACCAACCGTAATCAATTGAACTTCATTCCAAATGAAAGCAAGCGTTATGCCGCCCGACATATACAGATGAAGAATAATAACGGAACTTGTGACGATTCCCTCATTAATTTTTAACAGGACCGTTATCGGGATGAATATCAAAAGGAGCGCTCCGATAACAAACGGGTGATAGCCAATCAGCTCGAAAAAGAGATAAGAAAAAAGAATTGCCAAACAGCATGCCGCAAAGCGGGCCCACGATGCCTGAAGCGACCGTTTTTGTGTGATTTGAATGCACAAAATGGTGATGATTCCTGCTGATGCGAAGTTTTGCAAATGCAATAGCTGGCTTAAATAAATAGCCAAAGCTGTTCCAAACGCTGTCTTTATTGTGCGGTAACCAATTTTAAACATGTCGGACTCCATTTCTATTTGTTTCTTCAATAAAAAAGAAGAAGCTACCAGCCTTCTTCTTTTTTCTATATTCTATAATATTTTTTCTAAAAAGTCCTGCGCTCTTTTGGATTTTGGCGATAGAAAAAATTCTTTCGGATTGCCGTCCTCGACAATCATTCCCTGATCCATAAACAGCACGCGGTCTGCCACTTCTTTTGCGAAGCCCATTTCATGCGTGACAATCACCATGGTCATACCGGTTTCAACCAGCTCTTTCATCACCTGGAGCACTTCTTTGACCATCTCCGGATCAAGTGCAGAGGTCGGTTCGTCAAACAGCATGATGTCCGGATTCATCGCAAGAGCCCGGGCGATGGCGACACGCTGTTTTTGCCCGCCTGATAAGCGGTTTGGATAGTCATTTCGCTTTTCAAACAAACCGACTTTACGGAGCAGCTCTTCGGCTTTTTCCTGCGCAGCCTGTTTTGATTCTTTTTTGACATTGACAGGCGCGTACATAATATTTTCGAGAACTGTTTTGTGCGGAAAGAGATGAAAATGCTGAAAAACCATCCCGATGTTTTCCCGGACCTTTAATGTGTTGGTTTTCGGCTTCGTGATCTCTTTGTCTTTGATTGTAATGGTGCCGCCGTTGGGTTTTTCCAACAGGTTTAAACAGCGAAGGAACGTTGATTTGCCTGAGCCTGAAGGGCCGATCACGGCAACAACCTCACCTTCAGAGATTGTTGTTGAAATGTCTTTTAGTACTTCATGTTTCCCAAATGATTTTGACAGCTGTTCAACCTTAATCATTGGATTTCAGCTTCCTTTCTACAGCCTTGCCGATAAACGTTAGAATCAGGACAAGCACATAATAAATCAATCCGGCGATAATGAGCGGCTCAAGGTAATTGTACGTGGCGGCGCCAGCTTGATATGCGCGTCTCATAACATCACCAAGCCCGATAACAGTGACGATCGCCGATTCTTTTGTTAATGTAATTAATTCATTCAAAATTGCAGGTGATATATTTTTAAAAGCCTGCGGCAACAGGAGATCCTTCATCATTTTGCCGTACGGAACCCCCAGTGCGACAGCCGCTTCTCTTTGGCCTTTATCAATGGCGTTGATTCCGGCTCTGATAATTTCCGATACATAAGCGGCGGAATTCAATGACAATGCGACAACTGCTGCCCAAAACTGGTCAATTTGAAATCCGAGCAACTGAGGAAGCCCGAAATAGACAATCATAAGCTGCAGCACTAAAGGCGTGCCGCGGAACACTGATGTGTAAAAATCAGCGATCCAGACAAGCGGGCGGAACGTGCTGATCTTGCATAAGCTTAGCACAATACCGAGTATAAGTCCGATAATGGCTGATACAACGACAATTTTCAAAGTAATTGCCAAACCTTCTAATATAAAAGGAATTTGGGGGATCGTTGCTGAAAAATCCAAATTCATAGTCTTTGTCTCCTTTTCTTACAGGAAAAAAGATTTCCTATTCAATAAAAAGGCTCAACGAAAAAGTTGAGCCGCTTTTCTTACTTCTCGCCAGTGAACCATTTTTTCTTCAAATTCTCAAGCTCTCCGTTATCTTCCATTTCCTTGAGCGCTTTATTGAATTTGTCTGTCAGTTCACTGTCCTTTCTGAAAGCAATCGCTGAACCGGCTTCCTCCGCTTTGGCATCAGGAATCACGAAGCCTTGCAGGTCGTCGTTTGACTCGAAATACCCTTCTGCTACCATGTCTTCGATAATCGCGGCTTCAAAGCGATCTGATTTGATTTCCTGCACCAAATCAGAAATTCTGTTGCGGTCTTCTGTTTTAAAACCATATTCCGGAGAAAGCTCTTTCCCCTTCTCTTCCTGAATAGAGCCAAGCTGAACGCCGACTGTCTTTCCTTTCAGGTCTTTCAGAGATTGAATGCCGCTGTCTTTTTTGCTGACAATCATATGGTTCGCTGTATAGTACACATCGGAAAAATCAACTTGTTTTTTACGATCAGGCGTCGGAGTCATTCCTGACAGAACCAGATCCACCTGTTTTGATTTCAGCGCTGTGATTAAGCTGTTGAAATCCATATCCTGCACTTCAATTTCGTAGCCCGTCTTCTTCGCCAGCGCTTTTGCCAAATCTACATCAAAGCCGACAATTTGATCGCCTTCTTTATATTCAAACGGTTTGTAATCCGCCGAAGTTCCCATAATTAATTTTTTCTTGCCGCCTTCTGAACCTGAATTGCTTGAGCCGCAAGCGGATAGTGCTAAAGTGATGCAGGCAGCTACAAGTAATAAGAGCCATTTTTTCATGATCCATTTCCCCCATATTCATTACTTTTAGTGTATTTGAATATTTATTCGTTAATTTGTATTTTAAACAGTTTCTTATTTTTATGCAATAGTATTTTTAAAAATTATCTTTAAGCTTATTTTTCCAACGATATCTTTTTGATATTACTTAAGGAAAATAGATTAACTGTACAATCTAATTGAATAATCCCTTAATAATTATTCATATCTTCTGGGTATTTTATGCATGAAAAAACCCGAGCCACTTAGGCACCCGGGTTTTTCGTCTTATACTTCTTCACAATATTCTTCAAAGGCTTCTTGCAGCTTTGCCACAACTGCCATCGGCTCATGGCCTTCAATTTCATGGCGCTCGACCATTTTCATGATTTTTCCGTCTTTCAAAATCGCAAAGGATGGGGAAGATGGCGGATATCCTTCAAAATAGTCACGCGCTCGCGCTGTCGCTTCTTTATCCTGTCCGGCAAAGACGGTGACGAGGTGATCAGGTCTTTTATCATAGTGAACGGAATGGTATGCGGCCGGTCTTGCAATTCCTCCGGCACATCCGCAAACAGAGTTTACCATGACTAACGTCGTTCCTTTTTTCGCAAGTGTCTCATCCACCTCTTCAGCTGTTTTCAGCTCAGTGTATCCGGCAGCTGTTATTTCTTGTCTCGCTTGGCGGACAATATCATTCATAAATAAATTAAAGTCCATGTTCAATGAAGACCTCTCCTTTTTTATCATCTGTTCTTATCATAGCAAGGAAACGTCTATATCGGCAAATGACATTGCTTGGCCGTACACTTTTCTATTTGTTTACAGCTTACAGAAAAAGGGGATGATATAACCAGATGTAAAATAAAGGAGCAGTTTTGTATGAGCCATCGGAAAGCATTACTGATTTATAACGGAAATGCCGGCAACAAACATATAGAAAAAGCATTAGGAGCTGTGGTGCCGGTCTTATCACAACATTTAGATGAGGTGATCATTAGACAAACAAAGAATAAGGATGATGCGTTTCATTTTTGCCAATCCATTGATGGTTCTGTCGACACCGTCTTTATTCTCGGCGGCGACGGCACAGTCCATCAATGCATTAACGGCATCAGCGCTTTAGAAAGAAAACCCGCTGTCGGAATTTTGCCCGGCGGCACGTGCAATGACTTTTCAAGAGTGCTGGGCATCCCTCAAAATCTCGCAAAAGCGGCGGAAGCACTTCTGTCAGGAACAAAAACGAGCGTAGATGTATGTCAAATGAACGAGCATTATTTTTTAAATTTCTGGGGAATCGGCCTGATTACAGAAACGTCGAATCAAATCAACGAAACGGCCAAAGCATTATTTGGAAAAATCAGCTATTTTACAAGTGCATTAAAAACCGTCTCAGCTGCTGAATCGTTCCCGATGACGTTAAGAATTGATGGAAAAGAAATGAAAGAAGACGCCGTTATGCTGCTTGTGATGAACGGACAATACATTGGAACGAACCGAATTCCCCTGCCGAATGCCAGTATAGAAGACGGCTTACTCGATATCCTCATTTGCCGCAGCACCAATCTCTCCGCATTGCGGGAGCTGATGAGCATGGAACAGGGCACAATTGACCGGTTTACCGGAGAGCTGTCCTATATCCAAGCCGCCCGGATCGAAATTGAAACAGACACCGCCCAAAAGGCGGATACAGATGGAGAAATCTATACTCATACACCCGCTGTGATTCAAGTCCTGCCGCAGCACATTGAAATGCTTGTCCCGTGCAGTGAATAAGGATCGGAACACTGTTAGAAAGATGATGTAAATCCGTTGACTCTCCCCTAAGAGGAGGCCTTACAGTATAGGAGATACACTTTCGAAAAAGGGGAAGTCACATGAAGAAACAAAATATGACCTTAACGATATTATTAACTAATTTATTTATTGCTTTTTTGGGGATCGGGCTAGTGATTCCGGTAACGCCTACTATTATGAATGAATTGCATTTATCGGGAACCGCGGTCGGCTATATGGTTGCGTGCTTCGCTGTTACACAGCTTATTGTATCACCAATAGGCGGACGATGGGTTGACCGCTTCGGACGTAAAATCATGATCGTGATCGGTCTGTTTTTCTTTAGTGTTTCGGAGTTTTTATTCGGCATCGGAAAAACAGTTGAGATGTTATTTATCTCCCGGATGCTTGGCGGGATCAGCGCCGCCTTCATTATGCCCGGGGTCACGGCTTTTATCGCAGATATCACAACCATTAAAACACGGCCCAAAGCGCTTGGTTATATGTCAGCCGCTATTTCAACAGGCTTTATCATCGGCCCAGGTATCGGGGGATTTTTAGCGGAAATTCATTCCCGTCTGCCTTTTTTCTTTGCGGCAGCCTTTGCATTGTTAGCAGCCATTTTATCAATGCTCACGCTGCGCGAGCCGGAACGAAACCATGAGAATCGGGACATAAAAGGGCAGAAGACGGGCTTCAAACGGATTTTTGCCCCCATGTATTTCATTGCTTTTCTCATCATTTTGATTTCGTCTTTTGGCTTAGCGTCATTTGAATCGTTATTTGCGTTATTCGTTGATCATAAATTTGGATTTACGGCCAGCGACATTGCCATTATGATTACAGGAGGTGCGATTGTAGGCGCCATTACGCAAGTCGTCTTATTCGACCGTTTTACAAGGTGGTTTGGCGAAATCCATTTGATTCGGTATAGCTTAATCATCTCAACGAGTCTGGTTTTCTTGCTGACAATCGTGAATTCTTATTTTTCGATTCTGCTGGTTACTGTCACCGTATTTGTCGGATTTGACCTCATGAGACCGGCGGTAACGACTTATCTGTCAAAGATTGCGGGAAATGAACAGGGATTTGCCGGTGGTATGAACTCAATGTTTACAAGTATCGGCAATGTATTCGGACCTATTATCGGCGGAATGCTGTTCGATATTGATGTAAACTATCCATTCTACTTTGCAACGGTAACTTTAGCCATAGGCATTGCGCTGACCATTGCTTGGAAAGCGCCTGCACATATTAAAGCCAGCACGTGATAAAAAGCGTATTCTTTGTATACTGCAAAGAGTGCGCTTTTTCATTATACTGATATAGAAGGAGTGATGGCATGAAGGAATCGTATTACTCAATTGGAGAAGTATCAAAACTGGCAAACGTGTCGATTAAAGCGCTCCGTTATTACGATAAAATTGATTTATTTAAACCCGTCTATGTCGACCCGGATACAAGCTACCGCTATTATACGGATTCCCAGCTTTATCATCTGGATCTCATCAAATCATTGAAATATATCGGCACACCTTTAGAGGAGATGAAAAAGGCACAAGACTTAGAGATGGAAGAACTGTTTGCTTTTTATACAGAGCAGGAGAAGCAAATCAGGGAGAAATTGGAGTTTTTATCAGCATTGGAAGAAACCATTTCACTGGTGAAAAAGCGGATGAAACGGCAGATAGAATACCCTGCGCTCGGGGAGGTGTTTGTTTTAGATGAAGAAGAAACACGCATCATTCAGACAGAGGCAGAGGGAATCGGACCTGAAAACGTGCTCAACGCCTCCTACAGCAAATTAAAAACATTTATCGAATCAGCAGATGGATTTGCGAACAATAGCTACGGTGCCACTTTCTCGTTTCTCCCGTACACCAGCATTGATGAAATGACTTACCGCCATATCTTTACGCCTGTATTGACGAATAAACAAATTTCCGCCGTTACCCCGGATATGGAAATCACAACGATCCCTAAAGGCACATACGTTTGCATCGCGTACCATTTTTCGCCTGAGCATTATTTTCTCAACTTACAGAAGCTTATCAAGTATATCATAGACCGCCAATTAACAGTTGCCAGTGATGTTTACGAGTTAATCATACCGATTCATTACTCGCCTAAAAAACAAGAGGAATACCGGGTTGAAATGAAAATCAGAATTGCTGAGTCATGATGCATAAAAAAAGAGCATTTTTTGAAGTTATGTATCAAAAAATGCTCTTTCTGCTTATTAGTAAACAGATGTTTTCTCGTCAATCGATTCTAAAATTTGTTTTACTCGTCCGAGGAATCGTCCGCACACAAGGCCGTCAAGCACTCTGTGATCCAAGGACAGGCACAGATTGACCATGTCTCTGACAGCAATCATGCCATGATCCATGACAACCGGGCGCTTGACGATGGATTCCACTTGAAGAATCGCAGCTTGAGGGTAATTGATGATACCCATCGACTGAACAGATCCGAACGAACCTGTATTGTTGACGGTAAACGTCCCTCCCTGCATGTCATCTGCTGAGAGTTTTCCCTCTCTCACTTTTTTAGCAAGGCCGTTAATTTCTCTCGCAATGCCTTTAATTGTTTTTTCATCAGCGTTTTTAATCACCGGAACAAATAAAGAATCCTCTGTGGCAACAGCGATTGAAATATTGATATCTTTTTTTTGAATGATTTTGTCTCCCGCCCACATGCTATTCATTTGCGGGAATTCTTTTAACGCCTGAGCGACCGCTTTTACAAAAAAGGCGAAGAACGTTATATTAAAGCCTTCTGTCTGCTTGAATGAATGTTTTATACTGTTGCGATATGCCACCATATTTGTGACGTCGACTTCCATCATCGTCCAAGCATGCGGAATTTCTGTTTTGCTGCGTTTCATATTGGAAGCAATTGCTTTTCTTACAGCTGTGACAGGGATTTCTTTATCTCCCGATGCAGACGCAGGATATGAAATCTCGTCCTTCGGCTCTGTTTTTGGTGCAGACTCTGCTGCAGGAGCTGCTGTTGTCGGCTCCTCAGGCCGCTTTTGCACACCGCCTGTTTCAATGATGCGCTGAATATCTTTTCGCGTAATGCGTCCGCCTGCACCTGATCCTGTCACTTGATCAAGATCAATGCCGTGCTCTCCGGCCAAACGGAGTACAGCTGGCGAGTAGCGCTTTTTATTGGGCTGGTTGTCTGCTTCGGATCGGCTTTCTGCAACAGGTGTTTCAGCGGGTTCTGGTGCCTCTGGCTGCTCTTGTTTTTGTTCAGACGGATTCACGCCTTCTATTTCGATTTTACAAATGATTTCCCCGACTTGCAGAGTCTGGCCTTCTTCTCCCACAAGCTCTGTTATCGTACCGGTAAAAGAAGATGGAACCTCTGCATTGACCTTATCTGTCATGACTTCCGCTATCGGATCGTATTTGTTTACTTTATCACCGGGGGCAATTAGCCATTTGCTGATCGTCCCTTCCGTCACGCTTTCTCCAAGCTGCGGCATCGTCATTTGTTCAATTGCCATGATTGTGTCCTCCTTACGTCTTTAAAACTCCGCTAACTCTCTCATCGCCGCTTCCACTTTATCAGGGTTGAGCATAAAGTATTTTTCCATTGTCGGCGCATAAGGCATAGCCGGAATATCAGGACCCGCAAGCCGTTTAATCGGCGCGTCTAAGTCGAAAAGACAATGTTCAGATATAATTGCGGCCACCTCACTCATGATGCTGCCTTCTTTTGTATCTTCTGTAACCAAAAGCACCTTACCGGTTTTGGATGCGGCTTCGATGATTGCTTCTTTATCAAGCGGATAAACCGTTCTTAAATCTACTACATGCACTGAAATTCCATCTTTTTCGAGACGCTCTGCAGCCTGTAACGCGAAGTGGACACACAGGCCATATGTGATCACTGTGATGTCGTCGCCTTCCCGTTTGACATCAGCCTTGCCGATTGGCAGGACATAATCGTCTGCCGGAACCTCACCTTTTACCAGACGGTACGCGCGTTTGTGCTCAAAAAACAGCACCGGATCTTCATCACGAACCGCGGCTTTTAAAAGTCCTTTCGCGTCATATGGCGTTGATGGCATGACAATTTTCAGTCCGGGCTGATTGGCAAAAATCGCTTCGACTGATTGAGAATGATAAAGGGCCCCGTGCACGCCTCCGCCGTATGGCGCTCTGACGACAATCGGACAGCTCCAGTCATTGTTGCTGCGGTAGCGGATTTTAGCCGCTTCAGAAATAATTTGGTTGACCGCCGGCATAATAAAATCAGCAAACTGCATTTCAGCAATTGGTCTCATCCCGTACATAGCCGCTCCGATGCCGACTCCGGCAATCGCAGATTCAGCAAGCGGCGTATCCATCACACGCTCTTCTCCAAATTGTTCGTAGAGGCCGGCTGTCGCTTTAAATACACCGCCTTTTCTCCCTACATCTTCCCCAAGGACGAAAACGCGAGGGTCTCGTTCCATTTCTTCTTTCATCGCCAAATTGATTGCATCAATATATGACATTACTGACATTTGTTCTTCCTCCCTACTTCGCATACACATAATCAAGCGCTGACTCAGGAGCTGCATAAGGGGCGTTCTCCGCTTCATCCGTCGCTTCGTTTATGATGGCCATTATTTCATCCAGCATGGTTTGTTCTGTCTCATCGGACAGCAGGCCTGTTTCCTTTAAGTAAGCTTGATAAGTAAGCAGGGGATCGCTTTTTTTCGCTTCCTCTACTTCTTCACGGCCTCTGTAACTGCTGTCATCGTCATCACTGGAATGCGGTGTAAGGCGGTAAGAAATTGTTTCAATTAATGTCGGGCCTTCTCCTCTGCGCGCCCGTTCGCGTGCTTCTTTGACCGCTTGATAAACCTCCAGCGGATCATTTCCATTCACGGTTACGCCAGGCATTCCATAGCCTACGGCACGGTCGGAAATGTTCTCACATGCGACTTGCTTATCGTAAGGCACAGAGATTGCGTATTTGTTATTTTCACACATGAAAATAACCGGCAACTTATGGACAGCGGCAAAGTTTGCCCCTTCATGGAAATCGCCTTGATTTGAAGAGCCTTCACCAAATGTAACAAAGGCCGCAACATCCTTTTTCTCCATACGCCCCGCAAGCGCAATGCCGACCGCGTGCGGCACTTGCGTTGTAACTGGAGACGATCCTGTCACGATCCGGTTTTCCTTTTGACCGAAATGTCCCGGCATCTGGCGGCCTCCTGAGTTTGGATCTGCTGCTTTGGCAAACCCGGACATCATTAAGTCTTTTGCTGTCATGCCAAATGCGAGCACAACACCCATGTCTCTGTAGTACGGCAGTACATAATCCATTTCACGGTCAAGAGCAAAAGCCGCCCCTACCTGCGCTGCTTCCTGTCCTTGACAAGAGATTACGAATGGAATTTTTCCAGAACGGTTTAACAGCCACATTCTTTCATCGATTTTTCTTGCTAACAGCATGGTTCTATACATATCAACGGCTTCCTGATCAGTCAGCCCTAGTGCTTGATGTCGGTTTGTACTCATTCAAGCCCCTCCTTTATGCTTTTAAAAATGAATGGCTTTGCCGTCTGCGGCAAGCGCTGCTTCTCCAATCGCTTCAGAAAGCGTCGGGTGCGGGTGAATTGTTTGCCCGACCTCCCACGGCGTTGCGTCCAGCACTTTGGCAAGACCCGCTTCTGAAATCATGTCGGTGACGTGCGGGCCGATCATATGCACGCCGAGAATATCATCCGTGTCACGATCCGCTACGATTTTTACAAATCCATCGCTTTCTCCGTATACAAGCGCTTTTCCAATTGCCATAAATGGGAACTTCCCGATCTTGACATTATGCCCGTTCGCCTTCGCTTCTTCTTCGGTTAAACCTACACTGGCAGCTTCAGGGCTTGAGTAGATGCACTTCGGTACAAGCGTTGGATCAAGCGGATGCGGATTGAGTCCAGCAATATGCTCAACAGCAATGATTCCTTCATGCGATGCGACGTGAGCTAATTGAAGACCTCCGATTACGTCCCCGATTGCATAAATATGAGATTCCTTCGTTTGGCAGCTTTCATTGACAGAAATGAAGCCATTTTCAGTGACAATATCAGTATTTTCAATGCCGATGCCTTCGATATTTGCCTGTCTGCCAATGGAAACAAGCATTTTTTCAGCAGAGTAAGTGACGGTTTCTCCGTCTTTTTCCGCTTGTATGCTGATGTCACCCGCCGTTTTTGTCATTGTGTCAGGCAGCACTTTTGCCCCTGTGACGAACTGAATGCCTTTTTTCTTAAGAAGACTTTCCATTTCTTTTGAAATGTCTTGATCTTCAGTCGGCAATATGCGATCCGCATATTCAATAACCGCTACCTCCACACCAAAATCATGAAGCATAGACGCCCATTCGATACCGATCACGCCGCCGCCGACGATGATGATCGATTTTGGCAGCTCCTCCATTTGGAGCGCCTCATCCGATGTCAATACAGATTTTCCGTCCGCTTCCAAACCCGGAAGCATTCTCGGTCTTGATCCTGTTGCAATGATGACTTGCTTCGGGATCAGCATGTCATTTTCTTCGCCATTTCCCCGTTCAACAGAAATCGTTCCCGGCAGCGGAGAGAAGATTGATGGTCCGAGGATACGGCCATATCCGTTGAATACGTCGATTTTTCCTTTTTTCATCAAATGATTCACACCGGCCGCAAGCTTATCAACAACAGCTTGCTTACGCTGCTGCACTTTTTCAAAATTGAGGGAAACGCCAGCCGTTTCCACTCCGAATTGATCTGCTTCACGAGCTGTCCGGTATACCTCCGCGCTTCTAAGCAGCGCTTTACTCGGGATACAGCCTTTATGCAGACATGTTCCCCCGAGTTTTTCCTTTTCCACAACGGCTGTCTTTAAGCCAAGCTGAGCGGCTCTGATCGCCGCAACATAACCGCCGGTACCGCCGCCCAAAATGACTACGTCATACTCAGTTGCCATGGTGACTCACTCCTGTCTGTCTATTCAATACGATATTGTTTGGATTGCTCTTCGCCCAGCAATACCCTGAGCGCCCCTTGGGCCAGAGACTGCAGTTCATTTTCTCCCGGATAGACTAAAACGTCTGAAATCCAATCTATGTATGAGCTGATACTGGAAACAAAGCTTTTGCCGTACGCCAAGCCGCCCGTTAGCACAATCGCTTCCACTTCGCCTTTTAATGCCGCGCTGGCTGCCCCGATTTCCTTCGCTACCTGATACGCCATGGCATCAAAAATGAAGCGGGCTTTTTCATCGCCCCCCTGGATCATCTGTTCCACTTTTACTGCGTCATTCGTACCGAGATAGCCCAAAAGCCCGCCGGTGCCCACCAGTTTTTTCATGATTTCTTCTTTTGTATACTGTCCTGATAAACATAAATCGACAAGATCCCCCGCAGGCACTGTCCCTGCACGTTCAGGACTGAATGGCCCCTCTCCGTGAAGGCCGTTATTGACATCGACCACCCTCCCGCGGTCATGGACGCCTATTGTAATCCCGCCGCCCATATGGGTAACAATCATTTTCATGTTCTCATATCGTTTGCCGAGAGAGGCTGCCGCCTTACGGGCGACAGCTTTTTGATTTAACGCATGAAAAATGCTTTTCCGTTCAATCTCAGGCATGCCTGAGATTTTTGCGAGCACTGACATTTCATCTACGACAACAGGATCGACGATATATGAAGTGATATTCAGCCCGTCAGCGATTTCCCGCGCGATAATGCCGCCTAGATTCGAAGCATGCTGGCCGGCGTAGCCGCTTTTCAAATCCTTAATCATGTCATCATTCACTTCATACGTTCCGCCTTCAATCGGCCGGAGAAGACCGCCTCTGGCGCAGACTGCATCAAACTTTGAAATATTGATTCCCTGTTCATGAAGCGTTTCAAGAATATGTTTTTTGCGAAATTCATACTGATCAATAATATGGTCAAATCGCTGCAGCTCTTCTATGTTGTGTCTCAATGTTTTTTCGAAAATGCCTCGTTCGTTATGAAAAACACCGATTTTCGTTGAAGTTGAGCCTGGATTAATAGTGAGAATGCGTTTTTCATCATGTAACACTTTCATAACCTCCAGATCAATTTCTTAACGTCTGCTTAATACACTGTGGCCGTTTTGCAAAAACTGGCTTCTTGAGCGGCGCATGCGTTCAATCCGTTCCTCTGCCAAGCGGTCAGCCGCTAAATACGTTGGAATACCATCACGCTGAGAAATTTCAAGTACACGCTCAATATTGCCGTAAATGCCTTCAACTTTCTTCAATGCGCGTTCAGCATTATAGCCGTAAAGCTCATCTGCCACGTTGATGACGCCGCCCGCGTTAATGACATAATCCGGCGTGTAGACGATGCCCATTTCGTGAATTTCATCGCCATGGCGTGTTTCTTTTAATTGGTTGTTGGCCGCACCCGCGATGACTTTCGCCTTCAGCTGTTTAATGGTGTCGTCGTTGATTGTCGCACCGAGTGCACACGGCGCATAAATATCGCAGTCTTGTGAATAAATCTCATCCGGATCAACCGCACGGGCGCCAAAATCTGCAACTGCGCGCTGTACCGATTGTTTATTGATATCCGTCACGATTAAGTTTGCCCCTTCTTCATGAAGGTGGCGGCATAGGTTATAGGCTACGTTCCCTACACCCTGTACAGCGATGGTTTTTCCTTCGAGAGAGTCAGTACCGAAAGCAGCTTTAGCAGCAGCTTTCATCCCTCTGTACACGCCGTAAGCCGTAACTGGGGATGGATTTCCTGAAGATCCGAAAGCAGGAGAAATCCCTGTGACATAGTCTGTTTCATCATGAATGATGTCCATATCCTCAACCGTTGTGCCCACATCTTCAGCTGTAATGTACCTGCCGTTCAAACCTTGAATATAGCGGCCAAACGCGCGGAACATTTCCTCATTTTTATCTTTGCGAGGATCACCGATAATCACTGTTTTTCCGCCGCCAAGGTTTAAGCCTGCCGCCGCGTTTTTATAGGTCATGCCTCTTGCCAGCCTGAGAGCGTCTTCAATCGCCGCTTCTTCATTTTCATACGTCCACATTCTCGTTCCGCCAAGTGCCGGACCGAGCGTTGTATCATGAATCGCGATAATCGCTTTTAAGCCGGATTGTTCATCTTGGCAAAATACCAATTGTTCGTAATCGTATTTCTCCATATATTTAAAAAGTTCCATGTTCGTTCCTCCTAATGTGTGTATTCTTCTGATGCGCATATCGCGAGCGCAATGGAATACAGTTTATTTTCAGCGGAGTCCGCTCTGCTCGTTAAGGCAATCGGCGCTTTTGCCCCCGTAATGACAGCCGCCACGCTGGCCTTCGCAAAATAAATCAGTGATTTATATAAAATATTGCCGGCCTCAATTGTTGGGACGAGAAGGATATCAGCGCTGCCCGCTACGTCTCCTGAAATCTTTTTCTGGGCCGCGGCAATTTGCGAGACTGCGTTATCCAAAGCAAACGGCCCATCAACAATACAGCCTTTGATCTGGCCTCTTTTGCACATTTGAGCAAGAGCAGCTGCATTTACTGTCGCTTCCATTTTCGGGTTTACCGTTTCGACAGCTGCCAGAGCAGCTGCTTTTGGCATATTGTTCCCTACTGCACGGGCCACATGAACGGCATTTTGCAAAATCTGCCGAAGCTCTTCAAGTGAAGGAGCAATATTCATTGCCGAATCTGTCACAAACATCAGCCTGTCAAAGTCCGGTATATCAAACACAGCGACGTGAGAAAGGACGTTGGATGACCGAAGCCCCTCCTGTCTGTTCAATACCGCTTTAAGCAAAACAGAAGTCGGCACATCCCCTTTCATTAACACATCCGCTGTTTTATGATGCACAGCACGAACCGCTAATTTTGCCGATTCCTCAGGCGTATCCGCATGAACGATTTCCACTTGATCCCCTTGAATAGATGATGTCAGATCGTTCAGTTTTTTGCTGTCGCCCACTAACAAAAAACGGGCAGATAGGTGCTCGGCTGCCAGCTTTACAGCCCGGATCACTTCCTCATCCTCAGCATGAGCAACCGCAATAGTCTTGTTTTTGTACATCGACGCTTTACCGATCAAATCTTTCAGCTTCATCTGTTACCACCCTTCTTGTTTCGACTCCGCCTTTTATTATGCAAGTTTCATGCCAGCTCTTCGCCATGCTGTCATAACGGATGCTTTGAAAAATTCGTGCAGATGTTTGCGTTTATTCTGCAAATTATTGCATGCCTTCATTTGCAAGGCCATATTTATCCATTTTGTAATATAAATTCCGTATGCTGACTCCGAGGGCTTTCGCTGTTTTTGTCCGGTTATAATGATGCTTCTCGAGCGTTTGCTGGATCAAATGCGCTTCAAATTTTTCTACTGCAACAGACAGCTTCTCGCCTTCAATATTCGGAGAATCAAAGCCTGCACCCTGTTCTGAGTCGCTTTCTTTTTGTTCAACTTCGAATACAGGCAAGTGATCTTTTTCAATCCATTCCATATGCGGATTCAGAAAAATCATGGCTCGTCCTAGGACATTTTCCAATTCGCGGACATTCCCCGGCCAATGATAAGCGGATAAAACACGCAAAGCTTGCTGCGAGAGACCCTTTACATTCCTGCCGTAATCCCGGTTAATCTTTTGGATAAGCCTGACGCTTAGTGCCTCAATGTCTTCCAGCCGCTGTCGCAATGGCGGGATGGAGATGGGGTAGCGGTTGATCCGGTAATACAAGTCTTCACGGAACGCACCATCCGCCATCGCCTTTTCGATATTTACATTTGTCGCCGCGATCACTCTGACGTTGACAGGAATCGCCTTCGTACCGCCCACTCTGACGATTTCCTTTTCTTGAAGGACGCGGAGCAATTTCGCCTGCATATTTTGTGTCAGTTCGCCGATTTCATCTAAGAAAATACTGCCGTTATTGGCTTCTTCAAATAAACCCTTTTTACCGCCACGCTTCGCTCCTGAAAACGCACCATCCTCATAACCGAACAATTCTGATTCGAGCAGGTTTTCAGAAAGGGCAGCACAATTCACCCGAATAAATTTATTGTACTTCCGGTCGCTTTCGTTATGGATGGCATGGGCGAACAGTTCTTTTCCTGTTCCTGATTCCCCGCGCAGCAAAATGGTTGCCGGCGTTTTCGCCCCGAGCTTGGCCTGTTCAAGCGCAACCAGCATTTGCTCACTTTTGCCGATAATGTCATCAAACGTGTATTTCGCCTCAAGTGTGCGAATGATTTGTCTGGCCCGGTTAAGCTCGGCTGTCAGCATTTTAATTTCGGTCACGTCGTGAATCACACCGACGCTGCCTTTCAAAATCCCGTCTACAATCACCGGCGCTACATTGACGATGACCTCTTTTTCATTCGGGCCGACCTTCATTCTGACACCGCGGACAGGGCGTCTCGTTTCAAGCACCTTTAAATGCATGCTTTCGCCTTCAGAAATATCAGTGTTGGCAGGCTTGCCGATGACTTCTTTTTCGGAGAGCCCTGTCATTTTCGTATACGCTTTATTAATCAGGAGTCCGATGCCGTTTTCATCAACGACAGAAATCGCCTCATCGGAGGATTGAATAATCGCCTCCAGCATCGTACGGACCTGCTTTAAGTTTGTCACTTCCTCTGCCAGCTCAACAGCATCGGTGATATCTTTAAACACACAAAGCGCCCCGAGCAAACGTCCGCCTTCATCAATAATCGGCAGCCTCGTCGTCACAATTTGCAAATGATCGCCCAAAAGCTGCTTCTGGTTGTATTCAGGCACTCTTGTTTTTAAAATCCGCGGCAACTTCGTGCTCGGAATGACTTCTTTTATCGGGCGTCCAATGACTTCCTCACGTTTTTTCCCGACCATTTTTTCGGCCATATGGTTAAAGAGAATGATTTCTTCATTGATATCAATAAAAATCATCCCGTCATGGGTAGAATTAAAAATTCGGTCGTGTTTGTATGTTTGCTCTTTCAGCATTTGAATCAGGTGCTGCTTTTCTTCCATCAGCTGAAAAACGATGTACGCCATTTTTCCCGGCATAATAATGGTCTCTTCATGCTTTTCTTGAAGGAGTTCGTCAAACACGGCTTGATCGCCGGTGGTATGAATGACGATATCCGGTTTTAGTTGTATGTAAGGTTTCCAATCAGATGAAACGGCAATCCCATACTGTTCTGCTTCTTTCAATCCCGGCGCCTCGGGGTCTTTGTCAACTACGGCAATGACCTCTATGATGGCTGTTTTGATCAGAATATGTAATAACGCCGTTCCCCTTTTGCCGGCACCTACAATCAGTACCTTTTGCATCCCGCTACCCCTTTGTATGAAAAAATTTGCACACCTATTTATTCCGTTGCAATAATTTGCACAACCCTATGTTACCACGTTTTCTTCTCTTGACAAAATATTTTCCCCGCTGGACAATAAAGAAAATGAAAGATAAAGGGGTTTTCTGAGGATGAGCCGACTTCTTGCGCTTTTGATATTAGTCGTCCCCGGCGCCATATCCGCTTTAGGCATTAAACTGATGAGAGATACACTTTTCGGTCATAGTGTAAAGCCATTTGCAGCTCTTTGGCTCCAAGGTTTGTCAGGGTTCATCTTTTTTGCGTTCGGCCTTTATGTGCTGGCAGGGTTTGTTTTATACAGGGACAGAAAACGCCATCAAGTCAGCCCGCGATTCAGAAAACGATAGCTGCAAAAAAAGCCGGAGAACACTCCGGCTTTTTTTGACCGCACTATTCGTCAGGCAAAACGGTCTTGGCAATCGTTTTATCTAACGTTTCATAGTCATAATAAGAAATCGTCTCGTACAGTTCTTTTCGTGTCTGCATATGATGAAGCCCTTCTTTTTGTGAGCCGCGCTCCTTAATCAAATCAAATAGCCGTGCATAAGCTTTTGCCGCCGCTCGAAGCGATGTGACAGGATATATCACCATGTCAAACCCCATAGCTTCGAATTCATCGGCACGATAATACGGCGTTTTCCCAAATTCGGTCATATTTGCAAGGAGCGGAACGGAAATGTGTTCAGCAAACTGGCGGAATTCGTTCTCCGTCTGAAGCGCTTCCGGAAAAATTGCGTCCGCTCCAGCCTCAATGTAAGCCGCTGAGCGCTTCACCGCGGCGTCAAGCCCTTCCTGCGCTCTGGCATCAGTACGGGCAACAACGACAAGGGTGGGCGCCGCTTGTTTGATCACTTTTATTTTTTGCGCCATTTCCTTTATCGAGACAAGCTGTTTGCCATTTAAATGCCCGCATTTTTTCGGAAGCTGTTGGTCTTCTATTTGAACGGCGGCTACTCTGGCTTCAAGCATCTCACGGGCGGTTCGGGCGGCATTTAACACACCGCCGAATCCCGTATCTATATCAACAAGGAGAGGCAGATCAGCTGCACGCACAAGATCCTTGGCTCGATCAGCCATTTCTGTTGACGTGATGATCCCTAAATCAGGGAGCCCCCTGCTGGCTGTATATGCCGCACCAGACAAATAAACAGCAGAAAAACCGGCCTCTTTCGCAAGCAAGGCGGCCATCCCGTCATGAGCGCCGGGAATCTGCAAAATGTCCGGCGCTGACATCAGCTTGCGGAAACGAACGGCAAGCTCTTCTTGTGACGATTGCTTATTAACGATCCACGACATGACGTAAGTCCTCCTTTTACATGCAAAACATATCTATGAATTCATTTACACGCATCGTTTGTAATGTCTCATAGCTGGTACAGCGCTTATAAATGTGTTTTTGCTGTTTATTAGAGAAATGGGTTTTAAGATTGGCAGAAAACTTTTCCAGCAGCTTCGGCACTGCCTCGTCTCTTCGAAAACGATGGCCGAGCGGAAATTCACATTCCACCATTTCCGTGCTCGTTCCGTCTTTAAAATGAACTTGAACTGCATTTGAAATGGAACGCTTGTCGGGTTTCAGGTAATCCTCGGTATATGTTTTATTTTCAGTCACTTCCATCTTATCCCGAAGTTTATCTATTCTCGGATCACTCGCTGTTTCAGCCTCATAATGCTGCGCGGTGATATCACCAAAAAGCAATCCGATTGCTGCGATGTATTGGAGGCAGTGATCACGATCTGCCGGATTGTGAAGCGGGCCTTTTTTATCAATGATTCGGATAGCGGATTCATGCGTTCTGATGACAACACGGTCAATCTCATCAATCCGGCCCTTTACCTGCGGATGAAGAATGACGGCGCACTCTACCGCTGTCTGAGCGTGAAATTCCGCAGGATAAGACACTTTAAATAACACATTTTCCATGACATAAGCGTCGAGCGGGCGGGCGAGTTTAATCTCTTGTTTATTGAATAAAACGTCTTGGAAGCCCCACCCCGGTGCGCTCAAAGCTGTCGGATAGCCCATTTCCCCTTTTAACGCCATCAGCGCCAAATGAACTCCTCTGCTCGTTGCGTCTCCTGCCGCCCACGATTTGCGCGAACCGGTATTCGGTGAATGCCGGTATGTCCTCAAGGCTGCATTGTCAATCCATGCATTTGAAAGCGCATTTTTGATTTCTTCTCTTCCGCCGCCCAAGAGCTTTGCTGCAACAGCGGCTGTAGCGACTTTGACAAACAGCACATGATCAAGGCCAACTCGGTTTAAGCTGTTTTCTAAAGCAAGCACGCCTTGAATTTCATGTGCTTTGATCATCATTTCAAGTACGTCGCGTACCATTAAAGGTTCGTTCCCTTCAGACAGCCTTACTCTCGATACATAATCAGCAGCCGCAAGGATCCCTCCCAAATTATCGGACGGATGCCCCCACTCCGCCGCCAGCCATGTATCGTTATAATCGAGCCAGCGAATCATGCAGCCGATATTAAACGCTGCTCTCACAGGATCGAGAACATATGACGTTCCCGGAACTTTGCTCCCATTCGGCACAGTCGTTCCGGGAACAATCGGGCCGAGCAGCTTGGTGCATTCGGGATACCGGAGCGCCAAAATCCCGCAGCCCAGCGTATCCAGCAGCACGTGCCCCGCTGTTGTAAACGCCTCGGAGCTTGTAATCTCTTTCTCAAGCACATAGTCTGTGATTTCTTCAATGACATGATCCGTTTTCAGCATTCTACCAGTTCCTTTCATGATTTAAGATTCGGCCTGATACCGCGGGCCCAAATAACTGACACGTGGACGAAAGAGACGGTTATTGGAATGCTGTTCGATCACGTGGGCGCATAAACCGGATGTTCTCGCACTGAAAAAGACAGGCGTATACAAAGGTATCGGTATGCCGAGCATCCAATACACCGGGGCAGCGTAGTAATCCAAATTCGGGTAAAGCCCTTTTTCCTTCTCCATCAGCCGCTCGCCTGCTTCACACATCTCATATAAACGATGGTCGCCGGCTTTATCGCATAATTGCTGCAGCGCCTCTTTCATCATGAGTGCTCTCGGGTCCATTTTTTTCATATACACTCGGTGGCCGAATCCCATAATTTTTTCTTTTCTTTGCAGTTTTGATTGCAGAAGCTGCTCAAAATCAGACGGTGTTTTCGCCTCCAAAAGCATATACATTACGGCTTCGTTTGCTCCTCCGTGAAGATTCCCTTTCAGAGAGGCTACAGCTCCTGTCAAAGCGCCATAAAGATCTGAATGTGTAGAAGCGATGACTCTGGCAGTAAAGGTTGAATTCGGCATTTCATGTTCACTGTACAGGATGAGGGACCGGTCAAAAATGCGTTCTTCCAGTGAGGACGGCAATTTCCCAGTCATCATATATAAAAAATTCGCACTGTAGGATAGGGTTTTAAGCGGAAGAATCGGCTCTTTCTTATTGATGATCCTATAGCTGGCAGCAGTGAGGACAGGCATTTTCCCCAGAAGCTGATAGGCGCGTTCTTTGTTAGCGGAAGGAGAACGATCATCAATTTGCCGGTCATAGCCGGCAAGAGCAGACAGTCCGGTCCGCAGACTATCCATCGGATGAGTGTGCTCAGGGAGCAGTTCAAGGAGACGGAGATGATCTGCCGGCAGGTCTGATGCGCTGTTTATGTTTCTTTCCAGCTTTCCCGTTTCACTTTCTTCCGGCAGCCTGCCCTCCAGCAATAAATGGATAAGCTCCAGATAGCTTTTTGTTTTAGAAAGATCGATTAAATCATAGCCTCGTATCAAAATCTGGCTGGACTGGGTGTCAAGATAAGAAATTTGAGTTTCTGCCGCAACCACACCGTCCAAACCCGGAGAATAAAGCTTTTTCTCCTGCATATCCTCAACCTCCGTTTTGCGTTTTTGTCGATCGGATTTAACCAAGCAGATGCTTGGAAATAATCAGTCTTTGAATCTCGTTCGTTCCTTCATAGATTTGCGTCACCTTTGCATCGCGAAGCAGCCGCTCAACCGGGTAATCCTTCATATAGCCATATCCCCCGTAAATTTGGACGGCGTCTAACGCCGCCTTCACCGCAGAATCTGAAGAAAATTGTTTAGCCATAGACGCTTCTTTTTCACAGGCCAAGCCGCGGTTATGAAGGTCTGCGGCGTGGTAGACAAGATGCCTTGCCGCCTCTGCCCTTGTCGCCATGTCAGCCAGCTTAAATGATATGCCTTGATTGGCTGCGATAGGCCTTCCAAATTGCACCCGCTGCTTCGCGTAAGCAACGGCATGTTCCAGAGCCGCCTCTGCAATTCCGAGCGCCTGTGCCGCAATGCCGATGCGGCCGACATTTAAATTCGCCATGGCGATGGTAAAGCCATCTCCCTCTTTGCCAAGCAAATTTTCTTCAGGCACTTCTGCATTGTCAAAAATCAATTCCGTAGTATTGGAGCCATAGAGCCCCAGCTTTCTTTCTTTTTTTCCAACGGTAAAACCGGATGTATTTTTTTCAACGATAAAAGCGGAAATCCCGTGCCTGCCTTGATCCGGAGCTGTTAAAGCAAACGTGATATAGACATCGGCGGCTCCGCCGTTCGTAATAAACATTTTTGATCCGTTTAATAGGTATTTGCCGTTCTTTTTGATGGCTGTCGTGCGAAGGCTCCCTGCATCCGACCCTGAAAGAGGCTCCGTCAGTGCAAATGCGCCCAAATGGTCTCCTGAAGCGAGCTTCGGGATATATTTACTCTTCTGTTTTTCGTTTCCAAAGTAAAAAATAGGATTTGTGCCGACCGAGGTATGAACGGAAAGAATGACACCGACAGCCGCGCTGATTTTAGAAATCTCATGAATCGCCAAAATATAAGAAATAACATCCGCCCCAGCGCCGCCGTATCGTTCCGGCACCGGTATTCCCATCAGGCCGTGTTCACCCATTTTTTTGATGAGCTGAAACGGAAATTCGTCCGTTTCCTCCATGATTTTCGCAGCGGGAGCAATTTCTTTTCGGGCAAAATCACGCACCATTTTTCGCATCATGACTTGCTCTTGGGTTTCATGCAACTCGCCACCCCCGGATGAAATGAAATGAACTTCAGAAAGTCCTCTCCACATATTGATAAAAGCCGCGTCCGCTCTTTTTGCCGAGCCAACCCGCTTTGACGTATTTACGAAGCAGCGGACAAGGACGATACTTGGAATCGCCAAGGCCGGAATGAAGAACTTCCATAATCGCTAAACACGTATCAAGCCCGATAAAATCCGCTAGTCTAAGCGGTCCCATGGGATGGTTCATACCCAGCTTCATCACCTCGTCTATTGCCTCGGGCTTCGCCACCCCCTCATACACGCAATAGATGGCTTCATTAATCATCGGAAGAAGCACGCGGTTGGAAACAAACCCCGGAAAATCATTGACTTCTACCGGTGTTTTCCCCATCTTTTCCGCTAATCCCATAACATCTAAGGCCGTTTCCTCTGATGTAGCCAAGCCGCGAATCACTTCAACCAGCTTCATCACAGGGACAGGATTCATAAAATGCATGCCAATGACTCGTTCAGGCCGGTTTGTCACAGCAGCGATTTCTGTAATAGGCAAGGAAGATGTATTGCTGGCCAAAATCGTATGAGGCGGGCATATGTGATCAAGTGTGTTAAACATTTCGGTTTTCGCCGCCATGTTTTCTGCGATAGCTTCAATCACAATGTCCGCGTGTTTTGCCTCCTCAAGCGTTTGAGAAAGCGAAATGCGGCTAATTATACCCTTCATTTCCGCTTCGGTCTTTCTCCCTTTCTCAACATCACGGGTCAGCTGTTTCTTCAACCGTTTCAATCCTGCCTCCGCAGCCTCTGGGTTCACATCGTACATCCTCACATCAAAGCCTGCGTCGGCAGCTGTTTGAGCGATCCCGCTTCCCATCTGTCCTGCACCGGCCACCATGATATGTTTCATCTCCATTTAAATCCCCTTTTTCGTCATTGTTTTAATGAACATGCACTAAGACAGCATCTCCCTGAGCCGCACCGCTGCAAATGGCGGCAACGCCCAGCCCCCCTCCCCGGCGCTTTAATTCATAAACAAGCGTCATGAGAATTCTTGCTCCGCTTGCACCGATCGGGTGGCCGAGCGCGATCGCACCGCCATTCACATTTACTTTTTCAAGATCGAAACCGACGATTTTTTCACATGTCAAAACAACAGAAGCAAACGCTTCATTTATTTCAAACAAGTCAATATCTTGAATGGTTAAACCGTTCTTTTTCAGCAGCTTGTTGATTGCAAATCCCGGGGCTGCCGCCAGCTCGTGCGCTTGCATTCCCATCGTCGAAAAACCAAGAATGGTAGCCAGAGGCGGTGTGCCAAGTTCAGCAGCTTTGTCCTCAGACATCAGCACAAACGCGCCAGCTCCGTCATTGACCCCGGGAGCATTGCCGGCTGTGACAGAACCGTCACTTGTATAAATCGGTGAAAGTTTCGCAAGTTGATCCAGACTTGTGTCACGGCGAATCGCTTCATCTTTGTCAACAATGTTTGTTTTACCTTTTCGTCCGATCCAGCTGACGGGAACCATTTCATCTTGAAACTTTCCTTTATCGGCAGCCTTAGCTGCCCGCGCATGACTTCTTAGCGCCCATTCATCCTGATCCCCGCGTGAGATTCCATATTCCTTGGCCGCTGTATTTCCGTGAACAGCCATATGCACCTCGTCAAACGCGCACATTAACCCGTCATAAACCATTAAGTCCCTAAGCTCGCCGTCTCCCATCCGTGCTCCCCAGCGCCCGGCGGGGACGGCATACGGAATATTACTCATGCTTTCCATTCCCCCGGCAACAAGAATGTCCGCATCTTGCGCCCGAATCATTTGATCACATAAGGTGACAGCGCGCAGTCCGGATGCGCAGACTTTATTCAGCGTTTCTGACGGCACATGCCAAGGCATTCCAGCCAAACGGGCAGCTTGCCGGGAGGGTATCTGCCCTGAGCCGGCTTGGACAACCATGCCCATGACAGTTCCTTCAACCTCGTCTCCAGAGACGCCAGCGCGATGCAACGCCTCCTTCATCGCAATGCCTCCAAGCTCCGCAGCTTTCACCTCTTTCAACGCTCCGCCGAACTTGCCAAATGGTGTTCTTGCGGCACTTACAATGACTGTATTCCTCATGGTTTCACCTCATTCAGAAGATAGACAGCGCTTACAATTTCTAGTTGTCTTCTATGAATGTATGCTTTGTAACGGGCTTGAATGAATGAAAAAAGAAGGCTGCGCCAACAGCCTCCTTCTAAAACAACTATTTATTTTTCAGCAATGCCAAAGCCTTTGCAGGAAAATCGGTGAAAATGCCGTCTACCCCCGCTTCAAAGAGACACTTCATATCTTCCGGCCGATTGACTGTATACGGCCTTACCTTGATCGAACTGTTCCTCATTTTTTTCAGTACTTCATCTGCGGTCCCCGGGCTGTTCAGCTTAGGGTGATAGCCGGAAGCCGGAATCGATGTGATATACCGGTCAGCCTGATAAAGCACATCTGAAGTCAACACCGCCCGTTCAATATGGGGAGCGAGCCGTCCGCATAGCGCCAAGCTTTCATGGTTAAATGTGGACAGGATCACTCTTTCCTCTATTTTGAATCGCTTCACTGACTCCAGCAACTTTTCTTCCATGCCTTCATATCGGATCACACTGTTTTTTAATTCAATGTTAATAAGGAAATCCTTTTTTTCCGCCCACGAGAGAACGTCTTCTAGCAGCGGCACTTGGACATCACTGTATGTTCGACCGTGACCAGCAGCCGCATTCGCAGTCTTTATCACATCATACGCTGTATCCTTCACGAATCCTTTGAGCGATGTCGTCCGGTCAAGCCTTTCATCATGGATCACAACAATACGTCCGTCTTTTGACAGCTGCACATCAAGCTCTATCCCCTCCGCTCCGGCTTCAATTCCTTTTTCAAAGGCTAGCATTGTATTTTCGGGAAATTGGCCAGATGCCCCCCGATGGGCAAAAATCTTTGTCATCGTTTCACCTCAAGCCCTAAAGTTTCCTGTTTTCTCCATTATACTGTTTTTAGTGCTTCCACTCTAGGATTAAGGCTGTATCACAATCTACTGTTCGTAATAAGAATCAATGCCATTGGACAATCACATCCGCGGCCTTTTGCTGATATTACGCGAAAACCAGCATGAGGGTTCCACATTTTTCAAAAACCTTTTAAAGAATATTTCTTTACAGAAGTTAAAGCCATGAAAAATTCGTTCTCCTCTGGCTGCAGCGGTCTTTACTTAAACCTTCAAGGACCCCGAATAGGAGCGAAGAAAATACCTCGCTGTAACTCAAGATATTCAGCCGGTAAAGCAGATCAATTGCATTAATTTTTATATATAGGCTAGAATATTTGCGAATCCAAACGAAGGAAGATGATCAAATGAACCCTAAGTATAAACCGCTGTTTGAACCATTTACGTTTAAAAGCGGCGTTACAATCGACAACCGGATCACAGTAGCACCAATGACTCATTACGCTTCTAATGAAGACGGTACGATATCTGAAGCAGAGCTTGACTACATCATCCCCCGCTCAAAAGAGATGGGAATGGTGATTACAGCCTGCGCAAACGTCACACCGGACGGAAAAGCATTTCCCGGGCAGCCGTCCATACATGATGACTCGAACATTTCAGGTTTAAAAAAATTAGCGCAAGCCATTCAGGCGCAAGGTGCTAAAGCCGTTGTGCAAATTCACCACGGCGGCATTGAATGCCCGTCTGAGCTCGTTCCGCAACAAGATGTCGTAGCGCCAAGTGACGTATTTGATAACGGCAAGCAAATTGCCCGCGCTTTAACAGAAGAAGAAACGGAAAATATCGTAAAGGCATTTGGAGAAGCGACAAGACGCGCCATTGAAGCCGGCTTTGACGGTGTTGAAATTCACGGCGCGAACGGATACTTGATCCAGCAGTTTTATTCTCCGAAAACCAATCAGCGCACAGACCGCTGGGGAGGAAGCGATGAAAAACGGTTAGCCTTCCCGCTTGCTATTGTCGATGAAGTGAAAAAAGCTATTGCAGAACATGCGAAGGACGCGTTCTTAGTGGGCTACCGCTTGTCTCCGGAAGAACCTGAGACACCAGGATTAACAATGGCTGAAACCTTTACGCTTGTTGATGCTTTAGGGAATAAAGAATTGGATTACCTTCATATCTCACTGATGGACGTGAACTCAAATGCACGCCGCGGTGCAGATCCGGATCGCACACGCATGGACTTATTGAATGAACGTGTCGGAAACAAAGTGCCGCTGATCGCCGTCGGTTCCATTCATTCCGCAGATGACGCGCTGGCCGTGATCGAAAGCGGCATTCCGCTAGTCGCAATGGGACGCGAAATTTTAGTTGACCCTGACTGGAGTGTGAAAGTAAAAGAAGGGCGGGAAAAACAAATCGAAACCGTAATCAAAGGCACAGATAAAGAAAAATATCATTTACCTGAACCGCTATGGCAAGCCATCGTGAACACGCCTGGCTGGGTGCCTTATAAAGACTAATGTGTTGAGACTGCCGAAACGATTCGGCAGTCTTTTTTCAACTTTAAATAAATAGTTTATGTAAACATCTAAACAGCAAGGGTAGGAGCTCGCCAGCTGCTTCTGGAAGCAAATCTAGGAGAAGCCCGTCACGCTTTCTTGCTTTTTTCTTTTTCATTCGTACGTCTCCTTTGTTCATGTATGCTTCCTTACTTACGATTTTACAGAGAATGGGTTTCAATTTGATTCTGATTGTTTGGTTTTGATTCTCCAAGCAGAGAAAACACAAGAAACCATGACTGTAAATGAGATAAAGTCGATCAAGATGCCTAGTATGCGTGATTCTGTAATGATGTTCGAATTGACGCAAAGCGCAAGAATAAATAGCGCAATGAACAATCCATACTTTTCAAACACATGCATCACTCCTTGCGGAAAATAGATCCTTCCTATCATTATATCCCCAAAACAAAACGCCTCCTATTTATCAGTGCGAACCAATAAATAAAAGACGTTTGATTTAATCATCGCTTGATATTCTCATGCTTAAGAAGCCTTATGTTCTAATCTCAGCTTATCCGCAACCATCGCAATGAATTCGCTGTTAGTAGGCTTAGCTTTTGTCATGCTGACTGTATAACCGAACAGCGAGGAAATGGAATCAATGTTTCCTCTGCTCCATGCGACTTCAATCGCGTGGCGGATTGCTCTTTCTACACGGCTAGCGGTTGTGTTGAATTTTTTGGCGATGTCCGGATAGAGAACTTTTGTAATGCTGCCGAGCAATTCGATGTCATTGTATACCATTGAGATTGCTTCGCGCAGATAGAGATACCCTTTAATATGCGCTGGGACGCCGATTTCATGGATAATGCTTGTAATGCTCGCGTCGAGATTTTTCTTCTTTGGTTCAGGCTGGCTGCTGCGTATAATGCTGCTTTGCGATGATGGCGCGCGATGCGTCACGCTGCTTGCATTCCCGCTGACCTGGCGGATATGTCCAACAAGGTTTTCCATATCAAACGGTTTGAGAATAAAGTAAGAAGCGCCTAAATCGACGGCCTTTTTCGTGACATCTTCCTGTCCAAAGGCTGTCAGCATAATGACATTCGGCTGTTTCTTCAGATCTGATTCCCTCAGCCGCTCTAAAACCGCAAGTCCGTCCAAATGCGGCATAATAATATCTAATACGAGCACATCGGGATCTTTTTCTTTAAACAACGACAGGCATTCCTGTCCATTATAAGCAACACCGATGACTTCCATGTCTTCCTGTCCTTCAATATATTCACTCAACAGGCTTACCAGCTCTCGATTATCGTCAGCAACACAAACTTTAATTTTCTCCACGTTTCTTCCTCCCCAAATGTAGTTAACAGGATTCACCCTTGCTACATGTTTACATTCGACAAAACCGCTATATACCCTCTAAAAAAATCATCATAACCAATATTAGTGGTATATCTTTGTTTTTCTATGTTTTTCTCCGTTTTTCGACTAAATATGAAATTTGACAAATAAGGAAACGTGAATTTGTCGAAAAATCTTCTTTTGTACATTTTACCGTATGTATTCTGAGAAGTGAAGAGGGATCAAAGCAAAAAAACTGCCGGAAATTCCGGCAGTCAGCTTGCTTTTTCTTTTCCGTAAATATCAATTCCCGCTTCTGACAGCATCCATTCAATATGAACGCCGTAGCCGCTTGTCGGGTCATTTACAAACACATGGGTGACAGCGCCGATCACTTTGCCATTTTGGATGATCGGGCTTCCGCTCATCCCCTGGACGATGCCGCCTGTTTCTTTTAATAGCCTCGGATCGGTTATTTTCAAGACCATTCCTTTTGTTGCCGGGAATTTTTGCGGGGTTGTGCTGACGATTTCAATATCAAACTTTTCTACCTTGTCATCATTAATGACCGTTAAAATTTCAGCCGGGCCTTTTTTGACTTCAGTAGAAAACGCAACCGGCAGTCCTTGATCTGAAATCTTGTTTTGAATCGGCTGATGCAGTGTCCCGAAAATCCCAAACGGGCTGTTTCTGTTAATATCCCCGATCGTTTTGCGTTCTGAGGAAAATCGCGCCAGTTTTTCTCCCGGATTTCCGCCTGTCCCTTTTTCAATTGATGTTACAGTTGATTTAACGATTTCGCCATTCTCCACTACAATCGGTTTCTTTGTGTCCATATCGGAAATCACGTGGCCAAGTGCTCCGTATTTTTTTGACTTCGGTTCATAAAAGGTCATAGTGCCGATCCCAGCGGCAGAATCCCTGATATATAACCCAATTCTGAACTTGCCTTCTGCTTCATCCTTTTCCGGAATGAGCTTTGTTTTGATTTTCTGTTTATCACGTTTAATAAGCAAATCTAAAGATTCGCCGGTTTTACCGGCATTCTGAATAAATGGGGCCACATCATTCATTTTTTCAATTTTCTGTCCATTCATCTCAATAATGATGTCGCCCGCTTCAATACCGGCCGTTTCTCCCGGGGATTTTTTACCTTCACTAGTGTTGATCTGATGAAATCCGACGACAAGAACACCGACGGAATGAAGTTTAACACCAATCGATTGTCCGCCAGGTATGACTTTTAAATCAGGAAGAACTTTTACTTTTGTTTTTTTGATTGGAAATCCTGCAAGATCGTATACTAACTCTGATTCACCTGATTTTTTGCCTGTCACCTTGACTTCATGCGGGTCTTTCTTTACTGTAAACGCTTCTGAAGATTCTTGTGTATGAGCGTTTACCGATAAACCCGTTTCAATCGCTTGTGTTTGGGTTTCAAATACTCTCATTTGCGTTGGAATCAGTAAATACTCTTTTAGCGGTTTGCATAAACCTACACTTAATAACGAAACAAGGAGAATTAAACCTACTGCTTTTCTGATGTTATCGGGCATTTACTACTTCACTCTCCTCGCTCCTATCCCACACCTTCTTTATGACTTGCTGCTACATCATTTAATTTTGCCTTCTGACGCCTTATTTATAACTGTCATATAAAGAAAAACATTGGATATACTGATGAACGAATGGATGTGCGTGAAAAAAATAAGCTGCGCTTTTCGCGCAGCTCACCCCGTTGTTTTGACTTGGTCCGCTTGTCTTAAAAGTTCTTTTGCATGGCGTTTCGTTAAGTCTGTTACTTCGACTCCTGCAATCATACGCCCGATTTCCGCTACCTTTTCCTGCTTAGACAGCGGCTTGACATGTGTTGTCGTTCTGCCGTCTTTTAACTCCTTCGCAATATAAAGATGCGTATCTGCCATGGCAGCCACCTGAGGCAAGTGTGTAATACACAGCACTTGCGATCCTATTGACACTTTATGGATCTTCTCAGCGATTGCCTGTGCGACTCTGCCGCTTACACCGGTATCAACCTCATCGAATATAATCGACGTCACATCCTGTTGAGAGGAAAAAATGCTTTTAATAGCTAGCATCACCCGTGACAGCTCTCCTCCGGAAGCGACTTTCGAAAGGGATTTCAGCGGTTCGCCTGTATTGGTTGAAATTAAAAACTTCACCAAATCAATCCCTTGTTCAGTCATCTGAACAGGCTGGCCGTTTACAATCGGCGCCTCCTCATTTCGGGGCGCTGTTCTGATCTTAAATTCCGTATCAAAAGTTGATTTTTCCATGTAGAGGCTTTTTAATTCCCGATGAATCTCATCAGCCAGCTTTTTCGCCCATGCTTTGCGGATTTTTGAAACATTTGCCGCTTCCACTGCGACATCTTTGCCGACTGAGTCAAGCTCCTTCTTCACGCTTTGAAGATGGCTGTCCCTGTTTTCAATTTGGTCAATCTCTTCTTCAATTTTAGAAGCGTATTCCAAGATATCCTCAACAGATGCACCGTATTTTCGTTTCAGCTGTTTGATTTCATTAAGGCGCGTCTCAATATAGTTCAGGCGTTCCGGATCATATTCAAGTTCATCCAGCATATTTCTCATCTGAAATGTAGCGTCCTCCAGAAGATAGTAGGAGTTCGAAACATTTTCAGACAGTTTTTTCAGCGGTTCGTTAATATCGGATATATCTTCAAGCTGCGCTGATGCCATTCCGACCCAGTCCAGTCCGCCCTGCTCGCTGCGAAGCGCGTTATATGCATTTTGCAGCGATTCATATATCTTCTCAAAATTTGAAATTTGCTGGCGCTCTTCCTGAAGCTGCTCATCTTCATTAAGCTCGAGCTTAGCCGATTCGATTTCTTCGAGCTGAAATTGAATGAGATCAAGACGGTGGGCCATTTCCTGTTCGCTTTCAGAAAGCTGCTTTAGCTTTTTAAGCAGCTTCATATACCGCTGGTACCCTTCCTGATACGTTTGAAGCGCGCTTTCCGCTTCGGCTCCGGCAAACTTGTCCAAAAGCTGGAGGTGATTTTCGTCCTCCATTAACAGCTGGTTATCGTGCTGCCCGTGAATATCTAATAAAAGCCTGCCGATCTCTCTTAGCGAGGCAATCGTGACAAGCTTGCCATTAACTCGGCAAACGCTTTTTCCGCTCGTGCTGATATCCCTTCTCATGATGATCATTTCGTCAGAAACGTCAATTCCCTGCTCAGCGCATACGTCAAAAACGGGATGGCCGCTCTCCAATAGAAACAGCCCTTCAAGCTCGGCTTTTGTCTCCCCATATCTGACAAATTCGGATGAGCCGCGGCCTCCGACTAAAAGAGAAATGGCATCTATGATGATGGACTTGCCGGCTCCGGTTTCTCCTGTTAAAACCGTGAGCCCGCGTTCAAAAGAAACCGTCAGTTCCTCAATAATGGCAAAGTTTTTAATGGATAGTTCAGCTAACAAACAGCATTACACCTCTTTATCTTTGTTAGATTTTCTATTACAGCAGCTCAAGCAGCCTGTTTTTTACGCCGTCTGTATCTTCAGGAGTCCGGCAAATCATTAAAATCGTGTCATCTCCGCAAATGGTTCCCATTATTTCATCCCAGTCCAAATTGTCCATCAGCGCCCCGATTGCCTGGGCGTTGCCGGGCATCGTTTTGAGCACAATCATATGGCTTGCTGAGTCTATTTTCACAAATGCGTCCATCAGTGCCCGCTTCAGTTTGGACAGCGGATTGAAACGCTGGTCTGCCGGAAGACTGTATTTGTAAGAGCCGTTATTCGTAGGCACTTTCACTAGGTGAAGCTCTTTAATATCGCGTGAAACCGTGGCTTGCGTCACTTTGTATCCATCCTGCTTCAGCATGTCAACCAATTCGTCCTGCGTTTCGATTTCATTGCTTGTAATGATCTCTCTGATTTTAATATGCCTCTGGCCTTTGTTCATGTAAGCACCTCTATTTCCAGCTTATCTGTTCTTTTATGTTATATGTTTCTCTGCAAAATGTACATAAATGCAGAAAAAAGGAATAATAGCGCCCTATTATTCCGGTACATCTGCTTTTTTTTCTTTTAACGTCTTATGTGCCTCTTCTACAATGCGATTGATCTCTTCTTCTGACAGCTCCTGTCCTTCCTGTCCCTCTCCCGGCCAATGCAAATGAAGGAGAAATTCAATATTTCCGTCTCCTCCCGTGATTGGAGAAAATGACAGGCCTTTGCAGATATAGCCTTCAGCAGCAGAGAAACTGACCATACGCTTGAGAACATCAGCATGTACTTTAGGATCTCTGACAATCCCTTTTTTGCCGACGGATTCCCGTCCCGCTTCAAACTGCGGCTTAACAAGAGCCATGCAGTCACTGCCAGGCACAAGCAATGTTTTGAGGACAGGCAGGATAAGCCGCAGTGAAATAAAGGACACGTCAATCGTAGCAAACTCCGGCATGCCCTTTGTAAAGTCTGCCGGTGTTGCGTAACGGAAGTTTGTCCGTTCCATCACGACGACCCGTTCATCCTGTCTAAGCTTCCACGCAAGCTGATTGTAGCCTACATCTACCGCGTATGACTGTTTAGCACCGTTTTGCAGAGCGCAGTCCGTAAAACCGCCGGTGGAGGAGCCAATATCAATCATGATTTTATCCTTAACAGAGATGGGAAACTCCTTCAGCGCTTTTTCAAGCTTTAAGCCGCCTCTGCTCACATATTTCAGCGGGTTTCCTTTGACTGTTAACGGCAGATCGCGGTCAATTTTTTCCCCAGCCTTGTCCAAGCGGTTTTCGTTTGAATAGACGATTCCCGCCATAATGGCTCTCTTGGCTTTTTCCCGCGTTTCCGCCAACCCTCTTTCTACTAGTAATACATCTAATCGTTCTTTCTTTGACGTCATGATCCAATTCCTTTGTGTGTCTTCGGCGGCATCAGTAATCTAATGCGGTTTGCCGCCTGCTGTTTTGTTAGTCCAATTTCTTCAAGGAGCGCCGTTACGCTTCCGTGTTCAATAAACCGATCCGGGATACCCATTCTGTCAATCGGTGTAAGGAATTCACCTTGATCATGAGCGAATTCTAAAATCGAGCTTCCGAAACCGCCTTCTAAGACCGCTTCTTCAATCGTTAAAATCGGCAAGCCTTCTTTTAAGATATCCTTCATCATTTTTTCATCCATCGGCTTAATAAAACGCGCATTGACAACGCGCACGGACAGGCCTTCTTTTTGCAGCTCTTCAGCTGCTTCAAGCGCCATTTCGATTGTTGTTCCAAATGTTAAGATGACTGCGTCGTTCCCCGGGCGCAACACTTCCCACGTGCCGATCGGAATCGTTTTCAGCTGTTCATCCATTTTTACGCCGAGTCCGTTTCCGCGCGGAAAACGCATCGCAATCGGGCCTTCGTCATAGCTGAGTGCTGTATGAACCATATGCTGTCCTTCATTTTCATCTTTCGGCATCATTAAGACCATGTTTGGAATGTGGCGCATAAATGCAATATCAAACACGCCTTGGTGTGTCTCTCCGTCAGCGCCCACAAGCCCTGCACGGTCAATGCCAATAAACACATTGGCGTTTTGGCGGCAGATGTCATGAACCACTTGGTCATATGCCCTTTGCAGGAAGGTTGAATAAATCGCCAAAAACGGCTTCATCCCCTGCATTGCCATAGCTGCAGCCATCGTTGCCGCATGCTGTTCGGCGATTCCTACGTCAAACATGCGATCAGGGAATTCGTTTGCGAAGCCTTCAAGCTTTGAGCCGACAGGCATAGCCGGCGTAATGGCTACAATGCGTCCGTCCTCTCGCGCCATTCGCTGCACAGTCCCGCTGACAAGACCGCTCCATGAAGGTGCTGCGGCTTTCGGTTTTACAAAGTCACCGGTATTAATTTTATATGGTCCGGTACCGTGCCATGTTCCGATCGTATCGGTCTCAGCCGGTTTGTACCCCTTCCCTTTTTTTGTGATGACATGCAGGAGAACAGGGCCTTTCGTTTTTTTGGCATATTGAAGATTCTCAATCAACTCATGGTAAGAATGTCCATCCACCGGGCCTAAATACGTAAAACCAAGCTCTTCAAAAAACATGCCCGAGACAAGCATGTATTTCAGGCTGTCTTTCACGCGTTCCGCCGTGGCGGCAAGTTTGCCCCCAACTGCCGGGATCTTTTTAAACAAGTATTCGAGCTCATCTTTCACCCACTGGTATTTTCCGGCAGTGCGCAGCCGTCCGAGCATAGAATGAATGGCTCCGACATTCGGGGCAATACTCATTTCATTATCATTTAGGATGACAATCATGTCTTTTTTCTCGTCGCCGATGTGGTTCAGCGCTTCGAGCGCCATTCCGCCTGTCAGCGCACCGTCACCGATGATCGGAATAATAAATTCATCGGTTCCTTTTATATCACGCGCGGCTGCCATTCCCATCGCACCTGACAGAGAGGTTGAGCTATGCCCTGTTTCCCAAACATCATGCTCGCTTTCACTCCGCTTTGGGAATCCGCAAAGCCCTTTGTACTGGCGAAGCGTCGCAAATTCTTTTCCGCGTCCTGTCAGCAGCTTGTGGACATACGACTGGTGGCCTACGTCCCACAGAAATTTGTCTTTCGGGCTGTTAAATTCCTTATGCAGCGCAACAGTAAGCTCTACGACACCTAAGTTTGGGCCGATATGGCCGCCGGAAGCGGATAACGTTGTAATTAAAAATTGGCGGATTTCATCACTTAATTTTTCTAATTCATCAATGGACTTGTTTTTTAAAAATGACGGGTCCTGTATTGATAAAAGATCCAAAGCGGATCAACTCACTTTCAGCATGAATTTCTGCAATGATACATGTCTTCCGCATGCCGAGCTGGACAATGGCCAGTTCTCAGACATAAAAAAAGACAAACGGGCTTTTCTCTTTCATTTTTCATATAAACTGCTTACATTTTACCATATCTCGTGCAGCCGCTTCAAATTAGGATCGGTTTAGTGATCTCTAGCCGCAATTAAATCACAAAGCTCATATAAAAGCTCTTTTTGAAGAGAGAGTCCGCCGATCAAACGCTTCGCCTCTTTTATGTGAACATCCAATTTATGTTTGGCCCCTTCCAGTGACAGAAGGGACGGGTAAGTCGATTTGTCGTTTGTTGTATCCGAGCCGACACGTTTGCCGATTTTCTCTTCACTGCCTTCTAAATCTAAAATATCGTCTCTGATTTGAAAACCAATTCCAATATGGCTGCTGAAGGTACGCAGTGTTTCAATGTCTTCTTCAGGCGCATCCGCCAAAATAGCACCGGCGGTAACGCAAAAACCGAGAAGCTTAGCGGTTTTCCGTTCATGAATGGATTCAAGTTCTTCAAGCGTGACCTGGCGGTTCTCCGCTTCCATATCAGCTACTTGTCCACCGACCATGCCTTCAGTGCCTGCCGCTGAAATCAGTTCATTCACAAGCCGAAGGCGCTTTTCTGCTGACACCCCGTCCGACAAGTGGGAGGTGATCAGCTTAAAGCTTTCCGTGAGCAGCCCGTCACCCGCTAATACTGCTGTCGCTTCACCGAACACTTTATGGTTTGTCGGCTTCCCGCGGCGTAAATCATCATCATCCATACAAGGAAGGTCGTCGTGAATTAACGAATACGTGTGAATCATTTCGACAGCACACCCCACCGGAATGCCGTCCTTTTCACTTTTCCCATATGCGTTTAAAACGGCCAGTACAATGAGAGGACGCAGCCGCTTTCCGCCAGCCTCAAGGGAATACAGCATAGACTTTTTTAATGAATCCGGCATATCGAGCTTTTCTGTATAGACAGAAAGCTGATTTTCAATCGTTTTTTTCCGCTCCGCCAGAAAAGCCGTTAATTTATTTGTCACCTTCGTCTTCCTCCTGAACACTAAAAGGTGCCAGTTCGCCGTCTTCTTTTAAAATGAAGTCCATTTGTTTTTCGACTTTTTGCAGCTTTTCGTGGCACATTTTTGAAAGAGCCATGCCTTCTTGGAAATAGTTAATCGCTTGCTCTAAAGGCACATCGCCCTCTTCAAGCTTTGATACAATGCTCTCAAGCCCTTTCATCGCTTCTTCAAATGTCATGTTTTCATTTTTTTTCACGTCTGTCATTTTTCTTCCCCTCTCTTTTCTAATACTTCACAGGTCAGCACGCCATCCTTCAGCTTGACTTCAAGCTGGTCCTTCTCTTCTATCTGACTGACACTTTTAATGAGTTCGTCTTCTTTATAAGCCAAGCTGTATCCTCTTTCCATCACTTGAAGAGGGCTCAACGCATTCAGCTTGCCAAGAACCGTCTGAAATTGGGAATGCAGCTGTTTCATTTGGATAGTCATATTTTTTCTCAGCTGATTTGTCTGTTCCTCATATCGTGTTCTCGCTTGCTTCAGCTGTTCATGAGGGTGCAGCGCTTCTAATCTGTACGTTTCACGCTCCAGCTGTCTGCTTTTTCGATCTAAAAGAGCGGTTAACTGTGATTGAAACTGCTGATAGGCAAGGTCAAACTGCTGCTCTTTTTGGGCATACAACCGCTTTGGAAAACGAAAGGCATACGAGGATTGCAGCGTTTGAATCCGTTCTTTTTTCTGGCCGAGATGCTGTTGCATTGCTCTTGTCATTCTAACTTCCGCTGTTTTTGTCCGTTCGATTAATTCAGTTGTATGCGGTACGGCAATCTCAGCTGCTCCTGTCGGCGTCGCGGCTCTGATATCAGCGACAAAATCACTGATCGTAAAGTCCGTTTCATGCCCGACTGCCGATATAACCGGAATGTTAGAAGCAAAGATCGCGCGTGCTACAATTTCTTCATTAAATGCCCACAGTTCTTCTATCGAACCGCCGCCTCTCCCAACAATTAATACGTCGCAAACCTCTTTTTCATTTGCCTCTTCAATGCGCGTAACGATGGATCTGCTCGCATTTTCGCCTTGTACGAGCGCTGGAAGAACAATGACTTTGACAAGGGGATATCTTCTTTTTAGAGTTGTAATGACGTCTCTGACAGCGGCACCCGTTGGAGATGTCACAACCCCGATTGTGGCTGGAAATGCGGGGATTTGTTTTTTGTAGCGGTCGTCAAATAAACCTTCTCCGGCAAGCTTCTTTTTTAATTCTTCGTACGCTAAATAAAGCGCTCCGACCCCGTCAGGCTGCATTTCTTTGGCATATAATTGGTAGTTTCCGCTCGGTTCATATACGGAAATTCCCCCTCTGACCAGCACTTTCATGCCGTTTTCAGGTTTAAACGGCAGACGCTCGCTTTGTCTTGCAAACATCACCGACTGCATTCTGGCGTTTTCGTCTTTCAATGTGAAATAAATGTGGCCTCTTGTATGTATTTTTACATTCGATAATTCGCCTTTAATCCAAATATTTTCAAGGTGAGGATCTACATCGAATTTTCGTTTTATATACTTTGTCAGCGCTGAGACGGTAACATACGCTGTTTCACCCATGTCTCAAACTCCTCTCATAAGCATTCCTGCACCATAACTAAAGAAAACCCGCCCTGGCTGTAGGAGCCTGAAGAAGCGGGTATCGTGCTCATATTCACGGCGGGCAAAATCTCCCGCCTGTGAACATCTCCAATTATCTATGATAACGTACGTTTCGCAGATTTAACAGTATTATGCGCAAGCATCGTGATAGTCATTGGACCAACTCCGCCAGGGACTGGCGTGATGAAGGACGCTTTTTCCTTTGCTCCTTCAAATTCAACGTCTCCGCAAAGCTTTCCGCTTTCCAGTCGGTTAACGCCGACGTCAATCACAACAGCGCCCTCTTTGATCTGATCTGCATTGATGAAATTGGCTCTGCCGACTGCCACCACCAGGATGTCCGCTTTTTTCGTATGTTCGGTTATATTTTCTGTTCTTGAATGACAGTAAGTAACCGTCGCGTTCTCATTTAATAAAAGCTGGCCGACAGGTTTGCCGACAATATTGCTTCGGCCGACTACAACAACCTCTTTACCGGAAAGGTCGATATTGGTTTTCTTCAAAAGCTCAACAATTCCGTGAGGCGTGCAAGGAAGAAACGTATCTTCGCCAAGCAGCATTTTCCCTACGTTTAACGGATGAAAACCGTCTACATCTTTATCAGGAGAGATACGTTCGATCACCGCTTTTTCAGAAATATGGTCTGGAAGCGGGAGCTGAACGAGGATGCCGTGAAACTCAGGGTCTTGATTGTATTGATCGATAATGGAAAGCAGTTCCGTTTCTGTTAGACTGCTGTCGAATTGATCGAGCTTGAAATTCATTCCCATAGTTTCAGCCGCTTTTTTCTTTCCTCGCACGTAAGAGTGAGAAGCAGGATCATCTCCAATCAAAATAACCGCGAGCCCGGGAGTGACGCCTTGCTTTTTAAGCTCTTCTACCTCTTTTGCCAATTGTTCGCGTTTTTCTCTAGCCGTTTCTTTTCCGTCGATGATTGTTGCAGTCATTTTCTTTCCTCCTATGATTGTTCAATATCAGATTTAATGTTAGAAAGAACCCCGTTTACAAACTTTGTCGCTTTGTCATCACCAAACCGTTTTGCCAGCTCAATCGCTTCGTTCATAGAGACATTCACCGGAATGTCTTCGGCATACGCCATTTCATATGCTCCCAGACGCAAAATCGCGCGGTCAACATTGGCAATCCGATCGAGCTTCCAATTCACCAGATGATTGGAGATCATTTCATCAAGCTGGACTTGGTGTTCCAATACCCCGTGTACAAGCTGTTCAAAGAAAGGATCTGTTTTTTCTTCATCCAATGCGTGTTCTATGGCTTCATTCACTGCAATATCGCTGACATCAATTTGAAATAGTGCCTGCAAAGCTTTTTCTCTTGCTGTTCTTCTTTTCATTTTCTTTCTCCTTTGATCCTCTTTATCCGCTTGTCGTTAAGCCATAAAGAGATCATAACATATTTTTTTCGTATCCGCATATTGAAATCAAGGTTTTTTCACCCTATTACCGAATATTTTCACACACCTTGATATGATCATTCGGATTTCACGATCATGAAGAAACTCGGCTGCCTTGAGCCGGCTTTCTTCATGCTTTGAAATAAGGGGTAACGTGTAAAAAAACCAAAGGGCCGCCCTCCCCTTGGTTTCTTGTTAAGCCATTTACATTTCTTCGTCGATTTGGACTTCCTGGGCTTTTGTGTCAAATTGAATGCCGACGATATGAATATTGATCTCGTTAATCGAAAGAGACGTCATATTTAATAAGGTTTGACGAATGTTTTCCTGAACGGACGCTGCAACTTTCGGAATCGAAACGCCGAATGTAACGACGCAGTATACATCGATCGTAATGCCGTCATCCGCCAGGTCGACTTTGACACCTTTGCCATGATTTACTTTACCGAAGCGTTCGACGACACCTGTCGCAAAGTTTCCGCGCATTTCGGCAACACCGTCAACTTCTGAAGCTGCTATGCCGGCAATGACCTCGATGACTTCCGGTGCAATCTCAACCTTACCTAAATGCGTATCTTCTTGATTCATTTTAAGCAAGCTGTTGTCTTTCATTCAATTCACCTCCGTAAAAATTATGAGCCCATTACATCATATGTTTCTAAAAATTTCGTATTAAACTCTCCGCCAACAAATGTTTCATGTTCAAGCAGTTTTAAGTGGAATGGGATTGTTGTCTCAATGCCTTCAATGACGAATTCGCTCAATGCGCGCTTCATGCGGGCAATCGCTTCATCTCTCGTTTTTCCGTATGTGATCACTTTTGCAATCATGCTGTCATAGTACGGAGGAATGGAATAGCCCGGGTAAGCAGCTGAATCTACACGGACACCAAGACCGCCCGGAGGCAGGTACATTTTAATTTCACCAGGAGACGGCATGAAATTTTTACTTGGATTTTCTGCGTTGATTCGGCATTCGATCGCCCAGCCTTGGAATTCGACATCTTCTTGGTTAAGGCTCAGTTCCATTCCTGATGCCACTTTAATTTGTTCCTTAATCAGATCTGTTCCCGTCACCATTTCTGTGACTGGGTGCTCCACCTGGATTCTCGTGTTCATTTCCATAAAGTAGTAGCGCTGTTCGTTGTAGTCATAAATAAATTCAACTGTTCCCGCGCCTGAATAGCCAACTGCTTTTGCAGCCTTAACCGCTGCATCTCCCATCTGCTCCCTGATTTCTGAATCAAGCGCCGGAGATGGTGTTTCTTCCAAAAGCTTTTGCAGGCGTCTTTGAATCGAGCAGTCGCGTTCACCTAAATGGATGGTATTTCCGTGGTTATCGGCAAGCACTTGGATCTCAACGTGACGAAAATCTTCTATGTATTTTTCGATGTAAACACCTGGATTTCCGAATGCTGTTGCAGCTTCCTGCTGTGTAATCTTAATGCCTTTGATCAGTTCCTCTTCGGTGCGGGCAACCCTGATTCCTTTTCCGCCTCCGCCTGCGGTGGCTTTTATAATTACAGGATACCCAATTTCATTAGCAAGTGAAACCGCTTCTTCCACATTTTCTATAATTCCTTGCGAACCCGGCACGATCGGCACGCCGGCCTGTTTCATCGTTTCCCTCGCAACGTCTTTTGTTCCCATTTTTGAAATGGCGTCAGCGCTCGGACCGACAAATGTGACGTTAACTTCTTCACATAATTCCGCGAAATCTGCATTTTCAGCTAAAAATCCATATCCCGGATGAATAGCATCCGTTCCTGTCAACTTCGCAACACTCACAATATTTGTAACATTTAAATAGCTGTCTTTTGATGCTTTCGGCCCGATACAAAAAGCTTCATCAGCCATTTGAACATGAAGGGCATCTTTATCAGCTTCTGAATAAACAGCGACAGTCTCAACTCCGAGCTCTTTGCAGGCTCTGATGATTCTGACAGCAATTTCTCCTCTGTTGGCGATCAATAGCTTTTTAATCATGTTAAGTCTCCTTACTCTGCTTTCACAAGAAATAGAGGTTGTCCGTATTCGACCAGCTGGCCGTTTTCTACTAACACTTCAACGATTTCACCTTTTACTTCCGCTTCAATTTCGTTGAAAAGCTTCATCGCTTCTACAATGCAGACAACTGTGTTTTCATTTACTTTTGAACCGGCTGTTACATATGGGCCAGCTTCAGGTGATGAAGACGCATAAAACGTTCCTACCATTGGTGAAGTGATTTTATGCAGATTCTCATCTTGCTTCGGTGCTTCTTGGGCAGGTGCCGACGCTGCTTGCTGCGCTTGCGGCTGAACTGCCTGCGGAGCCTGTGCCTGCACTGGTGCTGCCGGCGCCTGCTGCATCACTTGAACAGTGCCTGCTTCATGTTTTTTCAGTTTTAAGGATACACCTTCATTTTCATATACGAATTCATCAATTGCAGACTCGTCAATTGCTTTAATCAGCTCGTGGATTTCTTTAATATTTAACATTCAATCGCACTCCTATGTATAAAATGTCTTTTTTTATAGGTTACTACTAAAAGTACATACTATGTTTATCTTACAGGAGCGGACTTTTGAATTCAACTCTAATATGATTGGCACACAAAAAGCCCGCTGCTTAAGCGGGCGTATTTTTCCTCTTATTTACTTGGATGGCTCAAATGTGACAGCGACGTCTTTCATTGTTTTGATTTCTTTTGCCACAAGGTCTATGATGGCTGTCGCCTTAGATTTAGAATGTTTGTCTGATTTGACTGTAATGTTGATTTTGTCTCCTTCAGCATTGACGAGCGCGTCTTTGTAGCCTTGTGTTTTAATAAGGGTTTCCAGCTGTTTTTCTGTTCCTTCCACTTCACTGAGAGCCGTCATTTTATCATATGCTTCGCTCTTTTCCTTTGCTGTCGCATCATCGCTTGACACTATGGCATTCAGCTCTTCTCTTTCTTTGCTTCTGGCATCTTCTAAATCTAGACGGTATGTTGTAAACAAATCATCATCGGCTGTTTCTGTTACCACAGTTCCTTTTTCACTGGCTTCAGCGGATGTTTCCTTGTCTGCTGATGAATCTTTCGTGCCCTTTGTTCCATCTTCTTTTTCCGTTTCTGTTTCAGTTTCCGGACCGCTTTTTTCCTTCGTGTCTTGCTTGGCAGGCGCTTTTTCAGTTGCGACCTCTCCTGAGTCAGACGCATTTTTTTCACTTTTCATTTGCACGGCATTTTTGCTTTCCGGAGACATGATATAGTAGACGCTTAACACCACGACAAGACTGAGCATTGTTAATAGCCAAACGGTTTGTTTTTTGAGCATTTATGAATCCTCCTTTATTTTTTTAGGGGCAACCGCAACCCGGTGGCTTGGAACATCCAGGACCCGTGTCACCGCTTCAATAATCGTTTGTTTTATTTGAACGTTGTCCACTCCTTGAGCAACAACGAGTACACCGCGTATATCAGGTTTTTTCGTTTGGACGACGACGGGTGTTTCTTTATCGCCGTTTTTGATCATCACAATTTCTTCTTCCGATGTCTGGTCTGTGACGCTTCTTGTCCCGCCCTCTTTGTCTGTTTCTTCAGTGGTTGTATTTTTGTTTGATTTGTTTTTTTCATATACTTTCAGCGACGTTGCATCAACATTCACGACAACCGAGACATCGTCTACACCTATGATCGTTTCAAGAATTTCTTTCAGCTGATTTTCGTATTCTTTTTCATAATCATCGATCGAGTTTTTAGGTTCATCAGATTTTGAGGCTTTAAACACTTCGGCTGTTTTCCCTTTGCCGGCTGCGGTATCCTGTGATGATACCGCCGTTATCGGTTTGGCGTTTTCCGTTTTCTCCGGCGATGAAAACAGATGGCTGACGAGCATGAAGGAAACTCCGAGAACAAAAACGAACAGAAAGTAATGATATTTGGTCAACTTCGGCTTTTCGCCGTGCTTCGTTTGCCCCGGAAGAAACTGCTTTTTCAATACATTCCATAATCCGTTTTTATTCATTGCCGACACTCTCCCCGCCTTCCATTTGAACCGTAATTTTCTCACTTTCGATCTCCCAAATGTCCGCAAGCTGTGACTGGATCTGTTTTGCTTCTTTTTGTTCGGCTGCTTCTTTTGTTGCATACGCATCATCTGTGTCAATGCGAACCGGCGCGACCGTTTGGACCGTGTTTTCAGAAGACGGGGCCATATACACGCTGATTGTTTTAATATCCTCTTCTGAATCTACCTTTTCTCCTGCCGTGAGTTTGATGTGGTCTACTTTGTATTCATCATGACTGAATCTCTCCTCCGCTTTCTTTTTTAGTTGGACAGCCATTTCTTCTAAAATATATGCACGCTGGGAAGCTTGTATTTCTATTTTTTTTGAATTGATTTGATTTTTTATGTCGGCAGACTCTGACTGCCTGTTTTTTGTGAGGTATTCAAAGATGACTTCAGGATCTGTGTTGAAAAGCTTGAAAATCGGTGTAAGCATGACGACAATCAAGAGCAGGCTGACCACCATTTTTGCGTACTTTTGCATGCTGGAGCTCGGCAGCAGCATATCAATCACAATGGCAAATAGGATAAACAACACGATGGTGGTAAGCCATTCAGTTAGAAAACTCATCCGCCAGCCTCCTTTATTTCATCATCATCGTGAGGTTTCCGGCTGTGATGATGACGGTAAGGCTTAAAAAAAACATGAGGGACACAATGGCGAGAGCTGCAAAAATATAAATGACGCTTTTGCTGATGACATCGAGGCAAGTAATGACGGGTCCGCCTCCAAGCGGCTGAAGAATCGCGGCTGCCAGCTTATAAATAAAAGCGAGGGAAAGCACTTTGATTGCCGGAAAGGCCGCGATACAGATTAAAATAGCAACACCGAGAATCCCTACGGTATTTTTCAGCAATAAGGAAGCGCTGATCACTGTATCTGTCGCGTCTGTAAACATTCGGCCAAGAACGGGAATAAAGTTTCCGGTTATAAATTTAGCCGTTCTGAGCGTAATGCCGTCTGTCACTGCAGCTGAGGCTCCCTGAACAGAAATAACACCGAGAAAGATGGTGAGAAACACAGCCAGTGCTCCGATGGCGATATTCCTGAGCAGGTTGGCCAGCTGCGTTACTTTGTATTGTTCAGTCATAGTGCTGACAATGCTTAGAATCGCTGATAAGAAAATCAGCGGCATGACGATATTCTGAATTAATAGACCGCTCGTATTCATCAGAAAGAGGATAACAGGATGAAAGAAAGCTGCAGATACAGCTCCGCCTGAGGAAGCCAAAAGCGCCAAGAGGAGCGGAATGAGCGCCAATATAAAGCTAGTCATCGTCTGAATGGCCTCCGTCGCATAATTGATTGCCACATGAAAACTGTTCAGCGCAAGAATAATCAACACCATATACACAATTGAATAGGCGACCTTGCTGACGGTGCTTTTCTGAAACGCATTTTGCAGAAGCTGCAGGATGACGCAAAAAATGGTGAGTAAAATTAATGTGCCCAGCAGCTTGCCGTTGGCTAGCACTTCATGAAACAAATAAGAAAAGAGAGCTTTCAGCCATTCTTGCGGTGAAAATGATTTATCGCCATTGATAAACTCAATTAAGCTGCCTTTTTGGCTTTCCGGCAGCAGTCCGCCATATTCTGTCATAATGTCATTCCAAAATTCACCGATCTTGTCTGTTTCAAGTGAGGCCGCTGTTCTTTCCGCTAATTGCTCAGCCGTTTCAGCATGTTCATCCGCTTGTTCGGCATCACCGGCTGCTTGTACCAATTCTGCACGGCCTGCTATGATCAGCACGGCCAGAACTAAAGCCCAGTGGAAACGCTTCAATCTACCGCCTCCCTTCGGTTATGACATAGAAGGTATAAGTCCGAGAATCGTTTCAATAATGACTGTTAAAATAGGCACAGCCATAACAAGAATTAAAATTTTCCCCGCCAATTCTATTTTCGAGGCGATGGCCCCTTGACCGGCATCTTTTGTAAGCTGCGCCCCGAATTCAGCGATATAGGCGATTCCGATAATCTTTAAAATGGTTTCAACATAGACCATGTTGACGTTTGCGTTAATTGCAATTTTTTCTATCATTCGAATAATGTCGTAGATTTGGTCTACCAAATAAAGAAAAATGGCACAGCCTGCAAACACGACGATTAAAAACGCAAAAGTCGGCTTTTGTTCTTTAACAATTAAAGAAAGGAAGGTGGCGATCAGCCCTAAACCTACAATTTGAACAATGTCAATCTGCAAGCCCCCCTATCCTTGGAATAAAAACACAGCTTTTATCTTTTTAAATAGGTCGTCTACAATTGTGGCGACCATAAATAAAATATAGATAAAACCTAACAGCGTCACCCACTGGGCATATTCTTTTTTGCCCATCTGATCCAAAATCGTGTGTAAAAAAGCCACCACGATTCCCACTCCGGCGATTTGAAATATCACGTTCACGTCTACTCCCATTTTATTTTTGCTCCCCTCACGTTTACATCAATAGAAGAATGAGTAACAAGCCCGCTAAAAAGCCTAAACTTTTTATCATCTTTTCATTTTTCGCCTGTGCCTGCTCAGCATCCGCTTCCGAGGCTTCCAAGTGTGTAAGCGCCAGCTTGATGTGCTTTTGCTGCGAGATTCGGTCATGAATCCCGAGCGTCTCGCCAAATTGCTTCAGCACTTCATATTCGCTTTTTTTCAAAGACATGGTGTCCCACACCTTCTTTAAGCTTTGCTCCCACGCGGTTTTTGCGGAATCGCTGCCCTTGTCCAGCTGATTACTGAATGTGGTAAAAAGAGCCGAAACAGGCTGTGCCAGCTGCTTGGCAATCTGCTGTGAAGCGATATGAAGCGGTGTATGGCCGTACATGATTTCAGCCTCGAGGGATTGGAGCGCCGCACGCAGCTGGCGGATTTGCCGCGGTCGTTCCGTATAAACTTTCGCCATCTCAAAACCTGTCCATGTTGTCGCCACCACAATGAATACAGCACCCAGCAGCTTCAGCATGTCTTCACGCCCATCGTCCCAGACAGCACATTTCCATCTTTGTCATAAATGCGGCTTATTGTGCCCGGCCCCTTCGCTCTCGATAATTCCAAATAGCGGTCAAAGGCTCTTTCTTCCCACAATCGCTTTAATGAAGGCCGTTTCATCAGATCAGATATGCTCCAGCCATGCGCCGATACGATGACTGAAACACCTGCATGCAGCGCTTCAAGAAGTGCGTCTGTATCTTCCATACGCCCGATTTCATCGACAATGATCACCTCAGGGCTCATAGACCGAATCATCATCATCAGGCCCTCAGCCTTTGGACAGGCGTCTAACACGTCAATCCTCTGCCCGAATTGATGCTGGGGAATACCGCGCAGGCATCCGGCAATTTCTGACCGTTCATCGACGATTCCTGTCTTTACGGGCGACATGCGTTTTTTGCCGGTGCTCGAGAGTCTCGCAAGATCTCGGAGAAGTGTTGTTTTTCCAGTTTGCGGCGGACCGATAATCAGCGTATTCAACCAGCTGTCTTGATATAAGTATGGAAGCAGCGGCTCCGCAATCCCCAGTTTTTGCCGGGCAATTCGTATATTAAAAGATGCGATGTCACGGAGGCCTTTCACACCTCCGTTTTCCGTAATGACTCTGCCTGCCAGCCCGACTCTGTGGCCGCCTCTGATCGTGACATACCCTTTCTTCAGCTCTTCTTCGAGCGTATACATACTATAGTTGCTGAGCCGGCTGAGAATCAGATGGGCATCCTCGGCCGTACCCGCATAGGATAAAAAAACAGGTTGTCCTTTTCGAATTAATTCAACAGGGCGGTTGACCCGAATTCTGACTTCTTCGATTTCAAGCCATTGATGTTCCGGTATTTCAGAAAGGGCGTTTTTCATGGATTCAGGGAGAACCTCAGCGATTTCATTCAAACAGAGCCTCCTCCTTTCTACCGATTGGCTTCTTTAAAATGTATGATGTGAGGCAGACTTTATGACAAGCCTCTCTTTATTTATGAACACCCGCCAAAATTAAAACAACACCCGTAAAAATCAGAATCAGCTTTGCATACGACAGCTGCCCGGCAATTTGATAGATTCCGACAGTCATGGTGATGATAAAAATCAGCGGACCGACAATAGCGAGAATGCTGTTAACCACAACCGCCTTCCGGACATCATTTGTCACAAGCATGATAATCGCTGCCGTCAGCTCAATCATAGAGGATAAAACGCGCAATCCGGCCATTGTTAAAACAGTAGAATTGATATTTCCAAGCAAAAATTTCATAGCACTCTCCCAACCTCCCATTTTTTTATATGATATGCTCTAGCTTGCGGAAGTAGTCTTGTCATTTTCGTATAAAAGGAAGATTCTCTTTTTAGGCACAAAAAAAGCCTGCTCCCATTTGGGAACAGACTTCTCTTTTCTTTCTATGCTCTTGAAACGTATGAACCGTCAGATGTATTGACAACAAGTTTGTCGCCTTCATTTACAAAGAACGGCACGTTTACAATAAGGCCGGTTTCGGTTTTCGCAGGTTTTGTACCGCCAGATGCTGTATCACCTTTAATGCCGGGTTCAGTTTCAACAACTTTCAGTTCAACTGTGTTTGGAAGTTCGATACCGAGCGTTTCTTCTTGGTACATCATGATATGCACAGACATGTTTTCAAGCAGGTATTTTAATTCCTCTTCGATTTGAGTCTCGCTTAGTTCAAGCTGCTCATAAGAAGAAGTATCCATAAATACGTGCTGGTCTCCGTTTGCATATAGATATTGCATTGTTTTTGTTTCGATTTGCGCTTTCGCTACTTTTTCACCAGCGCGGAATGTTTTTTCCTGAATCGCGCCAGTTCGAAGATTGCGGAGTTTAGAACGGACAAACGCCGCGCCTTTACCAGGTTTTACATGCTGGAAGTCAACGACGCGCCAAATGCCGCCGTCTACTTCGATTGTTAATCCTGTACGGAAATCGTTAACTGAAATCATGTTTAATGTCCTCCTATATTCCAATCACAAAATAATAAGTTCTTTTGGGGAATGGGTGATTGTCCGGTTGCCGTTTTCTGTAATCACGATGTCATCTTCTATGCGGACACCGCCTGTTTCTGGTATGTAAATGCCCGGCTCCACTGTCACCACCATGCCCGGTTCAAGGATAGCTGAAGATCTGACGGACAATCCCGGTGATTCATGAACCTCCATGCCGAGCCCGTGTCCGGTTGAATGGCCAAAATATTCACCGTAGCCTTTTGCCGCAATGTGATCCCTTGTGAGGGCGTCAGCCTCTTTTCCTGTCATTCCCGGCTTAATATGTGCGACGCCTAATGCCTGAGCATCAAATACGACCTGGTAAATCTCCTTCAATTGGTCACTTGGCTCACCTACAGCGACCGTACGGGTAATATCAGAACAATATCCTTTATAATAAGCGCCAAAATCAAGCGTAACTAGGTCTCCGCTTTCAATCAGTTTGTCACTGGCCACACCATGCGGAAGGCTTGACCGAAGGCCCGAGGCAACAATCATATCAAAAGAAGAGCTGTCAGCTCCCTGGCTTCTCATATAAAACTCCAGCTCATTGGCAACAGCGATTTCAGAAATGCCGGGTTTCATAAACGTCAAGATATGTCTGAAGGCATCATCTGCAATCTTCGCAGCTTCCTCTAATATCTTAATCTCTTCATTAGACTTAATCAAGCGCAACTTTTCCACGGATTCAGCCACAGGCACTAATTCAGCCTCACTGATAACCGCGCTGTACGACGCATATGTGCCGTATGTCATGCTGTTTTGCTCAAAGCCGAGGCGTTTGATGCCGAACGCTTCAATCGTGTCGGCGGTGGTCTGAATCAGGCTTCCGCCGTGCTCAATGATTTCAAAGCCCTTTACCTGAACCTTCGCCTGCTCTGTATAACGAAAATCCGTAATAAACGCCGCCCTATCACCTGATATAACAGCCAGACCCGCTGAACCTGTAAATCCTGTCATATAGCGTACATTCGTGCTGCTTGTGATCAGCATTCCGTCAATCCCCAGCTGTCCAAACTGGTCTCTTAATTTCTCTAGCTTCATCTTGATTCTCCCCCTTGCTGGCTTAATAAGTAGCGAATCGCAAGCTTATAGCCTTCAGCTCCAAGACCGACGATCTGCCCTTTCGCAACCGGAGCAATGACCGACTGATGTCTGAATTCCTCCCTGGCATATAAGTTTGATAAATGCACCTCAACCACAGGAAGGCCGATGCTCGAAACAGCATCTCTGATTGCATAGCTGTAATGGCTCAGCGCTCCGGGGTTCAGAACTATGCCGTCGTATTGCTCCGCTGCCTCATGGATGGCATCAATCAAATCACCTTCGTGATTAGACTGGAAGAAAGTGATCTGGATATGTAAGGCTTCAGCAAATTGAAAAAGATCTGTTTCTATGTCGGTCAGTGTCTGGCGGCCGAATACCTTCGGCTCACGCTTCCCCAGCCGATTGACATTCGGCCCGTTCAAAATCAAAAAATGAGGCACATGAATCTCTCCTTTTCGTGAGGGTATCTCATGTAAAAAAATGTCCACTTCTCGTGAACATTTTATCATACTGGAAAAGGATAATACACTATTCTCTATGCACTGTTCCCAGCGCACGTGCCAGCTTCTCCGAATTCAGCTCATTGTATTCAAATGAGATGGAATAACCGACAAACAGCCCGTAAAGCAAATAAATGCAAATGGTCGTAATAACTGTATCAGCTTTCAGTTCGGTCACCGCGCGCACATCAGGAAAAATGGGATTAAAAACAAAAAACACGAGCATCCAAAGCAGAAAGCCATATAAAATACCCGGCCACATTGTTTTTAACCGTTTCAATAGAAGAAAATATAGGAATGCTGCGCCGATTGAAAGAATTCCGATTAAAATAATGCTGATTACTGTCCCCAGTCCATGTTTTTTCCACTCTCCGAGTACAAACGGCTGCAAAATCATATTCGGACTGACTTCGGAAAAATGAAACAAATACGCAATATAAGCGATGAAACTCCATAATACGCCTCCGAAAAAACCTGTTGCCGCCACCCTGCTGGCCATCGGAACAGGCGGTCCCTGCTTCTCATTCGATTGTTCATTTTGTTCTGTCTTTTTTTCGCTTGTCATCATGGCACCTCCAGTTAAAGTGTGCCCAAAAAATGAAATGTCAATAAAAAAGCTCACACTTTTTGACAGCTGCGAGTAAAATTTGAAATTAACGGGTATAATGCATGTAGATAAAGCAAGGCTAGACAATTTTTCAGCCTGTCAATCTAGAGGTTTAGCGCTGTTTCCTGTACAATAGAGTGAAAGGAAATGGTTAGCAATCCTAAAGAAATAGGCAGGTTGATAATATGTCAAAACATAAAATTCCGCCCGCTTACGGCGGTCAGGCAGTTGTGGAAGGTGTTATGTTTGGAGGAAAGCATCATTACGTTACAGCAATCAGAAGAACGGACGGAAGCATTGACTTCTTTAAGCTTCCCCGCAAACGCAACCCGAAACTGAACATCGTGAAAAAGATTCCGTTTTTACGAGGGATCGCGGCCATTATTGAAGCGAGCGCAAACGGCACCAAGCATTTGAATTTTTCTAGCGAACGTTACGGGCTTGATCCATCTGAAGACGAGACACTTGAGCAGGAAGAAAAAAAATCCTCCGGGCTGTCTATGTATCTCAGCCTCGCGGTTATCGGCGTCTTATCATTTTTGTTCAGTAAATTTGTATTTACATTGGTTCCTGTTTTCTTAGCTGAACTGACAAGGCCGGTTTTTTCATCGGACACAGCGCAAATCGCGGTTGAAAGCCTGTTTAAGTTGATTTTGCTGCTCGGTTACATTTATTTTTTATCCATGACACCGCTCATTAAAAGAGTGTTTCAATATCATGGAGCCGAACATAAAGTCATAAACTGTTATGAACAGAATTTGCCAATTACAGTAGAGAATGTTCAAAACCAATCTCGGCTTCATTACCGCTGCGGATCAAGCTTTATTTTATTTACGATTATTGTCGGCATGTTTGTCTATTTGCTCGTTCCGACAGATCCGCTTTGGCTGCGTGTTATAGATCGTGTCGCGCTGATACCGGTCGTACTCGGCATATCCTTTGAAGTTCTGCAGCTGACAAACAAAGTGCGTGATATACCCGGACTGAAATTCCTTGGGTATCCGGGGCTCTGGCTTCAGCTGTTAACAACAAAAGAGCCTAAGGATGACCAGGTTGAAGTTGCAATCGAAAGCTTTAACGAGCTTCTCAGACTCGAAGAAATGTCTGCACAAAATCAGAAGCCTTCTCACAACGTCATCTAATATCCGTTGCCCTGCTATTACTTTCGGAGGTGGACAGTTATGAATCATCGTGTACAACCTATTATTGCTGTATTAATTGCGCTGGGAGCGTTCGGTTTCCTCTATGTACTGGTAACCAATCCCGGAGAAATGGCAAAAATGGCGGTAACCGTCATCGTGGCAGGTATCATTATTTATTTTATTGTGAAATATGTAATGAATCGAAATGCGGGCAGCGAAGGAGCGGCCTTCAAAAAAGCGGCGAAACAATCCCGGCGCCGGATGAAAGAACAAAAAGCAAAGCACCGCGCCGGACATAAGGGACGTGTCAGCCACCTGCGCAGCGTTCCGAGCGCCAGCAAGCCTAAGCCGATGATTCTCAAGAAAAAAAGCCAGACTCAGCTGACTGTTATAGAAGGGAAAAAAAATAAAAAGAAAAACAGAGCGCTTTTTTAATAGGTCCACTGTTTTAAAAACTGCTCTGTCCGTCTTTTACCTAGCTCAATCAGGGCTAGTTTTTTTTGTTGTGTTAAATGAAAATCGGTCGCCATGATGTCATCAACCGGGAGAAAAATGATGTTTTGTTCATAGCGTGACGCAATGTGCCTTGCGTCATGTGCATCCTTCATCGTTTCAAACAGGGCGCCGAACAGTTCGAATGCGTTGCGGATATTTTTTCGCGGACGCTCCCTTTCCCGCGGTGCAAGCGTCACACCGATAACAGGGCGTTTTCTTTCCTTTGAAAACAGCCAGATGGGAAAATTGCTTAACACCCCTCCGTCAACAACCGTGGCGGTGTCTGTGTCCGTTTTTAATTTTATCGGTTCAAAGAAATACGGAATGCTGCAGCTCATTCTTACCGCCCTGGCAACCGGAAACATATCGGGATTTAACCCGTAACGGACCAAATCGTCCGGCAAAACAATCATGGTGCCGTTTGTCAGATCAGAAGCGATAAGGCGCAGAGACCCCTTCTGCAAATCACCGAAAACCCTTATGCCTTTCGCTCTTAACAGATCAGCAATCCATTTTTCTATCGTATCGCCTTTATATAAGCCAAGACGCCAGTAAATGGACACCCACTGAAGCATTTTCAAGGGGAGAAATGAGTACCGCTGGTCCAGCAATTTCTCTCCGTCCACTTCTTCAATTAAAGCATGGATTTCTTTACTGGTGTAACCTGAGGCAATGAAAGCGGCTATAATTGCGCCCGCGCTTGTACCCGCAAGCCGTTTAAAGCGGAAGCCTTTTTCCTCAAGCACTTCATAAGCGCCTGCCAGGGCAATGCCTTTTACTCCGCCGCCGGAAAATACACCGTCAATATACATCTCATTCCCCTCCCCCTCCATTCAATCGTTTATTACCATTTTAAGAAAACATGCGAAGAAATAGACCAACGAATGACGCGCGGCGCAGCGAATCAAAAAAAGACGGCCTCCTTCGAGACCGCCTTTTTACTGATTATGATGTTCTGTTTTCTTTTGGATTGATTTCAGATCTTTTTTACGAGCATCATCTTCTTCAAAATATTGAACAAGATCCCCGATGCGATCAATGCTGTTCCAGCTTAAATGATGTTCGATTCCTTCGACATCGTTATATATTTTCTCTTCATCAACACCAATGATTCTTAAAAACTGCTCAAGCAATTCATGTCTGTATACCAGCCGTTTGCCTATTTTTTTCCCTTTAGACGTTAACACGAGACCGCGATATTTTTCATAAATTAAATATTCGTCTTTATCTAGTTTTTGAACCATTTTCGTTACAGAGGAGGGATGGACTGCCAATGCTTCCGCAATATCGGAAACCCGTGCATATCCTTTTTCTTCAATCAGCATATAAATCTGTTCAATATAATCTTCCATACTTGGTGTCGTCATCGAAACCCTCCCAAAAAGCACCTTAACTTTATAAACCATTACAAGTTTACACTAATGAACTTGAAAAAACAAGGATGCTCCGCGGGCCAAAAGCCCTGTTTACCGCTTGTAATTCCATTCATCTGAAGCGTATTTTGTTTCTGCCAAGTGATGTACAAAATCAAGCTCTTCCTGAGATAGTTCGTATGGCTCCAAATGAATGTTAAGGCCTGTTTCAAATCCTTCTTTAAAGGCTTTACGGGCCTCATCCATCGTTACCTGTTTTTCAGTGAGTTCATTAATGGCAACCGCTTTATTTTTGAAATTGCGCTGCATCCGCTCTCTGACTCTTTCACTCGGATACAAGAACAGATCAAACAGCTTGTCCTCATCCAAGTCGAGCAGAATGGAGCCGTGCTGAAGAATCACGCCTTTTTGCCTCGTTTGCGCGCTTCCCGCCACCTTGCGTCCCTCAACCACTAGCTCATACCATGAGGGCGCGTCAAAACAAACGGATGACCGCGGGTTTTTTAAGCTTTCTTTTTCTTTGTCAGTTCTCGGAATGGCAAAATAAGCGTCCAGACCAAGATTTCTAAAGCCTTGGAGTATGCCTTCTGAAATGACCCGGTATGCCTCAGTGACCGTTGCCGGCATTTCGGGATGTTCTTCTGAAACAATCACGCTGTATGTCAATTCCTGATCGTGCAGCACACCTCTCCCGCCGGTCGGGCGTCTGACGAATCCGAGATTATACTTATGTACGGCTTCAAAATTGATTTCCTTTTTAATATTTTGAAAATACCCTACAGAAAGAGTCGCCGGATTCCAGCCGTAAAAACGGATAACCGGGGGGATTTTTTCTTCGCTGTGCCAATATAAAAGCGCTTCATCAAGCGCCATATTGAATGCAGGATTTGCATTGCCTGAGTCTATAAACCGCCAAGTTTCTTTTTCCATTTTGAGACCTTCCTTACCGTTTTAATAGAATTAGTTTATCAAACTGCCGGGAAAATGAAAAATATTTTCGTTTCATTATGGATGACAATCGCGCCATGCTTTACTATAATAGTATTTGTCGAAAACGGCTCTATGGCCTTGTTTTACAAAACAGGGTTTTGATTTTATATGCTAAAGGAGTAGAATCACATTGTCTAATATGATCGTTTTGATTATTTTTGCTGCGTTTATCGTGTATATGATTGCTTCATATGTCTATCAGCAGCGAATTATGAAAACACTTACGGAAGAAGAATTCCGCGCGGGTTACCGAAAAGCGCAGCTCATTGATGTCCGTGAACCAAATGAGTTTGAGGGCGGGCATATTTTAGGCGCCCGCAACATCCCGCTTTCCCAGCTGAAACAGAGAAAAAATGAAATCCGTCCGGACAAGCCTGTTTATCTGTACTGCCAAAACAGCGTCCGCAGCGGACGCGCGGCACAAACCCTGCGCAAAAACGGCTGCACTGAGATTTACAACCTAAAAGGCGGCTTTAAAAAATGGGGCGGAAAGATTAAGGCAAAGAAATAAAGCAAACAGCTGTCTTTTTACAGACAGCTGTTTTTTTCACTTCTCTTTCGTCTCATACCTGAGCACTGGATGTCTCGCCGCTTTTGTTTCATCCATTCTTTTTACAATTGTCGTATGCGGCGCCTCCTGGACGATCTCCGGATTCTCCTCCGCTTCTCTTGCGATTTGAATCATAGCGTCGATAAACACATCCAAGGTTTCCTTTGATTCCGTCTCTGTCGGCTCAATCATGAGGCATTCTTCAACATTAAGCGGGAAATAAATCGTAGGCGGGTGATAGCCGAAATCGAGCAACCGTTTTGCTATATCAAGCGTACGCACCCCCAGCTTTTTCTGCCGCTTACCTGACAATACAAATTCATGCTTGCAATGACGGTCAAACGGAAGATCGTAATAAGGCGCGAGCTTTCTCATCATATAGTTGGCGTTTAACACTGCGTTCTCCGTAACAGCCTTTAACCCGTCAGGCCCCATGGAGCGGATATACGCATACGCTCTGACATTGATGCCGAAGTTGCCGTAATACGGCTTTACGCGGCCGATCGAATGAGGGCGGTCATCATCAAATGTAAAGCGGCCTTCCTTTTTGATTAAAACTGGTTTTGGCAAATAAGGAATCAGATCTTTTTTTACACCGACAGGGCCTGAGCCAGGACCTCCGCCGCCATGAGGGCCAGTGAATGTTTTATGCAGGTTGAGGTGCACTACGTCAAATCCCATATCGCCCGGTCTCGCTTTGCTTAAAACCGCATTTAAATTGGCGCCGTCATAGTACAGTTTCCCCCCCGCTTGGTGAACAATTTCCGCCATCTCGGTGATCTGCTCCTCAAACAAGCCAAGCGTGTTCGGATTCGTCAGCATAAGAGCAGCAGTTTCTTCATTCACTGATCTTTTTAAATCTTCCAGATCGACAAGCCCATTTTCATTCGATTTCACCGTAATCGTTTCAAAGCCAGCTACTGTCGCTGAAGCAGGATTTGTCCCGTGCGCGGAATCAGGAACAATGACCTTCGTCCGCTTGAAATCCCCGCGCGCTTCATGATAGGCGCGGATCATCATCAGCCCCGTCCATTCGCCATGCGCCCCGGCAGCTGGCTGAAGCGTAACCTCATCCATTCCCGTAATTTCCTCGAGGTGCTCACTTAAATCATATAAAAGCTCTAAAGCGCCTTGCACCGTGTCTTCATCTTGAAGAGGATGAATTGCAGCAAAACCGGGAATGCGCGCGATTTTTTCATTGATTTTCGGATTGTATTTCATTGTGCAAGAACCGAGCGGATAAAAGCCTGAATCCACCCCGTGATTCCGTTTGGACAGCGCTGTATAATGGCGCATGATATCCAGCTCCGACACCTCCGGCAGCTCTGCGTCCCCGCCACGAATATAGGTGTCTGATAAGAGGTCCTCCAATTCGACTTCCGGTACATCGAGCTCCGGCAGACTGTAGCCGATGCGGCCTTTTCTGGAAAGCTCAAAAATAAGTGCCTGATCTTGATTACTCATGGCGATCCCCCAATTCCTGAATGAGTGCGTCAATTTCTTCTTTTGTTCTCAGCTCCGTTACAGCAATCAGCATATGACAGTCCAGCTCCGGATACGTCAGCCCAAGATCGTATCCGCCGATGATGCCTTTTGCCAGCAAACGTTGGTTCACAGCTTTCACCGGTTCATCCAGTTTGATGACAAATTCATTAAACATCGGTCCGTCAAATATGACGGGGAGGCCCGCTTTTTTTGCTTCTTGCTTTGCATAGTTGGCTTTTAGGAGATTTTGGCGGGCGATTTCTTTTACGCCGTTTTTCCCGAGAGCTGTCATGGCGACAGAAGCTGCCAGCGCATTTAAAGCTTGGTTCGAGCATATATTTGATGTCGCTTTATCCCTGCGGATATGCTGTTCTCTTGCTTGTAATGTAAGCACAAAGCCTCTTTTTCCATTTTCGTCTTCCGTTTGTCCGACGAGACGGCCTGGCATCTTTCTCATTAATTTTTTGGTGACGGCGAAAAAGCCGCAATGCGGGCCGCCATATGCTGATGGAATGCCGAAAGGCTGCGCATCGCCGACGACGATATCAGCCTGAAACTTGCCCGGCGGAGCGAGCAGGCCTAACGCAAGCGGGTTGGCTGACACAATAAACATGGATTTCCCTTGATGAGCAATAGGCTCAATATCCTTTAACGGCTCGACCCGGCCAAAAAAATTCGGGTACTGAACGATCACTGCGGCTGTATCCTCGCAAACGGTTTGGCGCAAAGCGTCAAGATCGGTGACGCCATCTGCAGCGGGAACTTCAACGACTTCAATATACTGACCTTTTGCATATGTCTTCAGCACTTCTCTCGATTCAGGATGCACGGTTTTTGACACAACGATTTTTTTCTTTTTCGTATGGCCGGAAGCAAGCATTGCCGCTTCCGCCAAGGCTGTTCCGCCGTCATACATAGAGGAGTTGGCGATATCCATTCCTGTCAGCTCACAGATCATCGTTTGGAATTCGAAAATGGCCTGAAGCTCCCCTTGCGAAATTTCCGGCTGGTAGGGCGTATATGCCGTATAAAACTCAGAGCGTGAAATGACATGATCCACAATCACAGGCTGGTAGTGGTCATATACACCCGCTCCCAAGAAAGACGCGTGTTGTAAGGTATCCTTATTTTTAGAGGCCAGCTTTGTCAGTTCTCTTGTGAGTTCCGTTTCTGACTTCGCTTTTTTGATTTGATACTCTTTTTTATATTTGACGTTTTCCGGTATATCAGCAAATAGTTCATCGATGCCCCTTACGCCGATAGCGGCAAGCATTTCTTGTTTATCCTCTTCTGTTGCGGGCAAATAACGGTGCTTCATGTGTTGACTCCTCTCCCCAAGAAAAAATATTAGCGTTTATAAAATGGTGTTTTAACAACCTTTGCTTTCACTAATTTTTTGCGAATCTCCACCTCTACAACTGTCCCGATTTCACTCGCTTCCGCAGCAACTAGGGCAAGGCCGACGTTTTTCCCAAAGGTCGGCGACTGCGTGCCGGTTGTCACCTTTCCGGCAGGCTTGCCATTATAGAACACTTCATATCCGTGCCGCGGTATCCCTTTTTCGATCATTTCGAGACCGACAATCTTCCTCATTGCTCCGTTTTCTTTTTGTTCACTCAATACTGACTTGCCGAAAAAATCAGACTCCTTTTTGTGTTTTACGGCAAAGCCTATACCTGCTTCAATCGGTGTAATATCCCGGGTCAGCTCCTGGCCGTAAAGCGGGAGCTTCGCTTCAAACCGGAGAGTATCGCGTGCGCCGAGACCGCATGGAATCAGCCCATATGCTTCCCCCGCATCAATAATTTGTCCCCATATATACACAGCATCCTCATTGCGGCAGTAAATTTCATACCCGTCCTCACCCGTATAGCCGGTGCGCGAAATAAGTGCTTTGCAGCCGCTGATATCAGCTTCATCGATAAACGCAAACGGCTTTAATGCAGATAAATCTGAAGACGTAAGCGTTTTTAAGATTGTTTCTGCTTTTGGACCCTGTACAGCTAAGAGCGCGATCTGATCAGACAAATTATCAATCTGCACATCACCTGCGGCATGTTCTTTCATCCAAGCCAAATCTTTATCTATATTAGATGCATTAATGACCAGCAAATAACTGTTCTCACCTTTTTGATAGATAAGTAAATCATCGACGGTTCCGCCATCCGAATAGCACATCGCCGTATATTGCGCACGGCCTGGCGTTAACGCGGAAACATCATTGGTCATCAGCCTTTGCAAAAAAGACAGACTATCGTTTCCTGACACTTCGATCTCTCCCATATGAGATACATCAAACAGCCCGGCCGCAGTTCGGACAGCCTCGTGTTCCTTTTTTATAGAAGAAAATTGAACAGGAAGCTCCCAGCCCCCGAAATCAATCGTTTTCCCTCCATATTCCTTATACAGGTCAAATAACGGCGTTCTTTTCAGCATCGAATTCCTCCCCTTTTTTAACGGCGCAGCTAAAAAAACATACAAAAAAGGACAGAGAAACACCTCATGTAAAATGAAGGTTCTCTGTCCTGGCACCTGAAAGTTTACTTTGCATACGCAAAGACGTCCCCTTTGGTGGTTTGCGCATCCGCACAAACACTCTCCAGAGTTGCGTCGAGCAAGAGTTCTTTTGCCTGAGAGATTCACTCCGCAGTTTGCTCCTTCGGCGCCTGTATCCCGAAGTTCTCGGTCAGGTCTCTCCCCTTGCTGTCATTCGCTCATATTTTCATGCTGTTATGGACATACTATAGCAATATCTTACATCAAATACATACTCATATCCTACCACCATCACTATATGCTGGGCAACAGCAATTTGGGCAGATTTTTCTTATATTGTGCATTTTAAGAATCGAAGAATAAGAAAGGCGGTTTCAAAACAATGGACGCTGAAATGATCTACGATGCAAAATGGCCTGATGAATTCGCTGAAAGGCTTCAACATGATGGCCCGTGGGCGAACTGGGAACTGTACAAGCTTTCTGCAGAAATCCAGAAAACATTAGCCATTCCTGAATTTGAAGGCTTACGGGCCCCTTTATACCTGCCTTCCTTTACGCCGCTCCCGCACCAGCTTGAGGTTGCGCAAAAAGTGGTTGAAAAAATGAACGGGAAAGCGATTTTAGCAGACGAGGTAGGCCTTGGGAAAACGGTTGAAGCGGGACTGATTCTAAAAGAATATATGATTCGCGGTTTAGCCAAAAAAGTGTTGATCCTTGTGCCCGCTTCCCTTGTATCACAGTGGGTCAAAGAGCTTCAGGAAAAATTTTTGATCCCGGCTGTTGAACAAAAAAAAAGCTATGTGTGGGAGCAATGCGATATTGTCGTCTCATCAATCGATACCGCAAAGCGCTCGCCCCACCGTGAAATCGTGCTGTCAATCCCATATGATCTCGTGATTATTGATGAGGCGCACAAACTGAAAAATAGCAAAACGAAGAACTATGAATTTGTCCGGAGTCTCGTAAAAAAATATTGCCTGCTGCTTACCGCGACGCCAATTCAAAACCGTATTGAAGAAATTTTCAATTTGGTGTCCTTATTAAAACCCGGCCATTTAGGCAGCCAAAATCACTTTCAGGAAGAGTTCGCTAACAAGAAATCCAGTTTAGAAGCGCATGAACATTTAAAAGATCTTGTGAATAAAGTCATGATCCGAAACAGGCGGCATGATACCGGGCTGTCTTGGAAACAGCGCCATGTTGAAACAGTGCCGATTGAATTTTCTCCATCAGAGCAGGCGCTTTATGATGAAATTTCCCGCCTGAAAGAAGGCATCAATAAGCCGGCCAGCATGTTCTCGATTATGACATTGCAAAGAGAATGCTGTTCGAGCAGAGAAGCGGTATATATGACGCTGAAAAAAATGCTTGATCAAAAAGAAAAACAAGCACCGGCCATTGATGAACGCACCATTTCGGTTTTAATAGACCGCATCAACCAAGTCACACAAAACTCTAAAGCGCTGCAAGTCGTTGATCTGATCAAGAAGATAGACGATAAGGTCATCATTTTTACAGAATACCGGGCAACCCAGATTTACCTCCAATGGTTCCTTCAGCAAAACGGCATCAGCTCCGTGCCGTTCAGAGGCGGATTTAAACGCGGGAAAAAAGACTGGATGAAGGATCTTTTCCGCGAAAAAGTCCAGGTTCTGATTGCAACTGAAGCCGGCGGAGAAGGGATTAACCTGCAATTTTGCAATCACATGATCAACTATGACCTGCCATGGAATCCGATGCGTCTTGAACAAAGAATCGGAAGAATTCACAGGCTCGGACAGGAACGTGACGTGCACATTTACAACATGGCGACAAAACATACTGTGGAAGAGCATATTTTAAAGCTCCTGTATGAAAAAATTCACCTGTTTGAAAAAGTGGTCGGCGAACTTGATGATATATTAACGAAAATTCAAGTGAACAATTTTGAAGAACATCTGCACGATATTTTGTGCCATTCAGCAACAGAGGAAGACATAAAAATCAAAATGGACAACTTAACTTCATTTTTGTCTTATAAAAAACAGCAGCCTGCTGAAAAAAGAGGATCTTAGCCTGTAAGGAGGTTTTATAAGTGAGACAGCAAGAGATTCACGATTTTCTACTTCGTTTTTTTCAGGCAAACAGCTGCCCGATCGTCGATCAAGGTTCCGGCTATATGACAGTGCAGCTTACAGTTGAAATGGACAAACAGATCATGAACCGCCCTTTCTACTGGCACTGGCGCGAGAAGACAGGCGGCGATCCGAATCCAATGAAAATCACTTTTATTACAGATAAGGACACCGCTCCAAAAGACCTAGATGGCGAATTTATTTATTTTGGGGCGCCGCGCCTCTTTCAAATTTTCAAAGCTGTTAAACAAAATGGGAGATTTACCAGAATGTATGAGAAAATTGAATCAGCCGGAGCCAAAGTCCCACTTCAGCCTTGGCTTGGTATAAATGTCACGATTTCATACCAGTCCGACATGAAAAAGGATAAGCTATTGTCACTAGGTCTTCATCTAGTCTCTGGAACCATAATTGAACATTTTCAAAGCAAGCTGACACACCTTTCATTGACGTCGCAAATATGCGACTATTGCTTCACCATATCGCCTATGATCAAACCAGCAAGCGGCCTTACGCGGATGGAAAACTATATTGCTAAATCCGCCATGCAGGAGCCGTCAGACTGGGCAGAACAGGCGGTAAACAGGTGGAAGAATGATATGTCATTGCTTGACAAGTTTTATGAGCATGTAGAAGAAAAACCAGAAGAGTATCATCTAGAAAAACAGGCGCTGAAATCCTTGTATCAACCAAAGATATTGGTGGAAATTGAAAATGGCGGATTATTTTATTTGCAAAATAATATTTCAAGCTAACTTTTTTAACATTCGACATCGTTCTCGTTTTTTTTGAAAAAATGCGATTATAATAAAGGTATACTGGAAAAAAATTCTGGCAATTTCAATGGCAAATGACTTCCAGAGACGCTGAAGGCATACAATGAGTCATGGCCGGACTGGCTGAAATACATAAACAAGTATTTTAGGAGGAGAAACTGCATGAAAAATGCAAAACAAGAGCACTTCGAATTAGATCAAGAATGGGTTAAATTGATGATGAAAGCCAAAGAGGCAAATATCAGCCCGGAAGAAATACGAAAATATTTACTTTTAAACAAAAAGTCTGCTCATCCTGGTCCGGCAGCCAGAAGTCATACCGTAAATCCTTTCTGAATGTGCTATAATATCACAAGGAAGGTGATGACATTGATTGGCCAGCGTATTAAACAATACCGAAAAGAAAAAGGCTACTCACTATCAGAACTAGCTGAAAAAGCTGGGGTAGCGAAGTCTTATTTAAGCTCAATAGAACGAAATCTACAAACGAACCCCTCCATTCAATTTCTCGAAAAAGTCTCCGCTGTTCTGGACGTCTCGGTTCATACTTTGCTCGATGAGAAACATGAAACCGAATACGATGGTCAATTAGATAGTGAATGGGAGAAATTGGTTCGCGATGCAATGACATCCGGGGTATCGAAAAAACAATTTCGTGAATTTTTAGATTATCAAAAATGGAGAAAATCTCAAAAAGAGGAGTAGTGCCCGAGCAGAGGCACTGACTCCTCTTTTGTCAATCAACATAGAAACGGCCCAGTACTCGATATACTGGGCCATGTCTTTTTTATTGCTATTAATTTTTATCCTCACTGTGCGCTTTTTCATTTTCTTTAATGTAACCGTCTTTATCAGTATGTTCCTTTTTGATTGTCAAGCCGTTCCACTGTGTCGCTTCGAATGAGAATTGAAGCTGCACTGAGTTGCCTTGATATTTATTTTGAACCATTAGCCCGTTTTCGTCTTTTGTTTTATCGTCTTTGAATTGGATCTCCATTTGGACTTGGTCAAAATCAATCGGTGTTTTTGGAATACCATCATATTCAGGAGCAGTTTTACCGTCAATAGTTGCTACATTGACTTTACCGCTTGCATGTAAGAATTTAGGGTCAATTTGTTTTTTGATTTTTTCAGCAGCTGCTGCATCATTCTTAGCGGACATCAAATACAAGTCCTTGAGGTTTGCATCATCTAAAATAATATTTTTCGGGTATCCATTGCCGCCCTCTTTTCCAACTGTCAATAGAGTCACTTCAAACTGGCTGAGAAAATCTTCTGCAGATGTATTGCTGCCGCCGTTTGCTTTAAATTCACCGTAATTCAGTGCCATTAATACTTCTTTGATCGCAAGTGAGCCGTTATTTTCAAAATGGAAGTCTTTCGTCAATTTGTCTCCCGGCTTTAGATTTGACAGGTTAACACTCGCTGAATTTTCTTTAGCAGATAAATCAAGTGTACCTGATGCAAAAGTAGCATCCGTTGATTTAATGTCGTTAAATGCTGCCCATGTTCCTCCTCCTACTAAAGCTAATCCTAATGCCGCCGAAGCCACTCCTAAACTTAATTTCTTTTTCATACCCATGGCAAACTCCCCTTTTATTGAATGATTTATATCGAAACCTGTTGCCAGGTTTACAACTGAAGTTAAGTGGACATGGTGCTGTCCTTTGTATCTGTTTCCAAATCTTTTGTCTTTCTTTCAATTTCTCTAATGGCGCTTGTGATCGTCACAAAAGCATACATCAGCAGCATCACGCCGGGAACAATCAGTAAAACAGCTGTTCCGATTGGCTGACTGGCAAAATGAAGCATATAGCCGGCATACGGAAGCTGAAAACCCGTATATTGCGCGCGGATATTTTCTTCCGATACTAGCGCTGAATCAGCTGCGGCGTTATTGTCCCCTTTTGTTTTAAATAACAAATGGCCTCCTTGCTTCGTCACGTCAACAATCCTGTGGGTGACCGCCGTATTTGCATCCTGCATAAATGTAATGACGTCACCCTTTTGGAGCTCTTTCACATCGGTGATTTCCTTGACCAATATTAAAGAACCTGTGTTGAACTCGGGCTCCATTGAACCCGAGAGAACTGATTTCAGCGTGTATCCAAACACTGCCGGCTCTCCCCCGGATGAACGTGTTGATATCACGACAAGCGTAAGTACAATAATGAGAGTAAAGATGATCACGTAGAGAATATTACTGATCATCTTCATTGCTTTTTTCATTCTCATCCCCGCTTTCCTTCACAACTGATTGAGTATCTTTTTCTTCCGTTACCGCTTCTTGAGATGCATCCTCTTTATTTGGTTTTTCTTGCACATCCTTTTGCGGTGTTTCCTTCTCCTTTTTGACGGCAGGCTTCGTTTCTTTTTTCGGGACTGTCGGTTTTTCATCGCACCTTGCAAGCGTCATTGGCTCCGACCACTCAAATGTACTGCCGTCTGCCGGATAGCCGGCCGGTTGATATACTTTAAATGCATAAATGCCGGGTTTCATTTTTTTCTTCGTCTCAATTTTATAAAGTGAATCGCCAATTTGATTGGAAATGAAGCCTTTTTCGATCACGTTCCCATCCTTTAGCGGTTTGCGGGCATTTTTCAGCTTATGAAGCTCCCACTTCCACTTTGATTTCTTCAGTTTCTCACCTGTATTTTTAAGCTCAGCAAATAAAGTGAGAGGTGAGCATACAGTACCTTTTGTATCCGTTTGATCTGACAGATGCAAATCACTTTGATCCCAACGTTTATCGTAATGGCAGTTTTTATCTGTATGCTGAAAATCTTTACATGTTTGAAGCGAAGCATTAAATGTTTCTATATCATGAAAAACAGCGCTTGTATCACCGGAAAATTGTAAGCATATCGCGGCAGTCAGACTGAAAATGACTGAAAGCTGAAAAAAAAGCAGAACTTTTAGTTTCGTCTTAGGCTTTTGCTGATTGCGGAACAATCGAAACATATCTTACCTCCTGTAAAACACTGTAACTTAATACGACAATCGTTCTCTTTAAAGAACTGTACAAATTGAGTATAGTCAACGTTTAATGGATTGAAAAACACCAAAATCGACCTTTTAGTTCGTTTAAGAGAACATTTTCGTCATCTTACTAAGTCTTACTCAGTATTGCTCATCTTTTTGAAATTTTTAGATTGTTATGTGAGAAAGTAAATGCATATCCAAGTTCGATTTGGAAATCATAAACAAGGAAAGGGTGACAGCATAATGTTCAAACAGTGTGTGATTTGTCTTTCTCTTCTCGTTTTCGGCACCCCTGCCGCTCACGCAGAAGAAGGGCCTCTTGTGACCGCCGCCCGTCACATATCTAAATGGGAAGAGCTTGCAGTAAAAGAAGCAAAAAAAAGATACCCGCTCGCACAGGTACTGTTCAAACAAAAAGTATGGGACCGCAAAAGAAAAGATGAGGCAGTGAAGCAATACCATTTAACCCTAAGAGAAGGATCAAAGGAATTCGGCGTATTTGTCACGATTTCATTCAATCCCTATAGCCAAAAGGTTAATAAAATTGCCATATTAGAAGAATATCAATAAGGTCCTCCATTTTAGAAGGACCTTATTCGCTATAGCAGTGCAATTATTTTTTTCGCTTCAGCCATAACCTGAAACCATAGGGTAAAATACCGAACCACTGCTGTGAGGCAGGTGTTTTTGTTTCTTTCCGCACCTCTTTTCGTTCTTTTCGTTCATCTTTCGGAGTATCTATATATTTGACAAATTGCTGAGTCATGTATTTGACATAATCATTTGTTTTCACGTGATCACCTCATCATTCAATTATTATGAGTGTTGGCTCACAGGACTTTTTTTATACCCTTCTTTGCTTTATTCTGTCCAGCTCAGCAGTTGTTTCTGTTTTTGATCAAACACTAGCTGTGCAGTTCTTTCTGTTCCCGACTCCGTCATGGCTTTTAAATTGATTTCTTTTTGCTCTTTTATCGATGTATCATGAATGTCATAAGAAACCTGCCCATATGTAAACTGCTGTGAACCCTTTTGGCCTTTCCGTTGCTCAAGAATATGCCGAATAGACACAAGCGCGCCATTCTGAAGTAAATTCTCTCCTGTGTAAAACTCTTTTGTTTCCTTTTCAAACATGCAGCGTGAAATATATTGAGCAGCAGTAAAGTTCACGATCAGCAGTACAAGCGCGGATACAAAAAGAACAGCGGGATAAACAAACCCTCTCGTGCGGTACATTCACCCTCCTCCTAAATACCGATAAACCGGAAAAGCAGTTTGATACACTTTTTGATTCTCACTCTCAATTTTTAACAAAACCATTCCATTTTCAATATCGGCTTTCATGACTGTAATATGATCTAGTATCGGAACATGCCCTTTCCCATCTACCCTTTTTCTTATCATTGAATGATAGGTTTCAAAACGGATGTCTTGCCCGGAAAGATTGGTGCAAATCAATACGCTCCCATGCTCAGTTGTTTTGACTGCGCGGGACTGCTTGCACTCGTTCATCATCTGCTCCACCGAAATCATCCATTCTTGCTCTGTGAAACCGTCATATCCCTGTTGGCGCGACAAAAACAGATGGAAGATCATAGCTAACGATCCTGATATGAGTAAAAAGACAGAAAGCGAAAATAATATGTTAAGAAGCGTATAGCCAGTCTGTCCGCATAATGCTGAGGCAAAATGGTTTTTCTTTATAAGCTGCTGCTGAGATGCATACGTTTTGATCATGACCCTCCTCCTCCCACTTCAGCGCATAGATCTTATTGTTCTTTATAACCGTTTTTGAAGCATCTCTTTCACCAGTCATCATATATTTTCCAATGCTTTCATTCATTATCTGGTAGCCGGTTTCTCGTGATTCCGCCATCTTTTCATCAGCTATCAGCTTGCTCCACATGGGAACGACTGTCAGCAGCAGAAACAGCCACAGACTAAGCGCAGACATTGTTTCTATTGTAGAAAAACCTTTATTTTCTCTCCACATTGACTCTCCCGCTCCCTAAATAAACTGTTATGTCGTAAGCGTCATGTCCTTTTACTCGTATTTTTCCGCCTGTATTCGGATGCCCTTTCTCATTAAATTCCAAACGGTCTTTTAATGTCAGCGGCTCTATAGAAAGTCCTGTTGGATAGGGACGTTCAATCACCGTATTATCCATGATTAATTGATAGTCTTTTCTCTGAAAGAGAATTTTCGTTCTTTGATGACTGGACATTGCAGTCTGCTGTGCAAGCATAATATCGTTTTTCAGCTGCCATGCCGCCTGACGAACCGCTGTATTGCCATAAATAGGAGGAAGTGCGGTAAACACGGCAATCAAGAGGATAGAGGCGAGGCTTAACACAAGTAAGCTTTCTAAAAGAGTAAATCCCTCCTCCTCGTTTAATTTAATGTTCAACCTTAACTTCTCCGCCAGTGATGACAATATGCTTCCCATCTGGACAAACCGCATCCTTTTTCACATAGCCCTCTGACTGTAAATCGGCAAGGCTCGGTGTCTGTCCTTCATGATCGAGCTCATATGCAGTCATTTGTGCCTTAATCATGTTTTGCAGGCCCTCACAGCCCTTTTTCTGAATGGTTTGATTATGTTTCGTGACGTTCGGTATCGTAATTAAAAGCAAGATTGAAATAATAAAGAGCACAATTAGCATTTCAACAAGAGTGAATCCTTTCTCATTCATCGGCCTCTTCCTTTCACATTTGATTCATCATCTGATACATAGGCAAGAGCATAGACAAATACACAATTAAGATCATCGCAGCAACAAATCCATAAATCATAGGCTGAAGGATGCCTGTCCATTTCTGCGCCTTGTGTTCCAGCCGCTGCAATATGAACTGGCTGTATGTGAAAAGCTCCCTGTCTAGGCGGCCGCTCAGCTGGCCGTGAGATATGACTTTTGAAAAATCTGTTTCATAAAAAGGGCTGTCACAAATAGCGGCTTCAATAGATTCACCAGCTTTTAACCGTTCAATCACTTGCTCAGCCTCGCAGCGGTAGAAAGGGAGAAACGATTGATGTTTAAATGCATTAAGGCTGTCATAAATTGAGAGGCCTGATTTTAAAAGGCTGCTTAGCTGCAAAGAAAAAAAGTAGCTGTTAAACAGCCTGACAAGTTTTCCAACTAAAGGTATCCTGACACAAATAAGCATTTGCCGGACAGGTGACTTTTTCTTAAACACCAACCAATAATAAAGCCCGATACCTGCTGCAAAAAGAGCAGCCGAAACGACCATCAGATCACTATGCTGAAAACAAGCGAAAAGCATATCGGTTGAACGTGAGGTTTCCATATTCATCGATTGATAAATACCGGAAAACTGCGGAATGATGATGGAATGTAACATATAAAACATGACAGCGACTGTAAAGATGAGGAAAAGCGGATAGCGCAGCACCCTTTTCAGCTGGTCTGCCTGTGCGATTTTTCGTTCCAGCAGCTCTCCGCTCTGGATCATGGAAGCAGGCAATTCACCATGTGTTACAGCAAAATAACAAATACCTATGGCTTCCTTATGAAATGACAAACTCTTTAATACTTGATAAAACGGAGCCCCTTCCCTCAAATGAGTGACCGCGTCAGCCAAGTCGGCCACCTGCCTCTTATTCATCTGAAGCTCCATCAGGCGTAATCCATCCAGAAGCGTATATCCGCCCGCCATCATTTCACCAAGCCGCTTTAATAACAAGGCTTGATCCTTTAGCGGCCAAGTTTTTCTAATCTGTTTCATGATAAACCCACCGGTCATAGTTGTTTGTCGTCAAGTAGCCAAGTGCAATTCCTTTTCTGATAATTTGACGCAGTGTTTGATATTGGTAATTTGCATGATTGCCTTTTGCCTCCTGAATACACTGCTGAAGGTTTTTTCCGTAAAGCAGCTCATAAACGCTTACTCTTCTGGTGTTTCGAGACTGGTGGCAATATACCGATGAACATCTGTTTTCACAAAACGGGCAAGCTAAATCAACCAAGCGCTGAGCCGCTATCGCAATGACGGTCTGTTCGATTTCATTCATATTGATGCCGAATTCAAGCAGCCTGTAAATCGCGCCCTTCGCATCTCTCGTATGAAGGCTCGTCAGCACCAAATGCCCCGTCATCGCTGCTCGCACGGCAATTTCAGCTGTTTCCGCGTCTCTGATCTCACCTAAAATAATTATATCCGGGTCATGGCGCAAAATAGCCTTAAGCCCTGCCGAATATGTCACACCGGCTTTTTCATTCACCTGCACCTGAAGAACATCCTCGTCCCTTGTTTCAACAGGGTCTTCCAGTGTGACAATATTTCGATTAAAGTGTTTTTTTGCATATTGAACGAGAGAGTATAATGTGGTGGTCTTCCCTGAGCCAGTTGGCCCGGTAAAAATGAGCATGCCGTGAGAATGTTTTAAAAATGAGAGTAAAGTGGCTCCTGTCTTAGGAAATAACGACAGTTTATGAATTGATGGGATATTGTATTGAGGCATCACTCTGATCACGAGGCTTTCTTCATTAATAGTGGGAAGTGTTGACATTCTTAAATGAACATTTCCCTTTCCCAGTTTTAACGTAAGCGAACCATTTTGCGGCTTTCTCCTTTCCCCTATGTCCATCGCTGAGAGAAATTTAAAATGTGAAATCAGTCTTACGCACTCTTCTTTTTTCATGTTCCTTTTTTTCAGCAAGGCGTGATCTACCCGAAAATGAATGATGGCGTCCTGCTCCCTCGGCACAATGTGAATGTCAGAAGCCTTTGTTGAATACGCCTCTTCAATCAAGGTTCTGCTTATCGTTTCTATTGAATCCAATTTGATTCCCTCTCCTTTCAATGCGTATTGTAGAAAAATAAGGACTGGTAATCAAACGGAGAAAAAGTGATTTTCCGGAGATGTTATATGCCGAAAAATCAATTTCTGCTGACAGAAAAGATTGTTTCAGCTGAATGTTCCTCCTTGATTTTATTATTTTTCTTAATAAAAAAGCAGGCATGATGACCATCATGCCTGCTTTCCTCTATCTTTCATTATGCTGATTTAGAAATTTCACTTAATGCTTCTCCGGCTTTTTGGTCTGTATTTTTCTCAACGGAAAGATCGCCTAATGCAACAATACCGGCAATTCGTTCGTTTTGAAGAATCGGTAAACGGCGGATTTGGTGCTCTGCCATAAGCTGACTCGCTTCTTCAGCAGACATATCAGGGTGGCCGGATACGATGTCAGCGCTCATGATGTCTCTTGCTTTTGCATCCATCTGATTCTCAGCTAAGCATCTCGTCACAATATCCCGATCAGAAACAATCCCCTTAAGTGTGTCGTTTTCACAGATTGGAATAGAACCGACATTAGAGTCTTTCATCTGTTTCGCTAGTTCTGTGATTGAAGCGGTTGGTTCACAGCATTCTACATTCTTCGTCATAATATCTCTTATTTTCATTTCCATTCCTCCTTTACCGTGTTCTATTTATTTTTTATCCGCTGCACAAAAAATGAAACATCCTACAGTGTCTGCCTTTTTTGAGATTTCTTTTTCTTCTTTCCCTCCTGCAGCATATCTCCCGTCCAGCCTTTCTTCTTCAAATAGAGGTAGATCAGGACCGTAGACGTGCCAATCAATAAGAGCGATAAGAGATATCCGTATTTCCAATTCAGCTCAGGCATCACTGAAAAGTTCATCCCCCAGAGGGCCCCAAGTGCTGTAACCGGCGTAAAAAGCGTCGTGAAAATGGTCAGCGCTTTGAATATTTCATTTCCCCTGTGAGAGGTAATGACTTCCTCTGAATGCAGCAGACTATTAAGCTCCCCTTCAAATTCACTGATGTATGTAAACCCCCTGTCAATTTTGAGTTGTGTCCGCTGATAAACCTTTTTATCTTCATGTTGAGACAAGAAGGTTTCTTTCAATGCCATTTCAATTTTTTTAGTGTTTAGGATTAAGTTTTTCCAGATCATCAGCTCATGGTGCAAGAGATGGACACGGTTTAAAATGCTTTTGCTATTGTCGTCTTTGATTTGCCATCTGAGCTTTCTCAGCTTTACTTCAAATTCATCTAAACCGATTAGATACGCATTCATTAACTCGCTGAGAAGGATCAAAAATCCCTCCATGGTGCTATCTGCTCTTTCCATTTGCTGGACAACTTGTTTTCCCTTAATCCCATTCAAAATCGAAAAATCAAAGTTTATTGTAAAAAAATATTGTCTGGTAATATAAAAGTGAAAAACGGTATGGTCTTTTTCCTCACCCAGCCCCTGATCATATATAATTGAGCCAAATACTGCTTCATTTTCCGTTTCAGTTGTGTCCACACGCAAAAAGTTAATATGATGGTTATTTTCAAACCACTTTTCGCATTGAGGCCAGTGAGAAAAATGGATCAGATCTCTTGCCTTATCTCTTTCCTGAGGCCCCATTTGGTACCAAAACCAATCCTTTCCCGTATGTGCCTTCATGTCAAGCTCCTCCAAACTTTTATTCTTTTGTTCTTTAATTGCCCAAGAAAGGCCTCGCTAAACCAGTCAGCCGCTTCAACACATGTTTTGTGAGCATTTTCCTGTGGTATGGAAAAAAGAAAGACATCGGAAAAGGGAGGTGCATGCCTTCCTTGGAGAAGGCAGTTGTTTTGGAATTTGTCAATTTACTAGCAGTCGCTATTCTCATTTTGTTAACAGGATTTTTTGTTGCCGCAGAATTTTCAATCGTAAAAGTGCGGCGTTCCAGAATTGATCAGCTTGTCGCAAAAGGAAAGAAAGGCGCTAAAGCAGCAAAGCATGTCATCACTCACCTTGATGAATATTTATCAGCCTGCCAGCTGGGCATCACAGTGGCAGCTTTAGGATTGGGCTGGCTGGGGGAACCGACCGTGCAAACCTTGCTTCGTCCCCTTTTTCATAAAGCAGGCTTGAATGAGTCGCTCACCCACCTTCTTTCACTTGTCATTGCCTTTTTAGCGGTGACGTATTTAAATGTCGTCATAGGGGAGCTGGCGCCAAAGAGCTTCGCCATTCAAAAAGCAGAAAGCATTACATTGATGCTTGCCAAACCGCTTATTTGGTTTTATAAAATCATGTTTCCATTCATTTGGCTGCTGAACCACTCTGCCCGGTTGATTACAGGGTTGTTTGGGCTGAAGCCGGCATCAGAGCATGAACTGGCGTATACAGAGGAAGAACTGCGGGTTCTTTTAGCTGAAAGCTATAAAAGCGGTGAAATCAGAAAAAGTGAATTAAGGTATATGGATAATATCTTCACCTTCGATAAACGAATGGCTAAGGAAATCATGGTGCCGCGAAATGAAATGGTCAGTTTGTCACTTGATGAAGACTCAATCCCAAGTCTGCAGGAAACAGTGAAGCAAACAAAATATACACGGTACCCAGTTGTAAGAGAGGATAAAGATAACGTTATGGGCGTAATCAATATGAAAGAAGTGCTGTTTTCAATGCTGGCGAAAGATTTTTCACTGAACAAGCAGCATATTGAACCTTTCATTCAGCCCGTTATCCATGTTATTGAGACAATTCCTATTTATAAATTACTGCTGAAAATGCAAAAGGAACGCACCCATATGGCGATTCTCATTGATGAATATGGCGGAACTTCCGGTTTGGTCACTGTCGAGGATATTATCGAAGAAATTGTAGGAGAAATCCGCGATGAATTTGACGAGGATGAGGTGCCTCATATCCGCGAGCTCGGAAAGAATCACTACTTATTAAATGCAAAGTTATTAATCAGCGATGTAAACAACCTGCTTGGAACAGATTTATCAGAAGCTGAAGTGGACACCTTGGGCGGCTGGTTTCTGACACAAAACATAGACGCCGAGGCTGAAAGTGTGATTGAATATGATGGCTACTCTTTTAAGGTAAAAGACATTGACAGCCATCACATTTTATTCATAGAAGTTAAAAAAGCTGAATAGCCCACGGGAGGCTGTCCAGCTTTTTTCCAGAATGAACATGGTTGTGATTGTTCAGGGTATTATGATTCTTCTATCTTAAATCCTTTATTGGCCAGGGCTTTAGCAAGACTTTGCTCGGTTTTTACATTCGAAAAATCCAGACCCAGCTTCACCACAGTTTGAGCAATTTCTGGCCTGATTCCTGAAATAATCGTCTCAATTCCGAGTAGTTTGGTGCTGTCAATCACTTTAAAAATTTGATAAGCCACCATTGTATCGACGATGGGAACGCCCGAAATATCTAAAAATAAATAGGAGAGTTTTAACGCTGAGCACTGATGCAGCACCGACTCCAAAATCGTCCTCGCTCTGTACGTATCAATTTCACCGACAAGCGGAAGAATCCCTATCCCCTCAGAGATCGGCATAATCGGCGCACTCAATTCATTAATCATTTCTTTTTGTGCGTTTAATTGTATCATCGTGACCTGGGAATATTCTTCAGTAAACACTTCGATGATCTCATCAATGGTTTGATTCAAGATCCGGCTCCACTCATAAATGTCCTGAATGCTGATTTCTTGAGAAGAGGCTTCGCTGAATGTCTGAATCCATTTAAACATGATGTGCCTGAAGGCGTTAAGTTGGCCGACACTTTCTGTTACAGTCACTTCATGAACGGCACGGTCTCTGGCGCATTGAAGAGACCATCGATTGAGCTCATCCTTTACGTCTTCTGCTTTACTAAGGGGTTTCGCCACGATGGTCACTAATGATTCATGCTGGTCTTTTAACTTTTGTTCTAATTTCTTTTGATCTTGAGCGGAATGCAGCCCACTTCCTTTTGACATGCAAGTTTCCAGCCATTGTTTGATAATATCTTCTTTGTGCTCTCTTAAATACTGATCAAGAGCTATCATCTTAATGAGCTACCTCCTGTTTTTTTGAAAAATATATGTTTCCTATGTATAATGCGTCTTCCTCAGCACATACTATGTTTACATTCGATGGGCTATAGCCAAGCGGTAAGGCAATGGACTTTGACTCCGTGATCGTTGGTTCGAATCCAGCTAGCCCAGTTTCTGAACAGGTGAAAAACCGAAGATAAGCTGATTCATAAAAATCAGCGGATCTTCGGTTTTTCATCATGCAGATTGATGAACCGTTTTCTTCTTCGATAGCTTCAACAGTTCTCCCGGATTATAACCGATCACCAGCTTTTTGTTGTCCACAAGAATCGGACGTCGCAAAAGCTTCGGCTTCTCGATTAAAAGTTCCAGCACCTCATTTACCGTCATCTCTTCGATGTTTAGATTTAAATCTTTGAAGGTCTGGCTTCTTGTCGCTAAAATTTCATCAATACCTTCTGTCGTTAACGATAAAATGTACCTTAATTCTTCTATTGTCGGGGTTTCTCTGAATAAGTGCCGTTCGTTAAATTCAATTTGATGCGCTTTAAGCCAATGTTTTGTTTTTCGGCATGACGTGCAGCTTGGATATGAGTAAAAAATTAATTGTTCCATTCGTTTTTTCCTCCTAGTTAACCATCTCTTTGTAGAATAACTACCCGGATCATTTTTTATTTAAACCATTTAAAGAACTTTTTTTCGGATTATTTTTTAAAAAACAGTCATATAATAGAAAACGCAATCAAAGGAACAAATTCCATTTGTATAACAATAATGAAAATGTTTACATTTCTAGGTGTGATCTATTATAATAACAGTCAGAGGTACTCTCGGGAGGGGATAAAAATGAATCGCATGTTCCGGGTGTTAGGATTTTGGACGGGAATTTTCGCAGTCATGTTTTATTTGGGTGATATGAAAGATGCTTCCCTATTATTTTTTGGACAGACGATCCTATTTGTATTTCTATCGTATTTGAACTTAACTGAACGCATGTATATTTATATTTTTGGCGCTTATTTAACGATTTTCTTTGCCGGCTTTACATATTACTCAATTTTTATTATGGTGCCCGGCGGCGGAGGCCATTAAATGCAAAAAGAGACAAACCTTATCGGTTTGTCTCTTTTATTACAATGAAAACCCATTTAAAAACGGATTTTGATCCTGCTCATTCTGCACGTCTGTTTCAGGTCCATGGCCGCTTAACACCAGCGTGTGCTCCGGCAGCGTAAGCAGTTTTTCATGAATGGACGTCAGCAGCGTCTCTTGATCGCCGCCTATCAAATCCGTACGCCCTATGCCGCCTTGAAACAGGACATCTCCGGAGATCACCAAGTCTGCATCCTTCACGTAGTAAGAAACACTGCCTGGCGAATGTCCCGGCGTAAATAATGTTTCCAAATAAAACGGTCCGATATTGAGCTCACCGTCTCCTTCAATCAGATGATCTGCAGGCTTAGCTGTGATTTCTATCCCTCTCAGCATGCCGGAGCCGTTTAAGGAGGCATCCGTAAGCCAATTCTTTTCATTCTGATGCAGGTAAACAGGGATATCCCATTTTTCTCTCACTTCATCCAGCGCTCCAATATGGTCGAAATGGGCATGTGTAAGCAAAATGGCTAAAGGCGTCAGCCCTTTATCTTTTATGTATTGATTGATTTTATTTCCTTCTCCGCCCGGATCAAAAATCAGGCATTGATCATCATTGATGAGAAAATATGCGTTCGCTTGAATCGGCCCAACTGGCATTCGTCTCCATTTCACTATGATCACCTCTTTCTTTTTATGCTCCTATTATGAGGGTTTTTGAAAAAAGATTCAAACAATCGCAATGAAAACGCTATCGACAAACCTCTAAAAAACAGGTAGAATAAAAATGGAAAGAATTGCAGGTTTTTCAATGTAAAGGGGGCTGCGTAATGTTACTTGTCGTGATTTTCGGCCTTGTCGCTCTTTTCGCTTTATGGGGAGTCTTGCGTTCTGTTAAAAATAGAAATATACTTGGATTTTTAATGGCCGGAGCCACCTTATTTGTCTTTGGCTGGTTTACGGTGATGACCGTGATAAACAGCGGCTATCCAACCGCGCATTAAAACCTGTATCCCATTGGATACAGGTTTGTTTTTATTGCTGTAATCGTTTATTGACACTTTCTATTTTGCTTTCAAGCGTCGTTTTTTTGTCACGTCTGTCATCAATTCGGATGTTTGTTGCCACTCTGTGCAGTCCTTTTTGAAACGGTGCTTCGTGAATTTCCTGAATAACTGTGAAAAGGTCACTGAGTTCTCCCTCGATCAGCGTGTTCATCGGTGTCAGCTGGTATTTGATTTTCCCTTCAGCTTGATATTTTCCTAAAATTTTTTGGACATCGGCCACGTAATCACTCACACTAGGTGTTTCCGTTCCGATTGGGATAATGGTTACATCTGCGATAGCCATCGTTATTCCATCTCCTTTTGATCAATGATGAGTTGCTTCATTTCATGTGATTCCAATAAAATGATCTGTTCAAAATGAAAGCCGTATAACGCATATTTCCCGTTCGGAGAAATTTGTATCGGCTCCATTTTCGGCAGGGAGAAAAGATCGTTTGCCTTTCCCGATGCCACATTGACAGCTGCGAGCTTATATGAATCGCCGCTTTCTTTAAACGTATAAAAAAGAGCTTTTGCTTCATCATAATCATACTCCATCGGAGCCAAATTTGTATATTTTGTTTGGAGCGGCCATTCCGCTGTAACTGGCGATTTTGTTTGCGGCGTATTAAACTGATACGTCCCTTTTTGTTCGGAAGCTGATTTGACAGTAAAACTCATTTGATGGAAAGAATCAAAGAAAAGAACATCATCCTCGAGCTTTTCTTCCGTATTGGAGGCCGTATCGAATGTATATAAAGGCCCTGACTTATCCTCTCTTCCCTCTTTTACATAACCAAATGTATTTTTGGATGTCCAATGAATAAATGGAACCTGTACCGGACTTAAGGAAGACTCGTCTTTTTTGGCATTCACCTGATATGTATGGAAATCCCAGTTTTCAGAGAAGACCGTAACCATCATTTGATAAGGATCATACTGGTTCCAAGCAGCCTCGAGCTCATACGTTTCATATTCTTTTTGGTAAAGCGTCTCTCCTTTTGCATTAAGCAAAACCACTGCTGTCTTTTGGCTGTGCGTAACTTGCAGCAGAATCATCTGCTTTTTCGGATTGATTTGAACATCAACGATTTGGCCATCCGTCCGATAAAGCTTTTTCGCTTTGCCGGTATAGATGCGGTACGAAAAAAGCTCTGTTTTCGTCGGATCGGACGCGGTATATAAAATTGTGCTGTTATTCAGCCATCCTTCAGCTCCATCCGCTTTTTCCGCGGAAAGCGGAATGATGTCTTTTTCCTCATCTTTTGCCGCCGATGTTTGTTTTTGCTGCTGATGAGATGGTTCGCATGCCGTTAAACTAAACAGCAAAGCCGACAGCAGAATGAAACAAACTGATCTCATCAGCCTTCCCCTCCGATCATCTTTATTGTCGCATATTTGCTGCGGCAGAAAAAAGAAAAAGTTTTCAGTTACTCATGAAAAAATAGCGACCTCCACAAAATGCCGTTTGTCGCATTATAAATATGTGAAAACTGCTGAAACGGCAAAGGATTTTGACCTTTTCCAAGTTCCACCGTATATCCTTCTTTAAAATAATAGTGAATAAACCAATCGCGAAATCCCGCATAGCTGTCTATATCCCTTATCCCTTTATAAATGTTCCCGCTTAACTTCTCAAAATCCTTTATGACTGCAGCAGATTCTTCAGGTTCAAGGCCTTTGTAGCCCCAATAAATTTCTTCTCCCTGAGTATGGAGGGCCAGCAGTCTGTCAGGTGGATTCTCCGTTATCAGACGGTACATCGCGATGGATTCCGGTTCCGTAAGCGGAGTGATTCCCGGAAAATCGCGGTAGGTCGGTGCTGTCGGTTTGCGGTGTTTCTCAATTTCCCATAATGACGGAAATTGTTTATTTAAATCAACTCCGTTTATGTTTGCCTTCCATTCATTAAAATTCGGACGATGGCCATTTAGCCGTTCGAGCTCTTCTTTCCTGGTTCCCATGCCTTCTGATCCGTTCAAGACAAGATTAACGCCATCCGGATTGACAAGAGGAACGAGAGACAGAGATGTGCTGCTGAACAGCTTCATGGGAGAAAAGCCGAAGAAAGGCGAGTTGCAGCATAATGACATGCAGTATTCCTTAAACCATTTTAGCAGGACAGACGTGGTGATCCACTCATTCGCATGAAACGAGGCGTTCATATGAACCTTTTTTACAGCATGCTCTCCACCTGCCTTCAGCTCCCAGATTGGTCTGCCAAGTACAGAACGGCCAATTTTTCGGCATGAAACAAAGGGAAATACATCAATAATCTTCTTTACTTCCTTTTCAACACCTGCATCATCATAGATTTTTTCTTGCTCTATCCAGTTATCAGAAAGATCAAGCTCTCGAGGCTGTAAAAAGCTCTTGATCTCCTGAATGGTTTGAAGCTCCTTATCGTTATTCTCTTCAATCAAATAACCAGGACAATACAATTGGTGCTTCTGTGCGGTGCGATTTGCGCTTTTAAGCAGTTCCTCGTCTATCTTCAGTTCTCTCGCCACTCTGGTCAAGTTGTGCTTGATCTCAGGTTTCACCGTAATAAACGCCATCATCATCCCCCTTTTTTGTTACTATATGACAGCGTGTTTAAAAAAAGAAAGCCTCCCGCCACTTTGTTGGGGGAGACATTGTGATTACGATGCCTGATCGATCATTTGTTTTTCTTTTCGTTTTGACGAATGGTCCAGCCTTTTCTGATCATAAAAACGCAACAAATCACCATAGATGATTTCATCAGAAAGTGACAGCTCCTGTTTCGCTTTATCAGCAAATGCTTCACATTGTTTTGCCTCTTTTAGCGGCTTACCGGTCTCTTTGTCATAACAAACACCGTCAGTATATACAACCTGATCCGTGATAAAACTCCCGTCCCGGAGCACTGTAAAGTCCATTTTTTCCTCTGAAAGCAGATCGTTGCCAAATTGAATTTGATCTTTCGTTTCAATCCCTAAAAGATTCATCAGCGTCGGCCTGATATCAATTTGTCCGCCTACTGTTTCAATGGTTTGCGGCTTTTTATCAGTAATACCGGGAATATGAATGACAAGCGGCACCTTTTGGAGCTGTACTTCTTCAAATGGTGTAATCTCTTTCCCTAAAAATTGCCCCATCGCTTCATTATGGTTTTCCGATATACCATAATGGTCACCGTATAATATGATAATAGAGTTGTCGTATAATCCGTCTTCTCTCAGCTTTTCGATAAACCGTTTCAGCGCCTCATCCTGATAGCGTACGGTCGGGAAGTATTTATTTAGCGTCTGGCTGCTTGAATCATATCGATCAATCAATTTGTCCTCTTCATCAAGATCAAACGGGAAGTGGTTCGTCAGTGTGATCAGCCTCGAATAAAACGGCTGAGGCAGATTTTTCATCAGCTCTGAAGATTGCTCAAAAAATTCTTTGTCCTTCAGTCCCCAGCCGACTGAATTTTTGTCATTTACATCATAGGCATTACTATCTAAAAAAGAATCATATCCAAGCGATTCATACATTAAATCACGATTCCAAAAGCTTTTATTATTAGCGTGAAGGACAGCTGAATAGTAACCGCTGTTTTTCAGAATCTCAGGTGCGGCTCTGTATTCGTTTCCTGCATTTGTAAAAAACACGGCACCTCGTCCAAGCGGATACAGTGAATTGTCCACGATAAATTCAGAATCCGATGTTTTTCCCTGGCCGGTTTGGTGGTAAACATTATTGAAATTGTAGCTCTGTTTTATAAAGTCATTCAGAAAAGGCGTGATTTCTTTTCCATTCACCTTTTCATTGACCACAAAGCTTTGCGTCGACTCTAAGGATACGAGAATGACGTTCCTGCCTTTTGCAGCGCCGAATAAACTTTTGTTGGCGTCTTTCGCATTAGCGGTTACGTAGTTTTCAATTTCCGTTAGGCTGTTGCTGTCAGCCAAGGCTCTTTGTGCAGACTGCTTCGACTGAAGAACACCGTCGTAAATATGAAAATTAAACAAACTGATGTTTTTAACAAGCATTTCTCTGTCAAATGAACGTGTCAATAGCTGAGGTCTTTCTGCTTCAGACAAGCCCAAATTGAAGAAATAAACAGAAGCAACAAACAGAAAATATGCCGCCCGTTCATTTTTCGTGGAGGGAATGTCCGATTGAAAAGCTTTTTGCCCAATGTGAAGCCATATTAAAACCACAATATCTACAGCCAATAGAAGGTCTGTCGGCTCTAGAAGTGTTCCGATGCTGCTTCCGAGATCACCCATATTGCTCGTTTGAAAAAGAACAGGAATCGTTAAGAAATCATTGTAAAAACGGTAAAAAACCATATTTGCCAGCAATACAAATGTGACAAGACAGCTCATCGCAATCATGTAACGATTTCTGTTTTTGCCTTTTAAAAACAGGCTGAAGCCAAAAATGAACAGCAAAAAGCTCAATGGGTTGATAAACAGAATAAATTCCTGCGTTAGATTGTCGATTTTAATATGAAAACTGGTTTTGTAAACAGCATACGTTTTCAGCCACATCAATAAAATGGCAATCAGCATAAATGAAAACTTCGAAAAAAACGTTTTTCGCATTTCAACCTCCTATGCAGCACGCTCGAAAAATCAGTCTATTCCTAACATTCTCATTATCACATTAATTTAAATCTTAACCTGAACATAACAAAAAATCAATTTCATTTATACAATTTTAACAATTTTGGTGTTTCATCCATTCGTTTTTAGCGATCCAAGCGCCGCCGATAACGCCGGCATCATTTCCAAGTGTGGCAATTGAAATATCAGCCGCTTCTGCCGCCCGTGGAAACGCGCATTTGCGGAATGTTTTCTCGACTTTTGATCTCAGCAGTTCTCCAGCTCTCGAAACGCCGCCGCCCAGAACGATTTTTGACGGATTAAGCGAGCTTGCCAAATTTCCGAGCACCAAACCAAGGTGTTCGGATACATAATCAATGACTTCCAGGGCAATTTCGTCATTTTCATCCGCCGCTTCAAATACATCCCTCGCTGACAATTGTTCAGATGCTTGTAAACGTGTCGTCTGCTTAGCATCTGCAATTTTCTCTTTTGCAATTCTTACAATTCCGGTTGCGGACGCTATTGTTTCGATACAGCCCGTCTTTCCGCAGTTGCAAGGCGCTCCGCCTTCAGGAATGCTGCAAATATGGCCGATTTCCCCGCCGGCGCCATTTATGCCATGTACAATTTCACCATTTACAATGATACCGCCGCCAACTCCCGTGCCAAGCGTCACGAGAATGACGTCTTTTGCGCCGTCACCCGCTCCCTTCCACATTTCCCCGAGCGCAGCAATATTCGCGTCGTTTTCTATCACAGCCGGGATGCCGGTTTCTGTCTCCAGATGGTTCTTTAAAGCATAGTTTTTCCACCCCAGATTTACTGTTTCATAAACGACTCCGGCTGCCATATCTACAGGACCTGGTGCGCCCATTCCGATGTATTTAATGATATGCTTCGGTTTTTGCAGCTCATCCAGCTTGCTGTCGATTGTTTTTGCAATCGCAACGGTAATGGTATCGCCGGTTTTATCAGTCGGGACTTCCCACTTATGCTGAATTTCACCATATTGATTAATAAAAGCGAGTTTAATCGTCGTTCCTCCCAGATCAATGCCTGCAAACCATATCTCGTCCATTTTTATCACCTTAGCCTTTACCTCTTTCGTTTTTTTGTTTGTTCCAATTCTTTTCGAAGGACAGCTGCCGCTTTGGCCCATTGCTTCTTCTCAATCATGTGGTTCATGTATAATTCCTTTAATTCATCCAGCATAAACTCTATTTCAAGCTCTCTGTCTCCAAAATAAACAATGTGGCCAAACGTTTTTAACAGCTGTTGCACATCATAAAATGTATTCATTTTTCCTCACCATTCTAGTTCATAACTATCATAAGCGTATTCATATAGATGCAGCCGGTCAAGAAGAAAACGCTGACAAAAAAGCCAGTCTCCCTCCCCGGCATGTTCCATTCCTTATGATTCTTTATTGTTTTCAATTTGTCGCTGCAGCTCTTTATAGCGCTGCTCCTTCGGCTCTAGGTTTACAGCCGACTCGATAGCCTTTCCTGCTTGGCCAAGCTCATTTTTTTCCGCATACAGCAAGGCTAAATAGTAATAGGAGTCATGGTCTTTAGGTTCTTTTTCCACTGCTCTTTCCAAAAGGGAAATCGCCTGATCATATTCACCGATTTGAATATCTGAAACAGCCAGAATTTTCAATAGATCAACAGAGGCATCTTTTTGCTCCGCTTCTCCGTTCAGCAATTCCGTTACTTCTTTATACTTTCCTTCCTGATACAGCTCGCTTGCCTGCTGTATCAGCGCCGACTCCTGATGGGACGGCGAATGCAATCCGTAGTATAAAAACCCGGCCGCCAAAGCAAGCAGCAAAACCGCTGACAATAATCTTCTTGCCAATGCTCGGGCTTTGGGTAATCCTAGTGCGGCGGCTGCGAAAAAACCGCCAATCAAGCCGCCGATATGTCCTGAATTATCAATATTCGAAACCGCAAAACCAAAGCCCAGATTGATGATAATAATGACGATAATATTGGTTCCGATCGTTCTAAAAAACATTTTCCGATTTGACAAAGCTATATACAGCAATGCACCTAAGCATCCGAATATGGCTCCTGAAGCGCCTGCTGAAGGATACGGGCTGAACACAAAGCTTGCGATCGAACCCGTGATGCCAGCAGCCAGATAAATCAGCAAAAATCTGCCCGATCCGTACATCCGCTCAACCGCTGTACCGACCGACCATAAAGCCAGCGTGTTAAACGCTAAATGCGCAATGCCGATGTGAAGCACAATCGGTGTCAAAAGCCGCCACCATTCTCCAGCTGCAATCAGGCTGTTTTCCTTTGCTCCAAAAGCGACAAGCGTCTCCGTATTTGTACTGCCCCCGTTTAATTCAAGCAAGAAAAACATCAAGATCTGAAGCGCGATGAATAAATATGTAATGATTGGTTTTCCGTTTTGAAAAACCGCCGCTTCATTTTTTCTCTGTTCTTCTTGTTTCAGTACTAGCGAAAGGAAGCGTTCTCTCGCCATTTGCGCGTCTTCAAACGAAGCGCGGGCTTCTGTGCATTCTTCCGCAGGAAATGATGGAAAAACAGCTTGAAGATCATCACGGAGCATCGTTCTCCTCACGATCGCCGGCTCAACTGATACAGGCCCCTTCTCAAAAGGCTTTTCGGCGATCTCTTCCCAGTCATCAACAGGGGCTTCCGTTGAAAAAAATACATTCAGCAGTTTCATCTGACGATTGCCCATCGACGCCCTGATTCGTTCTACTCGTTCAGCCTGCTCTTCTATGTCTCTTGCCATTTCCTGGCGAAAATCAATATCATGTTTATATAGGCGAACCAGATCATAAGAGGACTTGTCCGGTGCTTCCAGCCACATTTCATCTGACTCACCGGCTTGTATGACGCCATACCCGCTATTCACTAAGTGCGCCGCGATTTTCCAATATGTATACTCCAGCAAATACATGTTTACCGCTCCAATGGTTTTTTTTCATTATAACAGCTGATGCTCCGAACGCCTACCGAAAGCAAAAAATCCCGTTTTTCACGGGATTTTAGAAAGCTTGCTGTATAAACTTATTGCGGATAAACGGAATTCTTAAAAATAAATGAATAAAAGACCGCCTGATTCCCGGCTGGCTGAGTACGGTATTCATAAGACGGTAGCGGTTTTGATAAAACATGACGGCAGAAACAGCGAAAATGGCATAAATCATAAGTTTTTTCATCATATCCCTCCTGCCAATTAGGGTTTGTCATTCTTTTTTATTTATTCTTAAATAAGGAGCAGGAACGTTAGGGACAACAAAAAACGATTCGACCCTCTGTTATCAGCTGATGTACCGGGATGTCATGCGGCAGACGGGGAACGTGTGAAAACAGCTGGCACTCCAAAAGCAAAGAGACTGTCTTCCCTTCATAATCGCTTAAAAAACGGTCATAATAGCCGCCGCCAAAGCCGACCCTAAACCCGTCAGTATCGAAACAAACACCCGGAACGATTATCAAGTCAATTTGTGATGGTTCCACTTTTTTTGTTTTTTCGATTACCGGCTCAAGAAGTCCGGCGTAAACGGTTTCGAGCTGATCATCGGTCTGATATGTGCGGAATTGCATGTTCTTCGATTTCGGGTCGCATTTGGGAATACAAACTTGTTTCCCTTCTTTCCAAGCCTGCTTAATGACGGGACGCGTCGGTATTTCCAGCCCTCTGGAGATGGTGACGGCAATGGTGCTGGCATTTTGCCACTCCGGCAGAGAAAACAAACGCTTGTACATACGCGCTGTTTTTTGAAGTAGATCTTCATCTGATACAGCAGATAGTGCCTCCATCGTCTTTTTTCTTAATTGTGATTTCATCTCTCATCCCCCTCGGAAAAGAAAAAAGCCAGAACCTTTTTTCAAAGCTCTGGCTTTTTTTACACCTCAAACAGCTGAGCTGTTATTTTGTTTCACGGTGTAACGTAGATTTTTTATCACGTGGGCAATATTTTTTAAATTCAACGCGGTCTGGATTGTTGCGTTTGTTCTTTTTAGAAATATAGTTACGCTCACCACATTCAGTGCAAGCCAAAGTAATATTAACGCGCATTGTTTTCCCTCCAAACTAAAATCATTTACTTATTCAGACTTATATATAATACCACTATAATGGACGGAATGCTAGGCTGATTTTCAATGAATTATTGAATTATGAATAATACGCTCATAAAGCTGCAAATATGATTCCGTAATGAGCCGGGGATGGTGTAGTTTGATCACTTGTTCTCTGCCGGCTTCTTTTATCCGGCGGGCTCTTTCCCGGTCTTTTAAAAACCTGTCCAGCAGATCAGCCGCTTCCTGCGCGCGCGTAAAATCAACGGTGAATGCTGTTTTGTCGTGAAGGGCAAAGTCACAAAAACCGCCCGACTGAGAAACGGCAGTCAGCACACCTTGTTCCATGCTTTCTTGCGCGGCAAGCCCAAACGGCTCATAAAAACTAGGGAAAACAGCCATTTCACAGTGAGACAGAAACGTTCTGATGTCTCTTCTATGCAGAAACGGCAGGAACATAACACGTTCCTTCAAATTCAATGCTGCAGCCAGTTTTTCATAGGAGGAGAGAGACGGACCTTCCCCAGCCAGCACCAAATGCAGGTCAGGCTGACGCCGCCTCAGGATAGCAAACACCTTTAACAGCTGAGAAAAACCTTTTTCCGGAACAAACCTACCAAACGAAAATATGAACCTTCCATTCATGTTCCTTGGAACTTCCCCCTTTTCCTCCTCCATAGATGCAGGGCTTGGGATGACAGTTATTTTTTCACGTGCTGCCTTATCAAGCGACCGTTTCATAAAAGAGCTTAGTACAATCAATTCATCAGCAGATTCTATCAGGAGCCGTTCGGTCTGCAGTCTGTATGGATGCGGGGCTTCTTGGCACGCCTTCTTCCTTTCGCTTTCAAGACCGTGGATAGTCACTGCAAGCGGGATGCCAAGCCGTTGTTTCAAATAATGAGCAGCGGGAGCTGTCATATCATCATGGGCATGAATCAGATCGAAACGCTCATTGCAGGATAACACATGCTGAACCATTGTAAAGTTAGCATCAGCCATAAAATCTTCAAACTTCGCATATGAAAACAGCCGCCTGCTTGGAGTAAAAACAGTTATGTTGATATGCGGGTTTAAATAAGAAATAAGACGGTTTAAATGGACACCGAGCCCGCTTTTCGGCTCATGAGGATGTTCAAGTGAAAGCATGAGAACGTTCATCTTTCTTTTTCCCCTCCTCCATAACACGTGTAGGCAGAAAATTTCTTCTCCCACCAGGTGTACGCGTCCTCAGCCTGAAAGCTTTTTAGATCACTAACCCCATTTTCCGCAAGATAGATGTCCTCTGTATCCGCGAGCTTGAGAGAGACATTCATTGAGTTAACTATTCTGTATTCAGCCCGATATACAGCATCACCAGCTGCCTGTCCAATTGTCCATTCCCCTTTATGATACGTTATGCGTTTCGTCCTGACAGCTTCGATGTTTTTTCTTTTGATGACAATGCGCAATTCTTTTATCATATCCCGCGGGCTTTCGAAAAGCACAGCTTCAGCCAGCCGCATTGTTTCTTCTGAGATGTCCCAGCGTACGGTCAAGGTGCGGGCGTTTTGAATCATCATATCGAATGTATCCCTAAAAAAAGAAAACTTATGTCGTATATTATAGAGAAATGGGTATTGATCCATAGATTTTTAACATTCTCCTTTCCTATCGTTCACTCGGTGTTCCTATTAAATCATTACATAGAGTGGAAGCAAAGAAAGACTTCTCGACAAAATCTCGTTTTTTTCGCGAATACCTTTAGAATCTATTGGTTTTATGGTATAAAAAAGAAGGATAAAAAAAGAATAGAAGGTGATGAAACGTGGAAATTGCTATTATTGCGTTGTTTATCGTCAGTATAGCGCTAATTGCATTCTCATATTCTCAAAGAGATCCGATGAAAGATGTAGAGCAAGAGCTCGAAACACTGCAGCTTTCTGCGATGCAGGAAATTTACAAGCTCAAAAAGAAAATGACAGTGCTTGAGGAAGAATTACTGGAAACAAACCTTGTCATCCGCAAATCAAAGCATAGCGATATCAATCAAAAGATCGCTAAACAAATACTTTCAAAATATAATAATGGCATGTCCGCTGAAGCGATCGCTAAAGCTGAGCATGTATCAGTGGAAGACGTAAATACGATTATCAAAGATAACGAGAGGGTGCTCGTATGACAAAACGGGGCATTCAGGCATTTGCAGGCGGCATTATTTTAGCGACAGCCGTTCTTGCAGCTGTTTTTTATCTAACAGACGAAGACCAGGCCGCTGCTGTAAAAGAAAATAAAACAGTAACCGAACAAGATGTGAGCAATTACCTCGATTCTAAAAAAATGGTTTCTGTTAACCGTGATGAATATCAAAAACTTCTTGATTCAAAAGAGAAATCCTTGAACGATGACAGCAGCTCAGACACAAAAAAAGACAAAGTCAAAACATACAAGCTCACCATTAAAGACGGCATGAGCACCGCAGATGTATCAGCTATTCTTGAAAAAGAAGGCATCATCTCCTCGGCTCAAGACTTTAATGACTATGTCATTGATGCCGGCTATCACAAAGAAATCCGCGCCGGTGAGTTTAAAGTAAAATCAGACATGAGTTTCAAAAAGATCGTAAAAACATTAACACGATAAAAAAACAGGCTGACTGTCAGCCTGTTTTTTTATCCAAACTTTCCTGTAATGTAATCGAGGGTTCTTTGATCCTGCGGGTTAGAGAACATTTTATTGGTATTGTCACATTCAACAAGCTCGCCCATGTAGAAAAAGGCGGTTTGATCAGAAACCCTTGCTGCCTGCTGCATGTTGTGCGTAACGATTACAATAGTATATTTATTTTTCAGCTCAAGAATCAGTTCTTCAATTTTTCTCGTTGAAATTGGATCTAGTGCAGATGTCGGTTCATCCATCAGCAAAATATCAGGATTTGTCGCAAGCGCTCTGGCGATACAGAGACGCTGCTGCTGGCCGCCTGATAGAGAAAGGGCTGATGAATGCAATCGATCCTTCACCTCATCCCATAACGCCACGTCTTTTAATGACTTTTCCACAATGTCTTGAAGCTTCTTTTTATTTTTGGTGCCGTGGACTCTCGGTCCGTAAGCGACATTATCAAAGATAGATTGCGGAAACGGGTTCCCTTTTTGAAATACCATGCCGATATTTTTTCGTAAATCCACGATATCCACTTTATCCTTTAAAATGTTGCTGCCATTATAATTCAGTTCACCTGCAAGCTTTACATTCGGCGTCATTTGAATCATTAAATTCAATGTTTTAATGAAGGTCGATTTCCCGCATCCTGACGGCCCGATAATCGCGGTGATCTCGTTTTCATGAATACTCAAATTGATATTTTTTAAAGCGTGATGCTGTCCATACCATAAGTCCATTCCATTGACTTGATAGACTTCCTGTTTCATTACAGCTTCGGTAGCAATACTCATTGCCGCCCTCCTATCCGAATTTCCCGTTTATATAATCCTCTGTCTTTTGCTGTTCCGGACTGGTGAAAATTTGTTCAGTCTGCCCGTATTCTACAAGCTCGCCGTTTAAAAAGAATGCCGTCCGGTCAGAAACCCGCAGCGCCTGCTGCATATTGTGCGTGACAATAATAATTGAGTATTCGCTTTTCAGTTGTGTTATTAATTCTTCTATTTTTGCATTTGAAATCGGATCTAGCGCTGAAGCTGGTTCATCCAGCAGAAGAACGGCCGGCTTCATCGCAAGCGTTCTCGCGATGCATAAACGCTGCTGCTGGCCGCCTGATAACGAAAGTGCAGACGAATGCAAACGATCCTTCACCTCATCCCAGAGCGCTGCTTTTGTTAAGCTTTCTTCCACAATCTCATCTAAAACAGCTTTATTCCGCTCTCCAGCATATTTCAAGGCATGTGTGATATTCGCATAAATCGATTTCGGAAATGGATTCGGTTTTTGGAAAACCATTCCGATTTCTCTTCTTAAGCTGACAACATTAATATTGCCGCCCAGTATATTTAATCCTTCATAAAGGATTTCACCTTCAGCCCTTGCAGAAGGAATTAAATCATTCATTCGGTTAATGTTTCTCAAAAAAGTGGACTTTCCGCACCCTGACGGTCCAATCAAAGCGGTCACCGCATTTTTTTCAATATCCATATTCACGCGGTGAACTGCCTGTTTATCTCCGTAAAAAATAGACAGATCTTTCACTTCGAGCACGTGGCGCTGTTTCGGAACGAAAACAGCACGTTCAGGCTTTTCTTTTACCATTTGTTCAGACATGTTTTTCGCCTCTTTCCGTTCTAATTTGCCGTAAGCTTTTTGTAGATCATCGTGCCAAGCCATCTCGCTGCGAGATTAAATACAAGAACAGAAATGACCAGCACCGCAGAACCTCCGTTGGCAATCGCTTCAGCATCCGGAATAATTCCTTGCGTATTTACGTTCCAAATGTGAACCGCAAGTGTTTCAGCGGGCCTGAAGATATTAAATGGCGATGTTTCAGAAAACGGGTTCCATTCCGTAAAATTAAGACGCGGTGTTGTCAGACCGGCTGTAAATAATAATGCCGCCGCTTCCCCGAACACCCTTCCTGACGCTAAAATCGCTCCGGTGATGATAGAAGGGATTGCACTTGGAATTAAAACCGTTTTTACGGTATGCCAGCGTGATACACCTAAAGCGAGAGAGGCTTCCTTCAAATCTTTAGGGACTGAACGAATCGCGTCTTCTGTCACACGCACCATGACAGGAAGGTTAAAAACAGTTAATGCAAGCGCCCCGCCTATGATCGTATATCCCCAGCCTGTTAAGTTAACAAACATCAATAATCCAAACATCCCAATCACAATTGACGGAAGAGATGAAAGCACCTCTATACATGTTCTGATGAAATCAGTCACTTTGTTATTAGGCGCGTACTCAGCCATGAACACTCCGCCGCCCACACCGAGCGGGATTGTAATCAGCATCGTGATAAACAAAATATAAAAGGAGTTGAACAGCTGGTCGCGTATTCCTCCTCCAGCTGCAATGGCACTTGATTTTGTCGTAATAAAGTCGAAGCTGAGCTGGGAAACACCGTTAATAATAATATAGGAAAATAAGCCTACCAGAATTGCCGCGATAATGGCTGCGCATAAACCAAATATTCCAGTTGCCAGTTTATCTGTTATTTTGCGGTTCATTACACTTTCCTCCTAGATGACAAGTAGCGGATAAACAGGATGAACAAGAATGACATCACCAGAAGCACAAGCCCCATTGACCACAGCGTATTGTTTTCAACGCTGCCGTATGTGGTATGCCCCATATTCAGCGTAATGATCGTTGTCAGGGTTCCGGCAGTGTCAAACAGGCTTTCCGGCAATACTCTTGTATTTCCAATGACCATCTGAACAGCCAAAGCTTCGCCAAACGCCCGTGCCATACCAAGCACAACAGCCGTCATTAATGTCGGAAAAGCTGCGGGTACAAGTACTTTTCTGATCGTCTGCCATCTTGTCGCACCGAGCGCATAAGAACCTTCTCTTAAACTCTTCGGAAGAGAAGCCATCGCATCAGCAGAGATCGATGTAATGGTCGGCAGGATCATAATGGAAAGGACAATCGTTCCCGCCAATAAACTGTGCCCTGTTCCGCTCGATTTGAACTGAGCGATAAACGGCACTAATACTGTAAGACCTATGAATCCATAAACAACAGATGGAATGCCGACTAAAAGCTCAATCACCGGCTGCAGTACTTTCTTTCCCCAATTCGGCGCAATTTCTGTCATAAAAATCGCACCTGCAATGCCGAGCGGCGCAGCAATGAGTGCAGAAAGAATCGTTACTGCAAATGATCCAAAAATAAATGGAAGCACTCCATATTTCGGATCCGTATCTGTAGGGTTCCAATTTAGGCTCGTTAAGAATTCAATTGGGCTTACACCATTTACAAGAAAAGATTGCAGCCCCTTCACGCCGAGGAAAATGGTGATCGCAACAGATGCCGAAATCATAATAAGCGCACAAGCTGTCACAATCATTCTTCCCCGAACTTCATCCAATTGCCGATTTTGCCTTGAGCTGATTAAACGCTCGCTCACAGACATATTTTCTCTATTGTTTATCATTGTTTTACACTCCTATGAATGTGTTAAGAGGAGAAACGGTTGCCACCGCACTCCTCTATTTATAAAGATCAGCTTTGCTTCCCGTTGGCATCGCGTGTCACTTTCATATCAGTAACCGGAATGTACCCTTGGTCGGTAACAATGCTTTTTTGAATGTCATCACTCTTTAAATAATCAAGGAATTCCTTAGCTAAATCTGTCGCTTCACCTTTTGTGTAAGAATGCTGATAAGCCCAAATTGGATACTCGCCAGCTGCAACATTTTTCGCTTCAGGTTTTACACCGTCAATAGATAGAGCAGTTACTTTGTCATCTGTTAAATATGAGAATGCAAGATACCCAATCGCTCCCGAAGTATCAGCAATGATTTTTTTCACTGTGTTAGATGAATCTTCAGTAATGCCTTCTGCAGGTTCTTCTCCGTCAAGCGCATATTTCACAAATGTAGCACGTGTGCCAGAAGAATCAGGACGGTTTACAAGTGTGATCTTTTGGTCTTTGCCGCCAAGCTCTTTCCAGTTTTTGATTTTGCCGGTGAAGATTTTTTTCAACTCATCTTTTGAAATATCCTTCACACCGGCATCAGGGTTTACAGCTGCTGCCATACCCACTACTGCGACTTGATGATCGACTAGCGCTTTTGCATCAATTCCTTCTTTTTCTTCAGCAAAAACATCTGAATTCCCGATCTGAACAGCTCCTTCAGAAACTTGAGAAAGCCCTGTTCCAGAACCGCCAGCTTGCACCTGTATATCTGCATCAGGGTTTTCTTCCATAAATTTTTCTGCGGCAGCGAGTACTAATGGCTGCATAGCAGATGAACCAGAAATGGTTAAAGATCCTGATGCCTTTTCTTCCCCTTTTGCAGAATCGCTATTCGATTTTTCACTTTCTCCTGCATTTCCGCATGCAGCTGCAATCATCATAAAAGCAGCCATTAGAAGCATAAGCACCCATTTGTTTTTTTTCATTTCCTGAATTCCCCCTGCATATAATGTGTAATTTGTCCTACACGTATAGAATAAAGGTTCTGTGTAAAAAGGGTTTGAATCGAATGTTAAGGTTTTGTAAATCAATGCGTTTTTTTGTATAAAAAAAACGCCCACATCATGTGAGCGTTTCATTTTAGTCATTAGAAGACGTTGCGTTTTCTTCGATTTTGTCTTTATTCTTTTGCTGAGTATCTTCTTTGTCCTGCTTCGATTTCAGCTCAAAATATTTATCCAATACTTCTCTGCCGATTTCGTTTGTAATGGTATATTTAGCGCCATAATCAATATAAGCCCAAGGTACTACGACAGAGATCGCAATCTCAGGATTATCGGCCGGCGCATAAGCGACAAGTGTCGTATTATAAGCCGCTGTTCCTGTTTTTGATTTATCAGGCCCATCATAGAAAGACTGCGCTGTTCCTGTTTTGCCGGCAGGCTGATAGGAAGCTGAAGCAAATTGGGTCGCGGCTGTCCCTTTTGTCATCACTCGTCTGAACCCGGCCTGTACCTCTTTAATATAATCGCTTTTCATATCAATTTTATTCAGCACTTCAGGCTGAACAGATTGTACAACTGCTCCGATCCCTTTTTCAGCATTGGGTTCTCTGACTTCTTTTACAAGCTGAGGCTTCAAACGATAGCCCCCGTTTGCAATCGTTGATACGTATTGCGCCAGTTCCAACGGTGTATAAGTATCGTACTGACCGATCGCATAGTCAAGCAAAAATCCCGTCAATCTGTTTGTTCCTTTATAGCCTGTCATTTCATTCGGAAGATCAATTCCAGTTTTGACACCCAATCCAAATTGGCTAAAATGATTACGGAATGTATCAAAGGCCGCAGTATCAATCGGTAAAGCTTGATGTGGTTTATACTCGCCTTTACCGATTGCAATCGCAGTTTTAAACATAAATACGTTGGAAGACTGCTCTAACGCTCTTTGAATATTAACCGAACCTAAATTCTTCCAAGATTTTTTACCATTTTTATCTTGACCGATATATAACGGCTCATCTTGAAAAACCGTATTTAAGTTGATGGCGCCGGTTTGAAGACCCGTTAGTACGGTTGCACCTTTAACAGCTGATCCCATGGCATAGGATGAAGTCATATTTCCTAATGCATAATCATCAAACTTGTATGCCCCATTTTCTAGTTTAATCTGCTTGCCCGCCATTGTCAGCACTTCACCGTTTCTTGGATCCATCATGACAACGAAAGCGCGGTCTAACAATTGAGTGCTTGCTCTTGCTTTAGCTGATTTTAAATTCTTCTCAATGATTTTTTCAACTGACTTTTGCAAATCAATATCAATCGTAAGCACGAGATCTTTACCGGCTTTGCCTTCAGAAACGGTTTTCGTTCCCGTGACATTGCCGTTTGAATCTGTAATGTTTTCTACCTTTGCTTTTTGTCCTTGAAGAAGGCTTTCGTATTGGTATTCCAAATAGCTTTTTCCGACCCTGTCATTTCGGCTGTAGCCAAGCGACAGATAATGCTCGAGCAAATTGGACGGCAATCCTTCATCAGAGCTGGAAACACTTCCGAGCACTGAACGGAGAAGGTTTTTATACGGATAGTCACGTTCCCAATCGGACGTGACATCAACACCCGGCAGTTCGTCTAAATGTTCACTTACCACTGCCATTTCCTTCGCTGATACATCTTCATTTTTGATATATTGAGGGGTCAATGCGTATCCTGAATCCATCTGTCTTTTGATGGCGAGGATCTGCATGTCTTTATCCGTCAGGTCATTCATCTGCTTGTCAGTAATTCGTTTTAGCTGAAGCTGATATAAATCGTTATCGGATAATTTTTTGTCTTCTGCCTGCTGTCTTTCTTGAGAGGTAATCAGCTTTTTGGCTTCTTTTGGCCTAGTCAAAATCCAATAATCCTTTTTATCCCGTTCTGTTACTTTTTTTGTATCGACTTTAATCATCTCAGACAGCTTTTTTGCGATCTTTAAACGCTGCTCTTGCGAGGTCGATTTAGATCTGGTGTATGTGATTGCGTTTAAAGCCTTATTTGTCACGATGGCATTAAAGTTTCGATCATAAATTTTACCGCGCGGCACTGCGGAGCTGACTTCACTTTGTTCCTGCTTATTGGCTTGATTTTTGTAATCATCGCCTTGCACGATCTGCTTGATCCCCAGTTCCACAATGATCCAGGTAAATATAACAAAGGCGGCCAAGAATAAAATATTCAGCCGGATCGGCAGCGACTTCTTTTTCTCTTTATGATTTTGTGTTTTTGGTTTATTTCTCCTCATAACATCACCTTTTTCTATTTACAGAAAGAAAAGACACTCAAGTAAGAGTGCCAGTTTTCATTTTAAAGGTTTTTTCGACTTTTTTCTACAGATAACCCCTTTTTGACAAAAAATTATCTTTCGCCTTTTAAAAGATTCGGTTCAGTGACCCTTTTTTGGCCATCCTCTTCCATGGTTTGATTTTCCTCTTCTTTCTCCTTAAAACGGATATCTTTGACAAAGTAATAAATCAGCGGATGTCCTACACCCAAGATAGCAAGTGACAAAGGAATTCCCACATCTTCTTTGAGAAGAGCCACGATCAGGAGAAAGCCTAAAATGGAGACAATCCTGCCGGCGTTTAAAAACAATTCCCTCAGCACGATATATTCAATTCTTGCTTTTCTGGCATGTCTCGCCCGGCCTATCACATCATATGTAAGTGAAACATATGGCACGAGCAAAAGAGGATAGCCGATGGCAATAAATACGCCGTACGTCAATAATGTCGCAAAGCTCATATGAAACAGAATCAGAAACAGCGCTCCATACAAAATAAGGCCGCCCAGCAAAATCGATTTTTTTCTGGCCTTTTTCTTAATCAGCCTGGATGCAAAGTAATAGGCAAAGAAAGAAACAGCTGAGTTGACAAGGCCGAATGTGCCGAGGGCCAGTTCGCTGTTTGTCTCAATAAACACAAAAACACTGATTAAAAAAATAAAAATCCCTTCTCTTAAGCCTTGAAAAAAATGCGCATTCGTAATTCTCCGCCAATTCATATTGCTATGGCGCTCTCCAAATACTTTGCTCAGCATAAAACGGCCCTTTGATTCTCTTCGTTTTAAAAAAAAGCTCATCACAACAGCCAATGCAAACAAACTGAGGGAGAGGCTGAAAATCACTGTGTAACCCGTATTATTTTCAAGCCTTGAGATAACAAATCCCGCTACAATCGGGCCGATCATTCCTGCCGAGGAAGACAGAATGCCCATAAATCCGTTGAAAAAGTCTCGCGTATCCGGCTCTGTGATTTCAAAGGTCAGAACGTTAAACGCAAGCCAATAAAAGCCATAGCCCACTCCAAGCACCGCGCCGATCAGCACGAGCCGGCTGGCTGCCGTTTCTCCGGCTAAAAGCACACTTAAATAAAAGGCAGCTAAAAAAATGACGCCGAACCTTAAAATGAACACCCTGTCTATTTTTTTGGCTAACCGTCCAGCCAAATAAAAGGTTATCGGCTGCATTGTCACAATGGATAAATTATATATCGCCAAATCAATAAATTTCCCTGACTGCTTCCAAAGATACACATTAACAAATGTATTGGACAGTGCAATTCCCAGTGAGTAAAGCCCGCCAATAGTCAGCAGAAAGAGTAACCCTTTGTTTACGTCTACATCGCCAATCACTTTTTTTAGTTTGCTCATTACTGACTCCCCTTTACTATCCCTTAGTCTGTCTCACTCAAACCGAGATATGTAAAAAGAAGACATAAAAAAACAAGGCCCTGTATCGAGGACCTTGCTAGTGTCATTATTTTGCTTCGCTGTATAGACGAGCCACTTCGTCCCAGTTCACAACATTCCAGAACGCTGAAATGTAATCAGGACGGCGGTTTTGATAGTTAAGGTAGTAAGCATGCTCCCAAACGTCAAGACCTAAGATAGGCGTTTTGCCTTCTGAAAGCGGAGAATCTTGGTTTGGCGTGCTTGTGATTTCAAGTTTGCCGTTGTTAACAACAAGCCATGCCCAGCCAGAACCGAAGCGTCCTGCTGCTGCAGCTGCGAATTGCTCTTTGAATTTGTCAAAGCTTCCAAATACACTATTGATCTCATCAGCAAGCGCGCCAGTCGGCTCGCCGCCGCCGTTTGGAGATAAAAGTGTCCAGAATAATTTGTGGTTCGCGTGTCCGCCGCCGTTGTTGCGGACTGCAGTGCGGATGTTTTCAGGAACAGAATTAATATCTGCAACCAGCTCTTCAACTGATTTGGTTGCAAGAGCAGTGTTTCCTTCAACCGCTTTGTTTAAATTTGTAACGTATGTGTTGTGGTGTTTCGTATGATGAATAGTCATAGTTTCCTTGTCGATATGCGGTTCTAAAGCATCGTACGCATAAGGTAATTCTGGAAGTTCGTAAGCCATGATAATTCCTCCTTTAATATATATATGTACTGAAATGCCGCTTCACAGCGAGCCTTTCTTCATTCAATGTAACAAAAGTATGCTTTGTAAGCAATGAAAAAGCTCACATCTTGGCTCATTTCAGCGAACATATTTCACTTTAACCGATAATTCGCCCCATTAAACATGCCGTCCGCAATTCTTATAGGACCGTCCATAAAAAATATCCGATCATCAAAAGCTGTATCATGCCCTTTGCAATAACCCCTGTTAAAAAGCCAATGAGTGAGCCGAGACCGATTTTAAACGCTGACTTGACGTCCTTTTGGCGGACGATAAGTTCTGCACAAACAGCCCCGATAAACGGACCTAATATGATTCCCGCAACCGGAATGACAAAAGGCCCGATTAATAAACCGATCGTGCTTCCCCATATAGCGGCTTTGCTTCCGCCGAACCTTTTTACTCCGAGCAGATTAGACACGTAATCCGCGGCGAATAATACTGCGGCAAAAACAGCTTCGACGAGCCAGAACATATAAGAATAAGGACTGAATGAAAACAAAAATCCATACAATACAAATCCGGCAACGATAAATATGACACTCGGAATAATGGGATACACCAGCCCAATAAAGGCGATGATAAATACCGCCGCAATCAACAGCCAATACAACATATCCATAGCATTCTTCCTCCCTTTTTCATCTGTTTTCTTCATGTCTTCCTTGTATTCACACGCGGGCAACGATACAATAAGCAACATATATTAGTATAGCTAGGAAGTGAAGATAGTGAATATATTTCAGCTTTTCATCAAAAGTACATACTCTCCCCGCGATATCGCAAAAACACGATTTCAAGGAATCGGTAAAACGATTCTTTATGTATTTTTGCTTTCTGTCCTTTTTGCAATTCCTACCGCTTATTATGTAAGCTCAGGGACCGTAAAATCAATGAACGGCTTTAAAACCGTGTTAAACAAAGATTTCCCTGATTTCACAATTTCAAACGGCAAACTTCAAACGGATGAGAAAAAAGCGACGGAATCACAGGCAAATGGTTTCGTTATCGTATTTGATCCGACGGACGCTTACGGCACCAAGCAAATTGAAGCAAAGCAAAATGCGATCGGCATCCTCCAGAACAAATTTGTTTTGGCCATTGACGGACAGGCTCAGGAGATGCCTTACTCAATGATACCGTCAGAGTTAAAGAAAAAAGATGTCATCGCAGGTTTAAACCAAAATAAAACGATGATCGTAACTGTTCTCTCAGCTCTCATTTTCCTCGTAACTGCCGCAGGAAAATTTATTGAAGTATCATTTTTGGCGCTTATCGGGTTAATCATTAAGAATTCACAAAGAAAGCATCTATCCTACCATCAGCTCTGGAAGCTTTCGGCCTATTCCATCACCCTTTCGACCGTATTCTTTACGATCATGCGCGCATTAGAAGCGGCAGTTCCAAGTGAATTTTTGCTGAACTGGTTTGTCAATATTGTCATCCTGTTTCTCGTGTTGAAAGAGATTCCGTCCAAAAAAGCTGCTGTATAATCCGAGACTGCATTCGCAGTCTCTTTTCTTTTGTCATGGATTAAAAAGGACAAGCATACGATGGTATAAAATCTTGTATGCGGGAGGAAAAGTGATGAAGCGTCTCACCTTTGTATGCAGCATTGTTTTTATACTTTTTATTCTTTTTTATGATCTTAAAATTGGAACAATACCCATTCAGGACCTCCCTGTCTATGAAGCATCAGCAAAAACGGCTGCACAAGGACCAGCGTATAAAACGGTGAAGGTTAAGCCGGGTGACACGGTTATGTCAATTGTCGGACCAGCAGGTTCTCCTGACGACATTGTAAAGGATTTTGAAGCACTGAATCCGAATGTAAGGGCCAACGCCATTCAAGCGGGAACAGCGTACAAATTCCCGGTCTACCCTTAATTAACGTTAATTTCTTGTCAGTTTGGCGAAGACACTGTTACAATGTAATTTGTAAAATAAATTCACATAAACCATACTAGAATTGTTACATCTAGAAGCGGCAACTACAATTAAGGAGCGATTGCAAGTGAGTGAAATCACACATCGTACAAAAACGCGTCCCGTCAAAGTGGGACCTTTAACAATAGGCGGCAACAATGAAGTTGTCATCCAAAGCATGACAACAACAAAAACACATGATGTGGAAGCAACGGTTGCGGAAATTAACCGGTTGGCTGAAGCCGGATGCCAAGTCGTTCGGGTAGCATGTCCGGATGAACGGGCGGCAAACGCCATTGCAGATATTAAAAAACGGATTTCCATTCCGCTCGTTGTTGACATCCATTTCGATTATAAGCTTGCGTTAAAAGCCATTGAAGGCGGCGCTGATAAGATCCGAATCAACCCTGGCAACATCGGCCGCCGTGAAAAAGTCGAAGCGGTCGTTAAGGCGGCGAAAGAAAAAGGGATTCCGATCAGAATCGGAGTAAACGCCGGTTCACTTGAAAAACGGATTTTAGAAAAATACGGTTATCCGACAGCCGACGGAATGGTAGAAAGCGCACTTCACCACATTAAAATTCTTGAAGACCTTGACTTTCACGATATTATTGTCAGCATGAAGGCATCTGACGTCAACCTTGCGATCGAGGCTTATGAAAAAGCGTCGAAAGCATTTGATTACCCGCTGCACCTTGGGATCACCGAGTCAGGAACGCTGTTTGCCGGCACAGTTAAGAGCGCAGCAGGACTCGGCGCGATTTTAAGCAAGGGCATCGGAAACACCTTGCGTATTTCATTAAGCGCAGATCCTGTGGAAGAGGTAAAAGTAGCAAGGGAGCTTCTGAAATCTTTCGGCTTAGCCTCCAATGCTGCCACACTCATCTCATGTCCGACTTGCGGCCGTATTGAGATTGACCTCATCAGCATCGCCAATGAAGTGGAAGAGTATATTTCTAAGATAAAAGCGCCGATCAAAGTTGCTGTTCTCGGCTGTGCCGTAAACGGACCGGGTGAAGCTAGAGAAGCCGATATCGGAATCGCCGGCGCACGCGGTGAAGGACTGTTATTCCGGAAAGGAAAAATTGTCCGTAAAGTTCCAGAGGAAACAATGGTAGAGGAACTCAAGAAGGAAATCGACATTCTTGCTGAGGAACACTATGCAAAGCTTGAAGCTGAAAAAGCTAAATTAAAAGAAGAGACACAAAAAGCTTGACGGGAACCCGTCAAGCTTTTTATGTTAAAAAAACGGAATAATAAATATTCCAAGCACTAATGAAACGACACCGATACCCATCGCCCAAGCTCCCAAGCCCTGAGCACCTCTTCTTCTTGCGATATAGCCGACAATAATACCGGCAGCTCCCAATAAAACAGGCAGTACAAACAATGAAATAATGGACAAGGCTAACGCAATATATCCCATTCCCCGTCCTTCATTGACATTGCCGCCGCTGCGGTCATTGTCTCGATCATTGTTGCGATCAGCAGCACGGTAAGGCTCTGCGATTTCTGCAGCCGTTTCCTCAAAAAAACCATCATTGTCGCGGGTAATATTTGTTCCTTCAGAACCATGGTCAACATAGTAGCTGTTGTTGTCACGTTTTTCGTAATCTGCCACCTTCAATTCCCCCTTCTGTTTTATTAAAGGAGCTTTTATAGTTTGAACCATTTTACCCGTTTCATGTTTGCTAAACTTTTCTGGTAATGTTAATTGTTTATGTTACACTTGAAAGGATGAAACTGAAGGAGTGTGGGCATGTTACGCTTAGGAATAGATATTGACGGCACAATCACGGCTCAGGATACATTCGTCCCTTATTTGAACCGCTCGTTTAATCTTTCCATTTCATTAGAAGATATGACGGATTATGATTTGACAAAGCTGTTAAACATTACGCAGGAAGAATTTTGGGATTGGATGAATCAAAATGAAGCGATCATATATAAGGAAGCAATGCTTGCGCAGCACGCAAAACAGTCACTTGACCTCCTCAAAGAGGAGCACAAGCTTATTTATATTACAGCGAGGCGAACTCATTTAACTGATATTACCTATGAATGGTTTGACAGACAAAACATTCATTTCGACCATATCGAACTCGTTGGCGGCCATCATAAAGTTGAGGCAGTCAAAAATCATAACATCGACTTGTTTTTCGAGGATCATCACGGAAACGCAATGATGATTGCGAAAGAAGCCGATATACCGGTGATTTTATTCAATTCCCCCTATAACCAGCTTCCAATTGATTCGAACATCATCAGAGTCAGCAACTGGCTGGAAGCCGTTCAATGGATGAACAAAAACAAACATCATTTGATACGTGTCAATAACTGAAAAAGGAGCCCAGGGCTCCTTTTTCTCATATATACAATTACGCAGTCGTGTTTTCTTGATTTTCCGCTGTACAATCAGGGCATGTGCCGTAAATCTCAAATTTATGCCCGCTGACCTCATAGCCATCTAAATCATCATAAAGCTTGTCCATCGGACATGACTCAATTTCCTTTGTTTTGCCGCAGGCAAGACAAATAAAGTGATGGTGATGATGAGTAAACGAACACTTAAATCGGAAGAGCTTTTCACCGGACAGCTCAGTTGTTTCCAAAATACCTAGTTCTTCATACAAAGAAAGGTTTCTGTAGATTGTATCAAAGCTTAAGCCGGGATAATCATCATTTAATGCAGACAGTACGTTTTTAGCGGTAAGATACCTGTCTGAATCAGCAAAAAGCTGCAGCATATCTTCCCGTTTATTTGTATATTTATACCCATTTTCTTTCAGTAGGTTCAACGCTTCTTGTACGTTCATGAAGGGTCCCCCTTTTCACTTTGCTTAAGAACACATGTATGAAAAAGAAAATGGCAGCTGTCTGACCAGCAAGCCATTTTCTTTACCGCAGATAAAATTATACCCATAAAATGAATAAAAGTAAATGAAAGCCTAATGGATTGCGTTTTTGAATTTCCCGCCTCTCGTTTCATGGGTATTCATAATGGTAATGAAAGCGTTATGATCAACTTCAAACACGATCGTTTTAAGCTTTGTCACTTCCAGTCTAGTGACAACTGCGTAAATCACGTCCTTTTCTTCGTCAGTATATCCGCCTTTCCCCTTCAGCTTGGTTGTTCCTCGACCAAGACGGTGCAAAATCGCGTCGGAAATCTCATCATACTGATCTGACACAATAATGACAGCTTTTGTTTCATCAAGCCCTTGGATCACGGCATCAATGGTTTTCATTGCAATATAATAAGTCATGAAAGAGTACATTGCTTGCTCAGGACCGAACACAAACCCAGCCCAAATGAAAATGAATACATTGATGAGCATAACGAACTCACCTACTGAAAACGGCAGCTTTTTCGTCAGTAAGATCCCGAGAATTTCCGTACCATCCATTGAACCTCCGTTTCGAATAACGAGCCCGACGCCAAAGCCGAGTAAAAGACCGCCGAAAACAGTCGCCAAAATTGGTTGAGTTGTAATGGCTTCTACATGGTGAAGCGAGGATTCAATAACGGCAAGCCCGACAATCCCAATCATCGTAGAGACAAGGAAGGTCTTACCAATATATTTATAACCGAAGATCATAAAAGGAATATTTAAAATGACAACAAATATAGCGAAATTCAAAACGGGAGTTGACATGAAGAGATGGTCTAAAATAAGTGATACACCGATGATTCCGCCATCAATAAAATGATTGGGGATTAAAAATAATTCGATACTAACAGCCGCAGATGCAGCTCCTGCCAGAATCATGAAGACCCTGAACATAAAGTGGAAAAATGTTTCTCTCTTATGCTGTTTTGTTGGGGTCATAAAATCTCCTCTCCTGCAATAACTATTTTAAATATATTATAAATCTATTTTACCATTAAACACTGACACATTTTGATGATTTGCCCATACATTAAGTTTGGAGGTGGAATGGTCGATGATTTTATTTCAAAGAATTATTTTGCAGCGACTTAATCAGGCTACTGCTGACGATTTGCTGAAGTACTCAAAACAATACGGAATCAACCTAACAAGACCGCAGGCCATTGAAGTAGCAAACCTGTTATACGGGAAAAATGTGAACATCTTTAATGAAAATGAACGAATGCGGCTGCTGAAACAAGTAGAGGCAATTACATCAAAAGAAACAGCGCAAACCGTTAATGAACTATTCAAACAATTCACAAGCTAAAAAATGGGGGATAGCCCCCCATTTTTTATTGCTGTAAAATCTTTTCGAGCAATGTGTCATCAAATTGTTTTTCTTTCAGCATGTCAATCTCAAAGCGGTATGGCGGTTTTTTATTCTTTTTATCTTCACCGACATACGGTGTTTCAAGGATTTTTGGGATGTCTTTTAACTGCTCATGATGAACAACATATTGCAGTGCGTCAAATCCGATTTCACCAAAGCCGATGTTTTCATGTCGGTCTTTTCTTGCGCCTTTGACATTTTTGCTGTCATTAATATGGAGCACTTTAATACGGTCAATGCCAACGATTTTATCGAACTCATTCAGCACTCCGTCAAAGTCTTCGACAATCTGATATCCGGCATCATGTGTATGGCACGTGTCAAAGCATACTGACAAAAGCTCATTGTGTGTAACGCCATCAATAATCTGTGCAAGCTCCTCAAAGCTTCTGCCGCACTCTGATCCTTTTCCTGCCATTGTTTCTAATGCAATCTGGACATTTTGATTCGGATCAATTACTTCATTTAAGCCTTCAATAATTTTTTTGATGCCTGCTTCAGCTCCCGCTCCTACGTGAGCGCCCGGATGAAGCACAATCTGCTTCGCTCCGATGGCCGCTGTCCGTTCAATTTCAGAACGAAGAAAGTCGACACCCAGCTCAAAAGTGGACGGGTTTGTCGTGTTGCCAATATTAATAATATAAGGCGCATGTACGATAATCTCGTCAATGCCGTTTTCTTGCATGTGTGTCCGGCCAGCTTCTATATTTAAATCTTCAATTTTCTTCCGGCGCGTATTTTGCGGTGCGCCTGTATAGATCATAAACGTGTTCGCCCCATAAGAGGCTGCTTCCTGGCTTGCAGCCAGAAGCATATGTTTCCCGCTCATAGAGACGTGTGAGCCTATTCTCAACAACAGGTTCCCCTACTTTCTTTTCTTAGATTGGTTTCTTCTCTGTTTTTTCTTGATTTTCTCCATCTCGTAGCTCATTTTCTTTTTATATCCAGGCTTAACCTTCTTCGGCTTTTTCACGAGACGATGCGCTATTTCATCCGCTTCATTCTGCGTTTTTTTGCGTTTTTTGCGGCGCTGGCGGTCATCGCCTTTTTTCCACTCGCCCTTTTCAAGCTCTAAGTAATCAAACTCGATGCCCATTTTCTCAAGTCTGGCTAATGCATCCTCATCAGAAAGCTCGTAAATGGTCATCGCTTGTCCTGATGAGCCGGCGCGAGCTGTTCTGCCCACACGGTGAACATAGAAATCGAGATCATCCGGCAGCTCATAGTTGATCACATGGCTGACACCTTTAATATCAATGCCTCGTGCGGCAAGGTCAGTTGCAATGACATAAGTGAATTCCAAATCATTAATCTGCTTCATGACTTTTTTCCGCTCTCGAGGCGTTAATCCGCCGTGCAGCAGCCCGATTTTCATGCCCTTGCCAGTCAGATATTGAGCGATATGATCAGCAGCGTTTTTCGTATTGGCAAACACAATGCCCAAGTATGGATTCAGATGAGACATGATGTCAAAAAGGAGCTTGTCCTTGTCACGATGTTTCGAAGGAATGAGAATATGCTCGATTTTCGCAGCAGTCACCTGTTTTGGCTCCACGTGGGCGTATTTTGGATTTTCCATATATTTCTTCAAAAATGGTTTCAGCTTTTCCGGAATGGTCGCTGAGAACACAAGCATCTGCAGATCCTCAGGCATGCGGGAACCAATGTAATCTACATCCGCAATGAATCCCATGTCCAGCATTAAATCGGCTTCATCAATAACAAGGGATTCCGCTTTATGAACACTTAACGCCTGTTCTTTGATTAAATCGGCAATCCGACCGGGCGTACCGACGACAAGATGCGGCTGTGTCTTCAGTTTATCAATCGATTTTTGTTTATCTGTGCCTCCGATAAAACATTTCGAGCGAATCTGACTGCCTTCTTCACCCTCGGTGATTTTAAGTGCTTCCTGATGAATCTGGTTGGCAAGCTCTCTTGTCGGAGCCGTAATGACAGCCTGAACGACATCCTTAGCAGGATCGATTTTGTTTAATAATGGCAGTAAATAAGCGTGAGTCTTTCCGGTTCCCGTCTGTGACTGGCCGATGACGCTTTCTTTTTTTAACACTGCAGGAATCAGCCTTTTCTGAATATCAGTCGGTTCGTAAAAACCAAGGCGGTGTACTGCATCTATAATAAACGGTTTCAATTCATATACTTCAAATTTAGTTTCTTTCATTTTTCCCAGCTCCTTAAAGCGGCACATTATGTATCCATCATTACATTATACCCGATCTTGCTTAAAAACACCACGTTTGCAAGGCTTTTGTTTTATTCGGTTATGTAAAGCAAATCCGAAGCACATGCATATTCTAATAGCAGAGAGAGCTGAAAGGAGGTACAAGTATGTTTTCACCACAGCAGCCGATGAGAAATTACCCGCAGCCCGGACCGCCCCGCCCCATGCCAAATCAGCAAATGATGGGAAGAAGACCGCCTAATATGCGAAGACCTTCATTTGGACCGCAGCAGCAAGGTTTTCAGCAATCCGGACAATTTCTTCCTCAGGCAAATGCCGGGGCGAGAAATGGTGCGGGCGGAGGCATAAAAGGAATGCTGTCAAGGTTCTTACCCGGAGGAGGAGGCGCTGGCGGCGCCGGAGTTCCTGGAGCTGGCGCCGCAGCGAGCGGAGGCTCAAGTCTCCAAGGGATTCAAAATATCGCCAATCCTGCATCTTTATCCAGTATGCTCGGGAATGTGCAAAAAGTGCTCGGCATGGCGCAGCAAGTCACTCCCATGATCCAGCAGTACGGCCCGTTAGTCCGCAACCTGCCAGCAATGATGAAGCTGTACAGCCAATTAAGTAAAAGTGATGATACAGAGAGCAATGAGGAAAATGAAAAACAAACAGATTCGGAAGAAACCCCAGAAACAGAGAACGAGGCTGAAGTAAAGACCTCAGGCGGAAACAAAAAATCAAAACCAAAAAGTTCTTCTCTCCCCAAGAAATCAAAAAAACCTGACGGAGAAGAACACACATCAAAAACATCTGCCCCGAAGAAAAATGAAGCCGCCTCTCCTTCTTCAAAAAGAACATCAGGCAGTTCAAAGCCGAGATTATATATTTAACATTCTTTGATATCTGAAGTGAGATTGGCTATAATGAGATCAGAAGAATGCAAGAATAGAGCCGTTTGATTACGGCTTTTTATATTGCCTTTACTCACTTCAGTATTGGAGGACAACCGAAAATGGACGTAATTAAAATATCGCCGCGCGGCTATTGCTATGGCGTTGTTGATGCTATGGTTATTGCCAAGAACGCGTCACTTGATAAGAGCTTGCCAAGACCCATCTATATACTCGGGATGATTGTTCATAATAAACACGTCACTGATGCGTTTGAAGAGGAAGGAATCTTTACTTTAGACGGCGCTAATCGTCTGGATATCCTGAAGCAGGTTGACAAAGGAACTGTGATTTTTACTGCGCATGGTGTTTCTCCCGAGGTCAGAAAAATCGCCGACGAAAGAGGATTAGTCGCAATTGATGCTACATGTCCGGATGTGACGAAAACTCATAATTTAATTCTAGAGATGAAAGAAAAAGGATATCACGTAATCTACATCGGCAAAAAAGGGCATCCAGAGCCTGAAGGAGCCGTTGGCGTAGCCCCTGAGATCGTTCACTTAGTTGAAACAGAAGAAGATGTGAAAAATCTCGATATCCAAGCAGAGAAATTAATCGTGACCAATCAAACAACGATGTCTCAATGGGATGTTCACGACATTATGGAGCTTGTACAAGAGAAATATCCTCATGTCGAATATCACCAAGAGATTTGCCTCGCTACTCAGGTACGGCAGGAAGCTGTATCAGAACAGGCGAAAAAAGCGGATCTAACAATCGTTGTAGGCGACCCGAAGAGCAACAATTCAAATAGGCTCGCTCAAGTGTCGGAGGAAATAGCAGGCACTAAAGCATACCGAATCGGCGACCTAAGCGAATTAAAGCTCGAATGGCTGAAAGGCGTTAATACCGTCGCTGTTACTGCGGGAGCTTCAACACCAACGCCGATCACAAAAGAAGTCATTCGCTTTTTGGAGCAGTTTGATCATGAAGATCCATCAACTTGGACAACTGAACACAGTGTACCGCTCAAAAAAATACTCCCAAAAGTAAAAGCAAAAAACTGAGGCTGTAAAAAGCCTCAGTTTTTTTTATAGAAATGCAAATGGATTTGTATCTGTTTCAGAAACAAAGATATTCACATCCAGTTTTTTATCATTGCACATGGATGTTAGTTTTCTCGTGACGCCTTCTTTCATAATTTTTTCCGCGTAATGGCCCGGATCAACAACATTCAGGCCAAGCATCATCGCATCATGGGCCACATGGAAGTATAAATCTCCTGTAACGTAAACATCGGCGCCCTTTCGTTTCGCATGATGAATATACTTGTTGCCATCCCCGCCAAGAACAGCCACCTTCTTCACCATGCTGTCAGCTTCACCCACCATTCTGACACCATTGACTTCAAGCTTGTCTTTCACAAATAAAGCGAATTCCTTGAGCGTCATCTCATTTTTAAGTGTTCCGACACGTCCAAGCCCTTTTTCAGCTGGAGACTGCTCGACAGGATAGATATCGTAAGCTACTTCTTCATATGGATGGCTTTTGATCATTGCATTTATAACAGCTTTTTCAATGCTTTTAGGAAACACAGTCTCCAGCCTAACTTCATGAACAAGCTCAAGCTCTCCCACTTCACCGATAAAAGGCTTAGCGCCGTCCAATGGCTTAAAGCTGCCGATTCCTTCAGACGAAAACGCACAATGGCTGTATTCGCCGATATGGCCGGCTCCCGCATTTCCGAGCGCCGCTCTGACCTGCTCTTCATATTCCTTCGGCACGTATACGGCCAGCTTTTTAAGAGGATCAGTATAAGTAGGCGCCAGCACCTCCGTCTCACTCAGCTCTAATGCTTCAGCAAGCAAATCATTCACGCCGCCGTCCGCAACGTCTAAATTTGTATGAGCTGCATAAACAGCGATATCATGCTTCATACACTTTTCAATTAACCTTCCGGCTGGCTGATCTGTTGAAATATGCTTTAGGGGCCTGAAAATAGGAGGATGGTGTGCGATAACCAAATCAACCTCTTTTTCAATGGCTTCATCGATAACGCTCTCCAACACATCAAGCGTAACCATTACATTTTTAATCGGTTTGTTTAAGGTGCCGATTTGCAAGCCGATTTTATCGCCTTCGACCGCATAGGCTTTCGGAGAAAATTGTTCAAACAGCTGGATGATCTGCTGCCCATTTACAGTTTTAGTCACGATCGATAACCTCCTTTAGCAACTCCATCCGATCGGAGAGCTCCTTTAATTTTTGTTTGTTTTGTTCTGTACTTGAAGCTCGGCTGATCTGTTTATAAATGCTTTCTGTATGCTGAAACTCTTGTGTCCATTTTTTCAAAAATACAGGATTCTTTTCTTTTGCCAAGAAAGGGCCGACGAGCATTCCGGCTGATAAGGAAATACCGGCATAAGCCGAATCTCTGTCTCCCGCTTCGGCGACAAGCACCTCATAGCACTTTCCGTCCTCTTCAAGGATCACCTCATCTATCAGCGCATATCCTTCTTTATAAAGCCACTCCCTGATATGAACAGCATGAATATTCGGCTGTAAAATAAGCCGTTCCTTCCCTGTTAATTTGTCTTTACCCGCTTCTAAAATGTGCGCGATCAAAGATCCGCCCATTCCCGCAATCGTAATGGCATCGGCTTCACCTTTTTTAATGACTTCCAGGCCGTCTCCCTGCCTTACAGAAATGTGCGGGGCTAAGCCTGATTTTTCAACCTGCCGCTTGGCGGACAAAAACGGGCCGTCTGTTATTTCTCCGACAATTGCCCCGCTGGCTTTATGATTCAGCACCGCATAACAAGGAAGGTAAGCGTGGTCAGATCCGATATCGGCCATCACCGCTCCATTCGGTATGTACTCCGCTACTGTTTGCAATCGTTTCGATAATTTTAATTCGTTCACTTGTCATCACAACTTTTCTCAATCATTTTTTCCTTTTCTATCATATAAAAAATCAGCCCGGAATCCAAGCTGAGTGAATGATTTTCAGTGTTTTCTTTTGAGACGGCTCTGCACACGGCAGATAAAAATAAAAGGCTGTCGAGAATATCTCGGCGGCCTGAGAACGTATAAGGAGAAAGATAGATCTTTTATTTAATTTTTGACACCCACTCTGCCATATCATCCAGCTTATCGGGCGGAACAAGACCAGAAGGCATTCCATTACCGCCTTTTTCGATCTTGGTTTTAATGTCAGCGACATCTTTCTTATCGCCTACACCTTTTAAGCTCGGACCTGAAACACCTTCATAATTTTCACCATGGCACGCGATACAGTTTGCCTTGTAAATATCCTCAGGTGAAGCGTTTGCATCTTCTTTTTCAGCAGATTTGCTTTCTCCGCCGCTTGCAATCTCTCGAGAATCATCAAGCCCCTTTACTGCTAAAAAGAAAGTCAGACCAATACCTAAAACAGCGATCAGTAAAAATGGAATAAGCGGATTCCATTTCATTTCCCTTCCCCCTTTTTGATCCTTCCCCTATGTAAACACTTCTAATTCTAACTTAATTTTACAAAAAGTAAATGGATTGCTATACAAAAGTTTTTTATTCACACTTTATACAAAATTGAATTGAAACATGCCTATTTCTCCGATATCTATTTTATTCTATTGTATAATGTATTGTATACGCTTACAATAGAAAATATGGATTCATATTTGAATTTTTTCACCACAATGTTCATTTGCAAATGACACCATTTTTCAGTAAAATAAAGGCATATTATCCATATATCTTTTTGATAAAAAAGAAGAACGGATCTACAAGACCCGTTCCATCTTATTCCAGGAAATCTTTCAAACGTTTACTTCTGCTAGGATGTCTAAGTTTCCGCAACGCTTTAGCTTCGATTTGTCGAATACGCTCTCTCGTTACTCCAAATACCTTGCCGACCTCTTCTAATGTTCTTGTGCGGCCGTCATCAAGACCAAATCGAAGACGCAATACATTTTCTTCACGATCAGTTAACGTATCAAGTACATCTTCCAGCTGCTCTTTCAACAGCTCATATGCGGCATGGTCTGAAGGTGAAGTTGCTTCTTGGTCTTCAATAAAATCACCAAGATGCGAGTCATCCTCTTCACCGATCGGTGTTTCCAGCGATACCGGCTCTTGTGCGATCTTTAAGATTTCGCGTACTTTTTCAGGTGTTAAATCCATATCTTCCGCAATTTCTTCAGGTGTCGGTTCTCTGCCTAAATCTTGCAGTAATTGACGCTGCACACGGATCAATTTATTAATGGTTTCAACCATATGAACGGGAATCCGGATCGTTCTCGCCTGATCGGCAATGGCGCGAGTAATCGCCTGTCTGATCCACCACGTAGCATACGTACTGAATTTATAACCTTTGCGGTAATCAAATTTTTCAACGGCTTTCATCAGACCCATGTTACCTTCTTGAATCAGGTCAAGGAACAGCATTCCGCGTCCGACATACCGTTTTGCGATACTGACAACAAGCCGCAGGTTCGCTTCAGCCAATCTGCGTTTAGATTCTTCATCACCTTCTTCAATCTTTTGAGCGTAGGCGATTTCTTCTTTTGCAGATAGAAGGTTAACCCGGCCGATTTCCTTTAGATACATCCGAACTGGGTCATTGATTTTGACACCCGGCGGTACACTTAGGTCATTAAGGTCAAATTCTTCTTCGGCTTTGGCAAGCTGCTGAATATTAGGATCTTCTGTTTCTTCATTCTCACTAATTAATTCAACACCTTGTTCACCTAAAAATTCATAATACTCATCCATTTGGTCTGATTCAATTTCAAAGCTGGACATACGCTCGGCAATTTCTTCATATGTCAAAACGCCACGTTTTTTACCAGACTCTGTTAATTGCTCTTTTACTTGATCGAATGTTAATTCTGTCTCGTGGGTTTGTTTATCAGCCATTATGGATCCCTCCTTCCAAAGCTTGCAACGAATTCTATAAGCGGTATGATTCTTATTCGGTCCATTCAGGCGTTTTCTATGTGAGCTGCCTTTAATAATGTGCGAATAATGAAATGACAATTCATGATGAGGTCAAGCGATCTATTTGCTCCTCCGCAAGGAATCATTGCCAATAAACGCTTCTCACCAGTTTTTCCAGTTATTTTAAAGATCGGTTCAATGTAACGATTTCTTGAGCAAGAGAAGCAGCTCTTAAAAAATCTTTTTGCCTTTCGGCTTCGGCTCTTTCCGTCTCTTTTTCTTTTATCATTGACCAATTTCTGTGATTCAACACTTTTTTTACATAATCTGATAACTCGGCTTCACTGAGTTCTTGATTAATCTGAAGCATTAAAATATCAGACAAGAGCTGGCTTATATGATCATCCGTCACCCTGGCCATCAGATGCTGAGGCGTAAGCTCGGCCCCCTCCTCATAAAAAGCGTAAAGATAGGCGGCTAATGCGCGGTGCTCATCAATATTAAATTGAAAGCCTACCCGGTCAATCACTTTTTTAATGACGCTCCGATCTCGAAGCATGTGGGCGAGTAACAGCCTTTCTGCATTTTCATACGCCGGACGCAGACGTTTTTGCCTTGCCTTTGTCGTCAGATGCGCACGCCGTGTTTTCGTTTCACCGCCATTGTCAACAGGTTTACTTTGCTTGCTGAAAACAGTCAGCTGCTCGGTTAAAGACTCCTGTGAAAGCGAAAACTCTGAAGCAAGCTGTTTTACATAGACTTCCTGCTCAAGCGATCCTTTAAGCGTGCTGATTTCTTTCAGTACAGCTTTAATGTAAGTCAGGCGATCACCTTCATCGGACAGGTTCTTTCCTTTTCGGAAATATTGCATTTTGAACGCCATCACGGTGACACTGGCATCGATAATGTCGTTTTTAAATTTTTCCCCGCCGAACTTTTTGATGTAATCGTCAGGGTCCAATCCGTCAGGAATCATTGCAACTCTGACTTTGCAGCCTTTACTTTGGAGAAGCTCAGAAGCTTTTAAGGTGGCTTCATATCCGGCTTTATCAGAGTCGTAGCAAAGAATGATTTCTTCGACATTTCTTCTCAGGATCTTGACATGATCATCTGTCAGAGACGTTCCCATCGTGGCTATACTCTCTTTTACACCCGAGTTTACGGCCGATATGACATCGGCAAATCCCTCAAATAAGACCGCTCTTTCCTGCTTTCTGATATGAAGGCGGGCCTTATAAAAATTGTAAAGCAGTTTACTTTTATGAAAGAGCGGTGTTTCAGGACTGTTCATATACTTAGGCTGCTGGCTGCCAAGAGCCCTACCTGAGAAAGCAACAACAGCCCCGTGATGATCATGGATCGGAAACATGACGCGGTTTCTGAAACGGTCAAAATATCCGCTCCCGTCTTCACGTCTGATCAGAAGACCCGCTCTTTCCATTTCCGCCTCACTATAGCCCCTCTTTACGAGAAACTTCGTGATGAAGTCCCAGGAATCAAGAGCATAGCCGATCTGAAATTCATCAATCAGCTCTTTCGTAAAGCCCCTTGAAAGCAGATAATCCAGTGCCTCTTGACCTTCTTTTGTATTTATTAACAAATGATGGTAAAATTTCTTCAAGAGTTCATGAACCTCTGCCATTTTTTGTTCTCCAGAAGATTCTGGCCGGGCTCCCGAATGAACTGTTATATCATCTGGAAAATCAATTTGGTATTTGTCAGCAAGGTGAGAAACCGCCTCAGCAAAAGAATAACCTTCCATCTGCCTTAAAAAAGAGAAAACATTGCCGCCCGCTCCGCAGCCAAAGCAATGAAAAATCTGTTTGTCGGGCGATACGGAAAACGAAGGTGTGCTTTCTCCATGAAAAGGACAGAGTCCAAAGTAGTTTCGGCCTTGCTTCTTTAATTGAACATAATCACCTATGACTTCAACGATATCTGCCGACTTTTGCACCTGATCCACAATTTCATCTGGTATCCGATTTCCCATCTTATAACACTCCGTCGTACATTATTCGATGCTTTAGTGCAAAATCCCTTCATCGTTCGACAGGATTTTTTGCAGCAGTGTAATAAATCGTTCTCGATCTTCTTTATTTAATTTTTTAGGCCCTTTGGCGTATATGCCTTTTTTTCTTTGTTTACCGGAAAAATGGCGGCTCTCAAGAGCAAAATCAATCGTATCTTCTTTGTAAAGACGCCCTCTTTCCGACATAACTGAGACATTTCTGTTCAGTAGCAGGGATGCTAATCCGATGTCCTGCGTCACAACAATATCTCCCGTTTTTACGTGATTTGCGATATATAAATCAGCAGCTTCTTTATGAGGATCAACATATTTCCATATTTCTTCCTTGCTTCTGGAAAGCTGATAATGTTCAAATGAAGCGACAAAAAGAACTTGAACGTCATAATCGGATGCTGTTTGTAAAATTTCATCTTTTACCGGACAAGCGTCAGCATCGACAAAAATCGTCTTTTCTTGTTCATTAAGAAGAGTAATTCTCCATCCCTCCATTAAACTCCTGCATAAAAGCAAGCAAAATCGCACATCCTTTAGATCATTGCGGATGTATATGAATTTGTCGAAAAATTTCCGGGAGAAATTCTTGACATCTTACCCATAATAGTTTATTCGTATCACACGAACCTTAAACCTAAAATTAATCATTTTATCACAATTTTTTATTATAATACAAACTTCCCAAAGATGCTATTGTTTTTCATTATTCCCTTTTGGCATAGCCAAAAACCCAGGATAGAGCGTCCTGAGTTACATGTTTTTTGTTTTGAGATGATGAATAATATTCGCTGTTTCTTCAACCGCTTTATTTGAAACATCCACAACCTGGCATCCGATCCGGTCCACAATCTTTTCGAAATATTCCAGTTCCTCTTTGATTCTGTTGATATTTGCATAGATCGCTTTGTCATTAAGTCCGAGTGATTTTAACCGTTCTTTTCTGATATGATTCAGTTTATCCGGGCTGATCTTTAAACCGATGCATTTTTTCGGATCGACGTTAAAGAGTTCTTCCGGCGGGTCAACCTCAGGAACAATCGGAACATTGGCAACCTTCAGGCGCTTGTGGGCGAGATATTGAGACAGCGGTGTTTTAGACGTTCTCGATACGCCGATCAAAATGATATCTGCTTTTAAAATCCCTCTTGGATCCCGTCCATCATCGTATTTAACTGCAAACTCGATGGCCTCCACTTTTTTGAAATAGTCTTCATCAAGCTGGCGCACCCGCCCTGGTTCGTATTTCGCTGTTAAACCGTAGGCCGTTTCCATTTTATCAATTAACGGGCCGATAATATCATAATATAAAACATCTGCTTTTTCCGCTTCTGCAATCAAATATTCTCTTATTTCCGGCACCACGAGTGTAAAACAGATAATGCCGCCGTCTGCCGTGGCGAGTGAAATCACTTCATTGATCGTGCCTATATCTTCAACATAAGGAATTCTTCTGACATGTGTATCGTCCGCTGACCCGTTAAATTGGCTGAGTGCTGCTTTTACTACCAATTCAGCCGTTTCACCGACAGAATCTGATACGACATAGATGATGCGGTTATTCATATTATCCCCCCGTTAGTTTGCGATGTTATAGGATTTCATTTTCTGATAAACTGACAAGTATTTTTGTCATATTCGTTTTTGTCACTCTGCCGATCACTTCAAAGCCTTTATCGGTATCTTTGATAACAGGCAGTGCATCAATTTGTTTTTCTATCAAGTGCTTTGCAATGTCCATCACATAATCCTCGCGTCTGCAAACCGTAATGTTCGGCATCCTTGTCATGATGATATGAACAGGGACAGATGTAAGCTCCTGCTGGCCAATGCTCGCTCTCAGCAAGTCTTTTCGTGAAAGCACACCGACTAAAACAGCATCGCGGTCCACCACAAACAGAGTACCTACATCTTCTAAAAACATGGTGCAAATCGCATCGTACACAGAAACGTTTTCGTGAATCACAACGGGGATAGATTGAAAGTCTTTCACCTGAAGCTTTTTGAGTTTATCTGCCAAAAGCTGGGTGCCGGTTTTCCCTGTGTAGAAATAACCGACTCTCGGGCGCGCCTCGAGGAATCCTGACATGGTGAGTATGGCTAAATCCGGACGCAATGTTGCCCTGGTTAGGTTCAGCTTTTCTGCAATATGCTCCCCTGTAATCGGCCCGTTTTCTTTTACAATCTGCAAAATATGTTCTTGCCGTTTATTTAGTTCGATCGTACTCACCACCTTTTCACTTCATATCTATGTAAAGAAATAATAATCCATATTATATCGTAAATATCTTGTAATCAAACAAAAAAACTTATAAATGGGGAAAAGACGATTACCGATCACACAGCAACCGCCTTTTCTATCTTTATTTTACAATAAGGGCATTCATATTCGCAAAGGACTTGATCTCATCCGCCAAGCTTATCATTTGCGCTAAACGGTTTGCCTTTAATGTCTCGTTATGTGCTATAACCATTGTATGGTCGAAGTAAGCATCGATTGGTTCTTTTAAGGCTGCAAGTGAAGCAAGCGCCGCCTCGTAATCTTTTTTGCTGAAGTTTTCCTGCAGGTTTTGCTTCGCTGTTTGGTAGGCATCAAACAGGTTTGCTTCGTATTCATTTTCAAACAGATCAGGCTGAATGTCTCCGCGGACTCCTTTTTTGCTGATAGAGATGACTCGGCCTAATGCTTCCGCTGTTTCCTTAAAGCCTGGTGCACCAAGCTTTTGTTCCAGCACTTGTGCTTTATGCAGCGCTGAGTACGGCTCAAGCTTAGAGCTTTCCAGCACGGCGTCGATGACATCGTGTCTGATTTGTTCAGCATTCAAGACATATTTCAGACGCTGAGTGAAGAAATCCAGCAGTTCATTTTCTTTTTCCGTTTGTACGAAAGTAAGCAGCTCTTCAAACGAAATTCCCCAGTTGCGGTCAAGAAGAATCGCAACAATACCGCTCGCTTGGCGGCGCAGACCGTAAGGATCCTGTGAACCAGTCGGAATTACGCCGATAGAGAAGAATGAAGCGATTGTATCCAGCTTATCCGCCATTGCTACAACAGCTCCGGTGAAAGTAGAAGGCGTTTCTCCGCCTGCTGATCTAGGCATATAGTGTTCGTTTACTGCCGCAGCCACAGCTTCATCTTCTCCAAGCATTTTCGCATACTTTTCACCCATAATTCCTTGAAGCTCAGGGAATTCGTATATCATATGTGTGACAAGATCGAATTTAGAAATTTCAGCAGCCCGCTTCACATGTTTTAATGTATCTTCATCAGCCTGAAGACGGACGGCAAGCTTCTCTGCGATTGCAGTGACTCTTCTGACCTTATCAGCAAGAGAACCAAGCTCTTCATGGAAAACAATGTTCTCAAGCTTCTTCACATTTGCATCAATGTTTAATTTCTGATCTTCCTTGTAGAAGAATGAAGCATCAGATAAACGCGCGCGCAGCACTTTTTCATTGCCACGGGCTACATTTTCGATCGCGTGGCTGTTTCCATTTCGGACTGTGATAAAGTGAGGCAGCAAATCACCGTTTTTGTCTTTGACAGGGAAGTAGCGCTGATGCTCTTTCATTGTCGTGACAAGCACTTCCTCAGGAATTGTCAGAAACTCAGATTCAAATGAACCGTAAAGAGCTGTCGGGTATTCTACTAAATGATTCACTTCATCAAGAAGGTCTTCGTCTACTGGAATGTTCCAATTGTTTTCTGCGGCCATCGCTTCCAGCTGAGATTGAATCATATGTTTCCGGATGTTAGGGTCAGCGATGACATGCTGTTCTTTCAGCTGCTCTTCATAGGAAGAAGGTGATTCAATTGACACTTCATGTCCGAGGAAACGGTGTCCCTGTGTTGTCCGGCCAGACTCAACGTTTGTGATCGAAAATGGAATGACATCCTGTCCAAATAAAGCGGCAATCCATTTGATTGGCCGGATATAACGCAAATCTTCATTTCCCCAACGCATGTTTTTCGGGAAGTGCAAGCTCGTAACCAAACCGCTCAGTTCCGGCAGAAGCGACTTCGTTTCTTGTCCGGCTTGGAATTTTTGCACAAATACATACTCTGTGCCTTTTACTTCTTTGATGTACAGATCTTTCACGTCTGCGCCTTGGCCTTTTGAAAAGCCGATTGCCGCTTTTGTCCAGTTCCCGTCTGCATCAAGAGCAATTTTTTTCGCTGGCCCTTTTGCTTCTTCTTTTATATCATCCTGCTTTTCTGCTACATCCTTTACGAATACAGCTAGACGTCTAGGTGTATTGAAGAGCTTCACTTCACCGTGAGTGATATTTTTTTCTTTTAGCCAGCCTGTCAGCTTCTCTCCGAGCTGAACCATGCTGTCATTTAAAAAGCGCGCCGGCATTTCCTCTAATCCAATCTCTAAAAATAAATCCTGTTTACTCATGAGAAGCACCCTCCCCTTTAAGCATTGGGAACCCTAGTTTTTCTCGTTCCTCATAATAGGTTTTTGCTACTTTTCTCGCTAAATTCCGCACTCTTGCGATATAGCCTGTCCGCTCGGTAACTGAGATCGCACCTTTGGCGTCAAGCAGGTTGAAGGTGTGCGAGCATTTTAGCACATAGTCATATGCTGGATGAACAAGCCCGTTATCCATTTGTTTGATCGCTTCTTTTTCATACGTGCTGAACAATTGGAACAGCATATCGACGTCTGACGTTTCAAACGTATAAACGGAATGCTCGTATTCCGCCATCATGAATAAATCTTTTACTGTGAACCCTGACGTCCATTCCAAGTCGAACACATTCTCTTTATCCTGGATATAAGACGCGAGACGCTCAATTCCGTACGTAATCTCTACAGAAACTGGTTTACACTCTAGTCCTCCGACCTGCTGGAAATACGTAAATTGTGTAATTTCCATTCCGTCAAGCCATACTTCCCAGCCAAGACCCGCGCAGCCTAAAGACGGGTTCTCCCAGTTGTCTTCAACAAAGCGAATATCATGCTCAAGCGGATCAATTCCAAGAGCGCGCAAGGAATCTAAATACAGCTCTTGAATGTTATCAGGAGACGGTTTAATAATGACCTGAAACTGATGATGCTGATACAGTCTGTTCGGGTTCTCCCCGTAGCGGCCGTCGGCAGGCCGTCTGGAAGGCTCTACATAAGCCACTTTCCACGGCTCAGGGCCGATACTGCGCAAAAATGTATACGGGCTCATCGTGCCGGCCCCTTTTTCTACATCGTAAGCCTGCATAAGCACACAGCCCTGACTGGACCAATGCTGCTGCAAGGTTAGAATCATGTCTTGAATATTCATTTCAAGCACCTCCACTTTACTTTTCCTTTATCAGATGACTGCGGCGGCAACCAAAAAACTCCCGTCTCTATGCTTGCCAGCCGCAAACATAGGGACGAGAGTTCTCCCGCGGTTCCACCCTAGTTGCTGAGATCAAAATCCCAGCCTCTTTTTTTGAAATTGCTCAAGAATGCCTTTCGTTGCGTGCTCATCCCTTAGCTTACACCGCCCTAAGGTCGCTTTTATGAGGTAAACGCAAGTACTTCTTTCTCTCACTGCAACATATTTTATAATAAATGATCATATAAAAAGATGGACCAGATGTCAACTTTTGTTTTCACCCATAAGATGTTTCATGCTCTCCATTTGATCTAAAAAGCGCTTTGATTTTAAATATAACCCTGAGTATTCTTCATAATATAAATCAATCACTTGCTTCAATTCAGCTTTTGTTTCCTGTTTTAAGGAGACATTGCCCAGCCTTGATAGATCGAAGTAATAAAACAGTCTCAACAGCCTTGCCGTTTGCGGTTTAATCGGAACCCTGTAAGGATCTTTTTCAAAACAGCGGTGGCAAATAAAACCGTTATCACGGATAGAAAAATGAAAGCTCCCATCCTGGCTTTTACAATGCACACAGTGATTGAGCTCGGGATACAGCCCCATGACACCGAGCATTTTCATTTGAACGATAAAGATGATAACATCCGGGTCTGTTCCTTCGTTCAGCTGTTTAAGCGATTCTAAAATAAATTCAAACAAATAAGGGTTTGGCTTTTTTTCTTCAGTGCCTCTGTCGACTAACTCGGTAATATATGCAGCATATGCTGTTAAAAACAAATCTTCCCTGATGCCTCTCATGCTGAGGATCATTTCACCCTGCTGAAGTGTTCCGAGGCCGGTTGTTTTTTGCATTAAGAATGAACCATACAAAAAGGGCTGGCTGACTGCTGATAAACGGCTGTTCGTTTTTTTGGCGCCTCTTGCCATAACACCTACTTTTCCGTGTTCTCTTGTCAGTAAAGTAACGATTTTATTCGTCTCTCCGTAATCATTTGTGCGAAGAACGATTCCTTCACATTTTGTCAGCATTTCCGCACCTTCCTAAAGCAGGAGCGGCCAAGAGGTTTATAAAATTGGATAATCAAATCGGGCTAGCTCATCTTCTAGTTCTTCGGGTCTTTCTATGTTCTCTTTTTCCAGTTCTTTAAAAAGAAGATACGTATCAACATTTCCTGTTTGAGAAAATACGTTCCAGGTAAAATTCAACACAAGAAACCCACCTTTCTGTAGTTAAACTAGCTTACCTAAACTCCAAATTCTTACCTTTATCTTGACCTGATGTCCTCCATTTCATGTTAAACAAAATTTGTTAATGTATCCCTGATCCTGTGAGATAATGACACAGCTAGAGATTAATATTCATCCTCTTTAAAGCCAAAATCGCGCAGCTGGGACATTTTATTACGCCAGTCTTTCTGCACTTTGACCCATAATTCAAGGTAGACACGGGAGCCTAACAATGCTTCAATATCCGCTCTCGCTCTTTTTCCGACCTCTTTCAGCAGGCTTCCTTTTTTCCCGATCACAATGCCTTTCTGGGAATCCCGTTCGACCACAATCGTCGCCGCTACGTGTACAGAACCATTGTCCTGCCCTTTGATTGATTCGATGGCCACCGCAATGCTGTGCGGGATCTCTTCTCTTGTCAAATGCAGCACTTTTTCCCTGATGAGTTCGGAAATGATAAAGCGCTCCGGGTGGTCGGTTACCTGGTCACTCGGATAGAATTGCGGTCCTTCCGGCAAATACGCTTCAATCTGAGTGAGCAATGTTTCGATATTATTTCCTTCTAGAGCAGAAATCGGAACAACTTCCTTAAAAGGATAACGTCCGCGGTATTCGTCAATTAACAGTAGCAACTGATCGGGATGAATTTTGTCAATTTTGTTTACGATTAAAAATACAGGCGTGGACATATTCTGCAATTTCTCAATGATGAATTCGTCGCCCTTCCCGTAGCCTTCCTCGGCGTTGATCATAAACAAGACCAAATCGACTTCTTTTAATGTATTTTGCGCCACTTTCATCATAAAGTCCCCAAGCTTATGCTTAGGCTTATGAATCCCTGGTGTGTCAATAAAGATGGTTTGTGATGTACCTGTCGTCAGAACTCCTTGCACCTTGTTTCTCGTCGTTTGGGGCTTATCGCTCATGATAGCGATTTTTTGTCCAATGACTCTGTTCAAAAATGTAGACTTTCCAACGTTTGGTCTTCCAATAATAGATACAAATCCTGATTTAAAGCTTTCGTTCGTCATGTAAATCCTCCGATGAAAATGCGCCTGGCAATAATTCTTCCACAGTCATTTCTTTTATTTGTCCTTGTAAATTAGTCATCACGACAATAACGTCCTTTGTGCAAAGCTCAGAAATCACCTGGCGGCATGCTCCGCACGGAGATACCGGACCAGGGGTGTCAGCCGCAACGGCCAGCATCTGAAACTCTGTATCCCCTTCAGAAACAGCTTTAAATAAAGCGGTACGCTCAGCGCAATTGCACATGCTGTATGCCGCGTTCTCGATGTTGCAGCCTCTGTACACTTTTCCATCTTTGGTAAGAAGAGCGGCTCCGACTTGAAACTTGGAATACGGCACATACGCCATATCACGTGCTTTTAATGCTTCTGTTATCAATTCCTGTCTGTTCATGTGTACATGTTCCTCTCTTACCTATAAAATGGTACCGCTATCACTTTATATTTTACATAATCGCGCGCATTTTTTCACGCCCATTTCTAAAAATGTAAAATAAATGTAAGAATTTTCAATCTTACAGCTTTGGCAAAAAAATAAGTAAACCAATGATACACGAAATGACGGCAAAAACGCAAACAGCCCCTGCGGCAGCGTCCTTAGCCGCTTTAGCAAGTGGATGATGTTTGTCTGTTATTAAATCAACCGTATGTTCAATGGCTGTATTTAAAAGCTCTAGCGAAAGCATTCCGCCGATCAAAAGGAAAATAATCGCCCACTCAATCAGACTGAGCCCCACGAGGAAGCCGCAAATGAGAACAGCACACACGGCTGCAGCATGAAACTGGAAATTACGTTCCGTCCGCGCTGTTTCCCGGATGCCTCGGCCTGCATGCACGAAGCTTTTGAAGAATCGCTGCAGCTCATTTCTATGATCTCTTGAGTCCATAGGCGTCCAGCAAATCCTTTTGCTTAGTAAACATCTCCTCTTCTTCCTCTTTCGTCATATGGTCATATCCTAAAAGATGCAGAAATCCATGCACGGCAAGAAATCCGAGCTCTCGCTTAAAAGAATGGTTATATTCTTCGGCCTGCTCCCTTGTGCGGTCCGCGCTGATGATAATATCACCTAAAACCGGGGGCATTTCCGCGCCCAAAATTTCGACCTCGCCCTCGCCCTCCTCTTCAAGAGCGAATGAGATGACATCTGTCGGGGCATCCTTTCCGCGGTACTCTTTATTAATCTGCTGTATGTCTTCATTGGTAACGATCGTGACAGAAACTTCAGCCTGATCCTGAACGCCTTCACGCTCAGCGGCAAATTGAAGCAGATGCTCTACTTCTTTGAGCATCTCTTCTGAGACACTCCCCGTTTCATCAACAATATCAATCAGTAAACTCATTTATTTCACCTTCTTAGTAGCCTCCGGATATTCGATCCGGGAGTGGAAAATTCCTTTTAATGTTGCACAGAGTGTTTTGGCGATTGTATCCAGCTCTTTAAATGTCAAATCGCATTCGCTGAACTGTCCGTCCTGCAGCTTATCGGATATGATACCCCGGACAAGCTTTTCAATTCGTTCTGGATTTGGATTATGCATGGATCTGACGGCCGCTTCAACACTATCAGCAACAGATATAATCGCAGCTTCCTTTGACTGCGGCTTCGGTCCCGGATAACGGAACTCTTCTTCTGTAATCTGGTCGCCTTTTTCCTTCGCTTTATAATAAAAGAACTTTAACAGCGAGGTTCCATGATGCTGCTCAGCAATGTCGACAAGCTCTTGCGGAAATTTATAGCTTCTCAGCATGTTCGCACCGTCAGTGGTATGCGAGATGATAATATTTTTACTCAGCTGAGGAGACAGCTTGTCATGCGGATTGTCAATATTCATTTGATTTTCAATAAAATATTGCGGGCGCTTTGTTTTTCCGAGATCGTGATAATACGCGCCAACTCTAGCAAGCAAACCATTAGCCCCCACCGCCTCACAGGCTGCCTCTGACAAATTGGCGACCATTACACTGTGATGATATGTACCTGGTGTTTCTGTTAATATTTTGCGCAGCAGCGGATGGTTAGGATTAGACAGCTCGAGCAGCCTCATAGTGGATAAAATGCCAAAGCCTGTCTCAAAAAACGGCATCAGGCCGATGATTAATACAGACGAAGCAAACCCCGAGACAACCCCCATCAGCATTAACGTGCCGATTTCAAGACCCGACAGCGCAGTGTTTTGAATCAATAATAAGGAAAGAACGACAATCATATTAATAAACGCCACGAAAAGCCCGGTCTGCAAAATCTTTGATCTGGCATTGTGTTTTCCTAAAAATAAAACACCTGAAATCCCGCTGATCAAATAATAAATTCCTATGACATAATTGAAAGTTCCCGTCACACCCTGATTAAACATCATACTCCCGCAAATCGCAAGAATGATACTTCCCAAAATGGCAATGCGTTCATTCATCAGCAGCTTGATTAAGATCGCGCCGGCCGCAATAGGAACAAGATAGCCGATATTATTATATTCCATCTTCTGAAATAAACTGACAACCTCCATGATAACAAGCAAAAGCGTTGTGATAATGGAAAACAGCAGGATAGATTGTTTTTTAAACTTCAGGTTTTGTTTTTGTTTTTCAAAGTAGTATACAAGCGTTGCGATGAAAAGTCCGATCATAATTAATAGGCCGCTGATCGGTTTAAAGAGATTTGAGTTATTTAATAACCCGGTCAGCTCGAGTTTCCTGTACACTTCCCGGTCAATGAGGTCATTTTCTTCCACAAGCACCTGGCCCTGTTTGATCTGAACCTGCTGGACATTGTCTGACGCTTCCTGCCTTTTTGCCTCTGTCGCTTTCGGATTGAAGACGTAATTCGGAATAATAGCAAAACGCCCGATTTCTGTCGCAGCTGCCAAGTATTTAGACGGGATCGAATTGCTCTTTAGCTCTTTTTCTACACGATCCTTTGCATCAGATAGTTTATCCGACGAAATTTCACTGCTCATGACTGTATTCACTGCCGTAATGACTGTATCTCTGACAAAAGAAAAGTCTTCACTGTCCGCTTTCAGCAATGTTTTGATGGTATCCTCTGATATGGAATCATTCACATCTGACGTTAGTTTGTTCTTAACAGACTTCACCATTGATTTTTCCGATGGTGATTTGCTGTCTTCTTCTCCTGATTTTTTCACTTCGCTGATACTGTCGAATATAGATGACACAAGGTCAATCCGATTATCTGTGTATTCTTTTTTCAATGTATATTGATCTTCGACCGCGTCCTCAGCGGCTTGTTTTTTTTCTTCTGTGGCTTTTTGATCTTCGACGGTTGCCGGAGCATAAATGGTCTTGTCGCTGACTGAAAACAGGTCTAAATCAAGTGTTTCCGGCTTAACATGTACAAAGAGCAAAGCAAACATAATGGCAGCCAGCAGAAGATACAGCAGTACATGCATGGAGCGGGCATTTTTAAAGCGGCTCCATTTTTTTGAGCTGCTTTTGGTCTTCCCCTTCTTTTTCAACACAAGAACCTCCTCTTGAAACATCAAGCCCATAAGCAATCATAAAAATGACCCGATAACGCGCGATCGGGTCATTCAGCATTAATTTTGCTTATCGTATGCTTCAATAATTTTCGCAACAAGCGGATGTCTGACCACGTCTGTCTGGTCTAGCTCAATCATAGAAATGCCGTCTATTCCTTTCAGCATCTCCTTCGCTACTGCAAGTCCCGATTTGACGCCTTTCGGCAGATCAATTTGGCTAACGTCACCTGTAATGATCATTTTAGAGCCAAAACCCAGTCTCGTCAAAAACATTTTCATTTGAGCAGGTGTAGTATTCTGTGCTTCATCAAGTATAACATAAGCATCATCAAGCGTCCGTCCCCTCATATATGCAAGCGGAGCAATTTCAATGACGCCTCTTTCCATCAGACGTTCTGTATGATCTGCCCCAAGTACATCATGAAGAGAATCATACAGCGGGCGCAAATAAGGATCTACTTTCTCTTTGAGGTCACCTGGCAGAAAACCAAGGCTTTCACCAGCTTCCACGGCAGGTCTTGTTAAAATGATTTTTTTGATATGTCCGTTTTTTAAAGCATGGACTGCTTTTACGACAGCCAGGTATGTTTTCCCGGTCCCCGCCGGGCCGATGCCGAATACAAGGTCATTCCGCTTCATGGCAGCCACGTATTCCCGCTGTCCCATCGTTTTTACACGGATTGGTTTGCCTTTTGCGTTTTTAGTAATTTCTTCTTCATACATGCTTTCAAAGTAATCAAGTTCATTCTTTTTTGCCATTTTGACGGCGTAAATCACATCACGTTCAGAGATCTCTATCCCCTTGCGAATTAAAGCGAGGAGCGATCCCAGCAGGCTATCTGCAACCTGAAACGAATCTTCATCGCCTGAAACGTAGATCGTTTCACCGCGCGTAATGATATTCACATTCAGATCTTTCTCCATCAATTTCAAAAAAGAATCTTGGTTCCCGAACAGTGCAAGCGCCTCGTCCGGGCTTTTCAGTTTTTGATTCATCGCAAGTAAATGTTCTGTCATTCTTCAGTCTCCCTGACAATAGGTGTGGTTTGAACGATATCTTCTATAACTTGGTAAAGAATAATCAACTTTACTTTACCATTCTCGACAGTATGGTGCAAAACTTTTTCACTTTTCACCTCGCCGTTTTCGCCTATTTTATTCTCTACATCCTGTTTACCCATTTTAATGCCTTCTTGAACTGCTTCTTCTTTCGTATATTTTCGCAAAGCCTCTTCACTTTCTCTCGTTTGCTCTTTGATATAGGATACAGGGAGCTTAAATCCGAGAAAATTAAGCGAATGCTTTTCTTGTTCTGTTTTTGGGTGCTTCAATTTCTCTTTTTTAAACGTTATGCCCCAGATCGGGATGGCCAAAGAGCCAAAAGAAAGCTTGTGCTTTGTCCTTACTTTGCCCGTGTAAACGTTAAATAATGTTTCAAGCGGAACCGTCACTTCAGATTTGTACCAGGTTTCTCCGTAAATTTCTGCTTTTGAGGCGACTTCCTGCTGATGCTCTTCACTGCCGATCAGTCCTGAAACAAGCAGCTGCCCCTTTTCTACATGATCGTGTATTGCGGCCATTGGCTGTCCTTTTTGCACAAACATTCTTGTAATGGTTGCTTTCTTTTTGGCGACAATATCGCGCGGGCTTACATACTTTTCTTTTTCAGGCTCATTTTTCTCCACGACTTTCATATGAATGGTCGTCCCCTTTAAATCAACACCGACCCAGGTGATATTGTCTATTCCGTTGGTTAACGATTTTTGTATTTTTTCTGGAGACATCATTAAAAACTGCAGACGACCCTTTTTAACGCCGATTTCATTCAGATGCTGCATCATTTGATGTTCCGTTTCAGGCTTAGCGCCTGTCACATCAATTTTCCACACCATATTGGAAAGCAAAAACAAAAGGATGAAAAACATTGCAAAACCGATCGTAAACCCTATATTCAGCTTTGATTTCAGCAATAAGAAAGGAAATCCCTTCCGATTAATAAATCGGGCTTTACATTTAAATTTTCTTCTCACCCGCCGAAAGGCATGTACATCCTGAAGCTGTATATATAACGATACGGCTTCTTTCTTTTTTTTGACATGAAAGACTGGAATCCCCTGTCTAGTGCATTCATTCAGGAGCCGTTCAATCCCTCTTCCCGTCAATTCAAGCTGGACCTTACCCGAAAAAAAAGACAGCCATTTATTTTTCACAACATTTCCCCCCCGGCTTTATGACTCAACATATCGAACGACATCAATCGTACCCTCCAAAAGAATTTCTTCCGGAAGAATCGCCTTGATGACAAAATTTTTTCCTGATATGATGCACTGGCCCTGCTTTAGCATCAGCCTCACTTCATTCTCACTGAAAAGCAAAAGGCCTCTGTGGTTTTCTATGTAGATATGAAGTCTGCCAACCATTGTAATCCGCGGCAGATCCATCATAACGTCCGGGGGAATTTCCAATGCTCTTGTCAGCCAAGCTTTCACACGATTCTTTCTTTGCCCCATACAAAAAGAACCCCCTTTCATCTCATATGTATGATTTGAAAGGCGGTTCTAACACTTTAATTTTTACGGGCCGTGCGCATCGTATGGTGAGGTTTTTTTGCCCTTGGAGGTCCGAATACCTCCCCTAAGACGATCCCCTGTACCACAGTGTCTTTATTAACCTGAAGCATTTTTTGTTTTGTGTATACTGCTTTTTGTTTAACTGCAGTAAGATCACGTTCCATCCCTTTCAGGTTTCTTTCTGTTTCCCTGCGTCTTTCTTCCGCTTCCCGTCTTGCCTGTTCTATGCGGTTAGGAATAGGTACAGGAGCTTCCTCAGACTGCTTCTTTTGAGGAGAAGCCGTTTGCACCTGCTGAGGTTTTTTCCTGTTTTGGCTGTTTTTATTTTCCTCTTTGCTCTTTTTACCGAAAATCATAGATATGATTCCGATAACCACTGCGATAATGAGCGGATTGGTCAGTATATCTTCCATCAGCGTTCTCCCTTCTTAGAGAGATTATGATTTACTGTCTTCATCAGACGAATCTTTCGTCAGCTTGCCGAATGAATCACGCATGTCTGTGTCAGCATCAATATTTTTGATATTCATGTAGTCCATGACGCCAATATTCCCTTCACGCAAAGCTTCTGCCATCGCAAGCGGCACTTCCGCTTCGGCTTCTACCACTTTCGCTCGCATTTCTTCTACGCGGGCGCGCATTTCCTGTTCTTGAGCGACAGCCATCGCACGGCGTTCTTCCGCTTTTGCCTGTGCGATATTTTTATCAGCCTCGGCCTGATCGGTTTGTAAAATTGCGCCGATATTTTTGCCAATGTCAACATCAGCAATATCGATCGAGAGAATTTCAAACGCAGTTCCTGAGTCCAATCCTTTTCCAAGAACTGTTTGAGAAATCATGTCAGGGTTCTCAAGCACTTTTTTGTGGCTTTCGGATGAACCAATTGTAGAGACAATCCCTTCTCCGACACGGGCCACAATGGTTTCTTCCCCTGCTCCCCCAACAAGACGGTCGATATTCGCTCTTACTGTAATTCTCGCTTTCGCTTTTACTTCAATCCCGTCCATAGCCACACCGGCAATGAACGGCGTTTCAATCACCTTAGGATTAACACTCATTTGAACGGCTTCCAATACGTCACGGCCGGCAAGATCGATAGCGGCACAGCGTTCGAATGATAGTTCAATATTGGCTCGCTGAGCAGCGATCAGCGCGTTGACGACTCTGTCAACATTTCCTCCGGCGAGATAATGGCTTTCAAGCTGATTGGTGGCAACATCAAGCCCAGCCTTATGCGCTTTAATCAGCGGGTTCACCACTCGGTTTGGTATAACGCGGCGAAGCCTCATTCCTATCAGAGTGAAAATGCTGATTCTCACTCCAGCTGCTAATGCTGAAATCCAAAGCATAACAGGCACAAATGTAAAAAATACAGCTAAAACAATGATCCCTACTACGACAATAGCCAAAATCATTAGTGTTGATGGATCCATATCAATTCTCCTCGATTCTGTTTAAATTTCTCTGACGACGATGCGTGAGCCTTCCACTTTTACCACTTTTACTTTCTTATCTTTTTCTGTAAACGATCCCTCCGAAACGACGTCAAGGCGTTCATCTTCAATAATAACGGTACCAGCAGGACGCAGCTGTGTAAAGGTTACACCCACTTTACCTATTAAGTCCGTGCGCGTTTGATTTGATACGTAGCCGCTCTCCGTATTTGTAGAATCATTTAATACAAATTTTTTAAAGAATTTCATACGCTTTCCCAACACCCTTGTCAGTAAAATAAAAGCTGTAATAGAGACAGCTGAGGCGATCAAGAGAGAAATCGCCATGACAGTGAAGCTCCCCGCGGCTAAAAATAGGCTTGCAATAATCGCTCCTAAGCCCAGTAATCCAATGATTCCTCCGGGAAGGAAAATCTCAAGCAGGATGAGGATCACCCCTCCTGCAAAGAGAAGAACTGTCTCGTATCCGGCAAGGCCGGCTGCGAGATGCCCGTAAAAGAACAGCAATAACGCGATGAATCCAACCGTTCCAGGGATGCCGACACCCGGGGAAAAAAGCTCCACCGTCAGACCTAAAAAAGCTATCGTCAGCAGAATAGGCACAATAACCGGGTTCGTCAGCCATCTTGCTGTCTTTTCCGTAAAGCTTTCCTTTGCATAACTGATATGCGCATTTTCGAACCCAAGCTTCTCTACGAGTGCGGATAAATTGTCAGCAGTCCCCTCTGAATAGCCTACATCAATCGCCTTACCAGGGTTAAGTGTAAGCAGATCTCCCTTCGGCGCACCAACTTCCTTGGCATCTATATCCGGGTCAGCCATAGCGAGCGCATATTTAGGATCGCGATTATTTTTCACTGCGGCATCCTCCAGCTCTGCCAGCCAAAGTGATTCAGCTTTTTGGTCAGCGGCATTGCCTTTACCGTCAATAATCGCGGCCGCTCCTATTTTTCCGCCGGGCGCCATATAAATATTATCGGCTTGCAGGGCAATATATGCACCAGCTGACAACGCGCGTTTGTTTACATATGCAGTTATAGGGATCTCGCTTTCGGTTATCGAGTCCGCTATATCAATAGCCGATTTGACCAATCCTCCCGGCGTATTGATATCAAGAATAATATGATCTGCATGCGCTTCTTTTGCATCTTGTAACGAACGGGATAAAAACGAGGCGAGTCCCTGTTCGACATTTTTCTCAACCGGGATCACATAAACCGTTTGTTTTTCTGCTTTGGCGTTCAGCTGTACGCCTAATAAAAAAAGTAAAAATATGCTCAAAAGAGCAGCACGGAATCCTTTGGTTTGAAGCAAGGGCAGTGTATCCCTCCTTCCTTTTATAATAAGTGCCTTCTCTTTATACGTAACAATGTATCAAAGGTTTCATTTTTTTATGTATAAAAAAAGACATCTCTCTTAGAAAGATGTCCTTTTTTACGCCATTTAAGACAATTGATTGCTAACAAGCTTATTAATTAAGCTTCCATCAGCTTTACCTTTTACTTTAGGCATAATTGCACCCATTACTTTCCCCATGTCCGCTTTTGAGCTCGCACCAACCTCAGTAATGGTTTCATTTACGATTGTAAGCAGTTCTTCTTCTGACAGCTGCTCGGGTAAATAAACTTCTAAAATGTCCAGCTCTTTTTGAACTTTATCTACTAAATCTAAACGATTAGCGTTTGAAAATTCCTGGAGGGAGTCTTTACGTTGCTTAAGTTCACGAGAAAGGACAGTGAGTTCCTCATCCTCGGTCAAACTGTCTTTCTTAAGCTTAATTGCTTCATTTTGAAGTGAAGCCTTAACCATTCGAACGACAGTCAGTTTGTCTTTCTCACGGCTTTTCATATATAGCTTCATATCCTGGTTAAGACGCTCAAGAAGACTCATAAATCCACCCTCTTTTAGAATTTGCGTTTTCTAGCAGCTTCAGACTTTTTCTTGCGCTTTACGCTAGGTTTTTCATAAAATTCGCGCTTTCTTGCTTCTTGCAAAGTACCTGTCTTTGATACACTGCGTTTGAAGCGACGAAGAGCATCTTCAAGCGATTCGTTTTTTCTAACGACCGTTTTTGACATTCTCTTTCCCTCCCTCCGAATACACCAATCGACTACCTTTAAGTTACACATATAAACATGTACTTTGACATTATAATATAAGCCATCAGTCAGGTCAACTAAGTGAGTTCACTTTTCCGTCATGAGTACGACTGCCTGTCTATATAATGGTGGAAAGGGGTTGGTGAATAAGATGTTGATTCTGATCGGTTTTACTGCTCTTATATTATTCTTTCTCGCAGGCATGAACATGCTTCGAAAAGGCTTAATTTCAATGGCGTACTCAAAAATTGAAGAACGATTGCTATTTTTTACGGACCATCCGTTAAAAGCGTTCCTGATCAGTATTGTATTTACAGGGATTCTTCAGAGCAGTTCAGCCTTTATGGTCATTGTCATCGGTTTTGTAAGCGCGGGCGTCCTTCCTTTTAAACGGACAATACCGATGATTCTCGGAACAAATGTCGGATCTACCTTTACAACTGAATTTATCGCCATCAAAATGGATGTTTTGATTTGGATTCTTTTGATTGGCGGTTTATTGTTTTTTCTGACTGGCAGGTATCCCTTAAAACAGTTGGGAACAAGCCTCCTCGGACTCGGCATCATCTTTTTTTGCATCAGCGGGTTCAGCCACCTTGCAGGACCGCTTACAAAACTGAAAACGGGAGCCGACATTTTATACCACGTTAACGATTCAAACTGGTCCGCTTTGCTCATCGGTATGGTGCTAACTGCCATGATTCACTCAAGCTCCGTTTGTATCGGCATTTTGATGAGTTTTATGAATGAAGGCATTATCGGACTGACACAGGCGATGAGCGTCGTACTCGGGTCAAATATCGGGACCTGCATTACAGCTGTCATGGCTGCTGTATCCGGCGGATATGCGGCGAAACAGACAGCGTATGCCCATGTGGTGTTTAACATGCTGGGCGTGGCTCTCATATTTCCTTTTCTGGCGGCAGCGACCGGCTTTGTAGAACAGTTATCAGTTGACCCTGCACAAAGGATTGCGCATTTCAGTCTTTTATTTAATGTGGTGACAGCTTTTTTATTTCTTCCGCTTACAAACTTGTTTTACCGCTTGATTCACTTTCTTATCCCAGCAAAATAAAAAACCGGTACATTTAATGCACCGGTTTTTAGATTAAGAAGACAAACGCATGTGTTCAGTTATTTCGTCCTCAACAACACGGACGAATTGCCCTTCGTTGTAAGGATAGCCCGCTTTAAGGATTTTGACTTTCACGATTTTGCCGATCATCTCTTCCGTACCTTTGAAAACAACCTTCATATAGTTGTCTGTGTAACCGACAAACATGTTCTCTTCTTCTGTTTCTTTATACGCTTCCTCAGGGATAATCTCAAGAACTTCATTTTCATACTGATCTGCGTATTCCTTCGCAAGCTGGTCGGACAGAGAAATCAGGCGATGCACACGCTCATTTTTAACGTTTTCATCCACTTGGTTTTCCATTCGCGCAGCCGGTGTACCTGTGCGTTTACTGTAAGGGAAAACATGCAGCTCAGAGAATTTATGTTCTTTAATAAAGTTATAGGTTTCCATAAATTCTGCTTCTGTTTCGCCAGGGAAGCCTACAATGACATCAGAAGTTACAGCTAAGCCAGGCAATGCTTTTTTCAGTTTGCTTAAACGGTCTGCAAAAAATTCCATCGTATATTTACGTCTCATCCGTTTAAGCACAGTGTTTGATCCGGATTGGATAGGAATATGCAAATGATTCACTATTTTATCCGAGCGGTCTAAGACCTCGATCACTTCATCTGTGATTTGGCTGGCTTCGATTGAAGAAATTCTAATCCGTTTAACGCCTTCAACACGAGTGTCTAATTCTCTCAAGAGCTTAGCGAAGCTGTAATCTTTCATATCTTCGCCATAGCCGCCTGTATGAATACCGGTAAGAACAATTTCTTTATATCCGGCATCGACAAGCTGCTGCGCTTGTTTAATGACTTCTTCAGGATCGCGGGAGCGGAGCAGGCCGCGCGCCCACGGAATAATACAGAATGTGCAGAAATTATTGCAGCCTTCCTGTATTTTCAATGACGCTCTTGTCCGGTCCGTGAAAGCAGGCACATCAAGCTCCTCATACACTCTTGCTTTCATGATGTTGCTGACACCGTTAATCGGCTGGCGTTCTTCAGAGTATTGGTCGATGTAGCCGAGCATTTTTTCCCGGTCCTGCGTTCCAACTACAATATCGACACCAGGGATCGCCATGATCTCTGCAGGTGAGGTTTGCGCATAGCAGCCTGTGACACAGATGACACCGTCAGGATTTTGACGAATGGCACGTCTGATCACTTGGCGGCTTTTTTTATCTCCCGTATTGGTTACCGTACATGTATTAATGACATATACATCAGCTGTTTGTTCAAAGTCTCTTCTTTCGTAGCCCGCTTCTTTGAAAAGCTGCCAGATTGCTTCTGTTTCATAATGGTTGACTTTACAGCCAAGCGTATGGAAAGCAACAGTTGCCATTATTGATCACCTCTTAATAACTCTGTTTGATAAGAAATCGCACTCAACGCGTATAGCGGTGCGGTTTCTGTCCTTAAAATTCTCGGTCCAAGGCCGCCCGGCACACCGTCTTTCTCTGTGAGCCGTTCAACTTCCGCTTCTGTTAAACCGCCTTCAGGACCAAATACGATCAAAAGGGATGATCCTTTCGGAAGGCTGCTTACAATCGCGCTGAATGCGCTTATTTCTCCTTGCTTTGATGACTCCTCGTATGCAACGACACATTTATCGAAATCCTGCATCCTTTGAAGAAGCTGCTGAAAAGAATGGACATCCATCACTTGCGGCACTTCGTTACGGTACGATTGTTCAGCCGCTTCCTTCGCAATTTTCGTCCATCTTTCCCGCTTTTTCTTTGCCTTTTTGTCATCCAGCTTGACAACAGAACGAGCGGCTTGGAAAGGAATGAAGGCATGAGCTCCAAGCTCAGTCCCTTTTTGGATAATCCATTCAAGCTTATCTCCTTTCGGGAGGCCGCTTGCAATATAAACCTTTATCGGAAGCTCTCTGTTTTCATTCGTCCATTCTACCACAAGACAGGACACATGGTCCTTGGAAACAGATTGAAGTTCACACTTTGCCTCAAAGCCGTCCTGAGAGCAGCAGATGATCTGATCACCTTCATTCATTCTCATCACGTTCACAATATGATGAACATCTTCGCCGGTTATCGAAAAAGCCGGCGCTTCCTCCATTTGCTGCTTCGTGAGCTCGATAAAATATCGTTGCATACGCTGTGACACCTACTAACTGTTATTTTTTCGCAATAATGCTGACCCAATCTTCCATTGAAAGGATTTCTACAATGGTAAAGCCGGCTTGTTCCAGTGCTTCTTTTACTTCTTGTTTTTTATGAGCGATGATACCTGACGTAATAAAATGACCGTCTTCTTTTAACAGGCTGTACGCTTGTGAAGTAAAGCGAAGAATGACTTCAGCCAAAATGTTGGCAACAATCACATCATGTTCCCCTTCAAGTCCGTCTAACAAATTGTTTTGCTTCACTTGAGCAATATCGCTCACTTTGTTCAGCTTGAGATTGAGACGTGCACTTTCTACAGCTACGGGATCAAGATCGTAGGCATGAACCGATTCAGCCTCAAGCATTGCAGCCGCAATACTTAAAATTCCGGAACCTGTACCGACATCAATCACCTTATCACCCTTTTGCACAAAGCGTTCAAGCGCCTGAATACAGAGTACGGTTGTCGGGTGTGTGCCTGTGCCGAACGCCATTCCCGGGTCCATTTCAATAATCAGTTCATCCGTATGGACCGGCGTATATTCCTCCCACGTCGGAACAATTGTAAACTTTTCAGAAATTTTCACAGGATGATAATACTTCTTCCAGGCAGTCGCCCACTCTTCTTCATTCACTTCAGAAATCGTGATATGATTTCTGCCCAAATCAATATTATAAAGAAGCAAATTATTAATCGTTTCTTTAATGCCATCCACCGTTTCGCCAAGAAAGCTGTTGACCGGCAGGTATGCTTTGACAATGACACCCTCGTCTGGATAATCATTGGGGTCGAGCTGGTAGATTTCCCCGTACACATTCTCACGTTCTTTAATTAAATCAAGCGGGTCCTCTATCACAACCCCACTTGCACCAGCTTCATGCAATATATTTGAGATAGGTTCGACCGCTTCATGTGTTGTGTGAATGCTTAATTCGGACCATTTCAAAACTACCAACTCCTCATCCAATAATTAATCGCCTTTAAACGCGCGTTTTACCTTGTCGAAGAAACTCATTTCCTGTTCGTCAGGCAAGTTTCCGCTGACCTCGGCAAATTCGCGGATAATGTCTTTTTGTTTATCTGTCAGGTTTGTCGGCGTGACGACACGGACGACGATATGCTGGTCACCCTGTCCATAGCCTCTGACATTTTGAACGCCTTTGCCTCTTAATCTGAATTTTGTTCCTGTTTGTGTACCGGCTGGAATTTTTAACTTCACTTTTCCATGCAGCGTCGGAACTTCCACTTCATCTCCAAGAGCAGCCTGAGCGAACGTTAACGGCATTTCACAGTAAATATCATCGCCGTCACGCTCGAAGAACTCGTGAGCGCGCACGTGGAACACGACAAATAAATCCCCGGCAGGGCCGCCATTTACTCCTGGTTCACCCTGTCCCGAGAGACGAAGCTGCTGCCCGTCATCTACACCGGCTGGAATTGTGACGTTGATTTTTTTGCGTTTTTTGACTTTTCCTTTACCGCCGCAATCCGCACATTTATTTTTAATGAATTTGCCCGTACCTTCACAGTGGTGGCAAACCCGTCTGTTAACGACTTTTCCAAACGGCGTATTTTGCTCCACGTTTAATTGGCCGGAGCCTCCGCAGTGCGAGCACGTTTCCGGGTTTGTTCCAGGTTTCGCACCTGAACCTTTACACGTATCGCATGTTTCCTCACGCGGAATTTCGATGGACGTCTCTTTACCAAAAACGGCATCCTCAAACGACAAAGTCATCGTATACTGCAAATCGGCACCTTGGCGCGGGGCGTTTGGATCTCTTCGTCTTGTGCCTCCGCCGAAAATACTTGAGAAAATATCATCGAAACCAAAACCGCCGAAATCTCCGCCGCCAAAACCGCCGCCGCCGAAGCCTTGGTTAGGATCAGTATGGCCAAATTGATCGTAATGAGACCGTTTTTGATCATCAGACAGCGTTTCGTATGCTTCTTTTACCTCTTTAAATTTTTCATCTGATCCGGCTTCTTTGTTAATATCAGGATGATATTTTTTTGACAGCTTCCGATAAGCTTTTTTAATTTCATCCTTAGAAGCGCTCTTACTTACTCCCAGCACTTCATAGTAATCACGCTTACTCATCTCGCTTCACTCTCCCGAATTTATCACATAAATTAGATTGTATCATTTTGAATTATGATTTTTCAATTCCTTTTATCCCGGGCAAGAAAAAAAGTCAAAGCCAAGAGATGCCTGACTTTGACTTTCTAATCATTGAATCAGATTATGAAATGTGTTCTTTTCGGTCAGCCCCGGAAGCGGGACTGACTCGGAAAAGCACTTTATTTTTTGTTTTGGTCGTCGTTTACTTCTTCATATTCAGCGTCAACAACGTTGTCATCCGCTTTGCCTTCAGCATTTGCATCGCCTTGAGCTTGCTGTTGTTTGGCAGCTTCTTCATAAAGTTTCATAGAAAGCTCTTGAACGATTGTTTGAAGCTCATCTTTTTTCGCTTTGATCTCTTCAAACTCGTTTTTCTCAATCGCCGCTTTTAAAGCTTCTTTGGCATCATTGGCTTTTTTCACTTGGTCTTCATCCACTTTGCCTTCAAGATCTTTTAAAGTTTTCTCAGTTTGGAAAACAAGCTGATCTGCTTCGTTTCGGACTTCGATTTCTTCTTTTTTCTTCGCATCAGAGTCAGCATTTTCTTCAGCTTCTTTTACCATGCGTTCGATCTCATCATCAGAAAGACCTGAAGAAGATTTGATTGTAATGTTTTGCTCTTTTCCTGTGCCCAAGTCTTTTGCTCTTACGTTTACGATACCGTTTTTATCAATATCGAAAGAAACTTCGATTTGAGGCACGCCGCGCGGTGCTGGCGGGATATCAGTAAGCTGGAAGCGGCCGAGTGTTTTATTGTCGGCAGACATTGGTCGCTCACCCTGAAGAACATGGATATCAACAGCTGTTTGGTTATCAGCAGCAGTTGAGAACACTTGAGATTTGCTTGTCGGAATCGTCGTGTTGCGGTCGATCAATTTTGTGAACACGCCGCCCATTGTTTCGATACCTAGAGAAAGCGGTGTAACGTCAAGAAGAACTACGTCTTTTACGTCACCAGTGATAACGCCGCCCTGAATCGCAGCACCAAGCGCTACAACTTCATCTGGGTTTACGCCTTTATGCGCTTCTTTTCCAGTTTCTTTTTTGATTGCTTCTTGTACGGCAGGGATACGAGTTGATCCGCCGACAAGGATGATTTTGTCGATTTCGCTTGCAGAAAGTCCTGCATCTTGCAGCGCTTGACGGACAGGACCCATTGTACGCTCTACTAAATGGGAAGAAAGCTCTTCGAATTTAGCGCGGGTTAATGTCAGTTCAAGGTGAAGCGGTCCTGCTTCTCCAGCTGTGATAAACGGTAAAGAAATTTGCGTAGAAGATACGCCGGAAAGATCTTTTTTCGCTTTTTCAGCTGCGTCTTTCAAACGCTGAAGCGCCATTTTGTCTTTTGACAAATCAATGCCGTTTTCTTTTTTGAATTCAGACACAAGATGATCGATGATGACTTGGTCAAAATCGTCACCGCCGAGACGGTTGTCACCGGCAGTTGAACGAACTTCGAACACACCGTCGCCAAGCTCAAGGATTGAAACGTCGAAAGTACCGCCGCCAAGGTCGTATACCAGGATCGTTTGATCTTCATCTGTTTTATCAAGTCCGTATGCAAGCGCTGCTGCAGTCGGCTCATTGATGATACGTTCTACTTCAAGACCTGCAATTTTACCAGCGTCTTTTGTCGCTTGACGCTCAGCATCGTTAAAGTATGCAGGAACTGTGATCACTGCTTTTGATACTGTTTCGCCAAGATAGCTTTCAGCGTATGATTTAAGGTGTTGAAGGATGATAGCAGACACTTCTTGAGGAGTGTAATCTTTTCCTTCAATTTCAACTTTATAATCAGTACCCATATGGCGTTTAACAGACATGATTGTGTTAGGGTTTGTGATAGATTGGCGTTTAGCCACTTCCCCTACTTGGCGTTCACCGTTTTTGAATGCAACAACTGATGGCGTTGTGCGGTTTCCTTCAGCGTTAGCAATGACTTTAGGCTCGCCGCCTTCAAGCACTGCCACACATGAGTTTGTTGTTCCTAAGTCGATTCCGATAACTTTACTCACTTGAATAACCTCCTGCTATGTAATTATTGATTCACTTTGACCATGGAAGGGCGAATGACGCGATCCTTCAGCTTATAACCTTTTTGCATTTCTTCAACAACAATGTTGGAGCCGTAATTTTCATCTTCCGCCTGCATAACGGCTTGGTGCAGATTAGGATCAAATTCCTGCCCTACAGCTTCGATGGCTTCCACGCCTTCTTTTTTCAAGGCTTCTACGAGCTGACGGTGGACCATTTCCATTCCCTGAAGCAAACTTTTCGTCTGTTCATTGTCGGCTTCAACCTGCAGCGCTCTTTCAAAGCTGTCAAGAGCCGGCAGCAAATCAGCGACGATATTTTGAGAACGGTATTTTTGGGACGCTTCCATTTCTAAACGGCTGCGTCGTTTATAATTTTCAAAGTCTGCTTGAACACGCAAAAGTTTGTTTTCTTTTTCCTCAAGCAAACCTTGCAATTCGTTCATTTGATTTTGAAGAAGTTCGCTTTCATTTGTTTCTTTCTGCTGTTCTTCAGCAGCAGCTTGTTCCTCAATGACTTCTTGCTCTTCTATTTCGTTTTGTTCAATGGTTTGTTTTTCTTCTGACATTGTGTTCACCTCCCTCAAAGTGTAAGAAGAAGGGCGGGTGCTGCCCTTCGATAAAATTTGCCAAAATTCCCTTATTCATCATACAAACTTGTCAATGCTTTTGACAAGTCCGAAGTCACATGCTGAAGCAGACTGACAACCCTGGAATAATTCATGCGGGTCGGGCCGATGATCGCAATTGAGCCGATCTGCTTCTGATCAACAGAATAAGAAGCCGTAATCAGACTGCAGTTTTCCATCTCTTCATAGTCGTTTTCTTTCCCGATTTTAATCGAAATTCCCGTGTGCGGGGATTGAACCAGCTTTAAAACATCCTGTTCTTTTTCGATTAATGTGAGCAACGATCGCACTCTGGTGATATCATGGAACTCCGGCTGGTTCAGCATATTGATTTTTCCGCCAAAAAACAATTTTTCAACGTGGCTCGTAGAATGAAATGTTGAACGAAGCGCGTCAAGTATATTGTCATAGTTCTTAATGTGCTGTCTTAAATACATGACGACTTCCTTAAATATGTGCTCATTCAGTTCATCCATTGGAACGCCGCTTAAACGGCTGTTCAGTATATTCACCAGTTTTTCAATATCAGACAGATCCATTTTGGCTGGAAAATTAATCGTTTTGTTTTCCACGTGCCCTGTATTGGTAACAAGAATTGCTACCGCCTTATCAGGCTGAATCGGTATGATTTGAATCTGTTTAAGGTAATTCTCACTCAGCTTCGGCCCGAGCACGATGGATGTATAATTCGTTAAATCGGACAAAATTTGCGCTGATTTTTGAACTGTCTTTTCCAGCTCGAAAATTTTCTCTTTAAAGATCGAGTGGATTTGGTCCATGTCGCTTTTTGTCAATTTGACGGGTGACAGCAAATGGTCAACATAGTACCGGTACCCTTTTTCTGACGGAACACGTCCTGAGGATGAATGGGTTTTTTCTATGAAGCCCAATTCTTCCAAGTCAGCCATCTCGTTTCTTATTGTTGCAGAGCTAAATGTGATTTCATCTTTTTTCGAAAGAGTTCTTGACCCTACCGGCTGCGCCGATTTAATAAAATCATTTATAATGACCTGAAGGATCAGCAGCTGACGATTTGTTAACATCATCATCACCTCTGTTAGCACTCTCAATAAGTGAGTGCTAATTCTATAACAAAAGTATCAAACCACAAGAAAAATGTCAATTATAACTCACCCAAAAAAGCGCCAAAAACTTCATTACCTAATAATTTCCCCTGATGAGTCAAGTAAACGGCAGACTCCGAATGATGCATCAGCCCTTTTTCTACGAGGTCTGTTAATACGCTTGGGAACAGTTCATCAAGGGAACGGCCGTATTTTTCTGCAAATCGTTTTTTGCTGACTCCGGCTGTTTTTCTCAAGCCCAAAAACATTTCTTCTTCAATTTGCTCTTCTGTTGTCACTACATGAGTATCTCTGTATGGAAAGCCTTTTTCAGCTATCAGGTCAATGTAATGTTTGACAGGTCCGACGTTTACATTGCGTGTGCCGCCGATATATCCGTGGGCCCCGGCTCCAAATCCGAAATATTCCTCGTTGCTCCAATACGTCAGATTGTGCTTTGATTCCATGCCTTGCTTGGCAAAGTTGCTGATTTCATACTGATGAATGCCGTGAGCTTCCATCCGGCCCATCACCATTTCATACATTTCGGCTTCCTGCTCCTGCGGCGGAAGATGAAGCCGCCCTTTTTGCATGAGATTATAAAATACCGTTTTCGGTTCTACAATGAGGGAGTACACCGAATAATGCTCAGCATCCAGCGATAAAGCAGTGTCTAAGGAATGATCCAGATGCTTGAGGGCTTGTCCCGGGAGTCCGAACATTAAATCAAGACTGATATTGTCAAAACCGATTTCCCGCGCCCTTTCAAAAGAGGCAAATACATCTTTTTGTTTGTGCACTCGGCCGATTTTTTCTAACAAGTCGTCTTCGAACGTTTGGACACCGAAGCTGAGGCGATTCACGCCTGCTTCTTTTAATATTTTTAATTTCGCTGCGGACAGGTCGTCCGGATTCGCTTCAACCGCAAATTCCGATAATGCGCTTGAGGGCTTCAGCACTCGGATGATGATGTCCATCAGTTTTTTAAGCTGTTCCTCAGACAGAGAGGTCGGCGTGCCTCCTCCGATAAAGATGGTTTTGAGGTCAGGCTGCCCTGTTTTTGCAATTGTATTTATCATTTCCTGTTCGAGCGCGTTTAAATACTCGTCTACAGGCTGGCTTTGAATAAAATATTTATTGAAATCACAGTAGTGGCAAATGTGCTCACAGAATGGGATATGGATATAGGCTGATTTCAATGAATTCACCTTCTTTACAGAAAGAAGCCGCAGTACAGGACTGCGGCGGCTTCTATTTATTTTTTCGGGCTGTCGTCCATTTTCAGGACCGCCATAAATGCTTCTTGCGGCACTTCAACTGAGCCGACCTGCTTCATTCGGCGTTTTCCTTCTTTTTGTTTTTCAAGAAGCTTCCGTTTTCGCGAGATGTCTCCGCCGTAACACTTAGCCAATACGTTTTTACGCATCGCTTTAATCGTAGAACGCGCTACGATTTTCTGGCCGATCGCCGCTTGAATCGGTACTTCAAAGTGCTGACGCGGAATGAGCTCTTTCAGCTTCTCAACGATCACTTTTCCTCGTTCATACGCGTAATCCCGGTGCACGATAAAGGAAAGGGCGTCGATTTTTTCTCCGTTCAGCATAATGTCCATTTTGACGAGCTGAGACGGTTTGTAGCCGATCAGCTCATAGTCAAAGGACGCGTAGCCTTTTGTGCTTGATTTAAGCTGGTCAAAAAACTCATAGACGATTTCCGCTAAAGGCATATCATAGACAATGCTGACACGGTTTGCGTCTAAATATTGCATATCAATAAAATTGCCTCGTTTTCCTTGGCAAAGTTCCATAACAGCGCCGACAAAATCATTCGGCACCATCATTGTCGCTTTAACATACGGTTCCTCGATCCTTTCGATCTTTTGAGGATCAGGCATGTTGGACGGGTTGTCAACAACAACCTTTTCGCCGTCTGTCATATATACATCGTAGATAACACTCGGCGCTGTTGTAATCAAGTCGATTTTGAACTCACGCTCTATCCGTTCCTGAATGATTTCCATGTGAAGCATGCCTAAAAATCCGCAACGGAATCCGAATCCAAGCGCCTGTGACGTTTCCGCTTCATACTGAAGGGAGGAATCATTCAGCTCAAGCTTTTCAAGGGCTTCTCTTAAATCATTGTATTTGGCCGTATCAATCGGATAAAGGCCGCAGTACACCATCGGGTTGAGCTTGCGGTATCCCGGCAGCGCTTCGTCTGCAGGATTGGCAGCGCTTGTTATCGTGTCACCGACACGTGTGTCACCGACATTTTTGATCGCAGCAGTTAAAAAGCCTACATCTCCGACCGTCAGTTCATCTGTCGGAGTAGCTTTTGGCGTAAATACACCGACTTCTGTCACTTCAAATTCTTTGCCGGTTGCCATCATTTTGATTTTTTGCCCCGGCTTTACCGTTCCTTCAACGACTCTGATATAAGCCACGACACCCCGATAAGCGTCATAAAGCGAGTCGAAGATCAGCGCTTTAAGCGGCGCCTCCGGATCTCCAGTCGGTGCCGGCACCTTTTCTACGATCTGTTCTAAAATCTCCTCAATCCCGATACCGGCTTTTGCTGAAGCAAGCACGGCTTCTGATGCGTCAAGACCGATAACGTCCTCTACCTCTTGGCGCACACGTTCAGGCTCTGCGCTCGGGAGATCGATTTTGTTAATGACCGGCAGAATTTCAAGGTCATTGTCAAGCGCTAAGTAAACGTTGGCAAGCGTCTGCGCTTCAATTCCCTGCGCCGCATCCACAACAAGAATCGCTCCTTCGCAGGCAGCAAGACTTCGGGATACTTCGTATGTGAAATCGACATGTCCCGGCGTATCAATCAGATGGAAAATATATTCTTCTCCGTCTTTTGCTTTGTATTTAAGCTGAACAGAGTTTAACTTAATGGTTATGCCCCGTTCACGTTCAAGATCCATAGAATCGAGCAATTGTTCTTTCATTTCTCGTTGAGTGATTGCCGACGTTTTTTCTAAAATACGATCCGCTAAGGTCGATTTTCCGTGGTCAATATGGGCAATGATAGAGAAATTCCGTATTCTCGACTGCCTCTCTAAACGCTTTTCTTTATCTGTCACAATCTATCACTCCTACTATTAAACGCAAAATACACTAGCTTAGATTATATCAATAGGATTGTTAAGATTCAATGTAAAACAAGAAAGAGAAAAGTTCCCTGTTAATCTTGGGCTGCTTTTCTCTTTCACACACCTATTGATTCATATCACGTATCCATTCATACATCGACTGGGCAGTGTTGGTTACGGTGTTCGAAAGCGCTTTTCCGGCTTTAGAGAACATATTGAACGTTTCCACCTGTTCCAGCTCTTTTTGTTTTTCTTCTAAATCTTTCGCCGTGACTGTTTCTCCTAAGATCGAAGCTTCTTTTTCATTATTTTTTCCGTCGGTGAGCGTAAACGCACCCTTAAGTGAAGGGTCTTGATAGCCTTTCATACTCAGCATTCCGTTATTCGCCTGCTGCATGCCGAACAGCACGCCTAAAAACATGATTGTGACAAGCAGCAAGCATTTGCCAAAGTAAGCAATCAAATCAAACCACCTATTTCTTATTGTTTTTTCGTCTCGCCGCTCTCCGCGTTGACCTTTTCAGCATCCCAGTACATTTCGCTGAATACGTCTGCGGCGGCGTCAGCCGCACGCTGCAGCTCCTCGAGATTATTATCTACTCCGCCGAATTCGAGCAAAAGCGCTCTGTCGGTTAAATCCTGATTATATACACCATTATCGCCCGGCGAGCCTTTCGAAAAAACACCTGTGCTGAGTCCAGGGTATTTTTTCTCCATCAGCTTATGGAGCTCGCTTGCAATTTTATAGTTTTCTTCGAAATTTTTGCTTTTTTTGCCGACGACAAAGGCCACCCGGGCATAGCTTTTCCCTTTAATCGTTGCCGTCGTATCTTTCTTTCGCCGTGAATCTCTATGGATATCAATGATATATTGCAGATTTTTGTTTGACCCGAGCGCCTCTTTGACGACCGGCCTTGATTCATCATACGATCTGGCATAGTTTAAGCCTTTTTTGTTCAGTTTTGCCTGTATATCGGTTTTATTCACTGTGGCTCCAATGCCTTGGGATTCAAGCGCCTTTCCGAACATAGCTCCTACGAGCGTGACGTTGGCTTTAGAATGGCGTGCCATATCAGGATCAGTCTCGCCTTTTAATAGAGGGAGATATGATTCCGTGTTGTGCGTGTGATAGATAAAAACAACCTTTTTATCACCGGTTGTTTGTTTCGGCGGATCTTTTTTCGCACGATCTGATTGTGTTTGCTGTTTTTCAATCTCTGCCAAGTTCGCTTCTCTTTCTTCCTCCATCACCTTAGACGGCGGCGGCGATTCCGCCGGCATATTCGTATAATCCGTGCCTTGTCCAGCTAACAGAATCTCGGTATCAAATTGTGCAAACCCCGGCAGCTCCCGGCCGAGAAAGCTCCGCGGATCTTCGAGGTTGATGCTTGTCGCCAGCTTTAAAGAAAGACGCGAAAGATGAAATGAGCTGTCGGTTTGAGAAAGGTCAGAAGCGAAATAATGGTTCTCCATCCGCAGCAAGTGTGCAAACACGTCACCCGGCATTTCTTCAGTAATCCCGTAAAAAGAGTCAGACGACGGCCTGAGTTCAGGCCGGAGAGACGTCAGCACACCGGATAGAACAAAAATCACGATAAGGCTTACGATAAATAGAAAGATGGCTTTTACCGCTTTCCCGCCATTTACCGCAACAACAATTTGTCTGTTTCTGCGTTTATTTCTCATTGAATCCCTCCAGCGCTTGTCTAGTAATAACTCTATGAACAAGCTAGAGGAAGTAGAACCGTTTAGTGATTGTAGGAGCCTTTGTTTTCTTGTGACACTTTTTCATGAAGCGCTGTGTTTAATCCGTTCGCCAGCACATTTGCCATATCGTCGATGAATGAATCAACTTCCTTCGGCGTAACCATTAAGTTGTGCCCTAAAGGTGAAAGCACCTCGTGAATGAGCTGCCGTTTTTCATCCTCTCCAAGGGTACCAACAATTCCGAGAAATGATTGACGCTGCTTTTGATCGGGAAGATCTTCTTCAGTGAGCACTTTCTTTTTCCCAAACGTCATGCCTGCCGGAACAAGAGATCTTGACGGCCTGTCATCTTTCATTTCTCTTCCAAAGTGTTTTAATATGTAGTCCACCGTGTCGCTGGCAATCGTCACCGCGTCAACGACTGTCGGCACTCCGATTGCAATCACCGGTACGCCAAGCGTGTCTTTGCTTAAATCTTTTCGTTTATTCCCCACACCAGATCCCGGGTGAATGCCTGTGTCCGATATTTGAATGGTTGTGTTAACCCTTTCCACCGCCCGTGCCGCCAATGCATCAATGGCAATGACAAAATCAGGCTTCGATTGCTCAATCACACCTTTAATAATGTCGCTTGTTTCGATTCCCGTAATCCCCATAACACCAGGCGCAAATGCGCTGACAGGTCTGTAGCCCTCCTGCACGTTTTCCGGCTGAAGCTTAAACAAGTGCCTTGTGACCAATAGATTTTCTACAGCCATCGGACCCAGCGCGTCAGGGGTGACGTTCCAGTTGCCGAGCCCGACGATCAAACAGCTCGCATCTTTTGAGATATTAAGGCTTTCAAGGAAAGCCGAAAATTCCTCCGCGAAGACAGCAGAGACCTTTTCCTGCATTTCCGAATCATTCTCTCTGATTCCTTGCGCCTCAAGCGTTAAATAGCGACCTTCTTTTTTTCCTGAGAGCTCCGCGCCTTCCTTGGTAATATCAACAGTGCGGATTTTAATGCCGCCGCGATCGCGTTCTTTTTCAATAAAACCTTTAATTTCTTTTGCCGGCACAGCCTGCTGATTGGCCATCGCTTCCTTCGTTTCAACAGCTAAATCGGTACGTATCAAATACTGATTAACATCCAGTTCACTCTTTTTCATAGAGGGGCCTCCTTCACATTCAGTACCTATATTGTTGCCATTTGCTGAATGAATCATGCTAAAAAGAGATCCTTCAATTAAAAATACTTTACATTTATATTGCAATCTAAAGGTGTGTTTGATAGAATACAATTTGTTCTATTGTGAAGAAGATTTAACCTTAAGACACTGTGCTACAGGTTGTATCTTAGGAGGTGAAACACATGCCAAACATTAAATCAGCGATTAAACGTACAAAAACAAACAACGAACGCCGCGTTCATAACGCGACAATCAAATCTGCTATGCGTACTGCAATCAAACAAGTTGAAGCTTCTGTTGCTAACAATGAAGCCGACAAAGCGAAAACTGCTCTTACTGAAGCAGCTAAACGTATTGATAAAGCAGTGAAAACAGGTCTTGTACACAAAAATACCGCATCTCGTTACAAATCAAGATTAGCGAAAAAAGTGAACGGACTTTCTGCATAATATAAAAACGATCCTCAATCATGGGGATCGTTTTTTTCATTTCTTTTTAACAACTGTAAAAGGAACAGTTCGAGCAGGAGCTGCTTGTCCTTTTTCCCTGTTTTCATCTCGTAGTCCATGACGGCAAGCTGTTCAATAATTGACCGGAGCTCGGCCTCTGAAAAAAGCCTTGCTTGATCCATCGCCAGCTTTACCCGGAATGGATGGACTTTTAAATTAGAAGCGATTTGCTTTTGTCCGTAGCCTTGTTCCGCGAAATACTTTGTTTGCAGAATCAGCCGGAACTGATTCGAAATAAGCGCCATGATTTTGATCGGTTCTTCATTTTGTTTGAGCAAATCATAAAAAATTTGCAGGCTTTCTGTTCGTTTCCGGTTGACGATTTTATTGATCAGCTCAAATATATTTTGTTCAAGGCTTCTCGCTACAAGCATTTTCACATCATCCAGCGTAATTTCTTCACGATCTCCAATAAACGTGCAGAGCTTCTGAATCTCCTGAAAAATCGATGACAGATGTCCATTCACAAGCAGAACCAAATGCTCCGCCGCTTCAGTGCCGATTGTTTTCTGCTCGGTTTTTGCAAGGTTGACAGTAAAATCTGTCGTCTCCTTTGCGTTTAATTCCTTTGCCTCCATCATAAACGCGTGCTTCTTTAATGCTTTCGTCAGTTTTTTCCGCTCATCCAGCTTTTCATACGGGGCAAGCAGGACAAAGACCGTATAAGGCGCAGGCGATTGTAAATATGATTCAAGCGCGCTGACGTTATGCTCAATTTTTTCTTTTTTCTTTTCACCTGTTAAAAAATATGGATTTTTCACAATAACAAGACGCCGCTCCCCCATAAACGGAAACGTTTCAGCATCTGCAATTGCTTTGTCCAGCGGTTCCTCTTCCAGATCAAAAACGGATAGATTGAAATCCTTTGTTTCCTGATCAATGACCGCCTGTCTGATCCTGCTAACGGTTTCCTGCAGCAGATACGTCTCTTTTCCGTATAAACAATAAACCGGATGGACATCTCCTTTTCTCAGGTTTTTCCACACATCAAATACCATTGTTGTACGACTTCCTCTCTTTCATCATCCCCTTCTATCCTAAATTGAGTTTACAAAATAGTAAAGAGGAAGCCTGACTGCTGCTTCCCCATTTATATTAAACGCCTGATCGCAAGCCCCCGGGACAGCTTGTAAAAAGGCGATAATCACCAGAACAGAAAACGTTACCTTAGCTTCTAGATTTTTCAAAACAATTCCATTATACTTAAATCAGTCAGGAGGGATTAAATTGAATGATTTTGAAAAAAACGTTCAAAGCAAACGAAATGATGCTGTAGATTCAGCTGTTGGTTTTGTTGTGTCCTTCGGATTTTTCGCCTTCTTGTTTGTCATGGCAACGGTTATTCACCTGGTTGGTTCATAACAGCGACTGCCCGGGCTGCTGATTTCTCGGCAGTCTTTTTTTAGTTCGTCTCTGTTATTCTGATGTATCATATGGGGGATAGACAGAAAAGGTTCCAACTCTGTTTTTATATCTATATTGGATCGTTCCGCTTTGATCGGTGCGCAGCACGCGGATGGGATGTCTCTGTAATATTTGCAGAACTTCTTGATGGGGATGATGGTACCGATTGTTTTCACCTGCTGAGATAATGGCCGTTTCCGGCTGAATCTGTTTGATGAAATCTTCACCGGTAGAGCCTTTGCTTCCATGGTGCCCCACCTTTAACACGTCTGTTTTTAGATTCGGAAACACGCTTATAACTTCCTGTTCCCCTTCTTTCTCCAGGTCACCTGTCAAGATCCAGCTCATACCGCCCGTTTTCATCCACAGAACGAGAGAAGAATTATTTTTGCTTGCCGGATCAGGTCCTTCCGGTGACAGTACATAGAACTGTAAATCCTTTATTTGCAACACATCACCTCGCTTCACCTCTTCAATTGGCACTCCCTCCTCTCTGGCTGCCTGCAGCACTTTCTCATCCTTCGGTTCAGAAACAAACCCTTTCGGAATCACGAGGCGCTTCACTTTATGATGCTTCAGCAGAGTCTCCGCCTCTCCGATATGATCTTGGTCAGCATGCGTGAGAATTAACGCATCAAGCTGTTTGACCCCCTTAGCGGTTAAAAACGGAATCAGCACCTTTTCCCCGAGTGAAAACGGATGCTGTTTTTCCCGCCAAGGCTCTGACGAATAAGACAAAGTGCCGCCAGTATCAATTAAAACATGCCCCCGCTGATGCGGAGCACCTACATACATGCTGTCACCCTGCCCAATATCAATCATATCGACCTCTCCTTCAGAACTAAGACAAGGATATATAAAGAGAAGACAGAACATCGCGCAGCAAATGCCGCCAGTTACCATCAGCTGAGAAAAAGAGCGTTTTTCAATTGCCATAAACATTAGAATGATTGTGACCGTGAATAAAAAGAGCAGAATAGGCGCAGGACGTGCAATGATGATTGTCAATACATCAATATCTGCGATTCTTGTGATCAGCCTGTTGGTCCAGCTCATCAAGAAATCAAACCAGCTGAAGAACCATCGGCCAGCCGAAGCGGAAAGGATTAATAAAAAAACACCTGCTATAGTCCCCGGCAAAACACAGAATGTATAAATAGGAACAAGCACCATGTTCATCAGTACGCTGATCATAGAAAACTGCTGGAAATGATGCAGGAGAATGGGAAGTGAACCCAGCTGAGCAATCAGTGATACCATTGTCAGCTGACCTAAAGAGGTTTTAACATGCTGAAAAATAGAAGAAGATAGAATTAAAGAAAAACTCACGGCGAATGACAGCTGAAAACCGGCTTCAAAGAGATGGTAAGGATTGAAGAGCAAGAGGACGATGTATGAAGTGCAGATTGCCCCCGCAGCATGTACACGCCATTTAACGAGACTTCCAGCTAAGTAAATACCCGACATCAGAGCGGCGCGCAGCACTGAAGGAGCAGCGCCTGTCAACATCACATAGAGCGGCAGAAATAACAGCAACAGGATTGACGCCTTTTCTCTTGTTATCCCAATACGGATCATGATATAAAACAAGCCGGCTGTCAAAATGCCGACGTGGAGTCCTGAAATCGCCAAGAGATGGATGACACCAAGCTTTTGATACGCGTTAAGCACCTCGGCTTCCACGTAAAATCTGTCTCCTACTATAAGAGCTTGTACGATTCCTGCCGAATCAGGAGGCAGCAGGCTGTTTGTGAATGACACGATGTCTTTTCTTAAACTGAGCAGTTTATAACTGACATTTACAGGTTCGCTGCACTTTTGAATAGATGTAACAGAATAGTTCCAGTGAATATGCTGCCGGTAAAGATATTCGTTATAATCAAATGCGCCCGGCACGGTTGCGTGTTTAGGTTCTTCCAACGCACCAGTCCATTCACATGCCATTCCTGGCTTTAGATATGACAGCTGATCTTTTTCTTCAGCAGACTGAATGCGGTACGAAGCGGCCCATTTTTCGCCATCAGGCGTCTTAACCACCATAGACATACGGTCGCCGTCAATTTTTGGAATACTGTCAATTACTGCCTTGGCTTGATAGGTGCCCCGCTGATATACAGAGACATTCTTGGAATCTGCGACTGCATACAGTGAAAAAAACAATATAAAAGAGAAGAAACAAACCAAAATGAGAACAGCGTGTCTCGTTTTGATTAAAATGATGAGGAGAAAGAGGAAGAAAAGAAAAACAGCGGAGAAATAAGCGGCGGCAGTAATTCCAGCCGTTGCTGAAGCTGCCGCCAAAGGCAATAACAAACGCGAATTACGCATTCATCACACGTAGCTCGTGAAGAGTGTATTCGCCTGTTCATGTATCTTTTTCAAATCTTCCTCTGCAAGACCCGCATCCGCCAGTTTCTCTAAAAGACCCGCTACAAATGAAAGCTTTTCCCTGTTTTTCAGATCAACGATCATTTCATCGAGTTCAACCTGTTCAACAGTTACACCCGCCTGTTCAAATAATTCCTGTGCGTACGGATTCGTTTTGTAATCCTCAGCATAATAAACCGTTTTGATACCCGCTTGAATGATAGATTTACAGCATTGAATGCACGGATAATGCGTCACATAAATCTCCGCTCCATCAGTCGGCACCCCGAACTTAGAGCATTGCAGAATCGCATTCATTTCAGCGTGAATCGTTCTTGCGCAATGGTCATCTATCATAAGGCAGCCTTCGTCTGCGCAATGCACGCCGCCCGCGATTGACCCATTATATCCTCCTGCAATCATGCGTTTGTCTCTGACTATAGTAGCGCCGACAGACAATCTTGGGCAGGTGCTGCGCAGCGCCAGTAAATGGCTTTGAGCCATAAAGTATTGATTCCATGAAATTCGTTCCACGTTGTTCCCTCCAAATGTTGTGTTGCCTGACCTTTAGTTTACCTATCATTATGCATGAGCGTCAAATCACTTTACTGTAATGGAAGACTTTATTTTCTCAAGCGACTTCTCCCCGATTCCTGAAACCTTAGTGAGCTCTTCAATTGTCTGGAAACGCCCGTTTTCTTCCCGGAATGCAATAATAGCTTCAGCCTTTGATGGCCCCACCCCTGAGATGCCTTGTAATTCCTCTAAGGTTGCTGTATTGATATTTACCGGTGCTTCCTTCCCTCCATCGCTTTTCACAGCGCCTCCGAATCCTTGCTGCATTGTTGTCTCTTCTCCCTTTTTCGGGATGTACACCACTATCCCGTCCTGCAGCAGCTCCGCCAAATTCACTTGCATTTCATCTGCTTGTTCACCGGTCCCGCCCGCTTTCTCAATCGCCTGAGATACTCTGTCCCCTGTTCGCATTTCATACACGCCAGGATGCTGAACAGCACCCTTTATATCAATCACAATGGTATCGTTCTCGTCTTTTACCGCCTCCTGCTTTACCTCCGTATTTTCTGTCTCAGTTGATACAGCCTGCTTCACCGGCTCTTTGTTTTCCCCGCTGGCCAAAACGAAAATAACCGCTATGAAAGCAGCTGCAGAAGCCGCTAAAATGATTGCTTTTTTATGCAGATACAACCAATTCATCGTGCATGTTCCCCGCTTTCGTCATAATTTATTTTCATCACACATATGGTTTAGAGGATAATAGCTCAAAGGAGGGGAAATCATTGAAGATTGGTTTTATCGGCACAGGAAATATGGGTACGATCCTTATAGAGTCATTTATTGAATCAAAAGCAGCCGATCCCTCAAACATAACAATCACAAACCGCACAATTGAAAAAGCGTTACACATAAAGAACCGCTACAACAGCATAAACGTAACAGAAAGCCTGGAAAAGCTTGTTTCTGAAAACGAGATGATTTTTATTTGTGTTAAGCCGCTTGATATATATCCTTTACTAGCAAGAGCGGCGCCTTATTTAAGAAAGGACCATATTCTCATTTCAATTACAAGCCCGGTTCAAACTCAACAACTCGAGCAATATGTACCATGTCAAGTGGCGCGAGTAATTCCCAGTATTACAAACAGAGCGCTGGCAGGCGTTTCTCTCGTCACTTTCGGCACAAGCTGCGGAGAATTTGCAAAAACGAAAATCAATGAGCTCATGAAGCATATCTCTCATCCGCTGCAAATTGAAAGTGACATCACGAGGGTGGCATCAGATATCGTAAGCTGCGGCCCCGCTTTTATGAGCTATCTGATTCAGCGGTTTATAGATGCGGCCGTTTCGGAAACATCAGTGTCCAAACAGGATGCTATTCTGATGTGTAAGGAAATGCTTGTCGGAATGGGAAAACTGCTAGAAACCGAATTGTATACCCTGCCCGCGTTACAGGAAAAGGTTTGTGTTAAAGGCGGTGTGACAGGAGAAGGCATTAAAGCGCTGGAAAGCGGTGTGCAGGATATGTTTCACCGGGTATTCCAAAATACTCATATGAAGTACGAGGAGGATATTTCCGCAGTGAAGAAGCAGTTTCATGTGTAGACGAGTATGTCATACTTTTGTCTGCACTGCAAAAGCATAAAAAAGCATTTAAAAAAACCATCGTCTTAGGAAACGATGGTTTTTGATTTCTGCGCCTTGAAAAATAGGCGTTCTGATTGTGTTGTTGGTTCTGAATCTGTAAAATCAGCTGTCACGCCGTGCAGCTGAAAGCCGCAGTTCCTCAGCATTTCTTCATATTCATCCACCGGGAACGTTCTTTGCTCATGCGTCTCATCAAAACGGTCATACGCTTCTCCGTTCCGCACAAAAAACGACATATCATGAATGACAGAAAGCTCTTCACTTCCGGCAAAGCTCTGCCAAATATAGCTGATATCTTCATCCTGGTCAGCAAATGTGCTATCCGGAAAGACTTCACTGACTTTATAAGATGAATGAACATCAAATAGCAACATGCCTTCAGGTTTCAACACCCGAAATACACTTTTGAAGGTTTCGATCACATCATTTTTCGTTTTTAAATAATTTAATGAGTCACAGCATATCACAACAGCGTCAAACTGGCCGTCAAAGCCGGTAATCTCTCTCATATCCTGCTGAAGAAAAAGAATCGGCTGGTTACTGGAGACCTTTTGCTGGGCGTAAGCAAGCATTTCCTCACTGAGGTCGATCCCCGTGACCTCGAAGCCTTTTTCGGCAAGCCGGACTGAGATTTCCCCTGTGCCGCATGCCAGATCGAGGATACGGCCTTTTTCCGGGAGAGCTGCTTCAATCCACTTTGTCCATTGATCGTAAGGTGCGTGCGACATTAACTCGTCATACACGCTTGCAAAGCCTTGGTAAATCATTGGTTCATTCCAAGCTCAAGATCTGCGAGCGGAGCGTCCCCCCACAGTTTTTCCAGATTGTAGTAGCTTCTTTCATCCTTGTGGAAGACATGCACAATCACATCGCCAAGGTCAACGAGCACCCATCTTGCTTCATCGAAGCCTTCCATCTTTTTGATTTGAATGCCGTTTTCTTCAGCCTGATCCTTGATTTCACGGGCAATCGCCTGCACCTGTTTATCTGAATTCCCGTGGCAGATCAGAAAATAATCAGCAACCAGAGATATGCCTTCCATATCCAGTGCTAAAATATCCTCTGCCCGTTTATCATCACAAGCCGCAGCTGCGATCTTTAAAATGGACTTTTGGTTCATTCACAAATTCCTCCTGTTCAGTTGCCGGACACAAGCCAGTTATACGTTGAAAATGTGTCTGGAAAAACCGGTTGATTTTTTTTCATAAGAAACATCATTGTATTTTTAATGGATTGAATCAGCGCTTGATTCAAATCTGTCTCGGCAAGTTTACGCACCTCATCGACACCGGGAAATGCCCGGTTTGGTTCAATGTAATCGGCAACGTAAATCACTTTTTCTAAAAGTGTCATGCCAGGCCGTCCAGAGGTATGATACCTGATGGCGTCAAGAATGTCTTCATCTTGAATCCCCGCTTCTCTTTGGACCAAATAAGCGCCGACCGGAGCGTGCCACAGCTCCGGATTATGATCCAATAAATGCGAAGGCATTTTTTCTCGCGCAATAATTTGTTTCATTTCTTCTTTCGGGCGGAATTTGGCATAATCATGAAAGATAGCCGCTGTTTCCGCTTTTTTAGGGTTGGCTCCAAAACGCTCCGCAAGTTCGATCGCCGTGTTCATCACACCAATCGTGTGGATATATCGGTGTTCGGTCAATTGCTGCTTAACGCAGGCAAGTGCCTCCTCACGATTCATATAAACCATTCTCCTCTACATACTTCTTCACTTTATCAGGGATTAAGTAGTCAGTGGGTTTCTTGCTTTTAAACCGTTCCCTTATCATAGTTGATGATACCTCAAATTCCGGAACGTCTGCAAAGAGAAGCGGATAAGGGGTTTCAACATGAAAACCGGGGCGCTTTACTCCAATAAATTGAATGAGGTTCAGCAACTCGTCCAGCTTATACCATTTCGGCAAATATTCAATCATATCAGCACCGATAATAAAGAACAGCTGATCATTCGGATAACGCTGGTTCAGTAAAGAAACAGTATCAAACGTATAGGAAGGCCCTTCTCTTTCCATTTCAGCCAACTCCAGCTTAAAGGACGGATTAGACTGAATCGCAAGCTTCAGCATTTCCACACGATGAAAGCTGTCCGTATAGTTTTCTTTCTGTTTATGCGGCGGAATTTGATTGGGCATAAACCAAATTTCATCAAGCCCCGCCTGAAACAGCACCTCATTCGCCATTAAGAGGTGGCCGTTATGCGGAGGGTCAAACGTGCCTCCGAAAATACCGATTTTCTTCATTTCAACCACCTTTAAGGAAGCTCGATTTGTTTATTTTCCTTTGATTCCTTATATAACACAATCGTATTGCCGATTGTCTGCACCAATTGAGAGCGGCTTCCTTTTACAAGAGCTTCCGCAACATCGTTTTTATCCTCTTCACAATTCTGAAGAACGCTGACTTTAATCAGCTCTCTCGCTTCAAGCGCCTCAGCAATTTGTTTAATCATGTTGTCGTTTACTCCGCCTTTGCCTACTTGAAAAATCGGCGTTAAATGATGCGCTTTTGAACGTAAAAAACGTTTTTGTTTACCTGTTAACATTCTGTTCCTCCTAATTTTCCTATAACAATTGATCTCATTTTTTCAATATCAGGCTCTTGTCCAGTCCACAATTGGAAAGACAATGCTGCCTGTTCTACAAACATGCCCACTCCATCTAGTGTTTTCAGGCCTTTTTGGTTTGCTTCTTTTAAAAGAGCCGTCTGAATTGGATTATACACGATATCGCATACGACGGCACTGCTTTGTGCACACTGCAATGAAAGCGGCACATCTTCCACGTTCGGATACATGCCCACAGACGTTGTATGGATGATCACATCATACTGCTCAAGCCGCTCTTCTGCTTCTTTTATGCTTAACACTTCTTTATTTTGAAATGAGGGAGTGGATTCTGTAAGCTGCTTTGCTTTTTCCAACGTCCGGTTGCAAATGTCAAACTTTATCGGAACATTGCGGGCAATTGCTGTGAAAATGGCTCTTGCCGCTCCGCCCGCGCCGATCATTAAGAATGACAGTTCAGAGATGGGCTTGTCCAGTACCTTCATTAATGACTTCACAAAGCCTTCCCCATCGGTATTGTATCCGACAAGCTTGTCTCCCTCTCTTCTCACCGTATTTACGGCACCGATCACTTTTGCACTATCATCAATATGATCCAGGTAATCCATAATGGAAACCTTATGCGGAACAGTCACATTGATTCCTTGTACGCCAAGTGCTCTTATTCCTTTTACCGCATCTTCCAGATCATTCTCTTCTACCTTGAAAGCATGGTAATGTCCGTCTAGACCGAGATCTTTCAATGATGCGTTATGAATATCAGGTGACATGGAATGGCCAATCGGATTTCCGATAACTCCGTACAGCTTTTTCATGCTCCTCTCCCCTTTTCATTAAATTAATGAGCGCCGAACAAATACGTGAACGCCTTTTGGCGCGTAAGCAGTTACTTTTTTATCGGCGTCATGCACTGTTACCCAGCCTAACCCTGAGAAAACGATATCTGTCTTATTGTCTTTTATCGTAAACGTATGGGCGACCAATTCCGGAAACTCATCCATTTCATCTTTTCCCGGAGGTGTGAGCAATTCCCCTGCATGCTTTTCATAAAGCGCGTCTGCATTTTCCAGTTTTGTCCTATGAATCATCAGCTCATTCGGCATATAGCAAATAAAAGGAGCCCTTTCTCCGGACACATAATCGAACCTTGCAAGCCCGCCGAAATACAGTGTTTGCTGATCGTTAAGCTGGAATGTGCGAGGTTTCAGCTCCTTTTTAGGAGATAGTATTTTAAGATCCTTTTTATTGACATAATGCGCCATTTGATGATGGTTGATTATGCCCGGTGTATCATAAAGCGCTGAGCCGTCGTCCAGCGGGATTTCAATTGCATCAAGAGTTGTGCCAGGAAATTGGGATGTCGTAATAATATCTTCTTCACCTGATACTTCTTTAATAATCCGGTTAATAAAGGTTGACTTCCCTACATTTGTACACCCGACAACATAGACATCTTTATCGTTGCGGTAATACTCAATCGCATCAATTACTTCTCTGATCCCCTGGCCGCGTCCCGCGCTGACCAAAAATACGTCAACCGGTTTTAAGCCAAGCTCTTTCGCTTCACGCTTCATCCACTGGATCAGACGTTCTCTTTTCAGTGACTTAGGCAAAATATCAGCTTTATTGCCAATCAATAAGATAGGGTTTCCCCCCACCAAACGCTGCAGCCCATTGATCCAGCTGCCGTTAAAATCAAAAATATCAACAATTTTAACAACTAGAGAATCGGTTTCCCCAATACCGTGAAGAATGTTTAAGAAATCATCATCCGTTAAGGAAACATCTTGTATTTCATTATAGTTTTTCAGTCTGAAGCAGCGCTGGCAAATCACATTTTCTTTCGTGAGCGATGCAGGCGGCGCGTATCCCAGACCTGTTTTGTCCTCGGTTTGGATTGTCACTCCGCAGCCGATACAAACAACCTTTTCCATTTCTTACTCCTCCCACTGAATGTGCCCTTTTCGTTTGAGAGCACTCAGTATTCTGCGTTCGACCTGGCGGTTAAAGCGCGTAATAAACCCGTCAGAGGAAGCAACAGGCACGACCAAAATCGTATGGTAGCCGTTTCGATTTCCCCCGAGCACATCGGTCATGAGCTGATCTCCGATGACCACGCAGTCCTCTTTTTTCAGCTCCATATTGCGCACAGCTCTGTTAAAAGCTTTGCCCATTGGTTTTCTTGCTTTGTAGATGAATGGGATTCCAAGCGGCTCTGAGAAAAGTTTTACTCTTCTTTCATTATTATTAGAGACAATCGTCACTTTAATGCCGTGGTCCTTCATTTCTTCAAACCACTCGATCAAACGCGGCGTCGCGTTCGGCCTGTCCCACTCAACAAGCGTATTATCCAGATCAGTAATAATTCCTTTTACATTTCGTTCCTTTAATTTCTCAGGCGTAATATGAAAAATATTTTTCACGAACTCGTCAGGTAAAAAAAACTTTTTTAACAAAACCCGCACCCTTCCCTTTTCTCTTTAAAATGATTGTCGAAAAAAATCGAACTTGTGCCTAAAGAAAAACTGAGCAAAAAAATTTCGACAAAAATTGGGTTTCTTCACCAGTTGTGGATAAAATTACACACACTATCCACTCTTATTACATCACTCTTTAGACAAATTATAAACACGATACTCACAGGTTATCCACTTTCTGGTGTGGATAACAGAACGATTGTTCTTATATGCATTTCATGGTAGATTAAAGATAACTTCAGCCTCAGATGTGCGCAACGTATCAATGTATGCGTTAAAATCATGAATGATTCCAACTTTTAAGGAGGTGCCACTCCCATTAATTGGGTTCCTAGCATGAGAAAACTGTCTGATGAATTACTAATAGAATCTTATTTCAAAGCCACCGAAATGAATTTAAACCGTGACTTTATCGAGTTAATTGAAAACGAAATAAAAAGAAGATCGCTCGGACATATTATTTCCGTATCTTCTTAATAGGAACTTGTCTATTTTTTCCGGGCGTATTTCCTTTTTTTACTCAGATGACTGATATTATATCACTTCGGTTGCGCGCTTTACTACTGTTTTCAGCAAAAAACACCCCTAAAAAGAGGTGTTTTCAAGGGACGGTAACTATGCTAACCAATATATGCCGCCCACAACCAGGAGAACAACAACTAAAACAACGATAAAAGCGTATCCATATGCTCTGCCTGCGCCATACATTGAAGCGCCTCCTTACATAAGGTTTATAACAGCCTATGTAGGAGAAATAAAACGGCTTAGGCCGTTGTCCGGCTCAGTACTTCAAAACCTGCCCATCTTGTATTCCTTCATATACAATCCTTGCCCCTTTAGGTGTCATATGATTGCCTGAAGGATCTATCAGACCGGATTGGATAAGCGCTTCATCAGTTGCTTTTCCGCCGTCTGCTTCTATAAAATGCTTCCAGTTATCTACAAGAGGGACATCTAGGCGCTCCGACACATCTCTTGTAATATCGTTGTATGAATTGTGCCATTTTCTCGCCCCGCCCTTCGGTTCAAAAGCAGCTGCTTTATATCTCGAATAGTAAAACAGATGGTGCTTCCCGTTTCCTTCTATAATTGGGATACATGTCATTAGGATTGGTTTGATCCCGTCTTCTCTGCTTTCTTTAATAAAATAAACGAGATTTTCTCTAAAACGCTGCTTCGATACTCTCGGTTTCCCCTCAGTCAGTATCGCGGCGTCATTTGTGCCGAACATAATAAACAAATACTTCGGTTTTTGATCAAGCACATCTGTCTGAAACCGCAGACGTGCATCCTCTGTTGTCTGTCCGCCAATTCCCGCATTGAGTATATCAAGCTTTCCGCGTTCAGCCGTTTTTAACATATTAACCCACTGCTGTGCTTTTGGATAATCGCGGTAGTCCCAATTAGAGCCTCTCGTATTGCTGTCACCAAATGCTACAACGTCTTCGTATCCCTTACCCTCGCATCCTGCTGTAACGGACAGCAGAAGGAAAAGGATAAAAAAATGCTTCATCTTTACACCCCCAAAAGCCTCACCTTAATGTTATACCTCTGTTCCCTTTCGTTCAATGAAGAGTTTTCTTGTTATTACTTTTTTTTCCTATTGTTAACGTGTCCCCCTTAGTGAAAATCATGCTGCTTTCATTGCGGCATAGGTTGATTCCTTAAAATTCCCTTCTTCTCAATCGAAAAAACACACAAACCATAGAGAAGAAAATAACCTGCATCCGCATTAGAAACAGGTTATCCCTTGCCCTGTGTTCACTTTAACTTCGATTTAAGCTTGGCCTTTGTTTTTGGTCCATAGATGCCGTCTGCAGTTAATCCGTTCATAAGCTGAAAACGCTTGACGGCAGCGGGTAAGATGAACTCTTTTGGAGGTGTATCGGAGAAAGAAATTCTGTTTATAAAAGAACTCCAGTGCTCCAAGAGCTTGCCCGGACAGTCCTTCCCGGACCATTTTTTGTGGGGAACGACATGTTTCAGCGGAATATTGTTTTCTTTCATTAGTTTTCGGATCAGCCACTGGGCATTTGCTGTTGCTTTTTCAAAATCGGCGTCAGCATTTTCGCAGATTTCAATCCCGATTGAATTGCGGTTCCCTGTCCCGTTTGTGCCGTCACCCGCATGCCAGCCATTTTCATCTATCGGAAGATGCTGATAAATGACTGAATCATCAACTGTAAAATGCCAGCTGACAGATGTGCTTCGGTTTGTCACATAATTGGCGTGCATTTTCGCATCAGCGCCTTTGGCGGTATTCGCTGTATTATGATATGAACCGTAATATAAGCAGGAGTCATCGCATAGCCCGGACGATTATCGTTCGATGCCGGAATAAAATCCTTTTTTTATCGTGACCATTTCTATCCCTCCCTGCTATTAAAGAATGCAGAAAACATAGGGATGGGCTGCCTATTTTACAAGATTAAAAAGAATTGTGTTCTAAATCCAAATATCAATTTTAGTTGAATCGCTGAACTGACACCAGTTATACTAACGTAGATGACGGAGGTTTTGGCTCCTGACATCACCTTAGTTGGGAGTGACCATAAACATGTTAAAAAAGATACTAGGTATCATCGTGATTATAACTGTCATTGCAGTCGGTTTTTTTCAGAAAGAAGCTTGGCTTGAGGCGATCAAAGCAGGAGGGATGTTTTCTGTTTTATTCAGTATGCTGCTGATTGCTGCCGATGTTTTTTTCCCCATTGTGCCGTTTGCTTTGGTTGCCGCTTTAAACGGCGCTGTGTTCGGAATCGCAAATGGGATCTGGATTACACTGACCGGCTCAATGCTTGGTACAATCATGCTGTTTTTTCTCGCCAGATACAGCTTTAGAGATTGGGCCAGAAAAAAAGTTCAGGCCTATCCGGCTATCCAAAGCTACGAGGCTTCCTTCAACAAAAATGCTTTTACCGCTGTTTTATTAGGAAGACTCATCCCCGTCATCCCTTCTCTTGTCATGAACGTGATATGCGGGCTGAGTCAGGTTCGCTGGCATGTTTTTTTCTTCGCGTCTCTCATAGGGAAAATCCCGAATATTGTCGTTGTTACCATTGCAGGTGCTAATTTTCCCAGCGACAAATTACTGTCTTTCAGCATTTACGGAGCCTACATTCTGATCATCATGATGATCATTTATAAAAAGTTCCCTCATCTGCTGAACGTGCAAAAAAAATAAGGAGGCGTGTTCGTCCCCTTACTTTTTTTCTGTCGCATGGCCTCCGAATTCATTTCGAAGCGCAGCGACGACCTTTCCTGTAAACGTATCATCTGTTAAAGAACGGTATCTCATCAGCAGCGACATGGCAATCACCGGAGTTGCTGTCTGCAGATCAAGCGCTGTTTCCACCGTCCACTTTCCTTCACCTGAGGAATGCATGATGCCTTTGATCTGATCCAGCCTCGCATCTTTAGAGAAAGCTCGCTCAGTCAGCCCCATAAGCCAAGAGCGAATGACAGAGCCGTTATTCCATACTCTGGCAACCTTTTCGTAGTCAAAATCAAATTGGCTGTTTTCAAGCACTTCGAATCCTTCACCAATCGCGGCCATCATTCCGTACTCAATGCCATTATGAATCATTTTCAAGAAATGTCCGCTTCCCGCCTCACCAGCGTAAAGATATCCGTTTTCAACGGCAGTATCCCGAAACAGCGGCTCTGCAATCTCCCATGCTTCAGGGTCTCCTCCTATCATAAAACAGGCGCCATGGCGCGCGCCTTCCATTCCGCCCGACGTTCCGGCATCGAGATAATGGATACCCGCTTCTTTCATTTGATTGTGGCGGCGAATCGATTCTTTATAATGAGAGTTTCCGGCTTCAATAACAATATCGCCTTTGCTTAATAAAGGCGCCACATCACGCAAAACAGCATCGACAACGCCATGCGGCACCATAACCCATAGTATACGCGGCGTGTCTAATGAAGAAATCAACTCTTTTAGATTCGTTGTCCCCTCAGCCCCATAGGCTTTCAGTTCATCGACAGCCTCTTGATTCACATCATACCCGACAGCTTGATGTTTGCGATCAATGAATTGCTTTCCTATGTTTATGCCCATTTTTCCTAACCCGATTAATCCAATTTTCATGTCAGTTCCTCCTGAGTGTTTAAAAAGCCTTTACTCTTTATGTTCCCTGTGAACTGTAATGAGATACGTATAAAAACAAATGAGGCCAAAAAGGATTTTACCGTTCCCTCATCCTTTGTGATTTGTATGTTTTTTAGCATCAGCTTTTCTTTTTCCGAAACAGCTTAAGCAGTTTGACTTTCAGCTGCGTGCTTCGCCGAGACGACTGCGAATTCGGATGCGTGTCTTGTGTACCCTGGGCGCTATTGTTTCCAGCTGTTCTAGGCCCATTTTTTGAGCTTTTCTTTTATATCAAAAAAACATCAATTGATCCTTGATTTACCATGTTTTTAAGTTAAAATATGGGAAGAGAATACGATTTTTTCAAATAAAGAAGGTGACATATTGCAGAATCAATCTCACACTTTTGTTGGAGTTACGAAAACTGCTGTTTATTTTTTATACGCTGCACTTGCAATCATCGGCTTTGCGATCGGGTATTTTATCCCGCAGTTTGCAAAATGGACATTATCCCTCCCGTGGATTCCTTTTGAAGGACCGCTCCGGCTGGTCACCTCTTTTCAAGGATCACCAGCTGCATTTATCACTGCGCTGCTTGGCGTGTCTGCAGGAATTTGGTTCGCTCATTCTGTTATTGCAATGCTGCTGTCTGTCAAAATTACAAATGACACAGTGGAATTAATAAAAGGAAAGAAAGTGCAAACGATTCGTTCCGACAGCATTGCTCTTGTGTTTATCGACCACAAACGGCTTGTCCTCCTAGGAACAGCCGGATATGAATTGGCACGGGAAGAAATTGATGAAAAACCAGTGAATGTCGAGAAGGCCTTTAGAAAGCACAATTACGAATGGGCAGCAGAAGGTGATCCGTTTAAAGATCAATTTCGCCGGTGGATACCTGATGCACCAGACCTCTCGCCAGGCGCCCATGCTCTATTGAAAGCTCGTCACAAAGCGCTGAAAGACGAGGAAAAAGACGATGTTGAAGAATTTCGTCTCGAACTTGCACAGATGGGCATCGTTGTTCGAGACGAAGGCATACGCCAGTATTGGCGAAAAGCAGAAACCTATCCTCCGAGAATCCAGCAAAGCGAAGGATCGTAACAACTGAGGCTCAGGAAAGAGCCTCTTCTTTATTACTGCACAATAAACAGCACTCTGGTGCCGTCAGGATAACCGCTCATTTGATTCCCAACCCACGAGCCGGCCCCGCGCGCGCCGCCCTCCTCACAAACCGCCATCGGCCACTCATCCCGGTCATAGCCCGGCTTCGTCGGAATTCCTTTTAATGATTCCTGCCGCCTTTTGTCCGCACCATCCCTATCGATGGTGCAAATATCAGAATGTCCCTCTGCAATCGCATCTCTAATATGATCCCCTGTTTCCGGATAACGAGACAGCGGAAAAGTCAACACTTTGTCATACAAAGAAGCGCCTTGGATCTGCTGCGGAACCATAAAACAAAGAAGAACTGCTGCAGCAAGAAACAGGCCTGCCATCCACTTTTTCATTCCCATCCCCCCATACATTATTTGTTCATTTCAATGTATGGGAGCCTGATTAAAATTATTTTTAAAATTTGAAGTTCGTATGCTGCTCACAAAAGCCAAGCTCCCCCGCGAGAAATTTCCCGGTACAGACACAGACAGCCTCCCGCCTACATACATTTACATATAGGCTTTAGCCTACATACTTTTGTGGAGGTGACGATGGTGACAGGTGTTTTCGCAGCGCTCGGCTTTGTTGTTAAAGAGCTTGTCTTTTTAGTATCTTACGTGAAAAACAATGCCTTTCCACAACCGCTCTCAAGCAGCGAGGAAAAAAAATACTTAGAGCTCATGGCTAAAGGGGATGAACATGCCAGGAACATGCTGATTGAGCATAATCTTCGCTTGGTCGCCCATATTGTGAAAAAATTCGAAAATACAGGTGAGGATGCAGAGGACTTAATCTCCATCGGAACAATCGGGCTGATCAAAGGAATTGAAAGCTATTCCGCCGGAAAAGGGACAAAGCTGGCGACGTATGCCGCGCGGTGTATTGAAAACGAAATCCTCATGCATTTGCGCGCATTGAAAAAAACAAAAAAAGACGTCTCCCTTCATGATCCGATCGGGCAGGATAAAGAAGGGAATGAAATAAGCCTGATCGACGTTTTGAAATCAGAAAATGAAGACGTGATTGATACGATCCAGCTCAATATGGAGCTTGAAAAAGTGAAGCAATACATTGACATTTTAGATGATCGTGAGAAGGAAGTGATTGTCGGGCGGTTTGGGCTTGATTTGAAGAAGGAAAAAACGCAACGGGAGATTGCCAAAGAACTTGGTATTTCGCGCAGCTATGTGTCGCGGATTGAAAAGCGGGCGCTGATGAAGATGTTTCATGAATTTTACCGGGCGGAGAAGGAAAAGCGGAAGAAGGCGAAGGGGAAATAATGTAGAAGAGGCCGGATCTCATATTCCGGCTTTCTCTATTTTACTAAAGTTTCTTAAAAGAAATAGAGAAAGAATATATCCTATATCCAAAGAGTTATGAACATCATTTTTGTTATCACTGATAATCTCTCCAGAAAACCCTTCATCTGCATACTTCAGCACATCCTTAGTCCCTGCTTTCTTTATACAGGCCTCGATCTGGCTGTCGATACTCGATCCCTTGATCGCTTGTTCCTCGGTCGATACCCTTACATATATTGCTATCACCCTGGATCTCCTTCCTATAAAGTTTTATTAAATAATGATAGCAATCGTTAATGCATTTGTCAGCTTGCGGTCCCTCGATGATTATTACCTTTATAAAATGCCTCACACCTTGGGTAATGCTATGTAATAACTGTTTGTCCTAATGAGGTGATTTTCAATGAGTATGAAAACATTATAAAAAACCGATAGTTTGAAACCATCGGTTTTTATTGACATTTACTAATGCCTAAGTCCCCAATAAAGAGTTTTCTTTTATAACTAGGCATATAACATGCCACTGGTGACATTTCTGTTAGAGCAACCGCCTGTCTCAATTTCACCCCAACATTTTTTATAAGAAACAATTAAAATGGCTAATTCTCCATGTTCTATAATTACTGATACAGGACTCCGGCTTTCTGAAGTTTTTCTATGATCTAATCTAGCTTTTTATCTTTACCATTTCTTAATCAGCAGAACTCGCGGTTTGTAACACTTTATTATTGCCTTTCAAAATCCTTTACATAAATGATCTCAACTTTTTGACTGCTTTCTTCATATTCCCCTTAAAAATTAATAATCACTTTCCCTTTTGGTCGTCCATTTGCGACTAGTTTTAGCGCTTCATTTACGTTTTCTATGGTAAATCGTGTTGGATGAATTGCTGGAACAATGTTGTTTTCTTCAATGATTTTGGTAATCTCTTTAAGTTGGGCGCCGTCAGAACGAACGAAGATAAAATGGTATTCCACGTTTTGTTTCTTGGCTTTGCGGTCATAATTTGCACCAGCAAGGGAAAATAGAATTTTTTTCCGCGATGGGAAATTTCGGTCTTTTCCGAAACGTTTATTTGGTCCTGTACGGAGAGAGAGCAATCTTCCCCCTGGTTTGATGATACTCAATTCACTGTCAAACTCTTTAGGACCCAGTGTATCAATCACGTAATCCACATCAGACAACAAGTCAACATAGTTTTCTGTTGAATAATCCAAATATTGATCGGCACCCATTTCCAAAGTGCGTTCGCGCGCTTCTGAGCTGCCACTAACAATGACATTTAGGCCCATTGCCTTTGCGATTGGTACAGCCATTTGACCAAAACTGCCTGATCCACCTGGAATGAAAACAGATTTACCTGACTGTGCCTCAAGTTCTTCATGCAGGCCTTGATACGCTGTAAGTCCAGCCAGTGGTGCAGCAGCCGCTTCCACGTAAGACAAATTTTTTGGCATGGGTGCAATTGCGGCAGCGTCAATTGCGGCATATTCCGCAAAAGCACCAATTTTTTCTAGCGGGAGACGTGTATAGATGGCATCTCCTACGAGGAAGTTCGTTACATTTTTTCCTACTTTTTCAACAACACCTGTCAATTCATTACCAAGCGTTAATGGGAATTCATAATCTTGAATCAGTTTCACGCTACCTGTGATAATCAACATTTCGAGCGGATTGACCGCTGCAGCTTTGACCTTTACCAAGACTTCGTTTTCATCGATTTCTGGAATTGGAATGTCATTGACTTTGGCATGGATATTTTTTGAATACTTGGTGATCTGAGCTGCTTTTATGAGTGTTTTCATTTTTTTCATTAGCATCCTTCCATTGAGATTATTACAGCCGGTGTTCCCGCACTCCATCCGTGGAACAGACGTTAAAGTTCATCAGCCCATAGCGTCCGAATGCAGTATACGCCTGCCAGTAAAGCACAATTCATGCGTCAAGCATTTTTCAGTTGTATGCCATTTTTAAGCAAAAACTACTTTTTATTCCCTCTTTTTCTGTACAAAAATAGAGAGTCACTTCCAGTTCCAAACTGTTTGTGGACCTTGATATTTGCCATATAAGTTATGCTTATCCTTTCTGAGATTCTCATTCTTTCACGTAGGATAAGTAACCTTGACCATCGTCAGGAGGTTGTGTACCTTCACTAATAAGTAATCCCATAGATGCTCTTTAAGCATATTAAAGGGAACTTAGTTCTCCTGATGTACCATCTTCTTGCGCACTGCTACGTGTCATTGGTGCCATCGCCAAACGATTATGTTACCATACTAGTATTGGATAGATCGGCTTTCTCAAATTGAATTCATAGTTTTCATCTACAACCCCCACCACTTCATCTTTGTAATAAACCTCCATCATAAAACCTGCCATTTGCTTAGCTGTGTGGTACATAGGGAGATTTGCTTTGTAATCAAACTCTTTCTTATCATTTGCATGTTTTGCGAATTCTGTTTCCGTCATTGCTGGTGCTAAAACTTTTGCCTTCATTTTCGCACCTTTCAGTTCAAGTTCTTTTGCAAGCCCTTCGGTGAAGGCACTAACATAATATTTAGAAGCAGAATAAGCAACACTGCCAACAGCAATTACATATCCAAGTGCTGAGGATACGTTAATTAATTGAGTTCCCTCTACATCAGCATAATCTCTTACAAATAGTGTAGAAAGGATTGTCAAGGATTCTATGTTAACGCGTAACATGGTTTCTACTTTATCTAAATTCTGATCTATGACAGAAGAGGTTTCACCAAGCCCGGCATTATTAATCCAAGTCTCAATTTGATACTCCTTTAAACTGTTATACAGTGTATATGCCTGATCTGTGACAGATAGGTCACTTGTACGAATAATAACATCTAAATCAGGATTTAGATTCTGAATGGTTGATTTAAGTTCTTCTAATTTATCTAATCTTCTAGCTACAATAATTAAGTTTTTGCCACGAGCAGCAAATGCTAATGCTGTCTCATATCCTATACCTGAGCTTGCTCCTGTAATAACTGTGTACTTCATATTATTCTCTCCTTAAAAATATTTTCAGATTGGTGTTAATTAATTCAAATAACAAGATATATCTCAATCTAGTGTTGCCAAAATCAAATCGATAATGGTTTCTAATTCTTTTTTATCATTTGTTGTTTTTGCGAATACTCGTATTCCTACGAGTGAATTATAAATAAATTGAGAAAGCCCTTTGATATCATAGTGTTTAGAAATTTCTCCTTGTTCTTGACCATGTTTCAGCAGATCAAATAAAAAAGTTTCCGTCTTTATAACAGTCTCTGTAACTTTTTTATTAAACGATTTATTCCATTACGAGATCTTGGCTAGGATGGCAGATCATAATCAACTGCCACTCACCCTCAATTAGGTCAATGCCCTGTTCTTTGCTGTGTGGATCTGACCATACGGGTCACCATTTTGCGCGGCATCAACCGCGGAAGGAATGCCATGAACCGGTTGCGAGCACCTGGCATTATGAACGTCTTGCCGCGTAAGAAGCCTCGGTACCCTTCCTCAGCCACCTGCCCGGCCTCCATGATAGCACCACTCTGGAACAACTTCGATTCACCAATACCCGAACGATCAACGAAGCCGGTTGACGTCAGTCCCGGACATAGTGCCGTCACAGTCACCCCTGTGCCGCTCAGCTCGTTCTCCAAAGCCTCGGTAAACGACAGCACGTACGCCTTCGTTGCGTAGTAAACCGACATCATAGGTCCCGGGAAAAAAGCCACCAACGAAGCCACATTCATCACGCCTCCTTGGCCCCGTTTGACCATATCTGGCAAGAACAGTTTCGTCATAACAGTCAGAGCCTTGATATTGACGTCAATCATATTCGTCTCTTGTTCTAACTGCGTCTCCAAGAATGTCCCGTACAAACCGAAGCCGGCATTATTGACAAGATAGTCGACGACGATCCCCTTCTCCTTGAGCTCCGCAAAAATCTCCTCCGGCACGCCGGGTGACGCCACATCCTTGGCGATGACCGTCGCTTGACTGCCATATCTTTTCCGATATTCCTTCGCTAGCTCCAAAAGCTTACCCTCGCTACGCGCCACCAGCACCAAATTATATCCTCCCTTGGCGAAACGATCCGCCAACTCTTTGCCAATTCCACCCGATACCCCGGTGATAAGAACAGTTTTTTTCATTTGACAGCACACCTCCATTTTTAGTTTGAACTTTTAAAACGTTTTACAGCGTTTCTTACTGCGAGTTGTTACTATGGATGTATGTTATCCATAATTCAAATTTTTGTATCAAGAGGATTTATACTTGCCGCATATATCTCAACTAAGACCTCGCCATTATTTATTTTGGGCTTAGGGAAGTAAAAAATTTGTTTTTTTACCGTAGTTTTCAATCGCTAAAGCTTTCGTTACAATCCTCCACATTTTTATTTAACGCACATGTATCTTTTCCTAACGAACCTAAGAAAAAAGAATATGAATATCCCTTCCCTAGATGGGATATTCATATTAAATAAATTATTTTAAGAAAGGATAATCTGTATAACCTTCTTTTCCTCCTGCATAGAGCGTGTTTTGATCAGGTTCGTTTAGGGGAGCACCTGATTTAATCCGTTCTGCAAAGTCTGGATTAGCTAGTACCCAAGTGCCTACTGTGACAACATCTGCAAGATTATTATCTACATCAGACGAAAGTTGATCTAGAGGACGACCTGGACGGTTAACAAGAAGTGCTTGATCCCAAAGTTGACGCACATCTTTTAGGAATTGCTCGTTTCCAAAGTGCATTAAATGCAGATATGCAAGGTTAAGCTTATTTAATTCACTTATTAAATAGCGATACATCTCAAGGCTATTTTCCCCTTCATCAATGCCTTGCAGTGTTCCTTGAGGAGAAAAACGGATGCCTGTTCTTTCTGCTCCTATTTCATCAACAACTGCTTTAGCTACTTCAATAGCGAATCGAGAACGCCCCTCAATCGTACCACCGTATGCATCTTGGCGATGATTGGAGTTTTCACTAAGGAATTGCTGGATCAGATAACCATTCGCTCCGTGAATTTCAACTCCGTCTGCACCAGCTTCAATTGCTGAACGAGCTGCTAAACGAAACTCATTGATAACATCTTTTATCTCAAGCTCACTCAGTTCTCTTGGTGTTGGAATTTCTTTCATTCCTTCTGCCGTGAAAATTTCTACACCAGGTGCAATAGCTGACGGTGCAACTGCTTGGCGGTGGTGAGGGGTGTTATCAGGGTGTGATACACGTCCCACATGCATAAGCTGAATAAAAATATGACCGCCTTCACTATGAACTTTAGAAGTTACTTTTTTCCACCCTCTAATATGATTTTCTGTATAAATACCAGGTGTATTCGTGTAACCTTGCCCATCATCTGAAGGTTGGGTTCCTTCACTTATAATTAAACCGACTGAAGCACGCTGACCATAGTACTCTGCTACTAAACCGCTCGGCGTACCATCTGGTAAAGCTCTATTTCTAGTCATCGGAGCCATACCTATACGATTTTTTAAGTCAATGTTTCCAATACGAACTTTTTCAAATAATCTGCTCATATGAATACTCCTTTTTAATAAGAATTAGAATCAAGAAATAAATTTACGTGTTCTGCAAATAGTTCTGGAAATTGAAACAGATGCCCGTGACCAGAATCAGGATATATAATCAGCTGAGCTTTGGGTAATTTCTCTGCTAAGATGTAACTGTTTTTAGTCGGTACCATTACATCATTAACACCATTAGTAACAAGTACAGGGTGTTTGATGTTTTGTAACCATTCATAATCATGATTAGATTTTTGTTTAGCCCATTTTGCAATGGCTTGTAATTGTGCCTCTTTTACTTGTTCTGAACTGTTTACTTTTTTCTGATTAAAAATTCTTTGTAGTGAAGCCATTCCTGCAGATTTACTTGTTTCGGTTTGTGCGTAGAAAAAGAACATAAAATCATTTATTCCATCTTCCTCCGTTCCGCCGTGACGATTCATTCTTTCAAAAATCTCTGGATTTGGATTAATACCAGATTCAGGCGAAGTACCTGCCATAATAATTTTTCTTACTAATTCTCCTTCTTGTAAAGCTAGCTCTTGTGCAACCATACCACCAATGGAAAAACCAAGAATGTCAACTTGTTCTAATCCAAGAGCTTTTATAAATGTTGCTGTATCTTTTGCCATATCAGCAATTGTAGTAGGCGTTAGTCCATCTGTCTCACCAACCCCTTTATTGTCAAATAAGATTACTGGGCGTTTATTTGCAATAGGTTCAAGCATGTCTGGATCCCAGTTTTCCATCGTTCCTCTAAAGTGAACAAGAAATACTAGTGGTATACCATCTTGTGTACCAAATTTTCTATATGCGTAACGAGTTCCATCTGCTTCAATAAATTCTGATACTGATGGTATTTTAAAGTTTGTCATTTTTGTGTTCCTCCTTAGAAATTAAAAAACGATTTTATAAGTATGCATTATGATGGTTTGTTTCATGCTGATTTTAGAACGAACGTTCTAAATAGGGTAAAAAAAAGAAAGCTAGTCCAACACTGAAAGTGCTAGAGTAATGATGCCTTCTAATTCTTTTTTACTGTAATTAGTTTTTATTAGTACTCTTATACCTACCAAATTGTTGTGTAAGAAACGAGATATGTTATCAGAATCGATTTCTTTTGATATCTCTCCACTAGTTTGGCCCCGTTTTATAAGGTTATTAAACATATCTTCAGTACGGTTAAACATTTTTGTAACTATGCGTCCAATTTCTTTGTCCAACAAAGATAATTCAATGGCTGCATTTACTGATAGACAACCTTTTGGGTATTGTTCCATGGAATTCAGTACGAAAATAAAAACATCACGTATCGCCTGTTTAATGGATGAAGTGCTGCTAATTATGCTTTCCATCTCATTGACGATGAGCTCTTCATAGTGATTAAGGGAAGCTAAAAACAATGAACGCTTGTCACCAAATGTGTCATATATACTCCTGCGGTGTATCCCCATATGATTTACCAAATCTTGCATGGATGTTTTTTCATAACCCTGTTCCCAGAAAAGCTCCATTGCTTTTCTTAATACTGCTTTTTCGTCAAACTCTTTACTTCTAGCCATTTTTTTCTCCTTAAAAAAATCAATGAATTAATACTAACAAAAACAAACGTCATAATCCATTGTAGAATGAACATTCTCAAATTAACACATGAATTTCAAACCATGATTAAATAATACCCTTTTTAGAACGATAAGTAAAGAATTATAAATTTAATCATCAATATATTTGCTCCACATGTTGGATTTGGTCTTTTCCAACGGGAACAAAATCAGACTAAAACAGGAGAATATCAGCAGCCATTAAAATGAGATAGTATATAACCTCATGTTCACACCGGCATCCACATCTAATCCTTCTTCTTTGTTCTTGTCTACTTTTGCTTTGTATGCACGAGCCCTATTTATTAAACCTTTCGGTTTATAGAAGATAAAATCCAACTGGTCAACCGACTTCACTTGACTGACATCCGCAGCAATGCCTATTAAATTAGGGTTATCTTTGATTGCTTGGTCAATATTTTATTTCGAGTGACTAGTGACAATCGCCGTGTTGCTCATTTCAAGAATCTTTTTCGCATATGCATAGCCTATACCTGACGTCCCGCCCCTCACTAAAATCTTTGTCAATTTTATGTTGTTGTTTCTCACTCTTGTATAATCAGAAGAATCTTTCCTTGAGCTTTCCCTTTTGCGATTTTGGCAATAGCTTCGTTCACTTGCCGAAAAGCAAATGTCGAATCAATGGTTGGTTTGATGCCCGCTTCATCAATCCACTGGGTGATGTTTTTTAGTTGTTTGCCATTGGGCTGAACATATAAGAAATCATACGTTTTCTGTTGAAGATGTGCCGCTATATCAAACGGCATGCCGATCACACCGAAAAGAAGACTCTGCAACGTTGAAAATCCGCCATGTTGAATTGCAAAACGTGCATTTGGACCAGCATTCAATGACAATAATTTTCCGCCAGGTTTTAAAACACGTAATTCATTCCTGAACTCACTTGCACCACGAGTATCAATCACGTAATCGAAATCTTTCAGCACCTCAACATAATCTTGCTTCTGATAGTCGATGAACTGGTCAGCACCAATGGATAGCGCTAAATGACGAGCTGATTCACTACCACTGACAGCTACAAAAAGCTTCTTTGATTTCGCAAACGGAATGGCAATCTGCCCAAATCCGCCTGTTCCACCAGGAATGAACAGTTTTGTGCCAGGTTTCACGTTCAGTACATCGAAGGCTTGAACAACAGTCAGAGCCGATAATGGAATGGCAGCCCCTTCTTCAAAAGTAAGATGTTTTGGCATTTTCGCAACGATATTTGCATCAGCCACAACATATTCTGCAAAGGCACCCATTGTATCTAGTGGCATTAGCGCATATACTCTGTCGCCCTTATTAAAGTCTGTCACCGCTTCACCAACCGATTCAATCACACCTGAAAGTTCATTTCCGAGTGTCAACGGGAAATCATAGTGGTCAAAAACGCGCACCTTTCCAGTAATCGCCAATATAAGATGTGGGTCAACGCCCGCCACATTTGTTTTGATTAACACTTGATGTTTGTTTATTCTTGGAATAGGCACATCGTTGATGTGAGCTTCTAGCTTTTTCGAGTAGCTGTGTATTTGGACTGCTTTCATCATGTCCCCCTTAAAAATTAATAATCACTTTCCCTTTCGGTCGTCCATTTGCGACTAGTTCTAGCGCTTCATTTACGTTGTCTATGGTAAATAGTGTTGGATAAATCTCTGGAACAATGTTGTTTTCTTCAATGATTTTGGTAATCTTTTTAAGTTTGTGCGCCGTCAGAACGAAGATAAAATGGTATTCCACGTCGTGTTTTTTGGCTTTGTGGTCATACTTTGCGCCAGCAAGGGAAAATAGCTTTTGTTTCCACAATGGAAAATTTTTGTCTTTTCCGAAACGTTTATTTGGTCCTGTACGGAGAGACAAATAATTTTCGTATAGCCTACTGAACCGTTAATTCTGTTTTCACATCCTTACTCCCATTACTTCTACATAGTGACTTAAGGCCGCATAAATAAAGTATGTTTGTCGCCAAATGTATCATAGATACTTCAGCGGGGAACGCCCATATGGTCCACCAAGTCTTGCGTGGATGTTTTTTCATAACCCTGTTCCCAGAAAAGCCCCTTTGCTTTTCTTAATGCTTTTTTTCATCAAATTCTTTATTTCTAGCCATGTAATCCCTCCTTAGAACGTATTGCCTCTTATTTCTGAGAAAGGATTGACAACTTTAAATCATTCATCCCTCTCTCAATATATTCTATACCAATTGAAGAATGATCATTCTCATTTGAGTAGCAAAACAGTTAGATCTAACGAGTTTCAAGTATATCAAATTTAAGAACGATATCGGTAGAGAATTTAGAATTAATCATGTGTTTTATATGGCTATGTGTGGCTATTACCTGAATTTTAATGAATATCGCTCCATCTTATTTCTACTCAAATCAGTTCTGTAATGTCATTGATGCCAAGTCATTGCACTCCTACAAGGGAGTTTAATAACTCTAAAGCAAAAAACAATAAAGAAAATATAGATGGTATCTTCTATCTTAGAAAAAGCCTCTCAACATAGTAGTGTAATAAAAAAGTTATTGCGGTCTCACCGAAAATTTAAATTGCGGTGCCCTATTGCCTTTTTCTGCGAACACAAACTTGTTAATATTTACATTACTTGTAGAGTTAAGGGAAGGGTGAATATCTTGATATCAATCACATCAGCTGAAGTGGGAATGAAAATTAATGAATGGCATAGGCATATTCAAAAATTCAACGTTACTGATGCTGAAATGTTAAAAGCTGAAATAGAACGTGATATAGAGGTTATGGAAGAAGATCAAGACTTGCTTATTTATTATCAATTGATGGCCTTTCGCCATAAGATCATGCTGGAGTATACGCTGCCATCTGATGAAAACCGAATGAAACTTTCAGAATATTTAAAGAAAATCGAAGGCCATAAGAAAAAACTAGATAATATGCGAGCTTATTATTATAACTTCTTCCGTGGGATGTATGAGTTTAGAAACGGTGAATATACAAAGGCTATTACATATTATAAAAAAGCTGAACGTAAAATTCCTTCGATCTCCGACAAGATTGAAAAAGCAGAGTTTTATTTTAAGTTATCCGAAGTCTATTATCATATGAAAATGACTCACATCTCAATGCACTATGCTGAACTTTCATACAATATCTATAAGAAACACGAGCTTTATTCTGTTCGGCGTATTCAATGTCATTTTGTGATTGCCGGCAACTACGATGACCTTGAAAATCATGAAAAAGCTCTCCCCCACCTTCAAGAAGCTTTAAAAGGTGCCGAGCTGCTTAAAAGTAAAAATACTCACATCTATGCCACTGCATTTTTCAATCTCGGCAACTGCTATCACAAAATGGACAACTTAAATAAGGCTGCACGTTACATCGAACAAGCCTTGGTTCAATACAGAAAAATAAACTCTGACGTACTTCCGCAAGCTTATCATGACCTAGCGTTGATTTATTTTAAACAAGGGAAAAAAGAACAAGCAATGGATTGCTTCCGCAAAGGAATCAGAAGTGCTGTAGATTTTAAAGACGAACTTTTTATGAACTTATTTGAAGCATTAGACGTTCTTTATATAAGAAATGGCGATACACCTAAACTCCTCAATATTTTTTCTCGTTTAGAGAACGGCAAAGGATACCCTTATCTGGAAGAGCTGGCATTGTTAGGAGGCAACCTTTTCGATTATAATGGAAAAATAGAGGATAGTATCATCTGTTTCAAGAAGATGGTATATGCTCAAAAGCAAATATCGAAAGGGGAATGCATGTATGAAATCTAAATTGTTTATCAGTTTATCCGCCGTTTTAATTGGACTTGCCTTTTTCGGATCTATGTCTAATGGCGAAATGAAGGAAGCATCCCGGAATGTAACTCTAGCACCTACTCATGAATTCCTTGTTTGATTCGATAAACAACATTAGTTCTGATTCCCTTTAGCCGTTTCATAACGGCTTTTTCTTATTTCTAATACTGAAAAAATCCATCATACATAAAGCTTTTGAGGTGAACATTTTGGACTTATTTGATGAATGCTTAGAAGCTCTAGGGAAAAACAAAGAAATCTTATCAGAAGAATTAACGGCAAAATATTATGAACTGCTTTCAAACAGTTTTCCCTTTACATCTTGGGGACGAATCAAGTGGGAAGAAGTTTGTTGTCATCAATCTATAGTTTACGAGGAAGAGATTTACGATTGGCTAGCTAAACACCATTTTAAAGATAGGAACATTATTATTCTTTGGGGTTACGGAGAACAGCCAGCATTAAAAACCAGTCTTGAGCATGCATTAAACGTAATTGATGATGTAACTGCCGTTGGATCAGATACTTTTATGTTTAGTGAATCTGGCTACGTTATCGAATTTTTTCATGATGGCGATGTTACAATTGGAAAGTCCCCTTTCATTGAAAGGATTAGCAAATAGGTAAAATGACACAGATCGAATGATTCATTTCCACCATTTGATCCACATAACAGTTAGTTTCATCATTCTTCCATGGTAATATTTTGTTATATGATTAAATGAGAGGGTATGATTATGAAAGTCTTTGAAGCTAAAACACTTATGTCTGAAGCTACAGACCGCGCCAAAGAATATAAAGAACTAAGGACGCAAATGGTCAACTTGAGAAAAGCTTTACAAAGCGTCGCTGAACTGGACGACAGCGAATTCTCAGGTAAAGGCGCTAATAACATTAAAGCATTCTATCACGATCATGTAGGTGTCACTGATCAATGGATCGACTACATTGACATGAAGATCGCATTTTTTAACAGCATTGCCGGAGCTGTCGAGGACAAAGGCCTCTCTGATGCTTATATTGAAGAGTCTTTTTTAGAACATGAACTGGCTAACGCCCATAAAAAATCCAAATCCATCATGTCTGAACAGAAAAAAGCCATGAAAGATATTCTAAACGATATCGACGAAATCCTCCCGCTCGACTTGTTTTCAACAGAAACCTTCAAAGATGAGCTTGCAGATGCCAATGATAAACGCAAAAAAACAATTGAAAAACTAGGTGACCTTGACGAAGATTTACTGACAGAGTATGCCCTGTCAGAACCTAATGAACAATTCATCAAATCCGACTTCCAAAAGCTCCAAGAAGCAACGGGCAAAGGCAAAAACGCTACACCCATTCACTACAACGCCAAGGCGTACCGTGAGAGTGATATACATAAGAAAAAAGGCGATATTGAAAAGCAAACGGCAGCTTATTTGACGATTAAAAAGAAAGAAGAAAAAGAACGGGAAATCGAAGAATTACAGAAAAAGCTCAATACGTTGGTTGATGATCCTGACGAGTATCTAAAAGTTGCTAAAGAGATTGGATACGACAACCTCACCACTGAACAACAGGAGTATGTTAAATCCCTCGAGTTTTGGGATAATCCTCTTCGAGCGACCAAGGATATTTTGAAAGAACAGATTGACGGTGTATATGAAGGTTTATTAGCCGGGATAGATGATACAGAGAAGACAGTTAAAGAATATTTAGCCCCTATAGATGCAGCGGGTAAAAAATATCTAGGTCCAGTATATGAATACTATAAAGGCAAACAAATGGCATATTATGATTTTTCGAAAGAAACTGGTGAAGGGCTCTTAGGAATTGGAAAATTCGGGATCGATCTCGGTTTAGATCCAAAAGGAACGATAAAGTCCGTTTTTGAATTCGACTATAAAAAAGCCTGGGATTCTACTTGGAATGAGGTAAAAGAAAGCTGGGATAAAAACTTTGTACACGGAGATATGTATTCACAATCGCACTACACCACATATTTCACTTTAAATGTAGCCAGCTTATTCATATCAGGTGGCGGTGGTGCTGTTACAAAGAGTGGATCCGTCGTTTCAAAGGTCGGGAGAGTCACAGAGAAGGGAATCAGCAAGTCGGGTAAAAAAGGGGTAAACAGCGCCGGAAATGTTGGTAAGTCTGCATCAAAAAAAGTAATAAAAGACACCAAAGATTTTGGGGAATTTTTTAAAAAAGGTTTAGAGTCAATACCAAATCCTTTTGCTAAAGAACTTCTGTTAGCTAGTGATGTTCCTATAAATGTGCTAAACTTACAAAAATCTGGACAAGATACAATTCAACAAATTAAAAAGTCTTTTGATCTTGACCATGGTTCTAAGGGGAATACTAATAGTAGCAAGGTAACCAGTGAAGCTAAATCAGTATCGAATATGAAAGAATTTTTTAATGATGGATTTGGAAAAAGTATAAAAAACAATGTTACAAAAACAAAAAATCAATTCCAAGGCCAATCAATCTATGAAGTTAATAAAAAATTGGATAATCCATATCTGAAAAAAGGAGATGGATTTTATTTAGATAATTTGCACAAGGATCATTTAGAAGTTTTCGATAAAAGAGGAAATTTAAGAGTAGTGTTGAATTTGGATGGAACATTGAACGAAGTTAAGACTAAGAATGCCATTGGAAGAAAATTAAAATAGGTGGTTAAGATAGATGAAAAATATTGATAAAATCTTTAGTGCTTTAAAAGAATTAAATGAAAAATATAATAGTACATTAATTTCCACAGAAGAACTTTTAGAAGAAGAGGAAAATATTAAAGAACTTCCGCAAATAGATGAAAGAATGAATAAAATTTTAGCTAACTTAAGTCAAATTGAAGATAAAGACAAACTAACTTCTGAGTTACTACAGTTACATTTAGTAATTGGTGATGTAGAATGGCAATTTGACCAAATACATGAGATGGTTAGACAGGTAATCGAAAATATTGAGGATTAATATAATACAAAAGGTCCTCTTGAATGGGACTGCCCCCGGTTTTTGAGACAGGGATCAAAACACCTTTTAAACAGCCAGTTGCCGATAGTGTATCGGTAATTGGTTGTTTAGTTTCGTTTGAATACGAATGTTGTTATCATATTGAATGTAGTCTTCGACGTACGCTCTACGATGATGGCCGTAGTTCGAACTATGTTGTTGAGGTAGAACGTTTCAGACTTTAGTATGAAATGAAACGATTCTATGGCGGCATTATCAGCGGGCGTTCCTTTTCTAGACATGCTCATGGTAATGCCTTTTCCTTTTACAGCCCTCTGTTTGATTTCAACCGGATAACTCACTCTTGTTCCCATAGAAAAACACCTCTTAAAGAAATAGAGAAAAAATAGATGAAAGAGTTATGAAAATCATTTTGTGCATACTAATAAGCTCTATGAGAAAGACAATCTGGATCATAGCAGATAACTTGATTATGAGTTCTTTAATCGCATCGTCCCTGCTTTCTTTATACAGGCCTCGATCTGGGTGCGGTTGCTTGATCGCTTATTTCTCGGTCAATACCCTTATATACTCTGGATCTACTTCCTATCAAGTTTTATTAAATAGAGGAATCGTTCATGCATTTGTCAGCTTGCGGCCCCTCGATGATTATCACCTTCATAAAATGCATCACCCCTTGGGTAATGCTATGTAATAACTGTTTGTTCTAATGAGGTGATTTTCAGTATGAAAACAAATAAAAAACCGATGGCTTGAACCATCGATCTGTTTTCTATATCACTGGGCCCCTATAGGAAATCTATCTCATTGGTTATGAAAGCTTATTTTTATTACACACTCTATATTCATTTCTATACGTTTATATCAATTATGGTTAAAAAATAGTGAGAAAAAAACAAATAACGTCCATTCTAACTTTTTCATCTTATTTATTAAGAATTTTAACCTCATCCTTGTAAAATAAAGAAGCGAATTTCATGTCCGATAGTTAATGCTATGTCATCGGGACATGTCTGTTAAAGTGGCCAAAAAATACATTCAGATATCCACTTGCAACCACAATTCAATTTGATCCACTACAGATTTCTGAACTGACATTAACAGCTAGACTTATAAATGCCGATTATCCATTTTTTTATTCTGTTCCAGTTCCCATTCACAATTAGGCATTTCAGCGGCGTATCGCCATAAAGTGAACTAATTTATTAATGTTCAACAACAGAATTTCGTCGATCGGCAATAAAGAATCCACAAATCATTGCAAGAATGGCCATCGCCCACCAAAACGTTGATATCGCCTGATCATGATCGATGATTATCAGACGAATGACAGCCGTGATGCCAATATAAATGAAGTAGCGAAGCGGGAAATGAAAGTCTGATTTGAAGTATTTGATAATCAAAGCAATGAACTCAAAGTACATGAAGAATATAAGCAGTTCTCCAAGCATCCCATAATAGCTGTCCACTTTGTTGAACAGTGACTTGTATACGAATTGCACAATGTACCATGTCTCGCTGATCAGAAGTGCGCTTAAAGCTATCGCCAGGAAGAACAGACAGATATTGAGAAGCGCTTGTAACAGGTAAGGCACCTTTTTGAATTTGTCGGAAAATCTCATCGTGTTGTCTCCTATTTCAATATATTCGTGGTTTTTATGCTCAGCCTACATCTTGGTGTTCCAAAATCGTAGCACAATGTAGTACTTAGAATTCTTTTGTATACTGTGAAACTGTCCCTGCATGCGGGACATCATTCGCGCAATGCTTCTTTCACCGAGTCCGTTGCTTTCCGGTGTTATATCCGCAAGTTTAATCGTATTGCTAACATGAATCTCAAATATCTCTTGATCCGATACAAACGTGATGCTGATTTCTTCTTCCGGATCTGCGTATTTAAATAAGTTTGACATCACATTATCAAATACACGACCAAGCTCCTCCAAATTCACGTTAATATAGGTTTCCGGCAGCTCGCCTGAAATATGGACTCGGAAATGCTCCTGATGAAGGATAGCAATCTGATCTGATATTAGATCGTAGATCACTTCTCTCACTGCAACGGTTTCCAGATCGGCCTCATATTCCCTGTCCAGCAGGAAATACGCAAACAGATTGTCAGACAAGCTTTTTAATTGCAGTGCTTTACCATAAGCATTGGCTACATACCGATCTTTGCTGGTACCCGCTTCGCCTCCCGCTTTTTTGGCAAACTCCAGATTCATGATCAGCGACGTCAGCGGTGTGCGCATATCGTGCGACATTTCGGTAACCAGGCTGCGGCTCTCAGCTTGCAATTCCTCGATAGCTTTAAGTTTGTCCAGGAAAGCTTTCCGCAGATCCTCAATGCTCTTTGCAATCATCGCTAATTCATCATGCCCTTTTATCGTCATCTCGTAGTCCAGTTCGCCCCCTTCAAGAATATGAATCTCTTGGTGAATCGTTTTAAGGTAGCGAAGACTTTGGCGAATTCCGAAGAGAACAATGATTAAAAAGATGAGGGTTGCTCCGAGCAAATCCAATGCAAAGGCCAGATCATAATATCGGGAAGAGTAGAAACCGTCGATAATGACTCGTCCTTCACCATCTCTAAACTTGACAGGATGTGAATGATTTTGAGCGTACTGAGTCAGCTTTTCCTTTCCATAATCCGATTCGGAATAAATAGAATCATATTGCAGCTCCTGATCCTTGAATATGGTGAGGTTAATGTAATTTTCTTTTTTGACCCACTCGCCAAACGCTTTTCTATCTGATGTAGACAACTCATTTTCTGAAACGTACTTGCTGAATTTTTGAATGTATCTTGCTGACTCCTCGTGATAATACTCTTCCGAACTCAGATATCCCTCGATCAGATCATCTGTGATCTTTTGCAACGTCAGAAAGATCACACCACTCACAATCGCAGCACCCACGATCAGCAAAGCCAGTTTTTTATTTAGTGTAAATTTACGATGCACCAAATCGATATCCTCTTCCCCATTCAGTTTTTATATAAACCGGACGTGCCGGATCATCCTCAATTTTGGAGCGCAGCTTCCGAATATGCACCATCACCGTATTGTTGGAACAGTAAAAATAAGGCTGTCCCCACACACTCTCATATATATTTTGGGCAGAAAATATTTTGTTGCGTTTGCTCATCAGAAGTTTTAGGATACGATATTCCAGATCTGATAACTTGATTTGCTGCCCCTCTTTCCAGACCTCATTAAATTCTTCGCTCACTCTTAGTTTGCCCCCGATAAGAAATGTTTCTTCCTGTTCCTTCTTTTCCTGATAGATAGTATATCTGCGTAATTGAGCAATCACTCTAGCATGAAGTTCCTCTTCCGAGAATGGTTTAGTCATATAATCATCACCACCTGCGAGTAACCCCTCAGTTTTATCGAGTGTACTCGATCTGGCCGTCAGAAACAGAATCGGGACGTTAGAGGATTTCCTGATGTGCTGACATGTTTCAATTCCCGAAATGCCTGGCATCATAATATCCAAAATAACCAAATCAAGCGAGTCATTCACAAGTTGCAATGCTCGCTTTCCATCCTTGGCTCTTAGCACCTCGTAACCTGCACGTGTAAGGGATTCCTCCAAAAGATCACCAATATCCTCATCATCCTCTACGACTAATATTCGATGGGTCATGTCTCTCTCACCTCATGATTCTTGTTGTTATTTCTCGTGTGTCCTTACTATATATCGTTCATAGTAATAAGTACGTTATAAGATACTACGTAAATCTTAACAATTTATGAAAGCTGATGGTCCGCCATAAATTTATCACATTTTCTAAAAAAATGATGACTCTTCATAAATTGTTAAGATTCGGTCTTTATATTTATCCATTGTAAGGCTCAGGCTTTTCAGATCCGCACTACACATTGCAATGGTAAATGGGAAAGGAGTATTGATATGATTGTACAAAAAGAAGGACGCGGGCAACCAGTGAGTCTGCGGGAACGGGTTCATTTTCTGGACATCGTACGTGGATTTGCCTTGCTTGGCATTATTATTGTCAATTATTTTCTGATCGTAGATTCAGTAAAAGGATTCGAAATGGCCTCCGATGACGTATTGCACAATCTGGTTTCCTGGTTTGCCGAAGGGAAATTCGTTACATTATTCTCCTTCCTGTTCGGGGTTGGGTTTATGATCTTTATGGATCGAGCCGCACAGAAGGTAGATAGTCCCAACAAGCTGTTTGCCCGTAGGTTATCTATCCTGTTGGGATTTGGCATTTTGCATATCACATTTGTTTGGGTCGGTGACATATTGACCTTTTATGCCGTAAGCGGCTTCCTGTTACTCGGCTTCTATAAACGAACAGCCAAAACGGTGCTTAGATGGATTATCGCACTTATCGTGTTTCAATTCCTGACTCCTGTTTTCACAATGTTGTACAATGTCATCAATACTGCAGGGTCAAAAAACCCGAATTTTTCAGAGTTTACTTTGTTTAGCCACAGCAGCCTTACCTACATGGAATCCATCAGCACTCGGTGGACAGATATGGTCACGATGGCTGCTAGCTCTTTCTCTATGGTCTATTCCATGTTTCTCATGTTTCTGCTGGGCGTGTACTTTGTTAAGATGGAATTTTTCAAAGACATGGAAGCGAAAAAGTTCATATGGAAACGTATCTGGATCATTAGCACAATCGCTTTTCTAATAACACAAAGCAGTATATTGCTAGACATGTTTAATTTTTCGGACATTTCCTCTGTCTTGAGTCAAAATGGCGGCTTAACTGGAAGTATGTTTTATATGAGCACTTTTGCAATGCTGTTTCTATACGTTCCTCAGCTGCGAGGCCCTATGATGATATTCACCAAAGTCGGACGGATGTCATTGACCTGTTATCTGCTTCACTCTATCCTTGGAACAATTCTGTTCCTCAGGTACGGATTCGGGCTTGCGGGTCATATTCAATCCGCCGGCACGTTCATGTTCAGTCTGGCCGTCTATTTCGTGCTTATGATCTTTAGTACATTGTGGTTGAAACGGTTTAAGTACGGCCCGATGGAATTGATATGGCGCAAGCTGACGTACGGCATAGTAAACGAGCGCTCCAAAGCAGCTCTACATGCGCCAAAATCAATTCAAAAATGACCCCTTTTCCCAGATTGCATGGACTTCAGTTAGTTGTTGACGGAAGTGGGTATTAAACGGACAGATTTGATTAGTATGGACTGGTTATTTTTATATCATTTAGTGCTTCTTTGGGATAACCTAGACAGAAAAATAACCAGAGTTTACTCAATTTGCATAGCTCATGATCAAATCTAACTTGAATCTTTTGCGCAGGCTCATAGTCAAGGGCTACACATTCGACTAATTGATGTGAATGTGATTTGAGATAGGAAAAATTTGAGAAGAATGACTAATCCCGCGCAAGACACTTAATACGGTAGTGAACGATAGTAACTAAGGGTTACATGCAGCTTGTATTCGAAGGAAACAAAGAAAAAGAAATCGTACAAAAAGACAGGAGAAAGCTTTTGCAGCAAGTATTTTAACGCCAAATTTACCGCGGAAGAAAAAGCGACGGAATCACTTTTTGTGAAAAGACCTCGTAGAACAGCTGGAATGTTTTACTGAACGACTGACTCGATATTTCAGCAAATGAAGGAGTGAGCAATCATGAAAACAAAAAAGGAACCAAAAGTTATTTTGGAACTAGCAAAGGAGTCTGATTTGCCAGAATTCCAAAAAAAAATACAAGAAGCATTTTCGATCGCCGTGATTGAAACGTTCGGTGATTGCGAAGATGGACCGATTCCATCGGACAATGACGTTCAGGAGTCTTTCAATGCTCCCGGAGCAGTGGTATATCATATTCTTCAGGATGGTAAGAAGGTCGGTGGTGCAGTAGTACGTATCAACAGCCAAACACATCATAATTCGCTAGATTTATTCTATGTATCTCCAGAATATCACAGCCAAGGGATTGGTCTTTCTGCTTGGAAAGCCATTGAAGAACAGTATCCGGATACTGTTCTTTGGGAAACCGTGACACCTTATTTCGAAAAACGAAATATCAACTTCTATGTGAATAAGTGTGGATTCCATATCGTAGAGTTCTACAATGAACATCACTCTGATCCGCATATACATTGCAATGGACGCGAAGATGACAAGCCCCTGCCGGATGATGATGACTTTTTCAGGTTTGTAAAGATTATGAAAAAAAAGGACTAAACAATTGAACACGAAGGTAATAATGCTGTTTAAAAGGTGTTTTGATCCCTGATCCCTGTCTCAAAAACAGGGGTCAGTCCCCAATTGAAGTGACCCCTCGCCAGAGAAATGAACATTGATAAAAACCAAGTCAGGAGATGGATTAACTAATTTCAGGCAGAGGGGATGAAAGAGCTTGAGGAGAAACGAGGCAAGGCAAAAGGCACTGCGACCGGATATTGGCTTGTTAATCCCTTCACGGCTTTTAAATAGAAATTCATGATCCTCTTTCCCTTCAACATAGGTTTTAAATTCTCTTTGAAGAGCTGGCGTCATGTCGATTTTCTTTTTCGTTTTCTTCTCTATGAGATTGAAGTATGGCCGTTTTTCGTCTCTTACTCTCAGCTGCAGAATATCCGATATGCGGGGCCCTGAATTAATACCGGTCACGAATAGCATGTAATTCCTCATGTTTAGTTCTTTTAAAAACCTCTTGATGTAGAAGATACATTCCGGATTACTTATTGGTAACAAAATTCATTAAGAAGCCGTCCCTTTCTTGTAGGCTTCTTCTCTAAGAGCAAATGCCAACCGATATAGTGCTTTTCCCTTCACACGATAATAACTGCGCTGGCTCAAGCCCATTTCTGCATATGCTCATAACCATACATTTCTTCCGATTGCATATAGAGCATGACAATGATCTGCCGTTCTCTTTGAGAAAGCCGGTTAACAGCCCTTTGAATCCTTTTTAAGAATTTGTCTACGCTGAATCTCCCAATCAAACGCTTTAATGCTGCCTCTTCTGTTGAGGAATGAAACTCATTCGTGATGCTTGACGGAACAATGCTGTAAGTCGGGGTAACCTTTGGTAAAAAATTATCTGGCACTTGTAAGAGATATAACCGATATTGATCCAACAGTTGCTCTACTTTTGCTTTAGTGGCTTCTTCGTCAATTTGGGGCAGGTTTAATGTTAATTGATTCATATTTACCTCCTGATTATTAAAATAAAACGGACACCAAACCAACAGCGTAAATGCTTTAGTTCAGTGTCCGCAGGCTTTCCTTCTTGGACAATATTACCTCTCAGCGCCCGTGCTGTGCCCTCATTTCGGGGTGAGGCATTCGGGAGGAATCTATATTTAGACTAAGTTCACAAAATATTAACAAAAAAATACCTTGGATATTTTTGTATATCATGTAATAATACACTCGTATTAAAAAAACAAAGGGAGTGTTTAAAATGAAATTGAAAAAAGTTTTAACTGGTACTGCATTGTCACTTGCTTTGCTTGTTTCTGCTGCTCCTGCCTTTGCCGCAAGTCCTACTGATACTCATTCTGAAGAAAGTCATACAAAGGAAATATCTGCATTAGGTACCCTAGTTGTTCGTGGACTTCCTTCTGATCCAGACCCAGGACAAACAATCACTATCAACGGAACAACGTATTATTTAGACAGTGTTACTTTTTATCCTGATGGATCTTATATCGCCTACTATTCAAGTTAACTATGAGGAGGTTTATAGCCTCCTTTTTCTTATAGTTTTACTACTTGTTTGACAGTCATTGACTTGACGACCATTTGAAGTTCAACTTGTAATGGCATCCACTATGAAACTTCCCTTCAATTGCTTACCTGACTTGATGATTAACTCGATGGGGAGCTTCCCTTCTTGTGTAGTGGCAACCCATAAATCCTTTTTTGTCACATTTCGAAATTGATGTTTTTTTAATACAGTTAATGTCCCATTTGTTTCAATGATCGCATAGAGCACTTCTTCAATTTTGAAAACTTCTTTTTCCCTTAATTGTTGACTTAAATAGTCAATTGTATAACGCATCTTGCGCATGTTGTGTTCAAGAATTTTCCCGTTTTCAATCACAACGGTTGGATCTCCAGCAAAGAGTTTCCGAGCTTTTTGATTGCAAAGTGATAAGTAGGCAGTGGCCAAGATAACAAATACAAATATAAAGAAAGCAAGTACCATGTGATGAATTTTAAGAGAAGTATTAAAAGCCAGATTTGCAGTAATTGCTCCTAATGTATTGAAGCAATAAAATCAAATATATTCATTTGTGAAATTGTTTGTTTTCCCAATAATCTTGACCCTACCAATAAAATGCCAAAGGCAAGAATCGATCGAAGGATCACTTCAACATGTTCACTCATAGATCTCACCAACTTATTGTATTTTCTAAAAACATCATAGACAAAAGAGATCTTATATATACTAGAACGATTCTTAAACAATATATACATGCACTCATTGTCGTATCAGACATACGCTACATTAGTAAATTCCGCAATAGGACGGTGAAATTGTGTACCCTTATTTTATTTATAACCCTTATATAAGCGATACATTTCGTATGTCTACTGACAGGAAACTAATTAATGACATCCACAAGGCAATTAACGGAGAGTATAGCGCTATTCTCTGTTATAAGCAAATAGCCACACAAGCCCCCACAGAAGAAATAAGAAAACAAATACTTGAAATTAGACAAGATGAACAACGGCATTTTGAAGAATTCAGCAGGATTTACACTAATCTTACAGGCAGAAAACCAATTCCAAAAATAACGGAAGAATGCCCTAAAAGTTATAGAACAAGCCTAGAGTCTGCTTTTAAAGATGAGCAGGAGACAGTGGATTTTTATTTAGATTTAGCCGATCGAATACAAGATAAGTCCATTAAAAAGATTTTTCAGCGTGCTGCCGCTGATGAACAAAATCATGCAGTATGGTTTCTGTTTTTTTTAAACACTCGGTCTACACAACAAACCCGTCAAGTTAATTATGGGGCAACAGGGGCTTTAAATGCCAGTAGACTCACCTTACCCCAAATGCTTACCTTTGCCATTCAGGATGAGTACTTAGCTCAAGCAAGATACAATGCAATTATCAGAAACTTCGGGGATATCAGCACCTTTCTGCAAATCAAAGAAGCAGAATTACGTCATATCAATGCATTACTTTCTCTTTTTGAACGATACCAAGTACAGATACCTAAAGACACCTCACAATTATATGTCAATACACCAGTAACCCTTAAGGATGCGTATGCTGCTGGAGTCCAAGGAGAAATTGATAATATCGCCATGTATAACAAGTTTCTAACTTTTGATCTGCCAGCAGATGCAAGAATAGTTTTTACTCAATTACACAACGCATCACTAAATCATTTAGAGGCTTTCCGAAGAGGTCTTGAGAGATTAGACTTAAACTTCTAAAATCAACATTACAAAACGAAGTGTTTTATTTGCAGGGGTAGAACCAAAAGGGTTTTTACCATATTAAAGATTGTTACCTTTCATATTCAAACATAACCTCAAAGGTCTATCTTTGGTGGTGTTTCCACCTGCCCCTCCCACTTCGATTCCTTCTACAAAATCGTCTGTTATTAAACCCATAACGTCCATCGTATTTAACAACCGATAAATGTTCTCAGTTCAGTACAAATGATATAGAACCTTCTGAAATGATCACCATTCCCTTTTTTAAAGGATGGAATCATTCCCTTTGAAAAATACAAATATATATATGTAGTACTGACTGTTACAAAGAGGGGCTGAGGTATGTTGAAAACGAGCATTATTGTGCTGACTTATAATGAATTGAATTTAACGAAACAATGTTTGGAGAGCATATGGAAGTATACGGATCATAACTGTATAGAAATCATTGTTGTAGATAACGGCTCTCATGACGGGACACGTGATTATCTTAAAGAGATGTCTTCCATTAAAGCAATTTTCAACGAGACAAACGAAAGTTTCGCGAAAGGCTGCAATCGAGGCTTTGAAGTTGCTTCAGGGGACAATATTCTTTTTTAAAACAATGACACGATTGTAACAAATCAGTGGCTGGAACCTATGATCAAGCTGCTTTACCACGATGAAAAAACCGGCATGGTCGGACCCGTAAGCAATTATGTCAGCGGCGCCCAGCAAGTCCAGTTGACTTTTAGAAGAAGAGGAAAATATTAAAGAACTTCCGCAAATACATGAAAGAATGAATAAAGTTTTAGCTAACTTAAGTCAAATTGAAGATAAAGAAAAACTAACTTCTGAATTACTACAGTTACATTTAGTAATAGGTGATATAGAATGGCAGTTTGACCAAATACATGAGATGGCGATTTTTCACTTCTATCATACTTCAAATTTCAATTTAGTTTTGAAACGAAAATGTTATCATAGGTTTCTACTTTTACCTCAAAAAACATTAATAAAAAAAATACCTAAGCAGCATTCTTGAACCCAGCTAAAGCCGCATAGGTACTCTTTTCAAATTCACAAAACTAAAGCTATACTTTTTGTATCATCCTCGGAATCATGATATTTGTAAGGAAAGAAAAAATCGCTCCTAAATCAGTTTGAATCTGAACATAAAAGAACCGCGCCTGGCGGTTCTTTCAGATTGTTGACAAAGTCATAAAACGGTTTTTGTTTTATGACTTTGTCATATTTTCAGCGTGATTGAAAACCCTTGAAGTCTAGGAAGGGCGAGCATCGGAGCAGACTTTCACAGGATGTGATGACGGCGGTGTTTAGGCAGGACGCCTAAGCATTTAACCGCCGTTCCTTTCATAACACGTGAGCACCGACGCGCAAGCCTGACAACGAATGCGAGGGTTTGTCGACACGCTGAAAGAACCGCGACTGGCGGTTCTTTTAGATTATATTCCTATTTTAAATAAACTGCTTCATTATTATTGGACAGTACCATAATCAAAATCAATATCTTTCTTGTCTAAATCCCCTTAAAATTTTTAGCATAGGTCATGGTTAAATGTACGTTTTTATCTATCCACCAAGTTCCATCATCAGCATTCGTATCCCAAGTAACATCTATATCTCTGCCAAAATTCTCAAAAAACACCAAATTCCCAACAGCTACTGTTTTTCCGTTGATCTTGTAATATATTAGAACAATTTTCTTATCAAATATACCTGTCCCGTGCTTTACGATTGTTAAACTATAAGGCTTATTAGGACAATGCTCTTCAAGTATAATTTCAGGATTTAAAAATAAAACATAACAAATGATTAGAATTGGCACAATCATTAACATTTTTAAAGATTTTTTATTGATATTTACCCCCTCCAACATAGTCCTCCCTTTTAACAATCCATTTCATTTGGGATACACCCCCATCATTTGAACGTACTTCCTATGAAATGAAAACCGGTAAGTATCGAAATGGAAAAAAGGGATCTTCTTATTAAAAACCTTGCAAGGTGTAAGTGAAAAAAATAAACAATACAATTATCGTTACGACAATAATTGTTTCTTTAATATAATGTTTATCATCTTCATGCTCGTGTGTCTTTTTTTTAAGCTCTTCTCTATATTTTCTTTGAACCTCTTTCATCTTTTCATTCATTTTCATGATTAAACTCCTTTGAAGTCCAGTTGGTTTACATGCCCCTGCAATTTTAATACTTTACAAATAATTACACCAGTAAAAAAAGGATTAGCAATGCTTTACACTCAATCGTGCAGCTTTTTAAGTACGGCAGTGGGCTCTCTTTTATTATATTCCATCACCTTTAGACGCATTTTCCTATGAAAAAAATCGTGGTTTTCCTATAATATTTAACGAATCCAATTTTTAGATTGTCATCTTTAAGGTTTTTTATTTTGAGGTATACAAAAACAATCATTTAAAGGATGAAAGCAGTGAAAAAGAATTCCAAGATGAAGCAAAAAAAGTGTTAAACGATCCTGAAACATTCCCTTGCAGTTATAGACGGTGAAGTAAATGAGGAAATTTTACAGGCTGCTTTGGAGATTATAACGGAGCAATTAAAGGAAAGACGGAAATCAGATAAATAAACGCCGTTAGTTTATTATTATTTATTTCTGTTTATTATGTTTAATTCTGTTAACTAATAAGATTTAGATTCTCATTTATATTTCAATCATATCCTCATTTATGTTATACATATTTTACATGACTAATATGTATAACTCCTTTAGTTCTTGTTCAATAATCGCGCCCGATTGTGGAAGATCGTTAATGAACGAAAGCCCCCGATAGTTGAATAAGAAAAAGCAAAGAACTTGCAATTTCTCAAATACATCCAGCAAATTTTCAATGTTGTTTTTCATACATACTAATAAACTTTACAAGACAAACTGAATTGACTATAGTCTAATTAGACCAAAATATTGATGTAAAGAAGTGAAAATTAGATGATAAAGTCTTTTTTAATGTTGGGGCAGTCGAATATGGCGGGCCGTGGATTTTTGAATGAAGTAGACCCTATCTATAATGAAAAAATAAAAATGCTGCGCAATGGACAGTGGCAGATGATGACAGAGCCGATTAATTACGACCGTCCGGTTTCCGGCGTTGGCCTGGCGGCATCTTTTGCAGATGCATGGTCGAAAGCTCATCCCGATGAAGAAATTGGCTTGATCCCTTGTGCGGAAGGTGGCAGTTCATTGAATGACTGGCATCCGGAAGGCATCCTTTTTCAGCATGCTTTGGCCGAAGCCCGCTTCGCTCTCCGGTCCAGTCAAATTTGTGGAATCCTTTGGCACCAGGGTGAGAGTGACAGTTATCGTTCGCTACATGAAACTTATTACGAGAAATTAACCCTTATCATCGAGACGCTAAGAAACGAGTTGAAACTTGATGAGGTACCGTTGATTATTGGAGGGCTTGGTGACTTTCTTGGGAAGACCGGTTTTGGACAGCACGCGACCGAATTTCGACAGGTTAACGAACAATTGCTGCGTTTTGCTAATGAACAACAGAATTGTTATTTTGTTACTGCAGCAGGTTTGACTGCGAATCCTGATGGCATTCATTTAGACGCAGCTTCACAACGCAAATTCGGTTACCGCTATTTCGAGGCTTTTTCGAAAAAGCACCATATCCTGAAACCCATTTCGGGAGAGGAGCAATCACTGAAAGTGAATGGTGACTATTCTAAAACAGAACAGATTTACCTCCATAGTATGGATTTGGCTTCGGGTAAAATCACGTACGCGGAATTTGAGGCGCGGATGGCGAAGGTGATGAAGCCATAATTCCCTTACTTATCCTTGGCTTGCTAATCCAAAACCCTGGAGCTCACGGCTATGAACTTCTGGCCTTAATGGAAAAACGTCATTACAAATACATTGTTAACTACACGAAAGGTTCATTTTATTACAATCTGCAGCAACTTGAAGAAAAGTGTTTTATTGAACAGATTCAGCAGAAATCCTCAACCAGTGGGCGTGAAATCCGTAACTTTAAAGTCACAGAATCGGGAAGGGCAGAATTCGAAAAATTAATGATCAAATACGGCACCAAATCGGAATATGTGAACCTGCAATTTTATGGGGCGTTACTCTTTGCCGATGAATTCGACAAAAATAAATTACTGGATCTGATCCAATCACAAATCGACCAGACTAAAACTCGAATCGAGCTCCTTGATGAATACCTGTCCATCACTCAAGAAATCCCCGGCACAATCAATTACTTTCGCCGTATGAACGAAAATTCCCGTTCACATCACTTGGTTAATTTAGAGTGGTTCGAAAAATTGAAAGCAGAAATAGAGTGAACTATTGCATAATAAAAAAATGTAATGTTAAATATATAAGAATATTAGTTACCTAAATATAAAACCTGTGTCGTAGATATCTAGTAACATCATTGATACAGGTTTTATACTCCTTCTTTAGTAAACCCGCTAATAGGGTTGTCAACACTTGCCCCCCAACAAGAGCAAGTGACACTGCCCCCCGTTTTACCGATGTTTAAGGCTGATTCCAAAACATCGTCGAAGCAGCTGGTATTACTCCTGCTCCAATAAGAATAATGGCATTCCCGATAAGACCAACAAACTTTGTCCTACCGCTCTTACTTACAAGTGCAACAATAAATCCAATTAACGGTAGAACAATCGAAAAGAATATCATAACTGGTCCTGAAAAAAGGTCCTCATTAAAAAACGAAATTCCAAAAACCATCAACGAGATCAAGAAAAATAAAATTGAAATCCCACCTAAGTTTTTCATCATCCCCATCCTTTCTTAAACATCAACTAACCATAAACATAATCTTGGGTGAAAGACAAATTAATAGCGGACGATTTAGTTGAGTAAATAACAATGATCATTCACTTGTCTACGATATAGAGGCGTATAAAGATGAATTCCCTCATGGAAGAATTCCAATTGCAAATAAGCTTGACTATGAGGGCAATTCAATAGGGAAAGTTCATTTTTGGGATCATGAATCTGCAAATGAACGGGACGCATTTTATTTTGGTTGCGTAATGCTTTACTGACTTTTTTGATAAATCTGGAAATAATCTTTCCTTTATGGACTAATGTTGATCGGCAGAGAAAGTTGAAATACTTTCCATCGGAAGATAAATTGAGGCTTAGAAATAAAAAGATCGCAAAGCTATCTTGAAGAAGCTTCACGGTCTTTGGGTCTTTTTTTGCTAAGGCGAAGTCAATGGATTTCCAGCGGAAACCGCTGCACATACATCCATTGATTTTTATTTTGATAGTGGTTTCCTCAACTCTTACGATCATTGTGTCTGAGATGATAAATGCATTTGGGTTTACCCAAGACATAGGGGTTTTATGAGCATGTATACCACACAACAATGAAGTTGAAGGAACTTGCACGTTTCAATCAGCATTGGGACCAAAGGGATGTTGATGTTCCTCTGCTCTACTATTTAGTATTCGATAGCTGGACTCTCCAATATGAAGCGGAATATCCAGCTTCTCTAAATTTGGCATTCCATTTTTTAAGAAAAGCTCTTTATCTTGATATCTCTGTAATACTTCTCCCACAACCCACTCTTGATCGCCCAAAGTGGATATACTGTGTACTTTACACTCATAAGCAAAATACGCATCTGTTAAAATCGGTATCTCAGCTTTTCGTCCTTCTTCGTATTGAATATGAAATGCTTCAAACTTATTTATATCTCTGCCGCTATGTGTGCCTAATGCTTGAATGAATTCCGAACATCTCCCTGGAAGAAAATTCACACCGAAAACACCGCTTTTTTCAATCATTTTGTAAGTATATGTCCCTTTGCCTATTGAGACCCCATACATGCCAGGAGAAGATCCAATATACGTGTGCCATCCAGAAGCCATTGCGTTTTTTTCACCTTCATATTGAGCCGTAACGACAGCTACCATTCCAGGGTAGGAGTACCAAGTTGGTTCGTCTATCGGCGCTCTCATATTCATCGCTCCTTTTGTTTTAGATTTATTTTTTATTAGAATTTGAAATACGATAAAACGTGTTTCAACGTCTTTTTGTTGATATCCTCCAATAATGGAAGTCACTGCAACACATTTTGTAAGTTATACGCATCCAATGGAAAATGTTCTGTAATCCCAAGTCCTGCAACATCATAGGCTTTGGCTACATCCTGGCATTTCTTCAAATGGATCATTCGTTTTAGGTGCAAGCCCGTTAAATAAATGGGCTCCAAGTACATACGGAGGGTTGTTTGCGCCTTGCCATTGCCGCATAAGTAAGCGAAGCGTCTTACCTCTTTTATTTTTCATCTTATACATCCTTCCTTTTACAAATTCATAAGAACGATGCATAAATCATAAACCCTATAGCAACGATAGGGTCAAGGGGTTCGTTATTTTTTCCGCACTCTAAATTCTGTGAGGAAGTCTTCTTCTCTTAATGAGTCGTAGCTGTTTGGAAGAGAAATTTGATATACTTTTTCATCCGTTTGGATGCCATGAGATTCAATAAAATGGTACAGTTTTTGATAGTATGAAAAATAATTTGTTACAGAGCAATCAAATGAGATACACACATATTCACCGGATGGGAAAGAATCGATCGTCATGTTTTGTCCTTCTATCTCTATCTTTACTCCATCATGAATGGTCGTATAAACACTGTTGCAATAAATATCACCGGAATCTTTATAAGGCTTTAAATCATAAATAAGTCCATAATAGTTATCAACCATATCTCCTCTCTCTTCAAGGACTTCAGCCAATTTTCGGTAATACAAATCTGATTGGTCATGAGGATTCACTTGAGGTGTCGCTGCTTTTAAAATGGTTTGGCCTTCTATATGTCGAACATAAACTAGACCTTCTTCTTTTTTAGTGCGTATCTCCACTTGTTCATGAAGCTGGTTCTTTCTTCTATGAAGCAATTGCCTGGCACGTTCGAGTCTTTCCATTTCACGTTCAATCACGCTTTCTTGCTCGTCAAGAAAGGTTTGCATCCGTTCAGGGGTACATGTATGTGAGATAATGCGCTTAATGTCTTCCAAAGGTGTTTTAATACATTTGAGATATTTTATGATATCTAAATAAAAGAACTGTTTAACATGGTAATATCGATAGCCATTATCCTGATCTGTATAATAAGGCTTGAAAATCCCGATCTTATCATAATAGCGCAATGTTTGAATTGAGATGTGATTGAGACGGGCTGTTTCCCCAATCGAAAAGTATTCCTTCATCAAACTCATCCTTTCTTCTTTGTTCGTTCTTAAAAATTTCATTATGCACGATGACAGTCAAAATCCTAACTGAACGATCTCCGAGAAAAAAACCGTTTTAAGACAATCTTCTTTTTCCTCCAGTTCGTTTTTAATCCTACGTCTAATCTTGTCTACAGATGATCTACCGTCAGATCTTCCTGAGTAAAACCATCCCTTTCTTTACCACTTTAATAATATAGTAAAAATGGTAACCCTTGATTTTAAAGATTTTTTAAGGCTTTGAAATAAAAAGGATCTCTAGAAACCCATTTTAGAACAAATAAAAAGAATCCATTTCGAAAAATGTTTGATCAAAATGGATGTCTTTTTTGTGAATTCGTATACATTTTTTATAAAAAAGGTTGATCATTAATGACTTAAAAGTAAACCTATATAAATACAGTGTCTCTTTGTCATTATTATTTCCGCAAAATCTTCTCCATCGATTTCCCCTTTGCTAGCTCATCGATTAATTTATCCAAATAGCGGATTTCCCGCATCGTTGATTCTTCGATATCTTCCACTCGGACGCCGCAGACTACACCTTTGATCAAAGCCCGTGAAGGATTCAGTTGGGGGGCTTTCGCAAAGAAGGTTTCAAAGTCTGTCTGTTTTTCCAGTTGCCCTTCTAACTCTTTCTGGCTATATCCTGTCAACCAACGAGTGATTTCATCGACTTCTGATTTTGTGCGTCCTTTTTTCTCAGCTTTCGAAATATAATAGGGATAAACTTTTGCGACACTCATTGTATAAATCTTATGTTTAGTCATGATAATCCTCCTTTGTGGCTTGTTTGGGGAATAGTTACAATTCAGCTATTAACATAATTGTATCAAATTTTATTTCGATGCCACATATGTTTTTGACTTCAAAGCTTGATACAAAATAAGCACCACCTTTCGCTATAGAAAGATGGTGTTTTTATATTCAAAATCCTCATCTCTAAGAGTAAGATTCATATTCAGATGAGCAAGGATTTGTTCACCGGATCATTTCCGTATAGTGGTAAAATTTTCACTAATTATGACTTTAGGAAAGATATGATGAATGCAGATCTATGAGTTAACACTTTATTAGTTTCAAAATAATCAATACCTATATTCTTACATTGACAAGAGTATGATGCCTCCTTAAAATGAAAATGATTATCAACATCACTTAGGAGGAAATACAGATGCATAGCGGGAAGATTCGTTCGAAAATTAAAATTACTTTCTTATCCATGCTCATCTTTTCTATTTTATTAGCAGGATGTACTAATGCAGGAAATTCAACAGAGATGAAAAAACATAACAATATGGTCACAATTGCTTGGCCTAGAGATATAGGCGAAATGAACCCGCATGTCTATAACCCTTCCCAATTGTTTGCCCAATCAATGGTATACGAGCCTTTGGTCACTTATGGAACTGGAGGGAAGCTTAAACCGCATTTAGCTGAGTCTTGGGATCTATCTAATGACGGTAAAGTGTATACATTTCATTTGCGTAAGGATGTCAAATTCTCGGATGGAACAACCTTTAACGCAAAAATCGCGAAAAAGAATTTCGACTCCATTTTAAAACATCCTGAGTTACATAGCTGGTTAGGATTTATAACAAAAATAGCTCAAACAAAAGTGATCGATGATCATACATTTCAATTGACAATGACTGAACCCTATTACCCAACCATTCAGGAGCTGGCAGTCGTACGGCCTGTTCGATTTTTAGGAGAGGCTGGATTCCCTCAGGATGGCGATACATCAAAAGGTGTCGCAAAACCGGTGGGAACGGGTCCATGGGTATTGGACGAATATAAAGCTGATGAATATGCGATTTTTAAACGCAACGAAAATTATTGGGGTGAAAAGCCTAAAGTCGAGAAAATCAAGGTGAAAGTCATCCCGGACGCAGAAACAAGAGTGCTCGCATTTGAAAAAGGTGAATTGGACTTAATTTACGGTGAAGGCGTCATCAGCTTGGATGCATACAAGCAGCTGCAATCGACAGGTCAGTATGAAACTAGTCTTTCTGAACCGGTAGCGACGAGACAGCTTGTCATGAATACGAAAAAAGAACAACTTTCTGATGAACGTGTGCGCCAAGCCCTGCACTACGGTTTTGATAAAGACGCCATGGTGGAAGGCATTACCTCCGGGTTAGAAGAAAAAGCAGATCATATTTTGCCGACAACTTTCCCATACACGTCTGATATTGATGTAAAGCCAGTAAAATATGATGCAGAAAAAGCGAAAGCGTTATTAGATGCGGCCGGCTGGAAACTTCCGAATGGCAAGACGGTGCGTGAGAAAGACGGAAAGCCTCTTGAATTTAGTTTAATGTATGATTCAGCGGAATCCATTCAAAAAGCAATGGCAGAAACACTGCAAGCAGAGTGGGCAGCGATTGGAGTGAAGTTGAATCTTGAAGGAGTAGAATTGGCGACTCAGGTTAAACGGTTCAAAGCGAATGAATTTGATATGAACTTCTTTAGCAACTATGGCGCGCCTTATGACCCGCATACCTTTGTAAACATTGTCGCGTCAAAAGGGTTTGGATTTAATGAAGCGATTTCTGCCTATCCAAACAAAGATAAGTTATTGAAGCAGATGGCAAAGGTTCCTCAAACAACTGATGAAAAAGAGCGTCAAAAGCTTTACTCATCTATTTTAACATCCCTTCAAGATCAGGGAGCCATCGTTCCGATCTCTTATATTAAAAAGACAGCGATCTACCAAAAGAATATGACAGACTTTACTTTCCCTGCCAATCGTGACGAACATCCATTTACAGGTATTCGCATGAAGCAGTAGGAGGCTTTTATGGGTATCTATATATTGAAACGAATCATGTCCATCATTCCAGTGTTTCTTTTAGCTGCGCTTCTGACAACTGGAATGATTCAACTCTCACCGGTTGACCCGGCTGAAGCGTATGTAGCCGCAGCGCATATCCAGCCAAACGATGACATTTTAGAACAAAAGAGACATGAGTTTGGCTTAGATCAACCATTCTTTATCCAATATGTAAACTCTATTTTGAAGATATGCCAATTCGATTTTGGCATATCTTATGTTTCGAATAAGCCGGTTTGGGACGAGGTTGCCCTCCGAATGCCAGCAACGATCGAACTTGCGCTTGGGAGTTTATTGATCGCGGTGCTTGTCAGTGTGCCTCTCGGCTTCTTTGCTGGAATCAAAAAAAATCGCGCAATTGATCATATCAGTCGCTTCATTTCCTTTTTCGGGGCATCCATTCCGACTTTTTGGTTAGGGTATATGTTGGTTTTTTTCTTTTCTGTTCAATTAGATCTTTTTCCAGTAGAAGGAATTGGGACATGGCAGCACCTCGTACTGCCGTCAATGACGCTGGCGCTTCCTTTAATTGCAATGTATACAAGGCTTTTGCGCGCCAGTGTGATAGAAAACCTGCAAGAACCGTATGTCCAATACGCAAAAATCAGAGGACTGAAGAATAAAAGCATTATGGCTAAGCATGTATTGAAAATGGCCATTTCTCCGATGATTACAGGCCTAGGAATGAATCTTGGCAAACTTCTCACCGGAACCATTATTGTTGAAGTGGTTTTTTCTCGGCCTGGCTTTGGCCGTTATTTTATCGAGGCCATTTTCAATCGTGACATCCCTGTCATTCAATGCTATGTGTTCATAGCCGCCGCCTTTTTTATATTGAGCAGCTTAATCGTTGATCTCATTCAAATGTATATTGATCCGCGCATTTCCAGGAAAGAAGGGCAGTATCGATGATTACAAGCATACGCAGGATATACAAAAGTCAAAAAGTGATAACGGCATGCATCACCATACTATCCATTCTGTTTCTCATCGCTGTATTTGCCCCTTGGATTGCGCCGAATAATCCTGTTGCTGTTCATTTGGCATATAAGCTGCACCCTCCATCCTTGGAGTTCCCTTTAGGAACTGACCATTTAGGAAGATGCAACTTATCCCGCCTTTTGTACGGAACACGGATTTCTTTGGGATTTGCAATGCTCATTTTTATTTCCTCACTCGTGATCGGTCTCATTGTCGGTACGATTTCAGGATATAAAGGCGGATGGGTTGATCAGCTGTTAATGAGATTTTGTGATGGTGTGATGGCCTTTCCAAACTTAATTTTAGTTCTTGGTCTAGTGGGCATATTCGGCCCTGGACTTCCTCAAGTCATTCTTGCTCTCATGCTGGTGCAATGGGTCTATTATGCGAGAATCTTTAGAGGAATGGTGCTTAGCCTGAAAGAGGAAAACTTTATTAAAGCCGCAAAAATCAATGGATCATCACAATGGAAGATTCTGAAAAAACATATCATACCTAATGTGCTCCCTCCCCTCGTTGTCATGGGTACATTGGAAATGGGCTGGGCCATTATGGACATATCCGCTATGTCGTTTCTTGGATTAGGCGTCCAGCCCCCAGCTGCGGAATGGGGAGCGATGATTCATGAAGGTAAATCGTATATTCGGACGAACCCTGAGTTGATGATTTATCCAGGGCTGATGATCATGATTGTGGTTGTAACGTTCAATTTATTGGGCGAGAGTTTATCAGAAAAATACGGAGTTAAACGTCGATGATAAAAAGGAATGACGAAGTTGGGAACAGAACAATCACCGGTGCTCAAAGTGAGAGATTTGCATGTACAGGCCAAAACGCAAAAAGGAGTTTCAACCCTAGTGCAAGACGTCAATTTCGAACTGAAGCGAGGTCAAATCCTTGGTCTGATTGGTGAGAGCGGATGCGGAAAAACAGTAACGGGCATGTCCATTCTTCAGATGCTTCATCAGAAAACAACCAAGGTGGAAGGAAGCATTTCCTTACAAGGCCGAGAATTAAACGGATTGGCAGATCAAGAAATGCGCAAGATCCGCGGCAAAGATATGGCCTATATTATGCAAAATCCGATGAACGCTTTTACACCCGTTTTTACGATTGGCCATCAAATGATCGAAACGATTCGCTCTCATACGTCTTTTAACAAAAAGCAGGCGAAGGAGCTTGCAATCGAAGCATTGCATAATGTGAGCTTATCCAATCCTGTTAAACTTTTAAAATCTTACCCTTTTCAATTAAGCGGCGGAATGCTTCAACGGGTGATGATTGCAACCGCTGTTTGCTTACATCCGGCCATTCTGATTGCGGATGAACCCACAACTGCACTAGACGTCAATAATCAGAAGACCGTGCTGAAACATTTAGATGACCTGCGCTCTACATGTGGAACGGCGATTTTGCTCATCTCTCATGATCTGGGCGTCATTGCTGAAATGGCGGATGAAGTTGCTGTGATGCAGAAAGGAAAAATCGCAGAAAAAGCAGATGTGTTTCAGCTGTTTGATGCACCAAATCATGAATATACAAAGAAGCTATTGGATGCACGTTTGACATTGCCAATAGATAAACGTTCCATTGGATCATGTTGACAGAATTTGATACGGGGTGATGAAGTGAGTTTATTACAAGTGAGAGGAGTTAGTCATTGTTATGGGGCTCGGACATTGTTTAAATGGCAAACCCCATCTAAACAAGTCCTTTCCGATGTCAGCTTTTCGATTGAGCAGGGTACATGCTTAGGCATGATTGGGCCAAGCGGAGCCGGTAAGAGTACATTGGGAAAAGTATTGCTTGGGTTAGAACGGCCGCAATCAGGTCAAATCCTTTTCCAAGGCCATGATATGTATAGCGCAAATAAATCGATCCGGCGAAAAATCCGTCGTGACCTTCAAGCTGTCTTTCAAGATTCATACTCGTCCGTCAACCCGCGAATGACAGCGGAACGGATTATCGCAGAACCATTAGAAAACTATGAAACACTTACAATAGCGGAACAAAGGCGAACCATCATCGAGCTGTTGGAAAGAGTAGGCTTAAGTGAACAGGATTTAACAAAATACCCGCACCAATTCAGCGGCGGTCAATTGCAGCGGATCAATATCGCTAGAGCAATCTCGCTCAAACCGAAGCTGATCGTATTAGACGAATCAGTCAGCAGTCTGGACATGGTAACCCAAATGCTTATACTCGATTTGTTAAAAGAGCTCAAAGATGAGTTTGGGTTATCGTATTTTTTTATTACGCATGATTTGAAAGCCGCTTATCAATTGAGTGACACACTAGGTGTACTGGATAACGGAAAATTAGTTGAACTTTACGAGTCCAAACATCAGTTCTTTGCGTCAGACCATCCAGCAGTAAAAGAGATGAAAAGCTCCATACTTGCAGAACACCCGCGCTTTCGTTCGATAGGAACAAAAACGGTTCAGTGATAAACTTGCTTAAGCCCTTTCATTACGTCAACTAGCAATGCCTCTTTCCGATGACAAAGGCAATGAAATCGTTCTTCGGTCAGCCTGATCACCGGCGCAATCAATCAGCACGAACACTGATAAACACAAAAAAGCTGGCGCCAAACGAGCACCAGCTTGATACTCTTTATGGTATAACCCCCCAGGCATCAGCACACCACGCAAACTTAATTTCCCTTGACTTTTAATTGGATACTGTTGGACTGATAGACGAGCTTCACTTTGTACTTGCTTGGCAAGCCCGTGGTTTCGATTGAAGAAAAGGATCCATTACGCTTATGACAGGTGATGATCGCGGGTCCGTCCTCCGGTATATAATTGTCCGAAAAATGGAGACGTAATGTCCCTTTTAATTTTTCTTTGCCCTTGATTTTGAGCAGATTATGCTTACCGCTGAGATTGAGTTCAAGTATACCCTTGGCTGATTGTTTGTAGTCTCCGCCGATGATCAGTTTTCCTGAGACACCTTCCTTCAGGATGCCTCTGTTGTTTGAAACATCACCTCTCCCAAAAGCTGTCTCGGAGCCGCCCTCAAGCGTACCCTGATTAATCCGCGTGCCGCCAGAGTATGTATTGTTCCCCTCCAGCTTTAACGTGCCTGTCCCCTTTTTGGTCAGCTTTTCGATGCCGGAGATATCGTTGCGCCAGCGATCGAGTGCATAGAAGCCGCCTTTGGAAGAATCCATAAAAGCGCCATAGCCATCAGCGCGGAAAAGAGATCAAGCCTTCCCCACCCTTCTGCATCATCAAGAACAGGATAGCCGGAAGAGGCGAAAAAGCTGCTGACTCCTCGTCAGCAGCTTTTTCAGAGACATCTGAGTAATCACTCTCTACAAAGGTAGACGTTATCCCTTTCTATCTATTTTCACAGTAAAAAAAAGAAATAATACACTTCATGAGCATGTTACTCCCCAATTAATGCGCCATCATCTCATGGGCAATATCATGTCCGTCCATTTCTGACGGATAGTAGGTAGGCCAGTTTTTGACTTCATCAAGTAAAGCTTCACGGTCAGCACCCCAATACAGATGGTAATGACTAGCTTTAGTCGGATAGATACTATGATCACTAAACTGAATATACTGAGGAAGGCCTTCAGCTTTTTTATCCAGTTTGAAAATGTATCTTACCCCTCTATTGCCCGCATCATATGTTAAAATTTCATACCCGTCATAAGTATACTTACCAGAATATTCTTTTCCGTTTTTGAAGAACTTTACAGTATCTTGCTGGATTAAGATACGGTCAACATCTGTTTTATACCCTTTTTTATAATACTCTTTATATTCTTCAGCTGTCTTGTCACCTTCATGTTCTGATTTATGTGAAAATACTTCATCAAGAGTGCCATCTTGCAGGTACGGATATACTGATTGCCAGTCTCCTTCCCAATCAGAAAGTGACCGATCCTTTACTTGGCTGTTTTTAAAATAGCCTTCATAAATTTTTTCTGTCTCTTTATCATGTGCATGTGCATGACTATGATCGTGTTCATGATCATGATCATGAGATTCAGATGTTTGCTCTTGGGTTTTAGAAGAGTTTTCTGAAACTGATGAACTTGTTTTATGAGACTCACCTTTTGATGAATCTGAAGCCTGACATCCTGCCAATACTAGTAATGAACCAATCGTTAATATACCTAACCTCTTACCAAATAAAATTCCCATTACAACACTCCTTCTCATTAAAACGAAATAATTACGATTTGTATTATACAACGATCTTGTTAAAATATCAAAGGGAAAATGACTGAATCATGACTGAGTGCACTTTCCAGCCCCTCTCTCCTTATAAACACCGTGCGTCTGACTTGCCTACATCCGATCAATAAATTAAGTCCTTTAAAAGTGGAATCATTCCTAAGTTTTCGTTTCAAAGATACCCTATCCTTATAGAAAACCCCCTTTTAATCAGTTGTTTGTAATCATTTCATTAACTTGCAGCAGGAGCCGTTAGGCCGACGTCACCACGTACAGACTGTTTATCATTCAATTTATATTGAATATGCAATTTTTCGCGGCGCAATGTTCTTTCTGTATGCTTCAAATTCATTTAGGGAAAAGTAACGTTGATTAAAGGAGGTTAAATCAATATGGATCATCAAACATTAGCTGCTCACGAGGCTGTAGATTTACATGAAATCGTGAACTTTAAAACACTTTGTATAGCGAAATCGAAATTAATGCAGGGACTTGTGTTTGACCAAGACCTGAAGGACTTGATGCAAAACGATGTGCAGCAAGCCATTCAAGATCTTACTGATTTACAAGCGGTTTATGAGCGTGCGCCATTTCAGGCCCCCGTCCCTCAAAGCCGCCCAACGCCAATCATCAATTGAAAGGAAGGTAAGCAAATTTGAACCATGATCATTTAGACCCTATTAATTCGCTAAATGTGCCTGAACTTGCAGACACTACATTTGCATTGGATTTTCTTATACGAGCAAAAGAAGGCGTGAGAAATACAGCTGTAGCATTGACTGAAACCGCATCATCAGATGTAAGAGCCTTGTTGCGGAAACAGCTGATGCAAGGAATCGCGATGCACCAAGAGATTACAGAACTGATGATAAGCAAAAAATGGTTCCACCCGTATGAGCTGAGCGAACAATATAAACTGGATCGGCTCTCTGCAAAAAACACGATCATGGTCGGCAACATGAATCTCTTTCCTGTTGAAACAAATCGAAAAGGGATGTTTGACCGGACACCTGATGAACACTAACACTGGAGGTTTTACAGCATGAAGGCCGTAACGTATCAAGGCATTAAAAATGTTGTTGTCAAAGATGTGCCAGATCCAAAGATTGAAAAATCCGATGACATGATTATAAAAGTTACCAGTACAGCCATTTGCGGATCGGATTTGCATTTAATCCATGGATTGATTCCTAACCTGCAAGAAGACTATGTCATCGGCCATGAACCGATGGGAATCGTTGAAGAAGTTGGGCCGGGAGTGACAAAGGTGCAAAAAGGCGATCGCGTCATTATCCCTTTTACGATCGCCTGCGGTGAATGCTTTTTTTGTAAACACCAGCTGGAAAGTCAGTGTGATCAATCTAATGACAACGGAGAAATGGGCGCCTATTTCGGCTATTCAGGGGATACTGGCGGTTATCCAGGCGGGCAGGCAGAATATTTAAGAGTGCCATTTGCGAATTTTACCCATTTTAAAATTCCTGAAACCTGTGAGGAGCCCGATGAGAAGTTAAGCGTGATATCCGATGCCATGACCACCGGTTTCTGGAGTGTAGACAATGCCGGTGTAAAAGACGGCGATACAGTTATTGTTCTCGGCTGCGGGCCAGTCGGCCTTTTTGCTCAAAAGTTTTGTTGGTTAAAGGGCGCAAAGCGTGTCATAGCGGTTGACTATGTAAACTACCGCTTACAGCATGCCAAACGAACAAATCAAGTAGAAATCGTTAATTTTGAAGACCATGAAAATACAGGGAGTTACTTGAAAGAAATCACCAAAGGCGGAGCGGATGTTGTGATTGACGCTGTTGGGATGGATGGGAAAATGAGCGACCTCGAGTTCCTTGCCAGCGGATTAAAACTTCATGGCGGAACGATGAGTGCATTGGTCATTGCTTCCCAAGCCGTTCGCAAAGGCGGAACCATCCAAATTACAGGTGTGTATGGAGGAAGATATAACGGTTTTCCGTTAGGTGATATCATGCAGCGAAACATCAATATACGCTCTGGACAAGCTCCGGTGATCCACTATATGCCATACATGTTTGAATTAGTGTCAACGGGCAAAATTGATCCGGGAGATGTTGTAAGCCATGTTCTGCCGCTTAGTGAAGCTAAGCATGGTTATGACATTTTTGATACAAAAATGGATGACTGTATAAAAGTAGTGTTAAAGCCTTAAAAAACGGAGGTTACAGAAATGGAATACGCCTTACATGAAGTGCTTGAGGTCCAAGAAATGACTGCATTTAAGACCCTTTGTTTGACGAAATCCAAAACAATGAAGGCGCTGGTGTCTGATCCGAAGCTTAAAGAAATCATGCAGCAAGACGTTGACATTACGACACGACAGTTACAGGAATTTGCTTCTATTTTAACTAATGCAAAGCATGAATGAGGAGATGAATGAATCATGAATCCTATCATTGAATATCTCACCGGCATGAACGTCTTAACAGACCAAATCATTGCCATGGACTTATTGATTGCAGCAAAAAACGGAGTCAGAAATTATGCGATGGCCGCAACTGAAGCTGGGACGCCTGAAGTGAAAGAGATCCTTACCAGGCATTTGGAAGAAGCTCTCGATATGCACGAACAAATCTCAAGCTATATGATGGAAAAGGGCTGGTACCATCCTTGGAACACAGACGAACAAGTCAAGCTGAATTTAAAAAATATCGAAACTGCGATTCAGTTGCCAACCCTTTAACATACATTAGCTGAGGAGCAGTATGGATTGGCAAAACGGTTCCTCAGCTAATGTTTTTAAAAGTTGAATCATCTTTAAACTTTCGACATTTCATTTTATGTTTATCAATATATTAACTCTTCGTGAACCCGCTTCTTCCCAGCCGGTCTTCTATCGTCTGCAAAGCCTGTTCTTCATCAATCCCTTCAGCTCTGATTTGAATGTGGGTACCAGATGTAATGCCTAATGACATCACATCAATAAGGGACTTGGGCGGATTTTTGAGATCAACGGATTTCTCCTCATATAAAAGAAATATATGAGAGCGAAATTTGCAGGCTGCACGAACCAACAAAGTTGCTGCACGGGCAAAACCTGTACTTGCAATAATCGTATACTGTTTTTCAATCATGCTTCCCTGCTCCTTCTTCCCATATTAACGGTATTTATATGTTATTTTCATTTCGATGAGGAGTCAGGAGCCCTCCTTTTCATATTACCTGAGGGTACTTGTTGTCACACCGATGATGTTTGCAAATTCTCCAATCGAATAAGTAATCGAATCCACCTCTTTTTATTCACCATTTCTTGACGGGGAAATAAGCTCGAAACAACCTGTCCCCCCTCGGAGGCAAAGAATGCTACCTTGTCACTTATCTTCCGTTTTAGGCCTGTTTTTAAGCTTAGCCTCATTTTCACGTAATTTCCCATCATAATCTTCAATTTTTGTATCTAATCTTTTGATTGTTTCATCAATTTCTTTCCGCTTCTCTATGAGCCGCTGTCTTTCATCAGCCAGGATATTTTTGCGGGCTTCTACCGTACGATCTCCTTCAGTAAATAACGATGTATATTCTATTAACGCTTCAATCGATAGACCCGCATTTCGCATGCATTTAATGAATTCAATCCATTTGATATCTTCTTCATCATAATCGCGAATGCCGCTTTCTTTTCGTTTTACCGGCGGGATTAATCCGACACGTTCGTAGTATCTGAGTGTCGCCGCTGTGAGGCCGAACTGCTTTGCCACCTGCGCAATATTCATACTTTTCACCTCTCTGTCCTGCATGTTTTGAAGGTAACACTTAAAGTTAACTTTAAGTCAAGCGGAAACAAGTTTTAACAGCTGAATCTTTTTTCAAAAATTCAAGACTTGCCTTAAAGCACACTTTAAGCTCTATACTTCTCCATGCAATAAAAACAGTTTAGATGGAGGGATTGCTAAATGGCAAAAAAACAAACTGCTGGACGAGATATACGAGGAAAATCCGCGCAAAAGTTTGCTCAACTTAACGATGATGTTCTGTTCGGTGACATTTTGGCAAGAGAGGAAGAACTGTCTCCGCGGGATCGCAGCATGATTACAGTCTCAGTTAATTGCACTGGAGATGTCATAAATATCCCGCCCCATGTAAAACATTGGCACGGTGCGACAAAAGACAGTTGGTTTGCGCACTTAGCCATTACACCGGGGGAAACGGTTTGGTTAGAGCCTGTTCATGATGACCTGTACCATACCTTATAAAATGTTCTCGTTTTGAGTTCAGCCAAGCTTGTTATTTATCAAATTTAATTAGAGATGAAGTTTTTTTCAAAAAAACCCTTGCCTTAAAGCGGACTTTAAGGTTTATCGTTATGTTGAAGACACGATAAAACATAAATAAGTGCATGTTTTTACGAACAACCACTTATGATGAAGAAAGGGTAGGTTCATATGTGTAATCAACATCAAACTCGTGTATTAAGCGTATCACATGCAAAAGCCAAATTTGAGCAAACGACGATTGAGCGAAGAGAATTACAGCCGCATGATGTCTTAATCGATATAAAATTCAGCGGCATTTGCCATTCAGACATCCATAGCGCATTTGATGAATGGGGGGGAGGCATATTCCCAATGGTGCCCGGACATGAAATTGCCGGTGTCGTAACAGCTGTTGGATCAGAAGTGACTAAGTTTGCTGTCGGGGACCGCGTTGGTGTCGGCTGTTTTGTTGACTCCTGCGGAGAATGCGAATACTGTCTCAGCGGTGAGGAACAGTTCTGCACAAAGGGCGTTGTTCAAACTTATAACTCACTAGACTACGATGGAAATCCGACGTATGGCGGGTACAGCCAAAAAATTGTTGTCACCGACAGATTTGTTGTCCGAATTCCAGACAGTTTGGAAATGGATGTTGCCAGTCCGCTATTGTGTGCAGGTATCACAACGTATTCCCCGCTGAAACACTGGAATGTTGGGCCTGGTAAAAAGGTTGCCATTGTAGGAGTTGGAGGTCTTGGACATTTGGCAATTCAATTTGCACATGCGATGGGTGCAGAGGTAACCGTCCTGAGCCGCTCTTTGAATAAAAAAGAGGAAGCTCTGGAACTTGGGGCAGATCATTACTTTGCTACAAGTGACCCAGCGACATTCACTGCATTGTCCGGGCGTTTTGACGTGATCTTAAATACAGTATCCGCGAATCTTGATGTAGACGCCTATTTATCAATGCTTCGTATTGACGGAACACTTGTAAATGTCGGAGCGCCCGCTGAGCAGGACACATACAGTGTGTTTTCCTTAATCATGGGACGCCGCAGCCTCGCAGGTTCTCTTGTCGGCGGTATTGCCGAAACTCAAGAGATGCTTGATTTCGCTGCTGAACATGGCATCGCACCTAAAATCGAAGTAATCCGCGCTGACCAAGTGGACGAAGCATACGAACGTATCCTCCAAAGTGATGTCCGTTATCGATTTGTGATTGATATTTCCACATTATAATTCTAAAAAATGGGTTAGTCCTTAAATGGGCTGACCCGCTTTTATTTAAAAGAAATTCACGAAAAACGATCTTCTTAAGCAAATGTTTTGAAGGCCGGTCAATCTTCCTGTTATTCTATGGGCATAAAGAGGGTATAGGAGGTTTTTTATATGAGCAAAAAAATTGCAGTTCTCGTTACAGACCAATTCGAAGATATCGAATATACAAGTCCGGTAAAAGCATACGAGGAAGCTGGCTATAGTGTCACAGCTATCGATTTGGAAGCTGGCAAAGAAGTTACCGGTAAGCATGGAGAGAAAGTAAAGATCGATAAAGCAATCTCAGAAGTGAATGCAAGTGAATTTGATGCACTTTTAATTCCTGGGGGATTCTCTCCGGATTTGCTCCGTGCAGATGATCGCCCTGGTGAATTCGTGAAAGCATTCGTCGAAAATGAAAAACCGGTTTTCGCTATTTGCCACGGCCCGCAAGTACTAATTGATACGGATCTCCTGAAAGGCAAAGATATCACAGGCTACCGCAGCATCCGCAAAGATTTAATCAATGCCGGCGCAAATTACAAAGATGCAGAAGTCATCGTCAGCCACAACATTGTCACAAGCAGAACACCTGATGATTTGGAAGCATTTAACCGCGAATCATTGAAGTTGTTGAAATAATGAGAAGGCACAGACTGTTTAGGTCTGTGCCTTTTTTTAAGAAAAAATGTTGCTAGCCAGGTAATCGCGTTTGCTATATCACATGAACCCCTCTATTTAAGATCCCTTATTTACATTCTGAAAGACAGCAGTTGCATCCCACACATTTAAGCCGAATTGACCTTCGGAGAATGTAGAATCATTCGTATCAATTACAAGACGATCATCTAAATAGATTTTGAAGTGATCACCCCGAGCCTCAGTTTTCAGATGATACTTTTTATTTACGTCTATCGGTGTTTTGTATTCGGCAATGACAGAAGCAGCACCGTTCTCAAATTTAAAGAATTTCACTAAGTCATGTTTCGCATCCACATTGGCAAGATAACCGTTTTGGGCATCTTTGTCAGAGCGAAACATAAGCGCTCCTGCCCCCCTTCCGTTTCCATCCTTAATAGTGATATCAGATTCATAGGTGAAGTCAGATCCGGATGCTGAAGACAAAATAAAGGAATCACCCTCCGATCTTCCTTGTTTTCCTTCAATTGTGTCGGCCCACGTGCCATTTACAGTCGTCCAGCCAGCCAAATTAGAGATGAAAGGTGATGTTCCCCATACCTTTTTTAAAGGGTATATCTTTAAAGATTTCATCTTTACACCGCCATTCGCCGCATATAATTCAAGACCGTTGCTTGATCGATCCGGGAGAATGATATCGGTTATGACCTGCTGTCCGTCATTCCCAAATACTTCAACTGAAGAGCGGTCGACAAAAATGCGCATCTTTACCCTTCCATTTACCGGTTTCAGCGGAGCTGTTTGTTTTCCGGTGTTAAAGGTCGGATTAAAGGTGACGTTCCCCGACTCGCTCCGGTCAACGAACAGTTTGGCATTTTTTCGATCATAGCCGACTTTTGTGAATTGATTTCTGCCTGTTCGAACTTTAAAACCAAATTCAGCAGCTGAACGTGGTGTCACTTGAAATTCTGCATGTAATTCATACGCATCTCCAGATAGGCCCGCTAACACATTTTGGCTTGTGGTCGATATGGTCTGATTCTTCCACTTTTTAGAGGTTCCGCGAATGGTTTGCAGCTCTTTTACTGGTGTTTGGACGACCCTGACTCCCCCAGTAAGCGTTTTCAATTTTAACTCTCTTGGAATGGACGCCGCACTTCTCCATGGGGAGGTAGGAACATCATTCGCATATTGCCAATTGCTCATCCACCCTAACCATAGCCGCCGGCCGTCTGAGGATGGAATATCGGACCAGGATACAGCCGCATAAAAGTCTTTGCCGTAATCCGTCCAGAGAACTTTGTTTGACGGATTTTCATTTTTAAAATGAGTTCCATCAAAGTCCCCTACAAAATATTGCATGCCTGATCCTCCCGAAACCGCTCCGTTTCCGACACTGACCTGCATCACCCATTTTTTTTGATTCGGATTGCCGTCTACCGGAAGCTCAAACAAATCCGGGCACTCCCATACTCCCCCATGGCTCCCTTGTCCCTGTCCAAACTCACTTGCATATGTCCACTGCTTCAGATTTTTTGATGTATAAATGAGGATTCGGTCACCGGCCGCAAGCACCATCACCCACTTGTTTTCTTTTTCATACCAAAAGACCTTTGGATCGCGAAAATCTTTTTTTCCCGGGTTCGGAATGACAGGGTTGCCAGCGTATTTCGTCCACGTTCTTCCTTTGTCATTGCTATAAGCAATGCTTTGCACTTGATGGCCTTCCCTGTCCTGTGTATAAACAGCCACAAGCGGCTTCTCTTCGCCTGTTTGAAAACCGCTTGTGTTATTTCTATCTACAACTGCGCTTCCAGAAAAGATCGTGCCTTTGTCATCCGGAGCCAGCGCAACAGGAAGGTGCTTCCACGTAACCAAATCTTTGCTCACGGCATGCCCCCAATGCATGGGTCCCCACTGAAGTCCGTATGGATGGTATTGATAGAACAAGTGATATTCTCCAGCATAATATACCATCCCGTTTGGATCATTCATCCAGTTTGCCTCCGGCGTGAAATGATATTGAGGACGATAATCCTCATCATAGTAGCTTGAATCAGCTGCCTCAACCGAAAATGCCATAGTGAATAGCAGGGTGAACATGATGATGACTTGAGAAAGTCTCTTTTTCATTTGTTTCTTCGCTCCTCTCTTCATGTTTGAACACTTCAAGAGAGACTGCTGCATAAGTTGGTCCGTTTCTGGCAATTCTCCTCTGTTTCGCTGTTATCCGAATGATTGATATGTGATAGACTGCCGCAGTTTCCCTCTTCTTTCTTACTTCACACAGAGCTTATGCTAAGAATCCAGCCCAATACCCAAGAATTCCGATGATAAAGATGCCGCATATAATGAGAAGAGGATTCACCCCTTTCCGCAGCATCCATGCCACCAATAACGTTAACCCTAGAGGCAGCGCCCCCGGCATGATGCTGTCTAACACATTTTGTACGGTTTGAACATCCACTTTTCCGCTTTCATCCTTAATCCTGGACACAACGATGGGAATGTTGATGGTGGTCCATTTGGAAACGAGAGCTCCCATTACAAATAATCCGAGAATCGAAGCGCCCTCTGTCAGCTTTTGAATGCGATTCCCCGCTAAATCCTGCAGAATCTCCATTCCTTTCACATAGCCATACTTTAATCCGTAATATTTTGTGCTTAATCTTATGGCGTTCAGCAAGAAAAAGAATAGCAAAGGGCCGGCAATGTTTCCTCCTAAAGCAAGGGATGCCCCTAACGCAGCTAAGACCGGGCGAATCGTTCCCCAGAAAATCGGGTCGCCTACACCCGCTATCGGGCCCATCAAACCGATTTTCATTCCGCTGATCGCTTTTCCATCAATTCCTTTATTGTTCGCCATTTCTTCTTCCATGGCTGCCGTCACGCCAAATATAGGCGCTGTCAGCCACGGATGTGTATTAAACCATTCCAAATGCCGCTGCAAGGCTTCGTTTCTTTTCGCGCCGGGACCGTATAATTTTTTGATCGCCGGTATCATGACATAGCAATAACCCATGGCCTGCACACGTTCGAAGTTAAAGGAGCCGAGCAAAAAGTTTGAACGAATAAACATGCTGAAAATTTCTTTTTTCGTTAATCGCTTTTCTTTCTCCATCTTTTTCATCCCCCCTCATGGTTTAGGCATCAAGATCATCATCGTCATCATAAACACCGACTTGGCCACTGTCAGATGCGGCGGCCACCGCTCCGTGCGCGGTATGTTTTTGCATCATCTGCTGGTATAAAAGCGCCAGACAGAGACCGAGGGCTCCAAATCCTACTAAGTTGAAATCGGTAAACGCTGCTAATAAGAAACCAATATAGAAAAATGGCTTTAAATATGGAATATTCATCATATTGATCACCATGGCATATCCGACAACAACGATAATGCCTCCGCCTATTTGCAGCCCTTTTGTAATCACATCCGGAATATTGCCCAAGAACGCCTGAACAGCGCTGACACTGATCAATGCGACAATCAAAGTCGGTATCATGACGCGAAGCGCTTGAAACACCATCGCAGTAATATGCATAATTTCAATTCCTTTTATATTCCCTTCTTTTGCGTATTGATCAGCGCGGTGAATGAAAAAGACAGTGATCGTCCGCACAAAAATCGTCAGCGCCTGACCAGCAGCTGCCAAAGCAACAGCTACGGCAATCCCTTCGCCAATTCCCTGATCAGCGGTAATAACTAAAATGGTTGAGATGACAGAGGCGATCGCTGTATCAGGCGCCATAGCAAGGCCGACGTTCATCCAGCCCAGCGCCATCAGCTCCAGTGTGCCGCCGAGAATAATGCCTGTTTTTAAATCCCCGAGCACCAAGCCAACCAGCGTGCAGGCCACAAGCGGCCGGTGTGTCTGCCCTTCATCCAATACACTTGCGATTCCGGTGATTGCTGCAATGATTAACAACAAAATAATTTGTAATGAAGACATATTCTCATCCCCTTGATTATTTTGTTACGTTCCGTAAAATCTGGACAAAGTCCTCGCTGGCATCTGAAGGCAGCTGCCTCAATTCCACTGTCACGCCCAGATCACTTAATGTTTCAAACGCCTTTATATCTTGCTCTGTGACGCTGACTGATTTTGTGATTTGCCTGCGGTGATTTTCAAAACGCATTCCTCCAACGTTTACTGTTTTGATCGGTACGCCTGCTTCTATAAGAGATACAATATCGGACGGATTTTCAAACAAGAGCATTGCCGTTACCCCTTCATAACGCGGACTATGAAACGCTTTTGCCATTTTTGAAACCGAAACGGCACTCGCTTTTACATTTGAAGGCGCAACAGAAAGGATCAGCGCTTTTCTCATGTCGTCCTGTGCAATATCATCGGAGACAACGATAATTCGGTCTGCCGCATGGACTTTAATCCACCTTGTCAGGATTTGGCCGTGAATAAAGCGGTCATCAATTCTTGCTAACACAATGTTCATCACAATTCATCCTCTCTTGTTTCTTGATTGGCTGTTTTTACTTTTTCTAAATGTTCACTGCACACTTGAAAGCTTTGCTGGCTCATTGCTTTTAAGTTGTTCAGCAAATCTTTAAGTGTCAGATGTTCTCTCAGGCTTAATACCTCCAGCAGAATCGGCAAGTTTACGCCGGCTGCCATATCCATTCTTTGATCTTCAGCAATGAAAGAAGCTGCCGCGTTATATGGCGTTCCTCCAAAAATGTCGACTAAAAAAAGCACTTCATTTTCTTCCGGAATGTCTTTGAGCGCCTGATGATATTTTTCTTGCAGTGTTTGAACTCCTTCTCCTTTAAAAAACGGCACTGCAATCAGGTTATTTTCTTCACCGAATATCATCCCTGAAGACTCTTTTAATGCTATGGGAAAATCTCCATGACCACTGATAATAACTGAAATCATATTCATTGCTCCTTTCCTGTTTTGTACACCCATATATAATGCAAGGATCGTGCCAACAAAGTTGTGTTAAGCGTTTTCATTAAGTTTTCAGCAAATGACAGTCTATTGTTGAAACACTTGAAACCAAAAAAATAAACCTGTATTAAAATGGCGTTCCATTTAATACAGGTTCACATAAAAAAACCGCTTTTAAAACAGCTGGCCAGGCACTTCTTCAGCGAAGATGGCGGCAATAAATAATTTTTCATCATCACTTATGCGAAGTCCAAGCTTTTGTTCATATGGGGCTAATGTACGTTCTGTCACGTTCAGCATTCTTTTTAGCTGTTCATTTATTTCATCTTCCTCTGAGAAAGCTATCGGATTCTGCTTAATCACCCTCTCAAAGGCGAAAGCCGTATGCATGATGACTTTGATTAAAACAGCATTATTGAAAATGACTCCCAGCTCATCTTGAACGGTTTGCAGCCACTCTAATAACATCTCGATCATATGGTGGGGGTTCAAGAAGACAAGGTACTTTTTCAAGCTATCCTCGCAAAGCTCCCTGACAATGATATTCGCTTCGTTCAATCCATTGCTCAAGGGGGTGCTTCCTTTGGTAATCGCCTGTTGAATCAGCTTCTCTCCCTCCCCTTCAATTAACACTTCTAAAGATACATGCGGAGCATTGATTTTAGGATCTTTCGTTCCGACTGTCGCAAGGATCTCATACTCTTTTTCAATTTCTTTTATGTTGTTTGCCAATTTAATGGATGAAACAGTCAATATGTGAATCGGGGTATCAGAGGCCTTGTTTACGATCGTTGTCAGGATGTCTTCCAGCTTTTTGGCCGTCCCGCTGCCTGTCGTACAGATGGAAACCAATGCCTTCTTTTTGCCGGATGCTGCTGGCTGCCGCTCCCATAACTCAATAAAATCTTTCGTGACCGATTGATAGATCGCATGCAAATTTAAATTCAAATAGTTCACTTTTCTGACAGCATCCAGCACCATTGAGGTCGTCACATTGCTGATGGTTTTGATGGCAATGCCTGTCTTTTCCTCCAGCTTGCTTTCCAGCATCGCAAGTGACCCCATATCTACCAGCATTAAAACACCTTCCCCTTCGTCAACCTGTTTCATTTTTTCCGCTACGCATTCGATAATGTCCGAAGGTGAAACAGAAAGCGGCATATCAACTGCTGCAATGGGAGTGCTTCCTAACAGTTCTGTCGCGACTTCAACCATTGAACTCGCCGTGCTATTTCCATGTGCAGCCACGATAATACCGACCCTTTTGTTCTCTTTTAACGATTTGATGGAATGAATCAGCATTGTTAAGTAGATAACTTCTATTTCCGGGATGGCCACTTTAAAATATTTCTGAATTTGATCTTTAAATATCATCGCCACCCGATATTCTTTCACATGAGTGTCACGGATTTCATCAGTCTCCTGTGTATTTAAAACATCAATTTGTTTTCCGCGCTTTAAAAATGCGTCAATATGCATACTCAAGAAATAAATAAATTTACGGTCAAATGTGCAAGCCAGCTCATGCTCAGCTATTTCTTTTAACTGTTTGGTCATTTGAATCACGTCGTCTTCAACGAATGTCAGCAGGCTGTCCTTTTGAAACGCCCGATGATGAAAAAAACTTCTGACATGCAAATGGATATCAGTTAAGATGTACTGATTAATATCCTTTTTGGATAATCCTTCTTTCATAAGGGTTTTCACTTTTTCCTCGATCAAATGATACAAGTTAAATGAGAGGTCTTCGTCAATTTTTGTTGTTTCATCTTCTACAATCGGAGAGATAATCGTTGTAATATTGACATATTCAGAAATAGCTTTGCTTCTTTGCATGTTTTTGCTGCTGGACATCCATTCTTGCTTGATTTCATCCGGCAGATCCCGAACAGTCAGTTCAATAACCTCATTTTTTTCAAGGTTGTGCAAAAACCCGTGTGCACAAACTAACTGGACATTTGATTTCAGCTGTCCCACATTTCCAAATTTCGCAGAATGAATAAGCGCATTATAGACATCTATGTGCACACTCAGATTTTTCTTAATTCGCTCTGCTTCTTTCCCTAATAAAAACGTCGTCAGATCCACTCTTTCTTTAAGCGATCGTTCTTCAAGCGAAGGAATATGTATGGTCATTGGAATTCTTCGCAAAAATGTTTTCAATAAAGCAGAACTCGGATTTTCTGTTGTGGCGGAAATAAACAATACGTTCGATGTTCGTTTATGTTCCGATTCCCCAAGCCGGTTATAAGAACCGCTGTCAATAAAATAAAACAGCATTTCCTGCCCCTCAGGAGGGAGACGGTGGATTTCATCCATAAAAAGAATGCCCCCATCAGCCTGTTCGACTAAGCCAGCCTTATCCTCGCCGGCACCTGTAAATGAACCTTTTTTGTGTCCGAATAATTGAGATAGCAATAATTGAGGATTGTTGTAGTAATCTGCACAGTTAAATGTAATAAATGGTGAGCCGGCCTTCAAAATGTCAGAGTAAATGGCAAACTGGTAAATACGGTTCGCAAAAAGGGATTTACCGGAACCAGTCGGCCCTAGGAGGAGCATATGCAGGCCGTTCGGCGGATAAAAAACAGCTGCTTTTGCCTGGGAAATGGCTTTCTTCAAACTGCCTTTTGCCCCAATCATAAGCTCTAGAGGATTCGTAGAAATAGGTTGTTGTTTCTGTTTGGAATTCCCGGAAAACGGCTCCAGGCTTTTCACTTCCATCAACTCGGTATCCCATTTCTTGTTGCACAATCTTTCCGCTATTTCGACTGGGATGTATCGCACAGGAAACGATTTTATTTTTATGACCTTTTTGGACCGGACGAGATTGTTCAACTCAAAACTGACATTGGACCGCTCCATTTTCAGCTGCTCAGCAATTTCCTTTGCCGAACTCCCCTGTACTTTTAAAAGATGATCTAAACTTGAATCATGAAAATTATGCATAAGCTGATGGTATATTTTATCTATTCTTTTCACGTCTATCATCCTTTGTCCTTATTAGATAAGCCCTGAATATTCCGAATCTTCATGGCGGAAACATCTAATTCTACACTTCCAGAAAGGCCTCTATAGCAGATTGACATGCCGGCCTTTTATGCTTATGTGTTTAGAATGTTGAATCATTTACATCTCATATTAGTATTTTAGATTCGCGTTCCCCAGGGCTGGGCTCCTTCCAAAGTAATAATCAGTAAACAGTTTATCATTCTTGAGGAATGTAAAGATGCCAAAATCACGAATGACAAAAAATGAATCTTAAAGACTGGGTCAAATCACCTAAAATGCATCCAATTGAAACAAAGAAATGGCGGACACTCTATGTGTGTCCGCCGCAGTGATTCACGATAAAAAATCAGGATGCAGCAACTGCTCGATCTTTCTCTTTTCATTATGCAAAACTTCTTCATCTTTACAAAACATCTGGAAGGTCAGTGAATCTGTAAACATAAAAACTTTATCTCCATCGGCAAAAAATAAATATTGATGATTTCTCGCAGCCATCTTGCCCAGAATTGAAAAATCTCCGATATGATCGATTTAATATCCCCTGCTGGTCTCAATCAAAGCGGGCGTATGATCATACAATCCGCTACCTATTAAAAAAGCCTTGTACGCTTCATAAGCATCAGCAAACTCATCATCCAGATGACATTCACCCTCCCAGTCATTACTTAGAAATGGCGTAACAACTGTTTGTCCGAAAGTTGATAGATAAGGAGATATCCATTGAAAAAATAGATCCTCCATATGCACCCACTGTTTTTTTGAGATTTTTATGTTTGAATACGGATTCTCGACTGATTCAAAACCGAATGATTGATAAAAATCTTTTATTTCATGCTTATTCTCCGGGAGGCCAATCAGGATGCGATGTTTATTATTCTTTTGATGCTCCCAATCAAAAAACTGATATTCTGATAAAATTTTCAATAGCTGTGCTGTATGTAAGTTCATTATATGTCCTGCCTCATGTCATTCATTTCGCCTGTATTCTTATTAATGAGCGGCCCTCATAAGCATACTGTTATCATCTATCCTAGCAAAACAAAAAAGACATCGTCAAAACAATGTCTTTTTGTTTGCCATTACATATTTATTACTGTTTTCACTCGGTCACGAATGACGGTTACGCCAGTAGGACGTTTTACCAAAATCTCTTTTCCTCACTGAGCATTTACCTTTTTTTCTACTATTCAATAAAACTGGAAGTGAAAATAGAGAGTGAGAGATATTTAGCACCTGTACGAACAAGCAAATGAAAATTATATTTTTAAAATTTAAAAAGTAAACATTGTATTCTTTTAGATGGTATAATATCCGATAAAACTTTATTCATCTTTTATTATTGGAGGAAAATAAAATTGAGAGGCAATTCTAACAAAGACAATTTTGGACAACAACAAAAATTGTCTAGAGGCCTTAAAAACAGGCATATACAATTAATGGCGATTGGGGGTGCAATCGGGACAGGTTTATTCTTAGGCTCAGGAAAATCCATCCACTTTGCGGGACCATCTATTTTATTTGCTTACATGATCACCGGTGTATTTTGCTTTTTCATTATGCGTTCGCTCGGAGAACTGCTCTTATCAAATACGGGATATCACTCTTTCGTTGATTTTGTAAGGGACTATCTAGGAGACATGGCAGCGTTTATTACTGGCTGGACCTATTGGTTCTGCTGGATTTCTCTCGCGATGGCTGATTTAACGGCAGTCGGGATTTATACGCAATATTGGCTTCCTGCGGTGCCTCAATGGCTGCCGGGTCTTCTTGCGCTTATCATCTTGCTGATCATGAACCTTGCAACCGTTAAACTGTTCGGAGAATTAGAATTCTGGTTTGCATTGATCAAAGTTATCGCCATTTTGGCTCTTATCGCAACTGGTATTTTCTTGATAGCGAAAGGTTTTTCCGCTGATTCCGGCACAGCCAGCCTCACGAATCTTTGGAGCCACGGCGGCATGTTTCCAAATGGATGGCATGGATTTATCCTTTCATTCCAAATGGTTGTCTTCGCTTTTGTGGGAATTGAACTTGTTGGATTGACTGCAGGTGAAACTGAAAATCCCCAAAAAGTGATCCCTAAAGCCATCAATCAAATCCCAGTTCGGATTTTACTTTTTTATGTCGGCGCACTTTTTGTCATTATGTGTATCTATCCTTGGAACGTTTTGAACCCAAATGAAAGCCCATTTGTTCAAGTCTTTTCTGTTGTAGGCATCGTTGCCGCCGCCAGTATGATCAATTTTGTTGTATTAACATCAGCGGCATCAGCGGCCAACAGCGCTTTATTCAGCACAAGCCGCATGGTCTATTCTCTCGCCAAGGATCATCACGCCCCTGGATTATTAAAGAAACTGACTTCTTCTAAAGTTCCAAGCAATGCGCTGTTCTTTTCGACCATCGCCATTCTGATTGGCGTTAGCCTGAATTATATAATGCCCGAGCAAGTCTTTACATTGATTACAAGTGTTTCTACCATATGTTTTATTTTCATTTGGGGCATTACGGTGATTTGCCATTTAAAATATCGAAAATCAAGGCAGGATGAAGCGAAAGCAAACAAATTTAAAATGCCGTTTTACCCATTATCCAACTATTTAACACTCGCATTTCTCGCGTTCATTCTTATCGTATTGGCACTGGCAAATGATACACGTGTTGCTTTATTTGTCACTCCGGCCTGGTTTGTTTTATTGATTATCATGTATAAGGTACAGACCACCAGGAGACATAAGATAAAATAACAAAAAGACAAGGGATACACACTCCCTTGTTTTTTTTTGTATTAAAAATAATACTGCCGGACTAAAAGAGGATTCGAAAGGCAAAACAACTGCTTGACTGATCTCCAATTCATGTAAGCTAATTTCAATTCATACCAGTTTTGATGCCGAAACCCACTAATATAATACCGGTTATTTTTTGAAACGCTTTCTGGAACTTCGAGTTTTTCATCCATTTCTTTGCGAAATCAATCATATAAACGAGAAAGAGGAACCACAAAACCGCTAATAAGGTTAGGATTGAAGCTAAAATGATGAGCTGCTGGTTTATATTTCCCTTTAGATTGATAAATTGGGGCATGATTGTAACATAAACCAAAACAGTTTTAGGATTGAGAATATTACTAAGTGATCCTTGCATAAAGGAAGTTTTATAATAACGTTTCGGAGAATTTTCCTTGCTTGCTTGAGATTGCGTTTCATCAAAAGAAAACATGCTTTTGGCAAAAAAACTCTTGATTCCTAAATAAATTAAGTATGCTGCTCCCAAATATTTGATCGTTGTGAAAAGAAATACCGACTTTGCAATAACCACTGATAAACCTAAAATGGCGATAACCGTCCAAAAGGAAAGTCCTGTTGCCAATCCAAGGATGTTATAACGGCCAGCCTTTGCGCCATATCTAAGGGTATTTTTCATCACAAGCATCGTATCTGCTCCCGGTATGATAACCATCATGGCAGCAATCGGTATGTATGTGAGTATGCTGTGCATTTCTTCTCCCCCTTTAAAAAATCTCCGCAATATATAGTGACTACGATAGTAACTACTTATAAAATTGTATCAATGCGTTTGGAATAAATCAATATGGTTTGTTAAAATAGCGATTACAAGGGCAGCGACTGCTCTTTATATTGGAGGATGTATGAAGGAAAATATGTTAGACATTTTAAAAAACCTTAATTTTACCGAATATGAATCAAAAGCATATCTTGCTTTATTGCAAGAATCGCCTTTAACAGGCTATGCCGTCGCCAAAAATTCCGGAGTGCCCCGTTCTAAAATTTATGAAGTCTTGGAAAGTCTTGTCTTAAGAGGAGATGTTTTTGTAAGTCATGGAAATACACCTCAGTATGTGCCTGTCCCCGCTAAAGAACTGATTAAAAACCGCCGGCTCAAAGCGGAAGAGCATTTTGATCAGGCTGAGAAATACTTTGAAAAATTCGAGCAGACCGCAAATGACCGGGAAAATATCTGGAATATCACCGGACGCAATGAAATTCTTGAAAAAGTGAAGGCTTGTATCTTATCCGCCAAAAAAAGAATTCTCTTGGAAATATGGGAAGAGGATTTTGAAGAAATAGAATCAGAGCTAAGACAAGCGGCAAATCAAGGTGTCATTGTGACCATTATTGCGTACGGAGACATCACATCTGATTTTGCTGCTGTTTACCTTCATGATATGAGCAGTGAAATTACAGAAGAGTATGACGGGCGGTGGCTTGTCTATAGCGGAGATGATTCAGAAGTTGTAGCAGGTATCGTCTCTCTTGGCAACGACAGCCGTGCTGCATGGACGATGCATGTAGGTTTAGTCATGCCTATTACTGAAGTCATCATTCATGATCTGTACCTCATGGAAATCCTGAAAAAGCATAGAGGGCTTTTAGAAGAAAGCTTTGGGAAAAATCTCATCCAGCTGCGCCGCAAATTTTCAATCCACTCTGATTTCAAAAAACATTATTTGGAATAGAGCAAATGATGTTTCTGATATCATTATTTAACCAAAAACATTGCTTATATCAATACAAAGAACTTGTCGAGAAAAACTATTTTTCGGCAAGTTCCTTGTATTGCAAAATTTTTTTACCGATTGATCAGTCTGGCGTGGCTTTGAGGAGAATTTGTTCACTCATTTAAATCGCAATAAGGTGAGTGGGATCAGACAATAAGACATATTCCCCATTTTTATGATTGTCTTTTTTGTTAATTAATTTATTTTGCAAGGCTTAGAAATGTTTAAGCACTATTTATTGATTCTGAGAGGAATCTGGTCAGCAAACGACATTTCCTCGTATTCATTATGATCGAATATCTATACTCTGTAATCATACACCTTCAAGCCTTTCCTTACTGAATAAGCGAATGGCAATAAAGAAAAAGATAATATACACACATAAAAGCACCAAATAAGGAAGACGGAGAGCCCATTCACGATTAAAAGCCACTTCACCCACACTGACTAGAATACCGCCTAAAATTGTTCCAATGGAACTGACTCCCCAGGACAAAAAGCGAAATACTGTATTCACGCGCCCTAACAGCTCTTGGGGAACAATTCGCTGTCTATACGTTACATTCAAGACACCCCATACCACAATAAAAAAAGAGGCAATAATATAGGATAGACAGACAATATACCAATTACTGCTAAGGCCTGCAATACCGTAACATATTCCCATGGTCAAAATCGAGATAAGCAAACTTTTTCTTGCCCCCAATTTTGTTTTTAGATTTGAAACTGCTCGTCCCCCGATCACACTGCCTACAGTTGCAAAGGAAATCAGCAAACCAAACTCAAAAGAACTCAAATGCAAAATCTCTTTCATGAAGAAAACTTGCATAGCAGTAATCATTGAGAAAACCATAGTGACACCAGATCCAAACAATGCTAAAGGTCTTAGCAAAGAATCATTCCAAACAAAGAGTATACCTTCTTTTAAATCAGCTTTGAAAGTAACCTTTTTTCTTTCCTCTCTCGCTTGAAAGTTACCTTTCATTCTTATTAACAAAGGAATTGAAGTGACAGAAGTAATCACATCTATAACGAAAGGCGCGGGAAGGCCAATTAGAATTAGAATGCCTGCGAGCGCTCCCCCTAAAAGATCGCTTGCGATTAATTGAACCGAAGCAAAAAGACCGTTCGCCTTCTCAAGTTGTTTACTATTAACAACCATTGGCACTATCGTTTGTGCTGTGCAGTCAAACATTACCTTAGCAGTACCAAAAAGAAACGTTAAGATAATCAAAAGCGGTACAGTCGCCCATTCATAGATTATCAGAACAGTTAACAGCAATATCATTACTGCCCTGACTGTTCCCGAAACAGCCATTAGTAAATTGCGGGGATAGCGATCAATTAAGATTCCAAAAGGCAAACTAAACAGTAACCAAGGCAGAAAGATGGCTGAGGATACCAATGACGCTAATATTGTATTACTTGTTAGTGAAGCTGCAACCCAAGGAAGCGCATTAAAAGTGAGGCCATCTCCAATACTTGTTAAGGTTACAGCAGTAAAAAGACGGCGAAAAGAAGGATCAAAAGCAGGAGTTTTTGATTTGCGTTTAATGTTCAGTTCAATTTTCATTTCTTTCTCCTTTAACCTTCATTACATAGGATTAGTTAGGTTAAGTTTCGTCACAAGCTGTTGAATATCACCTGCCCAGTGATCAAAATGAGCATAAGGGTTTGCCGTCATAGCCAACAGCTGCCAAAGAGCTGTGTTTATAAACCACTCTGCATTTAGTTTCATTAATTTTTCAGCATCCTCGGTCATCCATTGAAGGTACCATTCTAATCCTTTAGGTTTTTCAAAGGCGTATGCTCCGATTAAAACAGGTATGAGAGAACTTTCAGCTGATTCTTTAACTAGTAAGTATTCTGTTAAAATACGAGCTTTTAAAGAATCGTAAGCAAGTTCTGATATCTTGTTAATACCGGAAAGTCCACATTCGTGTAATGAAAGATTGCATACGTTAATGAGATGTGACCATCTGCTGTACATTTCACGAGTATTTTAAAAATGAGGTATTATTCGATAATACTCATCTAACAACAATTATAAGATTTGATGTCTAATAATAAAATAATTATAAAATAAAGAGAGATTTCCCATTGTCACTCACTCTACTTATATGTTTTCTTCTATTCACGTTAGGGAATGAACATGTTGAATGGAGGGAGAATAATGGCACCTAAAGAAGAAAATGAGATCAAAAAAGAACTGAAACGATACGAGCTCTTTTTCAAAAAACGATATAAGATTCTTTATACAGTAAATGATTTTATCATTGGTGCCTTGTTTCTTGTCGGAAGTATTTTCTTTTTTTATGAGCAGTTCAAGTCGGCAGGGATATGGCTGTTTGCGATTGGGAGTTTGCTGCTGTTAATCAGGCCGACGATTCGGCTGATTCATGACTTTCATTACCGTAAACATGTGGAAAACCAATTTAAACATCGATCTTCAACAGATGGTTCATCTTGAGGCATACGCGAGAGCAAAATGCCATAAAACTAATGCGTAAACCAAAAACAAGACTTTCAGACTATTTATTTTTAAAAATAAGACAAAAGAACTAAACTTTTCACCCTGTTTGACGATATGAACAATAAGGCCGGCGCGATACTCCCTATAACATCCTTTTCAGTAGATTTCATTATCGTGCCGGTTTTCTCACATGCAAAATTATCCCGCCAATCTGATGGCGGGATTTTATTTTTTACATTCCTGTCCAAACGTCTTTGCCATATCGTTTTTGGTTTTGCAGCTTCTGCAGCCATTCAGCTGATTCTTCCCGGCTCGCTCCTTTTTCAGCTTCATACGCCAGACGCAGCGTATTCTCTACATCAGGAGCCATTTGCGATCCATCACCGCATACGTATATGTGTGCCCCTTTTTCAATGAGTGATATCAATTTCTGCGTATCTTGTTTGAGCAAGTGCTGGACATATCCCTTTGGTTCGTTTTCGACGCGTGAGTAGCATCGGCGGATGGTGACAATACCATCCTGTTCCGCTTGATCCAGCTCTTCTCTGTATAGATCGTCATGATCGGGGCGCCGGCAGCCGAAGTATAAAAGAGCTTCTCCAAGCGTGCTTCCTTCCTTCTTCAAAACAGATCTTGCCTGAATAAAGCCCCTGAATGGTGCAATTCCTGTACCCGGTCCAACCATAATCATAGGCGTTTCAGGGTCATCTGGCATTTGGAATCCGGATTGAGGCGTTCGGATGAAACAGGCTGCTGCATCACCTGTATTCAGCTCTGCTAAATAATTAGAAGCAACGCCCCGGTATTCACCACGCCCGCTCCAAGCTGATGCTTTAACAACGCCTACTGTCATGCTCACGATATTGGCTTGGACCTTCGGTGAGCTTGAAATGGAATAATATCTTGGTTTTAATGATGGCAAAAGTTCTAAAAACCGCTCAAACGGCATTTCGCAAGCAGGGTAATCCTCTAAAAGATCAAGCATGGTGAGACGTTTTGCCAATACCTGCTCTTTATAAATGCCATCTTCTGAAACGAGCTGTTGCAACTTTTTTTTATGCGGCGGACAGACTGTATAAGAAGCCAGCTCCCGAAGTTGAAGTCTTGAAGCCGGGTCCTGCAGCTCCACATAGGACGCCAATACATCCGCCACTTTAATCGGCCGATCCATCGGAAGATGAGCCATATGAGGGCTTCCGCTCATTTTTATGACATGATTGGCCTGCAAACTGAATCGGCTCAGGACCCGCTGAACAAGTTTCCGGCTGTTTTGCGGCAGAATTCCGATATGATCGCCTTCTTGATATGTTTTGGCATCAGAAATTTGCAATTCAATATGGCGGGTAGAACGCGGACTATCTGCTGTCTGGAGCTCCCGGTTCTCTAACACAATCCCTTCAAACGCGCCATATGCCTTAGCAAGCGGCGTTTCTGTCGCTTCACTGAGAAAAGTAATGGATAATGAAGGTCTGTCTTCTTTCTGAGATATTTCGTTTATATCAAATGCGTCCATCGTTTCCTTCCAGAAACGGTTTTCCCAAGACTCGCGATGGCTTTCAAAATCATCGGCGGCATCGCCTTCCCCAATCGCTATTAAACGCGTTGCCCCCTTTGCTTTCATCATGTCATCTATGAGTCGGGGAATTCGCTGATACGTGCTGGCCCAGCTCCGGTTTCCGCAGCCGAATACCGCATAGGAAACACCTTTCAATCGGCCCTCCTCAAGCTCCTCCAGCCACTCCACAAAGCCGGCAGCATTATCAGGCGGCGCCCCGTTATAAGAAGCCGTAACAATGACCACGGCACCTTGGTCGGGAAGCTTGCCAATATAATCGTCAAGCGGAGCGATTTCAGCTGTAAAGCCCAGCTGGCGGCCGTAAGCAGACAGTTCACCGGCTATTCCTTCCGCTGTTCCAAGATTAGAACCGTAAAGAACAAGTAAAGGTGTGCCGTGTTTAGGTTTTGTTTCTTTTGGCTTCGTTTCTGTTTTGATGTCAGCCTGTTCTTTTCTCTGTACGTTGATTGCTGCTGTTTTCCGCGGTTTCACAGTAATTTTAAATTCATCCGGCTTGATCGTTAATGCCTCTTTGATTTTCAGTTCGTATCCAGTATGGTTCATCAAATCAAAATGCTTTAATACAAGACCTAGAACCATCGTCGCTTCCTGGAGAGCAAACTGCATGCCGATACAAGCGCGCTGTCCGTTTCCAAACGGCTTATACGCATGGTGAGGAATGCGCGAAGGGTCTTCAAACCGTTCCGGACGAAAATCTTCTGCATCCTCTCCCCAAGCGTTTTGATCCCTGTGCAGTTTCGGAATCAAAATAGTGACAGGCTGCCCTTTACTGATCGGATATTCCCCGCCTAAAACAGTATCTTCCTTAGCGTAGAGAGAAAAGGCCGGAGCTGTTGGGAACAGTCTTAGCGTTTCATTTAAAACCATCCGAATGTATTTCAGCTGCTGGATTTGTCTATATTCCGGCGTGTCATCCGTTAACACGCGATCTGCTTCCTCTTGCGCTTTTTCCAGTTTTTCCGGATGTGTAAGCAGACAGTAGATCGCAAAGGAAAGCAAACCGCTTGTGGTTTCATGTCCTGCAATCAAAAACGTTATGATCTGGTATCTAATGTTTTCATCATCCAGCGTTTCACCTGTTACAGGATCTTTGGCATAAAGCATGAGTGATAAAAGGTCCTTAATGTTTTCATCCGGGTTCGCTTTTCGCTCCGCTATCATTCTATCGACAAGAGCGTTCATGACTTCTATATCTTTTTGGAACTGCAGCTTTGTTTTCACCATCACCTTATCTTGCAGACCCAGTCTTTTCGATTGATTCATCGCCTCTTTTAAGGCACGGAGCATACTGGTGATAAACGGATGCTGTGAATCACGGTAAAAGCTGTTGAAACGGTAGTTAAACCCGCATAACCCAATCGTATCAAGCGTCAGACGGGTCATGTCGTCCGCTACATCAATTTCTTCATTAGGATTAAGCCGGCTCCATTTTTGAATCAGCTGGGTTGCGATATCCAGCATCATAGAATGATAGCTTTTCATCGCTTTTTGACTGAAACTCGGCAGCAGAATGCGGTGGGCTTTTTGCCAATTCGGCTCATGCGTCCAGCTTGTAAATAACCCGTCTCCGCCAAACTCGCGCACCTTTAGCAAGCCTTTGCCAAGATTTTTATCAAAACGGCTTTCATCACACACTTCAGCCACAAGACTGTGGCCGGATACAAAAACACTGGATACCCCCGGAAAATCGAAACGGAAAATCGGCCCCAATTCATCTGCTATCTTCCATAATGACTGAGAAAGCTGCTCTTTTTCCAGATGCGGAAGGTTTTTTAAAGGTCCGTATGTTTTGGGCTGAGGTATTGCGCTTGCCTGTTTCATCAACATCTTCCTTTCCTATTATTTTTGTGAAGTAAATGAATGAAGCTTAATGGCGTCCCAGCAGCATTGTTCCAATTCAGTCCTTAAATCCATGTCCATCTCTATATCACCCGTTTGGACAAGCTGATATATCTTGAGAAACGCCCCTAACACAATCGCAATTAACACGTTTGAGGGCAGGCTGCGAATTACACCTTCCGCTTTTCCCTTATTAAAATAGTCATCAAGCATTTGAGTCAGATTTTCTATCATTTTTCTGCTTGTGGCATTTAAGTAATGAGCGTCTTTCTTCGTTTCAAGAAAGAAAAGCGCATAGTCGCTCTCTTTTGTAAATTGAATGAGACAGCAAAATACATGGTGAAAGCCTTCTCTGACACTCAATTCCGAAAAGTCTTGTTTCAGCTTTTCCATAAAGCGCTGAATGCTTTCTTGAAACAATACGTTGACGAGTGTTTCTTTGCTGTCAAAATAGCGGTAGATCGTTCCTGTCCCCACATGGGCTCGTTCAGCTATCATTGGGATCGTGGTAGCGTCAAATCCCCTCTCTGTAAATAGTGAAACCGACGCTTTCATAATCATGTCGTATTTACTGCTGGATGCGGATAACATGGAATGTTAGTACCTCCGATTCGTTGCGGAATGAATATTCATTCCTTTTGTTCATAATGAATATCTGACCTGTCTGATATCACCTCTTTACCCTTTCTTATGATATCAGTTTATATGAAAAAAACTTTTTTTAATATAAAGTATATGCAAAAAATAAAAAATTAAGAAAATATACCCAATCCCCAAAATAAAGGCTCTGGATATATTTCCCGAGAAATGATTTTATTTAACAGCCACAATGCAAAGACAGGAATCACGTCTGATGATAGAAAGATCCCTGAAATGCTGATCTTCCAGCAGTTGAATATACATGTTCTCTTTCTCACCGGTATTTGTATCAATATTGATGTAAAATTGGCCGTCAATTTGAAGCACACGGTAAATTTCCCTTAATGCAAGCCTAATATCAGTACAGCTCTGAACCGTATGTAAGGAAAACACTTTATTAAAGGTACGGTCATCAAAGGGAATGTTCTCGGGATAGCCATGAAAAATCTCCCCTTTCCCCATGTTCTTTCGATTTGCGTGTGATATTTGCCTTACCTTTCGCTTTGAAGGGTCAATGCTTTTTAAGCTTCCCTTTTCTAGTTTCTCGGTTATGTTCTTAAAAACAGTGGCATTTCCGATTCCAATTTCTAAAATTCTGTCATTTTCTTGTATGTCTATAGAGTCAATCATCATATGCTCAATTGTTTTGGTTTGCTTATATTTCCGAGAAAATAATTTCAAAAGATTCAATTGTTTATAGAGTCTATTTTCTAGCATTTTAAACACCTGCTTTTGGTTTCCTACGTTTATTTATTATATTCGAAAAATAAACCTCATCTTCATTTCCAAATGGGAATGAAGATATCAACTAGACGGCAATGTGTTTAAAAATGTTTCAATAGAACTGAACTTTTTCATTTTTTTCCGCAAAAAAAGCAGAAAACAAATGTTTTCTGCCCTCTTTCTAGCGCCAATGATAAGGGAATACATACAACCTTTGCTGCTGCATGGCCATCAGCCTCTGCTGACGGAATGGATTTCCATAACCATGTTTGAAGGAATGCGGCATGGATGCATAACCATGGCCAATCGACGGCAGCCTTTTCTGATAATTGTTCATCATGCCATCACCTGCCTTACCGTAACGTTGATTTATCATATGCAGGCAGACATTTTCTTGACAGCTGTTTCGCTAAACTTGGTCCTTCTCCATCGTATAATGCATCAATAATTCCATTCTAAGCATATGTCATCTCCCCCTTCAGTTTATTCATTGCTTTTTAGCGCCAGTTTGTTAAATAAAGATGCTTTAACTGAGACTCTTTCATTTCATCATAAATCTGCTCAATCTGCTGTTCTCGTTCGAATTCTTCCGGGTTTTTAAACCGTTTGTTAATCGTTAACGTTAAAAAGAATAGGTTAATCGTCATATCGCTCACCCCCTTTCAAAGTCCGCTTCAAGCGAAATAACCCGCGGCATCATTTCTTCTGCCGCGGGCAAATAAAAACCGCAGACAAAAGAAGACACCAAACCAATGCCTCTACTGCCTGCGGGGAGTTGCGTATGTCCGTCTATTCCGAATTTAATGCGTGCGATAAGCATCGGTTAAGGAAGGACACGAACTCTTCCACAGGCTGAATGAACCATGAATTTTTTCTTGTGTATCACGTACAGGTTGACGTCGTTGTCTCATTGTCATTTTGTTCAGCCTCCTTTGCTTTTTTCTTCCTTTGTAAGTATATCCACCAAATTCCATTTTGTAAACATCTTTTTCTAAAAATGGACTGAATTTGTACGTTTCATCGAGTGGATTTGCCCTTTATTCATGATACCTGCTTCATTTCTTTTCTGGAGCGGTCTTTCTTATGATATCCAATAAAATAAATGAGACCGACAAACACGGCTCCGCCGATGACATTGCCGATAAAAGCCGGAATGATGTTTCCGATAAACTGCCCCCACGTGAACGAGCCAGCAAAAATGGCAGCGGGAATCACAAACATGTTGGCGACAACGTGCTGAAATCCGATTGCAACAAAAGCCATAATGGGGAACCAAATGCCAAGGATTTTCCCTGCTCCGTCTTGGGCGCCGAAAGAAAGCCACACCGCAAGACATACAAGCCAGTTACAGCCGATGCCGGAAATGAGAACCTTGCCGAAGCTCATATCAAGCTTTCCTTGCGCAACGGCGATCGTTTTTTCTAAATAAGGGCCTGTTTCAGTCAACCCAACCAAATGCCCGAAAAAGTAGGCAACAAACAATGCGCCGATTAGGTTCATAATCGTGACGATTCCCCAGTTAACCGCCAATTCTTTTACTGATATTTTTCTCGAAAATAAGGCCATCGCAACGGACATCATATTTCCTGTGATCAACTCAGCGCCAGCGAGCACCACAAGGATCAGACCGACAGGAAATACGGCAGCCCCGATAAGGCTGGAAAGGCTTCCCCATTCTTTCGGCAGGTCGCCGATTACCCTGATATCAAGCAAGTACCCGAGCGCGATAAATGCGCCGCCTAAAAACCCCAATACAAGCAGAGACGGCAGCGGAAGCTTTACTTTTTTCATCCCTGCTTCAATTGCTGCATCCGCTATTTCATCCGGTTTTCGAAAAGCCATACTAAAACCCTCCATTATTTCTTCTTTTCTCACAGTTATGGCAGAAAGGCAATAAAAAAAGGCAGCACTCAAATAACCTGTGTCAACCAGGCGTTTGAATGCTGCCTAACTTGTATGCATACCCATACAACAATATCAAGCAGAATTTAAGATATTGAAAGAGAATATATACAGTTCGTGCATACATTCCATTGCTTTTGCCTTCTATAACTGTAGCCACATCATATCAAATGTGACAAATTTGTGTCAATGACAAATGTGCTAGCTTTGCAGGGCTTCTTTTTGATCATCTATTTTTTGGTCAAAGACAAACACAGATACAGCGATATTTTCCTCAATTTTTATATCAGAAAACAAATGGACTAGCTTAGCCCCAATCAGCTCTTCCATTCCCTCCGGCGTTTGTTTGGAATAAAGGTCTTGAATCAGGCTTGTCCGGGCCGCATGTACCATTTCTCTTCCTTCAGGTGTGCGGGCGATAAACTGCTCGCTTGCACTCAGATTTCCGTATAGTGTTGAAACTGCCATGTTTTCTACAAATACAGTATGAATTCGTTCAGGCCCTTTGCCGAATAATTCTTTACGAAGTTTTCGAATAATATCATTGAACTCATGAATTTTTTTAGACATGCAGATTACCCCTTCCGATATTGCCTCATAAGGCTTTTCCCGGTTCCCCTCAGGACATTTCACTTGGTTAAAATTTTCCTGCTATATTGTATTATAATAAATATCACTTTATAATAAAAGCAGTGTTGATGGATTTGTAATAGGATCTTGTTATGAGTCTATCGGTTTATAAAAATCAAGGATTGGTCTGTTAGTAAGACTTGCTAGTGAACTATTCCGCCATGTGTGTTTACACCTTCTTAGAATGAAAGACAGGTGTATCTATACATGGCTTTTTTTGACTTCTTGAAAGAAAGATGGAGGGGAATATGAATATGATGGACGTTAAGTCGATCAGTGTCCGTGTAGACGGAACAGAAATTCAAGCACGAGCAGGGGCCACAATTTTAGACATTTTAAATGAAAATGGGATTGAATACCCGCAGATTTGCCACGTTCCAGAGGTTGATCCGCTTCAAACTTGTGATACTTGCATTGTAGAGGCGAACGGCAAGCTGGTTCGTTCATGCTCTACTGTCGCAGAAAATGGAATGTCAATTGATCTTTCGGGAAATCGGGTGAAAGAAGCACAAACCGAAGCGATGGACCGCCTTCTTGAAAATCATTTGCTGTATTGTACGGTTTGCGATAATAACAATGGGAACTGTACGCTGCATAATACAGCGGAAATGATGGGGATCGAGCATCAAAAATACCCATACACGCCAAAAGAAGATCCGTCTTGCGCGATTGATATGTCTCATCCGTTTTACCGCTATGATCCAAACCAATGTATCGCCTGCGGCCAATGCGTTGAGGTATGTCAAAACCTTCAGGTAAATGAAACCCTCTCAATCGACTGGGAACGCGAACGTCCTCGCGTGATTTGGGATGAGGGAGTTCCGATCAATGAGTCTTCTTGTGTCAGCTGCGGCCAGTGTGTCACAGTATGCCCATGTAATGCGCTGATGGAAAAATCAATGCTCGGGCAGGCTGGCTTTATGACAGGCATCAAAGAGGATGTCATGGAGCCGATGATTGACCTCGTGAAAAACGTTGAACCCGATTACGGCAGCATTTTTGCCATTTCTGAAGTCGAAGCGGCAATGCGTGAAACGAGAACGAAAAAAACCAAAACCGTATGTACGTTCTGCGGTGTCGGATGTTCCTTTGAAGTATGGACAAAAGGACGGGATATTTTAAAAATCCAGCCTGTTTCTGACGCTCCGGTTAACGCGATTTCTACATGTGTCAAAGGGAAATTCGGCTGGGATTTCGTCAATTCTGAAGAGCGGATCACAAAGCCTTTAATCCGTAAAAACGGGGCTTTTGTTGAATCTTCTTGGGAAGAAGCCCTGGATCTTGTCGCAAGCAGATTAGGATCAATTAAGGAGCAGTACGGCAACGGATCTGTCGGATTTATTTCTTCTTCTAAAATCACGAATGAAGAAAACTATGCCATTCAAAAATTAGCGCGTCAGGTATTTGAGACAAACAACGTCGATAACTGCTCACGTTACTGCCAGTCTCCTGCCACAGACGGATTGTTCCGCACTGTCGGCATGGGCGGTGATGCCGGAACGATTAAAGATATTGCCAAAGCCGGTCTCGTCATCATTGTCGGCGCCAATCCGGCGGAAGGACATCCGGTGCTTGCAACACGTGTCAAACGGGCGCACAAGCTTCATGGACAAAAACTGATTGTTGCCGACCTGCGTAAAAATGAGATGGCTGAACGGTCTGATCTGTTCATCAGCCCAAAACAAGGCACAGACCAAGTTTGGCTGATGGCCGTTACGAAATATATGATTGACCAAGGCTGGCACGATCAGGCATTTATTGATGAGAACGTGAATTACTTTGAAGATTATAAAGAAACGCTAAAAACCTATACGCTTGATTATGCGGAACGCGTCACAGGCCTTTCAAAAGAAAACATGATTGAAATGGCGGAAATGATTCGTGACGCTGATGGCACTTGTGTCCTTTGGGGAATGGGTGTCACACAAAATACAGGCGGTTCTGATACATCAGCAGCGATTTCAAACCTGCTTCTCGCTACGGGCAACTATCGCCGTCCTGGTGCCGGCGCGTATCCTCTGCGCGGACACAATAACGTACAAGGCGCTTGCGATATGGGAACACTGCCTGGCTGGCTGCCGGGGTATCAGCATATTACTGATGACAAAGCCCGCGCTAAATTTGAAGAAGCTTACGGTGTCGAAATTGAAGGAAAACCTGGTTTAGATAATATTCAAATGCTTCATTCCATTGAAGAAGGAAAAATGAAGGCGATGTATCTTGTCGGTGAAGATATGGCGCTTGTCGATTCAAACGCGAACCATGTGCATGATATTTTATCAAGCCTTGATTTCTTCGTGGTTCAGGACATCTTCCTGTCAAGAACAGCGCAATATGCCGATGTCGTCTTGCCTGCCACTCCTTCACTTGAAAAAGACGGGACATTTACCAATACAGAACGCCGCGTGCAGCGATTGTATCAGGCGCTTCCGACACTTGGTGACGCAAAACCGGACTGGTGGATTATTCAAGAGGTGGCAAACCGCTTAGGAGCAAACTGGAATTACAGCCATCCAAGTGACATTTTCTCAGAAATGGCGAGCCTTTCTCCTCTGTTTGGGAAAGCAAGCTATGAGGTGCTTGAAGACTGGAACAGCTTCCTATGGGGCAGCTTTACAGGTGAAAGCACACCGCTTCTGTATGAAGACGGATTTAATTTCCCTGACAAAAAAGCCCGCTTTGCACTTTCTGATTGGACTGAGCCAGCGGCATTTCCGGAAGAATATGACCTTCATATCAATAATGGCCGGATGCTGGAGCATTTCCATGAAGGAAACATGACAAATAAATCAAAAGGCATCCAAGCAAAAGTGCCGAATGTATTCGTTGAAATCTCGCCTGAGCTTGCACAGGAGCGAGGTGTTTGTGACGGTTCGCTTGTCCGGCTCGTTTCTCCGTTCGGAGCAGTCAAATTAAACGCGCTGATCACAGACCGGGTACGGAAAAATGAACTCTATCTGCCGATGAACTCAACCGACAAGGAGTCAGCGATTAACTTCTTGACGGGCCCTGCTGCTGATAAACGGACGAACACGCCTGCTTATAAACAGACAAAGGTTCGCATGGAGATACTTGGAGGCTGTGAAACAGCACCGCTTCCGAAAACAAATCCGCGCAACAAAAAACGGCACCCGCAAAACGGAGTCGAAGCAGAAAGAAAATGGAACCGTCCAGGCTATGTCCATCTGACTGATTAAACGAAAGGAGGAAAACGAATGGCCGCTCCGATTACGACAATTAAAAAAGAAACAAAAACAGCTGAGCAAATGAAGCTTGAAAAAATAGAAGAACTGAAAGAGCTGCTGGCGGAAAATGAGGATGCCGTCTCTAAAACAATGACGATCATGAATGAACTTAATGATCTTGGAATTTTTGACGCGGCAACAAGTATGCTGAGGGCGAAGGAAGACATTGCTAAAATTGCGCTCGGCCAGGTTTCACGTGAGCCCGTCACCAACCTCATCAACACAATGATGGCCGCTGGAGGCGCATTGACAAAAGCAGATCCTGAGTTTACAGGAAAACTTTTAGAAAGCGTAATGGCTGGAACTGAACAGGCGCAAAGCTTTTTAAAAGAAGACAAGAAAGTCGGGATTTTCGACCTTTTAAAAGCAATGAATGATCCTGATATCAACAGAGCCGTCGGCTTCGGCCTTCAGTTTTTAAAAGGCATGGGAAAAGAACTGCAAGAGAAATAATAAAAAACAGCCCTCGCTGATGATTATATAACGATTCATATCGTTCATTTTCTTGTTTTTTATGTTTCCCCGCCTGTTTCGGAGTACAATTGGTGAGCATTAAAAAATCCTTCTTCCGTTCAATGAGAACGTTGGAAGGATTTTTTTATTTATGCTCCCGCACTATTTCAGTAATCTTTATCCATTCATGGTTACTTCCCATATCAAAAGTTGAAAAGAACTGAACGCTTGTTAACACTGCTGCTGCGTGAGTAAAAGGATTTCGGTAACACCCTGATTTAAGTCAGGCAAATAATGATATACGAAGCCTTTTATCTGCTATTCACCACATTCCAATACACTCCCCCTCCTTCCAAGTCCAATGGCTACAGTGGTGAAACCCCTGAGAGTTTTTAGCAGGGCTCTTGTTCTGAGATGCGGTATGAGTTCAGAATTCAGATACCTTCCAGAAACCTAGGGATTGCGTGAACTTCATATTGTGTACTCCATTGAGTCATCACGTGTATTCTGCCTTAGGTACAGCGGAGCTTTTAGCCTCCGGACATCGACGGACTCTCATTCCCCACTTTGGCAGGCTGCATGAATTCGTTTCTAAAAACTCCCTTGCGCTATAGCAGGCCTGCGAAGAGCATCTGGTCAACAATCGCGTCATCGGCAGACGTCAATCATCCTGTAATGAATTCAGCTATTTCAGAGGCAGCATTACGCGCTACACATGTAGCACGGGAAGTACGGCGGAAGGTTGCACAAGAACCAGAGTTCCCCTTATTCATAAGTCAAGAGATACAACAGCGATATTTTTGCGGCTTTACACAGTAACATAGCTAGACTTATTCAACACAAAAAAATAAGCAGTAACACGTGAGTTACTGCTCAGTTTAATTAGCGTTCATTTGTTTTGCAATGTATTCAGCATCATTCCCTACACCTTGAAGGAGCGCTGAACCTCGCCTATACTGCCAAGGCAAACCAATAAAGTACAATCCCTCTACAGGTGAAACACCTCTATGATGTATGATTCGGCCTTCTTTATCCAAAACACCTTCTATTTTCATCCAACAAAGAGGATTCCTAAAACCGGTAGCCCAAATAATATTGTTTACTTCTAATGTAGATGAATCTTCAAAAATGACTTTATTTTGCTTTCCCGATATGACTCTTTTTTTTAAGATGATTTCCTTCTGTTTTATTGCATGTTTTAATTCATACCCAAAAATAGGATCGCCTTTCTTTTGAATGAATTTGCCTAATATTGATGTATTGCTTGCATGTAAAACTCCTAATTTATCAAACCACCAAAAGATGCTTCTTTTTCCAATCACTAAAGGGAAATAAATTAATTGATTACGACATGCTAAATATGTAACTCTTTCTTTGGATAATTCAACAGCTATCTGAGCACCGCTATTCCCGCCGCCAACAACTAGTGCATTTCCAGGTACCAGTTGTTTTGGATGCTTATATTGCGATGAGTGTAATTGATGAATATGATCGGCTAAATCCTTTGATACTGATGGAATATTAGGGATGTGAAAAGGACCTGCAGCAACGACAAGATTTTTCGCTTGATATTCTTCCTGATTTGTTTTTATTAAGAAATGATTCTTTAATTTTAGGACACTTATCACTTCTGTCCGTAATTGGATTGGAATGTCAAATCTTTCAACATATTTCTTTAGATAAGCAACAATTTCTTCTTTTGAAGGAAATCCATGTTTTTCTCCTTCAAGATGCATTCCAGGCAAAGAACTATACATTCGAGAAGTAAATAAAACTAATGAGTCATATCGCTCTTTCCAGCTTTCCCCCACCTCATCACTTTTATCCAAAATGATAAACTTTTGCTTGGACTGCTTAAGATAATATCCAATTGAAATTCCTGCCTGGCCAGCTCCGATTACTATTGTGTCGTACATATACTCACCCCGCCGATTTTTTTCACGAGAGATAGACTAGCTATAATGCCTTTTAATTTAGTAGACATAAATCTGTCTAATGATGATGGTGGTCACGCCGCTTTTCAATTTTGGCCTGACAAAGGATCGAATTGTCGTGATGATGAGCTGCTGTTTCCATCTGAATGGTTACATGCGTAATGCCTTTATGCTCAAGATCATGTTCAATTTTGCGCAAAATACTTTCACTTTCTGAAATGGTCAGTTGATCGTCAATAACAGCGTGGCAAGAAAGAGCGTTTAATCCGCTTGTAATAGACCATATGTGTAAATCATGAATGCTTTGAATTCCTTCTGTCTTTTCAATTGTATGAATGATGTCAGTGACATCGATATTTTCTGGGGTCCCTTCCATTAATACATGAATGGAATCTTTAGTCACATGGTAACCGCTTCTTAGAACAAGAATAGCCACAATGACACTAGCCAATGGATCTGCCCAGCCCCACCCAAAGAAAATGATAAGTATGGCAGCTAGAATGGCACCTACAGAGCCGAGCATATCGCTTATTACATGCAAATAAGCTCCTCTTATGTTCAGATTATTCTCTGTATCTCCGCCTCTCAGCATAATCCATGCGACCAATATATTCACGACTAACCCGATAATACTAATCGTAAGCATGCCAGTCGTTGATACTTCTGGTGGATGAGAGAAACGTTCGATTGCTTCATAAATGATATAAAGAGAAATAAGAATTAATGCAATACCGTTTATCACAGCGGCAAGAATCTCAAATCGTTTATAGCCAAATGTCTTATTGTGACTTGCCTTTTTTTCAGCTAATGTAAAAGCAATCAGGGCAACCATTAATGAGATTGAATCACTTAGCATATGGCCAGCATCTGATAAAAGCGCCAGACTATTTGTTAAAAATCCGCCTATAGCTTCTATCATCATATAACCTGTAATGATGATAAAAGAGATCAATAAAACCTTTTTATTGGATCCTTCAGTGTGATTGTGCCCCATAAAATCTCCTCCTTACCTAAAGCTTCTTAATACATACGCATTTATTATTTCTTATCTGTTAATAAGCATTCTAACATGATACACATCTTATATATGATCATGTGCTCATATACTAATGTAAAGCATTTTTAACAAAAAGTCAAAATAGTTTTATTATAAAATTTCCAATCACCCTCTGATCATTCCGAAGTATAACAGCATCTTGTTCATTTATGTACGCATATTGAATATCACCTTATATTAACAGAAAAAAGAGGAGCAAACACACGGTTTACTCCTCTAACTTCATTTCTTTATCTTTTGCTTCTTCATTGTCTGTTGTTTTTTGATAAGCCAAGCCGTTCATCAGTTTCACTGTTCCTTGGCATACCGCCATCTATGGATGATGGCTGTTTTTTATTCGTCAGCTTCTTCCAAACGCTTCTTGTAAATCAATGAACGATCTACGCAAAAGAAGGCACCGACTAAAAATACGCAATCCGCTAAAAGCATCATCGATTTTTGGCCTAAGGTTAAGCCTTGATCGGGGAGAACTGCGCCTATATATAAAAAAGTGCTGACTGCAAGCAATGTAAAAGCGAAATGCTTGTAATCTTCTTTTAAAGATTTCATTCTATTTTTATTCAAATGAATCACCTGCCAGATTCGTAGTATACGACTATTATAATATAATCTGGCGGCTTACAGAGAAAGTAATTGTATCCATTTGTTATATATTTTTAAGCGCTTGCTCAATATCTTCCAGCAAATCTTCTGCATCTTCAATTCCTACAGAAATTCTGATTAAGCCATCCGTAATACCGAGTTCAAGCCGGCGTTCTCTCGGAATAGAGGCATGTGTCATTCTTGCCGGAACAGAAATTAAGCTTTCTACCGCGCCGAGGCTTTCAGCAATGGTAAACAATTTCAGATTTCCTAAAAATGCATCAACCTTCTCTTCACTGCCGATATCAAAAGAGATCATGCCGCCGAAGCCAGACCCTTGCGTTTTTGCAAGCTCATGTCCGGGATGATTTGAAGAACCAGGATAATATAACGTTTGGACAGCAGGGTGATTCTCAAGAAAACTCGCGATTTTCCGCGCATTTTGATCGATCGCTTCCATTCTGAGACCCAATGTTTTAATTCCTCTCATTAACAGCCAGGAATCTTGAGGGCCAAGAACGCCGCCTGTGGAGTTTTGCACAAAATGCAGCTCTTCCCCAAGCTCTTTCGATGCGGTCACAACTAAACCGCCGACGACGTCACTGTGTCCGCCAAGATATTTTGTCGCACTGTGAAGCACGATGTCAGCGCCTAAAGCAAGCGGCTGCTGAAAATAAGGAGTGTTAAAGGTATTGTCTACAATCTGCAGAATATCCTCTTTTTTTGCGATATCAGCCATGAGCGCCAAGTCGGTGATTTTGAGCAGCGGGTTTGTCGGTGTTTCAATATAAATGGCTTTTGTGTTAGGGCGAATCGCTTTTTCAACTTCTTCTCTGCTGCTTGTATCGACAAATGTGGATTCAATGCCAAGACGATTAAGTACCTTTGTCATCACGCGGTATGTTCCGCCATACACATCATCGGTCAACACGACATGATCTCCGCTGTTAAACAGCATCATAACCGCTGTAATGGCAGCCATTCCTGAACTGAACGCATAGCCTGCTTCCCCGCCTTCCAGCTCTGTCACAAGCGCTTCGAGAGCGGCCCTTGTCGGATTGGCCGTTCTTGAATACTCATAGCCGGTATGCTGCCCTGCTTTTGGCTGCTTGTACGTACTCACTTGATAAATAGGCACGGACACTGCGCCTGTTTTCTCATCACCTGTGATTCCGCCGTGTATCATCAAAGTTTTTTTCTTCATATCAGATGCCTCCTTCGTAAATTTGTTTGCTGATATATCGATCACTGCTGTCAGGGAATACCGTGACAATGTTTGTTCCTGCGGATGCTTTTTTCGCTTCCTCCAATGCTGCATAAAGCGCTGCACCTGAAGAGCTACCGATCAGCAGTCCTTCTTTTTCCGCCGCTTCTTTTACAAGTCTAAACGCATTCTCATCTGTTACGGTGTAGATCTCATCAAAATGGCTTTTATTCATATAATCGGGGATAAACTCCATGCCGATGCCTTCTGTTTTATGAGCGTGAGGCTCTCCTCCGTTTAAAATGGAGCCCTCCGGTTCGACAATCACTGTTTTAACTGCTGGGTTTTTTTCTTTTAAGAAGAAAGCTGTTCCTGCGAATGTGCCTCCTGATCCTGCCCCTGCGACAAACGTATGAATATTGCCGTCAAGCGCTTCCCAAATTTCAGGCCCAAGCGTTTTATAGTAAGTCGATGGATTTACTTGGTTTTTAAATTGCAAAACGCAATAAGAATTTTCAATTTCAGTCTCCAGCTGAATGGCTTTTTGAATGGCTCCCTGCATTCCGTCTTGACGCGGTGTATGGATGATCGATGCGCCAAGCGCTTGCATAATTTGCTGTTTCTCTGTGCTGAAATGTTCAGGGACACAGAAAATTGCTTGTAATCCATATTTTCTGGCACTCAGCGCAAGGCCGATTCCTGTATTTCCTGCCGTAGCTTCTATAATCACTCCGCCGGGCTTTACTTTGCCCGAATCCAAAGCGTCACGGATCAGCATATCTCCCAGTCTGTCTTTGATGCTTCCGCCGGGATTCATCATTTCAAGCTTGGCATACACTGCGACCCCGTCTGGAACATCAAAGTTCTTCAGGCGGAGAAGCGGTGTATTCCCAATCAGCTCGGTAATGTCCGTAATAACAGTCATATATGTCCTCCTCCTTGATAGAGGTTGTTTTTAGGGAAAACGGAGGAGAACTCTCCCCCGTTTAATGAATTCGTTTGATCACTTTTAACACAAGCTCTGTGGAATTGACAGCGGCCTGCTCTAAAAATTGGTCAAATGATACATGTGATTCTTTTCCAGCGATATCAGATAAAGCTCTGATGACGACAAACGGCGTTTTAAATTGATGACACACCTGAGCCACTGCCGCAGCCTCCATTTCAACCGCATACAGCTCAGAAAATCTCGCACGCACTTCTTCAACCCGCTTCGGATCGTTCATAAAAGAATCACCTGTTGCGATCGTTCCTTTTGCAACCTGAATGCCGTCAAGTTCAGAAATCGCTTCTTCAGTGATGCTGATCAGCTTTTCGTCTGCTGCATAAGCAGCCGGAAGACCCGGAACCTGGCCGTATTCATAGTCAAAGGCCGTTACATCTACATCATGATGGCGAACGTCAGTTGAAATGACGACATCTCCTACATTCAGTGTATGATGAAATCCGCCCGCTGAGCCTGTGTTAATCACATAATTGGGCTTATATCGGTCAAGCAAAAGCGTTGTGCTGATGGCAGCATTTACTTTTCCAATTCCAGATTTTAAAAGAATCACTTCGGTTCCTTCATATTCACCTGTTGTAAATTCACAGTGTGCGATTGTTTCTGTTTTTGCATTTTCAAGTTTGCTTCTTAGGATGGTAACTTCCTCTTCCATTGCTCCGATGACTGCTAGTTTCATCTATTCACATTCCCTTCACTTTACCGTTTGATCGCCTCCATTATCCACACGAAGTCGTTTTGCTGAGTGAATTGGACTGCAAAACCTTCAGCTGTAAACATCTCTTTCAGCGCATCCAATGTGGGATAATGCTCTGTCTCTAAATCATTTGCAAGCTGATAGAAGCCTTGAGAACGGGCTTTATCGATAGCCTGTTGATACGCTTGCGCATCTTTAAAGACGGTATCGGCAAACACTATTTTATCATGCAAGTGAAGGTATTTGCCATATTGCTTTATTGCAGCCCGCTTTTCTTCATCGGTCAAATGATGAAAAGCATATGAACTGACAATTGTGTCAGCATGAAATGGCGGCTCGGGAAATGTCAGGAAGTCTCCGTCAACGAATTCCGCCCTGCCTGAAAGCTTGTCAGAAGCCAATTTTCGCATGGCGGGAGACGGTTCGATTCCAAATACAGATTTGCCCGCATCCAGCAGCTTGGCTGTCAAATTCCCTGTCCCCGGGCCAAATTCTAACACATGTGTTCCAGACCTGCTGACGATGGCATCAAGGATATCATCGTAGCCTCTGAATGCTTCTTTATACTGAATATCAAAACCTTGTACTGTTTGATCATAAGTTGCTGCCCAATCTTCAAAAAGAGGGATAAATTCACGTCCCATATTTGTCACACTCCATATTTTATAATTCCTATAAGCATACTATGAATTAATGATGGAACAGTTCCTATCATACCACATCTTCTGAAAAGGAGGTACTAAAACACTTTGTGTATTTTATGCCAACGATATTGCGCGTTTACGGCAAAAAAGCTTATACTTCATATGACTTGTGAAAGTAGGAGGGCCGAGAGATGAATTTTCAATTAGATTTGATAAAAGACAAAGTGGAATTTTTCGAAGCGGCTTCATTGCAGGAGCTTGAAAAGAAAATCAATACACAAATTGAAAACAATAAAGCCATCATGCTCCGGGTGAAGTCTGTTTCACACCAGACCGCTGTGGCAGACGGTAGAATATTGTACAGCGCGGTTGTTCATTTCGCAGCTGAAGCCTAAAACAAACGCAGCCGGCTCTAAACCGGCTGTTCACCGTGTCGACAAACCCTCGCATTCGTTGTCAGGCCTGCGCGTCGATGCTCACTTGAGAAAAGATCAGCGGCTAAAAGCTGAGCGTCCTGCTCAAACGCCGCTGTCACCGCATCCTGCGGAAGTCTGCTTCGATGCTCGTCCTTCCTAGACTTCAAGGGTTTTCAATCACGCTGAAAAAATGACAAAAAGCTAAAATGAACACCATTTTAGCTTTTTGTCAACAATCTGAGCAGCCGGCTCTAGACCGGCTGCTTTGTTTATTTTAGTTTTTCTACTTTTGTCGGCTTCCAGCCTTTGTCATCAACCCATGTAATCGTGACTTGATATTTATCTCCGGTCGTCTTGTCTAAAACCTTGCCTTTGGCATCCTGAGGGCTGCCGTTATTCCCGAGCCAGAGCACCGTCATGTTATCTTTTGAAACACCGGTTGCATATGAAATAGCTTTCAGCATCTCAGCCCAGTCTTGTGAGCTTGAGTCATAAGTGGCGGCATGTTCGCCCGTCTGCTCAGTTCCGACTGCTTTCCAATCAGAATTTACATACGTTTTTTCTACATCGCTTGATGAGCCGCCTTCTGTTACTTTTGCGTCTTTAAGCGGGTCACCTGAATCTGAGCTTGAGTCTGAATCGGAATCAGAGTCATCACCTTTAGAAGAATCATCTTTTTTCGAATCTGAGTCTGAATCAGAAGACTTCTCAGCATCCTTTTCGCTGTCAGATGTATCTTTCTTGCTGTCTTTTATATCCTCATCCGATTTCTTTTCCGTCTTTCCTGAAGCCGGAGATTCTTGTTTTTGCGCCGTTTCAGAATCCTTGCTGACATCTTTGCTAGAAGGACTGTTAATGAAGAGATTAGCTGCTACCACGACGATTAGTATGGATACGATTGCAATTAAAATGTTAAGCACTAAATTAGTTTTCCTGCGCTTATCACGGTTTTCATAACGAGATTGATTATTGCTCAATAATTCTGCACTCCTTTACCCCTCTTGGCTCAGCATATATTTTACCATGTGCTGAGAAGTTGTTCTATTTCTGATTGATTTCAATTTCGTGTACTTTTTTAACAATATCATAAAACACGGAATTTGTCAGAGCCTTATCCCCCGGCGTATCCATGTGTAAAACGACAAGAGCGTATTTCGGCTTATCCGCCGGAAAATATCCGGCAAACCATTTTTCATAGAGTGCTTTTTGCTCTTTTGAAAGCTTGCCTGTCTGGGCTGTGCCTGACTTCCCTGCTACAGTATACGGAAGATCCTGAAACCTTCTGCCCGTTCCGGAAGGAGATTCCACCACCCGCCGCAGCATTTTTTGAAGCTGTTGTGCCGTATATTTGTCTATCGTTTCTCCGCTGAGCTTCTGATCTTTAAACTTGGCGAGCGTTGTGCCGTTTTTATATTCAATTTGTTCAGCGATTTTCACCTGCCGCTTTTCTCCGCCGCGGGCGATGGCCGCCATCATATTGGCTACCTCGAGTGGCGTTACCTTCACATTTTTCTGCCCGATCGCTGTTTGCGCAATGGCTTTTTTGACTGATTTGTCTTTTTCATCCCCCCAAACCACGCCGCTTTTTTCATTATACAACTGACGGAAATTTGATTCGTGATACAGTTTTCCTTCCCAGCCTGCGCGATCTGTGAGAGCCAGCTTTTCTGCCATATCTTCAATAACCGAGCTGTCTTTTTTCATTAATTGTTCTGCAAGACTCGTAAATGTGTAATTGCAGCTCTGGGCAAAACTTTCATCAAAAGACAAGGTTCCTTTGTCGTCGCCCGGTTCCCCATACAGGTTTAAATTGCAATTAAAGGTTTGACTCGGCTTCACCGTATCATTTTCGATTGCAGCTGCGGCAATGACTGTTTTAAAAACAGAACCGGGATAGATTGGCGTCAGCATGTAATTTTGAAGCGTGTTTTGCCGGGACACATCCGCATTCGGTTTGCTTACAATTCCCAGAACACTGCTATTTTCGATGTCCAGCAGCACAGCTCCTCCTTTTTTCAGCCCCTGTTCATCCAATACCTCCTCCATCGCTTTTTGAATGCTTTGATCGATCGTTGTTTTGACCTGAAGCGGATAAAACGTATTGGCTTCAGCAGTATATTTGACGTCCATGCCAAACAAAGGATTTCCTCTTCCGTCCACATGATATAAAAGTTTTGTATCTTGTTCTGGAAGCAAAAACTCATCAAATGTCCGTTCTAAACCGGTTGTTCCGATTTTCGTTGTAATCGGGAGGTTCTTCTGGTCCGGATATTTCTTCCGGAGAAGCGCCGGATCTTGATTTGTGTTTCCTATCGTATGTGAAGCAAGGCTTGGCTTGTCTTCATTCTCCATATATACGCCGTAAATGCCGGGATATTTCAAAGAATTGATTTTTGTAATGGATTGTTTCGAAAGTGTTTTGATTTTCCTTTGATGCAAAATGACCGGTTTTTTCGCTTTTGTGAGTGTCTGGTGCAATTCATCTTCAGACATGCCGATGATGTCCGCAACTTTTTTGATCGGCCAATCCTGCGTCAGCAGAAAAGGGAACAAAACAACTGCAGGCTCGCTTTTGCCGGTCAGCGCCTGCCCGTTTCGATCTAAAAAGGAACCTCTTCCGTCAGAAATGAGCACTTCCTCCGTCCGCTGTTTCACACTTTCCTGGATCAAATTGATTTTCTTTTTAGAAAATGATTCGGTGAAAAACAGCTGGATTTCCGCCAGCCGCAGCAACAGCAAAAAAAATACGATCAAAAAAGCGATGACTGCCAGCTTCATTCGTTTCGATATCTTCATAAAAAAACACCTCACCCACATTGTGGACGAGGTGTTTATCCGCTAAACGGATATTATGAAATTTTCACAATTTTCACGAGCATTTCTCCGCCCGGTGTTTGAACTGTGACTTCATCATCGACTTTTTTGCCCAGCAGGCTTTTTGCGATCGGTGAGTCGTTTGAGATTTTCCCTTCAAACGGATCAGCTTCAGCGCTTCCAACGATTGTATATGATTCTTCTTCACCGTCAGGCAATTCGACGAAAGTGACCGTTTTACCCAAACCGACATCGTTAGAGCCGCCGTCATCTTCAATGATTTTCGCGTTGCGGATCATATTTTCCAGAGTCGTTACACGGCCCTCTACGAATGCCTGCTCTTCTTTTGCTGAATCGTATTCAGAGTTCTCGGAAAGGTCTCCGAAACTTCTCGCAATTTTGATGCGCTCTACTACTTCTTTTCGTTTAACCGTTTTCAAATATTCCAATTCTTGTTCAAGTTTTTGTTTTCCTTCTTCAGTCATAGGAAAAACTTTCTCTTGTGCCATGTCCCTTCACTCCTTCTGGTTGTCCCTCAACATCTTCGATTATGTATGAGAGCATAAACTAAAAAATACAAGAATGAGAACACAGGGCAGTCCTCGTTCTTCTCTCCCATATAGGTACTGTTTATCTTAAACTGAATCTTGTCGTTCTGCAAATATTTCGCGTTTATAAACAGGGAAAGAAGGGAATTCGCACATCCCCTTCCTGCCTATACATAATATGGTCAGAGTTATTTATGTCTATGCTATGGTATTACAAAATCGCGTTTTGTTCAAGGATGGTCTGTATTTTCGTGACCATCAGATCAATTGCGACGTGATTCTGTCCGCCTTCCGGGATAATAATATCAGCGTATCGTTTTGTCGGTTCAACGAATTGGTTATGCATCGGGCGGACAACTGACACATATTGTTCAATGACAGAATCAATAGAGCGGCCGCGCTCATTAATATCTCTCATAATCCGTCTGATGATACGCAAGTCAGCATCTGTATCCACGTAAAGCTTGATATCCATCAGATCACGGAGTCTTTTGTCTTCAAGAACAAGAATGCCTTCAAGGATAATAACATCCTTTGGCTCTACGTGAACCGTTTCTTCTGAACGTGTGTGAAGCTTATAGTCGTAAATCGGCTTTTCAATCGGGCGGTAATTCAATAGATCTTGAATATGCTCGATTAAATAGTCATTATCAAACGCAAGCGGATGATCATAGTTTGTGTTCAGCCTTTCTTCAAATGGAAGATGGCTTTGGTCTTTATAATAAAGGTCTTGCTGGATCATTAAAATCGAGTGCCCTTTAAATTGTTCATAAATGGACCGTGTGACACTCGTTTTTCCTGAACCGGAACCTCCTGCGATTCCAATGACTACTGGATTCTTACCCATGGGTTGTTACTTCCCCTTTCTCATCATGTTGCTCGGATAAATCTTTTTGTCTAGTTTGAATTTGACAATTTGCAGGGGATGGCGGGCAGCATCTAGCTCATTTCCGTCTTCGTCCCAAATGGCTTCAATCGTATGTGTAAAGTTTTCAATTTCCGGACCGAAAAATTCCACTTCGTCGCCTTTTTTGAAGAAATTACGCTGCTGAAGCGTGACCATTTGTGTGTCTTCGTCATAATTCAGTACCAAGCCGACAAAATCAAACGTCGTTTTTTTGGCGTGCTCGCCGAACATTTGCTCTTCATAGCCTGGCGTTCCTTCAAAGAAAGCTGTCGCAGTGTCCCGGTTGGCGCACTTATCAAGCTCTTCCAGCCATTCTTTTTGAATCACAAAGTGATCCGGATCAGCGCAATAAGCGTCAATGACTTTGCGGTATACGCTGACAACTGTCGCTACATAGTGAATTGACTTCATGCGTCCTTCAATCTTTAAGCTGTCGATGCCCATTTCGATCATTTTCGGAATGGATTCAATCAGTTTCAAATCTTTAGGGCTCATTGCAAATGGCGCATCTTCTCCACCATACAAAGCGACGGCGTTGGCACCGTCTGTTTGATACAGATCATAATCCCAGCGGCATGACTGGCAGCAGCCTCCGCGGTTGGAATCCCGCGCTGTCATGTGATTGCTCAACACGCAGCGGCCGGAATATGCGATACACATCGCGCCGTGAATAAAGGATTCGATTTCGATATCTACCTTTTCTTTCATTTCTCTGATTTCGAGAGCGCTTGTTTCACGTGCAAGCACAACGCGGTCAAGGCCTTCTTCCTTCCAGAACTGGACAGCCTTCCAGTTTGAAAGAGACTGCTGCGTGCTCAAGTGAACCTCAACATTCGGCGCCACTCTGCGGCATGTTTCGATAATAAGCGGATCTGCCACAATGATGCCGGCGACGTTGGCGTCTCCAAGCGCTTTTAAATATTCCTCTAGCCCGTCCATGTTTTCATTATGGGCGAAAATATTCGTCGTCACGTAAATCTTTGCGCCATATTGTTTCGCGAATTCTACGCCTTCTGCAATTTCTTCGATCGTAAAGTTATCGGCATTCGAGCGCAGACCGTATTCCTGTCCTCCGATAAAGACCGCGTCCGCTCCGTAATGAACAGCAATTTTCAGCTTTTCAAGATTACCCGCGGGTGCGAGAAGCTCGGGCTTTTTCGTAATCACACGCTTACCATTGACAATTTTGGATATCTTATCATTTACGGCAGTCATAGCTTAACCTCCTTTTGATTAATAAACCGTTTCTTTGAAGAAGAATCCGGTATCGATTTTTCTGTTTACTGGCTGGATGCTTTCAATGCGTTCGATCCAGTCTTCTTTTTTCGCTTCATATTCGTCACGGTTTTCCACACACAGATCAATGGCTTCTCTGTACATTTTGGTGACTTCTATTAAGTATTCAGACGTTTTCAGGACACCGTCGATTTGGAAAGAATCAATGCCGGCATCTATCAATTCTTCGAGCTCATCAATGATGCACACATCGTTCGGGCTCATGATGTGCGTGCCGTTTTCATCTTCGAAAATCGGATATTTATTGTCACGTTCTTTATCGTGCAAAAACATGCCCGATTCCTTTTTCTTTCCTTCAATGTCCATGACTTTGCCTTGGTATTCAAAATAGTTTCCAATCAAAGAACGCTTCGATTGGAACATGCACGTCATTCCATGCACCTGGATTTCAATTTCGACTTCGGCGTTTTCTTTGATCTCCACCATACTGTCCATGTTTAACTCTCTGGCAAGCACAGAACGCGCCGCGCCTTTGCGTCCCCAGTAGTTGCATGTATAGTAGTTGGTGCCTGTCGTTTCTGTGCTCCAATGAAGCTTCAGGTCAGGCGCAGATTCACGAGCAGCCATAAGCACGGCAGGATCGCCAAACACGGCTGCATCGACACCGGTTTCCGCTAAATAAGCCAGATATTCGCCAAGCTCTCCCACTTTATCGTTATGGAAAATGGCATTTACAGCAACGTATACTTTTGCCCCTTCTTTGTGAGCGATCTCTACAGCTTTTGTTACATCTTCACGAGAAAATTCCCCGGCTAATCTCAAGCCGTATCTCTGTTCCCCAACTAAAAACGCAGTTGCCCCCGCCTGTATCAGCGGCAAAATGTCCGCCGTACTCGTCGGCGTTACTAAGAGCTCTGGTTTTTTCATGACGTTCACCTCTTCTTTTTACTAATCGCAAGTCCGTCCCCGACTGGAATAATCGCAGTTTGATAATCCGGATGATTCATCAGCCAATGATTATATTCATCAATTTTTGCTATCAGCCTGCGCCTTCTTTTCGGTTCTATTTTGCTGTAATCCTCTGCCACCAGACCTTTAAACAGCACATTGTCTGTTATAATCACCCCGTCCGGCGAAAGCATCGGTTCATATAAATGAAAAAAGTTTTGATACTGACCTTTTGCAGCGTCAATAAAAATAACATCGTAAGGCGCGGTTACATGAACGGCGGCGGCTAATTCAAGCGCGTCTCCGTAAAAAACATGAATCCGGTCATCAAGCTGAAACTCCTTGATATTGTTTACCGCTTCTTCATGCCGTTTCTCATTGCGTTCAATTGTATATATTTCGGCAGACGGCAGCTCCAGCGCCATACGAATGGCGGAATAACCAATGGCCGTTCCGATTTCTAGTATTTTTTTCGGCTGTTTCACAGACAAAATTTGAAGCAGCACCGCCATGCCCGCTTTTTCCATAATTGGGACATGATGTTCATCTGCATATGCTTCAAGCTTCTTCACGTTTTCCGGCCGAGGCTTCAATAATGCTTCTATATAGTCATTTATTTGTTCATACCGGTCAGTCACTACAAACAGCCTCCCGTTCTAAAAAGGAGTGCCCCCGTCTTTTTACACAGGACACTCTCTGAATACGTCATGATACATCGGTAAACAACCCGATATATTTTATCATAAAACCTTGCGGAAAGCGAATAAAAGGAGAGCTTTTTGCTCCCCTTTTATTGCTCATTTTTTGAGAAAATGTATTTTTCTTTTGCTTTATTATGCTCTTTTAACGTTTTTGTAAATACAACCTCACCACTTGATTTAGCCAAGAAGTACAGATAGTCCGTTTGATCTGGATGCAACGCCGCCTCCCATGACGACATGCCGGCGTTGGCAATCGGTCCTGGCGTCAATCCCGGGTTTTTATACGTATTGTACGGTGAATCGATTTCCAAATCCTTATAAAGAACACGATCTTTATGCTTGCCTGCCGCGTACAGCACGGTCGGATCTGTTTGGAGCGGCATGTTCTTCTTCAGACGGTTATAAAAGACGCTCGCAATTTTATGGCGATCGACTTTTTCAGTCGCTTCTTCTTCAATCAAAGAAGCCATCGTCAGCAGCTTATGCACGGAAAGGTTATTTTTCTTCATTTCTGCTTTGTATGTTTCGACATAAGAATTTGTCTGTTTAACCATTGCCGTGATGATGTCTTCAAGTGACGTGTCTGGATCATGAAAAGGGTATGTAGCCGGGAATAGGTACCCTTCCAGCGGATGCTTAATGTTTTTATTGAAAACATCGTTTGTAATAGTGTCCGGGAATTCTTTCTTCAGCTGATTGATAAATGTTTCATCGTCCAGCTTCGCCATGACTTGTTTTTTAGAGTATTTCGTTTCATCAGCAATAGCGGCCGCGATTTGTGTCAGCTGCGCTCCCTCAGTTGCCGTAATTTGAAATGCATAGCCTGTAGCCCCGCTCGTCAGCTTATGAATAATGGCATCTACATCCATTCCTTTATTCAAATGGTAGAATCCCGCCTGAAACCCGGAAGCGCCTTTATATTTGACATAATACTGAAATGCCTTCTCGCTTTTTATGACATCGTTTTTCTTCAATATCGATGCGATGGCCGAAACAGACGAGCCGCTCGGAATGTTGATGTTAACTGTCGTTTCACTGTCTTTTTCAACAGGTTCAAGCAATGTTTTCCCATATAAAAATGCCCCGCCAATGATGAGAAGCAGCACTATAATGGAAGACAGTATGATTCTTTTTTTATTGAAGAATGATTTTTTTTGCTGATTGATATACATTAGGTCTCCTCCCATCAGCTCTTATACTACATGATTCATTGGATTTCGGCAATTTATTACAAAACAAGGGTGAAAGAGGCCTTATACAGCATAAAAAAAGCCGGAGCAGTATGGCTCCGGCTTTGGCGCGGTGTTTTATTCTTCGTCTTCGTCCGCTAAGAATGTGTTAAGGGTTTCTTCAATCATATCCCATTCTTCGTCAGTTTCGATCGGATGTAGCTCACCGTTTTCACTGCCTTCGTTTGGCGTGAAGCTGGAAGCAAGAATTTCTACTTCTTCATCATCTTTTGCTTCCATTGGGTAGTACAGCACATAAGACTTCCCAAACTCTTCGTTTTCAAATGTAAACAGCACTTCACAAAGCTGTTCATTTCCTTGATCGTCAACAATTGTAATATTATTTTCGCCGTGTTCCATTTTCTTCACCCCTGGCTTTAATTTAAGCTGTCAAGATATCCTTGCAAAATCATAACAGCCGCCATTTTATCAATGACTTTTTTTCGTTTTTGCCTGCTGACATCAGCGGCAATCAGCATTTTTTCAGCCGCCATTGTGGTAAGACGCTCGTCCCACAGCACAACAGGAACATTGTACGTTGTTTCAAGCATTTTCGCAAATGTTTGGCTGGCTTCGCCTCTCGGGCCGACTGTTCCGTTCATATTCTTAGGAAAGCCGAGCACGATTTTATCTATAGTATACTCCTGAATCAGATCAGATAAACGGGAAAAACCATAATCGCCTTCAGCTTCATTGATCTTTATGGTCTCAATGCCCTGAGCAGTCCAGCCCATTTCGTCGCTCAGAGCAACACCGAGTGTTTTGGTTCCTAAATCGAGTCCTAATATTCTCATACTTTTTTTACGCCTCTTTATGCTGTTCTAAATAAGACTTCACCAATTCCTCGATTAATTCGTCTCTTTCAAGTTTGCGAATTAAATTACGAGCGTCACGATGCCTAGGAATATAAGCGGGATCACCTGACAGCAAGTATCCGACAATCTGATTGATTGGATTGTAGCCCTTTTCCTGAAGCGCGTCATACACTGTAATCAGCACTTCATTTACGTTAGTCTCAGCAGAATCATCGGAGAAATTAAATTTCATCGTTTTATCAAACGAGCTCACCGTTTTGCACCTCTTTCCCAAATTCGCAGGCAAAGTTCAGCCTGGGGTCCTAATCTTACCATCATTCTACACTACATGGGCAAATTATAAAACGGATTTGACCCAATCTTCTACAGAAGTCAAAGCTTCTTCTAATTTTTCCGGCTGTTTGCCGCCTGCCTGCGCCATATCCGGACGGCCTCCGCCGCCACCGCCGCAAACTTCCGCAGCTTGTTTGACCAGCTTGCCGGCATGTAGGCCTTTCTCAATGAGATCCTTTGTTACGCCGGCGGAAATATTGACTTTATCGTTTTGTACCGCACCGAGCACAATCACCGCAGATCCAATCTTCGCTTTCAGTTCGTCCACCATTGCGCGGAGATGATTCATGTCTTTCGCATTTACTTTTTCCGCAAGCACACTCACACCGTCAACATCTTTCACTTTTGACAGAATCGCTCCTGCTTCCACGTTGCCTAGTTTCGCAAGAAGAGATTCATTTTCTCTTTGTGCTTCCTTCAGTTCAGCCTGCAGAGCCGCAACCCGTTTCGGCACTTCTTTGATATTTGTTTTCAGCTCGTCTGCAGCGTGCTTCAATACTGAAATTTGGCTGTTCATTTCTTCGTAAGCGCCTTGCCCCGTTACAGCTTCAATCCGTCTTGTGCCCGCGCCGATTCCAGATTCAGAAGCCACTTTAAACAAGCCGATTTCCGCTGTGTTTCTGACATGGCATCCGCCGCACAGCTCTAAACTGTAATCTCCGACTTGAACGACACGGACAATATCGCCGTATTTTTCGCCGAACAGAGCCATCGCGCCCATTTCTTTTGCTTCAGCGATCGGTTTTAAATCAATGCTGACCGGGATACTCGCCCAGATCTTTTCGTTTACGATTCTTTCAATTTGTTCAAGCTCTTCTTTTGTCACTTGACCAAAGTGCGAGAAATCAAAACGAAGGCGGTTTTCAGTCACAAGAGATCCCGCCTGATTGACATGAGTTCCAAGAACGTCTTTCAATGCCTGATGCAATAAATGCGTTGCCGTATGGTTTTTAATGACGCCGCTTCTCATATGGTCTTCAACTTCAGCAGTAACATGCAGGCCTTTTTGAACAGTGCCGCTCTCCACAACACCTTCATGCACATGCTGGCCGTTCGGCGCTTTTTTTACATCTTTAATTCTTACCACTGCCTGTTCGCTGCGGAGATAGCCTTTATCGCCGATTTGGCCGCCGCTTTCTGCATAGAACGGTGTTTCATCAAGAATCACTTGAACGCTGTCTCCTTCATGAGCCTCTTCAATGAATTGGCCGTCTTGAAGAAGCACAATGACACTGGCATCAGCTTTTGTTTGAGAGTAGCCGACAAATGTGCTTTCATCGCTCACGTCGCGCAATGCGCCGCCCTGCACCTGCATGCTGCCGACATCTTGGCGGGCGTTTCTTGCCCGTTCACGCTGCTGATTCATTTCTTCTTCAAAGCCTTCATGGTCAACCGTCATATTCTCGTCTTCGGCGTATTCTTCCGTCAGCTCAACTGGGAATCCATACGTATCGTACAGTTTAAACACATCGGCCCCTGAAATCACGCTGCTGCCCTTGCCTTTTTCTTTTTTGATCATTTCTGACAAGATCGCAAGCCCTTCGTTAAGAGTTTCGTGGAAGCGCTCTTCTTCAGTTTTGATGACTTTTGCGATAAAATCCGCTTTCTCTTTTACTTCAGGATAGAAATCAGCCATGATTTCAGCAACAACCGGCACTAAGTCGTACATAAACGGACGGTGGATGTTGATTGTTTTGGCATAACGCACTGCCCGGCGCAATAAGCGTCTTAAGACATAGCCGCGGCCTTCATTGGACGGCAGCGCCCCGTCACTGACAGCAAAGGCGACCGTTCTGATGTGGTCGGCAATCACTTTAAACGCAGTATCTTTCACATTGTCTGTGCCATATGTTTCACCAGAAATGCTTTCTGTTGCTTTGATGATCGGAACAAATAAATCGGTATCAAAGTTAGTCGGAACATTCTGGATGACAGATACCATTCTTTCAAGCCCCATGCCCGTATCAATGTTTTTCTTCGGAAGCGGCGTGTACGTGCCGTCAGGGTTATGGTTGAACTCAGAGAACACAAGATTCCATACTTCCAGGTAACGGTCGTTTTCTCCGCCTGGGTAAAGCTCCGGATCTTCCGGATCGTTTCCGTATGCTTCACCGCGGTCGTAGAAGATCTCTGTGTTCGGTCCGCTCGGTCCTTCACCGATGTCCCAGAAGTTCCCTTCAAGACGGATAATTCTGTCCTCAGGAATACCGATTTTTTTCGCCCAGTACTCATACGCCTCTTCATCCTCGGGGTGAACCGTAACAGAGAGAAGCTCTTTGTCGAAACCGATCCACTTGTCACTGGTTAAAAACTCCCAAGCCCATGTAATGGCTTCTTCTTTGAAATAATCGCCAATGGAAAAGTTTCCGAGCATTTCAAAGAATGTATGATGGCGCGCAGTTTTACCTACATTTTCTATATCGTTTGTTCTGATCGCTTTTTGAGCGTTTACGATTCTTGGATTTTCCGGAACGACACGGCCGTCAAAATATTTTTTCAGTGTCGCAACACCGCTGTTGATCCAAAGCAGTGAAGGATCCTCATGTGGCACTAATGATGCGCTCGGCTCTACCGCATGTCCTTTTTCTTTAAAGAAATCCAAAAACATTTGACGAACTTCAGCAGAAGTTAGGTGTTTCATTGTATTTCCTCCTCTATAAAAATCGAAATTCTCTTTAGTGACAGCAAAAAAGCCCTCCCCCTATGCAAACCACACGTTTACACAGGGACGAGAGCTGTCTCGCGGTACCACCCTGATTACGGGCTTCATTTATCATTCGCCCGTCACCTTTTACCCTGTAACGCAGGATGTGCGGCAGTGATTAACTGCACTCAGGATTAGCTTCCTCCGATCTTCTGATAAAGCTCCTTTCAGCTTGCGGAGCTTCTCTCTTTAACAGGGCTTCGGCGTACTCGGATCCGTCACTCGAGATTCGTATGTATTCTACGAGAAATTATAGACAAGCTGCACGTCAATGTCAATGCTCCGTCCTCATCCGCAAAAAATGGATCATCATCACTTTTAAAACAGCCGTCGCAGGAACAGCCAGAATCATCCCGACGATTCCCGCAAGCTCTCCTCCGGCAAGCAGCGCAAGCATGATGACGACAGGATGCATTTTAAGGCTTCTGCCAACAATGAACGGACTGAGGATATTCCCTTCCATAAACTGCAGAGTAAACACTGTAATCACCACAACAAGAATCGCATTCACTGAGATCGTCATCGCAATTAAAAGCGCCGGAACCGCTCCGATAAACGGACCAAAATAAGGTATGACATTCGTTATCCCTGAAATCAGGCCTAAGATCAACGGATAGGGAAGTCCAAATATCCAGAATGTAACGCCCGCCAGCACGCCGAGAATGAAACAGACCAGAAGCTGGCCGCGGACGTAATCGCCAAGAGAGTCATCCACATCCCGCAAGAAGGCGCTGCCCCGCTTTCTCCACGACTTCGGAGTCAAGTACCATACCGTCTTTTTCATCAACTCAATATCCTTTACCATATAAAACACGAGAAAAGGGATTGTTGCCGCAATGATGAAGTAATCAAGCACGTTGCGAATTCCGCTGATTGCACCCTCGATCGCTCCCGCGAAAAACGCCTCCGTCTGGCGGATCATTTTATCTATCCGATGGTGCATGCCGTCCGGCCAGTCATCAGTATGGTTATGCACATGAAGAAGGAGCCCGTTATACGTATCGGCAAACATAGGTATATTCTCAGATAAATCCGTCAGCTGCACAATTAAAACAGGCACCCCTTTATACAGCGCCCAGCCAATTCCGCCAAAAAAAAGAACATAAATAACCAAGATGCTCAAGGTCCTCGGCAATCCTTTGCCGTGCAGCCACTCCGTGACCGGGAGCAATAAATAAGAAATAAAAATTGAAATGATCAAGGGAATAAAGATTGTTTTTATGACGAGCCAAAAGGGCGACCATAACACATCAAGCATAAAAAAGACGTAGACTGTTAACAGGACCAGCAAACAAATGGCCACCCACAACAAAAGCTGCACCGGTTTTTGAAGCATCTGCTTTCACCTCTTCTATATCTTTTGAGGAACGGTACGAATTATTCTCTCTCCTTATAACAAAAAGGATACTCTTCGGAGAGTATCCTTTTTCACTTAAAACATTTTCGTTATTCTTCTTCTCATCCGCTTCATGCTTCGATTATTCAGCATGTTGGATTGAGTCGTCATTCGGTACACGAGAGCCCCAGCTCCCAATGCCAAAAGAGAAGTCATCGTCCGATTCATCCTGCGCATCTCCCTTCATCATTAAAAATTGATGCTGCGTTCATCCTCAGAAAACAAATCATCTAAGCTGCTTAACGTTCCGTCTTCTTCCACCTGATGAGTTGCAATCTTCCCTTTGGCTACTGTCAGTTCAATAAAACAGCTCCAGCAATAATATTGGTTCACGCCGATTTTCCCGATATCCTTACTTTTGCAATTCGGGCATATAAGCATATCTCACACCTCTATCCGTTCAGAACGATCTCGTCTTTCCGCACCTCGACAAGCGAATCCGCTCTTTGGATCTGATGCTTGCTTCCCGCCAGATCAGAAAAGAAACCGTCCGAGAGTTCATATGCTACGATTATGCCCCTGTCCAAACAAAAGTATACATCTTCCAGCATCCCCAATATATCTCCCTCTTGCGATTTTACAAGCTTCATTTTCATCTGCTCGTATGTGAAGCATGATTTCGGAAGAGGCAGAAGCTGGTCTGAACTGATCGAGACCAATATGCGGTCATCAAGAATGCAAGAAATATCACACGCCCGTAATAACGCGTGATGATGATGCAAAAACCGTTTTTGTGCAACAATAAACCCGAGACAATCTCCCTTAAGAGAAAAACAAATATCGGAAATTGTCCCAAGATAACAAGAAGTTCGTTCTGAGTATACTGGGAATCCTTCTATCTCATGGCATGTTCTCAAAGTGTGATCAACCACCTTTTGTTGAACAAGCTTAGGTTTTGCTTTGCACCTTAGACTCATACGATGAAATCACTTCCACCGCAAAATAAAAAAACTCCCGCAGCGCGGGAGCCTTTTACAGCTGTCCTTCTTTCATAAAATCGAATGGTGTAATGCCTTCCATACCAATATTGGCATCGTGTACGCTGAATGGGAGCTCTTTTTGCAAAGCCTCAAGCTCAGCATCCATTTCCTCAATCTGTATTGAGAGCCTGTTTCTCAAGGCGGTCTGCCTGACCGTTGCGTCATTATTTTTCACGCCCCACTCCAGCGCCTCCTCTTCTCCGCATAAAATGAGAAACTTCTTCGCTCTTGTAATCGCGGTATAAAGAAGGTTTCTTCTGAGCATTCTATAATAGCCTTTCACCACAGGCAAAACCACAATCGGAAATTCACTTCCCTGCGATTTATGAATAGAGCAACAATACGCGTGTGTAAACTGGTTAAAGTCTTTTTTCGTAAACGTCATTTCATTCCCGTCAAAAGAAACGACAGCCATATCTTCTTTTTCTGTATTTTCCTTCGCATAAAATATCGACGTAATTTCGCCAATATCTCCGTTGAATACATTGTTTTCCGGCTGATTGACGAGCTGCAAAATTTTATCTCCGGTTCTGTAGACAACATCTCCGAATTTCAATTCCCTCCGTTTTTCTTTAGGAGGATTTAAAATGTCCTGCAGCATTACATTTAGTTCATTGATCCCGGCTTTTCCTCTGTACATCGGAGCGAGAACCTGAATGTCCTTTGCCGTATAGCCTTTTTTCAATGCATTGGCGACGACCTTTTCAACTACCTCTTTAATTTGCGATCCTCCGCAGCGAATAAAGGAACGGTCCTTCGTCGGGGCAGTCAAATTGTTTGGCAGCAAACCATTTTTCATCTGATGGGCAAGCTCGACGATTGATGATCCTTCCGCCTGGCGGTAAATATCTGTCAGTCTCACAGTGGGTATCACCTGAGATGCCAAAAGGTCTCTCAGCACTTGGCCCGGACCGACAGAAGGCAGCTGATCTTCGTCTCCGACGATGATGATTTGAATATGATCAGGGATCGCCTTGAACATATGGTTTGCAAGCCATATATCAAGCATACTCGCTTCATCGATGATTAACAGCTTCCCTTCGATCGGCTGATCCTCTGTATGGGTAAAGCCCTCTGCGCCATTCCAGCCAAGGAGCCTGTGAATCGTGACTGCCGGAAGGCCCGTTGATTCACTCATCCGTTTCGCCGCTCTCCCTGTCGGTGCGGCCAATACAATCGGAAAGACTTCATCCTTTTTATAAGCTGACGGGTCTAGCGACACACCGTGAAGCTCTCCGTACAGTTCGACAATCCCTCTGATTACCGTCGTTTTCCCTGTTCCCGGGCCTCCCGTTAAAAGCAGCATCGGCGAGGAAAGGGCTTTTTGAATCGCTTCCTTTTGGCTGGGGGCATACTGAACGTTCATCCGTTCCTCCAGTTCTCCCAAAGCGAGCAGAAATTCTGATTCAGGAAACTGGTCGTCATATTCGGTTTGGCTTGCGATATGTTTCACGCGCTTCGCAACATTTTGTTCCGCGTAAAACAGCGATGGGAAATAACAGCGGCCATCTTCTATGACAATGTCTTTATTTTCTCCAAGGGCAATAATCGCGTTAGCTGCATCCATTTCTGTGATGCGCTGCCCTTCCTTTGCTGACTGATTTAACAGTGATTGGGTATCGATAATGAGCTGTTCCGTTTCTATGTACGTATGCCCATCTGACAGACAAGTTGTTTCAAGCGTGTACAAAATGGCGGCTTTTACCCGCTCAGGATGATTACCCGAAAGCCCCATTCTGCTGCCCAGTTCATCCGCTTTTCCAAACCCGATGCCTTCTACATCTTTCACAAGCTGATAAGGGTTTTCCTGAATCTTTTCAAGCGTCTCCGATTCATAGGCTTGATAGATTTTCATAGACAGCTGCGGACCGAATCCAAACTGATTAAGGGATATCATGATTTGTTCCAGTCCCTGATGCCGCTGCAGGGCGCCGGCTAGCGTGTCGGCCTTCTTTTTTGACAGCCTTGGAACATCGTAAAGCACTGAAGTGTCAGCTAGTATTTTATTAATCGCGCTGTCACCCAGTTTTTTCACAATTTCTTCAGCTGTTTTTTTGCCGATTCCCTCGAACAAATCACTCGATAAATAGTGAACGATGCCTTCTTTAGTCGTCGGAATCTCCTTTTTGAAATGCTCCGCCTGAAATTGGAGCCCGAATTTTGGATGGGTTACGATCTTTCCGTAAAACGTGTAGGTCTCTTCTTCTTGAAGCGCAGGGAAGTAGCCCGTCACGGATACGGCTTTATCTTCAATGGCTTCGGAGGTCTCTCTGACTTTCACTTTCAGAACCGTATATAAATTGGTGTCATTATGATAGATGACTGTGTTGACTGTCCCTTTTAGATAGGGCTCTTCCTCCATGTTAAGCTGATCCGGATGCTGCTGCACGAGCTGTCCCTCCTCCTGTGCTGTTATGATGGATCGATCAGTTTTTTAGCATGAAGCGCAAGCATATGATCCGGCTGGATGGCGATCGCCTTGTCCAGCATTTCCAGCGCTTTTTTTCGATTTTCTTTATATGCATAAGCGACACCGGCATTGTAAAATGCATCAGCGTGCCCCGGATTTAGCTCAGTTACAGCTGTGAACTGGCTGAGCGCTTCGTCCAGCATGCCCTCGTTCGCTAAGCACATCCCAAATTGAAAGCGCGCTTCCGCATCGTTTTCATTCAGTTCGACCGCTCTTTGTAAATATGGCAGTGCAAGTTTAGGTTGTTCGAGTTTGACAAGAACCGTTCCGAGCATGTAAAACAGGTCGCCGTTTTCCATCCCGGCACGAAGCGCTTTTTCAAACATGTCTTTCGCTTCTTTGTACATTTCTTTTACAACATAGACATTTCCTGCCCCATAATACGCAGTGGCTGCGCTATTGTCTAATTCAAGCGCTTTATCATAAAACGCAAGCGCCCGTTCCAGCTCGTTTACGGATGAAAGCAGGTTAGCAAAGTTGATATACGGAATCGCGTCTTCTTTATTTTCTTCAATCGCTTTTGCAAATGCCTCTGCCGCTTTCTCGTAATCGCCTTCCTGCATCGCCTCTATACCGAGTTGATTATAATCCACCGACCATCTTCCTTTCATTAAAAAACCCCAACTCAGTGTTGAGGTTTTTCATCTTTTATACGTACCACAATTTTGTTCCATCTTTGTACACATCATCAATTGTTCCGCCGCCAAGGCATTCTTCGCCATCATAGAAGACAACGGCTTGTCCCGGCGTAACAGCGCGGACTTGTTCATCAAAGATGACTTCCGCTTCGCCTTCACCCGTCATGCGCACCGTCACTTTATGATCTTCTTGACGGTAACGGAATTTAGCCGTGCAGGAAATCTCTTCGCCCTTCATGATGTCCGGACGAACCCAGCTAATATTCGTTGCTGTAATTTTGTCGGAATAAAGAAGCGGGTTATGGAACCCTTGATCCACGTAGAGGATGTTCTTTTCAAGATCTTTACCGACCGCAAACCACGGCTCGCCGCTTCCGCCGATGCCAAGCCCGTGACGCTGTCCGATCGTATAGTACATCAACCCGTCGTGGCGTCCTTTTACTTCGCCGTCCATCGTCATCATATCACCCGGCTGTGCAGGGAGATATTGGCTGAGAAACGTTTTGAAGTTGCGCTCGCCGATAAAACAGATGCCCGTACTGTCTTTTTTCGCCGCCGTAGCAAGATCTGCTTCTTTGGCAATTTCACGCACACGGCTTTTTTGAAGCTCGCCGATCGGGAACATGACTTTGCTTAGCGTATCTTCTGTCAGCTGATTCAAGAAGTACGTTTGATCTTTGTTTTCATCAATGCCTCGCATCATTCTGACTTTGCCGCCGCTTCTGTCAACCCTTGCATAGTGGCCAGTCGCTAGATAGTCGGCGCCAAGTGACAGGGCGTGCTCCAAAAACGCCTTGAATTTAATTTCTTTGTTGCATAGCACATCCGGGTTGGGTGTTCTGCCTGCTTTATATTCATCAAGGAAGTATTGAAATACCTTCTCATAATATTGCTTTTCAAAATTTACGGCATAGTACGGAATTCCGATTTGGTTGCAGACGCGGATCACATCTTCATAATCCTCTGTCGCCGTGCAAAAACCGTTTTCGTCCGTATCATCCCAGTTTTTCATAAAGATTCCGATAACATCATAGCCCTGTTCTTTTAACAGCAGGGCCGCCACAGATGAGTCTACACCGCCGGACATACCGACGACGACTCTTGTATCTTCCGGCCGTTTTTCCAATTTCATTCACTCCAATAACTAAGCCGCCTTATTGTGTCAGCCGTTTGACAACGTCGGCCACATGTTTGGCAGCAGTTTTCACTTGCTCAGCGGTATTGCCGAGGCCGAAGCTGATCCGAATTGAGGACGTCAGCCGGTCACTCTCTTCTCCGAACATAGCAGTCAGAACATGTGACGGCAGGACCGAACCGGCCGTGCACGCTGATCCGCTTGAAACAGCTACTCCCGCCATATCCAGATTCACCAGCAGCGCTTCCACTGATACACCGGGGAAATAAAGGTTCAGAACATGCGGCAGGCAATGCTCTTTGTCCCCGTTGATCTCGAATGCCACACCGGCATTTTCAAGCGTGTCGGCGATGATTGTTTTAAACGATTGATACTTCTTGTTTTTTTCGTCCCGTTCTTCACTTGACAGCTTGATGGCTTCTTTCAGCCCGACAATGCCGGGAACATTTTCTGTTCCGGCACGGCGTTTTCTTTCTTGCTCTCCCCCAAATAAGAGCGGGGAAAGCTTCACATCTTTACTTGCATATAAAAAGCCTGTCCCTTTTGGCCCGTTGAGCTTGTGCCCAGAAACAGACAGAAGGTCGATATGGCTGTTGTTCACATCAATTGGCAGCAACCCGAATGCCTGTACAGCATCGGTATGAAAATAAGCCTGGTGTTCCTTCAGCAGCTCACCGATTTCATCGATCGGCTGCACTGTTCCGACTTCATTGTTTCCATACATCACTGTCACAAGGATTGTATCATCACGCAGTGCTTCTTTCACCTGTTTTGCACTGACTCTACCATTTTGGCCAACGTCCAGATACGTAACTTCAAATCCGTCTTCCTCAAGTTTTTCACAAGCGTGAAGCACGGCGTGATGCTCAATTTTTGTCGTAATGATGTGTCTGCCCACATCTTTTCTTGCAAGCGCGGTTCCCATAATGGCCAAGTTATCAGCTTCCGTCCCCCCGCTTGTAAAAATGATCTCCTGCTCCGCCGCTCCGATTTCGGCTGCAATCTGAGCTCTTGCTTCGTCCACCCATTTTCGAGATTCTCTACCAAATGAATGAATACTGGATGGATTCCCAAAATTGCCGGAGAAATGAGGGATCATTTTTTCCAGCACTCGCTCATCCATCGGAGACGTTGCGGCATGATCTAAATAAATCCGTTCCATTATATTTGCACCTCTGATCTAAATATAGAACATATAAGCTTCTTGCTCTCCGTCTGTATAGCTGGCAAGATCCTCTAATGTTGTACTGTCTAAAACCTCTTTCACAGCATCACGTATACGAATCCAGAGCTCCCGCTTGGCAGGCTCCTCGTCTTCCAGCACTTCAACAGGACTGATCGGCCCCTCGAGTACACGGATAATATCTCCCGCCGTGATCGCATCCGGCTCGCTGCCTAATACATATCCGCCGTATGCGCCTCTAATGCTTTTCACTAAGCCGGCATTTCTGAGCGGCGATACCAGCTGCTCCAAATAATGCTCGGAAAGATTATTCGTCTGTGCGATGCTTTTTAATGAAGTCGGGCCTTCACCATGCTTTTTTGCAAGCTCGATCATAATGGTGAGCCCGTATCTTCCCTTAGTTGATATTTTCAACATGAACACCTCTGTTATTTCATGATTTTCCACGTTTATAATGGTAATTTCTATATGATTCGTCCGTTTATTATCTAATAGACCAACTGTTATTATAACATACCTTCAGCGATTTTTCATTGAGGCGGGGGGAAACGGGCTTCCCTCTTTCCTAATGTCCGGTTTTCCGTTACCCTGTAATTATGTAAGGAGAGATGATGATGAAGCCATTGGCATATCGGATGCGTCCGACAAAAATTGAGGATATTATCGGCCAGCAGCATCTGGTGGCTGAAGATAAAATGATCGGCAGAATGGTTCAGGCAAAACATTTGTCATCCATGATTTTGTACGGGCCGCCCGGAATTGGAAAAACATCAATCGCAACAGCAATCGCCGGTTCAACAAGTATTGCTTTTCGGAAGCTGAATGCTGTCATTAACAATAAAAAAGATATGGAAATCGTAGCCCAGGAAGCTAAAATGTCAGGCCAAGTGATTTTGATTCTGGATGAAGTTCACAGGCTGGATAAAGGGAAACAAGATTTTCTTTTGCCCTATTTAGAAAACGGGATGATCATTTTGATCGGAGCAACCACGGCTAACCCGTATCATGCCATAAATCCGGCGATCAGAAGCCGGACACAGATCTTTGAGCTTGAGCCGTTAACACCGGAACTGATAAAACAGGCTCTGGAACGGGCGCTTCATGATGAGCATCGGGGCCTTGGCACCTATACTGTATCCATTGATGATCAGGCGATGGAGCATTTTGCCCGCGGATGCGGAGGGGATGTCCGCTCCGCTTTAAATGCGCTTGAGTTGGCCGTGTTATCAACAAAGGAGTCACCAGACGGTGTGATTCACATTACATTAGAAACCGCGGAAGAATGTTTGCAGAAAAAGAGCTTTACTCACGATAAAGATGGTGACGCGCATTATGATGTTTTATCCGCTTTTCAAAAATCGATCCGCGGCTCTGATGCCAACGCAGCTCTTCACTATTTGGCAAGATTAATTGAAGCTGGTGATATGGAAAGCATTGCAAGAAGACTGCTTGTCATCGCCTATGAAGATATCGGCTTAGCAAGCCCCCAAGCTGGCCCCAGGGTACTGCACGCTATTCAGACTGCTGAGCGGGTCGGATTTCCCGAAGCACGAATTCCGCTGGCCAACGCAGTCATTGAACTTTGCCTCTCGCCGAAATCAAACTCAGCCATTCTGGCAATCGATGAGGCGCTTGCAGATATCAGATCCGGAAAAATCGGGGATGTCCCTAAGCATTTAAAAGACGCGCATTATAAAGGAGCTCAGGAATTAGGAAGAGGAATCGACTATAAATACCCGCATCATTACGACAACGGATGGGTCGAACAGCAATATCTCCCTGATCCTTTAAAGAATAAGCAATATTACAAGCCGAAACAGACAGGAAAGTTCGAGTCCGCCTTAAAGCAGGTATATGACAAATTAATGAAAAGAAAATAAAACAAAAACAGCCTTGAATCATCATCAAGGCTGTTTCTATGCGTTATTTATCCTTCACGCGTTTGATTTCAATGTCTTTTACAAGATCCATGACAACATGCCCGCCCATAATCAAACCGGCAACTGACGGCACAAAAGCATTAGAAGATGGCGGCATTTTTGCTTTGCGGATGTTCGCTTCGTCATTTCCCACTTCTTTTCTGACATCTTCCCGAATAACAATCGGGCTTTCGTCAGAGAAAATCACTTGAACACCCTTTTTGATGCCCTCTTTCCGTAATCTCGTACGGACGACCTTCGCAATGGGATCAGTGTGCGTTTTTGAAATATCAGCGATTTGGAAGCGTGTCGGATCTGTTTTATTGGCGGCGCCCATGCTGGAGATGAGCGGAATATCCCGTTTCAAACATTCTTTCATTAAATGGATTTTATAATGAATGGTGTCTGACGCATCAATGACATAATCAAGCTTATATTCAAAAAATTGCTCATACGTTTCTTCCGTATAGAACATTTTTAATGCGATCACTTCACACTCCGGGTTAATGTCCGCGATCCGCGCTTTCATTAAATCAACTTTCGGCTGTCCGACTGTTGAAAGGAGCGCGTGAAGCTGACGGTTTACGTTTGTAATGTCCACATCATCTTTGTCGACAAGCAAAATGCGGCCGACGCCTGACCGCGCGAGAGCTTCCGCCGCGAACGATCCGACTCCGCCGACCCCAAGCACAGCAACCGTGCTGTTTTTCAGCGTTTCTAGGCCTTCTTTTCCGATAGCTAATTCATTGCGTGAAAACTGGTGTAACAAGAACCTCACTCCACATTCGTATTCTGGTTTCATCTATTAAATGGCTGAATCATGTGCAGCCGTTTTTTCTGCGCACAAAAAATAAAGTCCCAATAGTGCCGTTGCAGCTTTCCTTTGTTTTGAACCCGCTCTCAGCAGGTGGGTGCCCTCTTTCAAATCTTGTAAGTCCTCTTTACCGAATGAAAAGAGGCATGTACGCCATTTAAAAATACGGGCTCCCAAATCAAAAAAATGTTCGGTCAAAACTAGGTGTACAACTAACACATCAGGACTTTATTTAACTTGTCAAAATCATATCATAGACGATTTTGATTTTCAAGAATCGAACTGCTCATTCAGCTCTTTACTTTTTTCTTGATAGAAAGGTGAAGCTCGTCCAGTTGGGCGTCGCTTACTTCGCCTGGCGCTTCTGTCATCAGGCAGCTTGCACTTGCCGTTTTCGGGAATGCAATCGTATCTCTTAGGTTCGTACGTCCTGCGAGAAGCATGACGAGACGGTCTAAGCCAAGCGCGATTCCGCCGTGCGGAGGAGCGCCGTAATCAAATGCTTCAAGTAAGAACCCGAACTGCTCAGCCGCTTCTTCTTGTGAGAAGCCAAGAAGCGCAAACATTTTTTCCTGAATGTCCTTTTCGAAAATACGGATTGAGCCTCCGCCAAGCTCATAGCCGTTTAAGACGAGGTCATAGGCTTGTGCTTTCATGTCTTCAGGCGCTGTTTCAATCAGTTCAAGGTCTTCACGGACAGGCATTGTGAACGGATGGTGGGCTGCGTAAAAACGGCCTTCCTCCGGATCATGCTCTAAAAGCGGCCAGTCGATAACCCATAAGAAATTGAACAGGTTTTCGTCAATCAGTCCGCGTTCTTTCCCAAGCTTTAAGCGCAGGGCGCCGAGCGATGCGGCAACCACTTCGAATTTATCCGCTCCGAACAGCAGCAAATCACCTTCAGCAGCATCAAGCGCCTCAATCAGCTTGGACTGCTTGTCTTCATCAAAGAATTTGGCGATCGGGCCTTTCACTCCGTCTGCCTCAACTTTCACCCAAGCAAGTCCTTTTGCCCCGTAGTTTGCAGCAAAAGCGCCAAGAGCGTCAATATCTTTTCTGGAGTAATCGACCGCTCCGCCTTTTACGTTGATTGCTTTTACCACGCCGCCGTTTGCCACAGCAGATGAGAATACTTTAAACTCTGTATCCTTCACAATGTCAGACACATCTGTCAAAAGCATATCAAATCGAGTATCCGGTTTATCAGAACCATAACTGTTCATCGCCTCATCATACGTCATTCGAGGAAGAGGAAGCTTGAGCTCCACACCTTTTGTTTCGCGCATAATCTTTGCCATCATATCCTCAGCCAATGACATAATATCTTCCTGGCTCATAAAGGACATTTCAATATCAATTTGCGTAAACTCAGGCTGGCGGTCCGCACGCAAGTCTTCATCTCGGAAACAGCGGGCAATTTGATAATAGCGTTCAATGCCTGACACCATCAGAAGCTGTTTAAATAGCTGCGGAGACTGAGGCAGCGCATAGAACTCACCTTCATGCACTCGGCTCGGCACCAAGTAGTCACGGGCGCCTTCAGGTGTGCTTCCTGTTAAAATCGGCGTTTCAATATCAAGAAATCCTTTTTCATCTAAAAAGCTGCGGACAGCTTTCGTCACGTTATGGCGCAGCTGCATCGTTTGGAACATAGCCGGTCTGCGCAAATCCAAGTAACGGTGTTTTAAACGGACGTCCTCTGATACGTCTTCCGCTTGATCTGAAATCGCAAATGGAGGTGTCTTTGCAGCATTTAATACGTTCACTCCATCAGCGTGAATTTCGATCGCGCCTGTTTTCAAATTCTGATTGACTGTTCCCTCTTCACGCGCCACTACTTTCCCTTGAATATCAAGCACGTATTCGTTTCGGATGCCTTCCGCGATAGCAAGCGCTTCTTTTGACACATCAGGGTTAAAAACGACCTGAACAATTCCCGTACGGTCGCGCAAGTCAATAAAAATCAATCCGCCGAGGTCCCGTCTTTTTTGGACCCAGCCTTTCAGCGTTACAGATTCACCAATTGCTTTTTCAGTTATTTCGCCGCAATAATATGTTCTTCCAAACAATAGATTCCACTCCTTATCCCTTTTGGTTTGCCTTCATCACATGTATCAATTCATCAAGTGCCACTTCAATCTGTTCGCCCGTCTGTGCATCCTTAACATTGATTTTATTTTGGGCTAGCTCATCTTCACCCAAAATCGCAATAAATCTGGCATTCAGGCGGTCAGCTGTTTTGAACTGGCCTTTCATTTTCTTATTTTCATAATCGATTTCGCTGGAGATTCCTGCTTCTCTCAGTTTGTACACCAATGAAACAGAATAATCCTTTGCTTTCTCGCCGAGCGTGACGACATAGCAATCGATTCCCTGATCGACAGGCAGTTCTCTTTTTTCAGCATCAATGGCGGCAAGCAGGCGTTCAATGCTCATCGCAAACCCGATGCCCGGCGCTTCAGGCCCGCCGATCTGTTCGACCAAACCATCGTAGCGTCCGCCGCCGGCAAGAGTTGTAATCGCGCCAAACCCCTCCGCATTGCTCATGATTTCAAATGCGGTGTGGTTGTAATAATCCAGCCCTCTCACAAGATTAGGATCAATTTCATACGCAATGCCAAGATCGTTTAAGTATTGCTTTACTTTCTCAAAATAAGCGGCTGATTCTTCATTTAAATATGTCAAAATCGAAGGTGCTGATTTCATCAGTTCATGATCGCGGTCTTTTTTGCAGTCCAAGATTCTGAGCGGGTTTGTGTGCAGACGTGACTGGCAGTCTGAACAAAACTCTTCGATGCGAGGCTCAAAATGTTTCACGAGCGCTTCTCTGTAGCTTTTGCGGCTTTCTTGGTCGCCGAGACTGTTTATGACAAGCTTGACGTTTTGCAAACCTGCTTTTTGATAAATACTCATCGCAAGCGCCATGACTTCGGCATCAATCGCAGGGTCACTCGAGCCTATTGCTTCAATTCCAAACTGATAGAACTGGCGGTACCGGCCCGTCTGCGGACGTTCATAACGGAACATCGGCCCGACATAATAAAGCTTTGTCGGCTGGACAGGATTTGCAAATAGCTTATTTTCATTAAAAGCGCGAACCGCTGCAGCTGTTCCTTCTGGTCGAAGCGTCAGGCTTCTGCCTTTGCGGTCCTGGAAGGTATACATTTCTTTTTGTACGATATCTGTAGACTCTCCGACACCTCTGGCAAATAGTTCTGTATGCTCAAAAATCGGTGTGCGGATTTCTTTATATTGATAAGTGCGGCAAGTGTCTCTCATAATTTGTTCAACAAACTGCCAGCGATCTGATTCTCCGGGCAGAATATCCTGTGTTCCTCTTGGAATGTTATATCCCATATGTAGACCTCCTTATGTATCCCTTATAAAAATATACAATGATCGTTAATGATGAAAATAAAAAAACTCCCGCCCCTACTATACATGTATAGTAGGGACGAGAGTTATACCCGTGGTGCCACCCTAGTTGGAATATGTTCATATTCCCGCTCGATCCTTTAACGCAGGTTCACGTTCACTGCCTAATGACGGGATTAACGCGTTCAGCAGGAAACCTCCGGAGTGTTGTTTCGAGAAAGACGCAATGGGATCCGCTTTCAGCCTGGGGCGGTTCCTCTCTAGCCATGCAATCTGACCTACTCTTCTCCATTATTGGTTCAAATCTTTCATCATTTTGCTATGTACTCAATTTCTATTATAATAATGGGATTGAGGTTCTCTGTCAAGCTTTATTCCGGTTGTTTTTCCTTATCGCTGCTTCTTTGGACATAAGACCAAATTCAGATGCCGTTTCAGTAAGATAACCAGTCGTATCAGGTTCAGCGTGATCGCTGTAATGCAGATTTGCTTCACCGTCGTGAAACGCGCGGCCCATTTTTGGATGATATTTCATGATTTGCACACCTTTTTGATTGTATTTACGCCTAGTATAAACAAATCATTTTATTTTTATTTAAAAATCAGAAAGGACTTTACGATATTAAGCAAGAAAGCTTTTTTTATGATCATCTGAAAGGAGGACACAATGAGCAAGAAATACTTTGTTCTTATTGTATGTATTATCGTCGCGGGGGCGCTTTTCCCGCCTTTTTCTTCCGTTACAGCCGCTCAGGGAGAAGCGGTCATCGCAACAGATGAAATGAACGTCAGAAGCGGCCCGGGGCTTAGCTACGGGATTACAGCGAAAGTAAAAAAGGGAGAGCATTACCCGATTTTAAAAGAAGAAGGAGACTGGGTGCAGATACAGCTTGGTTCCGGAGACAAAGGATGGGTGGTGTCATGGCTTATTACAAAAGAAGATCAGGGCAGCTCAAGCTCTTCGGAAAGCAGTGATACTGTTACATCAACAGATCCAGATCTGCGAATGAGAACCGGACCGGGCACTTCATACGACGTCATCGGCAAATTCCCGCAAGGCAGCCAAGCGTCTGTCATTGATAAAGATTCGGGCTGGATCAAGATATCCTATCAAAACGCCACCGGATGGGTGTCATCTGAATATGTCACGTCAAGCGGCAGCAGTTCAGTATCTGATGGGAATGATCAAACCGAATCTCCCGATGCATCAACGAGCACGGTCGGTGTTTCCTCACTAAATGTAAGAGCCTCCGCCTCACATGACGCGGCGATTATAACGAAACTGGATCGCGGAACGAAAGTGACGATTCTCAACGAGAAAAATGGCTGGGCTCACATCGAAGTGAACGGGTTGAAAGGCTGGGTTGCAAGCCATTACCTTTTGACTAGTTCTGATCCAGCTGAAGATTCAGCAAATGCCGGCAGCTCCTCCTCCGCTAAAAAAGCCTATATCGTCTACGGAGGAACGAATGTAAGAAGTGATGCGTCAACATCATCTTCGATCGTAGAACGTGCTGCCAAAGGCGATTCCTATCCGATAACCGGTTCAAAGGGCAGCTGGTATGAGATAAAGCTTGATAACGGACAGACTGCTTATGTCGCCAACTGGGTGGTCCAAACGTCTAAAAGTGCGGAAGAGTCAGGAGAACCGCCTGTCGCTGATTCCCCGTCCGGAAACGGCTCTCTGAACAATAAAACGATTATTGTTGACCCGGGACACGGAGGAAAAGACAGCGGAACGATCGGCTACTCGGGTAAATTCGAGAAAAACCTGACGATTAAAACAGCAAAACTGCTCGCCGGCAAACTTAGATCGGCTGGAGCAGATGTGTATGTGACACGCCAGGATGATACCTTTGTCAGCTTACAGTCACGGGTCTCTACGTCTCACTATCGCAACGCTGACGCCTTTATCAGCATTCATTATGACAGCTATGCGGATGCTTCCACGAGAGGCAGCACCGCTTACTACTATAGCCCTGCCAAAGATCAGGGACTGGCGTCAGATGTACATTCTGAAGTGGTGAAGCGTTCTTCCATTCCTGACCGCGGCGTGTTATTCGGAGATTATTATGTGCTTCGGGAAAACAGACAGCCCGCTATGCTGTATGAGCTGGGATATGTAAGCCATCCGCAGGAAGAGGCCATCGTACATAGCAGCTCTTACCAAGAAAAAGTAACAGACGGTATCGAGAGCGGATTGGAGAAATATTTCCAATGAAAAAAGCTGCCTTTTGGCAGCTTCAGGCTGTCGAGAAAATCTCGACAGCCTTTATTTTTCCTTAAAATATCCATTCCTCTGTAATAAAATAAAAGAAAGACTAAAAAGGACGGTGTCTTTCTTATGTTCCACACAAGAAATTCTTCTCAAAACGCAGCCGAATTTGTTCTTCTCGATCAACTCGTCGAAGAGGATCATTTGCTTCGAAAAATTGATCAACACATTGACTTCTCTTTTATCATTGAAAAGGTGAAGCCTTACTACAGCGAAAACAAAGGCCGCCCCTCACTCGACCCGCTGATTTTATTCAAAATGATGTTTATCGGCTACCTCTACGGTATCCGTTCAGAAAGACAGCTTGAAAAAGAAATTTACTACAATATGGCGTACAGATGGTTTCTCGGATTGAACATCAACGACCCAGTTCCGCACCACTCCACTATCAGCTGGAACAGACGCACACGCTTTAAAGATACAACCATCTTCCAAGACATTTTTGACGAGATCGTTCTTCAGGCCATCAATCATGACATGGTGGGCGGACGTGTCCTATTTACCGATTCCACTCATCTGAAAGCCAATGCCAACAAGCACAAATACACAAGGAAAACGATTGAACAGGATACACAAAGCTATATCAAAGATTTAAATGAAGCCATCCAGGAAGATCGGGAGGAACACGGAAAAAAGCCATTACCGGCCAAAGAGGAGGTGAAAGCTGAAAAAGAGATCCGCCACAGCACCACTGATCCGGAAAGTGGATATATGTATCGTGAAAACAAACCGGAGGGTTTCTTTTACTTAGATCACCGAACAACGGATATGAAACATAACATTATCACCGACGCCTATGTCACGCCTGGAAATATCCATAATTCTGTGCCTTATCTTGACCGATTAGACCACCAAATTGCACGATTTAATTTTGAAGTAGAAGCCGTCGCTCTTGATTCTGGTTATTTAACGACTCCGATCTGTAAAGGACTAGCCGATCGCCATATTTTTGGCGTTATTGCCCATAGACGATATCACCCTACTAGGGGCTTGTTTCCAAAATGGAAGTTTCATTATGACAGTGAAAAAGACAGTTACATTTGCCCGAACCAGCAGGTACTTACATACTCAACAACTGACCGAAAAGGCTACCGGTCATATAAATCAAATCCTGAAACCTGTTCCGCATGCCCATTGCTTGAGCAATGCACAAGATCAAAGAACCGCCAGAAGGTCATCACCCGGCATGTATGGGAAGACCACAAAGAAAAGGTCAGACAAAATCGCTTATCTGTTTCAGGAAAAACCCTCTATAAAAAAAGAAAAGAAAAAATAGAGCGAAGCTTTGCAGATTCAAAACAGCTGCATGGGCTTCGCTATTGCAGGTTGAGAGGAAAACGGAATGTGAGTGAACAAGTTCTCCTCACAGCCGCATGCCAGAACATGAAGAAGATTGCCACATACCTAGCCAAGCAGGGCTAGGTATGTGGGAGCTCTTTTTCTGCTTTTGAAATCAGCTGAATATCTAAAGAAACATTACAAAACAAAAAAGCTTGTAGAAAAAACATCGTTTTCTCTACAAGCTGAAGCTGCCTTTTGGCAGCTTTTTTATTTTGAATCCATCATGAGCGTGACCGGTCCTGAGTTTGTAAGCTGAACATCCATCATCGCTCCAAACATTCCGGTCTCCACTTTGATTCCTTTTTCACGAAGCAGGTCGTTCCATTTTTCATAGAGACCTAAAGCTTTATCAGGTTTTGCGGCGTTCATGTAGTTCGGCCGGCGCCCTTTTTTCGTATCTCCGTAAAGCGTAAACTGTGAGACGGATAAAATCTCTCCTCCTATATCTAAAAGAGACAGATTCATTTTCCCTTCACTGTCATCGAATATACGAAGATGAACCATTTTATCGGCCAAATAAGCTGCATCCTCTTCTGTATCATCGTGAGTGATGCCGACCAGCACCATGATGCCTTGTCCAATTTGACCGACAACCTCTTCATTCACTGTTACGCTTGCTTCAGTTACTCGCTGAACAACTAATCTCATTTTCTAACCCCTTTAGTTCATGACGCGGCGCACAGAATAGATATCTCTTATCTGTTTAATACGCTCGACGACTTTGTGCAAGTGATTGATGTTCTGAATAAAAATCGCCATATGAATAGTTGCCACTTTATTGCGATCCGATTTGCCAGAAACAGATGAGATATTTGTTTTCGTTTCATTCACTGCCTGAAGCACCTCGTTCAGCAATCCGCGGCGGTCATACCCAAGAATCTCTATCTCAACATTATATTCCTTGCGCTTTTGAACCTGCGACTCATGTTCCCACTCTACCGGAATCAGCCGCTCCAGGGCTTCATTCGTTTTGACATTCGGGCAATCTTCACGATGGACCGAAACCCCTCTGCCTTTTGTGATAAATCCGACAATATCGTCACCCGGTACAGGATTGCAGCATTTTGATAAACGGACAAGAAGATTGTCGATCCCCTTGACGCGAACGCCCGCTTCCCGTTTCCTGCCTTGCGGGTACGGCTTAGATTCCGCAGTGACTTCCTGAACGCTCTTTTCCTGTTCTTCCTGATCGCGCTGCTTTCTCTCTTTTTCCGTCAGGCGGTTTGCGACCTGCAAGGCTGTAATGCCGTTATAGCCGACCGCTGCGTACATATCCTCTTCATTTGAGAAGTTAAACTTGTCAGCAACCTTCTGGATATTCTCCGGCGTTAAGACATCCTTCACTTCAAAATCCAGATTCTTAATTTCTTTTTCTACCAGTTCACGACCTTTTTCGACATTTTCTTCGCGCCGCTGTTTCTTAAAGAATTGACGGATCTTATGCTTCGCCTGGGAGGTTTGGGCAAGCTTCACCCAATCCTGGCTCGGACCATAGGAGTGCTTAGACGTCAGAATTTCAACGATATCACCTGTCCGAAGCTTATGATCCAGCGTTACCATTTTTCCGTTTACTTTGGCACCGATTGTTTTATTGCCGATTTCAGAGTGAATCCGGTAAGAAAAATCAATCGGAACAGAACCGGACGGAAGCTCGATTACATCTCCTTTCGGTGTAAAGACATACACCATGTCAGAAAACAAATCGATTTTGAGCGATTCCATAAATTCTTCAGCATCTGTTGATTCATTTTGGAATTCTAAAATTTCACGGAACCAAGAAAGCTTTTTCTCAAAGGTTGCGCCTTCGGTGGCCGCTTTCCCTTCTTTATAAGCCCAGTGAGCCGCAACTCCGTATTCCGCAATTTCATGCATTTCAAAGGTGCGGATCTGCACCTCCAGCGGATCGCCTTTAGGCCCGATAACCGTTGTATGAAGCGATTGATACATATTCGGCTTCGGCATTGCGATATAATCTTTGAATCTGCCGGGCATCGGTTTCCAGCATGTGTGAATGATGCCGAGCACCGCGTAGCAGTCCTTTATGCTATTCACAAGAATGCGGACAGCCAATAAATCGTAAATTTCGTTAAATTGCTTATTTTGCAGCACCATTTTGCGATAAATGCTGTAAATATGTTTCGGACGTCCCGAGAAGTCAGCTTTGATGTGCACTTCTTCGACACGTTTCTTCACTTCATCGACTACCTCTTCGACATAAAGCTCACGTTCTGCGCGTTTCTTCTTCATGAGGTTGACAATTCTGTAATATTGCTGAGGATTCAAATAACGGAGCGCCGTGTCTTCCAATTCCCACTTAATTTTGGAAATCCCGAGTCGATGCGCCAAAGGCGCAAAAATCTCCAGCGTTTCATTGGAAATTCTCCGCTGTTTTTCCTGAGGGAGATGTTTCAGCGTCCGCATATTGTGAAGACGATCCGCCAGCTTGATCAGTATGACCCGGATATCTTGAGCCATAGCGACAAACATTTTGCGATGATTTTCCGCCTGCTGTTCCTCTTGAGATTTATATTTAATTTTGCCGAGCTTCGTTACGCCGTCCACAAGCATTGCCACTTCTTCGGAAAATGCTTCTTTCAGGTCATCAAGCGTCACATCTGTATCTTCCACGACATCGTGAAGAAATCCGCCCGCGATTGTGGAAGGATCCATTTCAAGATCCACGAGAATTCCCGCAACCTGAATCGGATGAATAATATATGGCTCGCCCGATTTGCGGTATTGCTCGCGATGAGCATCCTCAGCGTACAGATATGCTTTTTCGACAAATGCGATATGCTCATCAGATAAATAGCTGCGCGCTTTATCAATAACTTGCTCGGCAGTCAATACTTGTTCGTTCGCCATGGAATCACCTTTTTTAGAATGTAAACTGTATTGTAGTTTATTATCAAGAAAAAAACGAAAGATGTAAAGAGCAGAAGTTCAAATCGCCAAATATTATATAAAATAAATGCAAAACAATAGGAAAAAAGCACCCTGACATGGAGTGCTTTTTCGTTATGCGATTATCCTTAGTATTTCATCAATGTTAACATGTCATAATCTTTAAGCTTTTCTCTGCCGTCAAGGTAAGAAAGCTCGATTAAGAAAGCGATACCAGCAACCACGCCGCCAAGTTCTTCAACAAGTTTGATTGTGGCTTCAATTGTGCCGCCTGTCGCAAGCAGGTCATCTGTAATGAGCACACGCTGACCCGGTTTAATCGCATCTTTATGGATCGTTAATACGTCTTTTCCGTATTCCAAGCCGTAATCCACTTTAACCACTTCACGAGGCAACTTGCCTTCTTTGCGGACCGGCGCAAAACCTACGCCAAGCACGTAAGCAACGGGACAGCCGATAATAAAGCCGCGCGCTTCAGGGCCGACGACCAAATCAATTTGTTTTTCTTTCGCATATTCAACAATTTGGTCTGTGGCATAGCGGTATACATCGCCTTTATCCATCAATGTCGTAATATCTTTAAATTGCACGCCCTCTTTCGGGTAATCCGGTACAATTGTTACGTATTGTTTTAAATCCATCTGTTTTATGTCCTCCTCGTACTTTCATAAGCCTCTGAATCTTGTTTCATCAGCTTATTCAGCCATTCCTTCAGCTCTTCAGCAGAAGAATAATTCAGCTTTTGATCCAATTCCATCAGCTGCTTCTTCGCCTGATAGGTTTGTGAGTCTGTTAAGTCGCGTTTCTTGACTCCGCTAATCACAGACAGCACACCATTCTCTATTTTAACAAAACCGAGATCAAAAAACACCTTTGTCATGAAATTGATTGTTTCAACGGACCAGCCCTTATGTCTCGCAAGCTCTGAGCCGTGTTGTTTCACGTCAAAAGAACCTCTTTTCAGAAGAAACCCATAATACCATTTAAAGTGGTCTCTTGCTGGAAAAGCTGATAAAAAGTGATCCTCTTGATTAAGAAAAATAAAATATATCCGCTCAGGCATCTTGCCTTCCAGCAAATGTGCGAGCATGTCCAACGAAGGCGGCGGATCCAGTAATACAATATAAGCACCATCGAGATCTAACGCCTTCGCCTGATCTTCAGAACTGATGACGTGCACTTCACGGCGAAGATCTTCAGTCTGAAGAAGTGTTGTTGAGTCTTCTTTGAAAGAGACAATGGCCCGTTTAGCAGATGGAAGGGCAGAAACTGTGTCTTCCCACATCCGTTTCCCCCTTAAATCAAACAGCTGCCATTCAGAAACAGCGGCATCCTTAATCATAAGCTGCGGTTTTTTTCTATTGTTCCATTCGTTGATAGACATCTCACCGACAATTGAAATTCTTGAGCCGCGGACGATGCCTTCTTCAAGCTCACCTTTATTAAAACCGACGCAATCAAGCTGAGATGACTCGTTTCTGACCGTCATTTTGACATGATTTTTATTTGCTCCAATCTTCCGGACATCTTCCAGCACAGCGTTTTCTACGAGAACGTGCGGTTTCGGGTTTAGCATGCCAAAGGGGGACAGCAGGTTCATTTCTGTAATGCTATCAACCGTAATGTCCTCGACACCGCAGACGAGATCGACTTCCTGTACAGGAATAAAATCCTCTTCCGTAAGCGTATTGTCCGCTATTTGATTCAGCCTGTTTCGCAAATCCGGCACATCTTCGGCATTCAGCGTCATCCCCGCCGCCATTGGATGGCCGCCGAAATGAGGAAGAATATCTCTGCATTCAGAAAGGCTTTCGAATAAATTAAAACCCCTGATGCTCCGGGCCGAACCTTTAGCGATCCCTTTTTCTTCATCAATGCCAAGCACAATGGCCGGGCGGTAGAAACGGTCCACAAGCTTTGAAGCCACAATTCCGACGACTCCTGGATTCCATCCGGCTTTGGCCACGACGATTGCAGTTTGATCGAGGCTTTGCTGTTCAACCATTTCAATCGCTTCATCCGTCATTTTACTGACCATCTTTTGGCGCTCTTTGTTCAGCTGGTCAATTTCAGCGGCAAGCTCTCCCGCTTCAAACGAATCCTCTGTCATGAGCAAATGAACAGCGGGATCCGCCTGTTCAATTCTTCCGACGGCATTCAGCCTTGGTGCAAGCTGGAACCCGACTGTTTCTTCGTTCGCTTCTCCGATGTCTCCGCCTGACAGCTTGATCAGCTCTTTTAAGCCCAGCCGATTCGTCCGACGAAGCCTTTCAAGTCCCAGTGTTGCAATTAATCTGTTTTCGTCATGCAACGGGACTAGATCGGCAATGGTGCCGATTGCCGCCAGGTCAAGCAATTCATCTGGGAGTTCGCCCAATAAAGCGTGGGCAAGCTTAAACGCGACTCCGACTCCGGCCAGTTCTTTAAACGGGTAGGTGCAGCCCGGCTGCTTCGGGTGGACGATCGCGTAAACATCCGGAAGTTCCGGTCCCGGCTCATGGTGATCTGTAATGATGACATCCAGTCCGAGTTCCTTTGCCACCTTTGCTTCATGTACAGCGGCAATTCCTGTATCAACCGTAATAATCAGAGAGAAGCCCCGTTCCTTAATCGAACGAAATGCCTGTTCATTAGGGCCGTAGCCTTCTTTAAAGCGGTCAGGTATATAAAAATCAACTTGAGCCGACAGCTTTTGCAGTGTGTGCAGCATCACTGACGTACTGGTAACTCCATCGGCATCATAATCGCCATATATCATAATCTGTTCTTGTTGTGATATCGCCTGTTTTATTCGCTCTGCCGCTTCTTTCATGCCCTTCATTTCAAAAGGATCATTAAAATCGGCATCCTTTGTATGTAAAAACAGCCTTGCGCTTTCTGCTGTATCAAAGCCTCTTTTTACAAGCAGGGACGCAACAAGAGGTGTTATATGCAATTGTTCTGTGAGTGATTTGACCTTATCCTGATCTGGTCGCTGGATTTCCCATCGCATTTTTGACGCTAACATAAATTCACCCCTCAACCACCCTATTATACTAGAGCAGGCTGAGGGGTTTCAAATATTATTCGAAAACTAGTCTTTTTTCTCAAGTCTGGCTGATGCATCCTGTGTGTCATTCAGGTCAGCATGCAACGCATCCTCTTGTTTATGTATCGTTCCTTGTACAGTTTTCTTTTCTTTCCGCAGCGCTTTTATTTCCCGCTTTAGTTTCATCACCTGAAAAACGCCGGCAGAAAATACGATCAGCGCGCCCATTAGAACTGAGCCCAAAATAACTAAAATAAGCGGCCACTCCGATCTGCCAAACAGGTAATCAACTTCTACCGATCTTACATTAATAACTGCAAAAATAGCGACAATTAAGGTAAAAATAAGTGCGAAAATAATGGTCCATTGTTTATTCATTCTCTTCCTCCAAAACTTCAGAATATTAGGTAACTTTCCCTGTCAAGGCTTGTTTTAAACATGGCTTGACACTAGGTCAAGCCTCATTTGCGGTTAATTTTTCCCGGATCAACCTCTTCAATCCGTTTCCCTCACCGGAAATCACAAGGGTATCTCCCTCATCAATAACTATTTCCGATCCCGGATTCAATTGTTTTTCCTGATTCTTCTTAATGATCGCAATGACAGTCACATGATATTCCTGTCCTGCGTTCAAATCACCAATTGTATGATGAATGGCAGGCGCTCCCGCCTCTGCTTTACACCACTCTATGATTAAATCATTAAGGGCTGCCTCGACGCTTTCTAATGCTTTCGGTTTATATGCCATTCCGCCGAGAATGGCAGAAATTTGCCTGGCTTCAGCATCGTCAAATTGCACGGTGGCCACACATTCTTCATGATCATTTTCGTCAAAATAGTACAACTCTCTCCGGCCGTCATGATGAATGATAATTGAAATTTTATCGCAGTTTCTAGTGATGATTTCAACTTTATGCCCTATGCCCGGCAGCACTGATTCACGAACCCTCATAGATAAACCCTCCCACATATCTGAAAACCAGCCACAAATACTCTTAACACCATTTATATGTTTAAATGTAAGCGCATGTCATTATAGCAAATGTCTATTTTAAGTTCAATGAAACTTCAAAAAAACAAGCTGCCCTGCAAAGGACAGCCTGACATTTTTTTATTGCACCGAATCTTTTTTCAGTTCTTTCCCTTTCCATACAAGCCAAATTTGTGCGGCGATATAGAGGGATGAATATACACCTGTTAACAGCCCGATTAACAGTGCGACTGAGAAGTTTGTAATAGAGGCCGCTCCAAAGATCAACAGCGCCACTACAACAATAACTACAGTCAGTACAGTATTAACTGAACGAGTAAAGGTTTGCTGCAGGCTTAGATTTACGATATGGTTCAGGTCAGCAAACGTTTTCGGCTTACGTTTTTTCATATGCTCGCGAATCCTGTCAAATGTAACAATTGTATCGTTTATCGAATAACCGATAATCGTCAGGACGGCGGCAATAAACGTCACATCTACTTCCAGCCTTGTAATGCTGAAAATGGTGAGGATGAAGAAAGCGTCGTATAACAGTGAAGCAATAGCAGCAATCGCCATTTTGTATTCAAACCGGATCGAAACGTAAATAATGATACCGATAGAAGCGATCGCGACTGCGTACAGAGCACTTCTTGCCAGCTCTTTACCGACTGTCGGTGAAACTGTGCTGACATTCGGCTCTGTTCCGTATTTGTCTTTGAAATACGTTTTTACTTTGGCAATCGTTTCTTTATCTGGGACCCCGACAAAACGCGCAACCCCAATATTGCTCTTGTCACCAGAAAGAACAACTGTATCAGGGTCCATGCCAAGTGATGCAAAATCTTTCTCCACCTGCTCTGTCGTCAGCTTATGGTCGCTTTGCACTTCAATTCGTGCGCCGCTTGCAAAATCAATGCCCAGATTCAGCTTAAACACAAGCAGAATGATAATCCCTATAACAGTGATGGCACTGGATAATATGAGGAAAAATTTACGTTTGCTTGTGAAATCCCATTTTTGGAACGGCGTATACGGCTCGGTATTTTCATCTGTATGCTGAATATCCATGATATGTTTCTTTTTGACGCCGAACCAGCCTTTTTTCCGATCAAACCATCTGCTCTCCACAAGAAGCGACAGCAAAAATCTAGATAAGAAAACCGCTGTGATAAAGCTTGTTAAAATCGACAGAATCAGCATTGTCGCAAACCCTTTTACAGAGCTTGTCCCAAAGATGAAAAGCACAACGGCGGCAATAATTGTTGTAATATTCGCGTCAAGAATCGTCGCGAATGACCGTCTGTTTCCTGAACGGAAGGCAGAGCGGACTGACTTTCCTAGCTTAAGTTCCTCTTTAATCCGTTCATAGGTGATGATATTCGCATCAACAGCCATCCCGACACCTAATATCAGCGCGGCAATTCCCGGAAGTGTGAGTACAGCGTTCATCCAGTCAAAGACCTGGAGAGTAATATAGATGTAAACTGACAGCGTAATCACCGCAATAAATCCAGGCAGACGATAATAGAAAAGCATAAATAAGAAAATAATTGCGATTCCGATAATGCCTGCAAACACCGTATCCTGCAGCGCCTGCTGTCCAAATTGCGCGCCTACTGATGTTGAATATTTTTCAGTCAGTTTTACAGGAAGCGCGCCGGCGTTTAAAATGCTGGCTAAATCTTTCGCTTCTTGAGCTGTGAAATGCCCTTCAATTTTTACATTAGTTGTATTTAGCTCCTGACTTACATTTGGAGCGGATACATAATTAGGATGCTCTTTTTGAACTTCTTTCTTAAAAGAATCGCCTTTTTCGTAATCCAGCCAAATGACAAGCTGGTTGTTTGGCGCCATGTTCATGACCTTTTTGGTCACTTCGCCAAATTTGTCAGCGTCTTTCAGTTTGATGGTGACAATCGGCTCATTTGTTGTGCCGTCATATGTTTGCTTAGCCCCGTTTCCGACGAGGTCAGCACCGTTCAGCAGTTCCTTATCATTTGCATCTCTGAAAGAAAGCTGCGCTTCAGTGGCCAAGATTTCACGTGCTCTGTTTTGGTTTGTCACCCCAGCGAGCTGAACGCGAATCCGGTTATTTCCTTCAATTTGAATGTTCGGTTCACTGACGCCAAGAACATTTGCCCTCCGGTTCAACGCCTCTACTGTGCTGACCAGAACGTCTTTTGTGATTTTGTCACCTTTTTTTACGGGCTGTACATCATACAGCACCTCAAATCCGCCTTGCAAATCCAATCCTAACGTAATATTGTTAGCGGCAGGCTTCGTAAAGTAGCCCAAGCCCGTGCCGATCAATAAAACGAGAAGGAAAAACGCAATCAAGCGTCCTTTTTTCATTATGTATATCCTCCCTTAAACCTATGTGAATCAGCCTGCTATCTCAGCAGTTCTTCCAATGCTTCCTGGCCTTCTTCACTTCCCAGCCAATTAGACGTTTTAAATGACTCGACGGTTGCATAGTTCATAAATTCGCCAATTTTCACTGATAAAATATCGCTCGTCAGTTCATAAATGTGCAGTTCCGTTTTCTTTTTCCACTTCTTATGTGTTAAGTATGACCACAAACTTTCGAGTTCAACATCATCATACCCGAGAATCTTAAACTCTTCCAGTTTGCTGTAAAGAAACGGCCTGACGTGGTCTTTATATAGATCGGCGGGATGCTTCTCCATGAATTCCACGCTCCTTTTTTATTGTTTTTCAAGAAGACTTGTCATGCTTGGACGATATATACGCATATCTTTATTGTATATGATTACAGGCAGTTTGAGAAGGCAGGGGGTAAAAATGGCGAAACAGACGTTTTTAAGGGGCACTCTTATCCTGATCGCAGCAGGAATGGTTACAAGAATGCTCGGGTTTGTCAACCGGGTGGTTATCGCCCGTGTTATCGGTGAAGAAGGAGTCGGGCTTTACATGATGGCGGCGCCTACCTTCTTCTTGGCCACTACATTAACTCAATTCGGTCTGCCGGTCGCAATCAGCAAGCTTGTCGCTGAAGCAAGCGCGCGCGGGGATCATCAAAAAACAAAAAATATTTTAGTCATGTCTCTGACCATCACAGGAGTGCTCAGCCTGATCTTTACACCGCTGTTTCTGTTTTTCGCTCCGGTTATGGCGGAAACGATGCTGACAGATAAGAGAACACTGTATCCGCTCCTGGCCATTACGCCGGTTGTGCCGATTATTGCCATATCGAGTGTGCTGAGGGGATACTTTCAAGGAAAACAGAATATGAACCCGCTTGCCGTGTCACAAGTTCTTGAACAGGTCGTCCGCATTTCACTTGTCGCTGTATGCACGACGATTTTTCTCCCTTACGGAATTGAATATGCCGCAGCGGGAGCAATGATATCCTCCGTCGCAGGTGAACTGGCGTCACTTCTTTATTTGTTCATTTGCTTTAAGTATAAAAAGACAATTAAAATCAGAAAGCATTTTTTCCAGTCAATTAAAAACGGAACACAAACCTTTACCCAATTAATGAGCGTGTCCCTTCCAACGACCGGAAGCCGGTTTATCGGCAACCTCTCTTGGTTCTTCGAGCCGATTGTCGTCGCTCAAAGTCTTGCCATCGCCGGTGTGGCAACAGTTGCCGCCACGAAGCAATACGGGGAACTGACCGGCTTTGCCATGACGCTGCTGACCCTGCCCAGCTTTATTACATATTCTTTGTCGACTGCACTTGTTCCTGCGATCAGTGAAGGAATGGAGCAGAAAAAACTGCAGGTGGTGGAATACCGGCTGGAACAGGCTATGCGTCTATGCCTGCTCAGCGGAGGCATTGCGGTTGTCATTTTATATGTTTTTGCGGATGAGCTGATGAGGGTGATGTATGGTTCCTCAGGCGCAGCTGTATTTATAAAAGTCATGGCCCCGTTTTTTCTGCTTTATTATTTCCAGGGCCCTCTTCAAGCTGTGCTGCAGGCGCTTAATTTAGCGGGTGCTGCGATGATGAACAGCTTAATCGGAGCACTTGTCAAAACAGGCCTAATTTTCGTCCTTGCCACCAGACCGTCTCTCGGCATCATGGGCGCGGCATTAGCGATCGTAACAGGCATGGTGCTCGTTACGCTTTTGCACGCGGCAACAGTCAGTAAGGTGCTGCCGATCAGTATCAAAATCAAGGAGTATGCACTCAGTTTCGCTGTGATTGCGATATGCGGATTCATCAGCTCCGCCATCAAACAATATGTCACCTTTGGAGCGTCCGAGGTTGTGAATGTCGCCGGATGGATTGCGACGAGTGCTGCTGTCTATATCATCCTCCTGCTTGTATTCCGTTTAATTAAAAAAGATGAGCTTCGCCGTATTCCTATTATCGGACGTCTGATTGTCCGATAAAGATTACGTGCGGGGCCCATCTTTTTCATCAATAAATAATTCTCCGTCAGTAAACGAGCAAAATGAAATGTTTGAAGGATTTGTATATCCGTGTTTTCTTAATTTTTCAAGCAGCCATTGTTTATCTTTACCGATTCTTGATAGGTTTTCTGTTTGAATAGAACCGTCTATAATGAGCGGTATTTCGAGCTGCCGATGCTCCCCGCTGTTTTCTTTCTTTACAACAGTCAGTTTACCTGACGGCTCTAAAATGGCAAATGATACATCAGCTACTCTGTCGATATTATTTTCTCTGAGCTGAACCATTAAATCATCAAAATTATAACGCTGTGATTTCATGGCGTTTTCGTCAATTTTTCCATATTTGATAATAATGGTCGGCTTGCCGTCCAGAAGCTGGCGGATTTTTCGGTTTTTTAAAGAAAAGTATGCGAATGTCACTTGAATGATCATTAAAACAAGCATTGGCAAAATGGTGTGAAATAGATGATCTTCTACGTTTTCTATAGCTAAAACGGCAATTTCAGCCATCATAATAAAAACAACGAGGTCTAAAATGCTAAGCTCCCCGATCTCCCGTTTGCCCATGAAACGAAAAATGACCAATATCACAAAATACAATATGATTGTGCGAAACGTAATAGTGAGAAGCTCTTCCATCATACACCTCCAACTCATCATAGGATGCAACAAAACGGACAATTTATGTAAGATGAATGGATCGTATTTCATAAAGCTTTTACGTCTAATTCATGGGGCAAGGGAATACATTTTTACAAAGACGAGCCATCAGCATGTCTGACGGCTTTGTTCAAAAAGAACAGAAGCCTTTTAATACAGGCAGAGAGGAGACATTCATGGAGGAAACGAAACAAGTTGGAAAAGGCATTCTTTACGGCTTAATCGCCATTTTTTCAGCTATGCTCCTGACGAGCTTAGCCGTTTCACTTTTACTGACGGCAACCTCGCTGGAAGAGTCATCATTCAACTGGCTGATCACTGCCATCTCATTTCTTTCTTTATTCATCGGCGGGTTTATTTCAGGAGGAAAAGGGAAGGAAAGAGGCTGGATGATCGGGGCATTGACTGCCTTGAGCTTTTCTATGATTATTTTATTGTTTCAGTATTTAGGATTCGGAAAAACATTTACAGCGGAACAGCTGCTCTACCATCTGGGATTTTTAGGGGTATGCATGCTGGGCGGGATTTTCGGCGTGAACATGAGGGGAAACAGGTCTTCCACATAAAAAAGAGCGGAATCATCCGCTCTTTTTTTGTTTGCTATGTACAGCTCCTGCTGTTATTCAGCAGCAGAAACTTCTCTGATCGCGCGGCGGTCGAACGTAAGACGTGTGTTTTCACCAGTCTTAACGACGACTTTGCTTTCGTCGATAGAGTCAACAGTACCGTGCAATCCCCCGATTGTCACTACTGAATCGCCTTTTTTCAGTTCCTCCTGCATTCGGCGTACTGCCTTTTGCTGTTTTTGCTGAGGACGAATCAGCAAGAAGTAAAGGACCGCAAACATTAAAATAATAGGAACCAATGTGCCTAAAGTGCCTGTCATGATTTTCACCCCTTTCTGTAAGCCTGTGATTTATTTTTATTTAGAAGCTTTTCGCATTTGGCTTGTTGTAGCCGTAACGCTCAAAGAACTCTTCTCTGAAATCACCCAGACGATCCTCACGAATAGCCTGTCTTACCTGCACCATTAAGTGTAACAGAAAATGAAGGTTATGGTAAGTTGTTAATCGAAGGCCAAATGTTTCGTTGCAGCGGATCAAATGTCTGATATACGCGCGAGTGTAGTTTTTACATGTATAACAATCACACTCTTCATCAATCGGACGGAAATCTCTTTCGAATTTCGCATTTTTCATATTGAGACGGCCTTCAGCTGTAAACACCGTACCGTTTCTAGCAATCCGCGTAGGCAGCACACAGTCAAACATGTCGACCCCGCGGATCGCTCCGTCGATCAGCGCGTCCGGAGAACCGACTCCCATCAGATATCTCGGTTTATCCTTCGGCAAGAGCGGTGTTGTAAACTCGAGCACACGATTCATGACATCCTTCGGTTCACCGACAGATAATCCGCCTATAGCATATCCCGGGAAATCAAGAGAAATCAAGTCCTTCGCGCTTTGCGTGCGCAAATCTTCATATTCTCCGCCTTGCACAATGCCAAACAGCCCCTGTTCGTCCTGACGGGTGTGGGCATTGAGGCAGCGTTCCGCCCAGCGGCTTGTCCGCTCAACTGAGCGCTTCATATAATCGTACTCTGCCGGATATGGCGGGCATTCGTCAAACGCCATCATAATATCGGAGCCGAGTGCGTTTTGGATCTCCATCGCTTTTTCCGGAGATAAAAACAGCTTGTCTCCATTTAAGTGATTGCGGAAATGGACGCCCTCTTCCTCTATATTACGAAACTTGCTTAAAGAAAAGACCTGAAAACCGCCTGAATCTGTTAAAATCGCGCGGTCCCAGTTCATAAATTTATGGAGCCCGCCCGCTTCTTTGACAATATCTTGACCCGGGCGGAGCCATAGGTGATACGTGTTGCTTAAAATGATGCCCGCATCCATTGATTTAAGCTCTTCAGGCGACATCGTTTTGACTGTCGCCAGTGTGCCGACCGGCATAAAAACAGGCGTTTCAAAGGAGCCATGAGGCGTATGCACTTTGCCCAGCCGCGCCCCTGTTTGTTTGCATTCTTTTATAAATTCATAGCGTATTGGTTGTTCAGCCACTTTTGATGAGGCCTCCTGTTCTCGAATTATAGGATCAGCATCGCGTCTCCGAAGCTGAAGAAACGGTATTCCTCTTCCACCGCATGGTTATAGGCGCGCAGAACGTTTTCTCTTCCCGCAAGCGCGCTGACCAGCATAATCAATGATGATTTCGGCAAATGGAAGTTTGTAATCATTCCGTCAATGGCTTTAAATTCATAGCCCGGATAAATGAAGATAGATGTCCAGCCGCTTGATGCTTTAAATTGCCCGTCATGCTCCCCGGCAATCGTTTCAAGCGTGCGGGTCGAAGTCGTACCGACAGAAATGATCCGGCCGCCATTTCCCCTTACTTTGTTTAAGACCGCAGCCGTGTCTTCTGACATTTGATAAAACTCCGCATGCATATTATGCTCTTCCACGTCATCGGCACTCACAGGGCGAAACGTTCCAAGGCCTACGTGCAGTGTGATGAACTCAATTTGCACACCTTTGTCTTTCAATTGCTGTAAGATTTCTTCGGTGAAGTGAAGGCCTGCTGTAGGCGCAGCGGCAGAGCCAATTTCTTTTGAAAACACTGTTTGGTAGCGCTCTCTGTCATCAAGCTGTTCTTTGATATATGGCGGGAGCGGCATCTCTCCAAGAGATTCCAGCACCTCGTAGAAAATGCCTTCATAGTGAAATTCCACTTTTCTGCCGCCATGCTCAAGCTCTTCCGTGCAGACTGCCTTTAACCTTCCGTCTCCAAACGTCACTACGGTTCCTTTTTTCACCCGTTTCGCCGGTTTGACAAGCGTCTCCCACTTGTCACCAGCTTCTTGTTTGAGCAAAAGAAGTTCCACTTTCGCGCCGGTATCCTCTTTTGTTCCGAATAACCGCGCCGGCAGCACACGGGTATTGTTCAGCACAAGACAATCTCCTTCTTTAAAGAAGCTGATAATGTGTTTAAACGAGCTGTCAGTCAGCTCTCCTGTATGTTTATCAAGCACCATAAGCCTTGAAGCATCGCGCTGCTCCAACGGCACTTGTGCAATTAAACGTTCCGGTAGTTCAAAATCAAATAAATCGACTTTCATGATGATTTCACCTTTATTCTAGTCTTTTGTTATTTCATTCTGCCGAAAAGATTAAGCAAAATTGATAATACCACACTTATGATGATACAAGTGACAACCGGGAAGAAAAACGTGACATTTCCCTTTTTCACAAAAATATCTCCCGGCATCTTGCCGACAAAATGCAATACTGCTCCGATGATAAGCAAAACAGCACCAAGAATCATAATGATCTTAGGGAATTCAATCATATCGTGGAGCCTCCATTTGGAAATGATGATACACGGCCGGTGTCACGATCCTTCCACGCGGCGTTCTTTGGATAAAACCGATTTGCAGCAGATACGGTTCGTATACGTCTTCAATCGTATGAGGTTCTTCACCGATAGTGGCTGAAATGGTGTCAAGACCCACCGGGCCTCCATTAAACTTTTCGATCATACCCATTAGCAGCTTGTGATCAATATGATCCAAACCGAGGCGGTCAACCTGAAGCCGTTCCAGCGCATCCTGTGAAATCTCTTCCGTGATCCGGCTGTCACCCAGCACCTGGGCGAAATCGCGGACTCTCCTCAGCAGGCGGTTCGCTACGCGGGGCGTACCTCTCGATCTCCTCGCAATTTCAAGAGCTGACGGATTATCAATTTCAACCTCGAATACATCAGCGGTTCTTGTGACGATATCCGCCAGCTCTTCTTGCGTATAGTACTCAAGGCGCGACATCACGCCGAACCGATCTCTTAACGGCGCCGTCAAAAGCCCTACCCTCGTCGTTGCGCCTACCAGCGTAAAAGGAGGCAAGTCGAGCCGAACCGAGCGGGCAGAGGGGCCTTTTCCAATCACAATATCCAGACAAAAGTCCTCCATCGCCGGATACAGCACCTCTTCTATCGATCTGTGCAGCCTATGTATTTCATCAATAAATAATACATCACCCGGTTCTAGCGCCGTTAATATGGCAGCCAAATCACCAGGTCTTTCAATCGCGGGCCCTGATGTCGTCCGCAATTCCACTCCCATTTCATTGGCAACGATGGAAGCAAGCGTGGTTTTCCCGAGTCCGGGCGGCCCGTACAGAAGAACATGATCCAGCGTCTCCTGTCTCATTTTCGCCGCATCTATAAACACACGCAAATTTTCTTTCACCTTATGCTGTCCGATATACTGCGCCAGATTTTGCGGCCTCAAACTTTGCTCTATCACTGATTCATGGTTGTCTGCTTCACTTGAGACGAGCCGTTCATCCATGAACATCACCTTACTTCAATAGTTTTTGTAATGCTTTTTTTACATATTGGTCTGTTGTCAGCCCTACTTCTTCTTTTAAGTGAGGAAGCACCTTTTTGATTTCTTTTTCAGCATATCCTAGAACCCTGAGGGCCTCAAGCGCTTCTTCGAGAGCAGTTTCTGCTGTTTGCTTTTCAAGCCTTTCTTCATGATTAAACAGATTTTCAATCATTTCAGGCACAACATCAGCGAGCTTTCCTTTTAAATCAAGAATAATCTGGCGCGCAGTTTTCTTTCCTACACCAGGAAACTTGACCAAAAAGGCTTCATCCTCACTTTCAATTGCTTGGATAACCGCTCCCGGATCACCTGAGCCTAAAATAGCGAGTGCCCCTTTTGGACCGATTCCGGTCACGTTTAACAGCTTTGTAAAGAGCGCCTTCTCCTCCCTTGTTGAAAAACCGTAGAGCGAAAAAGCATCCTCTCTGATATGGTGGTACGTAAAAATCGTTTCTTGGTTTCTCTCCTTATATATAAACGGATTCGGCGTGAAAATCTGATAGCCAATGCCGCCGTTCTCTATCACAATATATTGGGGAGATACATAATCAATCGTCCCTTTAACAAATTCAATCACGCAAATTCACCTCTTTGACTGTTCTTCATTGTACCATAAAAACAGCCAAACTCTTATAGAAAAGTTAACATACGTTCGCTTCTCTCTCATTCTTCCACGAAAAAAAAGACATGAATACATGTCTTCAATCAGCGGACGTCACCCGCTGTATGTCTTCATATGTTCTATGACGTCCTCAAACTCCGCTTTTGTCCGAAATGGAATGCCTCTCAGCAGATTTTTTTGCATATGGCTTTCCAGCCTTTCTAAATCAATTTGAAAAAAAGACTGAATCGGTTCGGAAGCTGACTCGGGCCGCCCATGAAAAGTGGAAATCACGCCATTATCCGATACACCGATATACCCGTTCACCTTGCTGAGCGGAGAAATATCGTCCATTTGCTTCCGGAAGAGCACATATCCCTTACTTTGTTCGACAAGCGTCCAGCCGGTATAAGCTGCCCAAAACTCATCCATAGAAAGCACTTTTTCACGCTTATGCTCAATGCTGACATCTCCGTCCAAATACACTTTTTCAAGCTGCACATGCACCTGCAGCGGTTCATAGTGCTCCACTTCCGCCCCTAGCGCGTGGGGCGGAGCACCTAATAGAAATGCTGCGGCTGAGCAAAGAATGCCCAGCAAAAGATACGCCGTGCTGAATCGTTTCACCCTCTACACCTCTTTGCACACGTTTATGACTAGTTTGACCAAAGAGGCTACTGCTTAACCGTTTTCTCGAAATTTGTTTGCATGTTTTCCGTGACAAGCCTTTCCTCCGTATACATATCAGCGTTTTGCTCAGAAATCGTTAAAAATTGTGTCAGAAAAGCGCTGAAAAAGTACAATGCTGCAAAGATCCAAATGACACCGCCAGCACCGAGCGGCCCAATGAAAAGACTGACGATGCCCGGCGCGATAAACGCACATAAACCGGACCCTAAGTTCAAGACTGACATGGCAGCGCCTTTATTATCAGGTGCAAGTGTCGGCAAAAGCGCGCTCAATGGCACGTAGCCGGCCAATGCTGCACCGTAGCAGCAGGCGATAATCATCAGCACCCAATACTGATGCCCGATCAACTGAGGCGTGTAATAAAGCGCCAGCGTAAAAATACCGCACCCGACACCGCCAAACCACATCACGGTATTGCGCCAGCCAAGTTTATCTCCGACTGCACCGAAAATGATATTAAACACAATATTCACGAAAAACAGCGTTCCCCATATTTGCAGCCATTCTGAAACGGAATACCCGTAACGCGCTAAATAAGTGGGGAGAAAAATCGCAAATCCAAATTGTCCTATGGCATTAATTGTCTTGACCACACCGCCGATGCCGACTTTAGGGTTTTCAAACATAATTGTAAATGCCTTCGATAGTTCTTTCCATTTCGGCTGATCTTGTTGTTGTACCGGTGTGAATTGATCTTTGTTAACAAATAGGGCGAGGAATCCGCCTGCCGCGACAAACAGCAAAGCGCTCCAAAGCGTATTGATTTCTCCAAAGGCCGGAACCGCATAGCTGGAATAGAACGGACCGAGCACATTTAAGCCGCACGTAAACATAAACCAAAACCAGCCGACGGCTTTTCCGAGAATATGATGAGAAGTGCTGTATGACACCCACACGAGAAAAGAATATGCAAACAGCGGATATCCCAAGCCTCTAAGTGCATAGCTGCCCAGGAGAGCCGGATAATGCATATGAGGAATTGCCCAGCCGATAAAAGCGGCCGAACCGAGGATAAATGCAAGCAAGCCGACAATCATCGTTTTTCTCGGCCCCCAAGTTTGGACAAACGTGCCTGAAAGCCAAGCCGAGATGGTGACAGCAATGCCGTACATGGTAAATAACGAAGCGGATTGCTGCATGCTGAGACCATGTTCAACGAGAAAAGGAGACAGCCATCCTTGTTCGAGTCCGTCTCCAACCATAAAGATAACAACGCCAATATAACCCCAAATCATGTGAGAAGGAATTCCGATTTTATTCAAAAAATTTCCTTTATCTTGTGCTGTATCCATTTTCTCCACCGCCTACTTAAAGTATCAATGGAGGTTATATACCCAAGCTTTCTGAATTGTAATCCTGCTTGATCAAAAAGCGATTTTTTCATTGTGCTCGACACTGACAGGCATGCCGATAGCGAGCGACTGCTGAGCCGCTCTGGCGATCCGTTCCGCCTGAAAACCGTCGTTTCCGGTGCACGCAGTTTCCCGGTTTGTGCCGATCGCTTCCGCAAACCGAATTATCTCTTCCTCATACGCATCCTTATAGCGTTCAAGGAAAAAGAAATGCGGTTTATCTTTCATCACAAAATCAGCAGTTGACACTTCGACTGTCGTCGGTCTGCTGTTGTCCGCCGCTGCCGAGCCTTTCGTCCCGAAAACCTCGATTCGCTGGTCATATCCGTAAACAGCTTGGCGGCTGTTGTCAATCACAGCCATGGCACCGTTTTCAAAAGTAAGCGTAATGACAGCCGTATCAATATCTCCCAGCTCTGCAAAGGAAGGATTCGCCAAAGCCGCCCCTTTTGCATACACTTCCGCCACTTCGCTTCCCATAATATATCTGGCCATATCAAAGTCATGGATCGACATATCCATAAACAAACCGCCAGAAGTACGGACATAACCTATATTCGGGGGTTCTGGGTCCCGCGATGTGATTTTTAATAAGTGGGGCGTTCCAATTTCACCTTTTTCAACAATGGTTTTGATTCTTTTAAAATGAGGATCAAAACGGCGGTTAAAACCGACTTGAAGTGCAACCCCGTGTTTCCGTACGGCCGCAAGCGCTTCTTTTGTTTCATCTAAAGAAAAACTGATGGGCTTCTCACAAAAAATATGCTTTTTCGCCTCAGCCGCTTCTCTGATCATCTGTGCATGTGTGGCTGTCGGTGAGCAAATAAAAACAGCGTCAATATCAGAGTCATGCAATAAATCACGATAGTCAGAGGTTATGTATTCAATTTGATGACTGTCAGCCCAGCTTTTTATACGGCTTACCTGAATATCAGAGACCGCCTTTATTTTCATATGAGGAATCCGGCGTATATTTTGAACATGAAGTTTGCCGATGCGACCTGCACCGATAATCCCTGTTACAATCTGTTTTGTCATAGCTTGTTCCCCCTTGAACATTTACGAAAGCGCTTTATTTTAAATTAATACTATCCCATTTGTAAGCGCTTTTCAAGAATGGAAATGATCGCTTTATGTCTCTTTTATCACAATCGAGGTTTATAGGTAGCCTTCTTCTTCAAGACCAGATACACTAGATATAGGCTCTTTTTCCTGAACAGTTTATGATTTTCCTATAAACAGCTGCATAAAATAGAGCAAAGAGGGTGAATGAAATGCTGACAAAAGCAGAGGCACTGGCCCATTCAGTCATATACCACAAAAACAGCAGATTTGATAAAGTGAAAGAAAAGCCCGGGGAATTGACACTCATCGGCAAGGGAAGAAGTGCTTATGTGTTTGCCTTAACAGAGGGCGATCGAAAATTGGCGCTGAAAGTATTTTTCCCAGAGTATCAAGCGACAGCCGTCAAAGAAGCCGCGATCTATGAAAAATTAGCCGGTTCCGCGTTCTACCCTGACATCTACGAAACTGGTGATTCATTTATTCTCATGGAATATATTAAAGGTGAAACCTTTTATAACTGTCTGAAGAAAGGCATCGCGATCAGTGATGACATGATTCAGCAGGTTGAGGAAGCACTTTCTGACGCCCGGGCCGCCGCTCTGAACCCGTCAGACATTCATTTGCGGAATCTGATTTTGACAGAAACCGGGGCAGTGCGGGTGATTGATGTTGCAAGATTCGAACAGACCAAAACGTGCACCCAGTGGGACGATTTAAAATCAGCGTATCATGCACTCTACAAAAAACCGATATTCCCCAAAAAGATTCCGGTTTTTTGGCTGGAGGTCATCGCATTTTTATATAAGAAAGATTGGTTCCAAAAGCATTTCGCACAACGGAAAAGAAAATATTCTTAAAATGAAAAGGCAGCCGCACAAGCGGCTGCCTTTGTTGGTTTATATTTACTTTCTGACAGCAGAAATCAGTTTCATTTGTTCAGGTGACAGCTTAATTCGATAGCCTCTCACAGTTAAGTAAACCGTTTCTGAGTCTTTCTCCCAGGAATGACAAAATATTTTCTCCATTTCTGTCTCCCCCACCCTTTATTTGATTAGTCCATCATACCACCGCTTTATTGAGTGAATTTTAAGGAAATGTAAAGATCGTATGAACATGAGAGAAAAAAAGGGGAGCATTACATGTTACACGCAGTAAAATCCCACTCATCCTATTTGCACTTCTGATATTCTTCGGCCCGCCGTCTATTGAATGTTATTTTCACTGAAGAGCGTTCCGAAAGGCCATTTCGAACAATCGGTTGAATCGCCGGATGGCAGTTATACGTTACACACTTATGTATCCCGCAATACCTTTAGCTTAGATGCGGCCCGAGGAACTTGTGAATGAAAAAACACTTGTCAAGGAAACAATTTACTGGAATGATCCGGACAGCAGCCCAAGTCACATGGATCAATCACAATACAATGAAAATCGACAATCAGACTTTACACCCTGCTATTGATGAAACGTATGATTGGCGAAAGGTTGATCATTGGTTACGTGAAGAACTGCCGCAGGCGCCATTGAGATGATGAAATATGAATGATATGAACTGAACTAGTGAAAAACGAATCAACAACTGACAGAGCTGGGCCATTTGCTGTTAAAGAATCTTATGACAATTCCTCTCAGTTTGCCTCTATAAGAAAAACGTGGCGTTTTCTTTTTTTCCTTCCTCTTCTTATTGATAATTACCCGTCATATAATGTGACAAACCAATTGTAGAAATAGTTCGATTAGCCCAAAATCCTTTTTATACATGTATTCGAAATGAAGTGAGGAGGAAGCTTGATGGAAGATTTTGTTACGAGTTTAAATGCTGTCTTATGGAGTACGCCCGTTATTTATATTTTATTGGGAATTGGATTGATTTTTTCTATTATGACTCGTTTTTTACAAGTCAGACATTTGAAAGAAATGATTGTTCTGATGTTCAAAGGTAAGAGCTCTGAAGCCGGCGTTTCTTCTTTTCAAGCATTATCGATTGCGCTGTCCGGCCGAGTGGGAACAGGAAACATCGCGGGTGTGGCGACAGCAATCGCCTTCGGCGGACCCGGTGCGGTGTTCTGGATGTGGACGATTGCCTTTATTGGTGCGGCGAGCGCCTTTGTTGAATCAACTCTTGCCCAAATTTACAAAGTGAAACAAGACGGCCAATATCGAGGAGGCCCCGCTTATTATATAGAAAAAGGATTAGGCATTAAGTGGTTTGCCGTCTTATTTGCCGCTGCTGCCCTTATCGCAATGGCCCTTCTGATGCCGGGCGTCCAGTCCAACTCCATTGCGGTCGGCGTCAAAAATGCATTCGGCATCTCTCCTGTCATTACAGGCGGTGTTCTCGTTTTATTGTTAGGATTTATCATTTTTGGCGGCGTCAAACGTATTGCCAATGCCGCGCAAATGATTGTTCCGTTTATGGCCATTGGCTATATCCTGCTGTCTTTGATCATTATTGTCATGAATGTTTCTGAATTGCCTGCTGTGATCTTATTAATTTTCAAAAGCGCTTTTGCATTGGATTCCGCTTTTGGCGGCCTGATCGGCATGGCAATTTCTTGGGGTGTCAAACGAGGCATTTACTCAAACGAAGCCGGCCAGGGAACAGGCCCGCATCCGGCGGCCGCCGCAGAAGTTTCCCATCCGGTCAAGCAGGGGCTGGTTCAGGCATTTTCGGTTTATATTGACACCTTATTTGTATGTTCGGCTACAGCTTTCATGATCTTATTTACCGGCATGTACAATACCCAGACTGCAGATGGTTCTTTTATCGTACATCACCTTAAAGGCGTAGAGGCTGGACCTGGTTTCACTCAAGCGGCCATTGACAATGTCCTTCCCGGATTTGGCGCTGGTTTTGTTGCCATCGCTTTATTCTTCTTCGCATTTACAACGATTATGGCATATTACTACATCGCAGAAACAAATATCGCCTATTTAGCCCGAGGCAGAAAAAGCAAATGGGCAATGTTTGGTTTAAAACTGATTATATTAGCCGCGACGTTCTACGGAACTGTAAAAACCGCATCACTTGCTTGGGCATTAGGTGATGCAGGACTTGGCATTATGGTATGGCTGAACGTCATTGCGATTGTGCTGCTTGCCAGACCGGCGCTTCTCGCTTTAAAGGATTATGAGCGCCAAAAGAAGCAGGGCTTAGACCCCGTCTTTGATCCGAAAGCGCTGGGCATCAAAAACGCTGATTTCTGGGAGAAAGAATACACACAAGAAAATGAGCGTGTCTCTTGAATACACCAAAACGGGCCCGATATGACATCGGTCCCGTTTTTTATGAGCGGTAATTTGTATATACTTCTTGAACATCATCGTCATCTTCAAGAATGTCGATCAATTTTCCCAGCTTCTCAACAGCCTGATCATCGGCATCCGTATAGGTTTTCGGAAGCATGGTCACCTCTGCCGAAGAAATTGGATATGTCGATTCAAGGGCTGTTTTTACGTCTTCAAAATGCTCGGGCTCCGTTAATACCACATATTGATCTTCTTCTGCCTGCATCTCTTCTCCCCCTGCTTCCAGCACATCAAGCATGAGTTCATCTTCATCTATTTGATGTTCTGTACAGTCAATTGTCATAAATCCCTTCCTTTCAAATAAAAAGGACACACATCCACTTTCCCCCAGACTCCCGCCATTTTTATTAAATGCTGTCCGCACATTTGATGCCGTACGATTTTTGTTATCTGTTACACATTCAACCATAACAGCAATCCCTGATGGGCCGTAGCCTTCATAGGTGATTTCCTCATAGCTGCTTCCGTCTTGGTTCCCCGCGGCTTTTTTAATGACGCGGTCAATATTTTCATTCGGCATATTGGCGCCTTTAGCTTTTTCGATGACAAGACGCAATGCTGAATTCACTTCAGGATCAGCTCCGCCTTCTTTTGCTGCCACATAAATTTCTTTCACAAGCTTCATAAATATTTTCCCGCGCTTTGCATCCTGCGCATTTTTCCTTTTTTGTATGTTTTTCCATTTGGAATGGCCTGCCATGCTTTCACCTTCTTTTGACATTTTCTATGTACACTTTAATAGGTATTTTTCGCTGATGCAAAGAAAAAGGCTGCCGATTATTTTCCGGCAGCCTGTCACTCCTAGCGGGTGTTCATTTTATGCAGTCTTCTGAACAGCCCTTTATCTGTAGACACTTGAACGTCACGGTCATTCGCATAGTTGCGTGCGGCTTTTGTAACGTTATCCCTGTCGGACTTTGTGAATTCTCTGTGGCTTCTGACTGCGACAACTACTTTTTCATCCGTTACCATTACTTGTGTGTCATTGACGTTTTTTACTTGTTTCACACGGTTGGCAATCTTCGCAGCTAGTCTTTTGTTTTCTTGGTTGTCATATCCGTTGTTTGTCACGTTCCGATTCATGTTTCTGTTATTCGTGTTATTATATGTTCCATCAGTTGCCAAAGGAACGCGATCATTAGCAGTAACACCGTTACGGTTATTCACATTAGCAGTGTTTCGGTTACCGTCGTTCTGGTCCTCCATTAATTCAGTAACAGGACCATCGTTGTCGATTCCTTCTCCCTGTCTGTCAGCATCATTTTCATTTGTATAATATCCGATTGGACGGGTATTGCCGTTATTACGCGTATCATTCTGAGCATTATCGTTTGCTCCGCATGCTGTTAATCCGGCTGTCATTAGAATCAAGCTCGCGATCGTCATTTTTTTACCCAATGGAAAAACCCCCCGTGGACGAATTGAGCATGTTTGCTCTGTTTTATCATGTACGTTCGAGGGACATGTTAAGCTTGTCAGTTCTGTCCATTTGGCGGAGATCTGCGCAAAACAAAAAAAGGAACGATTTGCATCGTTCCGAATCATCACTCATTTTCTTCTTCCGGCCGGCCAAACATTTGGTTGACAGAAGGCTGATTCGACATTGGCATAGAAGCTCCGGCCGCATATGGATTTGGGTTTGGATTTGGGTTTGGGTTAGCTGCGCCGTAAGGCATATAAGGGCTTCCATAAGCTCCAAGTCCCGAATAGCCAGGTGCAGAGAAATATGGCTGATGATCATCGTCACAGCCGCAGTCGTCAGGATCTTTGTACGGCATGTAGCCAGGGGCCGCAGCCGGCTGGTATGCTCCCATCACTTGAGGAGTGCCATAATGAGGGCCATAAGGCATTTGTCCATACGGAGATCCATAAGCCGGAGATGCGTATTGAGGCGCTCCGTATGAACCGTAATGTCCGTGGTGGCTGTTTTCATGGTGCTGGTTTTCATATTGACCCGGATCATACTGAGGCGATACAAAGCTTGGCTGGTATCCGTAAGGCTGGACCATTGGGTAAGCTTGAGCCGGATAGTACGGGTAGCATAATCCTGATCCTGGAAGGACCGGTGAAATAGGGACCGGACACGGTACGAAATGAGCTGGATAATGATAATAAGGTTGAGCAGCCGGCATATTCGGAACTGTGTGATGAATATTTTCTTCTTCCATACCGCCTACCTCTGGCGCCTTTGGCATATTAGGCATATTCGGATAATTTGCATTTTCCATATTACTCATAGCCTCCTGTTGTGGAAATTGATCTTGCATGTGATGCATATGATCCATATTTCCGTCATGATGTTTTTTCGGCTCCTCCGGTTTAGGAGGCGACCAAGGCTGGAAAAGCTGTTTCATATCATAATAATCGTTCACATCAGCTTCAGGATACACATCTTCCTGCAAATTAGGCATCGGCGGGACATACGGCACAGACTTCTTTTCTTTCGGCTTTGTGTCCTCTACGTCAACAACGGATTTAGGTTTTTCTTTCGCATATGGATGCTCTTGCTTCATACTCCCGGCCGAAGCCGGACTTTTGCCTGCTTTCGGCTCTTTTCTGACCGGGACAGCTTCAGACGGCACTTTTATTTTCATTCCAGGCATGATTAAGTCTGGATTGCTAAGCTGCGTATTGAGTTTCTTCACTTCCTCAATATCAACTCCGTACTTTTCAGCTATTTTCCAGAGCGAATCGCCTTTTTGAACGATATGGATTTTCAACGTTTTCCCCTCCTATGCAAAACGTGAACAGTTCAGCTGAGATTACAATATGTTTCTTCACAACATATGCCCGAACAAAAGAAGTTATGAGTCAGGAGGAGAAATATTTCTGATTTACGTAATCAAAAGCATACGATTCAGGGCAAGGAGGGCATCTTGCTGAATGGCTTTTGGCACCTTAATCACGCCTGAAGGTTCTCCTTTTTCTATTTGTTCTAAAGACCATAGCAAATGCGGCAAATCGATTCGGTTCATTGTCAAGCACGGGCACATGTTCGGATTGAGTGATTCGACTTGTTTATCAGGGTGCTCGTGAATGATCCGCTGAACAAGATTCATTTCTGTGCCGATTGCCCACTTGCTTCCCGCCGGAGCCTGATTGATCGTATCGATAATATATTTCGTTGATCCGCTGTCGTCACTTAGCGTCACGACTTCATGTGAGCATTCCGGATGCACAATGATCCGAATGTCAGGGTCACGTTCTTTCACATCATGGATATTTTTCACAGTGAATTTTTCGTGGACAGAACAATGCCCTTTCCACAAAATCACTTTCACATTCTTATGCTCAGATTCAGCCGATAATTCATCTTTTATCGGATCCCACACAGCCATATCCTCAAGCGCGATGCCCAGATCATAAGCCGTATTTCTCCCTAAATGCTGATCAGGCAAAAATAAAATTCGTTTTTTCTGTGTAAACGCCCATTCAAGCACCTTTTTCGCATTCGAAGAAGTCACAGTCGCTCCGCCATGCTTACCGACGAAAGCCTTGATCTCCGCAGTGGAGTTTACATAAGTTAAAGGTATGATCGTATCTCCGAATGTATGCTGAAGTTTCTCCCACGCCCTATTGGTCTGCTGCATGTCAGCCATGTCAGCCATAGAACACCCCGCTCTCATATCAGGCAGGATGACCGTTTGTTCCTCGCCTGTCAGCATATCAGCGGTCTCTGCCATAAAGTGCACACCGCAAAAAACAATATAATCCGCTGCTTTGTTTTTTTCCGCTATTTGGGCCAGCTGAAGGGAATCGCCTGTTTGGTCAGCAAATTGCACGACTTCGTCTTTTTGATAATGATGGCCTGGTATAAAGAGCCTGCTCCCAAATTTTTTCTTAATGGCTGCAACCCGCGTTTCCATATCCTTTCTTGACATTCCTTTATAACCTTCAGGCATCATATCATTCGATTGTTTGATCACATCAAGAATTGACATAAAGGCATTCCTCCATAGATTCATTTGATAATGTAACATCCATGCTGATGTCTAAACTTTTGACGGAATGCGTCAGGAATCCTAATGAAATATAATCCACACCCGTCCCCTTAAAAGCAGCCAAAGATTCTAACGTAATTCCGCCTGAAGCTTCAGTTTTTATATGGTCCGGTGTGAGATCTGCAAAATGGCGGACCATATCAGGCGGACAGTTGTCAAACATAATAACATCCGCTCCTGCTTCAATCGCTTCTTTCAGCTGTTCCTCCGTTTCAATTTCCACCTCGATATTTACCATATGCCCGGCGGCCTGACGCGCTTTTTGGCACGCCTCTGCAATAGAGCCGCATGCTGCAATATGATTATCTTTAATCATGATGCCGTCATACAATCCGAATCGATGATTATATCCGCCCCCGGCTCTGACAGCGTGTTTTTCCAGCATTCTCAGCCCCGGTGTTGTTTTTCTCGTGTCACAGATTTTTATCTGTTCATCATCCAGCCGCCGCACAGCCCCGCTTGTCATCGTCGCAATTCCAGACAGCCTCTGAATAAGATTTAATACAACCCGCTCTCCTGAAAGAAGTACAGCCGCCGGACCGCGTAAAACGGCAATCACTTCCCCTTTTCGCAACATGTCCCCATCTGTTTTATGTAAATGGATTTGAACATTTTCGTCTAATAAAGCAAAGCCTTCTTTTATCACCGCAGCTCCGGCAAAGATGCCGTCTGACTTTGCAACAATCTCCGCTTCACAGCTCTGTTCTCCAAAGATAGCCTGCGATGTTAAATCCCCCGTACCTATATCCTCAAGAAAAAAGTGATTCAGCAATTTTTTCAGCTGTAAATGATTCATTTCTCCAAATCCCCCCGTTTTTTCTAATCTTCGTTCCTTTTTTTGTGTGGACAATTTGTCTTCCTTGCCAGCGCTCATCAGCTTGAGGAAAATCGGTGCGAAAGTGCGCCCCTCTGCTTTCCTCCCGCAAAAGCGCAGAAAACGTCATCAGCTTTGCAGTTTGCCATAAATGAGAAAGTTCCAGCTGCGGTATTGTGATATCCTTCACATTCACTTTTTGAAAAGGCAGCGTATGGAGCCAGATGCTCAGCTCAATCAGACTGCCTTTTTCTCGTAAGATAGACATGTGGCTTGTCATTCTGCTTTTCAATTCATACACCTCTGTATTCGGCACCTCGTAGACGACGGTTTCTGGAGATGATTGATATTGGCTGTTATAAACCGGTTTTTGCATAATATGCTCTGCTGTTCTTTTTCCAAATACCAGCGCCTCCAGTAAGGAATTGCTCGCAAGCCGATTGGCTCCGTGCAAACCGGTGCATGAGGTCTCGCCAATTGCATAAAGCCCCGGCACTGTTGTTTCTCCCCATCGATTAACAAAAATACCTCCCATCAAGAAGTGCATTCCCGGGGCAACAGGTATTTTCCCGCTTTGAATATCAACCCCTGCTTTTTCACATATAGCGGTGATGGTAGGGAAACGCGCTTCGAAATCAGAAATCGCACTGCAGTCGATAAAAACGCGGTTTCCTTTTGTCATTTCTTCGTGAATAATCCGTGAGACGATATCTCTTGGAGCCAGGTCACCCAAAGGATGCCGCCCAGCCATAACCCGGCGGTCGCGTTCATCAACTAAACATCCGCCTTCCCCTCTTACAGCTTCTGAAACAAGCCCGAAGGAAACACCGTTTTTCACAAGCAGTGTCGGATGAAATTGAGTAAACTCTAAATCAGTTAATTCCGCTCCGGCCCGGTAAGCTAAAGAAAGGCCGTCACCGGTGACGGATGGATCGTTCGTATGGTGAAGAAACAGGCTTCCGCATCCGCCGGCCGCCAGCACCACTTCATCCGCATGCCTTACCTTGATCCGCCCCTGGCTGTCTTTTGTCATGACGCCGATACAGCGTCCGTTCTCCATAAGCAAATCTGCCGCTGTTTCATGCTCGATTAACTCGATTTTGCTGTTGATCTGTTTCAGCAAATACTCGACAAGCAGCCTTCCTGTTGCGTCTCCGCCTGCATGAAAAATGCGGTTGTACGAGTGAGCCCCTTCTCTGCCAAGACAAAGATCGCCTTGCTCATTTCGATCGAATGGAAATTCACTCTCCAATAAGTTTTGAATCATAATTTTTCCATCGTGCAAAACGTCTGCTGCAATAGCTAGATCGTTATGTCCGCAACCTGCATATAACGTATCTTCCAGATGGGCTTCAATCGAGTCACTCTTTGCATAAGCCGCAGCAATTCCACCTTGTGCATAGACTGAATTGCTGTTTTTGGCGCTTTTCTTTGTGATGACAGTCACTTCATATGAGGGCGGGAACGCTGACGCTAAGGAAAGTGCCGCCGCCCCTGAACCGATGACTACAACCGTCTTTTTAGACATATGCCACCCTCCTGTTGTTTACACCTGTCTTGACACTTATATTTACACAAGGATAAAATAAACTCAAGAGTTTTTTATGGAGAACGGATGGAGGACGACCGGATGATTTATTTAGATTATGCAGCGACAACGCCTATTTGTGAGGAAGCCCTTAACGTATATCAAAAGCTCAGTATGGATATGTACGGAAATGCAAGCAGCCTGCATGACGCAGGAGGAAAAGCAAAGCACATACTGGAGTACTGCCGTGAAAAAATCGCTGACATCATTGGCGGAGATGCAAGTGGCATCTATTTTACCAGCGGCGGCACGGAATCCAATTTTCTGGCCATTCAATCATTGCTAAACGGCCTGCCAAAAACAAAAAGACATTTTATTACGACTGCCATGGAACATCAGTCCATTCACAACTGTGCAGCTTTTCTGGAACAGCACGGATTCGATGTAACAATCATTGAACCGAATGAATACGGTCTTATTACCGAGGAAATATTAGCAGCTCATATCCGCCCGGAAACAGGCCTGGTTTCTATTCAGCATGCCAATTCTGAAACCGGGATCATCCAGCCTATTCAACGACTGTCTTCCTATCTGCACGAACAGGACATTCTTCTCCATTGCGATGCTGTGCAAACGTTTGGAAAAATCCCGATTCATACAGAACAACTGGGGGTGGCTGCACTCTCAGTGTCCAGCCATAAAGTCCATGGACCTAAAGGAGTGGGTGCGGTCTATATTCGGCCAGGAGTGCCTTGGAAACCCGTTTACCCTCTTACCGCTCACGAACAAGGATTCAGAGCCGGCACGGTGAATGTTCCCGGGATCGGAGCCTTCACTGCCGCTGCAGAGCTGATTATAAGCGAAATGGATAAACAGATATCCCGCAATGAGACATTAAGAACATACTTTTTAGACCAAATCAGCATTCGGTCTCTCCCTGTGTCCCTTGCGGCTGACACTTCACAAACGGAATGTCTTCCCCATATTGTCGGGTGTTTTTTTCACTCATTTGAAGGACAATATGTTATGTTAGAATGTAATCGGAGTAATATTTGCATTTCAACGGGCAGCGCTTGTTCCGCCGGTTATCACGGGCCGTCTGAAGCGATGAAAGCATTAAGAAAAACAGAACAAGAAGCCCTGCAATTTATCCGCATCTCTTTTGGAAGGCATACAACGGCTGAACAGCTGGATAAGTTATTACATACGTTTACAGCGCTTTGGGAACAAAAGAAAGGAGAATTTGATATTGACCGAAGAATTAAAGCTCATGGGCGCCAACAGGCGTGACCAGCTTCTTCTGTGGCTGAAGGAATCCGTATCACCGCTGACAGGAGGAGAACTCGCAAAAAAAGCGAACGTTTCAAGACAGGTAATTGTTCAGGATATATCGCTCTTGAAAGCGAAAAATGAACCAATTATCGCCACAAGCCAAGGATATGTGTACATGGATGCAGCCGCTCAGCAGCACCAGCAGGCAGAAAGAATCATAGCTTGCCTGCACGGTCCTGAACGGACAGAAGAGGAACTGCAAATCATCGTGGACGAAGGTGTTGCCGTAAAAGACGTAAAAATCGAACATCCAGTATACGGAGATTTAACTGCAGCCATCCAAGTAGGCACTCGGAAGGAAGTTAGCCATTTCATTAAAAAAATCAATTCTACGAATGCCGCCTATTTATCACAACTGACTGACGGCGTGCATCTTCATACACTGACAGCACCCGATGAATATCGTATCGACCAAGCCTGCCAAGCACTCGAGGAGGCCGGCATTTTAATTAAAGATTAAAAAAAGCCCTTTACGGGCTTTTTTTATAATTGGTAAGACTGATATGCACCAAGAAGTTTCACTTTACAGCCGAGCGCTTCGAGCTCCTGCATGGCACCTGGAATCAATACCTCATCAAACGCTTTCTCAATATCAACAATAAAGAAATAGTGGCCTAATCCGGTTTTCGTCGGACGTGACTCAATCTTCGACAAGTTTAAGTTTCTCCAAGAAAATGCAGACAGCACTCTGTGCAGCGCCCCAGATTGATCATCCTGCGGAAGCATTACCATCAGTGTCGTTTTGGGCCTTGAACTCAATTTTGAATTCACTTCAAATGATATGTTTTCATCAGGAGACAGGATAACAAATCTTGTATGATTATCCTTGTAATCCTGTATATCTCGTTTCACGATTTTCAATTCGTATGTAGAAGCGGCCATGTCATTGGCAATTACCCCGATATTCAGCTCGGGATGGTCACTGACAAATTTCGCTGCCGCTCCGGTTGAATTAGCGTATTCATAAGGTACGGAAGGAAATTGACGATGGAGAAATTTATGGCATTGCGCGATCGCGTGTGAGTGCGAGTAAATTTTGTCGAGCTCTTTCCATGCATTTTCTCTTGAAGGATGGACGAGCAAGTGCTGATGAATCGGCAACGTCATTTCACCCACGATTGGCAAGGGCTGTTCATGTATTAAATAGTCTATCGTTAAATTGACCGATCCTTCTAATGCATTCTCTAAAGGAACAAAAGCGAAATCAACTTCGCCTGCAACTGCCGCATCTATACACTCCGGTATGGTGCGGTAGGCAACATGTTCGGCGCCGTTTTGAAAACAAGAACTAACTGCTAGATGTGTGAATGTTGCTGCTGGACCTAAATAACCGACTTTCATGACGATATTCTCTCCCTTATGCACCTGAACCTAATATTTCAACCTTTTCTACAAAATCAAACTTCCTGAGTTTATTCATTAACGTATGAATGTCCTCTTCCATTGCAGACGTACTGATAGACAGTGTCACATTCGCCCTGCCTTGAAGCGGTATGGTCTGGTGAATGGAAAGAACGTTGCTTCCAGAATCAGCTACCGCCTGCAGGAGCTGAGATAACGCGCCTGACCTATCCTCCAAATGAAAGAAAAGTGTGATAATTTGTTCTTTAACCATAGTGTAGAACGGAAAAACAGCATCTCTGTATTTATAAAACGCGCTTCTGCTTAAATCCACCTTTTGAACGGCATCTGCCACTGAATCTGCTTTTTTTCGATCAAGCAGCTTTTTGACTTCCAATGTTTTTCTCATCGCATCGGGCAATACATCTTCACGGACAAGATAAAATGTCTCCTCTTTCATTTGCATCCCCCCTTTAAAATAGAGAGCCTGACATCCAGGCTCTCCTCTCAGTCATCATTAATCAATAAATTCAAATTCGAATTCCAGAAGCCTGATAATATCTCCATCCTTGGCTCCGCGTTCTCTGAGCGCTTCATCAACACCCATTCCGCGCATCTGTCTTGCAAACCGTTTAACCGATTCATCACGGGAGAAATCAGTCATCTTGAATAACCTCTCAAGACTGTCTCCTGAAAGCACAAATACACCGTCTGGATCCCGTGTAATGTTAAATGGCACTTCTTCATTCTCCATCGTGTACATGACACGGTTTTGTGTAAGCTCTTCCTCGTCATACAGCGGGAATTCCGGCGTGTTCTCCAGCTGATTGGCGACTTCAAACAGAAGCTCGCGAAGACCTTCTCTTGTCACCGCACTGATTGGGAATACCGGGTAATCATCCGTCAGCTTTTCTTTAAAGGCTTCCAGGTTTTCCGCAGCCTGCGGCATGTCCATTTTATTTGCAACGATAATTTGCGGACGTTCAGTGAGACGCAGATTGTACTCGCTCAGTTCCTGGTTAATCGTGACATAATCCTCATATGGATCGCGGCCTTCCAATCCGGACATATCAATAACGTGAACAATAACCCGTGTCCGTTCAATATGGCGCAAAAACTGGTGGCCGAGTCCGACGCCTTGGTGTGCGCCTTCAATCAGTCCAGGCAAATCGGCCATAACAAAGCTGCGTCCGTCATCCGTTTCAACCATGCCGAGATTCGGGACAAGCGTTGTAAAGTGATAGTCCGCAATTTTCGGTTTTGCAGATGAGACAACAGACAGCAAAGTGGATTTTCCCACACTCGGGAACCCGACAAGGCCGACATCCGCTAGCACTTTTAATTCAAGAACAATATAACGCTCTTTTCCCGGCTCGCCGTTTTCTGAAAGCTGAGGCGCGGGATTAGCCGGCGTAGCAAAGCGGGTATTCCCTCTTCCTCCTCTTCCGCCTCTTGCGATGACAGCCTGCTGCCCGTGCTCTGTTAAATCAGCAATGACCTGCTTTGTATCATCATCTGTCACAACGGTGCCTGGCGGAACTTTAATAACCATATCATCGGCATTTCGCCCATGCTGGTTTTTGGACATGCCGTGCTCGCCGCGAATCGCTTTAAAGTGTTTTTTGTACCTAAAGTCCATCAGGGTGCGGAGACCTTCGTCCACTTCAAAAACAACGTCTCCTCCATTTCCCCCATCACCGCCGGCAGGGCCGCCCTTCGGCACATATTTTTCACGGCGAAACGCAACCATTCCGTTGCCGCCGTCGCCGCCTTTTACATAAACTTTCACCTGATCTATAAACATAATGTCCTCCGTTCTAAACCGTTAAAAACTCCGCTAGTCCAACCCAATTTCAACCATACATTCGTGACTTGTGATCTCAAAACGCAAGATATCAATGTCCACATATCCATTTTGCCGAATATCGTCAAAAGCAGATGAATCGGCAAAAGCGCCGTGAAAATCAAGATACAGAATGAGCTGTCTGTCAGGATGATCCGTTTGCAGTGAAACCGTTAAATGATTTTCGCTCTCTCTGCTGACTGCTTGATCAAACAGATAGAACAGCTTTCTCATCAGTTTCGTCAGCTTTTGATCATAAGCCGATAAATCCTTAATTTCTCCAAGAACTTCATATTCAAGTGTCATATAATGGGTTTTCCAATTAAACGTAAGAAAATCAAACGCCAAGTGCGGTGTTTTCAGGTTTGAGAGCTTTGATTCGTGCTTTGCGTCTATAACCATTTCTTCAATCATTTCAAAGACGCGGTCATACTTCTGCAAGCTTAAGTTTCCTTTAATCAGCTGCAGCTTATTCATCCAATCATGCCGGGAATGGGCAAGCAGATGAATCAGTTCATTTGTTAATGCCGTGTCGTTTATATTTTCTTCTTGTTTTTTTGAAACATCCTTCATTTTCGCACTCCCAATCATTTAATTTCTTATTTAGGAGTCTGTATAAGTGTGTATTATGAATTATAACAGAGAAGGCTTTATTAGAAAAACAATTGTTTTTCCCAGAAATATCATGTTCCTTTTTTTCTGGCTAAGGTTGATTTGCAGCCAGGCAGAACATTTTATGTATTACTGCTTGGGGAACATATCCAGTGGGTTTGAGACGTTTATTCTCATTCTTGGCGGGGTCTGCTCGCACATACTCTGCATTTCATTCTTGGTGTTTACTCCGCATTATTGCAAAAAAAACTCCAGTCATCGACCGGAGTTTTTTGAATCATTATTGAGCTACAGGATATACGCTCACTTTTTTGCGGTCACGGCCGAAACGTTCGAATTTAACAGTTCCGTCGATTTTCGCAAATAGAGTGTCATCTCCGCCGCGGCCCACGTTTTCACCTGGGTAAATTTTTGTTCCGCGTTGACGGTAAAGGATAGAACCGCCTGTTACGAATTGACCGTCAGCACGTTTAGCACCTAAACGTTTAGACTCAGAGTCACGTCCGTTCTTTGTAGAACCTACTCCTTTTTTAGAAGCGAAAAACTGAAGATCTAATCTAAGCATGTAGCTCACCTCCTATATTATGTTTGTGGTCACACGCAAGTTATCTTTGTAATCCCGTTCAATTGTCTCCAACGAAACAATCATGCCTTCAATCAGCAGCTGAGCTTTTTGGCGCGCCTCCGGATCAAGTGATTCAGGGAATTCAAAGTAAAAATAACCCCCGTCCTCCCCTATATCAAGAAGCGGCTCGAAGCCCGCGAGCACAATGACTGCGTTAACAGCTCCAAACACAACGGCTGTTACTCCGGCACAAACAAGATCTTGTCCATGTTCAGCAAAATTCGCATGGCCTGTCATTTCAAAAGACAATATGCCTTTATCATGAGACCTTCTGATTGTTGCCTGAATCATGCTTACGCGTTGATTTTTTCGATCGTCACTTTAGTGTAAGGCTGACGATGACCTTGTTTTTTATGAACGTTTTTCTTTGCTTTGTATCTGAAAACAGTGATTTTTTTCGCGCGGCCTTGTTTTTCAACTTTAGCCGTTACTGTCGCGCCTTCAACTGTAGGGTTGCCGACTTTCACGTTGTCTCCGCCAACAAACAAAACGTCTTCAAAAGTAACTGTTTCACCTGCTTCAACAGCAAGTTTTTCGATGAAAACAGTTTGGCCTTCTTCAACTTTGATTTGTTTACCGCCTGTTTTAATGATTGCGTACATTCTCTGCACCTCCTATTAGACTAAGACTCGCCAGATACCAGGGGGCTTTAAGCTCTTAACACCTGTACTGAGCGGTTGTAGCAATGGTGCTACATCCATAACATTAAAAAATATACCAAAACACAAGACGTTTGTCAAACCATTTTAGTAAGGCAGCAGCAGTTCTTCCATGGAGGAATTCGTCCGCTTATCGGCAAAATAAGCATGCAGCACTTCATTCTCGTCAAGCTGACTGAGTTTCTGCCCTGATTTCTCTATAATAATCGGATGTTTGCAGCCGCGCTTGAACTCGGCCATCACATGATAGACTTTGTCCTCTGCCTTTACATTGAGCGGCAGCAGTTTTTCGAGCTCACGGTTTTTTCCGTAATACCGTTCAAGCAGAAATCTCACATGGATATAGTGCCTTTGCCTGTATTCCTCAAACAAAGAAACAGCCAGAAAGACAAACAAAATCCATGCACTGATTTGCAGAGGAACCACAAATAAAACCCAACACCCAAGCAGCAGGCAGAAGCAGAGCGATGTTTTTAAATTCAGCCTGTGAGCTCTTTGAAAGGGAAGCTGCTTGGAAAACAACAAAAATAACAGCTTTCCGCCATCAAGAGGCCAGATCGGCAGCAGATTGACAAATAAAATAGAAAGGTTATAAAAGGTGAAGAGTTCAAAGGTATGCTGATGAATCAATGAGAATTCTGCAAACATCCAGGCTGCAAACTGAAGCCAGATGTGCTGAAGAGGACCGGCAATAATCACCGCAAACTCTTCCTTTAACGGCCGATTCCCGTGCTCTTCCACTTCAACCGTCCCGCCAAACGGCAGCAAAAAAACTCGCTTGATTCTCCAAGAAAAAAACACGGCCAGAGCAGCATGCCCCAGCTCATGGATCAGCACAATCAGAAGCAGGCATAACAATGCTTTCATATGGCCTGTGACTAGCCCCAGCGCAGCGATAATCCAAAGAAAAGGATGCACATGAATTTTCAAGATAAGGTCGAGCCATTTATTCAAATGAAATCACCTGAATCGGATCAATAAATTTATCGCCGTCTTTCATGGCGAAATAATAGACCCCTTTATTATGATCATCCAGTTTAATCGAACCGAGCTTTTTGCCTTTATCTACAAAATCATATAACGCAACTTCGACATCTTTGAGCTTGCCATAAATACTATAGGTGTTGTCAGCATGCTGCACCTTAACTGTCAGTCCCGTCTGGCTGTCTTTGCTGACTTCAACTACATAGCCTTCTTTTATGCTATCAATTGTATCGCTGCTTGTTTCAACTTTAATCCCTTCCCCATTGTCCTGAAAATCCTGCTGCACTTTCCCGGATGCAGGCGCGATCAGATCTTGTCCCACTGCGATCTGCTGTTCCTTATTTTTATGTTCAGGAGCCAGAAAAGCAAGCGGATTGCCAAATTTCGTTTCAAACCAATGGCTTGCTGAGGCAAATTGAAATTCAGTTTCGAAGGTTTTGGCAACGACGGGTTTAATCTGGCTGACGGGTCCCATATTCGTTTTATAGACTATGGCGGAAACGAGAACAAGGCAGGCCGACAGAAGACATTTTAGGATAATTGAATCTGTTTTAACCAAAGGGTGTTTTCCGTGGAATTTCGAAATGTTATCTTCATAGACCGGAAGAGTTCCATGCTTTTCCTGATCCGTTACCATTACCCAAGACGGGGGTTTCTGTTTTTCAGAAACTGTCTGAGTAGAGAAACGTTTTGAGCCGGAAAACTGTTTTCTTCTTTTCTCTAATCGTTTTCTGATTTCATCTGCTCTGTGACTCATTGCCATCATCCTTTGCATTCGTTGGGTTTGTACATCATATGTCTTGTCCAGGGCAAATATTCATTTTACTCTTACTCAAGCACAAAGCAGACAAAAACAAAAAAATCTGACACAGCATTTGCTTTGTCAGATTCTTGTCTTTGATTCTATCACATTAAGATCTTACTCCGAAAAACGACTTAATCTTAGCCATCATTCCTTTGTTTTGCTCTTCAAGCACCTGCAAAGGAACAGATTCGCCTAAAATGCGGCGGGCAATATTGCGATATGCAATGGAAGCGCGGTTTTTCGGGTCCATTGCAATCGGTTCGCCATGGTTGGAAGCTTTAATGACTTCATCATCATCAGCCACGATTCCGAGCAAATCGATCGACAAATGCTGTACAATTTCGTCGATGTCCATCGTATCACCGTTTTTCATCAGGTGATTTCTGATTCTGTTTACAACGAGCCGCGGCGGTTCAATGTTTTCCTCTTGCTCCAGCAGCCCTATAATACGGTCAGCATCACGAACAGCTGAGATTTCAGGCGTTGTGACCACAATTGCTTTATCAGCTCCGGAAACGGCATTTTTGTATCCTTGTTCAATTCCGGCAGGACAGTCTATGATGACATAATCAAATTCCTGTTTGAGCTGTTGGACCATATTTTTAATTTGTTCAGGAGCAACAGCCGTCTTATCGCTCGTTTGAGCAGCAGGCATTAAATAGAGCAGATCATCGAAACGTTTGTCTTTTACGAGCGCCTGATGCATTTTGCATCTTTCCTCTACAACGTCTACAAGATCGTAAATAATTCTATTTTCAAGCCCCATTACAACATCTAGGTTGCGCAGCCCTATATCAGTATCTACTAAGCATACACGCTTCCCTAAAATGGCTAAGGCGGTACCGAGATTCGCAGATGTTGTCGTTTTACCTACTCCGCCTTTTCCCGAAGTTATTACGATAGCCTCACCCAATTCACATTCCTCCCTCAAGCCTTGTTAGATCAGGTCTTAAATGAGCCAAATGTTGAAGGCGTTCAATGACCATATTTCCGTCTGTATCTAAGTAAGCACATTCCATTTCGTTCCCTTTTTGAATGTGGTCTGGGGAGCGATTTAACACATGATTGATTCTTAATTGTGTCGGCAGCATTTCAGAGGCAGCGATGACCGCTTGATTATTTCCGTTAAATCCCGCGTGCGCGACACCTTTCAGTGAGCCCAGAACAAAAATGTTCCCTCCGGCCCTGACTGTTCCGCCGGGATTCACATCACCGATCAGGAGCAAGTCGCCTTTCACCTGCAGCACTTGGCCTGATCGGACAATTTTTGAAACAGAAATAATTTCAGCTTCCTCTTTCATACGCTGTGCTTCTTTTTTAGTAATGACTTCACTGTCAATAGAATGAACAAACAAATCCTTCTTTGACGCGATCAACTCGGTCAGCTGTTCCTCTTGCTCTTTATATAAAAAGCGATTTCCCAGCTTAACATGGACGCTGATTTTCTGGCCTTTACCATCCGTATATTGTTCAATTGACAGCATATTCTGAAGACCATCGAGAAGCTCATCAAAAGAACACGCATCATCCAGATGCAATGTTAACCCGTTCTTTGTTCCTTTTATTGTTACATATTGCTGCTTTTTGGTCTTCACAATATCACCTCAACAACATACTTATTTCGTCAAAAAAAGATAAAATCCTTTTTACTCATCTCTCAATTCTTTCTTTAGACTCATAAAAAATAATCTAAATGGCAGAACCAGAATAAGAGCGGCTGCAATATTTAATAAAACTGTCGGTATAAACCGGTCAAGCACAAATCCGTTAAACGTCATGATGTCTTTATGAATCAAAGACTGGATGCCGAACACGAAAAACTCGAGCACGCAGACAGCGAGAACAGCTATTAATATTACCACAAATGCGTTTGTATGCAGTACTTTAAACGCTTTTGAAGCCAAATAGCATAACCCGGCAAACCCAAACATATAAACGCCTAATAGACTTGTATAGTTCATGTCATATAGAAGGCCAAAAATAAATCCGTAAATCATCGCGTGTTTTTGATTGATGAAAGCCGACATGAATATCAATACTAGCATCAGAAAACGCGGGACAAGCACCTGATCATCTGTAACGAACGGAAAATGCACCAGATCTGTAAAAATGCTTTCCGCAGAAAAAACAAGCATCATAACGAAAGGGAGAAGGAAACGTTTCACGATCCTTCCTCCTCTGTATCGACTGTCGGCACATCACGGTTAACAACGATCACATTATTTAAATCGGTAAGATCAGCCGCAGGTTTTACATAAGCAACTTTCGTTAATCCATAGGAATCCGACTCAATATCCGTCACTTCACCGATTGTCAGCCCCTCTGGGAAAACTCCGCCTGTTCCAGATGTTTCAATAAGATCGCCTTTTTTCACGTCTTGTTTATCCTTGCGCTCAATAATTGACATCTTAAGCCGTTTCTTGTCTCTGTCATAGCCTTCGATCAATCCGTAGCCTTTGCCGCCTTTTTTTCCGGAAATTTTCGTCGCGACTCTGTTATTGCGGTCAGTATCGCTTAAAAGCTGAACAGCAGACGTAAAATTGTTAAGTCCGGAGCTTTTGATCTTGCCGATTAATGCGCCTTTTTCGTTTGTAACAGCCATATCTTTCGCTACGTTTTGCTGAGTCCCCTTATTAATGGTGACCTGTTTCGCCCAATTGTCTGGGCTTCTGGCAATGACCGTCGCTAAAATCGGCTTGTAATCTTTAATCGAATTGACATGGCCAAGCTCGTCACGCAAGGATTTGTTTTCTTCTTCAAGTTCTTGAAGTTTGGCTTCATATTGTGTCTGTCCGTCAAGCTTCTCTCTCAGACGCTCGTTTTCTTTGTATGTGTTTTTTAAATCATTAATGTTCTCAAATATCCCTGCAAAAAATTCGGCAGGCGTATGAAAAATATTTTGAAATACTCCCGTCGTATCGCCGATCACTTTCTCAGGCCAGGTGGTATTGCGGCCGCCCTTCAGCGAAAATCCAATCATAGCCACCAATATGATAATACACAGAAGTAATAGCATTAACCGTTTATTCGGCATCGTGTTACACCTCTTCTATTGAACTCCCGATTATCTAGTTTTCCCTTTGAAAAGATGGATGTGCTCCAGTGCTTTTCCTGTTCCGATCGCTACACAATCAAGCGGGTCTTCGGCGATAAGGACCGGCATTTTTGTTTCTTCGCTGATGACTTTGTCCAAGTTGCGAAGAAGCGCTCCGCCGCCGGTTAACACAATGCCTCTGTCCATAATATCAGCTGCAAGCTCAGGCGGTGTTTTTTCAAGTGTGCTCTTCACCGCTTCCACAATTGTAGATACAGTGTCGCGCAGAGCACCAGAAATTTCTTTTCCTGTAATTTCGATTGTTTTCGGCAGACCTGTCAATAAATCGCGTCCGCGGATTTCCATTTTATCGGATTCTTCAGGAGCTTCTGCAGATCCGATCTCCATTTTAATCGCTTCAGCCGTACGGTCACCAATCATCAGGTTGTACGTTTTTCTGATGTAGTTGATAATCGCATCATCCATCTCATCACCGGCTACGCGGATTGACTGTGACGTTACAATGCCGCCAAGGGAAATAATCGCAACCTCTGTCGTACCGCCTCCGATATCAACTACCATGCTTCCAGTCGGTTCCCAAACCGGCAGATTGGCTCCGATTGCTGCGGCAAACGGCTCTTCAATCGGATACGCGTCACGCGCTCCGGCCTGTCTTGTCGCATCGATGACAGCGCGTTCTTCAACAGCTGTAATGCCTGATGGGACACAAACCATGACATATGGTTTTCTGGCAAACATGCCTTTATTTTTAATGGCTTGATTGATGTAATATTTCATCATTGTAGCCGTTGTTTCATAATCAGCGATAACGCCGTCTTTCATCGGGCGAAGGGCCACCACGTTGCCCGGTGTCCGTCCGATCATATTTTTTGCATCATTTCCGACAGCAACAATCGACTTCGTATCCGTTTGCAAAGCGACTACTGACGGCTCTCTCACGACAATTCCTTTTCCTTTTACAAAAACAAGCGTATTCGCAGTTCCAAGATCTATACCAAGGTCTCTTGCACCAATTCCAAACATATGTATGTATCTTCCTTTCTTAAAGCAAAAATACCCTAAAGGGAAAAACTCATAAACTCTATTATAGCTTAATTCGACGAAAAAAAAAGTGTTACAAATATCCTTTTTCCTTTAAACTCACAAATTTTTTATCCCCGATCACCAAATGGTCAAGCAGCTCGATGCCAATCAGGTTTCCGCATTCAAACAGGCGTCTTGTCACTTCAATATCTTCCCTGCTCGGCGTCGGATCTCCAGAAGGATGATTATGAACACAGATAAAGGAAGCGGCAGATCGTTTAAACGCTTCTTTAAACACCTCCCGCGGGTGGACAATAGATGAATTCAGGCTTCCGATAAATACGGTGCGTTTATGGATGACTTGGTTTTTTGTATTTAAGTATAAACAGACAAAATGCTCCTGGGTTAAAAAGCGCATATCCTCCATGACAAGATTTGCGCCGTCTTCCGGGGAGCGAATGACGAAATGTTCTTCGTTGGCTAATTTATGAATACGGCTTCCAAGCTCAACTGCCGCCAGTATTTGAACCGCTTTTACCATACCGATTCCCGGGATGCTCGACAGCTCTTCAACTGATGCTTCTTTCAGCAGACGCAGTCCGTCAAAAGTGAGCAGGAGCCGGTTTGACAGGTCCATAACAGATTCGTGTTTCGTGCCTGTCCGTAATAATATAGCCAAAAGTTCATGATTGGCTAAGTTCTCGGCTCCGACTTTCAGAAGCCGTTCTCTTGGCTTATCTTTCGTTGGGAAATCTCTAAGTTTTAATGGCAGATCGTGTATGATCAAGCACTCCTTTTCTTTCCCTTCCCGTTTATAGAACCGTCATGCCTTTATATCAAAATGGCGAAGAGCTCTCATCGTTTTTGATATAGGCAGTCCCATGACTGAATAATAATCTCCGTCTATTTTCTTTACAAAAAGCGCGCCTCTTCCTTGGATGCCGTATGCACCTGCTTTATCCATCGGCTCTTTTGTTTCAATATAAGTCCAAACCTCTTCTTCACTGAGGGGCCAAAACACAACTTCTGTCTTATCATAAAACGTCTCGCTGTGATTTTCAGCTTGTATACTGACCGCGGTGATTACTGAATGACTTCGGCCTGAAAGCCTCCGCAGCATAGAAGCAGCTTCTTCTTGATCTTGCGGTTTGCCGAGACATTCGCCGTCTAGGCATACCATTGTATCAGCGCCGATAACGATTGCATGCGGGTGGAGATCAGATACAGCCTTAGCTTTTTGTTTTGCCAACCATTGGACGTTTTCTTCTGGTGAAAAGTTTCGATTTAATTTTTCCTCTACTTCACTGACAATAATGGAGTAGGGCAGCTGGAGAAGATCGAGGAGTTCTTTCCTGCGTGGAGATTGTGAAGCAAGTATTAGCGGCTTTGTCATGTTCGTCATCCTTTCAGGGTTTGCTTAAGAAAAAAAGATACTCGTTTATCCTATCAAATCATGAGGCTTGTCACAATTTCAGAAAAATAACTTTTTCATGACAAAATAAAAAAAGCCTGTCGCTAAAGGACGAAGGCTCAGGTACTTTCTCTTATTTAATGACGGCTAACAGCTGCTGCTGAGCCTTCCACCCGGCTTCAGCACTTGGGTCCTCTAATTCCTTTAATGCCTGCAAAATCGCTTTTTTCTCTCCTTCTCCTGATGCTTCTGTTTTACCAAGCGACTTTTCTATTTTTTCTACACTCGCTTTTGTAATGTCTTCGCCGAGAATCGCCTTTGCTGCAAGCTCAGCTGTTTCCTTGAAAGAATCTGTCATATCTGACTCTATTGATAAGGAAAGCTCCTTGCCTCCCCAGGCTTCAAAATCACTGTCGATTAAAAGCTGCCCCAATTGCTGTGACACGTCCTTATCACTGGCTAAACCTGCGATGACATACGTATACCCGTCATCCTTTGACAGTGACACTGCGGAATAACCTTTTTCGGTCAGTTGTTCTGTTAACGTTTCGGCACCCTTTTCATTTGAGAATTTTCCGGCTTGTACAGCGTATGTTTCATATGTACCTTCAGCTGGTGCCGCCGGTTTTTCTGCGCCTGAGCTTTGTTTATCAGCAGAAGCATCTCCGGCTTTTGCCGTTTGGCTGCCTAGTGAATCATCTAAAGAGGCCGGGGCTGACGCTTCTTTATTGCCCGAGATGTTCAACGCGAATAAGCCTAATCCGGTGCCTATGACAGCTGCAAAGGCAATCGTCGCCGCCACTCTTTTTACGGGTTTGGCCGTCCCCGCTTTTCCTTTTGCATACAGCTTTGTTTTCTTCTTTTGATAGGGCGGAACGACTTTTGGATCCTCTTTAAACACCTTGTCCTCTTCGGAATTCCAGTTAAATTCATCTTCATCAGGATGTTCATGGGATGCCGCGACCTCTTGTTCTGCTTTTCTCTTTTCCTCCCAATTTGAAAATGTCATGTTTTTTTCCATCTCAGTTTCAGGCGTTTCTTGTTCGTAAACCGTCTCTTCTTTTCCATTAATCGTCACCTTGAGGGCTTTTTCTGCGGCTTTATTGTTTTTTTTATTCTTCCTTTTTTTCAATTCCGCTTCCTCCCTTTGTTTGCTTGACCGTTCATGTCGGCTTTTCATGCTACACACTTTAGCACAGGCGAAAAAAAAAAGAACAAGACTTTTGTCGTCTTGTCCAAAAAACGTTCGTCAAATTTTTCAGCGGTCAGCCCAATGCCACCTTCATATAAAAAGAAATAATAGAGTCGCCGTATAAATAGGCTAAAATGCTCCCTGCCGCAATTGCGGGGGCAAAGGGAAGCGGCTGCCCTTTGGCGAGTCTTCCAGTCAGGACGGCTGCCGCTCCATACACTGCACCTATCAAAATAGAAAAGAAAAAGGCAGCTGCCAGCACTTTCACACCAAGCACGAAGCCAATCACCGCAAATAATTTAATATCTCCTCCCCCTATTCCCCCATGGGTGAGTAAGGCAATTAAGACCAGGAAAAGAAATCCGGCTGCCGCACCTAACAGGCCGGCATACCAGGAATCAAGCGGAGAAATCAATCTGGCTGCCGCTAAAAAGGGGAGAAAGAAAATCAATATTCGATTTGGAATCAGCATAAAATGAATATCTGTCACTGCAACAATGATAAGAAGAGAGGTAAACACAACAGCGGGAAACAGCTCCGGAGACGGGCCAAAGCGTATTCCTGCAGCGGCAAATAAACACGCTGTCACAAGCTCTGCCGCAGGATACTTAAAAGAAATTCTATGCCCACAGCTTTTACATTTGCCTTTTTGGAAAAGGAATGACAGGATGGGAATTAATTCTGCGGGAGTTAATGTCCGCCGGCAAAACGAGCATGCTGAACGAGGCTTGACAATAGATATACGCAAGGGGATACGGCACCCGGCCGTATAATAAAACGAGCCAAGGATCAGCCCGAGGATAAATAGAATGGGAAGCATAGACAACACACCTTTACAAGATACTGGCATGGATTGTAGCAGAATGAGCGCCTAAACTCTAATCGGGAATTTTCGATTTTACGCGTAAAAAGCCCCGGCAAAATCTCATTTTCGATACTGCCGGGGCTAGACCTATTATTTTAACCTTTTGCGAATGTCAGAAATAAAATAGAGCGATCCGGTAATCAGCACAATTTCATTTGAGCCCTTTTTGCTTTCTATGAATTCGATCACATTGTCCGGATCTTCATCCCAGCTTTTATTGCTGATTTCACTTACATCATAGAGATCTTTTGCAAAAGAAGCACGCGGGAAATCAAAAGAAGTAAAATGAATCGCATGCGCTATGGTTTCCAATTTCTTAATCATATCGTGATACGGTTTGTCCTTTAACGCGCTAAACACCACAGAAATGCGGGAATCAGGGAAACGCTGTTTCATCGTTTCCGCCAGCTTTTCAACGCCTTCTTCGTTATGTGCACCGTCTAAATATACCGGCGGATGTTCTTGAACAAGCTCTAATCGTCCCGGCCAAGCAGCCTTTACCAGCCCGCTTCTTAACGCTTCATCACTGATATGAACAATCTTCTCCCTATTGAGGCACTCAACAGCCAAAATGGACAAAGCCGCATTTTGTCTTTGATGGGTGCCGATCAGAGATGTCCGAATATCGTCATAGCACTTCTCGCCCGTTTTAAATGAAAACTGTTCTCCGGCAGGCAGAGCCAGTTCATTGAAAATAACAGATGTATCATGTAATGACTGAAACGGCGCAGCATGTCGTTCAGCTTCATGACGTATGACCTGTAAGGCTTCCGGCTGGGTAACAGCTGTAACGATTGGAATACCTTCTTTAATAATTCCGGCCTTTTCTCCTGCAATTTCTTCAATGGTGTTTCCTAAAATGTTCATATGATCGTGCCCGATGCTTGTAATCACTGTTAAAAGCGGTTCAACCACATTCGTAGAATCGAATCTACCGCCTAGACCTGTTTCAAAAATAACAAAGTCGACCTTATGAAACTCAGCAAAATATAAAAACGCACACGCCGTCATAATTTCAAATTCGGTCGGCTGTCCGTATTTCGTTTGATCAAGCGCTTCAACGTGCGGTTTCATCTGATTGACAAGTGCTGTCCATTCCTCATCTGAAATCGGTGTCCCGTTAACGCTGATCCGTTCATTAAACGTAATGATATAAGGTGACGTAAACGTTCCAACCGTATATCCGGCTTCTTGCAGTATAGAACGGATAAAAGCGACAGTTGATCCTTTACCGTTTGTTCCTGCGATGTGGAACGCGCGGATTTTCTTTTCAGGATGCCCTAACCGCGCCATCAGCTGCTCCATTCGGCCGAGTCCGGGCTTCACACCGAATTTCAGCCGCCCGTGAATCCAGCTGCGCGCTTCTTCATATGCACTAAACAATGGTAATCCCCTCTTTTATAAGACAAGGCGGTTTCTCATTAGCCCTTCAGCTCAGCCATTCGTTTTTGAACAGCGTCACGCTTTGCCACATAATCTTTTTCTTTTTCACGCTCTTCATCAATTACGTGCGCAGGCGCTTTTTTCATAAATCCTTCATTTCCAAGTTTCTTTTGGACGCGCTCGACTTCTTTTGTCAGCTTATCGAATTCTTTTTGCAGACGAGCAATTTCTTCATCAATATTAATTAAGCCTTCAAGCGGAAGAATAACCTCTGCTCCTGAAACAACAGCCGTCATCGCCTTATCAACGGCCTCGATATCCTTGCCGATTTTAAGTACGCTCGGATTCGTAAAGCGTTCAACGTATGAACGGTTCGCTTCAAGACGGGCTGCTATTTCGTCTGTGCTTGTTTTAATATACAGTTCAACCTGCTTGCTCATTGGCGTATTGACTTCACTGCGGATATTGCGCACAGAACGAATCAGCTCAACAAGAAGCTTCATGTCAGCTGCCGCTTCAGTATCGGTATGCTCCGGTACTGCAACAGGCCATTGGCTTACTGTAATGGATTCGCCTTGGTGAGGAAGGTGCTGCCAAATTTCCTCCGTTAAGAACGGCATAAACGGATGGAGCAGGCGCATCGTTTGATCCAGTACGTAAGCAAGGATGGAACGGGTTGTTTTCTTAGCCGCTTCGTCTTCTCCGTAAAGAGGAAGCTTCGCCATTTCAATATACCAATCACAGAAATCGTCCCAAATAAAGTTGTATAAATGGCGGCCGACTTCACCGAATTCATATCGATCAGCAAGCTGCGTCACGTGCTCGATCGTTTCATTTAATCGCGTTAAAATCCACTTGTCAGCAACTGATTTTTCGCCTGACAGATCAAGCTCATCGTATGTCATGCCATCCATGTTCATTAATGCAAAACGGGAGGCATTCCAAATTTTATTGGCAAAATTCCAAGTCGATTCCACTTTTTCATAGCTGAAGCGCAGATCCTGGCCAGGAGAGCTTCCAGTCGCAAGGAAATAACGCAGAGAATCGGCTCCGTACTTGTCAATGACATCCATCGGATCGACACCGTTGCCAAGAGATTTACTCATTTTCCGGCCTTGCTCGTCACGGATTAAGCCGTGGATTAAAACATCTTTGAACGGGCGCTCGCCTGTAAATTCAATGCCTTGGAAAATCATGCGTGACACCCAGAAGAAAATGATATCGTACCCTGTCACGAGAACGTCTGTCGGGTAGTAGCGTTTAAAGTCTTCAGCTGTTACATCAGGCCAGCCCATCGTGGAGAAAGGCCAGAGCGCAGAACTGAACCATGTATCCAGTACGTCTGTATCCTGTTCCCAATTTTCGCTGTCCTCAGGCGCTTCAAGCCCGACATATAACTCGCCCGTTTCTTTATGATACCAAGCCGGAATGCGGTGGCCCCACCACAGCTGACGGGAAATACACCAGTCGCGGATATTTTCCATCCAGTGTAAATACGTTTTTTCGAAACGGTCAGGCACAAAGTTGACTTTCTCGTCTTTCTTTTGCAGCTCAATCGCTTCATCAGCAAGCGGCTGCATGCGCACAAACCATTGTGTAGAAAGATATGGCTCAACAACAACCCCGCTTCGTTCACTATGGCCGACAGAGTGCATATGATCCTCGATTTTGAAGAGAACTCCTGCCTCCTGTAAATCTTTTACGAGCTTTTTGCGGCATTCAAAACGATCCATACCTTGATATTGCAAAGCATTTTCATTCATCGTTCCGTCTTCATTCATGACAAGAATGCGTTCTAAATTGTGGCGGTTGCCAAGCTCGAAATCGTTCGGATCATGAGCAGGCGTAATTTTCACAGCACCTGAACCAAACTCCATATCAACGTAGTCATCACCGACAATCGGGATTTCACGATTTGCAATTGGCAGGATCACCGTTTTTCCGATCAGGTGCTTATAGCGCTCATCTTCAGGGTGAACGGCAACGGCTGTATCACCGAGCATCGTTTCAGGACGTGTCGTCGCAATTTCAATTGAGCCTGAACCGTCAGCGAGCGGATAGCTCATATGGTAGAACGCGCCCTGAACATCCTTGTAAATGACCTCAATGTCGGATAGGGCTGTTTTTGTCGCAGGGTCCCAGTTAATAATATATTCGCCTCTGTAGATCAAGCCTTTTTTATAAAGCTTAACGAAAACTTCACGAACCGCTTTGCTTAGGCCTTCATCCAGCGTGAAACGTTCACGGGAATAATCAAGGCCAAGGCCTAATTTCGCCCACTGGCTGCGAATAAAGTCAGCATACTCTTCCTTCCACTTCCACGTTTCTTCGAGGAATTTCTCGCGGCCCAAATCGTAGCGGGATGTGCCTTCTTCACGAAGTTTCGCTTCCACTTTAGCCTGTGTCGCGATGCCGGCATGGTCCATACCCGGAAGCCACAGCACATCATAGCCCTGCATGCGTTTCATTCTTGTTACAATGTCTTGCAGCGTTGTGTCCCACGCGTGGCCAAGGTGAAGTCTTCCTGTTACGTTCGGCGGCGGAATGACAACAGAATACGGCTCTTTTGTCTGGTCACTGCCCGCTTCAAAAAATTTGCCTTTCAGCCAAAAATCATATCGGTCTTTTTCAATCGCTGCCGGATCGTATTTCGTCGGCATTGTTTGTTCATTCGTTTCCATGATAACCCTCCAGCATGTTTAAAAATGACTGAGAACGAAAAAAGAGCTCTTCATCCCTATAAAAGGACGAAAAGCTCTTTCGCGGTACCACCTTTTTTCATGAACTCTAATCAGTTCATGCACTTACAACGGATAACGGGTGTTTCCCGAATTTCTCTACTCTTCTTTCAAGAAATTATGCTCCCGGGCGACCTTCCAATCAGACAACATAAGAAGCCTTTCAGCAAACGGCTTCTCTCTCTGCATGCGCCTTTTTTGTACTCTTCCCGTTCTAAGCAGGTGTATTTATCAGCTCATTATATACATTATTTATGTTCTTTATTATAGTAAAAGTGTTTTTGATTCGTCAATCATCTTTTCCAAAAACGCCGCTTTATATACAGATAGGCAGGCACCTATTGCCCAAGTTTACATATGATGCTTGTAAATGCGTAGAGGAGGATGCACCGTGAAGAAACGTTTCAGCTCTTATTCGCTGCCGCCGTGGGTCAAACAAATTCGGCTTGTATCCACGCAAGTGATTATACCCATTACAATTTTTCAAGGAATCAGAACCATTTTCTTTCCGACAACCTTTGATGTTTTGCTGCTCGCAATCCTAATCTTTTTAGCTTGCGCCCTTCATTTAGAATGGATATAAACAAACAAGTCCGCGCCATTAAGACGTGGACTCGTTTTCAGCCTGGAATTTTTTCTCTTGTTCAATCTGATGAATCTTCATCACAAAAGGCTCTATATTTTTCATTTGCCAGTAAGCCTTTAATAATTGTGTACATTCATCTTTTTCAAGTTGCCTTTTCCCTGTTTGATAACGGTTGAGCACCTTGTACATGGCTGCCGGGTATGCCATATAGCTAAGAAAAAGGCTGACTTCCGCTTCACGCAAAGGGAATGATTTCGTATATGCATAAAACCATTCGACGCATTCCGGACAAGCTTTTGGAAAGCCCCTGAACATTTTTGTATAAAAACCGAGCAAATCGTTTTGCGGCGGGCCGACAGACGCTCTTTCAAAGTTTGTCAAATACCCTGTCCCGGCATCATTATATAGAAAATGGTGAATAGACAGACTGCCGTGGTTCATGACAACCCTTGAGACACCCTTTTCTTTAGCCGACTCATACCAGTCCTCTATCCGCTCCAGTGCAAAGTTCACCGCGGAAATGGTTTCTGAAAAATAGGTTGCGGCCTGCAGTTCAAAAGGGGAAAGGTACCATTCCTTCTCAGCTCTGTCTACAAACTGTTCATAGAAAATTTTATCATGTTCCCACTTTTTTTTCGTTTGTCCGTAATAACGTTCAATATCATCACGTCTGACCTTCATTTCCTGCGCGGTTCTCTCGTGAAGACGGGCTGTTTCTCTAAATAAATAATCATGTTTCTGATCCCGTTCTTCCTCCTGGTCAAATTGAAGCCAAGGCATTAAATAATAGGAATCTCCTGATTGTAAGCCGGCTGAGAAAAACTCTCCGCTATTTGTTCTGTAAACGGGTACAAATGAACGAAAACCTTTTTCCTCTATCGCCACCATGTGATCTGTAAACTGTTTGCCGCAAACCGATTTCAATTTTTTCAGGGCAAATACGCCGTAGTCTGTATACACTTTCCACACAAGAGGACTGACAGGCTCAATAAATTGAGCAGTCAGTCCGTACTCCTGAAGAACCGATTGGGTATCTTCCATTCCATTCACCACATTTTCCGATCGCTTACGGCTTACGCATGGCTGTTGTTATATTGCGGAATATAGAGGATCTGTCCTGCTTTCAATTCATCGTCCAAGGCTAATGAATTCATTCTGATCAGCTGCTGGGAAGTAATTTCATACCGTTCGCATAAACGTTCGATCGTATCTTCCTGCTGAACAATGCATATTTTCATTCTCGAAAACTCATCCTCTTCTCTCGTAAAGAGTTTTGTTAAATAAAGAGAATTATCACTTTCCTTTGTTTGAGGTTCCTTTGTTTTAGCAGCAGGAGCAACTTTAGGAACATCATCCGCTTCCTTCCTTTCTGTCTCAGAGGTCTCAGGCAGCTGGAAGGAATGAAAAGGTGTTTCTTTCTCAGGCTCTTCAGCCGGAGGTGTTTTTCTCACTTCAATTTCAAAGCTTTCTTCCTCTTGTTCTTCCTTTTCCAGCAGTTTTGGCGCTGAATAAAAAGAATCTTCCTCTTCTTGTTCGGACAGGAAGGTACGGTATACTGGTGTAAGCTCTTCTCGAGGTGTCTCCTCCGAGCTGGCTTTTTGATTGAAATGAAGGTGTAAAACGGATTCGTCATTCTCCACATATGCAGCTGACGCTGGTTCCTTTGTTCTGCTTTCTTCTATGGACAGAACGGTCTCAGACACAGCCTCCGGAGCTTTTTCCGTTTCTTGACGAAGTGCAGGTTCAGTGTACTCCGCTTGATCTGCTTTTTCCGTTTCTTGACGAAGTGCGGGCTCAGCATGCTCCGCTTGGTCTGCTTTTTCCGTTTCTTGACGAAGTGCGGGCTCAGCGTGCTCCGCTTGGTCTGCTTCTTCCGGTTCTTGACGAAGTGCAGACTCGTCGTGCTCCGCTTGATCTGCTTTTTCCGTTTCTTGACGAAGTTCAGGTTCAGTGTACTCCGGTTGGTCTGCTTCTTCCGGTTCTTGACGAAGTGCGGGCTCAGCGTACTCCGCTTGATCTGCTTCTTCCGGTTCTTGACGAAGTGCGGGCTCAGCGTACTCCGCTTGATCTGCTTCTTCCGGTTCTTGACGGAGTGCGGGCTCAGCGTGCTCCGGTTGGTCTGCTTCTTCCGGTTCTTGACGGAGTGCGGGCTCAGCGTGCTCCGGTTGGTCTGCTATTTCATTTTGAGCCTCTTGACGCAACGCATATTCAAGAATAGGAGCCACTGGTGTTTCTGCTTTTTCCTCAGCAATCACAGTCTCTTTATGTTGCTCAGCTTGCAAAGCCGGTGATTCTTCCGCTCCAGAATTTTCACGAAGCTGAGCCTCCGCTGGAGAGACCGCTTCTTCACGAACATCTGCTATTGCAGCTGCTGGCTCTGGCGTTTCTTTTTTGGCATTAACACTCTCTTGAACCTCTTTTCCCGATGCATCAGATTCTGGCTCAGCTTCTTCTGTTTCCAATTCCGCACGAGTCGCTGCTTCCGGCACTGCAAGCTCTGGATCGTCTTTCCCTTTCACAACTTCTCGCGCCTCTGGTTCTAAAGCAACTGATTCCGTCGGTGCAGATTCTGCTTTTTCTGTTTCCAGCTCTTCACGGAGCCCCGCTTTCGAGACAAAAAGTTCTGGCGGTTCGGCTAGCGGTTCATCCTTTACAACTGCTTCCCCTGTCGGAGGTGCATCCGTTTCTAATACACTTTGAATCGGCGGTTCAGAAAGCTCTTCCTCCCTGAATGCCGCAGGAGCTTCATATAGAGGAATCTCCGGCTCTTTATCTGCCGTATCATCCAAAAGCCCTTCGATCGCTAAATCAGCCTGAATCGTTAAAATGCGCGAATCCGTTAATTGATAGTCAAATGCGTCAATAAAGACGAAGACATCCTGTAAATGGCTCACTTTATTTTTAGGAATGGTAATATCCACAGGAAAACAGTGAGTCAGTTCCGCGCTCCCATCCTCTCTCTTTCTGACTTCTTCAACAAACCGCTTATCGGTATAAAACTCTTCGGTATGTTTGTTTTGATCTATGTTGTACTCACCTGTAAGTTCAAGCGATCCTCTGATTGATACATAATCATTGACTTCCTGAACCCTAATGTCAGGATCTAATGAAATAGAAAGCAGTTCAGAAACTTCCTGTCCTTTTTGGAAATAGATCGATTCTTCTACAGAAAATTGCAATCGATGATTTTGCGGCAAGTTCATATCCTCCTTTCATCTAATCCTTAAAATTAGATGTCACTAAAGGTGTATGTATGAACTGGGGGAAATATGAGTGGGCGAGCACAGAAAAAAACCGGTACAAGGATGTCCTTGATACCGATTTTCACTCTTATCCGCGGCTGATCTCAGCGAATACTTTCTCAGCTGCCTCGATTGTTTTTTCAATATCTTCACCAGTATGGGCCGTTGAGAGGAAAAGACCTTCAAATTGTGAAGGCGGAAGAAATACACCTGCATTTGCCATCCCTTTATAATAGTTAGCAAACAGCTTCAAATCAGATGATTTGGCTGTTTCATAATTGATAACAGGTTCGTTTGTAAAGAAGAAACCGATCATTGAACCTGCGCGGTTAAAGGTATGCGGAATGCCATGAGCCTCGGCGGCTTTAGAAATGCCTTCTTCCAGCCTGTCGCCTTTTTTGATGAAATTCTTGTAGGATTCAGGTGTCAGCTGCTTCAATGTTTCTAAGCCAGCCGTCATCGCAAGCGGGTTGCCTGACAATGTGCCGGCCTGATAAATCGGACCGCTCGGAGCGATCTGCTCCATGATTTCAGCCTTGCCGCCATAAGCGCCGACAGGAAGCCCGCCCCCGATCACTTTTCCTAAACAAGTCAGATCAGGCGTTACCCCAAAATAACCTTGAGCACAGTTATAATCAACCCGGAAGCCTGTCATCACTTCATCAAAAATCAGCAGGGAACCATATTCCTCAGTGATATCACGCAGACCCTGCAGGAAACCTTCTTGCGGCGGAACAACTCCCATATTTCCGGCAACCGGCTCAACGATAACACCTGCAATGTCTTCACCGAATTGCTGGAAAGCAAGCTTTACACTTTCTAAATCATTGTACGGGACAGTAACGGTGTTTTTCGCAATGCCTTCAGGCACACCAGGGCTGTCAGGCAGACCGAGAGTGGCCACTCCTGAACCCGCTTTAATCAAGAGGGAATCGCCGTGTCCGTGGTAGCAGCCCTCAAATTTCACAATCTTGTTGCGGCCCGTATAGCCTCTTGCCAAACGGAGAGCGCTCATTGTGGCCTCCGTTCCGGAGCTGACCATTCGCACAATTTCTACAGATGGCACACGATCAATAACGAGCTTTGCCAGTTCATTTTCAACTTCAGTCGGAGCACCGAAGCTTGTCCCGTATTCAGCCACTTTTTTGAGGCTCTCTACGACGCGGTCATTTGTATGGCCTAAAATTAAAGGCCCCCATGACAAAACGTAATCAATATATTCATTTCCGTCAATATCGAAGATTTTTGAGCCTTTTCCGCGCTCCATAAAAATCGGGTCCATGTCTACCGATTTAAATGCGCGAACAGGACTGTTCACACCGCCCGGCATGAGTTTTTGCGCTTCTTTAAAAGCCGCTTTAGATTTTTCATAGCTTCTCATCTGCCTCAACTCCTGTCAACTGAATAAAATTACTCCGCAAGCCATTTCGCTGCGTCTTTCGCATGATACGTAATAATCAGATCGGCGCCTGCACGCTTCATGCTTGTTAAAATTTCTAACACAATTTCTTTTTCTTTGATCCAGCCGTGCTGCGCTGCAGCCTTCACCATTGAATACTCTCCGCTTACATTATAAGCGACGAGCGGCAAAGTAAATTCATTTTTCACATCACGCATGATATCCATATATGAAAGCGAAGGTTTGACAATCAAAAAGTCCGCGCCTTCCTCGACATCTGATTGTGCTTCGCGAAGGGCTTCCATACGATTGGCAGGATCCATCTGATATGTTTTGCGGTCTCCAAATTGCGGCGTGCTGTTTGCTGCATCACGGAACGGGCCGTAAAACTCACTTGAATATTTCACGGCGTAAGACATAATCGGAATATTGACAAACCCTTCTTTATCAAGCGCTTCTCTGATAACCGTAACAAATCCGTCCATCATGTTTGACGGCGCAATGATATCCGCACCTGCTTTCGCTTGACTGACAGCTGTCTGCGCCAAAAGTTCCAGCGATTCATCATTGAGGATGACCCCGTCTTTGACAAGTCCGCAATGGCCGTGATCTGTATATTCACATAAGCATGTATCAGCGACAACAACCATCTCAGGGAAGTGTTTTTTAATTTCTGTGATGGCTTCTTGGACGATGCCGTGATCATGGTACGCTTGTGTACCGCAATCATCTTTTTCTTCTGGGATGCCGAACACGATAACAGATTGGATGCCCAGTTTGACCAGCTCTGCCACTTCATCCTTCAATACATCCAATGATACATGGTAAACATCAGGCATTGACGGAACAGCTTTTTCACCTTCGAGCCCTTCAACGACAAAAATCGGATAAATAAAATCGGATGGATGCAAGCGTGTTTCCTTTACCATCTCTCTCATTGCTTTTGAAGACCGCAGGCGGCGGTGCCTGTTAAATGATTGACTCATATTCTCTCTTCCTCTCTTGACATGCTGCACATTAACTCAAGCATGCCATCTATTGTAAATGTATCAGGCGTATGCGATGTGATGCCGTACGTCATCAGGGCGTCCCTTGTTAAAGGTCCGATGCTGATACAGGCCGTCCTGTTCATCTGCCACTTTTTCAATTCTTCTTTTAAGACATGCATAAACGTATGTACGGTTGATGAACTCGTAAAAGTCACATAATCAAATGAGTATTGACTCGCAGCCTCTTTCAGTGCCTTGATGCCTTCTTCATCCGGAATCGTTTCGTAGACAACCCATTCCTTCACTTCAAAACCAAGCGGGATAAGCTCTTTTTTCACCACATCACGTGACAAATTACCTTTAATCACAGTAATCCGTTCCTCGGGTTCAGCGTGCTGCTTAAGGGTCTCTGCCAATTGTTCAGCGATATAATCCTTAGGCATCACATCAACCGATACGTTATGCGTTTCCAACCGGCGGGCCGTTTTTTCACCGACTGCCGCAATTTTTTTATGCGCAGGAAGAATAAGCTGATTTTCCTTTAGGTAAGAAAAAAAGAAGTCCGCTCCGTTCACGCTTGTAAAAACAAGCCAGCCAGGCGCGGCAAGATCCTCTTTCACCTGTTTCGCAACATCGTTTGGCAAAGCGCGGCGAAACGTAATTAAAGAGGTCAAAACCGCTTTTCCGCCAAGTGCCTCCACTTTTTGCTGAAACGATTTTGCCTGCGCCTTATTCCGGGTGACTAGCACTGTTTTTCCCTTCAGCGGAAAATCATTTTTCATCCTCATCAAGCTCCTGTTTTACACGATCAATTAATTCTTTGGCTCCTTTGGCAGCCATAAGAGCGGCACAGCGTTTTCCGACTTCTTCCGGATCGTTTCCTGTAACGGTTTCTTTATAAATGATTTTGCCGTCCGGAGAAGCAACAAGACCTGTCAATTCAATTTCATCCTGCTCGTTTAAGACGGAGTAGCCTGCGATCGGAACCTGGCAGCCGCCCTCCAACGCGTTTAAATAAGCACGTTCCGCCAACACAGTCCGTTTTGTATATTCATCTGTAAACTGTGAAAACAATGCCAATAGTTCGTCATCCGTTTCTCGGCACTCAATCGCCAGTGCCCCCTGGCCCACTGCAGGCAAGCAGCGTCCAGGCTCGAGGAATTCGGTTACAACATCTTGCTTCCAGCCCATTCTGGAAAGTCCGGCAGCGGCTAATATAATCGCATCATAATCCTCAGTTTCCAGCTTTTGAAGTCTCGTATCTATATTACCTCTAATCCATTTAATTGTAATGTCAGGACGCTCAATCAAAAGCTGCGCGCTTCTTCTTAAACTGCTCGTGCCGATGACAGCGCCTTCCTTCATTTCTGAAAGCTTTACGCGATTCTTTGAAATAAGGGCATCACGAGGGTCTTCTCGTTCAGGAATACAGCCGATCACAAGGCCTTCAGGCAAAACAGCAGGCATGTCCTTCATGCTGTGTACCGCCATATCAATCTCTTCGTTTAAAAGCGCTTGTTCAATCTCTTTGACAAACAGCCCTTTTCCGCCCACTTTTGATAGTGTAACATCGACGATTCGGTCGCCCTTTGTCACAATTTCTTTAATTTCAAAAGCAAATGAAGGATTGATTTCCTTCAGTTTTTGAATGACCCATTTGGTTTGAGTCATAGCGAGTTTGCTCCGTCTGGAACCTACTTTAATCGTTCTCATATTTTTCTTTCCTCCCGAATCTGCTTGGGACATCATTTAACTGAACCAATGGAATTGCGACAGGCTTCCAAGCAGGAAATAATTGATCATCAGCACAAGAAAACAAGCCGTATTCCACAGTGCAGCGACCTTTCCTTGCAGCTCTTTAATCAGCCTGATATAAAGATAATAGCTGTACAGCAGCAGGACGACAAACGAACCAAGTACTTTGGCGTCGAACCAATACAGCGTTTCTAGTGAGACATACGCCCAAATGACGCCGAGAATCAAACTCAGCAACAGCATCGGGACCCCGATGACATTCAGAACATACGCCATATAATCAAGCTTAGACAAATCTTCTATTCTCAACAGCCATTTCCCCCATTTTTTCTTTTTCAGCAGACGATATTGAAACAGATATAACACTGAAAAAACGAACGAAAGGGAAAAAGCGCCGTATGAAAGAATCGCCATTGTAATATGAATCACCAATAGCTCGGATACAAGCTGCCCGGAAAAAGCGGCTGACTGCTGCTCTGTCGGTGAAAATGTGTGAATGGCGATCATAGAAAATCCTATTACATTTGTGAAAAACACAATAAAGTCAACTCGTAAAAGCTTTGTCAGTACAAGTGACAGCGTGACAAGAACCCAGGCATAAAAATAAAGCGCCTCCGTCACATTTAATACCGGAAACCGCCCCGTCACCCACATAAAGTAGGCCAAATACACAGTTTGCAGAGTCCAGACAATAGAAAGCAACCAGAAGGCCATTTTTCCAGCCTTCCGGTTGTGTTGAAGAAAATCTATAAAATAAAAGAGTACACTTAATGCGTAAATGACGATTGTCCCCTCATTAAGTCTTGCCATTGCAGTATCAATCATTCAGCTTTCACTCACTTACAAGTGGGGCAAAGCCCGCTTTTGATTCAGCCTTTTTAAAAGAATGGACCTTTTGGCTGCTTTCAACAGTATTCAGCATTTGACGGCCCGCAGCTTCCTCAATGTCAAAAATCTGCATAAACAAGGCCAGCTTTTCTTCAGAATCAGCATCTGCCGCAAGCTCTTTCACCTTTAAGATCGGATCTCGGAGCATTTGGTTAATGATACTTTTGGTATGTTTGTTCAACAGTTTTTTCTCTCTCGTACTCAAGTGAGGCAGCTTCCGCTCGATGCTGTCCATCGTTTCTGACTGGATGGCAAGCGCCTTTTCGCGCAATGCGGAAATAACCGGAACGACACCAAGTGTATTCAGCCATTGTTTAAACTCTACAATGGTTTCTTCAATTAACAGTTCAACTTTTTCAGCGGTTTCTCTGCGCTCTTTCATGTTCGCCTCTACAATGCCTTCCAGATCGTCGATATCATAAAGGAAAACACCTTCTAGATCATTCAGCGCCGGATCAAGATCTCTAGGAACGGCAATGTCCACCATAAACAGCGGACGCCCCTTACGAAACTTATTCGCATTTTCCATCATCTCTTTGGACACGACAAAATCACTTGCACCGGTTGAACTGATTAAAATATCGGCCTCCGCCAGCGCGCTTTCAAGCTGATTTAAGCTTCTCGCCTCACCAGAGAAACGGTCTGCAAGCTCCTTTGCTTTCAAGTACGTTCGGTTAATGACAGTTACCTTGCCAATTCCCTGTCCGTGCAAGTTTTCCGCAGCAAGCTCGCCCATTTTTCCTGCACCAAGAATCAATATGTGCCTGCTTGAAAGGTTTCCGAAGATTTTTTTCGCAAGCTCAACGGCCGCATAGCTAACAGACACTGCATTAGAGCCAATGTCTGTTTCGGCGTGAGTCCGTTTACCCACTGTAACCGCCTGCTTAAACAACTCATTAAAAATCGTGCCGATCGTTTTTTCTTGCTGAGCTGTTTTAAAGCTGTCGCGCACCTGGCCGAGAATTTGCGTTTCACCGATAACCATAGAATCCAATCCGCAGACTACACGGAACAAATGCTCAACAGCCGCATCGCTTTCGTAAAACCTTAAAAACGGTGAAAGGTCTTCTTTGCTTAATTGAAACCAGTCAGCTAAAAACTTCTTTATATAATAACGGCCGGTATGGAGCTGGTCGACGACCGCATAAATTTCAGTGCGGTTGCAGGTTGAGACAATGATGTTTTCAAGAATGCTTTTCTCCGCTTTCAGCTGCACCATCGCTTCTGCCAGCTCTTCCTGCTGAAAGCTTACTTTTTCACGTATCTCAATAGGGGCGGATTTATAATCTACTCCCACAACAAGTATATGCATAGCTTAATTACACCCCCAACACCCAATCTTTATTTATAATCATTCTAACATAGAATTCATTATTTATAATAATTATAACATAGTTTCTTTCGCAAAATGTGAACAGATTTTAAAATTCTTATGCTATATTAGAAAAAGCTTCACGTGCAATAAGCATTCCTATTGACAATACCAAAAACAGCAGAAATTTACTACACATCAGCTCTAAAAATAAGAAGGTGATATGCATGAAACAAAAATCAATTTTATTCCCTTGTCTGCTGCTTGCCGCTTCTGTATATGCATGGCTTGAAAGCGGCCAAGCCGAACTGTTTTCAGGGCAGGATCAATGGCCTGTTCTCCTCATGCTGTTAGGCGCAGCCTTTATATATCAAGGAAAAAAAGAAGCCGTTACACCCCATTTTTTTATCGGTTTGCTTCTTTTGGGGATCGGTTTGCACTTTTTCGCCAAGCCGAAATGGGTATGGTGGCCGGATGATTTTGAAATGCTTCTATTTATGATCGGCTTCTCGCTCTTCGTTTCAGCCGTTCAGAAAAAAGAATATGTATATGAAGCTGTATCAATGATTTGTTTTTCCCTGTTTTTGTACTTTTTCAAACACATTATGGCGTGGCTTGAGTCTGCGCATATTCCGACAGCGCTTCTGAAAGAGTATTGGCCGTTTGTCTTTATTGGAATCAGTTTATTGTTATTATTGATAAAACGAAAAAAATCTATGCGATAAAACAAAAAACCGGCAGAGAAAACTCTCTACCGGTTTATCATTTTTTTGATCGCTCCCCAAGCCTCGTCTTTCCCCTTTTTCGTTTCTGAGGAGTAGAGAATCAGCTCATCTTCGGGATCAATATTTAATGTCTGGCGGACAACTTTTGCGTGTTTGTCCCATTTTCCTTTCGGAATCTTATCCGCCTTTGTAGCGATAATAATAACAGGGACGCCATAATACTTTAAGAATTCATACATCTGCACATCATCATTAGACGGCGCATGCCGCAAATCAACGATCTGCACCACTGCTTTCAATTCCTCGCGTGACGTAATATAAGTTTCAATCATTCTGCCCCAAGCTTCACGCTCAGACTTTGACACTTTGGCAAAACCGTAACCCGGTACATCCACAAAATGCAAAACATCATTGATAATATAAAAATTCAACGTTTGTGTTTTTCCCGGTTTTGATGATGTTCTCGCAAGATTTTTGCGATTGATTAACGAATTGATAAATGACGATTTTCCCACGTTCGATCTTCCGGCCAGTGCAATTTCCGGAAGTCCCCCTCCAGGGTACTGTTCCGGCTTAACCGCACTGATCACGATTTCTGACTTTGTGACTTTCATTTCTTCTCTCCTACTAAGGCATGTTCCAAAACTTCGTCTAAGTGGGACGCCAATATAAATGTCAGGCCCTCTCTGACGCTTTCCGGAATATCCTCTATATCTTTTTCATTCTCTTTAGGCGCAATAATGGTCGTTAATCCCGCTCTATGCGCGCCGAGCGCTTTTTCCTTTAATCCGCCGATTGGAAGCACGCGTCCGCGAAGCGTGATTTCCCCAGTCATGCCGACTTCACGTGAAACTGCCCGTCCAGTTAAAGCAGAAACAAGAGCTGTCGCCATCGTAATCCCGGCTGACGGACCATCTTTAGGCACCGCACCCTCAGGTACATGTATATGAATATCATACTTCTCATGAAAGTCAGGTTCAATGCCAAGTTCTTCTGTTTTTGAACGCACATAGCTGAATGCAGCCTGAGCTGACTCTCTCATGACATCTCCGAGCTTTCCTGTCAGGATCAATTTCCCTTTACCCGGAGAGAGCGATACTTCAATCGACAGCGTATCTCCGCCGACGGTTGTATAAGCAAGCCCTGTAACTACACCTATTTGATCTTCTGTTTCAGCTTGTCCATATCTGAAAATGCGCTTTCCGATAAAGTCCTGAAGGTTCTTCTCAGTAACCGTAATCCGTTTTCGCTCTTCAGCAACAATGGTTCTTGCGGCCTTACGGCAAATCGCGGCAAGCTGGCGTTCAAGGCTTCTCACACCCGCTTCTCTCGTATAGTAGCGGATGATATCGAGAATCGCCTGATCACGTAGCTGCAGGTTGCTTTTCTTAAGCCCGTGTTCCTTGATCTGCTTCGGAAGCAGGTGGTCTTTCACGATTTCGAGTTTTTCTACTTCTGTGTAACCTGCAATATTAATAATTTCCATTCTGTCTCTGAGCGGACCCGGAATCGTCGCCAAATTGTTTGCCGTTGCGATAAACAGCACTTTTGATAAATCAAAGGTTTCTTCAATATAGTGATCACTGAAGGTGCTGTTTTGCTCTGGATCAAGCACTTCAAGCATAGCAGATGACGGGTCGCCTCTGAAATCAGATGACATTTTGTCAATCTCGTCTAATAAGAAGACCGGATTCAGCTTGCCTGCTTTTTTCATTCCTTGAATAATGCGTCCAGGCATTGCTCCGACATAAGTTCGTCTGTGTCCGCGGATCTCTGATTCGTCACGCACTCCGCCGAGTGAAACTCTGACAAATTTCCGCTCCAAGCTTTTTGCAATGGATTTCGCTAAGGACGTTTTCCCGACACCTGGAGGTCCTGCCAAGCAGAGAATCGGGCCTTTTAGGGATTTTGTCAGCTTCTGGACAGCCAAATATTCTAAGATACGCTCTTTCACTTTTTCTAGTCCGTGATGCTCTTCGTCCAAGAGGCGCCCTGCCTCTTTCAGATCAAGCTTATCATCTGTCTCATCCGTCCACGGGAGAGCGATCAGCCAGTCGATATAATTGCGGATCACAGAGCTTTCCGCGGAACTTGACGGAATTTTTTCGTATCTGTTCAATTCCTTTAGCGCGGTTTCCTTCACATGGTCAGGCATGCCAGCTTCTTCGATTTTTTCCGTCAGCGTTTGTACTTCGCCTGTTTTGCCTTCTTTATCGCCAAGCTCTTTTTGGATTGCTTTCATTTGCTCACGCAAGTAGTATTCCTTTTGCGTACGCTCCATCGAACGTTTAACGCGCTGGCCGATTTTTTTCTCGATCTCCAGCACTTCTTTTTCATTATTAATAAAATCAATAACCTTGTTCAGTCTGTCTTTGACGTCAGACGTTTCTAAAATATCCTGCTTATCCTTTAGTTTAAGGGGCAGGTGAGAAGCAACGATGTCTGCCATTCTCCCTGGCTCTTCGATATCTGTAACCGCGGCGTATGTTTCGGCAGAGATTTTTTTAGAAATTTTTATGTACTGATCAAAGTGGTCTAACAAAGTCCGCATCAATGCTTCGTCTTCTGTATCTTTTGATTCATCTTCATGAATCAGCTGAATGTCGACCGACGTGTAATCCTCATACTCATTGTATTTGACGATTTGAGCGCGTTTGAGGCCCTCAACCAACACACGAATCGTACCGTTCGGAAGCTTCAGCATTTGCTTAATTTTTGTATAGGTGCCGACAGTGAAAATCTCGTCTTCACCCGGTTCGTCTATCGAAATATCCTGCTGAGTGGCTAAAAATATCATATGATCATGCATCATTGCCTGTTCAAGGGCTTGAACCGACTTGTCACGTCCTACATCTAAGTGTAAAACCATCGTCGGGTACACTAATAAACCTCTTAAAGGGAGGAGCGGGATGCTGCGTTTTAATTCTTCTGCCATATGACTGACACCTCCGTGACTTTAGTATGAACCATTATAATACAACTTTTTCATCCTTGTACAATAAACGGCATGATTCTATTTTCTATAATACAGTCTCCTCGTAGTATACCCTTTCTTTCCGATATGAAAAAGGAAAAGATGTCCTTCATAGAAAAAACCCTATTTTAAAAATAGGGTCAGACGGATTCTTTATTGATTTGCATATTAAACGGTTTTTGTTCTGTTGGCGGATTCACTAAAATTTCATCAAGCACTTCCTGGAACGTCTTCACTGCAATAATTGTGATTCCGTCAATCTGCTTTAGGATCGTCTGCTGATTTTCATACGGGATGATCACTTTTTTCGCACCGGATTGCTTAGCTGCTTTTATTTTCGGAATCACGCCCCCAATGGGTTTTACAAGACCATTCAGGCTGATTTCGCCCGTCATGGCAACAGTATTGTCAATTGGGATTTTGTGAATCGCCGAGAAAATTCCCGCTGCCATGGCGATGCCTGCCGACGGCCCGTCAATCGGAATCCCTCCTGGGAAATTAACGTGTATATCATAATCAGACGGCTTCATTCCCATTGTCCGGAGGACGGTTAACACGTTTTCAACCGACCCCTTTGCCATGCTTTTTCGCCGGATTGATTTTGATTGGCTGCCGATACTCTCTTCTTCAGCTATTCCTGTGATATTAATGGATCCTTTGTCCTGAGCCGGGCTTACACTCACTTCGATTTCCAGCAGCGATCCGCTATTAGGTCCGTATACTGCAAGCCCATTTACGATGCCGACTTGCGGTTCAGCGCCGATTTTCTGTTCCTGCTTCGGAATAAGCTGGCTGGAATGAATGACCCATTCAATATCCTCAATCGTAATGTCTTTCCGATTCTCCGTTACCGCCATTCCCGCCGCGATTTGAATCATGTTAACGGCTTCCCGCCCGTTTCGCGTAAAGCTGGTCAGCAGATCCAAACCTTCAGCAGAAATGTTTTTTTCAATTTTATCCGCTGCCGTTTTGGCAACTGTTTTCAATTCATCCTTTTCAAGCTCACGGAAAAATACCTCTAAACAGCGGGATCGGATAGCTGGCGGAATTTCGTTCGGCATTCTTGTCGTTGCGCCAATCAGGCGAAAATCAGCCGGCAGCCCATTTTGAAAAATGTCGTGAATATGATTCGGGATTTGTGTGTTTTCCTCGCTGTAATACGCGCTGTCTAAAAAGACTTTTCTGTCCTCAAGCACCTTCAGCATTTTATTCATTTGAATAGGATGCAACTCACCTATTTCATCAATAAACAGCACACCGCCATGGGCATGGGTAACAGCACCCTGCTTCGGCTGCGGAATTCCCGCCTGTCCCATCGCTCCTGCCCCTTGGTATATGGGATCATGGACAGAGCCGATGAGCGGATCGGCAATTCCTCTTTCATCAAAACGAGCTGTTGTCGCATCGAGTTCCACAAATACAGCCTGCTCTTTAAACGGCGATTGTTTATGTTTTTTCGCTTCTTCTAACACAAGCCGTGCAGCAGCTGTTTTTCCGACGCCCGGAGGCCCATAGACAATGACATGCTGAGGATTGGGCCCGCACAAAGCGGCCTTTAATGCTTTAATGCCGTCTTCCTGCCCAACGATATCTTGAAAGCTTTTGGGGCGGACCTTTTCAGATAATGGCTCGGACAAGCTGATGGCACGCATTTTCCGAAGCTGCTCCATTTCCTTCTTCGATTCCTTATCTATCGTGACCTTTTGTGTCCTTTGATTTTTAAGCAAATTCCAAAAATACAAACCGATGATGATCCCAAAAAACAGCTGAATAAATAACGCGATCCCTGTCCAACTCATGATGGTCCCTCCTGAAAAACAATTTATGTATCCAATTCATTCCTCTGAATGCTAGTATCTCCCACAGAAGACGGGAATAAACGTTTTTCCGGAAGAGTTTGCACGACAAAAAACCTCCTGAATGTCACCACTCAGGAGGTTTGTGCTTATCTTTATGCAGATGTTTTATCTTGGCTTACCTCAGTGCCGTCTTTTAATAAGAGGCGGGGAAGCTCTCCGTGTGTCACAGTTGCCCCGGTAATCACACATTTTTCAATGTCATCACGAGAAGGCAGATCAAACATCACATCAAGCATGATGCCCTCAATGATAGAACGGAGTCCGCGCGCTCCAGTCTTACGTTCAATTGCTTTTTTAGCAATTTCAGAAAGCGCTCCTTCTTCAAACTCAAGCTCAACATTGTCAAGCTCAAGCATTTTCTTGAATTGCTTAACAAGAGCATTTTTCGGTTTTGTTAAAATCGCAACCAATGCTTCTTCGTCAAGCTTTTCAAGGCTCGCAATAACCGGAAGACGTCCGATAAATTCAGGAATTAACCCGAAGCGGAGCAAGTCTTCAGGAAGCACTTTTGAAAGAAGATCTTCTTTCTCAAGATCAGCAGCTTTATTGTCCCCACCGAATCCAATCACTTTTTGACCTAAACGGCGTTTGATGATTTGCTCGATACCATCGAAAGCACCGCCGCAAATGAACAAAATGTTTGTTGTGTCAATTTGAATGAATTCTTGATGAGGGTGCTTACGTCCTCCTTGAGGCGGCACGCTTGCCACTGTACCCTCAAGAATTTTAAGCAATGCCTGCTGTACTCCTTCACCTGACACGTCACGTGTAATAGACGGGTTTTCTGATTTTCTTGCCACTTTATCGATTTCATCAATATAAATAATGCCCTTTTCGGCTTTTTCTACATCATAATCAGCAGCTTGGATGAGCTTCAAGAGAATATTCTCTACATCTTCACCCACATATCCAGCTTCAGTCAAAGACGTAGCGTCCGCAATCGCAAACGGCACATTTAAAATGCGGGCCAATGTTTGCGCCAGAAGGGTTTTACCGCTTCCTGTAGGACCGATTAATGAAATATTACTTTTTGAAAGCTCAACATCATCAACTTTACTGTTGGAGTTAATGCGCTTATAGTGGTTATACACAGCAACAGCGAGTGATTTCTTCGCTTGATCCTGTCCGATGACATATTCATTCAGAATTTCGCGAATTTCCTGAGGCTTCGGTACGTCTTTAAATTCTACTTCTTCTTCAGTTCCGAGTTCTTCCTCCACAATTTCAGTGCAGAGTTCGATACATTCGTCACATATATATACACCAGGTCCGGCTACAAGCTTACGAACCTGATCTTGTGTTTTTCCACAAAACGAGCATTTTAATTGTCCTTTTTCCTCGTTAAATTTAAACATTCTTTCACCCCTTAATCTTGTCTCACTTTTTCTTTTACCGGCAGAGCAAAAGAAAATGATTCTTGAAACGAACGAGTATGTATTGCATTTTACCATACTTTCCAAAAAGACGGTAACAATGTGTTTCTGACTTGCACATTCTATATGTATGACAAAAAACAGCCCTGCATTAACTATCTTGCCCCAAGAAAAAGAGATATATCATAATTGTACAAAACAAGGCACGAATGATTCGCGCCCTGTTTTATTATTACTATTATTATGCACCATATTAACGGTTTTCTACAAGAAAATCAATTGCTTTGCGAACTTTTAAATCTTCTTTCATCGCGTCAGTAGAACCGATGGCTTGTTTAATATTTTCAACAGGCATGTTGTATGCTTCAGCCATTTTAGAAAGCTCAGCATCAACTTCCTCATCTGATACTTCAAGGTTTTCCGCTTTCGCAATCCCCTCAAGAGTCAGGTTAGATTTAACGCGTTTTTCAGCATCTTCTTTCATTTGCTCTTTTAACGCAGCTTCATCTTGGCCAGAGAATTGAGTGTAAAGCTCAAGGTTCATGCCTTGCATTTGCAGACGCTGTTCAAATTCCTTCAGCATGCGGTCAAGCTCAGTGTCGACCATTGCTTGCGGTACATCGATTTCAGCATTCTCAGAAGCTTTCAGAACAAGCTCTTCACGCAATTTAGCGTCAGCTTCGTTTTCTTTCGCTTCTTCTAAACGTTTCTTTGTTTTTTCAGTTAATTCAGCAAGTGTTTCCACTTCTTCATCGATATCTTTTGCGAATTCATCGTCAAGCTCAGGAAGCTCTTTCGCTTTGATTTCGTGAATTTTCACTTTGAACACAGCTGGTTTGCCAGCAAGCTCTTCAGCGTGATACTCTTCAGGGAATGTCACTTCAACATCCTTCTCAGCGCCTGCTTCAAGGCCGACTACCTGCTCTTCGAAGCCAGGGATGAATGAACCAGAACCTACTTCAAGAGAGTAGTTTTCTGCTTTTCCACCTTCGAACGCTTCGCCGTCAACGAAACCTTCGAAATCAAGAACAACTGTGTTTCCTTCTTCAACAGCGCCTTCTTCTTTTACAACAAGCTCCGCTTGACGCTCTTGAAGCGCTTTTAGTTCATTTTGAACATCTTCATCAGTTACAGTTGCATCGTCTTTTTCAACGCCTAAGCCTTTGTATTCGCCAAGCTTCACTTCAGGTTTCACTGTTACTTTCGCTGTGAAGATTAAGCTTTCGCCTTTTTCGATTTTTTCAACATCGATTTCAGGACGGTCTACAGGCTCGATTCCAGCTTCTTCAACCGCTTTAGGGTATTCTACAGGAAGAAGAATATCCAAAGCATCTTGGTAAAGAGCTTCTACGCCAAAGCGCTGTTCGAATAATCCGCGAGGAATTTTTCCTTTACGGAATCCAGGAATTGAAACTTGTTTTACTACTTTTTTAAATGCATCATCAAGTGCTGTTTTAAACGTTTCAGCATCAACTTCAACCGTTAAAACGCCTTCGTTGCCTTCTTGTTTTTCCCATTTTACAGACATGTATTTCCCTCCAAAAATCTATTCAGGTTGTGTCGGTCTTCCATTCTAAAGCAATCATTCGGCTTCGTCCAACAAAAACAAAGCTGCCAAAGATTAGAATCATTATGTATAGATGTTAATAATGAACTCAAAGCCTGTCCAACCGTATTTCTTATAACCCGTTATACACAAATACAACCATTATATTATAACATAACACATACCGCTTTCAACTATATGGCGCGATTTACAAATAAGAAATTTCTTCAATATCTTTTATCATCGTGCACGCTTCATCGAGTTCTCTGTCGGTAAACTCATACATCATATGAAGTTCTTCTCTTTCAATTTCAATCCCATGCATCTCGTAACCGACTTTATGCAGGGCAGCCGCCCAAAGGTCTGCCGAAAGCAATTTCGGCTGGAACGGATATAAAACATATAAATGTCTTCTCCACAGTTCTTCAACTGCCGCATATAAGGTTGGATTTTCATTTCCAAGTGTCTCATCCAGCACCCGAAGAACACGGTGTAAAATCGGTGCGGCATCAGGCGGGACAATCTCAGACGGTTCAATGGTCAGCGACTCGCCAAATTTAGTAATGTGCACGGGTTTGCTATACTGATGCTCAGCCAACAGCATGACGATCATCGTTTTGATATTCGGGTGAGCTGAGGGGTCTTGAAGGATTGTTTTGAGCAGACCTGTATACTTCGCTACATTCCGGTCTTTTAAAGAATGAATTAAATTCATTTGCTCCTCAGGGCTTGCCAGCACTTTCTCCGTGTCAATTGTATCCTCATATTCCTCGGCCCAAGCCTCGTCTTCACGTTCCGGATCGGTCATTTTACGGCTGAAATCAAGCAGCTTATAAAATTGTTCGGCACTTTCCGCAGGCAGCTGGTTTTCTTCCAAAACAGCTTCAATCGTGCTTTTGACTTCTTCGTATTTTTTGAGCTGAATTAAGATGGTCATGTACACCTGTAAAACCGTAAAATAATGGCCGTAACCTTCTTTTAGCATCTTCTCGCATACGCTTTCTGCCTCTTCCAATTCGCCCAGCTCTAAAAAGCAGATGGCCATCCCTAAGTGAAGATCGGATTCAGTATCATCATATTTCATCGCTTCTGAAAACAGATCAAGCGCTTCTTGATACTTTTTTTCCTTCAGTGATGACATCCCTTTTTCCACAAGACGGTCTTTCAGATGAGGAAAAGGAATAATTTTTGCGTTTTTCTTGTCATGCGTCATACCTATATTCCTTTCAGGCATTTATTTTGTTCAAGTGTATCAACACCTGCGAACAAAAACAAGGAATGAAAGGTTTCGCCAGGCTAAAAAAGCCGCCGGACAAATGCCGGCAGCTTTTTCAGGCTTGAAGCCAAGAGCTTCTTTGTGATTCAAACTGCTTGATTTCATCTTCCAGCAAAAGCGTTAATGAAATTTCATCATAGCCGTTGATGAGCATCTCTTTCCAATGCGGATCAACATCGAATGAAATTTGATTGCCTTCACTATCACGAATAAGCTGATTTTCAAGGTCAACAGTCATTTGCAATGACTGGTTTTCATACTGACCGACAAGCGTTCTCCAATTGTCATATGGCATACGAATCGGCAGCATACCGTTTTTAAAGCAGTTCTGGTGGAAAATATCAGCAAATGACGGCGCGATAATGATTTTAAACCCATAGTCATCAAGCGCCCATGGAGCGTGTTCACGTGATGAACCGCACCCGAAGTTTTCTCCTGCTATTAAAATGGAAGCCCCTTGATAAGCAGGCTGATTTAATTCAAATTCAGGGTTCGGTTCACCTTTCGCATCATATCTCCAATCAAAGAATGCAAATCGGCCGTAGCCTGTTCTTTCAATTCTCTTCAAAAATTGCTTAGGAATAATCTGGTCTGTGTCAACATTGATTCGATTTAATACGGCCGCTTTCCCCGTATGTGTTTTCAAAGGTTCCATCTCGCGCACTCCTTACACAACTGTTTTTTCCTGATAAAACTTTCTGACATCAACGAAGTGTCCGTGAATGGCAGCCATCGCAGCCATTGCCGGGCTGACGAGATGTGTTCTTGCACCTTTTCCTTGTCTGCCCTCGAAGTTGCGGTTAGAGGTTGACGCACAGCGCTCTCCCTCAGGAACAACGTCATTATTCATGCTTAAACACATACTGCAGCCTGACTCTCTCCATTCAAATCCAGCTTCCAAGAAAATCTGGTCAAGCCCTTCTTTTTCAGCCTGAAGCTTTACGCTTTGAGATCCGGGAACGACGATGGCTCTTACGCTGTCAGCTACCTTCTTCCCTTTGATCATATCAGCAGCCTGGCGAAGGTCAGTCATGCGGGAATTTGTGCAGGAACCGATAAATACGTGATCCACTTTGATGTCTTCAATATTCTGATGGGGGGTCAGCCCCATATATTCATAAGCACGAATCGCTTCTTTTTTGTCATCTTCTGCGGAAAAGCTTTCCGGCGCAGGAACTTCAGAATCGACAGGAAGAACCATTCCCGGGTTGATGCCCCATGTCACCATAGGAGAAATTTTGTTGCCGTCAAAGACGATAGATTTATCGTAAACAGCGCCAGAATCTGTGCGCAGCGCCTTCCATTCCTCTACGGCCTTGTCAAATTCTTCGCCTTTTGGCGTGTATTTGCGGTTTTGGCAATATTCGAATGTCACTTCGTCAGGTGCAATCAACCCTGCTCTTGCCCCTGCTTCAATTGACATGTTACACACGGTCATTCGTTCATCCATCGTCATATTTCTGAATACTTCCCCAGTGTATTCAATGACGTAGCCAGTGCCGAATTTCACCCCGTATTTACCAATGACAGCAAGAATGACATCCTTTGCCGTTACCCCTTTTTGAAGCGTTCCGTCTACGCGCACTTCAAGTGTTTTCGGACGCTGCTGCCAAAGTGTCTGTGTGGAAAGGACATGCTCAACTTCACTTGTCCCGATCCCGAATGCAAGGGCGCCGAATGCGCCATGGGTTGATGTATGGCTGTCGCCGCATACGATCGTTTTCCCCGGAAGCGTTAAGCCCAGTTCAGGACCGACGACATGGACAATCCCTTGATCCACACTGTGAAGATCGGCAAGGCGCACGCCAAATTCTTCACAGTTTCGTTCAAGCGCCGTCACTTGGCGTTTCGCCACTTCATCCTTTATCTCAAAACGATTGACGGTCGGAATGTTGTGGTCCATTGTCGCAAATGTGTTTTCGGGTCTTCTGACCTTTCTTCCCTTTTGTCTCAACCCTTCAAATGCCTGAGGAGACGTCACCTCATGAATAAGATGCAAATCAATATAGAGTAGATCCGGTTTCCCCTCACCATGTTTGACAATATGCTGATCCCAAATCTTTTCGATGATTGTTCGAGGCATCATCTTTTATTTCCTCCCTCTACCTATGAACTAAGACCGCTTAACGTAAGCTGTCACACATTAGAAATTGTATTTTCACTCATAATTAATGTCTTAACTTCCTTTGTAATGGCCTGAGTGCTGCTGAACTCTTCGCCTCGTGCCAAGTCTCTTGTTCTTTTTCCGGAAGCCAAGACTTTATTAACCGCATCTTCTACAGCTTTCGCTTCCTCTTCAAGCCCGAAAGATGTCCTCAAAAGCATTGCCGCTGACAATATGGCCGCGAACGGATTTGCCATCCCTTTACCGGCTATGTCAGGCGCGGAACCATGAACAGGCTCAAACAGATGAAGACCTGAACTTGACAGGCTGGCTGACGGGAGCATTCCGAGTGAGCCTGTAAGCATGGACGCTTCATCGCTTAAAATATCGCCGAACATGTTTTCAGTCACCACGACATCAAATTGATTCGGTGCATAAATCAGCTGCATGGCCGCGTTATCCACAAGCATGTGCTCCAGCTTCACATCAGGAAAGTCTTTTGCAACGTCCTCTGCCACTTCACGCCACAGCCTGCTTGATTCAAGAACGTTCGCTTTATCAACAGAGGTCACTTTGCCTTTTCTGGCCGCCGCCATTTTAAAGCCCTCTCTGATCACGCGCTCAATTTCCGTCCGCTTATAAAACAGCGTGTCTACAGCTTCCTGCTCACCTTCAGTGTTTACATAGCGTTTGCTCGGCTGGCCGAAATACAAGCCGCCTGTCAGCTCACGGACGATAACGAAATCAACGTTATCAATATATTCTTTTTTCAAAGGTGAAGCGTCAGAAAGGCTTTCGAACACCTTCACAGGCCGCAAATTCGCAAACAAATCTAGCTGTTTTCTGATGCTGAGCAGCCCTTTTTCCGGTCTCAGCTCCGAAGGATTTTGATCCCATTTCGGTCCGCCCACAGCGCCAAGCAATATAGCGTCCGCATTTTTACAAGCCGAAACGGTTTCCTCCGGGAGGGGGTTGTTATGTTCATCAATCGCCGCCCCTCCGATCAGGCCATATTCAAATTCAAAATCATGTTTAAAGCGTTCGGCAACACTTTTCAGTACGTCTGTCGCTGATTCTAATACCTCAGGGCCGATCCCGTCTCCGGGCAATAGAGCAATACGTTTCTTCAAGTTAACCGTTCTCCTTTCTTTTATGACCCGACAGCTGTATGGTTTTTAAGTCCGCTCATATTCGACTGGAAAACCAATTGACGGTTGACTGCGTTCAAATAGGCTTTCGCTGAAGCTTCTAATACGTCTTGCGCTATGCCCCGCCCTGCTGATTCTTTTCCGTTCAATAAAACTCTTACATACACCTGGGCAAATGCGTCTTCGCCTTTTCGATTGGACTGAATGCGGTAGTCCAAGAGCTCCACGTCTTTATCGATGCAGCGCTCAAGCGTGTTGTAGATCGCTTCCACGCTTCCTGCTCCAGTTGCCGCTTCCTGAATAAGCTCTGCGTTTTCTTGATTTTTCAAAGAAAGTGTAGCCGTAGGCACCTGGCTTGTTCCGTAATGCACTTGTAAGGAAAGAAATTCATACCCAATCTTGCGGTCTGTTACTTTTTCTTCTAAAATAAGAGAAACAAGATCCTCATCAGTGATTTCTTTTTTCTTCTCAGTCAACTCTTTGAACATCGCAAAGAATTTATTAATCTCTTCACTATCAAATTGGAATCCTAAAGCAGTCAGCCGGTCTTTAAATGCGTGGCGTCCGGAATGTTTACCCAGGACAAGCGCATCAGCTGTTACACCGACAAGCTCCGGTGAAATAATTTCATAAGTCGATTTTTCTTTTAAGAAGCCGTCCTGATGGATGCCTGATTCATGAGCAAATGCATTATCGCCCACAACCGCTTTATTGCGCGGAACAGCCATACCTGTCAGCTTGCTTACTAAATCGCTTGTTCGCTTAATCTCGTTCAATGTAATGCCTGTTTCAACTTGATAGAAATCTTTTCTGACATGGAGGGCAACGGCAATCTCCTCTAATGCCGCGTTTCCGGCTCTTTCACCGATCCCATTCACAGCGCATTCGATTTGATCAGCGCCATTTTCAATCGCAGCAAGAGAGTTTGCGACTGCCATCCCCAAATCATCATGACAGTGGGCTGAAAGCTTTGCTTGATGAATGTTCGAAACGTTTTCCTTCATATATTTAAAGATATTTCCGTATTCCGCTGGAGCCAGGTAGCCAACCGTATCTGGAAGATTGATAACACTGGCGCCTGCGTCAATGACTTTCTCGACGATTTCCGCTAAAAACGGCAGTTCAGTCCGGCAGGCATCTTCAGCTGACCATTGCACAACCGGAAAACGCTCTTTTGCGTATTTCACCATTTCAACCGCTCTTTCGATGACTTGCTCACGAGTCATTTTCAGCTTGTGTTTCAAGTGAATGTCCGATGTGGCGATAAATACGTGAACTCTCGGGTAAGCACCGTCCTTTAACGCTTCCCAAGCAGCATCAATATCACCTTTTACACAACGGGCAAGACCAGTCACTGAACAATTTTTAATGGTTCTTGCAATTTCCTGAACAGCTAAAAAGTCACCTCGGGACGAAGCGGGAAACCCCGCTTCAATGATATCTGCCCCGAGTCTTTCGAGCTGCTTTGCTATGGCAAGTTTCTCCTGTGTATTTAAGTTCACGCCAGGGGACTGTTCACCATCACGAAGCGTCGTGTCGAAAAAATTAATTTTGCGCAACGGAGACCACCGCTTCCTTCTTCTTGCCTTGTTTCACAAACGGCATCATTTCACGAAGCTTTCTTCCCACCACTTCAATTTGATGTTCGTTTTCGCTCGCATTGATCGCGTTGAAACGAGGACGGTTTACTTGGTTTTCGACGATCCACTCTTTTGCGAATGTCCCGTTTTGGATATCTTTTAATACTTCTTTCATAGATTCTTTTACTTTAGCGTCCACAACGCGCGGCCCTGATACGAAATCTCCCCACTGTGCTGTGTCAGAGATTGAATATCTCATGCCTTCAAGTCCTTCTTCGTACATAAGGTCTACGATTAATTTCAACTCGTGCAGACACTCGAAGTACGCAAGTTCAGGCTGGTAACCTGCTTCAGTTAATGTTTCAAATCCAGCTTTTACAAGCGCGCTTAATCCTCCGCAAAGAACTGCTTGCTCACCGAACAAATCTGTTTCTGTTTCTTCTTTAAATGTCGTTTCCAAAACGCCCGCTCTAGCGCCGCCGATTCCTTTTGCATACGCAAGGGCTTTGTCTCTTGCTTCTCCAGTCACATCTTGGTAAATCGCGAACAATGCCGGCACGCCAGCTCCTTGCTCATATGTTCTTCTTACCAAGTGTCCCGGACCTTTAGGCGCTACCAAGAATACATCTACATCCGCAGGAGGAACAATTTGATGGAAATGAACGTTAAATCCGTGAGCGAACACCAATGATTTTCCAGCTGTCAATTCATCTTTGATTTCAGCTTCGTATACTTTTTGCTGCTGTTCATCCGGAAGCAGAACCATGATGATTTCAGCTTGGGCTGCCGCTTCTTTTACTGAAAATACTTTATGTCCGTCTTCTTGAGCTTGCGTGAAAGATTTCCCTTGTCTAACACCGACGATCACGTCAACTCCGCTTTCTTTAAGGTTCAGGGCATGCGCGTGACCCTGCGAACCGTACCCGATAACCGCTACTGTTCTCCCACTCAATACGTTTTCTTTGATATCACCGTTATAATATACTTTTACCATTTCAATCTCTCCCTTGTTATGTTTTATACAATAGATATTGTTTTATTGGATGACGCCTTCTGCTGGGTTCCCCTCGCAAAAGCCGTTGTACCTGTTCTCGCGATTTCTTTAATGCCATAAGGTTTTAACAATTCAATAAGCGCTTCAATTTTGTTAGATTCGCCTGTCACCTGAACAACGATGCTGTCTCTGCTGACATCAACGACAGAGGCTCTGAACGGTTCTATAATTCCATTAATCTCTGATCTCGTTGACGGTGCGGAAACGACCTTGATTAAGGCCAGCTCCCTTTGGACAATCGATTGATTCGTGATGTCTGTGACTTTCAGGACATCAATCTGTTTGTTGAGCTGTTTTGTCAGCTGTTCAACATCATTTTCTCCTTCTACGTGAACGACAAAGGTGATTCTGGAAACGCCGGTTGTTTCTGTGTGGCCAACTGTAATGCTTTCAATGTTGTAATGTCTTTTTGTAAATAGACCGGTGATCCGGTTTAATACGCCGGAACGATTCACCACAGTCAAAGTGATAATTCTTTTCAAGGTTTCACCCCCACCATTTCATGCAGCCCTTTCCCCGGAGCCACCATCGGGAATACTTTTTCTTCTCTGGCAACCCGCACGTCAATGACAACCGGCTCTTTTGATCTTAATGCCTCTTCCAGCTTTTCTTTCGCTTCCGCATCCGATGAAATTCTGATGCCTTTAATGCCGTATGCTTCTGACAATTTGACGAAGTCAGGCTGAGAAGCAAATTTAGATTCTGAATAGCGTTCTTCATAGAAAATTTCCTGCCACTGTCTGACCATTCCGAGACAAGCGTTATTTAAAATGATGACTTTGACCGGAAGATTCAATTCGCGAATGACATCGAGTTCTTGGAGCGTCATTTGAAAACCGCCGTCCCCGAGAACCGCCACTACAGTAGCATCTTTATCCGCCAGCTGTGCGCCAATCGCTGCCGGAAGGCCGAATCCCATCGTTCCAAGTCCGCCTGATGTGACCCATTTATCTGCTTTTTGGAACGGATAGAATTGCGCTGACCACATTTGATGCTGGCCGACATCCGTTGCGACTATAGCCTCGCCATTTGTAAATTGATGAATATATTCAATTAATTTCTGTGGTTTAAAGCCTTCTTCTTCATTATCTACATACCAGAGCGGGTACTCTTCTTTCCATTCGGCGAGCTGTTTTTTCCATTCGCCTGAATCACTTTGTCTGCCGTCTTGTTTGATCAGCTCCTGCAGGACAATTTTGCTGTCTCCGACTACAGGAATCTGTGTTTTCATGATTTTTCCGATTTCAGCCGGATCAATATCGATGTGGGCAATCTTTGCGTTTTTTGCAAAGTGCTTCAGGTTTCCTGTGACGCGGTCATCAAAACGGGCACCGATACTGATTAAAAGATCACAATCATGAAGGGCCATATTGGCTGTATACGTTCCGTGCATTCCCGCCATCCCCAAGAAAAGCGAGTGATCAGCCGGGAAGCCTCCGAGCCCCAAAAGGGTGTGTGCCACTGGGATTTGCTGCTGTTCTGCATAATTTTTTAATTCTTCTGACGCTTTTCCGTGCAGTACGCCCGCCCCCGCCAGGATCACCGGTTTCTTTGCGCCGCTTACGGCTTCCACAAGCTTGCGGACCTGCAAATAATTCGGCTCGATAGTCGGCTGGTATCCCGGGAGATTCATCTCATGATCATAGCTGAATTCTCCTTCAATTGTTGCTACATCTTTCGGAATATCAATCAATACAGGGCCGGGTCTTCCAGTTGTTGCAATATGGAACGCTTCTTTAATGATGCGCGGCAGATCTTCCGGCTGGCGAACCTGATAGCTGTGTTTTGTCACCGGCATGGTAATTCCTAAAATGTCCGCTTCCTGAAATGCATCGCTCCCGATAACGGATGTGGCTACCTGCCCTGTAAAGACGACTAATGGCAATGAATCAATCATGGCATCCGCCAGGCCTGTAACAAGGTTTGTCGCTCCCGGGCCTGACGTGGCAATGACGACACCCGGTTTTCCGGAGACTCTTGCGTATCCTTCCGCTGCATGGATCGCACCTTGTTCGTGACGGGGAAGGATATGTACCAACCCTGAATTGTAAAGCTTATCGTAGATCGGAAGCACAGCCCCGCCCGGATAACCGAATATCATGTCTACTTTCTCTTTTTTCAATGATTCAATCAGCATTAATGCTCCGCTCATCGTCTGTGTACATTTGGCAGACGCCGAATCCACCTGTACATTAGTCCCCATTTTAGTTCCTCCTTTTGGATTTTCATCCTCTAAAGATCAATCGTTTTATTAGTTTGATAGCTGACTATTCAATAAAAAGAGCCTTTCCACCCACAATCAGCCGCGCAGTGATGCGATAGCTAAAAGGGGCGAAAAGGCTCTTCTTTCCGCGGTACCACCCTTGTTTACGGCCTATTGAATCAGCCGTCTCATGGATATTTCTATCCGCTTTAATAACGAGTGAATCAAGTTCACCCGGCCAAGTCCTACTATGGTTTCAGACTGGCACTCTGAGGCGAGTTCACCTTGTAAAGCTTTGCCGGTTCTCAGCTAACCCGGTTCTCTGTGGAAAGCTTTATCAAGGCTACTTATCCTCATCTGCGCTTTTCATATTCAGTCTCCGGAACAGCTTTTCAGCTGTTCAAGAAGGTCGTTTGTTTTTTCATTTTTCAGCATCACATTGCGATCATTTTCGCTTGTGAAGCTTGCGTTTATCTTTTGTTGAACTCATATTACGCCGCTTTGGACGCAGTGTCAACAGCATTTTTTAAAATTATTAGACAATTTTGATTAATCAATCTATATTGTATACGCTTTCATTATTGGCGCATAAGGAATTGTAACTATTAAAAGTTTTTATAATTTTTTTATTAATCTAATAAGAATACAACAGAATTTTTCAATCTGATAGAAAACTGTCATAAAATATGACGCGCTATCGTTTTTGATGGAATATATGTATGAAAGATCGGATAGGCACTTCCATTATTCCTCCGGCATACATTGGTGGTATCTTGTAAAGAAAAGGTGATACGATGAATAAATCATTAGCTGACATGCAAGGGTTCCCAGCGGGCTTTCCCACCTTTCCGCAGCCATATTATCCGACAGCTCCTTCCTTTTATCAGCAAAACGACCAGCCTTTTGGAGGCTATGGATACGGACAGCCGTACAGTCAGGCGTACAGCCCGATAAGCACCCCCTCTGCCATGTACTCCTCATTCCCATACGCATCCGGATTTTATGGGCAGCCATTTGCAGGCGCAGGCTATAGCGGCCACGGGGTAGGTTTCAGTATCCCGGCGACGCACGCCGGCGGATTCAGCAGAGCACCTGGCGCTCACGGAGGGTTTCGATATTAAAGCCGAATATTGTTTTCGGCCTCTTTTTTTTGCCTTGAAACGCCTTTCACAAATCAAATCATTCCAAAAATGATTCATACCGGCAGATTTTCTGTCTTTCTATTTGGAAAAAAGACGGAATATGATTATGATGAAATGAAATATGTTCTGATAACCTGCAAGTTTTTGAGGAGGAATAGAATTGCTTATAAAAATAGATAATGTAACTGGACACGAAGTGATCTCATTTGTGAATGAGCATTTACATAGCATGACGCTCATGTCCCCGCCAGAAAGCATCCATGCCTTAGATGCAGAAAGGCTGAGAGGGCCTGAAATGACATTTTGGAGCGCATGGGAGGGCAATGAACTAGCCGGCTGCGGAGCGCTTAAAGAACTGGACAGCCGGCATGGAGAAATCAAATCAATGCGCACGTCTGCATCCCATTTAAGAAAAGGGGTTGCCAAACAAATTCTCCAACACATCCTAGAGGAGGCTAGAGAGCGGGGTTATGAGAGGGTAAGCTTAGAAACAGGTTCAATGGCTTCATTTAAGCCGGCAAGAAAATTGTATGAAAGCTTCGGCTTTCAGTACTGTGAACCGTTTGCCGACTATGTTGAAGATCCGAACAGTGTGTTTATGACGAAGAAGCTGTGAACATTTTTTGGGATAGATAAGTGCAGAGGTAATCCCTATTATTTCTTTTGCATCAATTCCCTGTTAAAATTCAATAGAGCAGAAAAAAACCAGAACAAAATCGGTTATTGCTTTATCATACAAAAAACCATCCAGCACTGGATGGTTTTTTGTATGAGTTATTTATATTTATTCACTTCATACATCAAAATGTTTTTAAACACAACATAATCCTTTTTACTTTCAAAAGGCCCTTTGTTATTGTCATGCTCATCTATTTCATAAAAGCCTGGTCCCTCTCCCGCATCACGCTGCTTATACCATTTGAGGAATCCGTTTACTTCTTTCATGGACAGCTGATACTCTTTTTGCAAACCATTTACCATGGTGATAACTAGGAGAGCGTCTCCGTCTTCTGTTGCTGAATGATCCTCAGAAGGGGTTGTTGATCCTTTATCTTTATCTCCCGAATTGTCTTCAGAAGGTATGTTTAAATCCTTTAATGAAATTGACATAACTGATTTAAAATTAGAGGATGCATTCCCAGTAAAACTGGATGTTTCCTCTCTTCCACCGATTACGTAAAGAGTATCATCGATAATGGCAGAAGAATGAGCCATTCTATATGGAGCTTTAGGATTAGTTACTCCTATAACCGATTGACTTTTAGGATCATACACCCTAATTCGAGTTACACCTCCTGTCATCAGTATTTTTCCTTTATAAACAAGTGCAGAATAATATCCTGCTCTGAATCCCTTACCATTTTTTGTCCAGCTATCATTTTCTGGATCATAGACATAAACAATTCGACCAATGTATTGCGTTCCGCCAAGGATATATAATTTATTATCGATTACTGCTGTAATACCCGCATAGATTTCATCATTTAACTTTTGTTTTTTCTCCCATTTCTTCGTTTCGAGATCATAACTGTAAGTCGTTGCATATTTTGTATTTTCATAGGCTACAACGTAAATTTTCTTTCCAATAGCTTCTGCATAAATTCTATAAGCTGGAACTTTTTTTTCAAAGGGGAGATCATCCGATTTTTCCCACGTATCTTTTTTTGGATCATATACTTCTACTGTCTTTACAACCCCATCGTTTGACATTCCACCCATGACATAAATTTTACCGTCAACTGTAACAGTCGCAGCTCCTCCTCTCTCTGTTGGCATGTCGGCTTTTTTTGTCCATTCATTCGTTTTAGGATCATAGACAAACGTTTGGTTCCCATAAGTACCTTGTTTTTGCATCCCGCCACCAATCACGTATATCTTTCCATCTACTACGCTGCTGCTTGCGCCCACACGCGCCTCAGGCAAATCTGCTCTTTCTTTCCATTTAACTGTTTCCGCGCTAACTGTTTGAAGCGATTGAAACAGCGTAATAACGAATAAGAAAAAAACAATGAACCATTTTTTCAAAAGAAAACACTCCCTTTATTTAATTGTTTCACATAACAAATATCGGCACAGCTTTGATTTTTTTCATATTATTTCCGGAATATTCATTTTTCAGGAAATTCATATAATAACAGGTTTGTTACTGAAAAACTTCGGATGCTTTCAATTTTGTTTATTTCAAAGATCAGCGGGAATTAAAAACGACATGAACGATAAAATGCAAAATTGATAAAGGAGGAGATTAATATGAAAAGCATAGTTGGTGTATACGAAACGCCGCAGGAAACCATTGCAGCGATTGAAGGCTTAATAACAAAAGGTTTTGATTCTGACGATATTTCGGTTGTGACAAGCCGGCGAGATACAGATTATCTTGAGTCACGGACAGGAACAGAAGTCAATCAAGCCGTCGGTGCACATGAGGATGAATCCGAATCATTTTTTGATAAGCTGAAAGATTATTTTACAATGGATGATACTGCCGCACACAGCAAGACATTATCAGATTTGGATATTACGACTGGCGAAATAGAAAATTATCAAGAGGATCTGGATGAAGGAAAACTCCTTGTGGCTGTTGATACAGATGCAGAAGTCAATCCACCTATTGATAACGGCAATGCTCTTTCAGGCGGCTTTTCAAGCACAAACGACATGGCGGATTATACAACGAAAGAAGAAAAAACAATGCCGCTGAGGGAAGAACAACTGAAAGTCGATAAGGAAGACGTTCAAACTGGAGAAGTAGAGATTGGAAAAGAAGTGAAAACAGAACAAAGAGATATGGACATCCCGGTGAGACGCGATGAAATTTATGTTGAACGCCGCCCAGTGGATGAAAATACAGCGGACGCTTCTCCCGTCAATGATTCGGAAGAGATCAGAGTACCAATCGTTGAGGAGAAACTGGAAGTGACTAAAAAACCGGTTGTCACTGATGAAGTGGTTGTCGGAAAACGGACTGTCGAAGAGAATGAGCATATTTCCGACACCGTGAAAAAAGAAGAGCCTCGTCTCAATAAAGAAGGAAAAGTTGACGGCTTGGATGATGATACGTTAAATCACAAATAAAAGATCATAAACCAACAACAAAAAACCTCAAATCCTTAAAGGATTTGAGGTTTTTCTTTTGGTACGTCCCAGGAGAGATTCGAACTCCCGACCGACGGCTTAGAAGGCCGTTGCTCTATCCAGCTGAGCTACTGGGACACGTTTTGTGTTTTCGTTTTTCGCTTTAACTATCAGCGACAAGATTTATTATATATGGGATAAAGCAATAAGTCAACGGTTTTTTAGAATTTTTTTCATGAGGAAGAAATATTTCTTCCTCATGACATTTTCATAGTGGGACACGGTTTTGCAGATCGTCAATTTCATGGCCTGCTTGGTCGTAAAAACGCACTGTTGCGGCGTCATTTTCTAAAGTCAGTATAGCATAGCTTTCTGTCCTGCGCACCCTTGGAAGGCGGATGCTGCCTGGATTAATCATTAGTTTTCCGCGCAGCACTTCGCTTCCCGCGATGTGCGAATGCCCGAAACAAATAATATCCGCTCCGAGCTCCTCTGCACGATAGTATACGTTTAACAAGGTCTGTTTTATACCGTGAAGGTGGCCGTGTGTGACCAGTATTTTTTTTGACCCGGCATTCAGAAGAAGCTCGTCCTTAAAATCGCCTGTAAAATCGCAATTTCCTTTTACAACCTTATAAGGATCCAATGCCGGATGCCCGGTTTCGAGTTCAGAGTCTCCGCAATGAATCATGAGATCAACTTCCGCTTCATGCCGTTTCGCGATGGTTTGGAGTTCTTCTTCAAGCCCATGGCTGTCACTGATAATCAGCACGTTCATGTACAAGCTTCCTCCTTATGCCTCTAAAAGCTTCGACAGCTTTTTAAGCGCGTCAGCCCTGTGGCTGATTTTATTTTTTTCATCACTTGTCAGTTCGGCCATTGTCTGATCTTTATCTTTTACGATAAAGATCGGGTCATAGCCAAAACCGTATTCTCCTCTCGGCTCTTCAGCGATATACCCCTCAACATGACCTTCGACTGTTTTTGTTTCCTCACCGGGGTTACTCACAGCCAGCGCGCATCGGAAACGGGCCGTGCGCTGTTCTTTTTCGATTCCTTTCAGTTCGCCGAGCACTTTATCGATATTTGCCTGATCGTCTTTCTGTTCCCCTGCATAGCGGGCGGAATAAACGCCGGGTCGGCCCCCAAGATTATCGATGGACAGACCCGAGTCGTCCGCAATCACCATTTTGTTCACTGCTTTGGCAACAGCTTCTGCTTTGAGAATAGCATTTTCTTCAAACGTATGGCCTGTTTCTTCGATTTCTTCTGTGTATCCGATTTCAGCTAACGATTTGACATCATAGCCTTTTGGCTCAAGGATTTCTTTAAATTCCTTCACTTTTCCCGGATTATGTGTCGCAATAATTGCTTCTTTCATTATGTTCAAGCCTTTCTGTACTTATTTCAGTTCTGGCAGAGAATCACCCAGCACTTCTTTTTGCTTGTCAATCAGTTCATGAATGCCTTTTTCCGCAAGACCGAGAAGACCGTTCAGATCATCCCGTGAAAAAGTCGCCTCTTCCCCGGTTCCCTGCAGCTCCACAAAGCGGCCGCCGCCTGTCATAATGACATTCATATCAACTTCAGCGGAAGAATCTTCTTCATAATTTAAATCTAACAAAATTCCCTGTTCCTTATCAATTCCGACAGAAATCGCAGCAAGAAAATCAGTAATCGGATTTGCCTTGATCGTTCCCGCTTTGAGCAGCTTGCCAATCGCAATTGCCATGGCTAGAAATGCTCCTGTAATAGAAGCAGTTCTTGTTCCGCCATCAGCCTGAATGACATCGCAGTCAATCCAAATCGTACGTTCACCGAGCTTGTCTAAATCTACGACTGCCCGAAGCGCGCGGCCGATCAGGCGCTGGATCTCCATTGTTCTGCCGGTAACTTTCCCCTTAGAAGACTCTCTGATTGTTCTTTGGTTTGTTGCCCGCGGCAGCATGCTGTATTCAGCTGTAATCCAGCCTTTTCCCCCGCCCCGCAAAAACGGCGGCACGCGATCCTCAACAGACGCGTTGCAGATTACTTTTGTATTTCCCGCTGTTATTAGAACAGAACCTTCCGGATGGCTGATAAAATCCAAATCAAATGTGATTGGACGCAGCTCATCATGTTGTCTTCCGTCATGTCTCATGTTTTACCTCCGATTGTATGTACATAAACCATTTTTGTTCCGGAATTGAATAAAGAAAGAGGCAGCCGGAACGCTAACCTCTTTCTTTCTAGTATATCAAAAATTTCAATTTAAAAACTACCCGTATTCACTTGAGATGGTCTGGAGACCGGTTCAGTGAGCTTTTCGCCTTTTTCATTTACAAGCTCTGATTTCCCGTTTACTTTGACGGAAACGCTTTTTACATTCGGCTGCTCCGTTAACGTCAGCACAATGCTGTTCAGCACTTCTGAAGAAATCATTTTTGTCTTTTCATCAGCGCTGCCGAATATGGATTGATTGAAATCTAACGTCACGCGTCCGTCTTTGATTTTCGGCTTACTGACCAGCTTTACGTCATCACTGAAATCTGTTAACAGCCCGCTCACTTTGCTTGGGCCTTTAGCCAATTCGTTGATCGCTGCAGAAATATCATCTTTTTCAGTATTGTCGATCCGTTTCGTCACAGGCACATAGTACTCACTGTCTTCGTTTTCCGCCAAATAATAAACGGTGAGCGGATGTGTTGCGGTAAGATCATTTACGCCCGATGTTTCCATATTAATCCCGTCTTTACGGCTTAAATCATCTGAGATCGGCGTGCCCCCTACAGGCATCTCCTTCAATTCATGGCCGTTTATTCTCAGCTTCACTTTATCTATCGAACTGAATTGCGTAAGCGTCCACGTCACGGATTGAACAATTTTCTGTTCGTCTTCTTTCTTATAATTTTTAAATTCATTAGAGAAGTCGGCGATTGCAGTTCCATCTTTTTTGATGTCAACGTTAACGGTTGTGTCAGCCGGCAATACGGCTCTGAAGCCATTCGGAAGAATTTCTGACACAGGTCCGCCCTGAACGAGGTATTCAAGCGCCTGCTTGGCCGTGCCTTCACTTTTTGGAAGAGGCAGCGTTTGCGCAACGACATACCCGTTTTTATCAATGAGATAAAGCTCCCTCATGATTGTAGATGCGGCTTGATCCGCTTTGGCGGTATCGTTTTTTTCACTTTCTGTTTTTTCGGCTGCTGTTGTATTTGAATCGGCCCCCGCTTCATCGTTCACGTATGTAACGTCTTGAGGCGGATCAATTTCCTCGCCTGCCTTATCAGATTGAAACAAACCGCATCCGGATAAAAGCAGGGCAGAGGTGAGACAAGTGGCACCAATGACTGCAGGTCCTTTTTTCAGCATACTTTTCCCTCCTAAGGCTGTTTGTACTATTATGTATACGAGCCCTTATCAGGAAATAGACCGAAGAATTCCGGCAAAACAGAAAAAACCCGCAACATAACGTTGCGGGGCAAAGCTATTTTCTAATCGGTTCTTGCAGTGAAGTGCATTCCACATGGCCCACCTCATGGCCAAACCAGTCATTTGCGATTTTCGCAAACTGATCACGTGCTCCTGTTGTTAGGAACTGATGATCCGGAACAATCGGAGACTGGTTCAGCAGCCCTTTATATGAGAGAATCGTGCTGACTTCCCTTGCTGTTTCATCGCCGGACGAAATAATGTTTACGTGCTCTCCCATATATCTCTGAATGGATTCTTTTAAAATAGGATAGTGGGTGCAGCCTAAAATCAGTGAATCAATCGATGTGTCTTTTAACGGATACAGGGATGTTTTGACAATCTCGTCTGCTGTCTTGTCAAGAAACTTTCCGCTTTCTACAAAAGGCACAAGCAGCGGGCAGGCAAGGTTCTCAACCTTCAGGTCAGAATTTAATGCCAAAAGCGCCTCTTCGTACGCATTGCTCTTAATTGTATTCTCTGTGCCGATGACTCCGATATGCTGATTTTCCGTCACTTTTATCGCTGCTCTCGCACCCGGCTGGATCACTCCGACCACTGGTATACCGACGCTTCGCTGGATGTCTTCCAATGCGATCGCTGTTGCTGTGTTGCAGGCGATCACGAGCATTTTAATGTGGTGGTTTTCGAGTAAATAATTCGTCAGCTCCCACGTATATTGAAGCACTTCTTCTTCAGGACGCGGCCCGTATGGACACCGTTTCGTATCCCCGACGTAGATAATATTTTCTTTTGGTAGCTGTCTCATGATTTCCTTTGCAACGGTTAAACCGCCAACCCCGGAATCAATGACTCCTATTGGTTGCCCCAACAAAATCGCCTCATTTTCTCTTCATTTCATGCTGCAGTTTCATCAATGATTTTTCGAAGATGGCTATTTCTTCATCTGTAAACGTTTCGAACATATCACGCAGATATTCCTGCCTTTTTGTAATGACCTCTTGAATAATCCGTTCTCCTTCAGGCAGAAGATGTATCCGGACCACACGTCTGTCCGCCGGGTCCTTGACCCGCTCGACAAGCTCATTTTTTTGCATGCGGTCGATTAAATCCGTTGTCGTGCTGCATGCCAGATACATTTTGCCCGATAGTTCGCCGATTGTCATATCTCCTAGTTCATAAAGCCATTGCAGGCCGACAAATTGCGGCGGCGTAATTGCATATTGGTTAAGGATTTCTCGTCCTTTTTGCTTAATGATCGCGGCAATGTGGCGGAGTGACTTTTCAATATCCGCAACATGCTCCAAAGGTTTTGATGTCATTTGTCCATCCCTCACTCAAGGATCTCTTACGCACAAAAGCGTTCCGTGTCTATTTTCCTTCTTTTTTGAAGAAAATGCAAGACTCGCGCGAGAGAATTAGAGGACTTTAGGCAAACAACATCAAATAGCAAAAACTGTTTTAAGCTTTGCCATCCAAGTTTTGCATAGCATTCCAAATATGGTTTCAAACGTTCCAAACAAACAGCAATAACCGGCTCCTTCCTGAAAAGAAGGAATACCGGCAAGGATTAAAGCTCTAGCTCACCCATTCTAAGAAGCTCAACAACGGCTTGCGAACGCCCTTTCACACCCAATTTCTGCATGGCATTTGAAATATGGTTTCGAACGGTTTTCTCACTGATAAATAGCTCGCTTGCAATCTCCTTTGTTGTCTTATCTTGAACGAGCAATTCGAACACTTCTCTTTCTCTTTTCGTTAGCAGCGGCTTCGATTGAAATTCTTTCTCCTTCAAGTATTGTAACCCTCCTTGCTAAGGTGAGAGCGAATCAGAAACGAATGGGTTTTGATATAGTCAAGATATCTTATGTAAGAAGGGCACAGGAGGTGACGTTTACAAGAGAATTAGTTTATGGTGTATGGAGGAGCGTTTCTTTCTCCTCATCCGTCCAGCTGACAGTCTTGCCGCTTTCCTTTGAAACTTGGACCATCACAACTGCTCCGGTGAAGCAGGGCTCGCCTTCCCGATTTTCTCCGAGATAATGCAAGGTAAGGGATGAGCTGCCGACGGCGCTTGTTTTCACATAGATACGCAGCTCTTCATAAGGCATGACTTGGCGCAGATAATCGCATTGCTGGCTTGCCACGACCGTCATAGTCTGTTTGTTTTGATTCATCATATTCAGCTTTTTAAAATAAGAAATCCGCGCCTCCTCAAAGTATATAAAAGGCGTTACATTATTCATATGTCCAAACATGTCCGTCTCGGAAAATCGCACGGATACTTCATTAAAAAAAGAAAAGGACGTCTTCCATTGTTGAAACGGCATATCAATATAAGCGGGAAGCTTCATCTTTACTCATCTCCTTATTAAAAAAACCTCTCCCATGCGGAAGAGGTTTTTTCTTCTTATACTCTGTCGCTTCCGAAGAAATTGCGGAACGCTTGTAAGTTTGTATCTCTATTTAAGGCTGCAATCGAAGTGGTGAGCGGGATGCCTTTCGGGCAAGATTGAACGCAGTTTTGCGAGTTGCCGCAATCTCCAAGGCCGCCTTCATCCATCAGTGCGTCTAACCGCTCAGATTTATTCATGGCGCCTGTCGGATGTGCGTTAAACAGGCGGACTTGAGACATCGGTGCCGGCCCCATGAACTTCGATTTGCTGTTCACATTCGGGCAGGCTTCGAGGCAGACGCCGCACGTCATGCATTTTGATAATTCATATGCCCATTGACGGCGTTTTTCCGGCATTCTCGGCCCCGGTCCCAAATCGTGCGTACCGTCAATCGGTATCCACGCTTTTACTTTTTTCAATGAATCAAACATTCTGCTCCGGTCAACCTGCAAATCACGCACGACCGGGAACGTTTTCATTGGTTTTAAGCGGATCGGCTGTTCAAGCTGGTCGATAAGCGCCGTACAAGACTGGCGCGGCTTTCCGTTTATGACCATTGAACATGCGCCGCACACTTCTTCAAGACAGTTCATGTCCCATGTAACAGGGGTTGTCTTTTCACCTTTAACGTTAACCGGATTCCTGCGTATTTCCATCAAAGCGGAAATGACGTTTAGGTTCGGGCGGTATGGAACCTCAAATTCTTCATCGTAAGGCGTGCTGTCGGTTGTATCTTGCCGTGTGATAATAAATCGTATGGTTTTTTGTTCACTCATGATTATTTCGCCACCTTCTTCTTCGAGTAATCCCGTTTCCGAGGCGTTATCAGTGATACATCGACATCCTGATACTCAAATTCTGGCGCTTCATACGGGCTTACATGTTTAGCCATTGTTGTTTTGAGCCATTCATCATCATTACGTTCAGGATAATCCGGTTTATAATGGGCGCCCCTGCTTTCATTGCGGTTGTAAGCGCCAAGGGTAACCACCCTCGCAAGCTGAAGCATGTTCGAGAACTGGCGTGTGAACATCGCCCCCTGATTGCTCCATTTTGTCGTATCATTGATGTTAATCTTTTTAAATCGCTCCATTAATTCCTGAATTTTGTCATCCGTTTTCAAAAGCTTATCGTTATGGCGGACAACCGTTACGTTTGCCGTCATCCACTCACCGAGCTCTTTGTGAAGGACATAGGCATTTTCGGTTCCGTCCATGCTCATAATGTCAGCCCATTTTTCTTCTTCTTTTTTGACGTGAGCGTCGAATAAAGAGGAAGACATGTCTTCTGCTGAAGATTCTAAGCCATTTACATATTTCACGGCATTCGGTCCGGCCACCATTCCCCCGTATATCGCGGAGAGCAGGGAGTTCGCTCCCAAACGGTTGCCGCCGTGCATAGAGTAATCACATTCCCCAGCCGCAAACAGTCCCGGGATGTTTGTCATTTGATTGTAATCCACCCATAAACCGCCCATTGAGTAATGAACCGCCGGGAAGATTTTCATTGGAAGCTTCCGCGGGTCATCTCCCATGAACTTCTCATAAATTTCAATGATGCCGCCGAGCTTAATGTCAAGCTCTTTGGGATCTTTATGGGACAGATCAAGATACACCATGTTTTCACCATTAATGCCGAGCTTCTGGTTGACACACACATCAAATATTTCGCGTGTCGCTATATCACGCGGCACCAAGTTTCCGTAAGCTGGGTATTTTTCTTCCAGGAAATACCACGGTTTCCCGTCTTTATATGTCCACACGCGTCCGCCTTCACCGCGCGCCGATTCACTCATCAGTCTTAGTTTGTCATCGCCCGGTATGGCTGTCGGGTGAATTTGAATGAATTCTCCGTTTGCATAATACGCTCCCTGCTGATAAACGATCGACGCAGCAGATCCTGTATTAATCATGGAGTTGGTCGATTTTCCAAAAATGATCCCCGGTCCGCCCGTCGCCATGATGACAGCGTCTGAACGGAAGGATTCAATTTGCATGTTTGTCAGGTTTTGCGCAACAATTCCGCGGCAGGTTCTGTCATCATCCAATACAGCGCCAAGGAATTCCCAGCCTTCGTATTTTGTAACCAGACCCGCAACTTCGTATCTGCGCACTTGCTCGTCCAGTGCGTAAAGCAGCTGCTGTCCCGTTGTCGCACCCGCATAAGCTGTTCTGTGGTGCTGTGTACCCCCGAATCGGCGGAAATCCAGCAGGCCCTCAGGCGTCCGGTTAAACATGACGCCCATCCGGTCTAATAAGTGGATGATAGAAGGCGCTGCGTCACACATCGCTTTGACCGGCGGCTGGTTCGCAAGAAAGTCTCCCCCGTATACAGTGTCATCAAAATGCTCCCACGGAGAGTCGCCTTCCCCTTTTGTGTTGACCGCTCCGTTTATGCCGCCTTGCGCGCAAACCGAATGAGAACGTTTGACAGGAACGATGGAAAAAAGCTTAACCGCCATTCCTGATTCCGCTGCTTTAATTGTCGCCATGAGGCCGGCAAGACCCCCGCCGACTACGATAATGCTTGATTGACTCATGATAGCCCCTCTCCCTCTAGTAATCTAGTACTCTTATACAAATGCGAAAATCGCTTTTAAGCCTACGTATGACAGTGCAACAAAAATAATCAGCGTAACGTATGTCGAAATTCTTTGAGAACGAGGCGTTACCGTAATGCCCCATGTAACAGCGAAAGACCATAAACCGTTCGAGAAGTGGAAAATTGTTGATAAAACACCGACAATGTAGAAGCCAAGCATAGCCGGAGAGCTCAAAATATTCGCCATCATGTCGAAATTGACCTCAGCGCCCATTTGTGCTGCAATACGGGTTTCCCACACATGCCAACTGACGAAAATGAGGGTGATGATACCGGTTACACGCTGCAGGACGAAGAGCCAATTTCTCATATAGCTGTATTGACCTGCGTTATTTTTTGCAGTAAACGCTATGTACACACCATAAACTGCATGATAAATTAATGGTAAGAAGATAATAAAAATTTCCAATGCATACCTGAAAGGCAGACTATCCATAAAATGAGCAGCACTATTGAATGCTTCAGCGCCCCTTGCGGCAAACTGGTTGACGACTAAATGCTGAATGAGAAAGATGCCGACCGGTATGACGCCAAGCAAGGAATGCAATCTTCGAAAATAAAACTCTCTGTTCCCAGACATTACTTTACCCCCTGTTTGATAAGTGCGAAATGTGCTAAATCTCTTCCCCCACTTCTTTCAATTGTAAGCACTTTATTAAGATTTATTGACAATTTCATTTTACTCCTCCCTCAAAAGGGCGTCAAGAAAACGCGTACATAAATTACAATTTTCCGAATTAATTAGTTGATTTAAAAATTTTATTTTATCAATATATATTTCTCCCTTAATTTTTCATAAGAATTACAGGATCATTCTGTAATCCTCCCCCCTCTTTGGGCTATAATATACGAAGGAGAGAGGGGAGACAGCTATGAAGTCTAAATTTGAAGGATCTATTGACAATCTAAAAGAAATTGAAATGAACGCCTATGCCTACGAACTAATACGAGAGATCGTTCTCCCAGATATGCTTGGCCAAGATTACTCTTCCATGATGTATTGGGCAGGGAAACATCTCGCCCGTAAGTTTCCTCTTGAATCATGGGAGGAATTTCCGGCCTTCTTTGAAGAAGCGGGCTGGGGAACCCTCACTAACACAAGCGCTAAAAAACAGGAGCTTGAATTTGAACTTGAAGGGCCGATCATTTCCAACCGCCTTAAACATCAGAAAGAACCATGCTTTCAGCTTGAAGCTGGTTTTATCGCTGAACAAATTCAATTGATGAATGACCAGATTGCCGAATCATATGAACAAGTGAAAAAGAGAGCCGATAAAGTGGTTCTGACTGTGAAATGGGATATGAAAGACCCTGTGTAACCAAAAAGGCGGTGACTGCATAGTCCCGCCTTTTTTGATTACACAGCTGAAGGGTGTTTTGAAAGCTCAAATGCATCGTGCAGCGCTTCGACCGCTTTCACCATGTCATTTTCGCTTACGACTGTTGACACTTTGATTTCAGATGTGCTAACCATCTTGATTAAAATGTTTTTTTCCGCCAGTACAGCAAACATTTCAGCCGCTACACCAGGATTTGATACCATACCTGATCCGACAATGGATACTTTAGCCAGCTTGCTTTCTGTCTCGATTTTCTCAAATTCCAGCGCGCCTTTGTACTCTTCAAGCACCTCAACAGTCTGGTCCGCGTCTTCAGATTTAACAGAGAAGGAAATCCCGGCATCATGGTCTCCCGCCTGCGTTTGGATAATGATATCCACGTTAATATTTCTTTTGGCAAGCGTTGTAAAAATGGTAGACAAAGTGGTTAGGCCGCTTGTCAGCCCGTAGATTGTTACCCTTGTGATTTGATCTTCGAACGCAATGCCTCTGACAATTAAATTCTGCTCCATGGATGATTCCTCCTCAATTAATGTCCCCGCTTCTGTTTCTGTACTTGAACGCACTTCTAACGGCAATTGGTAATTTTTCGCGAATTCAACAGCTCTCGGATGAAGAACGCCGGCGCCTAAATTGGCAAGCTCAAGCATTTCATCGTATGAGATTCCGGCAAGCTTTCTCGCTGATTTCACATACCGCGGATCGGTTGTAAACACGCCGGTCACGTCGGTGTATATGTCACATTTATCCGCTTTTAATGCGGCAGCCAAAGCGACCGCTGTTGTGTCTGAACCGCCCCGGCCCAATGTCGTGATTTCACAATCCTCCGTCATGCCTTGGAATCCCGCGACAATCACAACCTTTCCTTGCTCAAGCTGGTCTGCTAAAACTGTAGTGTCGATATCTGTAATTCTGGCGTTTCCGTGTACGGATTCCGTGCGGATTCCCGCCTGCCAGCCAGTATAGGACACCGCGTCATAGCCTTTTTCCTGCAGCGCCATTGAAAGCAGGGAAATCGTGACCTGTTCGCCTGTCGCCAGCAGCATATCCATTTCGCGTTTGCTCGGCTGATCGGTGATGTCTTTTGCAAGGCTGACCAATGCGTCAGTCGATTTCCCCATAGCTGAAACGACTACGACGACTTGATGGCCTTTCTGTTTTTCCGCGATGACGCGGTTTGCCGCATTATTAATTTTTTCGACTGAGCCGACGGAAGTACCTCCGAATTTTTGTACGATTAGACCCATGAATGACCACCCTTTACATTTTGGTTCGTGCGGGTGAGGAGAAAGAGCGCTTTGTCCATAATAAAAAAAGCAATGAGAGGAATTTGCTCTCATTGCTTATCAATTAATCATCATGAATGATTATGAACAACGAGATAGCCCTCCAAGAAAATGATTTCTTGACAGCCTTACATTTATTCAATGCACGGCCAGCAAATAACACCGATGGGATTTTATTTGCTTCGGCGACCTCCCCTTTCAGCCTTTTTCACGGAATCCATCTTTCTCCAAAGGCTTACTCTTGAAGTTCGCACCTCTATCTTCACCATATAACACGATCTAACTATGAAATTAGTTCACATTTTATCAGATCTTTTTTAAAAGGACAACATTATTTTTGCAATTTGTCGTAAAGGAGCTGAGCCGCCGCTGCGGGAACACCCGCTTTTTTGAGGTCCTCAAGGCTTGCTTCCTTCATTTTTTTAACAGAACCGAAATGCTTTAACAGCATTTTCTTTCTTTTCTCTCCGATACCCGGAATGTCGTCCAATACGGATTGAAACGCGCTTTTACCGCGGATTTGCCTGTGAAAGCTGATCGCGAACCGGTGCACCTCGTCCTGAATGCGCTGCAGAAGATAAAATTCCTGGCTGTTTCGTTCCAGATACACCGCCTCCAGCGGATCCCCGATGAGTAAATTTGAGGTTCTGTGTTTTTCGTCTTTCGCTAAACCGGCAATGGGAATATCAAGACCGAGTTCATTTTCAATGACATCTCTTGCAGCGTTGATCTGCCCTTTTCCTCCGTCAATGATGATCAGATCAGGCAGCGGCAGGTTTTCTCGAAGCACTCTTGAATAACGCCTTCTGACGACCTCTCTCATTGAGCCGTAATCATCCGGGCCTGTAACGGTTTTGATTTTATATTTGCGGTATTCCCTTTTGTTCGGTTTGCCGTCGATAAACACGATCATCGCGGAAACCGGGTTTGTCCCCTGTATGTTTGAGTTATCAAACGCTTCGATTCTGTGAGGCGTATAAATATTCAAGGCTTCACCGAGCTTCTGCACAGCCCCGATTGAGCGCTCCTCATCCCGTTCGATTAAGGAGAATTTTTCTTTCAGCGCGATTTTCGCATTTTTATGGGCCAGCATGAGCAGTTCTTTTTTCGGGCCTTTTTTCGGCTGGTGGACGTTTGTTTCCAGCAGCTGCTCAATTATGGATTGATCTACGCTGTCCGGAACTAAAATTTCCTTTGGAAGGAAATGGTTGTTTTTTGAATAGAACTGCCCGATGAACGTAAGGAACTCTTCATCAGCTTCCTGATAGAGCGGGAACATGCTGACATCGCGTTCAATGAGCTTTCCTTGCCGGATGAAAAAGACCTGTACGCACATCCAGCCCTTATCGTATGCGTAAGCGAATACGTCACGGTCGACTAAATCGTTCATCGTCATTTTTTGTTTTTCCATCGTTGAGTCAATATGGGCCATTTGGTCGCGAAGCTCTTTTGCCCTTTCAAACTCAAGATTCTCCGCAGCCTCATGCATTTTCTCTTCAAGCTCTTTTTTGACATCATTATAGCCGCCCTTTAAGAATCGGGTAATGCTTTCAACCAGCTCTCTGTTCGTCTCTTCGGAAATATCCTTTACGCAAGGAGCGAGACATTGGCCCAGATGATAGTAAAGGCACACTCTGTCCGGCAGTTTGGAGCATTTTCTGAGAGGATACAGACGGTCGAGCAGTTTTTTTGTTTCCCTTGCTGCTTGCACATTCGGGTACGGCCCAAAATAGCGCCCTTTGTCTTTTTTGACATTGCGGGTGACAACCAGCCTTGGATGGCGTTCGTGGGTGAGTTTTATAAAAGGGTAGGTTTTATCGTCTTTCAGCATGACATTGTATTTCGGATCATGCTTTTTGATCAAATTCATTTCTAAAATAAGCGCTTCGAGATTAGAGGACGTCACGATATATTCAAAATCCTCGATTTCCGTCACAAGCCTTTGTGTTTTCGCATCGTGAGAACCGGTGAAGTAGGAGCGCACTCTGTTTTTCAGCACTTTCGCTTTTCCTACGTAGATCACAGTCTGCTGTCGGTCCTTCATCAGATAACATCCGGGCTGATCAGGAAGGAGGGCGAGTTTTTCTTTCAGTTGTTTGTTCATATGTTACCCTTCCTTATATTTAGTCCTTTGTTTCCAGTTTAACACGAACGTTTGTTTTTCTCTATGATTCACAATTGACGAATAAAAAAAGCGATCCCTCAATCGGAATCGCTCTGGCATGTAAGCAGCCGTAAATTAAAGATGTTTGTTTACAAGCTCTTGAAGCGCTTCTTTCGGTTTGAAGCCGACAGAAGTTTCAACAACTTCTCCGTCTTTTAACACAAGAAGTGTCGGGATGCTCATAACGCCGTATTTTCCGGCTGTTTCTTGGTTTTCATCCACATCGATTTTTACGATTTTCAGTTTGTCTCCCATTTCTTGATCCAGTTCTTCAAGAACAGGCGCAATCATTTTACAAGGTCCGCACCAAGGAGCCCAGAAGTCAGCCAGTACGACGCCTTCGCTTGTTTCAGCTGGGAAAGATTGATCAGTTGCTTTTACGATAGCCATTATTGAATTCCTCCAATTGTGAATGATGATTTTTAGTATAGCATCTCCCATTCGTTCACGCTATTTTAATGCTTACAAATTATTTTTTCCTGAGCACAATTGGTTTACTCATTTTTATCTGGATTGAATGGGATATGTCACTTTTATTAAAACACGAATCTGATAATTGCCCCGATCACTACAATAGCCCCGATGATCATTAGAATTGTACGAAGCATAAGCTAACATCTCCTCTTCACTGTCATGTACTTTACCATGCCCTCCCGGAGCTGTTTTAAAACCTGAAAAAGAGCGCCGGCATGAAGCTCCGGCGCTCTCGCGCGATTAAGAATCCGCACGCAGCGTGAGTAAGACGACCGACATGGGCGGCAGTTTTACTTTCAGTTTGTTTTTGTTGAGGGTATATCGGCTGAAAGATTCCGGTTTGACGTGATGAGGATCGTCAAACGTGTTATGCGCATTCATTTTTTCTGCCGTGAGAATGAATCCGGAATGGTCCGTAGTCTTGTTAAGACCTCTCAGCTCAATTTCGGCCTCCGCTTTGTTTTGATGGTCGATGTTGCAAATCGTGATATTGATATCACCTTCCGCATGTTTCGTTGCTGAAATACTGATTTGCGGCAGCGTTTCCCCCTTCCATTCATAGGCAGCGGAGGTTGTTTCAGTGTCTAAAAGAGAAGCATTCTGGTGTACCTTAAACATATCAAATACATGGTACGTCGGTGTCAAAAGCATCCGCTCTCCCTCAGTCAAAATCATCGCTTGAAGAACGTTTACCGTTTGGGCGATGTTGGTCATTTGCACCCTGCGGCAATGCTGATGGAAAATGTGGAAATGAGAAGCCGCGACCAGTGCATCACGAATGGTGTTTTGCTGATAAAGGAATCCAGGGTTCGTGCCTGGCTCAGGATCAAACCACGTGCCCCATTCGTCAATAATCAGCCCGACCCGCTGCTCCGGGTCGTACCGGTCCATAATCGTACCGTGTTTTTGAATCAATTCATCGATGTATTTGGCTTTTTTCATCGTAATGAACCATTCATCCTCCGTGAATTCTGTCGCTGATCCTTTGCCCTTCCAGAAATCACCCGGAATCGTGTAATAATGAAGGCTCAATCCGTCCATCAGGCCGGCGGCTTTTTTCATGAGCACGTCCGTCCAATTAAAGTCATCTACATTTGCACCGCCTGCAATTTTATAGATTTCATTGCCGCTGTAATTGCGGACATAGGTTTGAAAACGTCGGTACAGATCAGCATAGTATTCAGGGTGCATGTTTCCGCCGCAACCCCAGTTTTCATTGCCCACACCGAAATATTTCAGCTTCCAGGGCTCCTCTCTTCCATTTTGTATTCTCCAGTCTGACATCGGCGTGCCTGCATCAAACGTCATATACTCGATCCATTCCTCCATTTCCTGAACGGTTCCGCTTCCGACATTTCCGCAAATATAAGGCTCGCATTCAAGCAGCTCGCAAAGCATCATAAATTCATGCGTTCCGAATTCATTTGATTCAACTGTTCCGCCCCAGTGCGTGTTAAGCATCGTCTTTCGGTCACCGACACCGTTTGCCCAATGGTATTCGTCCGCAAAACACCCGCCCGGCCATCTGAGGACGGGAATGTGAAGCTGCTTGAGCGCTTCCAGCACATCCTTTCGTATTCCGTTTATATTGGGAATGCTTGAGTCCGATCCGACCCAAATCCCCTCATAAATCCCTCTTCCTAAATGCTCCGCAAAATGACCGTATATATTTTTGTTAATGGTTCCTTTTACAATATCTGTCTGGATCACTGCTTGATGTTTAGACATGCCTGATCATTCCTTTCATACGAATATGAAAAGCACCACAGTCAAATATGTGATCTGTCTTTTGTCTGAGGAGTCAGCATGAATGTAAGCGCTTTTAAAGTAACCATATTATATATGTTCGTACATGTCAACGATATTTTTCGTTATATATTTATTTGTACGTATGTATTTAAACATATAAAAAACCCCGAACTTCAGCAGTCCGGGGTTTCCTTTACGAGTGAATATTTAATTGTTTGAATTCCTCAGTTAATAATGGAACCACTTCAAATAAATCTCCTATGATGCCATAATCCGCTATTTTAAAAATATCGGCTTCAGGATCTTTATTGATGGCGACAATGACCTTGCTGTTTGACATGCCGGCTAAATGCTGGATGGCGCCGGAAATGCCGCAGGCGATGTACAAATCCGGGGTGACGACTTTCCCGGTCTGTCCGATCTGGAGAGCGTAATCGCAATAGTCAGCGTCGCACGCCCCGCGAGAGGCTCCGACTGCGGCTCCCAGCACCTCGGCAAGCTCCTGCAGCGGCTGAAATCCTTCCTTGCTTTTGACTCCGCGGCCGCCCGCAACGATAATTTTGGCTTCGGAGAGATCAACGCCGTCCGCTGTTTTTTTCACGATCTCTTGGATAACGGTGCGGAGGTCAGTAAGAGAAACATCAACGCTTTCAATACTCCCCGACCTGCCGGCGTCTATTTCTGAAGCTTGAATGTTATTGGGACGAATCGTTGCAAAAATCATGGGATCGGTTGAAATCACACGTTCAAATGCTTTTCCCGAGTAAATCGGCCTTGTGAATACGACATTTTCTCCGGTAACGCTTACATCTGTAGCATCAGAAATTAAGCTTGTTTGCAGCCGGGCCGCAAGTTTTGGTGAGAGATCCTTGCCCATTGCCGTGTGCCCGCATATGACCGAATCGGGCTTTTCTTGGTCAATAATGACCCTCATGACCTGGCTGTATCCGTCTGCCGTATAGGCTTTCAGCTTCGGATCCTCGGCTGTGAGAACTTTATCTGCTCCGTAATGGATAAGCTCCTGTGCAATGTTTTGTACATTTTCTCCGATGAGAACACCGATGACTTCTCCATCGCCTGAAATGGTTCTTCCTGCAGCTAATGCTTCAAAGGTGACATTCCGCAATTCTCCATCGCGAATTTCTCCGAGTACGATCACTTTTTTTCCCATTCTAACATCCCCCTGTTTCTTTGAATGTCCAAGCTTTATATGACTTTAGCTTCGCTGCGGAGCAATGAGACGAGCTCTTTTGCCTGTTCGGCAGGATCACCTTGGAGAAGCTTCCCGGCTTCTTTTTTCGGCGGCAGAAAACGTTCAATGGTTTTCATTTTTGGTTCGGCATCCTCTTCGTCAAGATCAAGATCATCAAGCTCTAGCTCTTCAAGTGGTTTTTTCTTGGCCTTCATAATGCCCGGAAGCGATGGGTAACGCGGTTCGTTTAAACCCTGCTGAGCTGTGACAAGCAATGGAAGTGTGGTTTTGATTTTCTCAACATCCCCTTCGACGTCCCTTTCTGCTTCTGCATCAGTGCCATTGATTTCGAGTTTGGTGATCGTAGTGATGCACGGAATATCCAGCAGCTCGGCAAGCCGAGGCGCGACTTGTCCTGATCCTCCGTCAATGGCAACATTTCCGCCGAGAATTAAATCAAAATCTTGATCCTTCATATAGTGGTATAAAACTTGAGAAATGGAATATTGGTCGGGTTCTTCAAGATCATCTTCTATGTTGATTAAAACGGCTTGGTCACATCCCATGGCAAGCGCCGTACGCAATTCCTTTTCCGCTTCTTCACCGCCGACAGTGACGGCAGTGATCGTGCCGCCGTGCTTTTCCTTCAGCTGGATGGCTTCTTCTATCGCGTACTCGTCGTATGGATTAATGATCCATTCCGCTCCGTCATCCTGAATCTTTCCTGCTTCAATGACGATTTTTTCTTCTGTGTCAAACGTCCGTTTCATCAGTACAAATAGATTCATGATCATATCCCCTTTTATTCGCCTTTGAACTGAGGCTTTCTTTTTTCGAGAAATGCCTGGATGCCTTCTTTGGCGTCCTCTGACTCAAATGCTTCTCCAAACCGCTTTGCTTCAAGCTTTAAGCTGCCATCATAGGAATAAACCTTGTTTGAATAAAGAAGCTCAAGCAGAGATGCCAGCGTTTGCGGGCTTTTTTGCGCAAACTTAGCGGCAAGCGCATTTGCTTTTTCAAGCACTTCTGCTTCATCCTTTGCTCCAATTGAAACAAGTCCGAGATCAAGCGCTTCTTTTCCGGATATCGGTTCTCCTGATCCAATGAGCTCTAATGCTTTAGCTATACCTATATATCTCGGAAGACGCTGTGTTCCCGCAAAACCCGGAATGATACCGAGGTTAAGTTCCGGGAGCCCCAGCTTGGCATCTTCTGCGGCGATTCTGATATGACACGCCATCGCAAGCTCAAGACCGCCGCCAAGTGCAGCACCGTGAATCGCTGCGATAATCGGTTTAGAGAAGCCTTCAATTCTTTCCATCAGCTGCTGGCCGCGCTCAGCCAGCTCTGAGGAATCCTCATTGCCTTTTAGCGATGTAAATTCTTTAATATCAGCGCCCGCTGAGAAAAATCTTCCCTCACCGTGAATGATAATGCTTCGTACGCCTGCATCTGTCTCACATTGATCTAGACAGGAGGAGAGCTCTTCTAAAATTCGGCTGGAAAGCGCATTTGCCGGCGGATTGTGAATCGTCAAAACTGCCACAAATTGATCAACTGCCAGTGATATTGCATTCATAGGACAGAACTCCTTTACTTATTGTGAATTCCGGACACCAACAATTCTAAAACGCTGTCTGATAAGGCAGCTATATCGTACTTTTGGTCATTCATAACCCAAGTTGTCACGGTTTCGTCAATCGTTCCAAAAATCATCTGCCGGGCGAGGCGGACATCGAGGCCGTCTTTTAATTCGCCTGATTGTATGCCTTCCGTCAAAATGCCCTCTAAAATAGTTAAGTAGCCCTTTAATATTTCATTGATCTTCTGGCGCAGCTCCAAGTTGGACTGGCGGAGCTCAAGCTGAGTGACGATCGCGAGATTATGGTCATCCGCCAAAAGGGAAAAATGCTTTGAAATCACAAGCGCTAATTTCTCTTTGGCTGTCTCCTTGTCTTTTATGTCCTCTTCCATCCGCTCAATAAATTGGCCCATTTTTTCTTTAAAAAGAGAAATTAAAATGTCTTCTTTGTTTTTGAAATAGAGATAGATGGTGCCGTCCGCTACTCCGGCTTGTTTGGCGATTTTGGATACCTGTGACTGGTGGTAGCCGTTTTCCGCAATGACTTCTACTGCTGCATCAATAATCTGCATATACTTTGGCCGTTTTTGCTTCAAAGTTCATCGTTCCTTCCTATTGAAATGAATGACTATTCATTCATAATTTCATGATAAGGAGGATTTTCGACTTTGTCAAGTTTATTCATAGGTGTTCTCTTTTTCTTATGTCATGAGTTATTGATATGATGATTTTCGGCATCTTCTTCAAGTAAACGCCTTCTTAAAATTTTTCCTACCGCCGTTTTTGGCAGCTCTTTTCTGAATTCATAGGCTTTCGGCACCTTGTAGGGAGCGAGGCGGGATCTGGCAAAAGCGTCCAGTTCTTCTGCATCGGCTTTTGCGTCTTTCTTCAACACGACAAATGCTTTTACTGTTTCCCCCCTGTAGGAATCCGGCACACCTGCAACGACAATTTCCCGGATGGCTTCATGTTCATAAAGCGCTTCTTCTACTTCACGCGGGTAAATATTATAGCCGCCGGCGATGATGATGTCCTTCTTCCTGTCGGCAATATAGAAAAAGCCCTCTTCATCCATATAGCCCATGTCTCCGGTGAACAGCCAGCCATCTCTCAGTACAGCGGCGGTTTCCTCCGGTTTGTTCCAATATCCTTTCATCACTTGCGGCCCTTTAACAATGATTTCTCCATGCTCATACGGAGCGGCAAACCCATCCGTCTCTTCAGAATAGATCGCGGCGTCCGTACTCGGCCAAGGACAGCCGATACTGCCGGGCTTGTTCTTCCCCCAGATAAAATTGGCGTGCGTCACAGGGGATGCCTCAGACAAACCATAGCCTTCCACAAGCTTTCCGTCAGTCACCTTTTCAAATTTCTGCTTTACCTCAACAGGGAGTGCGGCTGATCCGCTAAGACAGCTTTTAATGGATGACAGATCATATTGCTGTAATTCGGGGTGATGCAAAAGGCCAATGTAAATCGTCGGTGCGCCTGGAAAGAGCGTCGGTTTTTGTTTGTCGATGGTTTTAAGCGTTTCGAGCGGGTCGAACTTAGGAAGAAGAATCATTTCGAAGCCTTGCTTCATCGAATAATTCATCACTGCCGTCAGTCCGTAAACGTGAAAAAACGGTACGATGGCAAGCACTTTTTCAGCACCTTCCTTTACATCGTACATCCAAGCCGCGCACATTTCGGTATTGGCCAAGATATTCCGGTGCGTGAGCATGACCCCTTTTGGAGCCCCCGTTGTTCCTCCGGTATACTGGAGAACAGCAATATCATGCTCAGGCTCGATCTTTGGGATTGTCAGGAGCTCCATTTTTTCCTGTTTCACGCTGGAGGCGAACGTGTGAATGTGATCTTTTTTGTCAAAATCAATTTGTACTTTTTGTTTTTGCGTCAGTGGATAAAGAATATTTTTCGGAAAAGGCAAATAGTCTTTTATGCTGGTTACTAAAATCTGATCCACTATTGATAACGTTTTCATTTTTATCGCCTTCGGAAAAAGCAAATCTAAGGTGATGATCACGCTTGCCTCAGCATCTCTCAGCTGGTATTCAAGCTCGCGCTCGGTATAGAGCGGGTTCGTCTGGACCACGATACCGCCGGCAAACAAGACGCCATAATAAGAAATGACTGATTGCGGGCAATTGGGCAGCATGACAGCCACTCTGTCTCCTTTTTGCAGGCCATTGGACTGTAAAAAAGCTGCGAGTTTAAGCGCATCCGTCAGAATGTCATGAAAGGTGAGTTTTTTTCCATAAAAAGATACGGCGGTTTTGTCAGGGAATCGTGCGGCGGAGTCTGTCAGGATGGATTGCAGGGTTTGGTTCGGCAACGGAAGCTCATGCGGGATATTGTCAGGATACTCGGCAAGCCACGGCTTTTGAGACTGCATAAAACCTCCCCTTTCGGTTTTAGAGTTCCACCCTATCATTATAGCAGATGGACGGCAAAAAAAAGAAAAAGAAAGGTAAATCTTTCTTTTTCTCATGATACGAACAGATATATAAGACCGATTAACAAAAAGATTCCCGCCGCGGCGAGCAGTACCTTTGCAAGCTTTTCCATCGATTCTCCGTCCCCTTATATTCCGGCTGCCACCACAAATGAAAGCCCGACAGAAATGACAAATGAAATAAAACCGACAGCCCGGTTATCATTTTCAATTTCTTTATCAATTTTAAACCGCGGAGTCAAAAACTCAAAAATAAAGTAGCTGAGCAGAAGCATAACAAACCCGTACACGCCCCAGCCGATCATTTGCAGCAGAGAATTGTGCTGGGAGATGGAATGCTGAAATACGTTTGCGATCCCCAAAATTTTTCCGCCGGTCGCCATTGCCACCGCAAGATTTCCTTTTTGAATCTCTTCCCAGTTTTTATAAGCCGTCACCAGTTCAAACACAGTCAAAAAGAGGACGAGGCAGAGAACCGCGACACTGTAATACGCCGCGATTTCCACAAGCTCGTTTTCCCAAAAATCACTCATGGCCATACTCCCTTTTATTTTAGTTCAACAACCGTAACGCCTGATCCTCCCTCACCTGCTTCACCGAAACGGGAGCTTTTGACGCTGCGGTGGTTTTTCAGAAGATCCTGCACGCCTTTTCTCAAAGCGCCGGTTCCTTTTCCGTGGATAATTGACACTCTTGGATATCCGGCTAACACTGCATCATCCAAGTATTTTTCAACACGGCTAAGGGCATTTTCATAGCGTTCACCCCGAAGATCAAGTTCAAGCGATACGTGGTAATCCTTCCCCTTGACCGCCGTAATGATTTTTTCTTTTTTTGGTTCCGGAGCTGATTTGATAAACTCCAAATCTTTTTCTTTTACTTTCATTTTTAATATGCCGATTTGAACATTCCATTCATTGCCGCCGGTTTTTTCGAGCAGTGTTCCTTTTTGTCCGAAGGTGAGGACTTTCACCTCATCACCAGGCTTGAAATCACGTTTTTGCGGTTTCGGTTTTTCTGGTTTTTTGGACTTTTCAAAAGTAGGAACTGCGCCTTCTAACCTTTTCTTCGCGTTGATCAGCTCGTGATCCTTGAAGGATTTGTGTTCTTCTTTGATTGAGCGCAATTCATGAATAATGTCTTCGGCTTCTTCCGTTGCAGCTTTTACTTTTTCAGCCGCTTGCTGTTCAGCCTCCTCGAGCATTTTGTCTTTTTTGCTGTTGAGCTCGATGATTTGCTGCTGGAGCTCTTTGTGCAGCTTTTCTGCTTCTTTTCTGATTGATTCTGTCTCAGATAGCTCTTCTTCCGCGCGTTTTTTGCTATGTTCGAGCGACGCAATCATCGTATCGACTTCGTTATGCTCGGCTGTCATTTCTGACTTCGCCTGCCCGATAATATGAGCTGGAAGTCCAAGGCGTTTTGAAATTTCGAAGGCGTTGCTTCGTCCCGGCACACCAATTAAAAGTTTATAAGTCGGTGATAGCGTTTCGATGTCAAATTCGACGCTGGCGTTCATGACGCCTTCTCTGTTATAGCCGTACGCCTTCAATTCCGGATAATGCGTCGTGGCTAACACTCTAGCATTGGTGCGATGCACGTCATCCAGGATGCTCATGGCGAGGGCCGCCCCTTCTTGAGGGTCTGTCCCTGCGCCCAGTTCATCGAAGAGCACCAGGCTGTTTTCATTGACCTGCTCTAAAATGCCGACAATGTTCACCATATGGGATGAGAACGTACTTAAGCTTTGCTCAATCGATTGTTCATCGCCGATATCAGCGAACACATGCTCAAATACCGCGGCTTCTGACCCCTCATCTGCCGGAATATGAAGACCGGATTGCGCCATCAAGGTTAATAGCCCTAACGTTTTGAGGGTTACTGTCTTACCCCCGGTGTTTGGCCCTGTAATGACAATGGTTGAAAAATCACCGCCAAGCTCGATGTCATTGGCAACAACCTGGTCAGGCGGAAGCAATGGGTGGCGGGCTTTTTTCAAACGGACAAAGCCGCTGTCGTTCATGATCGGTTTTGTCGCTTTGACCGCTTTTGAGTATCTTGCTTTTGCAAAGATAAAATCAAGCGTCTGCAGCACTTGCAAATCTTGAAAGAGTTCTTCTGTGTGTTCCGCCGTTTGCTCTGTCAGCATGCGTAAGATCCGTTCAATTTCTTGCTTTTCTTTCACTTTCGCCTGCTGAAGCGAGTTGTTCATATCTACAATCGCCTGCGGTTCAATGAACAACGTCGCGCCTGAGGAAGAGGTGTCGTGCACGATTCCTCCGTAGCTCGATCTGTATTCTTGTTTGACCGGAATAACAAAACGGTCATTCCGGATCGTAACGATCGTATCGGACAGCATTTTTGAAGCGGAAGAGGAGCGCAGCATTGACTCTAATCGGTCTCTGATTCTCGATTCGAGTGTTCTGAGCTGTGTCCGTATTCCTCTTAATGTTTCTGACGCGTGATCAAGCACTTCTCCGTGATCATCGATGCAGGAATTAATGTCCCGCTCTAAATCCGACAGCGTAATAAGCTGTTCAGCATGCTGATGAATCAGCGGGATGTCGACGCCATCTTCAGCCATTTGGCTGATAAAATGTTTCATTTGTTTAACTGCGTAAAGCAAGCCTGAGATTTCAGTGAATTCTGAGGGACTGAGTACGCTGCCGATTTCCGCCCGTCTTAACGCTCCTCTGATATCAACAAGGCCGCCAAATGGCGCCCGGCCTCTCAGCCGGATAATGGCAGAAGCTTCATCTACTTCATCCAGCTGTTTTTTGATTTCGTCTATAGAAGCAGAAGGCTTAAGCTGGAGAAGCATTTCTTTTCCGAGCGATGATGCGGCGTGCTCAATAACCTGTTCTTTCACTTTATGAAATTCAAGTGATGATAATACTTTTTGCTGCACGATTGTGTGAGCCTCCTTACTTAATCGTTGCGCTTCAGGAATGCCTCTACGTCTTCAAGCGACCGGGCATTCAGAACGTTTTTCGTTTCCGTCCATCCTTTGCGCGCGGCAGTAACGCCGGTTTTCATATCGTCTAACATCTCACTATTATGGGCATCGGTATTAATCACCAATGTAACCCCTTGTTCGTTTGCTTTGATTAAATGCTCTGTGCGCAGATCGAGGCGCGCAGGGTTGGCGTTAAGCTCAAGCGCCGTATTTGTTTTCTTCGCTAGCTCAATCAGCTTGTCAATATCGATTTCGTAACCGGCCCGTCTGCCGATCAGGCGTCCGGTCGGATGTGCGATAATGTCAACATGCTTGTTGGCAAGTGCCGTCTCAAGGCGTTTCATAATGACGTGTTCCGGCTGATTAAAGCTGGAATGAATCGATGCAATGACAATATCCATTTCCGCCAGTACGTCGTCATCATAATCGAGTGTACCGTCAGGCAGGATATCCATCTCGACACCCTTCAAGATCCGGAAGTTCTCGAATTCCGCATTCAGCGCGTCAATTTCTTTTGCCTGCTGCTTGAGCCTTTCTGCAGTCAGTCCGTTGGCGACCTTTAAATATTGCGAGTGATCGGTGATCGCCATGTATTGATAGCCTTTTTTCATGCATGCTTCAGCCATCTCTCTGATCGAAAACGCGCCATCGCTCCACGTTGAGTGCATGTGGAGATCTCCTTTGATTTGCTCGGGCTCTATCAGTTCAATGCTGTCGCTGTAGGTTTCCACTTCTTGCCCGCTTTCACGGAGCTCCGGCGGAATCAGCGGCAGGCCGAAATGCGCATAAAATTCACGTTCACTAGGAAATGTTTTAATGGCTCCGGTTTCAACTGTCTCGACGCCGTATTCACTGATCCGCTCGCCTCGTTCTTTCGCGATCTGGCGCATCTTAATATTGTGATCCTTTGATCCCGTAAAATGATGGAGTGTTGTCGGAAACTGCTCTTCCGTCACAAGGCGGAAATCGACGCTTGTCTCATATTCAAAAGAAAGGATGACAGATACCTTCGTATCTCCGCTCGCAATGACGCTTTTGATGTTTGGCAGTGCAAGAAGCTGCTCCCTTATTTCAGCCGGATGATCTGTGGCAATAATATAATCCAGATCCTTCACCGTTTCCCGGGCTCTGCGGAGACTTCCGGCACGAGAAAACTTGATGATATCTGTAAATTGACCAAGATGCTCTTCAATATCCCGGGCAATCCGAAGGGCGTAGCCGATCGGGAACCGTTCTGGCTGTTTTCCGGCTTCACCGAGCGCCTGTAATATTTTTTCTTCTGATTTTTTGCCAAAGCCCGCAAGGCCTTGTACTTTTTGCTGTTCACAGGCTTCCTTCAGAGATTCTGCATCATGTACGCCGAGCTCCTTATACAGCTTTGCGATTTTTTTGCCGCCGAGCCCCGGCAGTTTCAATAAAGGCACGAGCCCTTCCGGCACTTCTTTCTGCAGCGATTCGAGCGTGCTTGACTTTCCTTCATCTATATACTCTTTAATGACGCTGTACGTACCTTTTCCGATGCCGGACAGCGACATCATATCGTCCATTTCTGATAAACTGCGGTCGTCCTGTTCCAGGGCTGCCGCAGCTTTTCGGAAGGCAGATATTTTAAACGGATTGTCCCCTTTGAGTTCCATGTAGACTGCAATGGTTTCAAGCAGCCTGATAATATCTTTTTTATGCATAAAATAACCCCCAGACGTTCACATATGTTTCCATCATACTCGAAAAAAACTTCTCCGGACAAGAGAAGTTTTTTATGCCCCGTACTGTGTCCACAGCTCTTGCAGGAGCCCTGACAAATACGGTGTATGGTTAATGATCACATTTGCGAGAGACGATTGCCCCATCATTTGCTGTAAAGCATCTACCGGAAGCACGGATGCGACATACAGCAGCACAAATGTAAATAAATAGACTTCTAGAAAACCGAGAACGGCGCCCAGCACCTGGTTAATTTGTTTGATCACCGGAATGCCGGCGACAATACTCAGAAATGACCCGAGGGTTCTCAGTAAGATTTTAGCGATGATAAATAAAACAATAAACGCAATCGCATTATAGTAGGCCGCTTCTAAATTTCCCGTAAAAAAAGAAAGTGCCGGCTGTCCCGCTGAGAAGTCGGGTGCAGGAATCCACTTTAAATGCGGCGCCACATTTTTATAGAATAAAGCCGCAAAGGCGATCGATAAAATAAAGCTCGTCAGGCGGATAAACTGAAGAATAAAACCGCGTTTTAACCCCAGTAAAGTCCCCATCAGGAGCAAGATTAAGATGATGATATCCAGCATAGTTGTTCAATCCTTTTCTTTAAGCTGACGCTCCAGTTCCTCATATTTCTCTTGTAATTTGACATAATCGTGCACCACATTTACCGCTGTCAGCACTGCAAGTTTATTTATATCAAGGTATGGATTTTGTTTATTGATTTCTCTCATTTTATCATCAACAATTCCGGCGACATACCTCATATGGGCTTTGCTTTCTTCACCGATCATCGTGAAGTGCTGGCCGTAAATGTCAACGGTTGTTTTTGTTTTTTTGCCGTCAGACAACGTTTCTCCTCCATTCCGTGAGAATCCTAGTACTTATCATAACACGTTTATTAAATGAATGGAAAGACGAGCCTCCCGCTGTTATGATACACTGGTAGATACAGCGAAAAGTGTAAAAAAAGGAGATTATTACGTGTCCCATTCTGTGATAAAAGTATCGTTGTCTGCGATTAATCAAATGAAAATGACGTACAGCGGTTCGCTTACTGCCTCTGTTCCGCAGGGAGCCGTTTTTCAGGCGAAACCGCCAGGCTGTACCATTACAGCATATCAATCCGGCAAGGTCTTGTTTCAAGGCAAAAACGCAGCGGCAGAATCCGCGCGCTGGGGAACAGCGGAGCCGCAGGAAAAGAAGAAAACGGCCAAAAAGCCGCCCGATCCCCGTTATGCCCCTCCGGCAAATATCGCCGGGATGTCTGTTATCGGCTCTGACGAGGTGGGAACCGGAGATTACTTTGGCCCGATGACGGTTGTTTGCGCGTACATTGACAAAACAATGCTCCCTTTAATGAAGGAACTCGGTGTTAAGGATTCAAAAGACTTAAAGGATCCGCAAATCATTGAGATCGCCCGAAATCTAATCAAAACCATTCCGTACAGCCTGCTGGTGTTAAAGAATGAAAAGTACAACAGCATGCAGGAAAAAGGCATGAGCCAAGGGAAAATGAAAGCTTTGCTGCACAATCAAGCCATCACCCATTTGTTAAGAAAAATGGACGGGGTAAAGCCTGAAGCCATTTTGATTGACCAATTTGCTGAGCCCGGTGTCTACTTCAATCATTTAAAGGGCAGAGACATTGTGAAGGAGCGGACCTATTTCAGCACGAAAGCTGAAGGCATTCACTTGTCAGTTGCAGCCGCTTCCATCATTGCGAGATATTCGTTTTTAATGGAAATGGATAAACTGTCACGCGAGGCAGGAATGACACTTCCAAAAGGGGCCGGTCCGCATGTCGATGAAGCGGCTGCCAAGCTGATCCTTAAAAAAGGGGTCTCCGCTCTCAGAACCTTTACAAAATTCCATTTTGCCAATACACAGAAAGCGCAGCGCCTTGCTGATAAAAAACGTTCATAGAAAAAAGCTTGCAGAGAAATCTGCAAGCTTTTTATTAGCCTCTCAAAACAGCCTGATACGTGTCTTCCAACGCTTTCAGCACTTTGCTGTGCGCTTTTGTCACTTCTTCTTCTGTCAGCGTTTGTTCAGGATTTACATACTGGAGTGAGAAAGCGACTGACTTTTTCCCTTCCTCCATATGCTCGCCTTCGTATACATCAAAGACGGATACGTCTTTCAGAAGCTTGCCGCCAGCCTCTTTAATGACGCTCTCGAGCTGGCCGCTTGTGACGGATTTTTCTGTGACAAGCGCGATATCACGTGTCACAGACGGATATTTTGGAATCGCTGTGTAGATAAGCGGCGCTGTTTCCGCTGTAAGCAGCGCATGTAGATCAAGCTCAAAGACGTATGTCTCTTTGATATCCAGTTCTTTTTCCAATGAAGGATGGACTTGGCCGATGAAGCCGATAAGAGAACCATTCAATAGAATGTTCGCTGTTCTGCCGGGGTGCAGCTGTTTGCGTTCAGATTGAACAAATTCAATGCAGTCAAGGACCTTCAGTTTGTCTAACAGTCCTTCCACAATTCCTTTGACGACGAAGAAATCAACCGGTTTTTTCTCGCCTTGCCACAGATGCTTGCGCCATAATCCGGTAACAGCTCCCGCTACGCGTTCTGTTTCAACAGGTTTTGTGTCCTCTTCTTTTGTCAGGAAAACGGAGCCGACTTCGTACAGCGCTACTGAGTCAGTCTGTCTCGCCAAGTTATAAGAAACAGAGTCAAGCAGATTCGGAACAAGGCTGTGTCTGAGAATGCTTCTTTCTTCGCTCATCGGAAGCGCAAGCACAGTGTTCAATGATTTTTCAATCGCAAACGCTGCCGCTTTCTTCTCATTTGTCAGTGAGTAAGTAATGGCTTGTGATAAGCCCGCGCCTTCAAGGAAACGTCTGACTTTACGGCGTTTTACTTGATATGGCGTTAACCCGCCTGTTGTTCCCTCTGTCTCAGGAAGCGCAGAAGGAATGTTATCGTAGCCGTACAGTCTTGCCGCTTCTTCTATTAAATCCTCTTCGATTTTAATGTCGCCGCGACGTGATGGAACTGTCACAACGAGAAGTTCATTCGCTTCACCGACAGTAAAGCCCAGACGGTTGTAAATGCTGATCAGTTCTTCTTTGCTGATTGTCATGCCGAGAACGCTGCTCACTTTGTCGGCTGATATGTGAATGTTATTTGCTTCGATTGTCAGATGATCTTCCTCAACCGTTCCAGCAAGCACTTCACCGCCGGCATATAAATGGATCAGCTGTGCAGCCCGTTCTGCCGCAAGACGTACGCGCGCCGGATCAATGCCTTTTTCAAACCTTACGCTTGATTCACTTCTCAATCCAAGGTCTTTGGAAGCCTTGCGAACCGTCTGCCCGTTGAAGTACGCAGCCTCAAGCAAAATCGTTTTTGTATCTTCCTGAACCTCTGACTTTGCTCCTCCCATCACACCGGCAACGGCCTGCGCTTTCGTTCCGTTTGTAATGACAAGGTGATCAGCAGACAGCTTTCGTTCTTGATCATCAAGGGTTACGATTGTTTCATTTTCAGCCGCTTTTCTTACTACGACTTCTTGGGAGCCGAATCTGTCATAATCAAAGGCGTGAAGCGGCTGTCCGTATTCCAGCAGGACAAAGTTTGTGATGTCAACGACATTGTTGTGCGGGCGAATGCCTGCGTTCATCAGCTTCGTCTGCATCCAAAGCGGTGACGGAGCAATCGTGACGTTTTTAATGATTTTTGCAGTGTACAGCGGGTTCGCTTCTTGATCTTCGACTTTCACAGCGATGTAATCAGACGCTTGTTCTGAAGCAGCCGGATAATCCGTTTGCGGAAGTTTTACCTCTGTGTCTAAAATTGCCGCAACCTCGTAAGCAACACCAAGCATGTTCATTGCATCCGCGCGGTTTGGCGTTAAACCAAGCTCAAGGATCGCATCATCGAGCTGTAACGCCGCTAAAGCATCGTTTCCTGTTTCAGCGTCATTCGGGAATACGAAAATGCCTTCCGCATACTCCTGTGCCACAAGTTTGCTTTCAATGCCAAGCTCCTGCAAAGAACAGATCATGCCGTTAGATTCTTCACCGCGAAGCTTTGCTTTTTTGATTTTGAAATTGCCCGGCAGCATCGCTCCGACTGTTGCAACTGCGACTTTTTGTCCTTTATCCACATTCGGCGCGCCGCAAATGATCTGTACAGGTGCTTCCGCTCCGATATCCACAAGGCACTTATTCAGCTTATCAGCATTCGGATGCTGCTCGCGCTCCAGCACATGGCCGATGACAACGCCTTTGACGCCTTCTCCTTTGTAATCAATTCCTTCAACCTCAATACCTGCTCTTGTAATTTTCTCAGCAAGAACAGCCGGGTCCATGCCTTTTATATCAACATAATCCTCTAACCATTTATAAGAAACAAACATCCTAGCATCCTCCTCTTACGCCTGTTTAAACTGCGAAATAAATCTGACATCGTTTGTATAGAAGTGGCGGATATCATCAATGCCGTATTTCAGCATCGCGATGCGCTCAACCCCCATTCCGAATGCGAAGCCCTGATATTCCTTCGGATCAAAGCCAGCCATGCTCAGCACGTTCGGGTGAACCATGCCGGCGCCGAGGATTTCGATCCAGCCTGTTCCTTTACAGACTGAGCAGCCGTTTCCTCCGCATTTAAAGCATGTCACGTCCACTTCTACTGAAGGCTCAGTAAATGGGAAGAAGCTTGGGCGAAGTCTGATTTCGCGGTCTTGCCCGAACATTTTTTTCGCAACGAGTTCAAGCGTTCCTTTTAAATCACTCATGCTGATGTTTTTGTCAACGACAAGCCCTTCAATTTGCATAAATTGGTGGGAGTGTGTCGCATCATCATTATCACGGCGGTAAACTTTACCCGGGCAAATGATTTTAACGGGCCCTTTGCCTTCATGCTTTTCCATCGTCCGTGTTTGAACGGGAGACGTTTGCGTTCTCATCAGCATTTCCTCTGTGATGTAAAAACTGTCCTGCATATCGCGCGCAGGGTGTTCTTTCGGCAGGTTGAGCGATTCGAAGTTGTAATAATCTGTTTCAACTTCAGGTCCTTCCTCGACTGTGTAGCCCATACCGATAAATAAATCTTCAATTTCTTCAATGACAATAGTGAGCGGATGGCGGCCGCCGACTGCGACAGGGTTGCCCGGCAGCGTGACGTCGATTGTCTGTCCTGCGAGCTTCTGCTTCATTTCCTCTTCTTCAAGCTTCTCGTTTTTGACAGCAATCGCATTGGCGATACGCTCTCTTACTTCGTTCGCGAGCGCGCCCATTTTCGGACGTTCCTCAGCAGAAAGTTTGCCCATTCCGCGCAGCACTTCTGTGATCGGCCCTTTTTTTCCGAGATATTGCACCCGAATATCATTGACAACCTTTAATGAGCTTGTCGCTTCTACTTGTTCTAAAGCTTCTTGTTCCAGCTGTTTCAGCTTTTCTTCCATTTTGCATCCTCCTTTTATGTAAACAAACCGTCATATGTCTTTGGAAAACAAAAAAACCCGCCCCTTATACAAGGGACGAGTTGTGGCCGCGGTACCACCCTTATTTCAGACAGACTGATGCTGTCGTCAGCTTCATTGACATAACGGAATCAGATTCCGGTTCACCTTTACGCGCAGTGTACGCGGTCCCGGCGACAACTCAAGAGGTGAAGCCCATTTCCGGCTGCGTTTAAAAATGCTCTCAGTCAGCGGCATTTTCTCCCTGGAAAGCAGTTGATGAGAAATTGAGGTCCTCTGTCACGGTTTTTCAAATATTATGTTCTATTATAGATAAATCCATCGCTTGGCGCAACACTATCCTCGCAAGTGGTACACAAGGATGGCAGCCGCAATCGCAACGTTCAGTGATTCAGCTTGTCCATAAAGCGGCACGTACAGGTTCAAATCCGTTTTTTCCAGCAGGGCGGCATCGACCCCTGCTCCTTCATTTCCTACAAGAAGCGCGAAGGATTCAGACTGATGTATTTCCCGGTAAGGCGCCCCGTTTTGCAGCGCCGTGCCGTACACTTTTACGCCCTTTACCTTCAACTCATCCACGTATGTATGCAGATTTCTTCTTATAACAGGAATATGAAAATGAGACCCTTGCGCGGATCGAAGCGTTTTTCCGTTAAATGCGTCAGCCGTGCCGTCACCAAGCACAACCGCATCTAAACCGGCCGCATCAGCCGTCCGAATCATTGTTCCGAGGTTTCCCGGATCTTGAACAGCATCAATCAGCAGCACACGCTGAGGCAACGCCAGTTTTTCTTCAGGCATATGGCACACAGCGGCAATCTGCTGCGGCGTTTCTGTTTCAGTAACAGCTGCAAACGCATCTTCACTCAGCACATAGCACTGGATGCTCATATCAAGAGCTGACGGAATTTTCGTTTCATCCTTTACAAGAATTTCTTTCACCGTGCCCTCGCTCTTCAGCGCCTCTTCAACAAGATGTTCTCCCTCTATGAGGAATGTATTCGTTTTTGTTCGTTCTTTTTTCGTGTGAAGCTTTTTCCAATCCTTCACTTTTTGGTTTTTTGCCGATTCTATTTGTTTCACTGTCTGTGTGGCTCTCCTTTTTTTAACATGATGTTATTATATCGCAAGAACAGCACATAATAAACCAGGTGCAGGGTTAGAATATGCGTATTACATTTTAGGAAAAGGAGCGTTTCACATGGATCTTAATTTGCGTCATGCCGTCATTGCCAATGTTACCGGCAATAATCAGGATCAGCTTGAGCATACAATTGTGGATGCGATTCAAAGCGGTGAAGAAAAAATGCTTCCGGGGCTCGGCGTTTTATTCGAAGTCATTTGGCAGCATGCATCCGAAAGTGAGAAAAACGAAATGCTAAAAACGCTTGAAGGCGGATTAAAACCCGCCGAATAAGAGATGAAACCGGGTGACAGCGCCCGGTTTTTTTCTTATATAATAAAAACATGATGAGGGGGATCGCCATGTTTTTACAGCCGTTATTAGCGAAAAAAATTATTGCCGAAGTCAAGAAAATGTATGAACGTGAAGTAATTATTGTGAATACAGACGGACTCATTATGGCTAGCACAAATGATGAGCGTGTGGGACGATTTCATGAAGGAGCGCTCATCTGCGCAAAAGAGAAACGGAATGTCATTATTACAGTAGAAGATGAAAAAAAATTAAAAGGAGTAAAGGCAGGCCTGAATCTTCCTGTATTTTCCGACCGGGATGTAATCGCCGTCTTCGGGCTTACAGGTGAGCCTGCTGAGATTCAGCCTTACGGGGAGCTGCTTCGAAAAATGACAGAGCTGTTCATTAAGGAATCGCGGCATTTAGAGCAATCCCAGTGGCGGGAGAGAATGCTGGAGTCCTTTACGGTCGATTGGCTGCAATTAAAAGAGTGGTCTCCCGGTTTTCTTGAGAAAGCCCAGCTTCTCGGTGTTGATCTTTCCTCCCGGCGCCAAATGATTCTCATTCAAGGATATGAGTGGTCATCTTATGACATTGAGCAAATGGCACATATCTGGAAATCCGCGTACTCTTCTGATTTGTTCATCAGGTGGGGAAATGAACGGATTCTGATTAATCACGAAGTGCCAAAGCATGAACAAAGGGATCGGCTTTTGCGGCAGCTCCTTCACATTTGTTCATTTGTTCATACTGCAAACAGCTGTGTTGCAGCTGGCGCCGGAAGGGCTGTCGCAAGCTCCAGCCTGACAGACTCATACGGGCAGGCTGAAAAAGCGCTGGCTGTCAGCCTTAAGCGAAAAACGCCCATATTCGAAGAGGATCTGAAGCTTGATATGTGCCTGACGGAGATCAGCCCGGGCACACGAAATGAATTTCCGCAAAGAGTATTCCAAGAGGCGCTTCAGCATCGGGAGCTTATGAATACGATACGGACTTTCTTTCATCACGATTTGTCTTTAAAACAAACCGCTGAAGACATGCATATTCACATTAATACATTGCGCTATCGTTTGTCTAAGGCTGAACAGCTGACGGGTTTGCGTTTTGACTGCACAGAGGATATCGTCACGATGTATGTTGCACTCTATTTTTTAGATCAAGATATAAAATAGAGAGTGTTTCAGTTTCATTTTTTGTATGTTTCTCCATAGAAAACGTTGCTTTTTTTCTTTTACAATAGATTGAAAGCGTTTTGACAGGGGGATGGGTGAAATGATCACCAAAGATGTAAAAGAACAGCTGGTCCAAATCGTCGGCAAGGAAAACTATGATGACTCGAATGCCGGCCGTCTCGTCTATTCGTATGATGCGACGCCGCAGTTTCAGTCTATGCCTGATGCCGTGATTGCTCCGAGGAGCACAAATGAAGTATCACGAATTTTAATGATTTGCAACGATCATCGAGTGCCGATCGTTCCAAGAGGATCAGGAACAAACCTATGCGGCGGCACGTGCCCGACTGAAGGCGGACTTGTTCTTCTCTTTAAGCATATGAACCGGATTCTTGAGATTGATGAAGAAAATTTGACCGCCACAGTCCAGCCGGGCGTCATTACATTAGATATGACCCGCGCGGTTGAAAGCAAAGGTTTGTTTTATCCGCCTGATCCGAGTTCTATGAAAATATCAACAATGGGCGGAAACATCAATGAAAATTCCGGCGGGCTCCGCGGATTAAAATACGGCGTCACCCGCGACTATGTCATTGGACTGGAGGCGGTGCTCGCAAACGGAGACATCATCCGCACCGGCGGAAAGCTCGCAAAGGATGTGGCCGGATACGATCTCACACGTCTTTTTGTCGGTTCAGAAGGAACACTTGGCATTGTGACAGAGGCAATCGTCAAACTCGTTCCAAAGCCGGAAACGAAGAAGACGCTGCTTGCCCTTTATGAAAATATCGATGCCGCTGCTCAAACGGTATCAGATATCATTGCCGCAAAAATCATACCCGCCACGCTTGAATTTCTTGACCAGCCCACACTTTTAGTCATTGAGGATTATGCTAAAATCGGACTTCCGACAAATGCAAAGGCGGTTCTGTTAATTGAGCAAGACGGACCGCTTGAAACCGTTGCACGGGATATGGAAAAGATTGAGGCGATCTGCAAAAAAGGCGACGCTGTTTCCGTTCAGACCGCCCAAACCGAGGAGGAAGCATTTGCCCTGACTGAAGCCCGGCGTTCTGCACTTTCTGCCCTTGCCCGCCTCAAGCCGACGACGATTTTAGAGGACGCGACCGTTCCTCGCTCAGAAATCGCCAATATGGTAAAAGCCATTAATGATATTGCCGCTAAATATGGGCTTTCTATTTGCACCTTCGGCCACGCGGGAGATGGAAACCTTCACCCGACATGTACGACTGACATAAGAAATGAGGATGAGATGGAGCGTGTCGAACAGGCTTTTGCCGAGATTTTTGAGAAAGCGATTGAACTTGGCGGCACGATAACCGGAGAGCACGGGGTCGGGGCCATGAAAGCGCCTTACTTGGAGATGAAGCTGAAAAAAGAGGGCATTGCCGCGATGAAAGCGATGAAAGCGGCATTTGATCCCCGGAACATATTAAATCCGGGCAAAGTGTTCGCGAAAGACTGCAGAAAACGTGTGGTGACGAAAAGATGACAACAGAAAAAGAAATGAACCAGATCCAAGATGAATTCAAAGAGCGCATGGATGAAGGCGAGCTTTTGAATTGTATGCGCTGCGGCTTCTGTCTTCCTTCTTGCCCGACCTATATCGAATCGGGATTTCAGGAAACTCACTCTCCGCGCGGGCGCATCGCCTTAATGAAAGCCGTAGCCGACGGTATGATTGAACCCGATGAAGATGTCGAGCGTTCGCTGTCACTTTGCCTAGGCTGTCGCGCCTGTGAACCTGTATGCCCGTCAGGCGTGAAATACGGACAGCTGCTTGAGGAAGCCAGAGATATTATCCACCAAAATAAAAAACACTCGCTCGGCGCTCGTGTCTTGCGAAAAGCCGCTTTTCAGGAGCTGTTTCCGCATCAAAACCGCATGCGCTCAGCTGTCAGCCTTATCGGTTTGTATCAGCGGTCTGGACTGCAAACCGCTGTTCGCAAAACCGGTATGCTTCGCGTCCTGCCTGAGCATTTGCGGACGATGGAAGCCGTTCTTCCTGATATTCCTAAAAACAAAGAAATGAAGCATCGGCCGCGTTTGCTGCCGTCAATTGGCCCCATGAAAAAACGGGTCGCCTTTTTTTCGGGCTGCTTAATGGATACCATGTTTTTACCGACCAACAATGCCACACTGAAGTTGCTGCAGCTGGCGGGCTGCGACATTGTCATCCCGCCTGACCAGGCTTGCTGCGGCGCGCTGCATGGGCACAGCGGGGAAAAAAACGCGGGGAAAGAGCTCGCGAAACAAAATATCGCTGCCTTCGAAGCGTTAGACGTCGAAGCTGTCATTACAAACGCAGGGGGATGCGGAGCCTTTCTCACTGAATATGATCATTTGCTGAAGGATGACCCCGAGTGGTCGGAGCGATCCGCTGCATTTGTTCAGAAACTAAAAGATTTTTCGTCCGTTTTGGTTGAACTCGATTTTCATCAAATGGACTTAGCGCTCGAGATGCCGCAGGTCATTACCTATCAAGATTCATGCCATCTAAGAAATGTGATGCATACGTCGCTTGAGCCACGCCAACTTCTTCAAAGCATCAAGGGGACCGAATTCAGAGAAATGGATAAAGCGGATAGCTGCTGCGGATCAGCGGGAATTTATAACATCGTGGAAGCTGAGATGTCTATGAAAATACTGGATAGTAAAATGGCTGCCGTCAAAGCGAGCGAAGCAATCGTCATTGTGACAGCAAATCCCGGCTGCCTGCTGCAGATGAAGCTGGGCATTGAACGTGAAGGACTAAACGGTAAAGTCAAAGCCGTTCACCTGGCTGATTTGCTGCTGGAAGCGACTGGACACCAAACATCATAAGAAAGCCCAAAACAGAAATTGTTTTGGGCTTTTGTGCATTATTCTATCGGACTGCAAATTTCAATATAATGTCCATCCGGGTCGGAGATATAGGCAACCGTCTGCCTCCATGGCTTCACTTTCGGCTCCCCAATAATTGTGACCCCCTGTTCTCTTACCCTTTTGATAACCGCTTCTACGTTTTCAGTGACAAAACCAATTTCAAATGTGTTCGAAGCAGATGTATCTGGAATGTCTAGCGGCGTGATTTCTCTGGCGCTTTCTCGCGTATTAAGCGCCAATATCGCAGAGCCTGTTTCAAATTCGATATACGTGCCGTGTTCAGCACGAATCGGCAGTCCTAAAATATCCTGATAAAAATGAATAGCCCGCTTGCTGTCCGATACGTATAGAATAAGATATTTCATTGATAATTTCATTGCCAATCCTCCTCAACATTTCATTAGTCCTTCTATCCCGGTATAGATGCTTCCATCCTTAAGCTTGGATCTCTCCACATCTGCGCCCATTTTTTCACAGCCGCCACGATAATGATGAAGCCTAACAGCAGCATGATGATCGATAGTACGCCATTCAATACACTGTATCCTGCTGCTTCAGGATTGAGATACACATTGCGCACCATCCAATAGCCCGCATAATTGACAGTGACATATAAATAGGCAAGCGGGATAAGGCAGGTCAGAATGTAACGGCGTTTATCGGCGATTTTCAGCACGATGGTCGCTCCAATAATCAGCCCCACTGAAGCCATCAGCTGATTGGACACGCCAAACAGCGCCCAAATGGAACCGATATCCCCTGAATACAGCAGATAGCCCCACATCAGGCAGGCGAGCGCGCTGGCAAATACAGATCCCGGAATCCAGTCTGTTTTCTTCAGCGGTTTATACACCTCTCCGAAGAAATCCTGAATCAGATAACGGGCAACACGTGTGCCGGCGTCAATCGCTGTTAAAATAAATACGGCTTCAAACATAATGACAAATTGGAAAAAGTATGAGGCCAAATGGCTGAAAAACGGCATTCCGGTAAAAATATAAGTCATTCCCACCGCAAGCGTAACGGCTCCCCCTGTTCTTCCTTCTAAGTCCAAACCGATTTCCCTGCTCAATTCAGGCAAATGGACGACATTCATGCCGAGCGTACGGAAAACCTCAGGCGTGCTGTTAATCGCAAAGTAATCAGCAGGCTGCAAGGCGGTCGCTGCAATCAGCGCCATAATGCCGACAAGACACTCGACAAGCATTGCGCCAAACGCAACCGGCTTCATATCACTCCATTTATTCAGCATTTTCGGGGTCGTACCTGAACCGACAAAGGCGTGAAATCCCGAGATCGCACCGCAGGCGATAGTAATTGAAATGAACGGCCAGACGGGTCCTGCCAGCACCGGCCCGCCCCCTTTTACGAATTCTGTAAACGCAGGAAACGGGATGGACGGATTGACGACAAATACCCCGGCAATCAAAGCGATAAACACACCGATTTTCATAAAGCTGCTTAAATAATCACGCGGTGCGAGAAGGAGCCAAACGGGAAGCGCCGCTGCAAAAAACGCATAAATAGGAAGTGCAATTGCAAGCGTTTTCGTTTCTAGCGATAAAAAGTCACCGAGCGCAGTAGTCTGCACCCATGGGCCGATAAAGACTCCCGCCATTAAAAAGAGAAAACCGATCGTTGACGCAAGCTTTAAATTTCCCGTTTTCTTATAAAATAAGCCCACGCCCATCGCAATCGGAATTGTAATTCCTACCGCAAATGTGCCCCACGGATTGCGTTCAAGCGCGTGCAGCACAACCATCGACAGCCCCGCCATCGTAATCGTGATAATAAAAAGCATAGACAGTCCCGTGCAAAATCCGGCAACAGGGCCAAGCTCATCCTTCGCCACTTCTGACAGCGACTTTCCATTTTTGCGCATTGATGCAAACAGCACAACAAGATCATGGACGGCTCCCCCTATTACCGCCCCGATTAACAGCCATAATAACCCCGGCAAATAGCCGAACTGCGCCGCCAAAATCGGTCCGACCAGCGGCCCGGCCGCTGCGATCGCTGCAAAATGGTGGCCAAAAGAGACCCATTTATTTGTAGGCACATAATCTTTTCCATCCTCAAGCGCGTGAGCAGGCGTCGGCTTGTCATCATTCACTTTGAGAACCTTCACCATCATAAATGTTCCGTATAAACGATAGGCAATAGCCAAAATGCACATTGACGCTATCACAATTGTAACCGCATTCATTTTCTCTCATCCCCTTTGCTGTTTTTCATAAATATATCATAATTTCATGGTGATAAGCGGTCATTTTTTCCTATACAGAAAAGCCGGCTGGAATTGGCCGGCTCGTCGCAGTTAGTTTAGTTCAATGTCTCCAGAGGTTGTGCGAATGTTTAAATGATTAGAGGTTTCGTTATCACCTATATATCCTGTAATTCGCTTCTCTGATTTTTCTTGATACATAATTTGATCTAGGTTGACTGACGTCTCACCTGAGTCAGTCTGACAATCCATTGCTAAGGTTGCAGGTTCTTTCTGATATTCTACGGACACACTTCCGCTCGTTGTGACGATGTCAACTTCTTTGTTCTGACTCTCCTGTAGAAGGTCAATATCTCCGGAGGTTGTCTTATAATTCACCTTTCCAGCTGTTGTGCGGCTGCTTTCTATTAATCCACTTGTTGTCTTTACCACACCTTGGCCGAATGAATTTTGGTTTTCTTGAATATCTCCGCTCGTTGTTTTTAGCGTCAACTCGTTTTCGATGCGTGCATGCTTCAGCTCAATATTTCCTGATGTAGAGTCAACAGCAGTTTGATCCGCGTGCACATTTTCAATGATAATATCCCCAGAGGTTGTCGTTACCGTTAACTCACCATACTTCTTTTCAGGAATAATAATTGTGATTTTCATATCCTTTTCGCTGTCCCACGCTATAAAAGAGATGATATTCTCGCGTGCTATTTGATTGATTTTTAATGACTTGCCATCTTGGCTCACATCGAACAGCTTTTTGCTTTTATCACTGACTTTCCCTTCAGCCGCTACCTGAATATCATCCGTTTGCCCAATTTTGACCTCTGCATTCATCGAGCTCGTTGTTACCTCAATTTTTTTAATATCTGTGGCAGAATATGTTTCAGCAGCTGTCACCTCGTCTCTTGTAAAATCAGAAGCAGCTGCAGTGATGACAGCTCCGATGACCCCGACTGCAAATACTGCGATTAATCCTATTATGATTTTTTTCATGTCCGCGCCCCCGTCACCAGCTTTAGATTATATTTGATATATCGTAAACCCATGCCATACAGCAGCTTTCCTAAATGCGACAGCCCTATACAAGATAGCAGCCCCAGACTGCCAAACACGAGTGATAAAAAGAACTCCAGCATCATGTGCGTATTCGTTTGAAACATCAACATGCCGATAAAAATGATCGGTGACACAGAAAGTGCAAGCGCCGCCCCGCATAACCCCACGTACACTCCTAAAATGCCAATAGCCGGTCCCAGAACGAAAATCATATTTAAGAAGCTTATCGCTGCTGCTGAACACGCCATGTGAAAAAGATTCTTTTTAGGGCGTTGCTCTGCTGGAGCAGTTTCCGTGACATCTTGCATCAATTCCTTTGCAATTTGTTTTGGAGAACCGAGTTCCCTGATGATGTCCGCTTCCAGCCGCCTTCTTTCATCCCTTCGGTCATATGTTCTTCAAAATCAAATAAGATCTCATTCCGCTCTTCTTCTGAAAGCGGCATTAACGCTTTACTTAACTCCTGCAAAAACAGTTCTTGATTCATTGTTCTCCTCCCCTTGCCACGTCGATGATTTGATTGACAGATGCTGTGAACTGATCCCATTCTGCCAGCAGCAGTTTCATTCGCATGGAACCAAGCTTTGACATCGTATAGTATTTTCTGGCAGGACCTTCGGAAGACGGCGCCATATATGTTTCTAAATACTCTTCTTTCGTCAGTCTTCTTAGAAGAGGATATAAGGTGCCTTCAGCAATCGCCATGTGCCTGGAAATGTTTTGAGAAAGCTCATATCCGTATTGGTCTTTTTCAGATATGAATACAAGCACACATAGCTCTAATGCTCCCTTTTTGAATTGAGCATTCATCATAAAATCCTCCCCGAAGCTCGTTAATTTTGTTTATATTTTCCACCATTTATGCATATAGTAACATTTACTACTGAACATTACAAGGTACTGAATCATATCTACCTCCAAAAAAAAGAAAAACCGGAGAGCGATCTCCGGCTAATGTTTCACTTTATGACTGTTTTTTCAAGCGGATCACATTCCAGGAAAGCGGCGTGAAATGCGCGGTTAAGCCGTTTTCGCTGACAGATGATGTTCCGTTGGAATGCGGGACGACATTTTTTCTGTTTTGCTGGTTTGTCGCTTTGATATCCTGATGCTCGAGTACAATGTGCTCTGCGATTTGGAAGGATTCAAAGCCTCTGAGCGAAATCTCCGTCTCCATCTGATCTTCAGCTTTGTTTACCGCAAAAATCGTGAGTGTTTCTTCCTCTTCGGCATACACAACAGCGGCATCAACATATGGCACATCAGTAAAATCTGAGCAGTCGTACTTCGGAGAAGAAATAAGCGGCTTCAGTGACTCGCCTCTTCCGTAAACAGAAGCATGCATGTATGGATAGAAGATTGGCTGTCTCCATGCTTCCCCGCCTTTTTCCGTCATAATCGGCGCGATGACATTTACAAGCTGTGCAAGGCACGCGATTTTCACACGGTCTGCGTGCTGCAGCATCGTAATAAGCAGAGAGCCGACCAATAAAGCATCTTCAAAATTATAAATATCCTCTAAAATCGGACGCGCAGTAATCCAAGGCTCGACTTTTTTATCCGCCTCATTTGAGTGATACCAGACGTTCCATTCATCCAGAGAGAGATTGATTGTTTTCTTGCTGCGGGTTTTTGCTTTTACATAGTCACAGGTTGCAGCGACAGATTTAATAAAATGATCAAGATCCATGGAACGGGCCAAGTAGTTTGGCAGATTGTTATCCCGGTTTCCGTAATACGTATGGAGAGAGATATAGTCGACATGCTCGTACGTATGCTCCAGCACCTTCGCTTCCCAATCGATAAAGGTCGGCATGCCGCTGTTTGAACTGCCGCAGGCAACAAGTTCAATTGTTGGATCAACCCACTTCATGACCTTTGCAGTCTCTGCGGCAAGCCGTCCGTATTCGTCAGCTGTTTTATGGCCGATCTGCCACGGGCCATCCATTTCGTTTCCTAAGCACCATGTCTTGATGCCGTACGGCTGTTCATAGCCATGCGATCTTCTTAAATCACTCCAGTAAGAGCCTTTCGGGTGGTTACAGTATTCAACGAGATTGCGGGCGGCATCTATGCCTCTTGTGCCAAGGTTGACGGCCATGTTGACCTCAGTGTTCACCTTTTTTGCCCAAGATAAAAATTCATTTGTTCCCACTTCATTCGTTTCTGTCGTTTGCCATGCCAAGTCAAGCCGTCTCGGGCGGTTTTCGACAGGTCCGACACCGTCCTCCCAGTTATATCCGGATAAAAAGTTTCCGCCCGGATAGCGGATAAGCGGAACCTGCAATTCTTTGATCAGCGACTGGACATCCTTTCTAAACCCGTCTTTATCTGCTTCAGGGTGGTCAGGCTCATATATGCCTTCATATACCGCTCGCCCCATATGTTCGATAAACGAGCCGTAAATCCGCTTGTCTACTTCACCAATTTTATATTCTTTGTCTACAATCACTCGCGCTTTTTTCATCACACGTTTCCTCCTTTATTAACCTTTGACTCCCCCTACCGTCAGGCCGGAGATAAAGTATTTTTGGAAAAACAAGAAAATGATAATGACCGGCAAAATCGCAAATACTGAGCCGGATATGAGCATGTCATAGTTGTTTCCGTAAGGGCTCAGCAAGCTGGACAGCCCAATTGGAAGCGTAAACATTTCTTTCGAACGAAGCACAATCAATGGCCATAAGAAGTTGTTCCAGCTGTTCAAGGACTGGAGGATAATCATCGCGCCGAAAGCCGGTTTCATCAGCGGCGCCATAATCCGGAAAAAGATCCCGAATTCCGTACAGCCGTCCATCCTTGCAGAGTCTAGCAGATCTCTTGGAAGACCGAGGGCATACTGCCTGAAAAAGAAAACAGCTACCGGCGAAACGATGAACGGCAAAATGACACCGGTATATGAATCAATCAAGTGCAGTCCTACGGTCAGCTTAAACAACGGAAGCATCATTACTTCAAGCGGAACCATCATAATAATCAGCACAAGAACAAAGATGATATTCCTGCCCTTAAACTCGTAAACCGCAAGTCCGTACCCAATCATCGATGAAAAAAACAGAGTGAGCACGGTCGTGAAAACCCCAAGCACAAGACTGTTAAAAAACCATTTAAAATAAATGCTGCCGCCATTAAACAGAAATGTGTAGTTATCTAAACTCATCACTTTTGGATCAATATCAACATTCAGCCCTACACGCAAAAGCTCAGATGACGGCTTTAATGATCCTAAAAGCAAACAGAAAATCGGAAAAATATACAATAGGCTCAGCATGATAAAAAACAGGGTAAGCGCGATTTTGTAAACGCTGTACTGAGGACTGTGCCGCAACATTTATCCCTCCCCCTTAAACGAGCCTGACAGCTTTAACGAAATCAGGCTGACAACAAGTATCACAATCAAAAGCACAATGCCGATGGCCGCTCCGTATCCCATTTCGTTGTAGGCAAGCCCTTGCTGGTACAAATATCCGACAAGCGTCAAGCCGATATTACCCGGGGAATTATTTTGCCAAAGGACGTAGCTTTCCTCAAACATCCTGAATCCGCCGATGATACTGATGGTTAGCACATAAACCGTTACAGGCTTGAGAAACGGCAGCGTAATGTGCCGGAATTTTTTCATCGTATTCGCGCCGTCAATATCGGCGGCTTCGTACAGCTCTTTCGGCACATTTTGCAAACCGGCCAAAAAGTAAAGGATGTTGATTCCCATCCATCTCCACGAAGCAAGCAGCACCATTAAAAACATGCCGGTATGTTCATTGTTCATCCAGTTCTGAGGTGAAAAGCCGAGTTTGAGTAAGATGGAATTGGCCAGCGACGTTTCCATTTCCCCGAAGATCAGCCGAAAAATGATCCCCGCCACAATGGTGGAAGTCAATGCCGGAATGAATAGTGCTGATTTGAATATATTTCTGAATTTGACCAGCTTTGAATTCAGGAATATGGCCAGCAGCAATGGGACTGGAATCAGCACAATCAGTGTCCAAAAGGTGTATTCCAGTGTATTCCAAAGGGCAGTATAGAACGTCGGATTGTTTAGTGCAGTGTAATTCGACAATCCGACAAACGTCACCTCTCCCGGCAATATTCTTTGAAAGCTCATGATGAAGACGCTAATGATGGGGTATAAAAAAAATACGAGAAAGGATAAAACGAATGGCGCTGTAAACAGATAGGGCGCCGCTTTTTTCGAATAAAATAGATCTCGCCAGCCTGATTGTTTCGCAGCTGAGGGAACGGGATGAACCGTTCCCGTTTTCACAGGTTTCATGAGAACCTCCCCGCTTTCACTTTTTGAATGGGATTCTATTTCTGTTTCAGTTCACCTGCCGCTCTGTCCAAGGCTTGCTTAGGCGTTTTTTGCTGAGATTTAAGTGCGTCGAACAATACGCTTCTGTTGACAAGGTCTGAAGCCTTGGCAAAATCCTCGTGTAAATAAATCGGATTGATTTCGTCCTTGATATCGAGCAGCATAGAAAAAATGCCTGTTCCATTTTGGAAGTAATCCGTGTATTTGTTTTTCTCCTTCAATTCCTGAGAGCTCCAGACATCCCAGCGAAGCGGGTCAAACCCGAGTACGCTCCAAAGCTTTTTGTTTCCTTCTTTAGAGCCCTTCGCAAAGGCCAAAAACTCTTTTGCTAACTCAACATGCTTAGATTGCTTCGGCACAACAGTTGCCGTACCGCCCAAACCTGCCGAACGGTCGCCCCCCTCTTTCCACGCCGGAAGCGGCCGGATGGCAATCTTCCCTTTCAGATCAGGCATATAATCTATGAATCTTCCCATATACCAAATCGGCATCAGAACCGACGCTGCTCCGCCTTGGTTCATAAAGCCGTAATATTCTTCACTGTGATGCCCGCCGCCCGGTGCGGCAATCATCGTTTTATCATTAATCATGTCCTTTAAAAATTGAATTGTTTTTACATTGGTGTCATTATTAAGGATCAGCTTGCCGTTTTTATCAAAATAACCTGATTTTTGCTGTGAAATCATGGATAAGAACGTTGCGGAATCATTGGTTTCCACCGTCCCCATCGGCCTTCCGGTTACTTTGCGCACTTTCTGCCCGGCTTTATGGTAATCATCCCATGTTTTGATATCATCAGGATTGACGCCGGCTTTTTTCATCACATCCATGTTATAAAACATCACTGTCGTTCCTACATGCGTATCCAGCCCGTAAAGCTTGCCGTTTTTGCTGTACAAGGTAAGCCGCGCCTCAACGAATTTATCGCGGTCCTTTTCAATCAGCGGAGTCAGGTCGGCAAGCGGTATATCAGAGCCCTTTAAAAAGTTTGAAAAACGGGCCAATTCGACATCGGCAATATCAGGGACGCCTTCTCCCGCAATTAAGGAGATAGACAAATTATCGTGCATTTGCCCATATGGATAAACGACCGTATTCAGTTTAATTTTGCGGTCAGGATATTTTTTGTTCCATTCCTTCACCATTTCCACATAAAACTGCTCATGAAGTCCATTAAATGTCCAAAAGGTCAGTTCGGTTTCACCCGATTTCCCGGATGATCTTTCTGCTGAACACCCAGCAATGAATAATGTCAGCAGCATCATGAGCACAAGAAAACAGGCAGTCATTTTTTTCATTTGCGTTACCCCTTCCATTCGAGGTGCGGGCTATTCATATAGACCATGATTGATCAGCGTTTTGTTTTCATTGATGATTCTTAATCCGGTGCAGCGGTCTCTTAATGTGTGCGCGTGTCTGAAGGCATTCTTGACGGAATCCTGCCCGACACCGATTTCGTCAAAAAACGCAGGGCCTCCTGCTGATCTCAGCCAATCGGCCAGCACTTCTCCTTCCGGGAGCGTTTCATAAGCCGATTGAATGGCTTGCCGCCGGCGCGGAGAAAATTCGTTCAGTCCGTCATCCTGGGCGAGCTTTCTGTATGTGTCAGTTAATAACACAGCGGCACAACCCACCTTTGCCCCATGGAGAATTTGAGGCCGGTTTTTCTTCATTAATTCCATCTCAATCCAATGGGAAATATGATGCTCTCCGCCTGATGCCGGACGGGAATGATCTAAAGCCAGCATGACAAGACCTGATACAATTAAAGATTCCATTAAAACCAGTATGCCTGTTTCCGTTTTCATCGCAATGTCTTCTGTGTGTGCGATACAGGCTTCCAGCGCCTCCTGAACGATCTTAGCCCCCGTTGGAGAATAAGGCTCGCCGGCAAGGTGGCGGGATATTTCCCAATCAGCTAAAGACGTGATTTTCCCGAGCATGTCGCCAAATCCAGCCGCAACCATTGACTGGGGTGCCGCTTTTAATAGATCCAGATCAGCGAACAGCGCGGATGGAGCCTTCGTTTGGATGGTTGTTTTCGTTCCGTATAAAATAAGCGGCGCCCCGGCTGACGTAAATCCGTCTACAGATGGAGCAGTCGGATAGGAAATAAACGACAAATCCCTCTGAAACGCTGCGAAGCGCACGATATCATGAATCGTGCCCGAACCGACCGCGATCATAACATCCGTTGTTTTTTCCGTATGGATCAGCGCATGAATGAGCGATCGTTCATCAGCCGTCACATCTCCGGCTTCATTTCCCGGAATGATCAGGCACTCAGCCTGAAACCCTTCTTGATGCAGGCGGTTTTCCAAATCAATTCCCGCAATGCGATGTGTATTCGAGTCGCAGACAAGGACAATCTGTTTGTTGTTTTTTCTTTTTACATAATCCAATAGCGAATCAGCTGCTTGTTTGCCGATAACAATTTCTTCAACTTCTATAGGAAAAACCTTTTCTCCGGCGAGTTCAAAAGCTTGCTCAACGTCAGCTGCGATACGATTCATAACAGAATCCCCTCCTCAGCCAATTTGGTTATATCCTTAATGGATTCCAGCACATAATCCGGCGTGTACAAACGCTGCTCACCCGGTTTCGCAGAACCAGTAAGCACTAAGGCGCTTTTCATGCCATAAAGCTTTCCCATCGCAATGTCAGATTCAATACTGTCTCCGATAATCAGGCATTCATGTGCGGACAGCCCCATTGCTGTACAGGCAGCCTCCGCCATCAGCCATGACGGCTTTCCGACAACAAGCTCTGTTTTTGCTTGAGCGGAAGCCTCTATCGCTCCGATCATACCGGCCACATCGATCGCATTGCCGTCTTCATTCGGAAAGGAGCGGTCTTTGTTCGTAGCCATGATACGAGCGCCGCCGGCGGCAGCTTGAAAGGCCAGATTTAAATCTTCGTACGTGAGTGTTTCATGAAGGGAGATCACCAGCCAATCCGCTTCCTTCGGTTCGTTCGCGTGCTCTACACCGGCCAGTCTCAGCTCGTCTGCCAAGCCTTGTTCTCCAAGCACCCACACTTTTGAAAAACGATAATGTTTCTTCAGAAAATCTGCTGTGACGCTTGACGACAGAACAATGTCGTTTACATCAGCTTCAATCCCCGCGCCGAGAAGTTTTTTTCTGCACATGGCACGGGAGATATTCCCCCGATTGCTCAAAAAGACGATTTTCTTCCCCATTCCCCGAAGCGTACTGATCGCTTCTCTTGCCCCTTCAATCAATTCATTTCCTCTGAATACAGTACCGTCCAAGTCAATCAGAATGCCGGCCGGTGACACAGGCGTATCATGACTGGCCATAATACGCATTTGCTCCGTGTTTTCGATAAAAATGCTTTTCATGAAGGACTGTATTGATTGGGGTTACATCCTTGTTCAACATAATGGAGTGATAGGCCATTTCGGCAACCGTTTCTAATACAACTGCGTTATGGATGGCATTTAAAGCGTCCGTGCCCCAGCAGAACGGTCCGTGGTTATTCACGAGTACACCCGGCACCTGTTCGTAGTTATGGTGCTGAAAGGTTTCAGCTATGACTTTTCCTGTATTCAGTTCGTAGTCATGAATGATTTCTTCATCGTACATTTCTCTTGTACATGGAATCGCACTGTCAAAATAATCAGCATGTGTCGTGCCTAAAGGCGGTATGTCTCTGCCCGATTGCGCCCAGCTTGTCGCCCATTGAGAATGGGTATGGACAATTCCCCCGATGTTCGGAAAGGCTTTGTACAAATAAACATGAGTAGGTGTATCTGAAGAAGGCTTGAGCGAGCCTTCGACGACCTCTCCTTCAAGGTTCAAAACAACCAAGTCATCAGCTGTCAGGTCGCTGTATTCGACTCCGCTAGGTTTGATGACAATTCTTTCTTTCTCACGGTCAATGCCGCTGACATTTCCCCACGTAAAGGTTACCAGCTGATGCTCTTGAAGCTTCAGGTTGGCTGCCAGCACTTCTTTTTTTAATGTTTCAAGCATGCTCCATCACCCTTTATGAATTCTTTTTGGCGGCAGATGAAAATTGAAGATTTTTGATTGTTTTCAGACGCTTCATCACATGATTTTCTTTTCCGAAGTAGTGAACCAGTTCTTTATATTCAGCGTACAATTTTTCATACACCGCGGCGTTTTCGGCGTTTGGCGTATAAGATATATCTTTCAGTTTCCCCATGTGCGCCGCTGCCTCTTTGATGTCATTGTATCCGCCGTTTTCTTTACCTGCGGCAAGCGCGCCGAAAATGGCAGATCCTAGGGCTGGCGCTTGCGGGGAACCAGAGATTTTAATGTCCATATTTGTCACATCCGCATAAACCTGCATGACAAACGGGTTTTTCTCAGCAATTCCGCCGGCTGCGTACAGCTCCTCAATCGGAACCCCGCTTTCTTTGAACGTTTCGATAATCATCCGGGTTCCGTAAGCTGTCGCTTCAACTAAAGCTCTATACATCTCTTCAGGCTTTGTCAGCAGCGTCATGCCAAGCAGCATTCCTGTTAAATCAGCATCAACAAGGGTTGAACGGTTTCCATTCCACCAATCCAAAGCAAGCAATCCGCTTTCACCCGGCGCTTGAAGGTTTGCTTTTTCACTCAGCAGCTCATGAATGCCAATGTTTTTTTCCTCTGCTTCCTTTTGATACGCTTGCGGGACACATGTCTTCACAAACCAGTCAAAATGATCGCCGACACAGGACTGCCCGGCTTCATAGCCCGCGTAGCCCGGAAGAATTCCATTGTCCACAACACCGCACATACCGGGCACGATATGTACGTCTTCGCCTAGAAGTACATGGCACGTCGAGGTTCCCATAATCATCAGCATTTTCCCTGGCTCTGTGATGCCGACCGCTGGTACGGAAACATGAGCGTCCACATTGGCAACCGCGACAGCTGTCCCTGGAAGAAGGCCTGTCAGCTGTGCCATTTTTTCAGTCAGTCCACCGGCTCTTTCCCCTACTGAGTGAATAGAACCTGCTAATTTGTCCTTTGTAATCGTTTTCATTAAAGGGTTTAATTTGTTAAAGAAATCATCCGACGGATAGCCCGCTTTTTCACTCCAAATCGCTTTATATCCTGCTGTACAATTACTTCGCTTGAGCGAGCCGCACAGCTGGTACACGATCCAGTCTGCAGCCTCGATGATCCGGTCAGCCGCTTCATAAATGTGAGGCGCTTCTTCAGCAATCTGCATGACCTTCGGAATCATCCATTCTGATGAAATTTTTCCTCCGTACCGCTGTAAAAAAGCTTCTCCTTCTTCTTCCGCGATTTGATTGAGCCGATCAGCATGTTTTTGAGCCGCATGATGCTTCCAGAGCTTCACATAGCTGTGCGGCTCCTCTTCATATTCCGGCAGCATGCATAACGGCTGTCCTGTACTGTCAACAGGCAGGATCGTACATGCCGTAAAATCAATGCCGATCCCGATAATGTCTTTCGGCTCAACACCCGTCTGTTCGAGTAAAGACGGAATGGTTGTTTCCAAGACTTCGAGGTAATCAGCCGGATCCTGCAGCGCCCAATCCCGCGGCAGCTTATGACCCGTTTTTGGAAGGACAGTATCGATGACAGCATGTCTGTATTCTTTTACAGCAGCCGCCAGTTCCTCCCCTGTTTCGACATGAACGAGCACCGCTCTTCCTGATAAAGTTCCAAAATCAACTCCTATAGTGTAAGCCAAGTGGCATCCCCCTTCCTACTTTTGAAGCCGGTAAAGCGCCTCGTTCCATTTTAATTCGTGTTTCAGCTTGTGAATTGTCGTATCACGGGAAATGAGAACACTTTCGATTCCCGCCATTTCTGCCCAATCGAGCATTTGCTCCACTGTCAGTTCATAAGACAAGCAGGTATGGTGTGCGCCGCCGGCTAAAATCCATGCCTCCGCCGCTGTTTTCAATGATGGCTCCGGCTTCCAGAGAACACGGGCCACTGGCAGATGCGGCATATCTTTTTCAATTTCTTGTCCGTTAACTTCATTCAAAACAAGGCGGAAACGCCCGCCGATATCAACAAGGCTTGCTTGAATAGCTGAACCGCTGATGCCGTTAAATACAAAACGTGCAGGGTCCTCTTTTCCCCCGATAGAAAGCGGATGAACCTCAATTTTCGGTTGATCCAAAGCGACAGTCGGACACACTTCAAGCATATGCGAACCTAGAATCATTTCATTTCCCGGTTCAAAATGGTACGTATAATCTTCCATGAAGGACGTTCTTTTTCCTTCAGCCATGATTTTCATCATTCGTACAAGGGCCGCCGTCTTCCAATCTCCCTCACCGGCGAATCCGTAGCCCTTCTCCATCAGGCGCTGTACGGCAAGCCCCGGCAGCTGTTTCATTCCGTGCAGCACTTCAAACGATGTCGTAAACGCCGTGTATCCGCCTTGTTCAAGAAAAGCGGTTAATCCAAGTTCAATTTTCGCCTGTTCTTTAATGGACGCTACCTTTGCTTCGTCACGTTTTGTTTCCTCGCTGATCACATAGAGCCTGTCATACTCCGCATAGAGCGTGTCAACCTCGTCGTCGGTGATGCGGTTCATCACCTCTACAAGGTCTCCGATGCCATACCCGTCAACCTGCCAGCCAAATTGAATATGCGCCCCCACCTTGTCTCCGTCCGTTACCGCGACGTGACGCATGTTATCTCCGAATCTGGCAACCTTAATATGTCTGCTTTCATTTAATGCAGCCGCTGTATCCATCCACTGGGAAATCTCTTTCTTCACTTCTTCATCATCCCAGTACCCTGCAACGACTTTCCGGCTCAGACCCATTCGCGAGTTGATGTAACCGTACTCACGATCGCCATGTGCGGATTGGTTGCTGTTCATAAAATCCATGTCAATCGTACCCCAAGGGATATCGCGATTATATTGAGTATGCAAATGCATAAGCGGTTTTTGATAAGTAGAAAGACCTTCTATCCACATTTTTGCGGGAGAAAATGTATGCATCCATGTAATGATGCCGGCGCATGTCTCACTGTACTCCGCTTCTCTTAACAGCTGTCTGATGGTTTCCGATGAAGTGACGACAGGCTTGTGAGTGATTTTATATCTGGAAGAAACCCCGCTGAGCCCCTCGCAAATGCTTTTCGCATGCTGATCCACCAGTTCCAGTGTCTCTTCCCCGTATAGATGCTGGCTTCCTGTTACAAACCAGAATTCATAATCCTTTGTCTGAAGCATGTAATCTGCCCCTTTCTTCCTATAGTAAAACGCTTTCAATTACCCAAACAGATACGGACTAATAACAAAAAATAAACTATTAACAATTAATTTGTACGAACAACTTCATTATATTAGTAGGTTTATTTACTGTCAATCATTTTTGTATTCTTTTACAAAAAGAAATGATTGGTTACTAGGTTTTTAGGTGAAAAAATACGTTCTTAAAACTATGATTTTTCTGTCAATTCACCTTCCGATTCCGCTTTCCATTAGAAAAAGCCCTGATGTATCAGGGCTAAACAAAGAGAATAAGATGTGAACGATTGCCTTTATCTTAATAAGACGGCCAGCCTGAGCTCCAATTCAAATCATTGATTAACATCTTTGGTATGCCGTTGTCTTTTGCATCATAAGCATGACGCACAAGTATGTTTCCGTTTACGATATCCTGTCCGCCCGGCCCTTTCCACTGTTCATTGCCGGAATCAAGAATCGTACCTCCTCCGTCCATCATGCTTTTACCGTTTCTGTCTACATAAGGACCTGTAATATTTTTCGATCTGCCGTAAGCAATTTTGTACGTACTATTTATCCCTTGACAGCATTTATCGAATGACACCATTAAATAGTAGTAGCCATTATGGTATGTTAATGTAGGGGCTTCCAGAGCGCCGCCGTTATTTGGTCTGGCCGCTATTGAATATAATGAACCGGTTGGTTTCATCGTATCTTTGTTTAATTTCGTTAATTTAATTCCGCCCCAAAATGATCCGAATGCAAGCCAAGGGTTTCCATCTTTGTCAATCGTTAATTCAGGATCAATGGCATTATAATTATTTGCAGTTGTTGTCCGAGTAACTAGCCCTTCATCCTTCCAGCTGCCCGAACTGAGATTAGTTGCTGAAGCAAGCCCAATTAAAGAGGTATTGCTTCCAAACGAAGAAACCGAATAGTAAAGCCAGTACTTTCCGTTGTAGTATGTCACATCCGGAGCCCATTGGTTTCGTTCGAAATTAGGCACATATTGGCGCCACCACGATAAAGGACTGGTGAAAATTGATTTTTGAACTCTCCATACCCCGTTGCTGTCCGCTTTCAGTACACGAAGTCCGTTTTCCTCTGCAAGCCCTGTCCCGAAGGCATACCAAGTATTTCCTTCCTTTGCCATCGTCGGATCATGCAGAAGCTCGTTCGATGCTCCCCAAAAAGCGGCTGATGCTGGCAAAGCGGACAACATCACAGCACCAGCTGTTAAAGCTGCGCAAGAAAAACGCAATAAATTTGAAAACGCTTTCTTTTTCATATTCATTAAATCCTCCTTTTTTTGAGATATAGAAAACTTGCTTATCAACCAGACTAGCACATATTTTCTATATATATCCTTATTGTAGAGTTACTTATTGAATTTGTACAGACAAATAAATAGAATCCGCCTTTTATAGCGGATTCAAATCATTTTTATTCATATGTGATTTGGTCAACTGTCTTTCGGTCTAATTTCTTAATCACTTCTGTAATTAATTTGACCGCATTTTCATAATCGTCACGATGCAGCATAGCCGCGTGTGTATGAATGTAGCGGGTTGCAATGGTAATGGACAGCGCGGGAACACCATTTGCCGTCAAATGGATGGCTCCCGAATCAGTTCCGCCGCCGGCAATGGCATCAAATTGGTACGGAATGCCCGCTTCCTCCGCCGTAGCGACAACGACATCTCGCAAACCTTTGTGAGAAACCATGGATGCATCGTACACGATAATCTGGGGTCCTTCACCCATTTTACTTTGCGCTTCTTTCTCAGAAATCCCAGGCGTGTCTCCTGCTATCCCTACATCAACACCAAACGCAATATCAGGCTGAATGGTGTATGCTGCTGTTTTCGCTCCTCTTAGGCCGACTTCCTCCTGCACAGTTCCCACGCCATACACAATGTTTGGATGATCTGTGTTTTGTAAATTTCTTAACACATCAATGGCAATCGCACAGCCGATGCGGTTGTCCCACGCCTTCGCCAAGAGGAATTTTTCATTGTTCATGACTGTAAATTCAAAATGAGGAACGATCATATCTCCCGGAAGCACACCCCATTCCAAGGCTTCTTCTCGGCTTGAAGCTCCAATATCAATAAACATCTCTTTTATTTCCACTGATTTTTTTCTCGCTTCAGGAGATAAAATATGAGGCGGCTTTGAGCCAATAACCCCTGTGATTTCCCCTTTTTTCGTCACGATGGTTACACGCTGGGCCAGCATCACCTGAGCCCACCAGCCGCCAACGGTTTGAAAACGGATAAAGCCTTTATCAGTGATTTGCGTCACCATAAAACCGACTTCGTCCAAATGCCCGGCAATCATAATTTTCGGGCCGTTTTCCGCACCTGTTTTTTTGGCGATTAAACTGCCCAGACGATCTGTTGTCACTTCATCAGCAAATGGTTCTATGTATGATTTCATCACTTGCCTTACTTCTCTTTCATTGCCCGGTATGCCTTTTGCATCTGTTAAATCTTTCAGCATGGTCAATGTTTCATCTAATTTTGCCATGTTCCATAACCTCCTTCATCAGTCCTGCATTCTTATTATACAAAACCTGACGCTAACCATACGACTATTTCACTTGAAAATCGGGTATATGTTTTTAGAACTTTTCTTTTAAAAAAGTGAAACCTTTTTCTATGCTCTTCGTATTACATCAGATCATCACAATAAGGGAGGTGCCTTCACACAATGTTTGTCATGGTTCTAAGGATTATATTACTTGCACTTTTTGCTTATTGTATTTATGCCGCGGTCAAATATGTCGCCAGTCCAAAGAGAAGGCTCAAACTGGCCCAATCAAAAGAACATTTTTATATTATTGATGAACAGAACAATGCCCGTAAGAACTTTCAACTGACGTATAAAGGCGTGCTTTTTGAAGGAGAAAAGCATATTCCTTCCAAAGATCATCCGCTGTTTATCCATACCATTTTTGTCTGGACAGAATCTCCTCAGAAGCTGAAGCATTTGTCTGCAAAAGATTTTGAGAACATTGAAGAAAAAGTGCTGGAACGCTATCCGAATTGTAAGATTGACTGGGACCAGCCCATTAAACTCGCCAAAAAAGCAGAAGAGCGCTAAAACGCTTTTCTGCTTTTTATAAATCAAACGGACTGTAATAAATGCCGATCAAGACCGCTTCAATCAACAAAAGGAGCGGCACTCCATACTTAAAAGAGGCGTGCTTCGTTTTATGTCTGAAGGTTTGCATGCCAAGCCAGACACCGAGCGCTCCAAACACGATCGCTATCAGCCACAGCCGGTCTTCAGAAATTCTCCATTTGTGCTGCTGCGCTTTTCGTTTGTCAGCCCCCATCACCCAAAAACCGCACAGATTCATCAGCACCAAATAAACAGCAATAACCATGTTGCCCCCATCCTTTATATAAAAAAGCCGCTCTGCTGGAGAGCGGCTCTATATGATTACTTGTTTAATTGAGATTTAGCAGTATCAGCAAGCTGATTGAATGCAGTAAGATCGTTTACAGCAAGATCAGCAAGCATTTTACGGTTTACTTCGATACCAGAAAGCTTAAGACCGTGCATTAAACGGCTGTAAGAAAGACCGTTCATGCGGGCAGCTGCGTTAATACGAGTGATCCAAAGTTTACGGAAATCACGTTTTTTCTGACGACGGTCACGGAAAGCATAGTTTCCAGATTTCATGACCTGCTGGTTAGCTACTTTGTATAATGTATGTTTTGAACCGAAATAACCTTTTGCTAATTTAAGAACCTTTTTACGACGCTTACGTGTAACAGTTCCGCCTTTTACTCTTGGCATTAAATTTCCCTCCTAATTGTTCCTTGTCCGATTACTTGATGTTAGCAAGCATTTGTTTGATGCGTTTGAAGTCTCCTGCACTTACAACAGCACTCTTGCGAAGCTTACGCTTTTGCTTTTGAGATTTGTTGGCGAATAAGTGACTTGTGTACGCGTGAGAACGTTTCAACTTCCCAGAACCTGTCTTTTTAAAACGTTTAGCAGATCCGCGGTGAGTTTTCATTTTTGGCATGGGATTTCCTCCTTATTGCTTTTCGTTTTTCGGCGCGAGCATTAAGAACATGCTGCGGCCGTCCATTTTTGGTTTTGTTTCGACAGTCGCAACCTCAGCACATGCTTCAGAAAAACGGTCTAATACACGCTGGCCGATTTCTTTATGAGTGATTGCGCGTCCTTTAAATCGGATAGAAGCTTTCACTTTATCGCCTTTTTCAAGGAATTTAATCGCATTGCGCAATTTCGTGTTAAAGTCATGCTCATCGATTGTCGGACTTAACCGAACTTCTTTTAAGTTAATGATTTTTTGATTTTTGCGTGCTTCTTTTTCCTTTTTCTGCTGCTCAAATCGGAACTTACCGTAGTCCATGATTCGGCAGACAGGCGGTTTTGCATTCGCTGCAACTAACACAAGGTCAAGATTTGCGCGGCCGGCGATTTCAAGTGCTTCCTGACGGGACTTGATTCCAAGCTGGTCGCCATTTTGTCCGATTAGACGGACCTCACGTGCACGGATACCCTCATTAACCAATTGATCTTTGCTAATAATGAGCCACCTCCATAGTTTCTTCGAATTGATTCACAACTCATTTTGACTGCATTCTGCAGGCAAACAAAAAGTGCGGGCATTATAAAACACCCACACTACGAACATCTGTATCAATAAAAATGTACGGTCAACCTGCCAACTACATGCATGTGTCAATCAGGTGAGAAGCGGGTGCTTCTGCTTGTGATTTATATTCAATTCAATAACTATTCTACACAATGCCGGATCTTTAGTCAAGGATGACTTCTCCGGAACAACTTTCTCATTGTAACATGGGTTTTCTATGAGTGCAAGAAAGAAAAAGAAAATCTTTGCATTCTCATCCAGAATGTAAAGTGTCCGAACAGTCAGCTACACATCAAGTGTTTTGTTGAATAACATCGATTCAGCCAGCGAATACTCCATGGCCGATCCCCCGAAATGCTGAAAATAGCTGATTTGCTGTACCGCAACCAGCCGCTGACACCCCCCGCCATGAATAAAGACCGTGAGCCGAGGGTGGTGCACACCTGATTCTGTTAGATGAAGAACCAATAGTCTCCCCCATCCTTCTCCTTATTTCGCAATTCACCACGCAACCACTGACAGGAAAAAATGTAAAACAAAGTTAATCCCTAACCGATATAAGAAGCAGAAGGGAGTCTGACGTATGAACAAACTGATACAGCTTGCTTTATTTTTCACATTGATATTGACCGGTTGCTCGAATAGCAAAAGCACACCTTCCGAACCAAAAGCTGAAACTGTTAAAACAGCCGCAGCATTTCATCAAAAGGAACTGGAGAAAGAGCTGAAAAAACTAAAACCCGTTTCAACGAAAATAAAGTTTGAAAATCCGCTCGCTGCTGAATTAGGAAAGCTGAAAGCAAAAGAAGAAGCAGAGAAACAAAGACAAATCGCCGCCGCAAAAAAACGAGAAAAAGAGCGAGAGGCGAAACGAAAGAAACAGCAGGAGGAAGAAGCGGAGAGACAGCGATTGGCAGAAGCTGAAAGACAAGCTGAACTTGAAAGACAGCGGCAGGCAGCAATCCAAAAAGAGCAGGAAGCAAATGCTGAAAAAAAGCGGCACTCGCAGGCACAACGACAGCAGACCGAGGCACCCTCATCTAATAGCCAACATTCACCGTCATCCTCGAACCAGACAGATGGTACCGTTCAACAGCCGGCTTCAGAGCTTCCTGATGACGACGGCTATGGTTATGAAGAACGAAAAAAGTGGCATGATGACCAAGTCGAATGGGGCATTAAACAAGGATATATCGATCCCGAAGACGCACCATAAAATAGACAAAGCCAAGGCTATCAGCCTTGGCTTATCCTCCGATCAGCTGCACGAACACAGGGATGACCAGAACCGTTACAACTCCTACTACGACAACAGCAATACTTGCCATCGCCGCTTCGACCTCTCCCATCTCGATCCCGACAGCTACACCGAGTGCATGCCCGGACGTTCCGAGAGCCAACCCTTTAGAGATGGGATTCTTTACTTTAAACACCTTCAAGAACAACGCTCCGAGCGCATATACAATGACAGCGTTAAAGATAACCGCAAAAGCTGTGATGTTGCTGATGCCTCCGATGTCTTTTGATAAAGGAAGCGCAATTGCCGTTGTAGCCGCCTGCGGAAGCATGCTTTTCATCACTGACGCATCGAGGTGAATGCCTTTTGCGAGCAAATAAACAATCGTGACAGAGCAAATAGAGCCAACGATAATAGAGGACATGATTTGCCACCAGTATTTTTTCAGCTTATCTCTTTGTTTGTACAAAGGAATGGCAAAAGCGATCGTCGCCGGTTCAAGAAAAAACTTAATGATTTCTCCCCCGTTATTATAGTCCGCGTAGGAAAAACCGCCGATTTTTAAAAATGCGATCCCAAGCACCATGGCAACAAACAAAGGAGTGAAAAGGAAGAAGCCTTTCGTTTTCTTAAATAAAAAAGTGCCGATGCCGAATGCAGCCAGTGATACGACAATTCCGAAATAAGGACTCATTGTGCTTTCCATCTGTTGAACCTCCTGTTTCCTTAATGGTGAACGAGTTCGTTATTGTTCTGCGGGCTTTGCACTGTTTTTGTTTTCATGTCCGCTGCGGATTTGCGTTTTCCGCTTAGCGAAAGAATCAGCTGTGAAAACAATCCTGTAGCCCCCAGCAATATAATCGTTGCGAGCAGAATGACAAGAACAATTTGCAGGCCGTATTGCTGCATCACACCAAGCGAATTCATAACAGATATACCTGACGGGACAAATAAAAATCCGATCAGAGAGGTTAAAGACGTTCCGAGCGTTTCTACTTGTTCCAGTTTAATCACTTTTAAACATAATAGGAGAAATAATAAGACCAATCCTACAACCGATGCCGGGATAGGAATTGGGACAATAGCGGCAATCATATTTGAAACCAGCATAATGACGGCAAAAATAAATGCTTGTGTTAAAAACCCGTACACTTTTTTAGCACTCATTTTCTTCACCTCTTTCTCTTTGGTACTCCCATTATAAATAAGAATCCTCTGTTATGAAGCGCTTACAAGATAACATGCCGAATAGCGGGACTGAGTTGCAGAATGAAATGGCTGAAATGCAAAAAGCCGCCCATCAAATATGGAGCAGCTTTTTCAATTCCTTCGCATATGTCCGGCTGACCGGTATTTTCGATCCGTCTTTCATGATCAGATTATATGTAGAATTAAACCATGGCTGAATTTCTTTAATATATTCGGTATTGACGACAAAGCTCCGATGGACGCGGATAAAATCAGCATCAGGCAGCTTTTTCTCAATGACAACGAGCGTATCGCTGACTGTATAAGAATTCTCGAAGGTTTTTACATTGACGTGACCATCTTCCGTTCCGGCATAGACAATGTCCTTCGTATCTACGATCACAATTGATTCTCCGACAGATAGCGCCAGTTTGTGCTGGCCGGCATGGCTGCTCTGATCTGTTTCAACAATATCCCGATTGACTTTTTTATATTTTTTTAACGTTTGCTGAATTCTTTCCTCATCGAAAGGCTTGGTTAAATAATCTAAAGCGTCCACCTCAAACGCTTTGAGCGCATATTGGTCATACGCCGTCGCAAACACAACAGCAGGAGGATGCTTCATTTTCTTCAATCGCTTAGCAATATCAAAACCGTTTTCTCCGGATAAATCAACGTCTAAAAACAGCAAGTCAGGTTTTTGATCCATCATTTGGTCAAAAGCAGATTCGATATTTTCCGCTTCATTGATTTCCATTTCCTCATTGGTCCGCTTGAGCAAGTAAGCCAATTCATCCCTCGCCAGCATCTCATCATCAACTATTAACACCCTGAGCATGTTTTTCTCCCTCTTTCATTGTTGCGTTGGGACTTGAAAGGACACCTCTGTCCCTTTTTGAACCTCACTCCTGATATTCAGCGCGGCCTGCTGTCCGAATAAACCGATCAGCCGCTGATTCAGGTTATAAAGCGCTGTACCGGTACCCTCCTTAGACGGAAACGGTTTCTTTCCGAGTTCTGGCAGGACGTCCGGCGGAATTCCCCGTCCGTTATCCGTCACCTTCATATAGACGGAAGTATCATCAGATAAGACACAAACCGTAACTTTGCACATGTCTTGTTTTTTCGGAAATGCGTGCCGAAGCGCATTCTCCACAAGCACCTGTAAAACAAACGGAGGGATTTCAATCTGCTCCAGTTTGCTGTCGATATTGAGCTCAATCTTATATTTCCCGGGAAAACGCGCCTGTTCTAATGACAAATAGGCGTGAAGGTGGTTCAGCTCCTTTGAGAGCGGAATCAGCAGCTGTCTCGCTCCTTGAAGGTTTGAACGAAAATAAACACTGAGCTGCAATAAGAGCTTACGGGTTTTTTCAACATCCGTGCGGGATAACGCAGAAATCGTGTTGATCGCGTTAAATAAAAAATGCGGATTCACCTGCGCCTGAAGCGCTTTGATTTCAGCATCTTTGAGAAGCTTGCTTTGCAGCTCTGCTTCCCCAAGCTCCAGCTGTGTCGAAAACAGCATGGCCAGCCCCTCAGCAAGCTCTTCCTCTACCTGACTCAGGCCTGCCGGGCTTTTAAAGTACATTTTTAAGGTGCCGATTGTATTGCCGTTTGATGTCAGCGGCAGGACAATCGCCGCGTGCAAGGGACATTCAGCATGCGTGCATTCAATCTCTTCCTGAGTAACCGCCTTCATGATTTCTCCTGTTTTGATCACCTTTTTGGACAGGCCGGTGATCAAGCTTTTTGATGGAATGTGATGATCTATTCCCGCGCCGACATGCGCAAGGATCTTCTCATTATCAGTGAGAGAAACAGCATCTGTTCCGGTCAGCTTATGGATAATAGCCGCCACACTTTTACAGGAGCTTTCATTTAATCCTTGGCGAAAAAACGGAAGCGTCTGGTCAGCAATCGTCAGCACTCTGTGCGTTTCAAGCGCCCTTGCCTGCTCTTCTTTGCGAATGATCACTTGGATAATGGACAGGAAAATAAAACTGCCTGTTCCATTGATGAGTATCATCGGAATCCCGATTATGCTGACAAGTTCCCAAGCATCACTGAACGGCTTCGCCATCAGCAAAATAATCACCATCTGCAGTGACTCCATACCGATTCCCACAAGAGCGGCGATTCGAGGTGTCGGCATTCGGTAGCGCTTCGTAAAATACCGTCCGATCAAACCTGCTAGAACACCCGCTAAAACCGATGATACCGCACAGCTTATGGCCGTGCTGCCGCCGAGCGAAAAACGGTGAAGGCCCGCCAGTACACCGATTCCCGCCCCTACAAGCGGACCTCCGAGAAGGCCTCCGATTTCCACGCCCAAAATACGGGTATTCGCGATAGAGCCCGACGGATCTATCGCAAACACCCAGTCATTGTTTACAATCATATTTTTTTGAATTTCGATGCCTGTATAATTGCTGATGATGCTGAAGAGAGAAAAAATAGAGATTAAAACCGCTTTTCCTTTATAGCCGTCCTGATTTTGCAAAGCTTGTCTGAAAAGCTTCGTATGGGCGAGAATAAACCCCAAAATCACAATAATCCCTACCCTTTCAAGCATCATAATCATTAAATGAATCATGCGTGTCACCTATTCTTTCCGTTTTCATTCTAGCATGTTTTCAGTCAATGAGCTTCACGGCTGACTGTTTTTTTAAAATCATCTGAAAACATATTTCACAAGGCTTTTATCTATTGTAAAATAAAACATGAGCCTTTTGGCTGAAAGATTTGAATCTGAAGCAGAGGAGAAGATCATGAAAGCCGTATTTTTTGATTTAGACGATACACTACTTTGGGATGAAAAAAGTGTCAGAACAACATTTGCAGAAACTTGTTTACAGGCGGAAAAAAAATATGGCCTTGACCCGCAGGCATTTGAAGAAGCTGTTCGCGAAGCGGCGAGAGAATTGTACATGTCATATGAGACGTATCCATATACAGTGATGATCGGCATTAATCCGTTTGAAGGACTGTGGTCCAATTTCTCAGAACCGATCAGTGAAGGCTTTCAGAAGCTGAACAAGATTGTGCCGGAGTACAGAAGAAACGCTTGGACAAACGGACTGAAAGCGCTTGGCATTGATGATCCCGCATATGGCGAATACTTGGGAGAGTTTTTCGCAGCAGAGCGCAGAAAACGCCCATTTGTATATGATGAAACATTTGAAGTGCTCGATCAATTAAAAGGCAAGTATGAACTGCTGCTTTTGACAAACGGCGATCCGAGCCTGCAAAAAGAGAAGCTCGCCGGCGTTCCAGAACTCGCCCCTTATTTCAATGAAATCGTCATCTCGGGCGCTTTTGGCAAAGGGAAACCGGATGTTTCCATTTTTGAACATTGCCTTGAGCTGATGAATATTGAAAAAGACGATGCGATCATGGTCGGCGATAATTTGAACACTGATATTTTAGGCGCCTCAAGAGCCGGAATCAAAACCGTTTGGATCAACCGGACGGATAAGAAAAACGAAACGGGCGTGGCACCTGATTACATCATCAGCAGCCTTCATGATTTGTTTCCTATAATAGAGAAATAAAAAAAAGCATGATCTCTTCAACGAGATCATGCTTTTTTAGCTTATTTTTTCGCTTCAGCTACTGCTTTTTTCACAAAATCATCAAGCGAAATGGTTTCAGAGTTCTGCTCTCCGTACTTACGGACGTTTACCGCTCCGTTTTCTGCTTCTTGATCACCGACCACAAGCATGTACGGGATTTTTTGCATTTGCGCTTCACGGATTTTGTAGCCGATTTTTTCATCACGGCTGTCGACTTCTACACGCAGGCCTTCACGCTGCAGGCGTTCCTGCACTTTTTTCGCGTAGTCTAAATGCACAGCAGGAGAAACCGGGATGACTTGGAATTGAACCGGTGCAAGCCATGTTGGCAGCGCGCCTTTGTGTTCTTCAATTAAGAAGGCAACAAAGCGTTCCATTGTTGAGACGACACCTCTGTGAATCACAACCGGACGGTGCTGCTTGCCGTCTTCACCGATATAAGTCAGATCGAAACGTTCAGGTAATAAGAAATCAAGCTGAACCGTAGACAATGTTTCTTCTTTGCCGATCGCTGTTTTTACCTGAACATCAAGTTTAGGGCCATAGAATGCCGCTTCACCTTCTGCTTCGTAATAGTCATGGCCGATTTCATCCATTGCCTCTTTCAGCATGGATTGCGCCTTGTTCCACATTTCATCGTCATCAAAATATTTCTCCGTGTCTTCAGGATCACGGTAAGACAGACGGAATGTGTAATCACTTAAGCCAAAGTCTTCATATACGTCCTGAATTAAACGGACTGTACGGATAAACTCGTCCTTAATTTGATCCGGGCGCACAAAGATATGTGCATCGTTTAATGTCATGCCGCGCACGCGCTGAAGGCCTGACAGGGCACCTGACATTTCATAACGGTGCATCGTTCCCAGCTCCGCAATCCGAATCGGAAGTTCACGGTAGCTGTGAATGTCTTGTTTGTAAATCATCATATGGTGCGGACAGTTCATTGGACGTAGCACAAGTGTTTCGTTGTCCATTTCCATCGGCGGGAACATGCCTTCCTGATAATGCTCCCAGTGCCCTGATGTTTCATACAGTTCTTTGCTTCCAAGCACTGGTGTGTATACGTGCTCATAGCCGAGACTGATTTCTTTATCGACAATGTAGCGCTCGATGACGCGGCGGATTGTCGCCCCTTTTGGCAGCCAAAGCGGCAGGCCTTGTCCGACTTTTTGAGAATTCGCAAACAGCTTTAACTCTTTGCCGAGCTTTCTGTGGTCACGCTCTTTCGCTTCTTCAAGCATGCGAAGATGCTCTTCCAGATCAGCTTTTTTGAAGAAAGCTGTGCCGTATACGCGCTGAAGCATTTGGTTATTGCTGTCACCGCGCCAGTATGCGCCTGCAAGGCTTAACAGTTTAAACTCTTTGATTTTTCCTGTTGAAGGAACGTGTACGCCGCGGCACAGGTCAAAGAATTCACCTTGCTCATAGATCGAAACGGTTTCTCCTTCCGGAATCGCATCTAATAGTTCAAGCTTCAGGTCATCGCCGATTTCAGCAAAACGTGCTTTCGCTTCTTCGCGGCTGACCTCTTTTCGAACGATCGGGAGGTTCGCATTAACGATTTTTTTCATTTCTTTTTCAATTTTCGGCAGATCCTCCGGCGTAATCGCTTCTTCCATTTCTACATCGTAGTAAAAACCGTTTTCGATGACCGGACCGACACCGAATTTGACATCTTTGTAAATGCGTTTAATCGCTTGAGCCAGCAAGTGAGCCGTACTGTGGCGCATTATTTGAAGGCCTTCTTCGGAACCTTCTGTAATGATTTCCACTTTACCGTCTTCATTGATCGGCATTTTCAAATCAATTTCTTCTCCGTTCAGTTTTCCGGCTAATGATTTCTTCTTTAATCCCGGACTGATGGATGCCGCGATATCCTCTGTTGTTGTTCCTTTCGCAAACTCCTTGACTGCTCCATCAGGAAATGTGATTTTTACCATATCTGACATCTATGTCACTCCTTTTTTTGCATATAAAAACCCCGCCCCCTATGAAAGGGACGAGGTTGAATAAACGGAATCGTGGTTCCACCCTTTTTTCCGCAAAGCCAATATTCCGGCACTTGCGGCTCTAATCTCTGTAACGGGAGTTCCCGTCAGCCATTACTGCTCCTTATCAAGGAGGGGTTCACAGCTGAAGTTCAAAGGCGGTAAAGCGAATGGTCCTTAGCTAGGAAGCTTGCAGCCGGGGCTTCCCTCTCTTTGAGCCGGTATCATTCCTTCATGTCCTTATCAATACGTGTGTCTTTCTTAATCTCCTATGTATTATAAATTGTTCATTCCAAAAAATCAACACGATCGCATTTCCTTTTTTCCAAACCGACAGCCCTATATATACAGGCTGCCGGCCCTTATCCTTCTGAGTGCTCTACCGGTATTTCTGCGTCTGAAAAAGCATGCAGCGGAAGCATTTCCAGTCGCTCTTGAAATACGTTTTGAATGGTCCTTGCCATCATATGCTCGGGCTGGTCGGTATAAAGCACCACTTCATCAGGCGCGATGGAGATCAGCGGCGCGAGCAAATGAGAATCAATGTACATAGGATGATCCCGGACAAATCGCCTGTCTATGTATTTCATTTTTTCCCGTTCCTGCACATAACGCAGCTCCCAAATTGTAAATGAACCGTCATGGACAATATGCACCTTTTTGATTCGCGGCTGTTTGGCCGTTACATATTCTCTGAGTGTTTGAATAAAGTTTTGATATTCCTGTTCCATTTTATATTCATCTATCGCCGCTTCCGTAATGTCTCTCAGCTGCTTGTAGTATTGTCCGAGCCGGAAGGTCTGAAAGGAACGAATGGAAAATAAGCCTTCCTCTAAACGAATCGTTTGGAGTTCATCCAAAATTGATTGTTTCCGCGAAAGCTTTAGCGGCTCAAACGGAAGATCGTCCGCTTCTCCTTCAATAATACTATGGGCAAGCTGAAGGATTTGCTGCTGTTCATCCTGGTCCGTGAAGCAGTATGTTTCCTCAATCAATGACAGCATATGTTCGTCTTCTTTGCACTCTAAAAAAAACTTGACCAGAATCGGCTCCATAAAACGCTGAATAGAGATAGCCGGCTTAGCTTTTTCAATCCCGATTTTTCGTATGCCTTCCCGGACAATGATATAGTTCCGATCGTCCGAATGCTGAATGAGATGTAAAAAAGCGGCTGCATCATGGTCATCTTCAAAGATTATTTCAAGCATGTTTGTCCCCCCTTACGGCATCTGTTACAAGTATATGGGGGATGTTTTTAAAATAGACGTAAAGGTCATTGGCAAATGTTAATTTGATTCTTGGAACAAGTTTTGCATTTTCTTTCTGAAGATAAACGGCAGCGAAATAAACACGCTATACAAAGCGATCACCATAAAGAAAGCGGGCAGATTTCCAGTTGAAAAGCTCGCTCCCAGCACATTCAGCGCGATGGTCCCGGGAATGATTCCCGCGGCCGTTGCCGCAAAATACGGCAGCGCTTTGACATTGGAAAGGCCTGCCGCATAGCTGATGAAATCAAAATTGATCGGCATGATTCTTAAAAGAAAGATATAAAAAAATCCGTTATCCTCCATCTGCTTCTGAATGGCTTCAAGCTTTTCGTAATGGCCGTTCTTTTTCGCCGCAAACAAACCTGCGGCAAAAAACGAAACAGCTGAAGCGCACATTGAACCGAATAACGTGTAAAGCGTGCCGAGAAGCGGGCCAAATGCGAGTCCTCCCGCTAGAGAAACAACAGATACGGGAAATAAAATAAGAGGCCTGACGATGGATATCCCGATAAACATCAGCGGTGCAAAGGCCCCGAACGACAATACCCATATCCTGATCTCTTTCGGCGATAAATTCAAATACGTTTTATTTCCCCAAAAGATTATTCCTGCACCTGCAAGCACTGCCAGCCATTTAACAGCTGTTTTTCGTTTCATACCCTCAGTTCCTTCCCCTTTGAACCGCAGCAGTTACGGATGTCGGCGGTTTTCTCCGTCCAGGCGGATTGGAGCAGCCAAATATAAAATTCGCTCCATAAGTCTTGCCGCTTTTACTTCTTCCTTTTCTCCCCTTTGCGAATACGTAAAATGATGCTTCAGCTCGTCAGGTGAGAAATTAGACGAAAAGAAAGTCGGCAGCTGCTGGGACATTCTGTGCTGGAGCACTGTTCCGATGACTTCATCCCTAACCCAGCTCGTCATTGATTCCGCTCCGATGTCATCAAGCATCAATACGGGTGTTGATTTGACCATATTGAGCTTCTCTTCCAATGACTTGTCTTGCAGCGAATTCTTAAGCTCTCTCACAAATTCGGGCACATAGACGATCATCGAGGAATACTCTTTTTCCGCCAGCTCATTGGCAATCGCAGCGAGCATAAACGTTTTTCCTACCCCGAATTTCCCGTGTAAATACAGCCCTTTCCCTTTTCCCGTCTCATTATAGCTTTTCAGAAAATCCGTCACATGCTGGAACATCGCGAGCCTGCTCGGGTCACTGATATCAACTTGCTGGAAAGTCGCTCCCAAAAGATCCTGCTGGATATACATGCTTTTCATAAGGGACTTCTGTTTTTTCTGCTTATCGAGTTTCCGTTTAACCGGACATTCATAATACTCAATATCAATAGATTGGCCATTGACAACAAGCTTCGGATGGTAGCCCTCCAATAAATTGTTGCAATCTTTATCTTCCGAACAATAGGAGCATTTCTTGCTTTGCTCGATATATTCATAAAGCTTGTTTAAGCTCTTTTCGATCATTTTTTGATCAATCACTTCTTCGTTTTCCTTCAAAAATGCCTGAACATCTTGATCCTTCATGACTTTTTCCTTCATTTGTTCAAGACGTTTTTGGAAATCCGGCCTGCCGGTTACGCCCTGCAGGGAACGGCCGATTGGTTCCATCTATTCCTTCACCCCGCATCTCTGTCTTTAATAGGCAGAGTATTTTTTCAGTTTTTTCATTTCTTCCATCATCTTTTTCTTCTGTTCTTCCAAGTCCTGCGGATGCAGCTTCCCCTGTCCGGATTCTGACTCGGAGGCTGTCTCTTTTTCTTCCATCCAGTCAGGAAGTTTTTCTTCGCGAATCACTTTTTGGTTTCGTTTCGAAGGCTGATTTGCTTTCCCTTCAGCCCATTCAAGGTATTGGCGGTTTTCTTCTATCGCGAGCTTCATCGCTTCTCTGACCGTTTTTACCTTTTTGCGCGCCCAATGCGAGGCGATCTTTTGGATATAATTTTTCGACAGCTTCATGTCGGTTTTCAGCATGACATAATAAATTAACACATTTGTAACGCCTGGCTCGAGCTTCTGTTCAAACATAATTTCTTCTATGATTTTCAGATCAGCTTTTGACGGCTCTGTTCCGTCGGCAATGTCCTGCAGAAGCTTCTTCGGAGAAATCGTCTCCAGCAATGCGATCAGCTTTCCGTCCAGCGAATCCTCTTTCGCCGGTTTTTCGCCTTCTCGCAGATGCACCGGCTGTGTTTTTTCCACGACGTCTGGCAGCTGTCCGTTTCTTTCGATTTGATACCAGTCGCTGGCCGCTTTTCTTAAAGCCTCCGACGTAATAACGTCACGCTCATCAATTGCACTCATCACGACATTTTGCATCTGCAAAGGGTCTATACCGTACAGATAAGAAAGCTTTTTGATTGTGTCCCGCACCTGCTGGGTCATCGCTTTTCTCGGAATCATCGTCTCAGAAAGTCCCGCTAAAAACAAATCAAAATCAAACACATCCTCTGTTATGGTGTAGGACGGAGCCTGTCCGACAGAAGTATATTCTGTGCCCTCCGCAAGTCTCACCGTTTCCTCCATATCAGATGTAAGCTTCCATTCACTCGGCTGCAGCGATTCAAACGCATGATTAAACGGCCGCGTAATGTCCTTCGCATCCTCTGAAATGGCCGGATGCGTGAAAAATTGTTTTAATTGCTGGTATTTTGTTTTTCCGACTCTATTGTACAGAAAAACATTCAGCATCCCGTCTTCAAAAAACTCATTTGGCCTGAGCGGCGGAAGGAGTTCATATATAAAGAGGCGCTCCTGCCGCTCGGATTCTTTCATATATACTTTTAGCAATCCGATGCCCTCGAGCTTCCCTTGTTCCTGATGGATCGTTTTTAAATTAGACTGTGTCATCCCCATCAGCTGTCTATGTGTGGACTCGCCGCCCCACAGACGGTTTTGTTCCAGCTCTCCCCACAATGTCATATAAAGTGAGAATGCAACAGGGCCGATTAAGGGCTGGTACAGCAGTGTGATTATTTGTCTGTCTATATCCTGAAGCATCGATCTGCTTTTGACCGCATAAGGATCTACAGGCAGTACATCTTTCCAATAGTCAGCCATACATTCTCAAACCTTCCGAATTTGTTTCTACCTTTCATTTTACACCGTTTCTTATATCTATCAAATGCCAATTTTGCACATGAGAAAAGAGCTAGAAGAATCCTCTTAGCTCTTTTAACGCTCTTTCTTTATTAAGTCTTTTAGTTCGTCGATAAAGACGTTTATATCCTTAAACTGCCGATAGACAGACGCGAACCGCACATATGCGACCTCATCAATCTTAGCCAGCCGGTCCATGACCATTTCTCCGACGAATTCGCTTTTCACCTCAGAGCAGCCTTGATTGCGAAGTTCTTTTTCAATATCAAAGCACATGTCTTCAAGCGTTTTGAGTGGAACGGGTCTTTTTTCGCATGCTTTTATGAGGCCGCGCAGCATTTTTTCTCTGCTGAATTCCTCCCGCACGCCTTCTTTTTTCACGACGATGAGCGGGGTTTCCTCCACTTTTTCAAAGGTGGTAAACCGGTAATGGCAGCATTCGCACTCGCGTCTTCGGCGAATGGATTTCCCATCATCCACAGGCCGTGAATCAAGGACCCGCGTTCCGTTATGCTGGCATGAAGGACATTTCAATAAAATCAGCTCCCAACTATTTCGTTCCCTGGAATGTATTTTCGGCAGCCTCCGCCTTTTAAAAATAAATGTGACAGCCATCTGTCAGGAGAGCCGTTGTGAGTAAAGCTGTATCTACAGCATCAGGTGGTTTGTGAAAATCTCTTTCTATTTTACAAAAAAAATGAAAAAAGAAAAAGCTGACCGCCCTTGTTTGTTTATAAAAATAAAAGGAGCATAAGCTAAAAAGCGCATAACGGCTTTCTAGCTTCAGCTCCCTTTGTGTTCGTGTTTACTTTATAGTACTTTCGCTTGCGCCTGTTTAATTTGCACAGGCCCCATTCCTCTCGGTATTTCAATGTTTTCTCTTGTATCAGCATGTAATGCCTCTGCGATATAGTCAGCAGCGACATTAGGATCTAAGTCTCCACAAGTATAAACATCAATGCTCGCATATCCGTGCTCAGGAAAACTGTGAATAGTTAAGTGTGATTCAGAAATAATCACAACTCCGCTTACGCCTTGCGGTGCAAATTTGTGAAATGCAACCTCGCGCACCTCAGCACCTGATTTTAGAGCAGCATTTACAAACGTTTTTTCAATAAAATCCATGTCATTCAGCTTATCAAAATCGCATCCCCATAGCTCGGAGATAACGTGACGCCCCATTGTTTCCATAGTCATGGACCCCCCTTAACAAGAATTAAAAAGTGAAATTCCAACAACTGGGTCGGCCATTTACCACGGGGGAAAGTTAGTCCGGAGAGGTCCTAACCCTTTAAGTAATTCCGAAACAGTCTCAAGCAAGAAGTTCACGAAAAATAGTATACTGTGTTTAAGTCTAATTTGCAAGGTGCGTTTTTTTAGAAATATGCTGTTAAGGGTTTTTTCTTCAAAATATGTCCACGACCTTATTTTATACAGCAGACGGATGTTTCATTCGTGCCGCTACATGGCGGATCAGATCAACGACTCTGCACGAGTAGCCCCATTCGTTGTCATACCATGCGAGCACCTTTACTTTACTGCCTTCCATTACCATTGTTGTCAGCCCGTCAATGACCGCAGAATGCGGATTCGTATTATAATCAGTCGAGACGAGCGGTTCATCTGAATAATCAAGCACGCCGTACATCGAAGTTTTGGCAGCCCGTTTAAATGCCTCGTTTACCTCTTCAGCCGTCACATCCATTTTCAGATCGACAACGAGATCAACCAATGAGACATTCGGAACCGGGACACGCAAGGCGAGGCCGTGAAGCTTTCCTTTCAGATGCGGCAGCACAAGCGAAAGCGCCTTTGCCGCTCCTGTTGTCGTCGGAATGATGGATTCACCGCATGCCCGCGCCCGTCGCAAATCTTTGTGCGGATTATCAATATTTTTCTGGTCATTCGTATACGCGTGAACTGTAGTCATCAGCCCGCTCTCAATGCCAAACTCTTCATCCAGCACTTTTACAACAGGCGCAAGGCAGTTTGTCGTGCATGACGCATTTGAAATAATGACATGGCGGTCAGCGTCGAATTGGTCCTCATTTACTCCCATCACAATGGTAACGTCTTCATTTTTTCCCGGAGCAGTCAAAATGACTTTTTTTGCGCCCGCTTCTATATGGCCCATCGCTTTATCTTTTGAATTAAACTTCCCTGTTGCTTCGACGACTATGTCAATATCATATTCCCGCCAAGGCAGCTGTTTTGGATCACGGCTGTTTAACAAAAGCACTTTCTTTCCATTTACAATCAGGCTGTCTTCACCGGCCACAACCTCTTTGTCGTACCTGCCGTGATTTGTGTCATACTTTATTAAATGAGCCAGCGTTTCTGCGGAATAGCTGGCGTTTATGGCCACTACTTGAATTTGATCGTCTAACATCGCTTTTCTAAAAACCATTCTTCCGATTCTTCCAAACCCGTTTATCGCTACTTTTACCTTCATGTTGGACACCCCTTATCAATTATGCCATCCTAATTTGTTGTTATCTGAAATTAGTATAACACATTAAAACGAATTCGCCAGTACATCTTGATAAAAATCAACGATTATAACGCTAATTTATGATGCATGATATCTTTTCTTGCACACAATTTCAGTCCTAAGAATCAAAAAGCAGCCAGCGCTCCGCACTGACTGCCATTATTTTTTATGATTCCTGTTTTAACTTATCATTGAGCACACTTTCTTCTAACACTGAAAATGTATCCCCCGTACACTTTGTTAATATGATTCGCTCCCCAAGCACACAGCATGTCTAAAACCCCTTCTAAGCTGCGGCGGTATTCGCCGAGCTCACACTCCACTTTGGGAGGAAACTGATTATATACGATCTGGTTAATGACACCGTCCGTTTCCAGCTCACGAAGCTGCTGATTCAGCATTTTTGGCGTAATGTTGGGCATCAGGCGCTTTAATTCACTCGTGCGTTTTTTTCCGTGCGTCACATGGCATAAAATGACGCATTTCTATTTCCCGCCGATTACTTCAAGAGTCGCTTCAACAGAAATGTTATATTTTTTCTTCTCCTTACAGGCACCAAAAAGTGACTATAGCACTTTAAAGTACTTACTTTTCTTTCTTGGTGATATCTTTCATAATCACATTTGCCGGCTGATTTGAATCTGCTCTTTTTTATTTATACGGCACATCACACAAAGGAGGAATATGAGATGAAGGCTTGGTCACATTTAATGCAGGGACATCTGCTTGACCACTCTGTACTGGCAGGCATCGCTCAAACATCCATTTTGCGCTGGGATCTGCAGCATGGCATCATTACGATTCCTAAATCAACGAAAGAACATCGTATGAAAGAAAATGCCAGCGTATTTGACTTTGAATTAACACAGGATGACATGAATCGCATCGATGCGCTGAATGAAAACCTGCGCGTCGGTCCTGATCCGGACAACTTTGATTTTTAATCACAAAAAACACCGTTCATATTGAACGGTGTTTTGCATTATGCCCAGCTGCTGATGGTGTCATCAAGCTGCTGCTTAGTCTCTTCGAGCGTGCCGCTGTTATCGATGACTTGATCTGCTCTTGCTGTTTTTTCCTCTAATGGCATTTGAGCGCGGATTCGGCTGACCGCTTCTTCCTTCGTCAGCTGGTTGCGATTCATCAGACGCTCAAGCTGAAACTCTTTTGTGACACTAACCACAATAATTTTATCAACTAAAGATTCCAATTTGCTTTCGAACAATAACGGGATATCTAAGACAACAAACGCTTCCTGATTTGCAATGGCTTCATCACGGCGCTTAAGCATTTCCTGCCTGACTGCGGGATGAACAATCGCATTTAAAGCAAGGCGCTTTTGTTCATTTGTAAATACCAGTGCCCCAAGCTTTTTTCTATCTATATCACCGTTTGGGAGCAGAATGTCTTCACCGAATTCGTCAATGATTTGCCGGTGGGCGGGCGTCCCTTTTTCTACCGCTTGTTTGGCGATGATATCTGCATCTATAACTGTTATTCCTTTTTCAATCAGCATATTGGCAACCGTGCTTTTGCCGCTGGCTATTCCTCCCGTTAAACCAATGACTAAGGTCAAGAGATCCACTCCTTTTTACAATTTCCAGAGCCCAATCGTGATCAGCAGAAGCCCCGGCAAAAACGCCATTTTATCAATCCATTTCCACTTAGACAGAAAATGGCCGGCGTTAATTCCGATTGATACAAACAGCGAGCTCATGATTGCCACGGCGATGCTCATCATAATCGGTGAAAAACCGAGAATGGCTGCGCCTATACCTGCTCCGAAGGCATCAATCGATAAGGCAAATCCCAATAAGACCGCCTCGATTCCATTAATCACACCCGATTTGTCGATATCCGCACTCATAGGTTTTCTCAAAATATGAATCACAATCCCTAATGACCGAACCTCTAAATTAAGCAGCGTTTTTTCATGCAATAAGTATTCTTTGTCTTTTGCCGGTTTGAAAAATTGATACAGAACCCATACACCAATTCCGACCAATATCAAACCGCCAAGCTTCTCCGTCACATATACAGGAAAAAACTTTGTAAGAAAGCTCCCGATCAGCATGGATATAAACATGACAGCACCGGAACAGCAGGCGATAACCAAAATCGCTTTAAACGGTATTTTCATTTTTCTCAATCCGTACGTAAATCCGACTGAAAAACTGTCCAAGCTGACAGCCAACGCCAGCAGCAGTATAGAAACCATTTGCATATCCGTTTCTTCCTTTCTGTTGGTGCTCTTGTATCAGATGTGAAATGCCCGGGATTCATCACAATCATGTATATGGTAAAGTGAAAAATCCGTGTTTCGAAAATGGCATCCTCTATTACAGAGTTACTGATATATGCACCGACAGCTTGGACGATGAAGCATTATGCTACTATTTTTTCTGGCACTCCGCGCAAAAATGCGTGCCCCTGCCTCCGACAACAATTTTTGAAATCATCGTTCCGCAATTTTTGCACGGCTCGTCTTTTTTTCCATACACAAAATGCTGCAGCTGGAACATTCCGATTTCCCCTTGGGAGTTGATATACGAACGGACTGTGCTGCCGCCCGCGTCAATCGCCTCTTGCAGGGTGTTTTTGATTTCAGCGTGAAGTGTTTTGATTGTTTTGTCTGACAATTCATTTGCTTTTGTCTCAGGATGGACACCCGCTCTGAAAAGAGCCTCGTCTACATAAATGTTCCCGAGTCCGACAACCGTTTTCTGATCCAACAGGGCGGTTTTGACAGCACGGTTTGTTTTGGCAAGCCGTTCTTTCAAATACACACTCGTAAATTCTTCTGCATCCGGCTCCGGCCCTAACTGAGAAAGCGGGAGCTCGCCCGCTTCCTCTCCCGGTTTAAATAAATGCATGGTCCCAAACTTCCGCACATCCCGGTAACGAAGCTGGGTTCCATCTGTCATCGTGAATATGACATGCACGTGTTTATCGTCCGGCTCCTCCGCTTGATGAAGCCCGTATTTCCCTTCCATTCGCAGGTGGGAAACCATAACATAATGATTTAAATGAAACAGTAAAAACTTTCCCCGTCTACCGATAGACTGTATCGTTTCTCCTGCTAGATTTCGCGCAAATTCCTCCGGTTCGGCAGGACGTTTGATGATATTCGGCCATCTGATCTCTACCGATTTGATTGTTTTTCCCTTTACAAGCCCGGTCAGAGTGCGCCGGACCGTTTCAACCTCTGGTAATTCCGGCACATCCATCACTTCCTATCTCTGTTTATTTCGCATCATACCAAGATGGTCCTGATGAAAAGTCCACCTTTAACGGGACATCTAATGCAAGCGCATGCTCCATCACTTCAGGAACAAGCTTTTCAAGGATTTCAATTTCTTCCTGCGGCGCTTCAAAAATCAATTCATCGTGCACTTGAAGCAGCAGTCTTGCTTTCAGCTGTTTTTCTTTCAGCTTGGCAGCCATATCAATCATGGCTTTTTTGATTATATCAGCGGCGCTACCTTGAATCGGCGTATTCATAGCCGTCCGCTCCGCAAAACTGCGGATATTAAAGTTTCGGCTCGTCAGCTCAGGAATGTAACGGCGGCGATGCATAAGCGTTGTCACGTAGCCTTTTTGCTTAGCATCCTGAACCGAGTCCTCCATGTACGCCTTTACGCCTTGGAAGCTTTCCAAATAACGGTCGATGAATGCTCCGGCTTCCTTTCGGGTAATGCCAAGGTTCTGTGACAGCCCGTAATCGCTGATGCCGTATACGATGCCAAAGTTGACCGCTTTCGCCTGGCGTCTCATCGCGGATGTCACTTCATCCTTCGCGACATGAAACACATCCATTGCCGTTTTTGTATGAATATCCATATCATTTGTGAAAGCTTCGATAAGATTTTCATCCTTTGAGATATGGGCTAGCACCCGCAGCTCGATTTGAGAATAATCAGCTGCAAAAATGAGCCAGTCTTTTTCAGACGGAACAAAAGCTTGGCGGATTTTGCGCCCTTCTTCAAGTCTGATCGGAATGTTTTGCAGATTCGGATCAGTAGAGCTGAGGCGGCCTGTTTGCGTTAAAGCCTGGTTAAACCGTGTGTGCACCTTGTGTGAATCCGGTCTCGTCACCTTTAGAAGCCCTTCAATATATGTCGATTGAAGCTTGCCAATTTGTCTGTACTGCAAAATGTAGTCGACAATATCATGCTTGTCAGCCAGCTTTTCAAGCACGTCGGCAGACGTTGAATAGCCTGTTTTCGTTTTTTTCACGACAGGCAGGCCGATCTTTTCAAACAAGATGACACCAAGCTGTTTAGGAGAATTGATATTAAACGGTTCTCCCGCAATCTCATGGATTTTTTCTTCATATTCTTTCAGCTTCGCGCCCAGTTCTTCACCCATCCGTTTTAAACGGTCAACATCAACCTTGACGCCAGTTGATTCCATTACGCCCAGAATAAGCGCAAGAGGCATTTCAAGCTCTTCAAACAGTTCAAGCTGATCGTTGTTCTCCAGCTCCTGAACGAGTTTCTCCCGAAGGCTTTGAATGGCTAACGCTTTTCTGACAAGGTGCTCAGACAGTTCGTTTTCTGACGGCACTGCCCGTTTTGCTCCTTTGCCGTAAACTGATTCATCGCTTTGAACGATATGCAAGCCGTAATCCTTAGCCACGCTTGCGACGTCGTCATATGAATTGCCGGGGTTGATGATATAAGCCGCAAGAAGCGTATCAAACTCCGCCCCTTTCAGTTCAATGCCCTGCCAGCGCAAAGCGACAACAGCCCGCTTACTGTCGAAAACCCATTTCTTCTGCTCGTCATTTTCCACCCATTCTTTAAACACCTTAGACTCCACGGCAATGTCTTTCGGAATAAAATAAGATCCCGTTTCATTTGCGATCGAAAATCCGAGAATCGGCTCTTCGTGATAATTGTCGCCAATCTGTTCAACGACAAATGCCGATGGAGAAACCAATATACCGCTTGTTACGTCTGTGACGGTTTCGACATTAATTTCTTCTAATCCCTGATCCTGCTCCGCTTCTTCACTGTCTTCCCCAAGACGTTCAAGAAGCGTGCTGAATCCAAGATCTTTAAAGATGGAAATGACCTGTTCGCGATTAAAGCCTTGATATTCCAGGCCGGAAACGGATACCTCAATCGGCGCATCCGTCATGATCGTCGCCAGCTCCTTGCTCATCAATGCCTGATCCTTAAATTCCTCAAGCTTTTCCTTCAATTTCTTTCCGCTCACCTCGTCAATGGACTCCAGCAGCTTTTCAACGGAGGCGAACTGTTTTAATAGCTTAATCGCTGTCTTTTCTCCTACGCCGGGCACACCCGGAATATTATCTGAGGAATCGCCCATCAGACCCTTCATGTCAATGATTTGTTCAGGCTTAAGCCCGTATTTCTCTTTGACGTGCTCCGGTGTGTAAAATTCAACATCGGTAATTCCTTTTCTCGTAATGGCAACTGTCGTTTTGTCTGTTGCCAGCTGAGTTAAATCCTTATCTCCTGAGAAAACCTTTACTTCAAATCCGTCTTTTTCAGCCGATTTGGCCAAAGTGCCGATAATATCATCGGCTTCGTATTGTTCCAGTTCGTAGCGGCTGATCTGATACGCATCCAGCAGCTCACGGATAAACGGCATTTGTTCGGAAAGCTCAGGCGGGGTTTTCTGTCTGCCGCCTTTATATTCTTTAAATGTGCCGTGACGAAATGTTGTTTTCCCGGCATCAAATGCAACCAGCATGTGCGTCGGTTTTTCATCCTCAAGCATCTTCATCAAAATCATCGCAAAGCCGTATACGGCATTCGTATGAACACCTTTATCATTGCTTAACAGCGGCAAGGCAAAAAACGCTCGGTAAGCCAAACTGTTTCCGTCTACAAGCACTAATTTTTTTCGTTCCGTCATTCAATATCCTCCTAAGAAGCCTCAGGCTTCCGTTCATCTCTTACATAGTCATTCGCTCCTCTTATTTTAACAAAGTTCAATTTGAAAGGAAAATGACGTGAACTAAAAGAGAAGACACAAAAAAGGACGGGAACACAAAAAGGTTCCCGCCGTCAAAATTGGCTCCTTGGATGAAGGGGTTCTACTACATCCTACCAGCATAGGTTTAACAGTGCATGAAGATATTGTTAAACCTTTGTAAACATTAGGCGGATTTTTCAGCAGCACGTTTCAGCGTCACGGTAAAGACGGTTCCCCGTCCAGGCTCGCTTGTGACATCGATTTTCCCTTCATGAGCCTCTATTAAATGCTTGACGATCGCAAGGCCTAAGCCTGTTCCGCCAGAATTCCTGCTTCTGTCTTTATCTACACGGTAAAAACGTTCGAAGATACGCGGAATTTCTTCTTTCTGAATTCCGATTCCGGAATCGGCAACTTCAATTTGAATGTTTTTTTCTCCGGGCTTTACATTGATAGCTACAGAGCCCCCCTCAGGCGTGTAGGTTAACGCATTGTTTACGAGATTAAGAAATACCTGTTTCAGCCTGTGCGGGTCACCCGATACATAGAGCGGATCTTTCGGGACATTCAGTTGTAAGGAGATGCCTTTCTCATCGGCCTTATGCTTTAGAAGCGTTTCAATTTCACTAAGCATTTTGGTCGACTCAAACTTTTCGATGCTGAGCATGAAATTTTGCTGCTCTATTTTTGAGAGATCGAGCAGATCCTGAACCAAAGACTGAAGCCTTTCGCTTTCCTTTAGAATAATAGAGAGAAACTCAGAAAGCGCCTCTTTGTCCTCCATCGCCCCGTCCAATAACGTCTCCGTAAACCCTTTAATAGACGTAATCGGCGTTTTCAGCTCATGAGATACATTGGCCACAAAATCCTTTCTCATCTGCTCTAATTTCTTGGTCTCCGTCATGTCATGGAAAACGAGCACAATTCCTTTCCATTCATCGTCCGGTCCCATAATCGGAACGCCGTCAACCTCAAAATAACGCCGTTCAATCTTGATCGTAAGCCTTAACAGCTTGCATTTCTTTGTCTCCGTCATAAAAATGTCTTCGACAAGCTGGATCACTTCTTCATGTTCAAATGCATCATGATAAAGACGGCGCATCATCTGATTCGGATTGATATGGAACTGCTTGGCGTAAGACCTGTTCACGAGATTGATAAAACCTCTTCCATCAATCATAATCAGCCCGGAGCCAATATTTTCAATGACTGTTAACAGCCGGTCTCGCTGCATTTCTTGCGTTCTCGTCATTTCCATCAGATCAACGGCAAGGCTGTTCATCGCACGGCCGAGCTTATCAGAGCGCCTGATATAGCCGCCGTACGTTCTGGCATCGTAGTTTCCCTTGGACAATTCTGTTGCTACATTTGTCGCTGCTTCAATTGATCTTTTGTAACGTGAGGTCATGCTGGAATAAAAATAAATAATGACGATAAATGCGGTACAAAGACTGGCCGTCAGCATCCCCCACATTTCGCCTTTCAAGCCGTAGCTTTTTTCAGAGGCAGAAAGCAGCACATATCCTGTTTTTTCACCTTCGCTTCTAAGCGAAAGTCCGTAATAAAGCTTGTTATTTGCTTTTGAAAGAACACCCTCATGGCCAGAAACAAGCGCCTGCACCTTTTGAGAATCTGCCGCTACCCCGTTTGACCCGTACAGCACCTTGCCGTCTGTATCGATAACGGATGCGCTCACATCGAGCGCGCCGCCTGCATCTTTAATGATTTTCTTATTTTCTTGATCATTCAGATTGCCGGCATCAAGAAGCGAAGCCATGTATTTGGCTTCTTTTTCAATGTGTTCCTCTGCTTTCCTTTGACCAGTTGTTTCAAAGAGCTGCTGCAAAAACAGCCCGAGGACACTAAACACCAGAATCATACAGACTACAAGTACAGAAAAAAGGCGCACACGGTATTTATTCATTCATTTTTGGCTCCTCCAGTTTATAGCCCAATCCCCTAATCGTTTTGATATAGATCGGTTTTTTTGTATTGCTTTCAATTTTGTCGCGGAGATGGCTGATATGCACATCAACAATTCTCGTATCTCCGGCAAAATCATAATTCCAGACAGCGCTCAGCAGCAAATCTCTCGTCAGCACTCTGCCTTTATGTCTGCCCAAATACAGCAGCAGTTCGAACTCTTTCGGTGTCAGCTCAAGCTGATTGTCTTTAAAGTACGCTTCATAATGATCAGGCAGAATTTTCAGTTCGCCAATGACGATCTGGCCTTCCATTTCATCATTCTTCATTTCACTAGAGGGCGCAGCCATTTCGGAACGCCTTAAAATCGCTTTAACTCTTGCATTCACTTCCCTTGGACTGAACGGCTTGGTCATATAATCATCAGCACCGAGCTCGAGTCCTAATACTTTGTCGAATTCCTCATCCTTCGCTGTCAGCATTAGAATCGGAAACATCAGTTTTTGCTGTCTAAGCTGCTTGCACACTTCGATTCCGTCCAGTTTTGGAAGCATCACATCCAGCACAATCAAATCAGGCTTCTCTGTTTCCGCTTTTTTGAGTGCTTCTTCCCCGTCCGAGGCGGTAATGACATCATAGCCTGACCGTTCCAAATTGTACTGCAAAAGAGTAACAATAGATTCTTCATCATCCACAACTAAAATTTTCTTGTTCATGCTGTGCCTCCAGTATTAAATTCCCCGACATCCTATTTCTCTATTTTATGTCATCTTAACATGTTTCATGATTTTATTTTAGCGAAAGCAGGATATTCCGGCAATTCGCCTTTTATATCATTTTTAAACGAAATAAAGAATTTTCTGATAACGCTTACATTTATAACAAAAAGAGAAAGGCTCTATCAAGCAAGCCTTTCTCTCTTTTTACTATGATAATACTTTCATGACATTTTTGACAGATTCAACTGATTGATTCAGCTGTGCTCTTTCATAATCTGTCAGTTCAAGTTCAATAATTTGCTCAAGACCGTTGCCGCCTACAATTGTAGGAACACCAAGGTAGATGCCTTCATAGCCGTATTCTCCTTCAAGATAAGCAATTGTAGGAAGGACGCGGCGCTGATCTTTCAAGATCGCTTCGACCATTTCTGCCAGAGAAGCCGCAGGCGCATAGTACGCGCTTCCGTTTCCAAGAAGATTCACGATTTCGCCTCCGCCTTTTCTTGTGCGCTCCACAATGGCGTCAATCCGTTCTTTCGGGATAAGAGTTTCAAGCGGGATACCGCCGGCATAAGAATAACGCACAAGCGGCACCATATCGTCACCGTGTCCGCCAAGAACGAAACCTGTCACGTCTTTGACTGATAGGTTTAATTCTTCTGCCACAAATGTTCTGAATCTTGCCGTATCAAGCACACCGGACTGGCCGATGACGCGCTCTTTAGGGAAACCTGATTCTTTGTACACCGCGTATGTCATTGCATCAACAGGATTTGTCAGCACCACAATGATAGACTCAGGAGAATATTTCACGATTTCTCGTGTAACGCTTCTCATAATTTTTTCGTTTGTAGAGACTAGATCATCTCTGCTCATACCAGGTTTTCTAGCGATACCTGCTGTAATGACAATAATGTCAGAACCCGCTGTATCCTCATAATTGGATGTTCCAGTAACTTTCGCGTCAAAGCCTTGAACAGGGCTTGCTTCAAGCATATCAAGCGCTTTTCCCTTTGTCGGGTTCTCCAATTGCGGAATATCAACAAGCACAACGTCTGCCAATTCTTTTTGAGCGATTAAAAATGCGGTTGTCGCTCCGGTAAAACCTGCTCCGATAACAGAAACTTTTTTACGAGTATTTCCCATGTCTCTCTTCTCCTTTATGGCTAATTTTAGGCTGTTTCCTTGCTTAGTCCATGTTTTTAATCAGTTCTTCACCGAACTCTGAACATTTCACTTCAGTCGCACCGTCCATTAATCTGGCAAAATCGTAAGTTACGACTTTAGAAGCGATTGTGTTTTCCATAGATTTGATAACCAAATCAGCCGCTTCATTCCATCCTAAATGCTCAAGAAGCAGAACGCCTGAAAGAATAACTGAAGATGGGTTTACTTTATCAAGGCCCGCATATTTAGGAGCCGTTCCGTGCGTCGCCTCAAAAATCGCATGTCCTGTTTCATAGTTAATGTTTGCTCCAGGTGCAATACCGATTCCGCCGACTTGTGCAGCAAGAGCGTCAGAAATATAGTCTCCGTTAAGGTTCATTGTCGCAACAACATCAAATTCGCTTGGACGTGTTAGGATCTGCTGAAGGAAAATATCAGCGATGCTGTCTTTGATAATGATTTTGCCTGCTGCTTCTGCTTCGCTTTGCGCTTTATTAGCGGCATCTTTTCCGTCTTTTTCAGCAATGCGGTCATATTCAGCCCATGTGAAGACTTTATCGCCATACTCTCTCTCTGCAAGTTCATAGCCCCAGTTTTTGAAGGCGCCTTCTGTGAACTTCATGATGTTTCCTTTGTGAACAAGCGTTACAGACTTGCGGCCGCGCTCGATCGCATAATCAATTGCTGCTCTGACCAACCGGCTTGTTCCTTCTTCAGAAACAGGCTTAATGCCGATACCTGATGTCTCAGGGAAACGGATTTTGTTGACGTTTAACTCATTTTGCAAGAAGCTGATGAGCTTTTGCACTTCTTCAGAACCTTTTGCGTACTCGATGCCTGCGTAAATATCTTCTGTATTTTCACGGAAGATGACCATATCAGTATCTTCAGGGCGTTTTACCGGTGACGGCACCCCGTTAAAGTATCTTACAGGTCTTAAGCAGACGAATAGGTCAAGCTCTTGTCTGAGCGCTACGTTCAAAGAGCGGATACCGCCGCCGACAGGTGTCGTTAACGGCCCTTTAATCGCGATGAAATATTCACGGATAACATCTAATGTTTCAGCTGGCAGCCACTCACCTGTTTTATTATAAGCCTTTTCTCCGGCATAAACTTCTTTCCACGTGATTTTCTTTTCGCCTTTGTATGCTTTTTCAACTGCTGCTTCCAAAACCTTTGAAGCAGCGTTCCAAATATCAGGACCGATTCCGTCTCCTTCGATAAACGGGATAATCGGATTGTTTGGTACGTTTAATACTCCGTTAGAGACTGTAATTTTTTCACCTTGTGCCACAATAAAAACCTCCCAGTATGTAATTCATATTTAGAAAACATTTTATTTTTCTTCTATAAAAAACAAAATGATTTTTCCCAATATTCAATTTAAATTGTAAACCACTTTTGCTGTTCTGAACAAGAGGCTAACTTCATTAACGCAAGCCAGCCTCCAATGGTTCTTTAGGCTCTTTCTTCAACCGGAACGAAAGTTTGTTTGTCAGGGCCTGTGTAATCTGCGCGCGGGCGGATCAGACGGTTGTTGTCATACTGCTCAAGAATATGAGCGATCCAGCCGGACATTCTGCTTACAGCAAAAATGGGTGTAAACAAATCATGGTCAATGCCGAGGCTGTGGTAAACAGAAGCCGAATAGAAATCAACGTTAGGCGGCAGCTTTTTCTCTGATGTGACGATCTCTTCTATACGAATCGACATCTCATACCATTTGCTTTCGCCTGTCAGGTTGGTCAGTCGCTTGCTCATTTCTTTTAAATGTTTGGCGCGCGGATCGCCATGCTTATAAACGCGATGGCCGAACCCCATTATTTTTTCTTTCTTTTCCATCTTGGTGCGAACGTAAGGTTCTGCATTCTCCACTTCGCCGATCTCTGTCAGCATTTTCATGACAGCTTCGTTTGCACCGCCATGAAGCGGCCCCTTAAGTGCGCCGATCGCTGCAGTAATTCCTGAATAGATATCCGAAAGTGTTGCAACGCAGACCCTCGCTGTAAACGTTGACGCGTTCAGCTCGTGATCGGCATGTAAAATCAGTGCTTTGTTGAAGGCTTCGATCTCAATCGGCGAAGGCTCTTCTCCATTTAATGTGTAGAGAAAATTCTCGGCAATGCCGTAGTCTTCTCTTGGCTCAACGGGTTCAAGACCCTTGCGGATTCTGGAAAACGCTGCGACCAAACCAGGCACCTTTGCCTGAAGGCGGATCGCCTTTCTGTAGTTGGCTTCCGGGTTCATGGTATCAGCCTCGCTGTCAAACAGGCCTAGTAAAGAAATCGCTGTCCGAAGAGCAGCCATGGGATGAACATTTTCGAGGGAATAAGATTTGAAGTGCTCAATAATTTCTTGCGGAACGGCAGCTTCTTTTGCTAACTGCTGTTTTAACTCATCAAGCTCTTTTTTGTTTGGCAGCCTTAAGTGCCAAAGTAAGTAAATGATTTCTTCAAAGCTTGCATTCTCTGTCAAATCATCGATATCATACCCCACATATGTAAGGGTATCATCAATAATAGAACTCACAGATGATGTTGTTGCTACAACCCCTTCAAGACCGCGTGTCGCTGTCATATATAACATCCCCTTTTCAATAAATTTCCCCTTTAAGAGTGTTGTAAAAACATGAGGCTAACTTAAAAAGCATGGTGTAAGTATTTCTCCCCCCAAAAAAGAAAATGCTTACATTTTAATGCCTGCTGGTACTGAAACCGCTTGCTTATGAAAGACCATAACAAATTCTTATAAGCTTATTTAAGTTTATGCCTATTCTCATTATAAACAATAATCAGACATTTGTTAAATGTTTACCTATAATTTTTTTTTTCATTCTGTGATTTCCCCGAAAAAACGCCTTTATTTGCGGGTTTTTGCATATAAAAAAAAGCGGCTTTCGGGCCGCTTTTTTCATGAAGAGAACAGTTTTACAATCTGCATGGCAATATAAGCAATCCCCGCTCCGATCAGCGGTCCCACCGCCACACCGCCAAAAAGCGCGACTGCGAGAATGGTCCCGATCACGAGAGCAGTTGTAATATGCGGGTCATTTTCCAGCAGAGTCAGACCGTTTTTGGCAATCAGCGCCACTGCGATTCCCGCTCCCAAGGCGATCCATGCATATGAAGACCGCATTGCTTCTCCAAGCTGCTTGAACCCGATTTCACCCGTCGCAATCGGAACAAGAACGGCGATGGTAATAACGGTCACACCCCAGTTAATGCCTTTTGACTGGATGGTTGGTAATAATTTCTGATCAAGTCCAACGATTTTGATAATCAAAAGGACGGATACAGCAAAAAGCAATGATTGATTTTTTGCGATAAGTGCGATAGCCAAGAGTAAAATTAAAAATAAATTCGCTTGTGTAAACACATGCCATCCCTCCTTTAAGATGTATGTATTCATATTCAGCCGGAGCGTGAATATATATATAAATAGGACATGCTGACGGGAGGAGGACCGTTTTCGTGAACCAATCTTATATCACTATTTTCTTCAGAACCCTCTTTGTCATATCAATTACCGCAGGATCGATAGCTGCGGCCTATTATTCGTTTCCGTTAACTTATCCGTTCCTGATCGCCCTTATTCTTTCATCAGCGATTCATCCTGTTGTCGATTATTTGGACAAAGTGACAGGATTCCCGCGAACGATAAATGTTCTGGGCGTGCTTGCTTTTTTTCTGCTCGCAGCTTTTGGTGTACTCACCATTCTGGTAGCCGAAATCGTCACGGGAACAGCCTATCTTGCAAAAACGCTGCCTCCGCATATCAGCACGTTTATCTCATATTGCGAAAAATTGTTTACGACTCATATCCAGCCGCTCTATAACGAACTGACCCTTTTGTTTCAAGAATTGGAGACCAATCAGCAGGCTTCCATCGTCACTCATATTCAGACACTCGGTGATTCCGCGGCTAAAAATGCCGGACTGCTGCTGTCCCACATATTAGAAATGATTCCGAGATTTTTCGGACTTCTTCCAAATACAGCGGCTGTTCTCGTTTTTTCTCTTTTGGCAACTTTTTTTATGACAAAGGATTGGCACAAGCTGAAAACCATGTTCGTTTCGATTCTGCCGGATCGGGTTACAGCCAACAGCAGAGCGATCAGCAATGAATTAAAAAAAGCAATGACCGGTTTTATCAAAGCGCAGGCCGTTCTCGTTTTCATTACGATGATCATTGTATTTATCGGCCTTGCTCTCTTAAAAGTTGAACATGGCGCAACAATTGCTTTTTTAATAGGACTTGTTGATCTTCTCCCTTATTTGGGGGCGGGCTCCGTATTTGTGCCGTGGATTTTGTATTTATCGATTACAGGCCAGCTGCCTCAGGCAATCGGAATCGGCATACTGTACCTTGTTGTTCTTATTCAGCGGCAGCTGACAGAACCTAAAATACTTAGTAAATCAATCGGGATCGATCCGCTGGCAACGCTCATCGCCCTGTTTGCCGGTTTTAAATTATTCGGGTTTTTAGGACTCATTGCCGGGCCGGCTCTTCTCGTCATGATCCAGGCTTTCATCACAACAGGCACATTAAAGGAAATATGGTCCTATATCACCGTTCAGCAAAAATAAAACAGCAGCCCATATTTATGGCTGCCGTTTTTTATTTGATGATGATCCGTTTGTTCTTCGACATTCCTCTCAGCCACTTGAACAGAATCGGCTTACACCAGCTGCGGGTAAGCGGGATAAGCAAACAGGCGCCGGCCAAATCTGATAAAAAGCCCGGAAGCATCAGCAAAAGACCGCCAATGAAAATGCACAGGCCGTCAGCAATCGCTTCCCCCGGCATCTGGCCATATTGAAGATCACGCTGAACCTTGTAATACACTTCGGTTCCTTGTTTTTTTGCAGCTGCTGCGCCGATAATGCCTGTCAGAATCATTAAAAAGACCGTCGGCAAAATGCCGATCAGCTTGCCTGAAAATAGGAATATCCCGATTTCTAATGCCGGAAACACAATAAAAAGCAAAAATAAAAATCTCATATCCGGGCCCCCCACACGTGTAACACACCTCTGTTCAACATAAGGCAAGATAAAGAGAAAAGGAAGGGATTCCCCTTCCGTGTTCATCTGTGACTAAAGAACGCTCGCACGGCCTTGGTAGACTGCGCCTCTGGATGCGTCAACTGTAATATCCTGGCCGTCTGTTAAAGTAGATGTCGCATTTTCCAGCCCAACGATAACCGGAATGCCGAGGCTTAATCCGACTACCGCAGCATGGCTTGTCAAGCCGCCTTCTTCTGTAATAAGAGCAGACGCTTTTTCAAGAGATGCAATCATATCACGGTCAGTGCTTTTTGTAACAAGTACCGCACCGTCAGTCATTTTTTGCTCAGCTTCTTTTGCATTTTGTGCAATGACAACCGGACCGAAAGCTGATTTGCGTCCGATGCCTTGGCCTTTAGCGATGATATCGCCGACAGTGTATACTTTCATTAAGTTCGTCGTGCCAGACTCACCGACAGTGCCTGCTGTAATGACGATCAGATCGCCATTTTTTACAAGTCCGCTGTTCAATGATTTTTGGACAGCATCCTCAAGCATCTCATCTGTTGAGTTCGCATTTTGGCCGCTTTCCGCGAATACGCCAGATACGAGCGCAAGTTTTCTGGAAACAGAATCATTTACAGTAACCGCAATAACCGGCGCCTGCGGACGGTATTTCGCGATCATGCGCGCAGTATGGCCGCTTTCAGTCGGCGTGACAATCGCAGCTGCCTCCAGATTGATCGCCGTGTGCGCGACAGATTGTCCAATTGCGTCTGTTATCGTCATGCCTACTTGATCTCTGCGTTTTGAAAGAATTTCTTTATAATTTAAAGCTTCTTCAGAACGAGACGCGATGTTGTGCATGGTTTGAACCGCCTCAACCGGATAGCTTCCGGCAGCTGTTTCACCAGAAAGCATGATCGCATCTGAGCCGTCGAAGATCGCGTTTGCAACGTCACTTGCTTCCGCACGGGTCGGACGCGGGTTGCGCTGCATGCTGTCAAGCATTTGTGTCGCTGTAATAACAGGCTTTCCAAGCGCGTTGCACTTTTTAATCAGGTCTTTTTGCACAAGCGGCACTTCTTCAGCTGGGATTTCCACACCTAAGTCTCCGCGTGCAACCATTAAGCCGTCAGACACTTCAAGAATAGAATCAATGTTGTCAACGCCCTCTTGGTTTTCGATTTTAGGGATGATTTGAATATCCTGAGCATTGTGCTCTTCTAGAAGCTCACGGATTTCAAGCACGTCCGTAGAACGGCGTACGAAAGACGCTGCGATAAAGTCTACTCCTTGCTCAATACCGAAAACGATGTCTCGTGCATCTTTTTCAGTGATACCAGGAAGGTTGACACTTACGCCCGGCACGTTAACACCTTTTTTATTTTTGAGTGTTCCGTTGTTTAATACTTTTGTTTTGATTTCGCGTTTAGCGGCATCAACATCAAGTACTTCAAGGCCGATAAGTCCGTCATCTAACAGAATCGTTGAACCTTGTCCAACGTCATCGACTAAACCTTCATATGACACTGAAATTTTGTCTGTTGTCCCTACAACCTCGTCCATTGAAACGATAAGCTCTTTGCCTGTTTCAAGCTCAATGCCGCCGTTTTCCATCGTATGTGTGCGGATTTCCGGACCTTTTGTATCAAGCAGGATACCAACGTTTTTGCCAAGTTTTTTGCTTGCTTCACGGATATTTTTAATTCTTGCGCCGTGCTCCTCAAAATCTCCGTGAGAAAAGTTCAAACGAGCCACGTTCATTCCTGACTCCATTAATTTCGTAAGCATTTCAATACTTTCACTTGCCGGACCGATGGTACAAACAATTTTAGTTTTTCTCATTTGGTTCACTTCCTTCTGAAATCTTCAGCCTTCAGCTGCACATTAAATAGACAGTTCTTTTGAAAGCTGATACATGTTTTGCTCTACTGTGTGTTTTGTATTCAGTATTTCTATAATATCATGGTCTACAAGCTTATTGTTTTGTATACCCACACAGCGTCCGCCTTTTCCTTCAAGCAGCAGTTCAACTGCATATGCGCCAAGACGGCTTGCCAGCACGCGGTCAGCAGCGCTCGGAGAACCTCCGCGCTGAATATGGCCCAATACAGATACCCTAGTTTCAAGATTTGTTTCTTCTTCAATGCGTTTTCCGAATTCAACACCGCTGCCTACACCTTCGGCAACAATAATAATACTGTGCTTCTTGCCGCGTTCGTGGCCGCGTTTTAAGCGGCCAATGATTTCGTGCATGTCGTAGTCTGCCTCAGGGATCAGGATTGATTCCGCGCCCCCTGCAAGGCCGGCCCACAATGCAATATCACCGGCATGGCGGCCCATTACTTCAATCACATATGTACGTTCATGAGAAGTCGCTGTATCGCGGATCTTATCAATTGCGTCAATTACTGTATTTAAAGCTGTATCGAAACCGATTGTAAAATCAGTACCCGGAATGTCATTATCAATTGTACCCGGTACACCTACACATGGAAACCCATGTTCCGTCAATTTTTTTGCACCCATATAGGAACCGTCTCCGCCGATGACAACAAGACCTTCAATACCAAGCTTCTTCAAGTTCTCTATCCCTTTTTCACGGCCTTCAACCGTTTTGAATTCAGGACATCTTGCCGTATAAAGCTTTGTTCCTCCGCGATGTATAATATCGCCTACAGATCCGAGTTCAAGCTTTTCAATCTTTCCGCCGATCAATCCTGCGTATCCGTTGTAAATGCCGTAAACTTCAACGTCATGATAAATCGCTTTTCTGACTACTGCGCGAACTGCTGCGTTCATTCCCGGGGAATCCCCGCCGCTCGTTAATACCCCTATACGTTTCATTCTCCATTCACCTCAGCAACATATATGATTAAACATAACATGATCATTGCCCTAAAAACAATGAAAAGGGATCTCCATCCTCCCTATGAAACCTTACCTATTATACAATTAAATAAATTGTTTTTAAATAAAATTTAAAGAATGTCACAAAAAATAAACGTGAGCCAAAGGCTTCACGTTTATTTAGTTTACCCCGATATATTGGTCTTCATTCGAGACTTTGCCAATTGCTTTATATTTTTCATAGCGTTGCTGAACTAATTCTTCTTCATCCAGCTTCAGCAACGTTTTTAGCGATTGCTTAAGGGTTTCGTCCATATAGCTTGCCTGCAGCTTAACATCGTGGTGCGCTCCGCCTTTTACTTCTTTTATCATATGATCTATAATACCTAATTCTTTTAAATCCGGCGCAGTGATTTTCATTGTTTCTGCTGCTTTTTTAGCAAGACTGGAGTCCTTCCATAAAAGTGCCGCGGCACCTTCCGGAGAAATAACAGAATAAGTAGAGTTTTCCAGCATATGCAAGTGGTTGCCAACACCGAGACCAAGGGCTCCGCCGCTTCCGCCTTCACCGATGACGATGCAGATAACAGGCACTCGAAGGCCGGCCATCTCAAAGAGATTTTTGGCAATGGCTTCGCTTTGTCCTCTTTCTTCCGCTGCTCGTCCAGGGTATGCTCCCTTCGTATCAATAAAACAAATAATCGGTCTGTTGAATTTGTCAGCCTGCTTCATGAGACGAAGCGCTTTTCGGTAGCCTTCAGGATGCGGCATCCCAAAATTACGGACAAGGTTTTCCTTCGTGTCTTTACCGCGCTGATGCCCGATTACCGTTACAGGAAGGCCATGGAACTTCGCAATGCCGCCGACAATGGCTTCATCGTCTCCGTAAGCTCTGTCTCCGTGACATTCAAAAAAGCCGGTAAACAGGTGTTCAATATAATCAAGCGTTGTCGGACGGTCCGGCAGACGCGCGATTTGAACACGGTCCCAAGGCTTCAGATTTTTGTAGATTTCATCCTGAAGATTAGCGAGACGGTCTTCGAGCCGTTCAATTTCCGCACTCAGATCCATATCTGAATCCTGGGTGAATTTTTTCAATTCAGCGATTTTCGTTTGCAGTTCAATCACCGGTTTTTCAAATTCTAATCTTACAGCCACTCAAAGTCACCTCCCGCTTGATGCATATCCAGCAGATTTTCTAACGTTTGTTTCATGTCTTGGCGGTGAATAACCGCATCAAGCTGTCCATGTTTTAATAAAAACTCTGCCGTTTGGAAGTCCTCAGGCAATTTTTCACCTATTGTCTGTTCAATAATCCGTCTTCCTGCAAAACCGATCAGCGCGCCAGGCTCAGCAAAATTATAATCGCCGAGTGAAGCAAAGCTAGCCGATACGCCTCCGGTAGTCGGATGGGTCATAATTGAAATAATGAGGCCCTGTTCTTCACTGAACAGTTTTAAGGCAGAGCTTGTCTTAGCCATTTGCATCAAACTTAATACGCCTTCCTGCATTCTCGCACCGCCTGAAGCCGTAAAAATAATAAACGGAACTTTATCAGCTTTTGCTTTTTCAATCGCAAGCGTGATTTTTTCACCGACGACTGAACCCATGCTGCCCATTCTGAATGAAGAATCCATGACGGCGACAACAGCCGGGTATCCGCCAATGGCGCCCTTGCCCGTCACAACAGCCTCGTTTAAGGATGTTTTCTCGCGGTCTTTTTCAAGCTTTTCCAGATATCCCGGGAAACCTAGCGGGTTTTCTGATAACATTCCCTGGTTAAATTCCTCAAAGGATTGTTCATCCATCAAGCTTTCGACACGCTGTTTTGCGTTCATCGGGAAATGATAATCGCAGTTCATGCATACCCGCATATTTTTATCCAACTCTTTAGTGAGCATGATTTTTTTACACTTAGGACATTTTGTCATAATGCCTTCCGGAACGTCGTGCTTCGCTTGCTCAGACGGTACGGAAGCATACTTTTTCTTTTTCGTGAATATATCCTTTAACACATGATTACCTCCCTTTTGTGAAGGGTTCTCTTCACCGCATGTCATCAAACAGATAGACTTGCTAATAACTTTACCGAAACTATTGTACTTTTTTTGTCAAACGCTGTCATCCTCAATTCGACAACTTTTTATTCAATGACGCAGTCGGGACGACTCGTATGAGATCAGATAAGACGTTGAACTGACAAGGTTGGTAACGCATTCAAAAATAATGTTAAACCCGGATGAAATTTTTTTAAGTCCAGCCCCTAAAAAAATTTCAGCCGCCAGTTTAACTTGAGAACAGCGCGCCGGTCTCGTCCAACGCGCTGCCATTTTTGGAATGAATTAAAATGATTAACCAATAATCGTAAGTTTTCTCGTTTTTTCAGCAACTTCCTCAGGGTCAACAGTGATTCTTGCGACACCTGTTTCCATCGCCGCTTTAGCGACAGCCTTCGCAACAGCAGGTGCAACCCGTTTATCAAACGGGGCAGGGATAACGTAGTCTGCGCTAAGCTCATCTTCTGAAACCAATGAAGCAATAGCTTCAACAGCTGCGATTTTCATTTGTTCGTTAATGTGAGTGGCGCGAACGTCAAGCGCTCCGCGGAAAATACCAGGGAATGCAAGAACATTGTTTACTTGGTTCGGGAAGTCAGAACGGCCCGTTCCAATAACGCTTGCGCCAGCTTCACGCGCATCTTCCGGCATAATTTCCGGATTGGGATTTGCCATCGCAAAGATAATCGGATCTTTTGCCATGCTTTGCACCATTTCTTTTGTTAACGCTCCTGCTACAGATACGCCGATAAATACGTCAGCATCAGCGATGACATCTTTCAGAGAACCGTCTTTGCGGTCTTGGTTTGTGAATTTCGCCACTTCGTTTTTGACATCGTTCATGCCTTCCGGACGCCCTTCATAAATCGCTCCTTTTGAATCGCACATCACGATGTCACGTACGCCGTAATGGTGAAGGAGCTTGATAATCGCAATACCAGCCGCACCGGCGCCATTTGCGACAACTTTAATGGATGACATTGATTTTCCAGACAGTTTCAGCGCATTTACAAGACCTGCTACCGTTACAATGGCAGTACCGTGCTGATCATCATGGAAAACCGGGATGTTTGTTTCCTTTTTAAGGCGCTCTTCAATGATAAAGCAGTTTGGCGCTGCGATATCTTCAAGGTTGACACCGCCAAATGTCGGTTCAAGCAATTTAACAGTTTCCACGATCTTATCAACATCGGTTGTGTTTAAAGCAATCGGGAACGCGTCTACGCCTGCAAAGCTTTTGAATAGAACAGCTTTCCCTTCCATAACAGGAAGCGCGGCTTCAGGGCCGATATTTCCAAGGCCAAGAACAGCTGTACCGTCAGTCACAACTGCTACCATGTTCCCCTTCATTGTATAATCATATACTTTGTTAATGTCTTCATGAATATCCTTACACGGTTCTGCAACACCCGGAGAATACGCAAGGCTTAAATCTTTCGCGTTTCTGACTTCTACTTTCGATTTAGACTCCAGTTTCCCCTGATTGACTTTATGCAGGTGTAATGCTTCTTCTCTTAATGACATTCTCCTAAACACTCCTTATGGATATTTTTGATTCGTATACTGGTGCGTTGATTGCTGCATTCTGCGGAGTTAATCTATCTGAATATTTAAACAGGATGACATAATTGCTCCAATTGTATAACAAAAAATGCATCGTTACCACTGTTTTAAAACGACGTTTTTTTGACCCAACAGCTCTTTTAAGCGATATAACACCTGGTAATCCGCATTGACATGAAACGACTCAGGAAGCTTAATCGTCTGTTTTTGCTTTTCATAATAAAGATAAACACCTGTTTCCCCTTTATGCTCCAGCAAAATGCGCTTAATTTTTGCCAGGATCTCCTGGCTGTGCTGACTGCTTTCTATTTTTATATACACCGATGGCGCATTTTCCGCATCCATATTTTCTAATAATTCTGCCCGGGACATGATGAACTGGACCTTATCCTGCCTTACTTCACATTTGCCCGCTGTGAATAAAAGAGCGCCTTCTCTTAAAACGGGAGAAAGCTGTCTGAATTGTTCAGGGAAAACAACGGCTTCTATTTCACCGGTTTCATCACTGAGCGTTAAAAACGCCATGTTTTGACCTGTTTTCGTCCGAATCGTTTTGATCTTCGACAGCAGGACTCCGAGAGAAAGCGGCCTTTTGACCGTCTGCTGGGCCTGCAGAATGGTCGCTGCTCCGTGTACAGCCAGCTGTTTTCGGAAGGCAGAGAGCGGATGATTTGAAAAATAAATGCCGAGCGTTTCTTTTTCGAACGCAAGTAAATCCACAAGCGGAAGCTCCTCTGTCTCCACATACTTCGGCTTAATCGAAAACGATTCATCTAAAAACAATCCCATTTGGTCATCGTCCGCGGCGAATAGCTCTGCATGTTCCAAAGCAACGTCAATGGATGCGAGCAGCGTCGCCCGGTTTTGGCCGAATTCGTCCATCGCACCAGAAAAAATAAGTGCTTCAAGCATTTTGCGATTTACGTTTTTTGACGGCACGCGAAAGCAGAAATCGAAAAGATCTTCAAATGGTTTCTCTTTTCTCGCTTTATATATATCTTTGACTGCTGAGACGCCTACACTTTTTATCGCGCGGAGGCTGTATCTGACAGATCCGTCTTCAACTCTAAACGGAAAACTGCTTTTGTTCACTGACGGAGGAAGGATACGAATCCCGCTCCCCTTTGCTTCGTAAAGATATTGAGCTATTTTATCCTCATTGCCAATGACGCTTGTCAGTAATCCGCACATAAAATATAACGGATAATGAGCTTTCAAATACGCAAGCTGGCAGCCGATCATGCTGTATGCCACCGCGTGGCTTCGGTTAAAGCCATAGTTTGCGAATTTGACGATTAAATCGTAGACTTCAGTTGCAGTGTCTACAGAATACTCCTTTTTTAAGCACCCTTCAACAAAATGGCTTCGCTCTCTATCCAGGATTTCTTTTTTCTTTTTGCTGACCGCCCGTCTCAGCAGGTCCGCTTCTCCTAAAGAAAACCCTGCCATACGGGAAGCTATCATCATAATTTGTTCCTGATACACAATGACGCCATATGTATCTTCCAAGATGCTCCTTAAATCTTCATGGGGATAGTGAACAGGCGCCTGACCGTGTTTACGGTCGATAAATAACGGAATATTTTCCATCGGACCAGGCCGGTACAGCGCATTGACCGCCACAATATCCTCCAGGCCTGAAGGCTTAAGCCGCTTCAGGACGCTTCTCATCCCTGTAGATTCAAGCTGAAAAATCCCTGTCGTATCCCCTTTCGACAGCAAGGAGAACGTTTTGTCATCCCTGTAGGAAATATTCGAAAGATCTATTTTGATGTTTTCTTCTTTTTCAATCATTGAAGTGATGGATTCAATGAGCGTCAGGTTGCGTAAGCCTAAGAAATCCATTTTTAAAAGACCCAAGTCTTCAAGATGATCCATCGCGTATTGCGTCAAATATATCCCTTCATGCCCTTCCTGAAGCGGAACAACATCTGTTAACGATTCTTCACTCAGGACAACGCCGGCTGCATGGGTCGAGGTATGCCTTGGCAGCCCTTCTATTTTTCGGGCAACTGTAAAGACTTGCTGAAGCAGACTTGACTCCCGAAGCCGCTTATTCAGCTCCGGCGATTGCTGTCTCGCTTCATCCAGCGTCAAGCCCGGCCTTGAAGGAATGAGTTTTGCAACCTGATCTGCTTCCTTCGGGCTGACACCGAATACTCTGCCGACATCCCGAAGCGCCGCTTTTGCCGCAAGTGTTCCAAAGGTGATAATCTGCGCGACGTGCATCGCACCGTATTTCTGCTGAACGTATTGAATAACTTCATCCCTTCTTGTATCCGGAAAGTCAATATCAATATCCGGCATACTGATACGTTCTGGGTTTAAAAAGCGTTCAAACAGCAGGTGATGTTTAATCGGGTCAACATCTGTGATATACAGGACATAAGCCACAAGAGATCCTGCCGCAGAACCTCTTCCCGGTCCTGTAACGATCCCTTTTTCATGGGCGTGCTTCATAAAATCCCATACGATCAGAAAGTAATCGCTGAACTTCATCCGTTTGATGACATCAAGCTCATATTGAAGACGGCGGAGGTATCGTTCATCAGGCGTGCCAAAGCGGCTGCGAAGACCTGCCATACAGATGTCCGTTAAATAATCGTCAGCGGACGTTCCGTCTGGAGTTGGGAAGGACGGGAGACGGGTCTGCCCGAGGCTGACGTCAACCCGGCATTGTTCCGCGATCTCAACAGATGCTTGCAGTGCTTCGGGATGCTCTTGATAAATGTTTTGCATTTCTTCGATGGGTTTCAAATCGAGATCAGGCAGATTTTCGGCGGGGGCATCCGTCAGTTTTTCACCTGCCTTAATCGCTTTCAGACAACGGTAGGCAGCCTTATCTTCTTTCCTTATGTAATGCACATCACCTGTCGCCGTAATAGGGATACCTGTTTCTTCAGACAGCAGCAGAATCTGCTCAGATAAGACTTGATTCTCTTTAAAAGGCTGATAGGAAAAATAAAAGGCCCCCTCTCCGAATATAGACTGAAATTCAAGTGCTGCTTGAGCGGCCTGTTCAAACAGCCCTCCTTCAAGCAGCGTTTCAATATATCCTTTGTCGCCGGGCGTTATCGCGATAATGCCTTCCCGATAACTGTGAAGCCATTTCGGCTTTAGCCCGCCTTTTGATTTCGATTGCAGGACGCTGCTGATTTTCAGCAGGTTTTGATAGCCTGTATTTGATTTGGCCAGCAGGACGAGCGGGTAGGCTTCAAGCTCGTTATCATCTGTAAAAACAGAAGCCGTCAAACCGATTATCGGGTTGATCCCTCTCGCCTTGCATGCTTTATAAAATTGAATAGCTCCGTACATGACATGATCATCTGTCAGCGCCAAAGACGCATATCCGAGCCTGTCAGCTTCCTTGACGAGCTCTTCCACAGCCGCGGCGCTGTTTAGCAGGCTGTACCCGCTATGCACTTGCAGGTGAACAAAAGACATGCTATCACCTCTTTCTCCATTACGATCCGTTTCTTTCTTCATTATAAGTCGGGTTTTCAAAAGAAACAAATGTTCTTTTTCGAGTCGTCATCATACTTGTCCTGAAAGCTCAATATGATATAAAAGGTGAGGTGATCAAGATGGATCAGGAAGCTGGTTTTATGGTAAATTTCATCAACAGTTATTTTATCGCATTAGGGGTGCTGATCGGAGGCGCACTCATCGGAGGCCTCGGAGCATATTTGGCAGGCGAAGCCCCGCTTACGGTCATTACAAAGCTTGCCAACAGATTAAAAATATGGGCGCTGGTCGCCGCTATCGGCGGTACATTCGATGCGGTATACAGCTTTGAACGAGGCATTCTTGAAGGCAATACGAGAGATTTATTCAAGCAGATTCTTCTCATTATCTCGGCCATGGGCGGGGCGCAAAGCGGCTGGCTTATTATTTCATGGCTGACCCAGGAGCATATTTCTTCATGAGGGTGCCACAGCATTACAAAAAACCGGGGTGGCAGCGTTTTTTTGCGGGAATGATGTGCGGAGCCGTGATCAGCTGGTTCTTTTTCCTGTTTACTTACGGTACATTCCAAGAGGAGCAGGTCAGCCTCATTGAAAAACAAAAAGAGCATGTCAAAGACTTAAACAATCAAATTTCAATCTATCAGGAAGACCTCCATAAACTGAACGAAGATAATAAAAGAAAACTGCTGATCCAAAGCGTCAGCGTTAAATTACAGAATGGGGATAAATATAAAATATCACAGCCGGATAAAACGAAATTCGAGGAGCATGTAAAGGATAATATTTCAGAGGTGATTACAAAAGACATAGAGAGCGTCTATCAAACAAAGGATCTTTTAAAACGGACAATCGAAAACAAAGTCTATATGATCAATGAAAAAAAATACGAGGCAACCGTCAAAGAATTAATTATTTATACGAGACTGACAGTAGAACTTGAAATATCATTTGCGGCGTAATTATGGATTTTTTTTAAATTCTCTAAACTTCTGTCGCTTTTTCCCATTCTTTTTTATAAACTATATGTGAGAGGCTTAATGGCAAAAGGAAGGAGGAAGGGAAATGGAGGTTTACAGTGACCGTCAGTTAGCAAAAGATCAAGCAGCCCGGCTCAGACAAGGTTTTTCTGCATATGCCGAAACAAACTCACTCGCTTCCCTCATAAAAAAAGAACTTCAATTTCACAATCTCCAAGTCTACGAGGACCTTACTGATTTCGGCTGCTGGTTCATCCCCGTCACAGATGAACACTAAGAGAGAGGGTCTCCCCTCTACTTGTGTTCTTTACATAGTGTTTCCAGATCAGCTAAAATCCGATCAGCTTCATCCCAGCTGTAAATAGAGGCGCCTGAAGCAAGCGGATGGCCTCCGCCGTTATATTTCCGGGCAAGTCCGTTAATGACAGGACCCTTCGAACGGAATCTGACTCTGATTTGATCATCTTCTTCTACGAAAAACACCCAAGCGCGAATACCTGAGATATTGCCGAGCGTCCCGACAAGCTGTGACGCTTCAGAAGCCGTGGTGCCGAACTTTTCAAGCGTATCCTTTTTGATGAAAACTGAAGCGGCGCCGTTTTCGGACAATGACACATTTTGAAAGATAAAGCCGTTAAGCTTCACCACATTCAGTTTTGTTTCATACAATTGATTAAACAACTCTGAGGAAGAGAATGGATACTGAATGAGCTCGCCTGCATATTTTAATGTTTTTTCCGTTGTATTCGGAAATAAGAAGCGTCCGGTATCTCCGACTATGCCGGCATAGATCAGCTCTGCCGCTTTCGTATTCAGCTTCCAGCCGTGCTCTTTTCCTTCTAAATACAGCTCGTAAATCATTTCACTTACTGAGCTGGCGCTTGTATCGACCCAGAGAAGGTCACCGTATGGATCTTCGTTCGGATGATGGTCGATTTTCATCAGTTTGGCGCCTGAAGGATAACGCTGATCGTCGACTCTTTCCTGATTTGCCGTATCGCAGACAATGACCAGTGCGCCTTCATATGTTTCATTGTCCACCTCATCAAGGGCATATAGGAAAGAGAGGGACGGTTCAGGCGTGCCGACCGCAAAAATATTTTTTTCTGGATACGTTTCACGCAGGATTTCCGTAAGCCCGCACTGAGATCCATAAGCATCCGGATCAGGGCGCACATGTCTATGTAAGATAATCGTGTCATATAATGATATGGTTCTGATTAATTCTGTTTTCATTTGATACTCCTTTATTGTTTTTATTCATTAAATCACATTCTCTGCCGACGGAAAAGAAAAATAACGTCAAAACCAAGCCCGTTTTTGTATAGAATGGGTTTGTAAACTTTTACGATGGAGGATTTCATTTATGCTGGTTCTTGTTTTTTTGATTGGGCTTTCAGCCTGCTTTTATGTGTACTATAAAGTAAAAGGCGTACGGACAAAGCAAGCTTTGGAAAAAGAAATCTGTTCGGCAAAATCAAGCATGGCCTTAGGGTCACTGGTCCTGTTCTACGGGCTCAACCAAATGATATTATTCCATTCAGTATTAACATTAGTAATCGGCGGTATCTTTATCGTCATAGGAGCAGGAAGCGCTTGGGCAGGTTATAAAGCCTACAGGCATTACAATCCCCTTCACGCCAAAGAAGCTGAAAGAGATCACGCGTAAGGGGCGCCTGAACGTCCCTTAGCTTCTTTCCATCAGCTGAACCATCAGCATCGCTTTAGACGCGATATGGCCTTGGCTGTGCACTTCAACTTCCATTTTTCCAAACTTTCTGCCGGCCTCCAAAATGCGCGGTTTGACTTCGATGACCGATTCCATCTGCACAGGCTTCAAAAAGAAAATGGTGATGCTTTCTATTACGAGTTCACCGCGTTTTTTCGAGCGCAAAAACCGGTTTGCCGCTTGCGTCAAAATGGTCGTAAACACACCATAAGAAATTGTTCCGAGCTGGTTTGTCATCTGCGGCGTGACTTCATACTCGTAAACCGTTTGACCCTCTTTATCATCATCCTCATCTTTAAATCCCTTTGAAACGATATCATCAAGCTTTTCCCCGACCTGCGGCTGCTTTTGAATCATTTGAAGGGCTTTTAACACGTCTTGGCGGCTGATCATGCCGATCAGTTTTTGGTGGCCGTCAGTAACGGGAAGCACTTCAATCCCTTCCCATACCATCATTTGCGCCGCCGAGGCGACAGATGTTTTCCCAATAACCGTGACGGGATTTTTGGTCATGACCTTTTCGATGGATGCGTTTCGCTCATGGCCGGCAATATCTTTCGATGTCAAGATGCCGTGGATTTTCATCTGATCGTCAACAACTGGGAACCGGCCGTGTCCCGTTTCAAAGTTTTTCTCATACCATTTTTCAAGTTTATCCTTAGGCGAAAGATATACCGTACGGTCAGCTGGCGTTAGAATGTCCTCCACCAGAACGATTTCTTTTTTGATCAGCTGGTCATAAATCGCCCGGTTAATCATTGCGGCTACTGTAAAGGTGTCATAGCTCGTGGATAAAATCGGCAGCTCAAGCTCATCTGCCAGCTGTACAATACTGTCATCCGTGTTGAAGCCCCCGGTCACCAATACAGCCGCGCCCGCTTCAAGCGCCTGTCTGTGCGCGTTGATTCTGTTTCCGACAATCAGAAGATTCCCCGCTGCGGTGTATCGCATCATCGCGTCCAGCTCCATCGCGCCGATGACAAATTTATTTAATGTCTTATGGAGTCCGGCCCGGCCCCCGAGCACCTGTCCGTCTATGACATTTACAACCTCTGCATAGGTAAGCTTTTCAATATTCTCTTTTTTCTTTTGCTCAATCCGGATTGTGCCCACACGTTCAATCGTGCTGACAAACCCTTTATTCTCTGCTTCCTTGATCGCTCTGTATGCGGTCCCTTCGCTTACTTTCATTTCCTTTGCAATTCTTCGCACAGAAATTTTTTCACCGACAGGGAGTGAATCAATATACGTTAAAATTTGTTCATGCTTCGTTGCCAAGCCTTTCACCTCTAAGGACAGTCTTCTGCTTTTATTATAAGGGCTCGGAGGATTTGTACGCAATGAGCGGGAAAAATAAAAAACATCTCCTGATGAATCAGGAGATGTTTTCAGCCGGTTAAAGCTCGATCGTCTCACCGACCGCCATGACTTTACCGACTCCGCCCGGCAGGCTGTCAGCGAATGCCTCAGGGTCTTGTTCGATAACCGGGAATGTATTGTAATGAACCGGCACGACCTGTTTTGCCCGCAGCCATTCAGCGGCAAGCTTGGCGTCTTCAGGCCCCATCGTAAAGTTATCGCCAATCGGCAGGAAGGCAAGGTCAATATGATTCAATTCGCCAATCAGCTTCATATCAGAGAAAAGAGCCGTATCGCCCGCGTGGAAAATCGTTCTATCTTCCACAGTCAGCAAAATACCGGCTGGCATGCCTGTGTAAGTGATCGTTTTGTTTTCTTCATCTGTGATGGCTGATCCGTGAAAAGCCTGTGTGAGCTTCACTTTTCCAAAATCGAACTGGCGGGAGCCGCCGATGTGCATTGGATGAACATTCAAGCCTTTCCAGCCTAAGTACACGGCGAGCTCGTTCGGAGCAACAACCAACGCGTTGTTTTGCTTGGCAATTTGTTCTGTATCGCCGACATGATCATTGTGTCCGTGCGTCAATAAGATGACGTCTGCTTTTACATCCTCCGGCTTTAGATCCGTTAACGAATTCCCTGTCAAAAACGGGTCAAATATCATATGATGATCCTTCGTTTCCACTGTGATAACAGAATGTCCGTGATATGTCACTTTCATTTCTTTCACCTCGTCACATTATGTTGATTTTATATTTTCCCTTTTCAAGAAACTGAAAAACTTATGTCGATTGATTCTTATTAATGACATTGAGGCCTCCGGTGGCTTCAATGACAGTCCCTGTCACAAGGTCTGAGTTCTCTTCACACAAGAAAGCGATAATCCGGGCGATATCCTCGCCTGTGCCCGATCTTCCTATCGGCGTTTTTTCTTTGCCAATTCGCTTTCTGGCTTCCTCTATTGATGCTTCCTTCATACCGCCCACAATATCTCCCGGGCAAACCATGTTGGCGGTTATGCCGAATTCGGCTTCTTCAATGGCAATGGTCTTCGTCAAAGAAGCCAAACCCACTTTCGCAGCGCCAAATGCCGATCGGTGAAGCCAGCCTGGCGCGTGCGCCGCACCTTGAAATCCGTACGTGATGATGCGTCCGAACTGCTGTTGTCTCATGGTCGGAATAACCGCTTTGAATAAATGAAAGACGGCGCTTAAATTCCCTTCCAACATACCGTACCATTCATTATCAGTATAATCGGCTAACTTTTTACGTTCAAATATGTATGGTCCCGCGTTGTTAATCAAAAAGTCGATCCTTCCGAAGCGGTTTAAGGCAGCCTCTGCAATACGGAGCAGATCTTCTTTTTTGGTGACATCACCTTTTACAAATTGCAGCCGGTCAAGACAATCAGGACAGGCTTCCTTCAGGCGGCTGACAGCCTCCTCATCCCGCCTGTAATTGACTGTTACTGAATACCCCTTTGCAAGCAACATCTCAGTCACTTTTCGGCCTAAACCCTTCGAACCGGCAGTAATTAAAGCATGTCGCACATGAATACCTCCCAAAGCAACGTCGCCGCTTTCAATAAAGTGTTTCTTCTTCTACTTTACTATAAAAGGCCTTCAATATCACTTTTTACACTTTGACATACAAAAAAAGCTGCCTGTACAGACAGCTTATTCCTCAGAAGATGAAGGCTCTTGATCAAACATATCCACATAACCGCTTTGATATGCTTCTGAAATAAGCCTTGTTGTCTCCTGACTTTCTTGATCATCATAAATATAGCGTTCCGGTTCTTTTTTCATCATCCTGCCTCCCATCATTATAGAAATAGGTTGGCTATAATGACGGGATTTTATGAAGGAAATTTTAACAAACGCCTGCTGCCACGCAAGCTTTCGCTTTTCCAAGCGCCTGCTCTACCTGTTTGAACCCGGTGCCTCCGGCGCTCATTCTTTTTTCTACTGCGTGGTAGGGGTCTAACACAGTGTAAATATCTTCTTCAAAGAGCGGGCTCGCCTGCTGAAAATCGCCAAACGGCATATTGCTTAAATAGATCCCTTTTTCGATGCATGTGTACACAAGTTTCCCGACCACTTCATGCGCCTCTCTGAACGGCATTCCTTTTTTCGCTAAATAATCGGCCAGTTCTGTCGCATTTGAAAAGTCTTGTTTTGTCGCTTGCTTCATATTCTCTTTGTTTACAGTCATTGTTTCGATCATGCCTGTGAAGATTTGCAGGCTCCCCTCGACCGTTTTCACCGTGTCAAACATGCCTTCTTTGTCTTCCTGTAGGTCTTTGTTGTAAGCGAGCGGAAGGCCTTTCATGATCGTAAACAGCCCCATCATATCGCCGTATACGCGTCCCGTTTTGCCGCGGATCAGCTCTGCCATATCAGGGTTTTTCTTTTGCGGCATCATGCTGCTTCCCGTTGCGTACGTATCGTCAAGCTCGATGAATTTAAACTCCTGAGAGCACCAGAGAATGATCTCTTCAGAGAAACGGGATAGGTGCATCATCAGCGTACTGCTGTTGCTTAAAAACTCCAAAATGAAATCTCTGTCGCTGACGCCGTCCAGGCTGTTTTCATAGATGGAATCAAAACCGAGCAGTTCTGCTGAATAGTCACGGTCGATCGGGAAGGTTGTTCCCGCGAGCGCTCCGCAGCCAAGCGGAGATTTGTTAATCCGCTTCATTGAATCCTGAAAGCGCTCCTTGTCGCGCTCCAGCATCCAGAAATACGCAAGCAAATGGTGAGCGAATGAAATCGGCTGGGCGCGCTGCAAATGTGTGTAGCCCGGCAGAATCGTTTCGACATTCGCTTCCGCCTTTTCGATCAGCGCGTTTTGGAACGCCTCAATCAGCTCAATGATGTGATCGACATGATTTTTCAAATATAAATGCATATCAGTCGCCACCTGATCATTCCGGCTTCTTCCGGTATGCAGCTTGCCTCCGAGAGGGCCGATTTCGTCAATAAGCATTTTCTCAATGTTCAAATGAATGTCCTCATAATCGACTGAGAATTGCAATGCCCCCTCCTCTGCTTTTTGCAGAAGGGTATTTAGTCCCTCACGGATTTTCAGCTCTTCTTCCGCTGTAAGGATTCCGCATTTTTTCAGCATGGCAGCATGTGCGAGAGACCCTGTAATGTCTTCAGTCACTAAATTTTGGTCAAATGATATGGACGCGCCGAACTCGTCGACCCATTTTTCCGGTGTTTTTTGGAATCGGCCTCCCCAAAGCTTCTTCATGCTTTCATCTGCTCCTTCTTTTTCACGATGCTGTTCACTTTTGTCGGAAGTCCCCAAAGCTCGATAAACCCGATTGCCGCATGGTGATCAAACGCATCGTCTTTTGTATATGTTGCAAGTTTTTCATCATATAGAGAGTATTCTGATTTGCGTCCTTCTACAATCGCATGGCCTTTAAACAGCTTGATGCGAACAATGCCTGTGACATGCTGTTGCGTTTCTTTTAAGAAAGCGTGCAGCGCGTCTTTTAACGGAGAAAACCATAAGCCGTTGTAAATGATTTCTGACATTTTTTGCTCGATGATCGGTTTAAAGTGGGCTACCTCTTTTACAAGCGTCAAATCTTCCAATTCTTTATGCGCTTTGATCAGTGTCATTGCACCTGGGCATTCGTATACTTCACGGGATTTAATGCCGACAAGGCGGTTTTCCACGTGGTCGATACGTCCGACACCGTGAGCGCCTGCCATTTCATTCAGCTTCAAAATCAGTTCAGAAAGCGAGTAGGCTACGCCGTCAATGGATACAGGCACGCCTTGCTCAAACGCAATTTCAATCACTTCCGGCGTGTCCGGCGTTTTTTCCAGCGGAGCTGTTAGATCGTATGCACCTTCAGGCGGAGCCGCCCATGGATCTTCTAAAATGCCGCACTCGTTTGCGCGTCCCCATAGGTTTTGGTCGATAGAATACGGGCTGTCAAGATTGATCGGAATCGGAATGCCGCGGCTTGCCGCATATTCAATTTCTTCTTCACGTGACCATTGCCATTCCCGAACCGGCGCGATGACTTCAAGATCAGGATTTAATGATTTAATAGAGACCTCGAAACGAACCTGGTCATTCCCTTTCCCTGTACATCCGTGCGCAATCGCCTGTGCATCTTCTTTTTCAGCGATTTCAACCAGTTTTTTCGCAATCAGCGGTCGAGATAATGCGGAAACGAGCGGATATTTTCCTTCATACATCGTATGAGCCTGCAAAGAGATAAGCGCGTAGTCCTGTGCGAATTCTTCTTTTGCATCGATCACGTAGGAGTTTGTCGCGCCTACTTCCAGCGCTTTCTGCTGAACAAATGCCAAATCCTTGCCTTCACCGACGTCCAGGCAGCAGGCGATCACATTATACCCTTGCTCCTGAAGCCATTTTATTGCAACGGAGGTATCAAGGCCTCCTGAGTATGCTAATACAACTTTTTTCTGTTCTGACATGATAAAAATCTCCTCTCAGCCATGTTTCTTTTTTGTATAAAAATAAATTATATTTAATAAAAATACATTTTGTATGTATACACTTTAACAAGTACTTTTCGTTTTTTCAAGCCTTTTATTAAAAAAACTTCACCTGAATTTCCAGGTGAAGTTTCTTAGTATTTATTCATTTACTTGTCTTTTCTGATTTCTCTGACGACATGTGCAAGTTCGGGAATAATCAGCTTCTTCATTGCCAGCTTTACCGCGCCGCTTGAGCCTGGCGTTGAGAAAACAGCTGTATGCTGGATAACGCCGGCAGTCGCTCTCGACATGATTGCGGCCGAGCCGATATCCTCTGTATAACTCAGCATTCTGAATATTTCTCCAAAGCCGGGCAGTTCTTTTGAAAACAGCGGCGAAATGGCTTCAATGGTGACGTCCCGATCTGCTATGCCCGTCCCTCCGTTTAAGAGTACCGCGTCTGTCTGTTCATCCATGCAACCGGCAAGGACAGCCCGCTGCAAAGCATCCTTTTCATCTTTTACAATTTCATAGGCGGCAATGTGATGACCGGCTTCTTCTAAAAATGAGATCATCAGCTTGCCGCTTTTATCCGTTTCTTCCGTCCTCGTGTCACTGACTGTGATCACTTTGCACCGAACGATATCGGGCGCTTCTTGTTTATGCTCTTGAACGCTCATCAGCTCACCTCTTTTATTTTTTCTGTCATTATCATGCATGAACAAAAAAGCACATTCAAGTGAATGTGCTCTTTAAAAACGATTTATTTTGCTAAACGGGTAACGTCGCGCGCAATCATGACTTCTTCATCAGTCGGAATGATCATGACTTTTACTGGAGAATGCGGATAGCTGATGAAAGCTTCCTCGCCGCGTACGTTATTAAGCGCAGTATCCCAGTAAACGCCCATGAATTCTAAGCCGCGAAGAACGCGCTCTCTGACTTCCACACTGTTTTCACCGATACCGGCAGTAAAGATGATCGCATCGACACCGCTCATTCTTGCAGCGTAAGAACCGATGTATTTGTGGATTCTGCTCGCGAAGACTTCAAGGGCCGTTTCCGCACGCTCATTTCCTTCTTTCGTTGCTTCAACGATGTCACGAAGATCGCTTGAGAAACCGGAGATGCCGAGCAGTCCGCTTTTTTTGTTTAATGTATTCAGTACTTCGTCAGCTGTCTGGCCTGTTTTCTCCATGATGTATGGGATCAGGGCAGGGTCGATGTTTCCAGAGCGTGTACCCATTGCCACACCGGCAAGCGGCGTAAAGCCCATAGATGTATCAATTGATTTTCCGCCTTCAACAGCAGCAATACTAGCGCCGTTTCCAAGGTGGCAGGAAATCAGGCGTAAGTCTTTTAACGGACGGCCAAGAAGCTCTGCTGCACGCTCAGTCACATATTTATGTGAAGTGCCGTGGAAGCCGTATTTACGGATGCCGAATTTTTCATAGTATTCATAAGGCAGGCTGTACAGGTAAGACTGTTCAGGCATAGTTTGGTGGAATGCCGTATCAAAAACAGCAACCGCAGGAACATTTGGAAGCACTTCTTTGAACGCTTTAATTCCAACGATATTCGCCGGGTTGTGAAGCGGTGCCAATTCAGAAATATCTTCAATTTCCTGAATGGTTTCATCACTTAATAAGACAGAATCGCTGAATTTTTCTCCGCCGTGCACGACACGGTGGCCGATTCCGTCAATTTCATTCAAATCTTTAATAATGCCGAATTCCGTTAGCTTATTCAGCAGCATTTTAACCGCTACCGCATGATCCGGAATATCAGTTACTTCTGTATTTTTCTCGCCGTTTACAGATATCGTAAATACGCTGTCGGCGATACCAATTCGTTCAACTAAACCCTTCGTTAAAACCGTTTCTGAAGGCATTTCGAAAAGCTGAAATTTCAAAGACGAGCTTCCTGCGTTAATTGCAATAATTTTGGACATGATTGACGCTCCTTTATACTCTGTATCAACAACTTCTTTTTCGTACTTTTTTCCCGGTGAATATCATCTTCTTCTCCGAAAAATATCTGACTTTTCCATTTAAACATTGTCATGTCGGCATTTCAAGTCAACTTGTATATTGATAACGCTTACAGTGAGAAGTCGTTATTTTCAGACATATCACCTATAGGTTTTGAATTGACAAACGCTTACATATTGCGGTTTTCCCTTCTATATTTTGTGTTTCAAAACTTGATTCAATTCGCCTGTCCGGTCATCAAGTGCCACAATAAAAACAGCTTAGGCATCCATCGTATGACGGCCGCCTAAGCTGCTATTCGACATCTATTTTTCTTTTCCAACCCACGCATCTATTTGAGCCATCATATCAAGCATCGCCTTCTGATTGGTGAAAGACGGAAGATTCGCAAGCAGAATTTGCCCCGGCGTTTTCGTCCCCTCTCCTTTTTTCTGGAGCACAAGGATGCTTTTGGCATGAGCCTCTTCTTTAAAAATAGACTTTGGCAGCTGCAAAAGGGCGTTGATATGAACCTTTTCTTTAAAAAACTGTTTCAGCTTGTCGCTTTGGGAGCTCTCAAACAAATGATTCGGGATCATAAAAAATAAATAGCCGCCCGGTTTGGTATGTTTGAGGCTCTGTTCTATAAACAGATGATGTGCGAAGGAATGACCTTCGTCCGCTTTGAGCTCAAACGCTTCTGCTCCTTCGTCATTCGGATAATAGCCGACCGGCAGATCGCATATGACCGTGTCAACAGGATCGATAAACAGCGGCTCAAGGCTGTCCTGATGGAACAGCTCAAGCTCTTTTTTCAAAAGGTTCGCTTGGGCATACGCGATCTTCAGCAGTACGTCATCAATTTCAATGCCAAAGCTATTCGCCGTTTTTTCAGACAGCTGGTTCAGCACGGTGAACAGAAGGTTTCCCGTTCCGACAGCCGGATCAAGGACCGTAAGTTCCTTTTGGCCCGCCATAAACTTATTCACCAAATAACTGATGAAAAGCCCAATTGTGTCCGGCGTCATCTGTCTGTTCGGATGAGAGATATCTTTCAGGCCTTTCAGGACAGACAGCTGAAAAGCTTTGCGCACCCACTCGTGCTCATATGTGCCGAATTCCGCTTTTTCAAGCAGAGCCTGAAGCTGTTCGGTTTTCTCATCAGACAGTTTCAGCTGATTCGTTTTTTCAAGAAAATACATTTCTCCCGCTTCAGCCAGCGCCTCTATATATGAAATTTGCAATTCATTCTTTATGATGATCGCGGCTTCGTCTAACAGCTCGTACACCGCGCCCACATGGTCTTTTTGCATATGTGTTCCTCCTTGCCATAAAAAAAGCTCCGGCGGCAGCCTGGAGCTTCTTCCCTGCTTACTTCACTAATGCCTTAGCAGCCTCGATTGGCTCTTCATAGTTCGGGTGGTTTGTTGCTTCACTTACATATTCTGCGTAAACGACTTTTCCATTCTCATCAAGGACAAATACGGAACGCGCAAGCAGACGAAGTTCTTTAATATACACACCGAACGCTTCGCCAAATGACATGTCTCTGTGGTCAGACAGCGTTTCTACTTTGTCAATTCCGTTAGCGCCGCACCAGCGAGCTTGTGCAAATGGAAGGTCTGCACTGATTGTGTAGACGTTGACATCTCCAAGCTTTGCTGCTTCTTCGTTAAAACGGCGTGTTTGCGCATCACAAACACCTGTGTCAATTGAAGGGATAACAGAAATAATCGTTACCTTTCCTTTCATATCAGCTAACGATTTTTCTTCAAGGCTGTTAGTCAGCACTGTGAAATCAGGAGCTTGATCCCCTACTTTCACTTCTTGTCCGACAAGTGTAACCGGACCGCCTTTAAATGTAATTTCAGCCATTATAATTCCTCCCTTTTGTATGTATGTCTCTATCATAGTAAAGTTTCCTGCAAACTGCAAAGTTTATGCCAAAAAAAAGTTAACTGCGGCGGCCGCAGTTAACCCTTATTTAATAATTCATATTGTTCATATTATTCATTTGATTTTGGTTTTGGTTTTGGTTTTGGCCTTGACCTTGGTTCTTGTTGTTTTTCTTAAACATTTGCTGGATGCGCTCTAGTGTTTGAGGAGCTGCGTCTAAAATTTTCTCGATCAAATGAGTGTTTTCATCTAAATGAAGCATTCTGATGCCGGTCGATCCGACAATTAAAAACGCGATCGGTGTAATGGACACACCGCCTCCGCTTCCGCCTCCGAAAGGGAGTTTTTGTTCTCTTGTCTCATCGTCTCCGGATTTCTTTTCTGCCGGCTTACCGCCAAACTCACTTCCGCCTGCAGCGAATCCGAATCCAACTTTAGAGACCGTTAAAATCACGCTTCCATCCGGCGTCTCCACCGGGTCTCCGATGATGGTGTTAACATCAATCATTTCCTTCAAGTTTTCCATTGCGGTTTTCATTAAACCTTGAATGGGATGGTCTGCCATATACGCTTCCTCCTTAAACTGATGAATCATTCTTTGAAGTCATTCGAGACGACGGATTCTTCTTTAATGCGGATAACTCCCGTCCGTATTTGACGAATTTGAAAGCTGCAAGCATAGCATGTCCAAAGCGAAAAAAGAATATACACTGAAAATGAGTCTTGGAGACAGGGACTTGAAACGACGGAATCACTTCATAGACGGGTTTCTCCACAAAATCCAGATGCTCATACAGCATCGCAGCGATACCGCCTTTCACACCCCATACAGCACCTGTTAACACGCCTGTTACTGCTGCGTCATGAATTCCCACGATTGTAACCCATTCGAGTTTTGTGATATGTAAATGCGCCAGAAAAGTCGCGTTGATTTTCCGTAAATTTTTGACCTGGTGCAGAAGCATTTCGATTTTATGGATACTTTGCTGCACATCATCAAATGTGATTTTTTGCTTGCCGCTGCTTTCTTTCACTTTGGATTTTGATTTTTGTTTGATGTCAACTGTTCCGTCAGCTTTGTTCACCTTAATGGCCGGGATTGATTTTTTGACCCGGATCAGGCCAAACAGCGTCGTAATCTTCAAGGTCAGTTTGTCGTTATCCTCGGCATGAAGATACTCGACCGCAACATGTACTTTCATTCTGAGAAGCAGCACGATACCTATAAGAATAAGAATGGCTGTCAGCACATATATCATATTCTTCACTTCCTCTAGGAGCATTATCGCCAATCCAGAAAAAAATAAACCCGGACGAGGTCCGGGTTTATCGGTTATTTGCGATATAGTTTTTCATGCACCACAGTCGTGTCCGCGATGTAGTCATGAATCCCCTGTTTTGTAGGTGAAAAAGCAACGACGATATATAAAATCCAAATCTTATCAATATACCTTCCGACTACTTCACGAAAAATCACTGTACTCCATGTCAGCTTATGGTCCGGTTTCACAGAAACCACTTTGAGGCCGAACACCATTTTTCCAAGCGTCTGCCTGAAGAACTTTGTCAGCAGGGCAAAATAGGCAAGAAACACTACAAGCGTAGTCACACTGTAAGCCGAGAAGGTAAACATGCCGGATGTTTTCGGCAGATCCAATACGGTAAAGAGGGGAGAAACAAGTAAATGGTTTAATCCCCATACAACGAGCCAATCAAGCAGGAAAGCCCAGAAACGAACCCAAAAGCCCGCATAAGCATGTGTCAGCTGCTCCGCTTCTTGCGGGCCTTTGATGTCATTGCGCTCAAACTCTTCATATGTCACATCCATTATTGATCCCTCCTACTTCGCATAGAGATACATCATTCTCGGCGAACCGGATTGTGAAAGAATTTCTCTCATATTAAGAAAATCGATTTCACTCTTAAACATTTTGTTGGCGCCCATGGAAAACAGCGAGCCTAATCCCAAGCTTTCCTCGTAAGAAATGACAGAGGCGTTTTTTAAATCCTTATGATCCTTTTTCATCGCTGAAATGGTATCGTCATAAAAACCAAGTTCATCAACGAGCTTCAGTTTTTTCGCCTGCCGTCCGTCATACACACGTCCGTCCGCAATTTTCTTTACCTCCGCTTTCGACATGCCGCGGCCTTCAGAAATGACATCAACAAATCCTTCATATGAATTATCAACCATAGATTGCATAATGTTCTTTTCTTCTTTCGTCATCTCACGGGAAGGAGACATAATATCCTTATGGGCCCCGCTCTTAATCGTTTCAAAAGAAATTCCGAGCTTATCAGCAAGCTTTGAATAATTAACACTTTCCATAATGACGCCGAGTGACCCAGTTAAGGTTTCCGGGGTCGCAAAAATCTTATCAGCCGCCGTCGAGATGTAATAGCCGCCAGATGCTGCCATCGATCCCATTGACACGTAAATCGGTTTTTTTGTTTCTTTCTTGATCTCTTCCAGCTTCTTATGTATTTCAGCACTTTCATATACTCCGCCGCCCGGAGAATTCACTTTCAGAACGATGCCTTTAACTGTCTTGTCATCTTTTGCACGCTCAAGGTTTTTTAAGAACGTTCTGTGGTTATATCCGCCTGATCCCAGCAGACTGCTTGAATCCCCATTATCCTGAATGGTGCCGCTGACCTCCAATACGGCAATTTTACTTGAGAGACTGCCGTTTTCCAGCGTCTTTTCCTGCGATTCATCCGTCAGTGATGAGAGATCCGTTTGAGCGCTTTTGACGCTTTCAAAGAAACTCATTGAGATACTGACGATGATGGAAACGCCGAAAATCCCCAGGGCAATCACTAATGCGATCCATCTTTTTGCATTCATTTTTTTCTCCTCCTTTTTCCCAAACTCTCTCATAATACGATTCAATATCAAAAATGTTTCAATTAATGAGAAAGCTCTGGCTTAACGGGCTGCCGCCAAACGTGGTACACTTATGGCCAAAGGTATTTTATCACAAATACTAAATGACAGAAAAACTTAAATATGACAGCTAAAGGGGAAATGGGATATGACCGATCAACGCCGTAATGTTTATTTTTTTCACAAACAGGACCAGAAAACAAACGAACAAGCCAGCACGTTAACACAATTGGCTGAAGAACATGGATTTACGGTTGTGAATCAGCCCTCAGACGCCAATATTATCGCAAGCATTGGCGGAGACGGCACATTTTTGCAAGCAGTCAGAAAAACGAATTTCCGTGACGATTGCTTGTACGTCGGCATTACCAAAAAGGGGAAAGCTCATTTATATTGCGACTTTCATAGTGATGATCAAGGGAAAATGGTCGATGCAATGACGTTTGAACAAATAGAAGTCAGAAAATATCCGCTGATTGAAGTGACAGTGGATAACGCCAGCCCTTTTCACTGCTTAAACGAGGTTTCCATCCGTTCAAGCATTATTAAAACCTTTGTGATGGACGTGCTGATTGATGATCTGCACTTTGAAACGTTTAGAGGAGACGGAATGATCATCTCAACCCCGACAGGCAGCACCGCATATAACAAGTCTGTCGCAGGAGCAGTTGTTGACCCGTTGCTTCCATGCATACAGGTATCTGAGCTTGCATCCCTTAACAATAACACCTATCGGACACTCGGCTCGCCATTTGTCCTCAGCTCTGACCGAAAGCTGACCCTTCGTGTAATGCAAGACGGCAATGAGCACCCGATCATCGGTTTGGACAATGAAGCACTCAGTACAAGAAACGTGAAAACAATCGAAATCAAACTGTCTGACAAAAAAATCAAAACAGTCAAACTAAAGGACAATTCATTTTGGGAGAAAGTGAAGCGTACTTTTTTATAGAAAATGAAAAGGACAGGCTGCCCGCCTGTCCTTTTATGACTTCTCATATACAATCTGGCCGTTGATCACGGTTTTTTTAATGTCCAAAAGATGAAGCTGTGCAGGGTCAATTGCAAATGGATCATCGCTGAGAACCGTAAAATCCGCGTCATAGCCCTCGGCAATTTTTCCGCGTGAATTGTCTTTATAAATGATCCCGGCGCTTCCTTCTGTATAGAGCTCAATCGCTTCATACACCGTCAAACATTCGTTTTCATTATAGCTTGGCCCGTTCTGTTCATGGGTGCTTTTTCGGAGCACCGCGGACTGGATGCCAAGAAGCGGGTCAGCAGGCTCAATCGGGGCGTCTGAGCCGCCCGCGCATAAAATGCCTTTGGACATCAGCGTTTTCCATGCAAAGGCAGTTTTCATCCTGCCTTTTCCGAGACGGTCAATGACCCAAGGAAAATCACTGGTGACGAAATGAGGCTGAATATCAATTGCGATCGGCATGCGTGCCGCTTTTTCAATTAATTCGTCATTGAGCACTTGAGCATGAATCAGCCGATCATGCCGGCCGCTTCGGGGCGGATGCTTTTCAATTGCGTTCAGCACTTTTTCAAACGCAAGATCGCCGATCGCATGAACGGCAACCTCCATGCCTTTTTCTCTCGCTTTTCGAATAAGCCGGCCAAGGGTTTCATCATCATGAACCTGAACACCATTAGTGGATGGATCGTCGTGATATGGTTCTTTCAATAAAGCCGTTCTCCCGCCAAGCGCCCCGTCAGCAAATATTTTCATGGCACCGAATTCCACATACGGGCCCGACGGCTTCTCCAGCTGCTCCCATCGATCGACCGCTTCATGATGAACGAGCAAATGACAGCGAAACGGATACTTTCCGCTAGCGGCAGTTTTCTCATAAGCTTTCATCGGCACCGAAACATCACCATAATAGGACAAGTCTTCCGAATGTCCGCCCGTCAGGCCTTTTGTCCAGCAATCCTCTATCGCAGCTGTGAGCGCCTCATCAACATAGTGCTGGGAGACTGGCGGGACAGCCTTCAGAATCAGATTCTGCGCCTTATCAAACAGAAGCCCGGTCGGCTCTCCATTTGCATCTTTTACGATGACTCCGCCGTCAGGGTCAGAAGTGTTTCTTGAAATCCCCGCCGCTTGAAGAGCCGCAGAATTAACAGTTATCGCATGCCGGCATACCCGCTTAAGCAAGACGGGCCTGTCCGGAAATAAACGATCAAGATCATGCTTGGTCAAATAGTCCGGTGTCTCAAATTGATTTTCATTCCAGCCTTCTCCAACGAGCCAATCGCCTTCAGGATACTGACGCTCTCTTTCCTTGACAGCCTGTAAAACAGCTTCTTTCGACGTCAGCGCAGACAGATCGAGCTGAAGCTGTTTCTCGCCGTGGCCGATCAAGTGTAAATGGCTGTCGACAAATCCGGGAAACATCACTGCCCCGTTCAGGCTGATTTCTTCTGTGTCCGGGGACCCGTATTTTTTCTTCAGGCGCTCATAGCTGCCGGTGCCTTTTATGACACCATCCTCAACATAAACCGCCTCTGTCCGATCGCCTTCTTCGAGCATCGTATAAATGAAACCGCCGTGCCATATCGCCTTCACTTCACGTCCACTCTCTTTCTTTACGCCTTTTTATTAGCTTTGAGCTGTTCTTCACGTTTTCTTAATTCCACTCGTCTGATTTTTGCAGAAGCCGTTTTCGGCAGGCTTTCCACAAATTCAATTTCTCTAGGATATTTGTACGGAGCGGTAATGGTCTTCACATGATTTTGCAGGACTTTGACAAGCTCATCACTGCGTTTTTCGTGATTCTGCAGGACAACATATGCCTTAACGATGGAACCTCTGATTTCATCAGGGCTTGCGACAACAGCACATTCTTTTACTTCGGGGTGCTTAACGAGCGCGTCTTCCACTTCAAAGGGCCCGATCGTGTAGCCGGAGCTGATAATGATATCGTCGTTTCGGCTTTCAAACCAAAAGTAACCTTCTTCATCTTTTTTTGCTCTGTCTCCTGTTAGGAAATAATCGCCGCGAATTTGTGTTTTCATTCTTTCCGGGTCTTTGTAATATTCTTTAAAGAGCGCCGGCGTGCTGAGGTGGACAGCGATATCGCCAACCTCACCAGTTTTACAGATTTCACCGTCTTCATTAATGATCTCCACCTGATTTCCCGGTGTCGGTTTTCCCATGCTTCCTGGTTTAATATCCATGTCTTTTAAGACACCGACTAAAAGCGTGCTTTCTGTTTGGCCATATCCGTCCCTCACCTTAATGCCGAAGTGCTTTTGAAAAACATCAATGACTTCACGGTTAAGCGGTTCGCCTGCGGAAACGGCGCTGTGCAGGGCGGAAAGATCATAGCGGTCCAAGCCTTCAACCTTCGCCATTAAGCGGTATTCCGTCGGCGTACAGCAGAAGACATTGATTTTGTAGCGGCTTAAAAGTTCTAGATATGTTTCTGCTTTGAATCTGCCGTGGTACACAAAACCCGTTGCTCCGCTGCCTAGCACAGCTAAAAACGGGCTCCATACCCACTTTTGCCAGCCTGGTGCAGCAGTTGCCCAGACGGTATCCTTTTCAGAAATATCAAGCCAAGCGCCAGCCGATGTTTTTAAATGAGCAAATGCCCAACCGTGCGTATGTACAACACCTTTAGGCTGACCTGTTGTTCCGGAAGTGTAAGATAAGAAGGCCATATCTTCTCTTGTTGTGTCAGCTGTTTGGAATCTGCTTCCGTCCGCTTCAATTGATAAGAGATTCTTCCAGCCGGCATCGTTTTCGCCAATAGACAGCTTAATCAGTTTGTCAGCCGTACTGACATCACGGAAGGCGCCGATAAACGCAGAATAGACAATAGCGCCTTTCACTTCTGCATGTTCAATCCGGTATTCAAGATCTTTCGCACGAAGCATTTCGGAGCACGGAATGACAACCATGCCTGATTTCAGGATAGCCAGATAAACCGCATATGCTTCAAGCACCCGCGGAACCATTACAATCAGCTTGTCGCCTTTTTTAAATCCAAGATCAGCCAAAGCCGCTCCGATTTTATTTGTTTCTTCCATCAGCTTTTCATATGACCAAGACTCTTGCTTGCCAGACTCATCCTCCCATAGAAGAGCGGTTTTTTGTCCAGCGGCACTGAATTTTTCAATTTCATTTACTAAATTATATTGCATAGGGGCAATTAAATCTTCTCGTTTTAACACGAACAACTCCTCACTTTCTCCTCCCATTATACATAAATACAAGCTCTTCCCGTAAGGATTTGCCTAAAAACCAGCTCGATAAACATATGTTTTTATAGGTCGCTGGTCCTTTTATATATATAAAAACGAAAAAGAGTGGGGTTTTCCCCCACTCCTAAGCCATTATGTGAAATTGTAAATTAGAATTGTCCTCCGCCCATGTTTTGTTGAGCAAAAGAAACAAGACGTTTTGTGATCTCTCCTCCAACAGAACCGTTAGCGCGAGAAGTTGTGTCTGCTCCAAGGTTTACACCGAATTCAGAAGCGATTTCTAATTTCATTTGGTCGATGGCTTGAGCAGCTCCTGGTACTAGGAGTTGGTTACTGCTGTTACCGTTTTGACTGTTTTGTGCCATGTGTCTCACCTCCTTGTGAGTATAGAATGTGTTAAAACACATGGCTTCATACAGAAAAACTTTGGTAATTACAGACAGGAGCTGCAGCTGGTTAAAAGAGTTCCGCGAATTTATCGTTTGCTTCTTGTTCGCTATACAGCGTCATTGTCTCAATGTTTTCAACCGCTTCTTGGATATACGGCTCAAAATCAACAAAGCTTTCATAGTGTTCAATTTTTTCTTTTTTAGGACGTGTTTTCGGGCTTGGCGGCGTAAAGATCGTGCAGCAGTCTTCAAACGGCTGAATGCTTGTCTCATATGTGCCGATTTCCCGTGATTTTTCGATGATGTCTGTTTTATCCATGCCGATCAACGGACGCAAAATCGGTGTTGATGTCACCGCGTTTATCGCATACATGCTTTCAAGCGTTTGGCTCGCTACCTGACCGAGGCTTTCTCCTGTAATGATGGCAAGTCCGTTTCTCTTTTCTCGGATTCTGTCGGCAATTTGAAGCATGAGGCGGCGGGTTGCCGTCATTGTGTAGTTCTCAGGAATTTGTTTTTGGATGAGCTCTTGCGTTTTTGTAAACGGAACGATATGAAGCGTCATGCTTCCTCCAAAGCGGGACAGGCATTTTGCCAGATCCATTACCTTTTGTTTTGCGCGCTCGCTTGTATATGGCGGGCTGAAGAAATGAACAGCTTCTACCGACAGTCCCCGTTTCATCGCATAAAAACCCGCCACAGGACTGTCAAAACCGCCGGAAAGCATCAGCATTGCTTTGCCTGCTGAACCGACTGGCAGGCCGCCTGCACCTTTTTCATCGCGAATCGTCAAAAAGGTCGCTTCCTCTCTGATCTCGATTCTGAGCGGGATGTCAGGGTTGCGGACATCGACCGTCAATCCTTCTGTATTTCTCAAAATGTGGCCGCCGATTTCAGCGTTCATTTGGTTTGTATCTAACTCAAATTGTTTATACGCTCTCTTCGTCGCGACTTTAAACGTATCACCAGGCTGATACTGATCCTTAATAGCATGGAGAGCAGTTGCCTTAATATCATCAAGGCGGCTGTCACACTTAATCGCCAGGCTGAAGCTTTGAATGCCAAACACCTGCTTTAAAAGAGGAAAAAGAGCCTCCGGATCTTCTCCATTTAATGTAATCGTCATGCGGTCACGATTGGAAAAGTATTTTAAGTTCGGATAGTCTTTCAAAACGAGTCTGACGTTTTGCTTTAAGCGCTCAATAAAGCTTTTTCTGTTTTTGCCTTTGGTTGATATTTCCCCAAAACGAATTAATATATGATCGTAATTCATGTTCTACCTCATCATTTTCTTTAATTTTTTGATGCCGGGACGAAGCGCGTTCATAAACGGTTCTGCCACATCGCTTGTCTGGCTGTAGTTTAAGCTGATTCTGATGCTGCTTCCGGCAATTTGCTCTCCCTTGCCCATCTGTAAGAGAACTTTGCTGGGCTTATGTTCTTTTGCTGAGCAGGCCGATGTTGTTGAGACGAATATATCCTGTTCCTCGAGCATGTGTAAAAGCACCTCTGCTTTAATCCCAGGAACCGAGAAATTAATAATGTGCGGCGCACTATCTATTTGCGGCGTGTTGACAACGACGCCTTCAGTTTCACTCAGCTTTTTCATCAACCATTCTTTTGCGGCAGCCATCGTGTCAAGCCGCGTTTCAAAATCGGCAGCCGCAAGATTAATGGCTTTGGCAAGCGAAACCGCACCCGCAATATGTTCCGTCCCGGCCCGAATGCCTTTTTGCTGAGAGCCACCCGTTATCAACGGAATAAGGCGTGTCCCTTCTTTTACGATAAGCGCGCCTGTCCCCTTCAGGCCGTGAAATTTATGCCCGGAAATCGAACAAAGATCAATGCCGGCCTTTTCAATAGCCAAAGGCACTTTATAGATGCCCTGCACATAATCGACGTGGAACAAAATGTTCGGGTGCTCTTTCAGCACTTCCCCCGCCTTTTCAATCGGCTGCACGGAACCGACTTCATTGTTCACATGCATCATGCTGACAAGCACGGTATCCGGGCGGATGGCTTGTTTCAGTTCTTCAATTGAAACAAATCCGTCTTCATTCACCGAAAGATAAGTGACGTCAAATCCGAATAACTCTGTCAGCTGTTCTAACGATTCCGCCACAGACGGATGCTCGATAGAAGTGGCAATGATATGTTTGCCTGCTTTTATTTTTGACAAAGCGGCTCCTTTTAAAGCCAAATTATTAGCTTCTGTAGCGCCTGACGCAAATACAATATCATAATTCTTTAGACCTAAGGCCCTTTTTATCTGATGTTTAGCTGCCTGAAGCAGCTGTTCCGTTTCAGCTCCATACCGGTGCAAAGATGAAGGATTTCCAAAATATCGTCTGCTTGTTTGTTCATATGTATTCAAGACTTCATCGTAAGGTTTAGTCGTTGAACTATTGTCTAAATATAACATCTTTTTACTCCTTTAATATGAAAGCGATACAAAACTAATTTTATATGTTACCATAACAAATTAGTGCTGAAAAAGTAAATAAAATTACTATTGACTTCTTCATACATTCACCTATAATTAAATTTGTTACTTTCGTCATATTATCTGACAATTAATTGACAGAATATTCTACCATAGTGAAATTAGGAGGATTTATACGTTATGAAATCAACACTATCAGCCAAGGAAACGATCGCCATCGGGCTTATGCTCTTCGCTTTGTTCTTTGGCGCAGGAAATATGATATTTCCGCCGGAACTTGGACAAGCGGCCGGCGAAAATGTTTGGAAAGCGATGGCAGGATTTCTCGTGACGGGTGTCGGCCTGCCGCTTTTAGGTGTTGTCGCTGTTGCATTAACAGGTACGGATGCCAAAGGCCTTGCTGATAAAGCACATCCGGTCTTTGGAACTATTTTTACAGTTGTTCTTTATTTAACAATTGGACCGCTTTTTGCGATTCCGCGAACAGGCACTGTTTCTTATGAAATTGCGGCTGTGCCTTTTGTAGACGGCATGCCGTCATGGCTCACACTTCTTCTGTTTACGCTCATTTTCTTTGCTATTACGTACTACCTAGCTTTAAACCCTACAAAGCTTGTTGACCGGATCGGAAAGGTATTAACACCTATTTTACTTGCTGTTATCGCTATTTTAGTCATCAAAAGCATCGTGACGCCGATGGGGGACATTCAGTCACCGCATGAAGCGTATGTTTCCGGATCATTGTTTAAAGGATTTTTAGAAGGCTATAAAACAATGGATGCACTTGCTTCTATCGTGTTCGGAATTGTCGTTGTTAATGCCGTTAAGGACAGAGGCATCACCAATCGTAAATCAGTTGCTTCCGTATGTATTAAAGCGGGACTTGTTGCAGCAGCAGGACTCGGTCTTGTTTACGTTTCACTCGCATATTTAGGGGCAACAAGCACAGAATCTATCGGTCTGCTTGGTGCGGGAAGCAAAATTTTATCAGCATCATCGCAGCACCTGTTCGGGTCTTTGGGAAATATCATTTTAGGTGTCGCTATCCTATTCGCGTGCTTGACAACAAGCATCGGCCTTGTCTCTTCATGCGGAAATTATTTCTCAAAGCTGATTCCTTCTTTATCTTATAAAACAGTTGTATCAATTGTCACTGTGTTCAGCTTTATTATTTCTAACTTTGGGCTGTCAAATATCATTTTATTCTCAGTTCCTATTTTATCAGCTATTTATCCATTAGCAATTGTTATCATTTTGCTTTCGTTTATTGAAAAATTATTTAAAGGCAGACGTGAAGTATATACTCTTTGTTTAATCGCCACTGGTATTTTCAGTATTATCGACGGCCTGAATGCCGCAAGCATTCCGCTTGGTTCTTTAAATAAAGTTCTCAGCAATACGCTGCCGCTTTACAGCTTAGGATTCGGCTGGGTCATCCCTGCTATCATTGGAGGCATTGCCGGTTATCTCATTTCTCTTATCAGTTCGAATAAAAAACCAGCTGATATCAACTAGTGAAAACGAAAAGCCTTTTTGGATCTAAATCCAAAAAGGCTTTTTTATATTCTCAATACAAAAGGCCAAGCACTTATGCTTCGGCCTTTTGTATACACTTTATTGATATTGATGCTCTTTAATCTTTTGTGATTCTATTTTTTGAACAGCACCCGGAGCCGCTTTTTCAACCGCGGATGCTGCAATTTCATACGCTTCACTGTAATCAAATTCATAAAAACGTCTTTCCGCTTCTTTCAGCTGTTCAGATAAAATATGATTCTGGCTTCTGAACCGGTTTCCAAACTGAATGATTTTTTCAATGAGGATGACCTGCTCGACAAGTTCCTCTGATTCCCGGCTTGCCCTGTTGACGATCTCTTCTGCTTGCTTCAAATGGGCTCCGGCTTCTTCCATATTTAATGGAAGATCGTTTAGTTGGTTGACTGTTTCTTGAATGTGATGATGCGCGTTTTCCAGCATTTCTTGAATATGACTCGGAATGCCTGGAATATTGCTTGTCTTCAGCAGTCTTGCTGTCTCAGAAATTGTTTTTTTCAAATTGCTGAGCGTCTCTCTCGCTTGAAGCTCTTCTTTTCTCAGCGCTTGCAGCTTTTCACGGTATTCAGCATGCTCTTTTTTCACTTCTTCAATCTGCTTCTCTATTGAAGCAACTTCTTCTACTAAGAGTGAGTAGGCGACATGCTCTGCATCGAGCTTATCTTTAACCGAGGAGAGCAGCTTGCCAATTTCATCAAGGCGCTTTTCAAAAGCCTGCTGTTTGCCGAGCTCGCCGGCTGTCAGTCTGTAGCTTTCCTTCACCAGCTCAGTTTCCGCCTTTGTATGCTCTTCATCCTCTTTCAGCTTGTCATAAGCAATGATCAATTCAGGCATTTTGCTTAGCACAGATTGGCCGGCATCGACTTCACCTTCCAGCTGCTGGTACACAGATTGAATATTTTCGTCTATGAGCTGCAGGATCGCGGACGCTTCATCGATATCCAGCTCAGTCATCAAGACATGCTCCGCCCGTTTCAACTGATTTGACAGATTTTCTAATTCCTTATCAAGCTGGATATGCTCAAGCTTATACCCTTTCTCTTTCATTTCGCGATAGCCGTCCTTGAGCTTTGCAATCTGGCCGGGCACCGTCTGCTTGCAGTCAGCCAGCAGCTTCGGCACGTCATCTATATATGACTGAAGCCGTTCAAGATTGCGGTCCTGCTCAAGCAGCACTTTTCGTGCGGTAATATAGTTTCCGCCTTCTGTTTCTTCTTCATATTGTTTGATTCCGCTCCAAATTTCGTCAAGATCCTTTTCAAGACTGTCATAAAGCTCCCCGTAAAGGTGGCTGTAAGCCAACAGGTTTTTTCGCGATTTTGAATAGCGCTCTCTCACCTGTTCAATCTCTTCGCGGCTCTTTTCCTCACTTGTGACAAGGTCGCTGATTTCCCGCAGAATCTTTTCAATATTTGATTCCGCCGCGGTAAGCAGGTCGTCGATATGAACGAGCACTTGATTGGCCTTTTTAAATCGGTATTTGTCTGCATTTTCCTCAGCATCATAAAGGAGCTCTTCAACTTTCGGCATGTGAGCTGTGACAATCTCATCCCATTCTTCACGCCACTTTTCAAAGAACTCTTCTGTCTGACCCGTCATTTTTAAATGTTTAATTTTGGACATTTCTTCCACAATCGACCGGTTCAGAATTTCAATCTTCCACGATTCCAGCCGGTCAATATCAGCGTAGATTTTTTTCCTGAAAAAGTAGCCTGCCGCAAACAGGGCAAGCAGTACAATTAATAATCCAATGACAAACTCCATAATGAGCCCCCTTGCTGTTAACCTTAATCTGTCAGGGTGTTTTATTTATTCAGAAAGATTTCAGGATATGTATTGAGAAAAACTGTCGTTTTCATTGTTATTATGATACCATGTAACCAACATTTTTTGACCAGAATTCAAAAACTTTTTGTGCAAAATCGGCAGGATTTTACTATTTTTTCACGGGGTGACGCCAATGCAAAAGCGAGACGGGCATATTCACACACCATTTTGCCCTCACGGCTCAAACAACACACTCAGACAATATGCAGAAGAAGCCTTAAAAAAAGGCTTTGAATCGATTACTTTTACCGAACACGCCCCATTGCCGCCCTCTTTTACTGATCCGACGCCGCAGAAAGACAGCGCGATGGCGCAAGCCTCTTTGGAACGCTACATCGATGACATTTCCGGATTAAAAAAAGAATATCGCGGGCAGCTTGCCATACATACGGGGCTTGAGGTCGATTATATTGCTGAATTTGAAGATGAAATTAAATTATTACTGGACACATACGGGCCATATTTAGATGACAGCATCATATCCGTTCATTTTTTGCGCGCAGGTTCTTCCTATCTGTGCCTTGATTATGATGAGCATACCTTTAAAGAGCTGATTTCAGCCTGCGGAAGCATCGAAGCAGTATACGAGCGGTATTACCGCAGCATCTATTCTTCCATTGTATCATCTCTTGGCAGCTATAAGCCAAAAAGAGTCGGTCACATCACACTCGTCCAAAAATTCATCAAGCTGTTTCCGTACAGCATGTCTGAACATATTCGCGGAATCGTTTTTCAGTGTCTGGATGCCATTGCAGAAAACGGAATGGAGCTCGACTTCAATACTTCCGGCTTAAGAAAAACGTACGCAGGAGGCATTTATCTCGAGGATTGGATGATGAATGAAGCGAAGCAAAAGAAGATCCCGCTTGTGTTCGGGTCTGATGCCCATCAAGCGGGAGATGTCGGATACGCATATGAGGCGTTTGCGGAGCAGGCTAATTGATAAGCGCCACGTCCCCTGTCCGGAAGACGCTTCTGATCCAAATCTTGATTTCTTCAAAATACATTTTATAAAAGTACGGCTCGTGCGGCTGCATGTAGAGCACTTCTGAAATATATTGAGGCTGGAGATAGGGCATCATCAAGAGAGATTTTAATTGGAGAATAAAATGGGGCAGCGGCAGCGTTAAATGTTCACGCTGTTTTTCTCCTTCCTCAATGATCAGCTGGAAGATATACTTTTCCTTCATTAGATATGTCGACATAATTTCTCTGATTAACGTGGAGTCAATCGTGACTTCCCGGTAGACAAAACGAGTTAATTGACGATGATTATGCTGATAGGATAAAATATCGAAAACCAATTGAAGAAGCTGTTCTTGCGTGCTTTGAGAAGAGATATTGCCTGCCGCTGTTTCAAGCGTTTTACTGTAGCCTTCGTAAAACTCTGAAACTAAGTGTTCCATCAAACCTCCCTTGCCTTTAAAATAGTAGGAGATGTGCGCAACATTTACATCAGCTGACTTTGCGATTTCACGGACAGACGTGCCAGAAAACCCTTTTTGGTTAAAGAGCATGACAGCAGATTCAATAATTTTGTCTTTGGTGCTTACTTTCATTCGGCTCACTCCTTCCTCTTGATACAATTCAAGCAGAAGGCCGCTGTTCCTGTAAGAACTTATCGACAAATGCCGGCAGAAAAGCCGGAACTTTGTTTTATATTATAGAAAAAGTGAGGGTTTTCCATGTTCCATGTCGAAAAACAATCTGGAGATAAAGAAAAAGACTATCAGCTTCTGCTAAAACAGCTCGAAGCCATGACCGAAGACGAAACAGATCAAATCGCAAACTATGCGAATGCCTCAGCGCTTCTGTATCATTCGCTGCCTGAAGTCAACTGGGCGGGTTTCTATTTTGCCAAAGAAGAGGATGGACAGCTTGTGTTAGGACCGTTCCAAGGTCTGCCGGCATGTGTTCGGATTCCTTTCGGCAGAGGCGTTTGCGGCACAGCCTATGCAAACGGAAAAGTGGAGCGTATAGAGGATGTAAACGCGTTTCCGGGACATATCGCCTGCGATGCGGCGTCTCAATCAGAAATTGTGCTTCCGATTCATGTAGGCGGAAAAGTTGTCGGCGTCTTGGACATCGACAGCCCAGTGAAAAACCGTTTCGACGAAATCGACGAAAAGTATTTATCACAGTTTGCCGAAAAGCTTGAAAAAGCGTTAGCACAGTAATATAAAAGCCCAAAACTCATAGTGTTTTGGGCTTTTGTTATTTTATTGATTCGTGTATCATCAAGCGGTTTTTTCCGTTTCGTTTCGCGCTGTAGAGCGCTTCATCAGCCTGATGCACAAGCTCTTTCAGTGACTTTCTTGTTTTTGCCGTCCAGCAGGAGATACCGCATGAAATGGTCACCTCGGGTTTCGTATTTTTTCTGACTGCATAAACCAGTCTCTCAGTAATCCGTTTCCCCGCCGCAACCGTCACATTCGGCAAATAAATCGCCAGCTCCTCGCCTCCCCAGCGGGCGCCGACATCATGCTTTCTGATGTTGCTTTTAATAACCGAAGCGACTTGAATTAAAATCTCGTCCCCAGTCTGATGACCGTACGTATCATTTACATTCTTGAAATTATCAATATCAACAAGTATAAAAACACCCTTTTGGTGGATCTTCATACTGTATTGAATTTTTTCATCTAAATAAACCCTCGAATACAGCTCAGTCAGCTGATCTGTTTTGACGAGATGCTCAAGGCGGTCGCGGAGCATTGAGTTGGTTACAGCCAGAGTTGCGTGACGAATCAGCGCCTGAAACAGCTTGTACATTTCAAATGTAAAAGCGTACATTTCCTCTTTCAATAAAACCGCGAAACCTAGAAGCCTGTCATTCTCAATCATCGGAACAGCCATCAGCGAGCCGTAGCCGGCCTTTCCGAAAACAGACTGACCATTTCCGATGAAAACTCCTATTTCCCCTTCATACAGCTTTTCTTTCATTTCATTAAAAAATTCAGACGGCTTCGCTTCCTTAAAAAACGCTGTGCTGCCGGGGAGCAATGTCAGGTTTTCAAAATGGTCTATATGAAAGAAACCCACTTCTTCCGCCTGAAACGATTCTGCCATTCTCACAGCCAGGTCATTCATCGTATCGGCCAGTGTCAGCCGCTGATTCAGGCGGCGTGACGTTTCATTAATCAATTCCAAATTTGCGATGCTTGCTTTGGATTGCTCATAGAGCTGAGCGTTTTCAAACGCTTTTCCCGCCGCGTTTGCTATCAGCGACATTTCATCAAGATAGGCGTCATTAAGAAAACTGCCGCCCGTTCCTTCAGCCTTCAACACCCCGTACGTTCCCTGCTGTCCTTTGATCGGAATATAAGCGGCAGATTCATTTTTCCGCAAAATATCCCCGGATAAATACACTTTGAGAGCAAAGGAATCGGATTTTTCCCCTTCCATATAAAGCTCTTTTGCAGGAACACCTAAACATTGATCTTGATCGTGCGATATATAGAGAGAAAACTCAAACATAGAAAACGTGCCGGTTAAGCTTTCTAAAAGCTGCTTCAGCACTTCTGTCTGATCAAGCAGTGAATGGAACAGCTCTGTCATTTTGTATATCTTTTTTTGATAGATCGTTTTGATATAGAGTTTTTCCTGTTTCATTGACTGGTTTAAAAATGATGAAACCAAGTCGGGAAGCCCTTCAGGTATCTCTACATCCTGCCTGCATGTCAGATGATAGCGCCTGCCGCCGATGTCCTCAATCAGGTAAGATGAGGCGTTTATTTTCGAAGCGGAAAATCGAACTTCGTCATCCGCCTGTTTTGAAGCAGAACCAACGGATGGTGTCGGTGTAAGCGAAACACATAGGGATGAAAAATAAGTTTGAATAGCCGAAGTCAGCCATATGAAAGAGTCGGTGAAAGTGACTTTTTCAGATTTGGTTAATAAAAAATCGAGCATATGATAATGAAAGGCGGATAATTGTTCTTTTGTTTGTTCTACCATGTTTTTATCACCTGAAAGTTTACTACTAATTTTTGTTTATTATATCATAAACGGCGAAGCAATAATGAAGGAATGGTTGACTTCAAATCAAATAAATTATATAATGACCTTTGTGTGAAATATTGCAGCCTTTTTGTTCAGCTTCTATGTTTTCATTTTGTTCCTTATTCATAAGGTGTATCGTGTAACTCTCTGCTGCTGGAGCGAGGATACATGAAAACAAAATGTACATGGTCGAATAGAGCAGACGGTTTTTATTTTCCACAAAAATAAAACCAAAGGAGGAGTCACATTATGGCTCGCTATACAGGTCCATCTTGGAAACTGTCCCGCCGTCTAGGAATCTCTCTTAGCGGTACAGGAAAAGAATTAGAAAAACGCCCTTACGCTCCAGGTCCACACGGTCCAGGACAACGTAAAAAATTATCAGAATACGGTTTGCAATTGCAAGAAAAGCAAAAGCTTCGTCACATGTACGGTGTAAACGAACGCCAATTCCGCACTTTATTTGACAAAGCTGCTAAACTAACTGGTAAACACGGCGAAAACTTCATGATTCTTTTAGATTCTCGTCTTGATAACGTTGTGTACAAGCTAGGTTTAGCACGTACTCGCCGTCAAGCTCGCCAATTGGTTAACCATGGTCATATTCTTGTTGACGGAAGCCGCGTTGATATCCCGTCTTACCAAGTAAAACCTGGTCAAACAATCGGTGTTCGCGAAAAATCAAGTAACCTTTCTATCATCAAAGAATCTGTAGAAGTGAACAACTTCGTTCCTGAATACCTTACTTTCGACGCTGAAAAGCTTGAAGGTACATTCACTCGTCTTCCTGAGCGTTCTGAACTTGCTCCGGAAATTAACGAAGCGCTTATCGTTGAGTTCTACTCTCGTTAATTAAAATGCTCTTTAAAGAGCATTGGATTAAACCCTAGAAACGTTGTTATATCAACATTTCTAGGGTTTTTCTTTTGGATTCTGCTATGTAGAATTGTGTATTCTTCCATAATTATTTGGGGGAGGTTTGGAGGCATAAAAAATTTTGGACGGACGCTTCTCCCCTTTCATATAATAACTTTTTTATTGGTATACTCGATGGCCACATTCACAAATAAAGTGTACATGCTTGTTCCCATTCCAGTTACAAACATAATTAGTTGATTTTTTTTGACATGAAGGGCAAGTTACACCAGGTTTAATGCTAGGTTCGCCGTCATGCTGTTCATAAACCTCTAATACATCATCAAACATTTTGAGTACTCTTTTTAGTTCCTCATCAAGTTCTTTTGTATAGCCTAAGTGCTTATCTAATAAAAAAAAGCCCATTATAGGGCTGCTCTTTAGAGATCTGCTTTTTTACGCTGACGGGGTCTGATAATAAGATACAACTCCTATTATTGCTAACACGATGAATACGGCTAGGATGCTCCATAACGTTATTTTAACGCCTTTTGTCATCTTATGCCCCTCACTTTTTATTAAGTTCCAACCGGTCTCTCTGCAATTTGGATATCAGTTCCGACTGGTTTTTCACTAAATTGAATGTCTGACTGAGTAAACAAACTAGCGCCAGCAGCTAACCCACTTAAGATAATAGCTGTAACAGACACACGAAGTATTAATCTTTTCATCCTATTCCCTCCAACTGCCTCATTTTCTTTTCGGCTAAAATAGCTCGCTTAGAGAATTCAAGAGCATCCTTATAACATTCTTTCTCCTCGCAGTACTGAGAGATAATCAAAGAAAGATCAAGAACACTGTCTAAGTCATTCTTTTCTTGAAGGAAATGAATGTAACTCCAACATTGCTCAATGGTTTCGTTTTGATTATCTTGAAGAAGTGCATAAATGATGTTTATTTTAGCCTCATACACTTTATTCTCTTTCTGGGTTAAATTTTCCTGTCCTTTTTTGTAATAATATACAGCTTTATCTTTTTGATCCATGAGAAATAGCTCTTTGGTAGCCATGTAAAGAGAGTTAATGTAATAAACTGATTGTCGCCACTCTTTATTTCTTATGGCTTTTCTCAGCGCGTTGAGACAGTCTTGGGATCTGTTTGCTGCTGAATATGTAATACTTAAATTGTGATGGATTTGCGCTTCGAAAAATTTATCATTAAGCTCTTTCGAAATTCTAATGGCTTGGAAATAGGCTTCTTCAGCTTTATCAAATTGTCCAAGATCTGTATAGTTAGTTCCGACAACCATCAATGCTGTTGCGTACTTCCTTTTGTAATTTTCATTCCCTTTATAAATGTTGAGTGCGTTGTTTATATAATTTAATGAAACAATACTTTGCCGGAGCATCATGTACATTGATGCCACTTTAGAATAAAACTCAGCGACTTCAATTTCATCAGGAATAATCGATAACTTTTTCTCAGCAATTTTAAATAAGCTTATGGCATTCTCAAAGTTTCGATTGTAGGATTCGTATAACGCTTCAAACAAAAAGAAGTAGTACTCTATCATGTTATCTGTTTTTTGAATTTCTCTCGCAGGTCTTTTGTTGAAGTATGAATGCTTTGGAAAGTCTGTTCCTTTTACTTGATACATCATCATTTTATGTCTCTCTTCAAGTAGAGAATAATACATTAATACTTCCTGATCTTCTTCCATGTCATCAAATAAAGATCTGACTTCTTTTAAATATTTTTCAGCAGCCTCAACATTCTGCTGTTTTATGGCCATATACCATTCATTTAAGAAATTAGCAACATATTCAGAAGCAAGTTTACTCATAATAAACCCCTCTTTCTGTCAAAATTCTAAATTATCAAACAAATGTTAACACAACTTTAACATTAAATGTAATATATAGAAAAAATTTTCGACATAGCGCAATTCTGCTTTCGTGATGACGCAATTAAACTCAAGGGATAATTTGCCTAATTTTCAGGGTGTGTAAGAATGGATTGCCTAGGTCTTGTATATCAATTATAAGGAAATATTCTTTTTCGAACAACGGATTGAGTAAAAATAACTATTTCCTTTGGGGCATTTCTGGCATTTGGCCGATCTTAAAGCCGTTAATCCTCCTAAACTATGGTAAAATTTTGAGTATTGAGTGTCAGAAAAAGGAGAATGGTATGAAGGTATTTGAAGCAAAGTCATTACTTTCTGAAGCGGATAAACGTGCAAAAGAGTACAAGGAACTAAGGTCACAAATGGTGAAGCTCAGAAAAGCATTTAAAGCTGTGGCCGACCTAGATGACAGCGAGTTTTCCGGTAAGGGCGCAGACAACATTAAAGCATTTTATCATGACCATGTCGGTGTTACAGATCAATGGATTGATCTTATAGACATGAAAATTGCTTTCCTTACAAGTATCTCTGGAGTTGTAGAGGAAGCTAGCTTATCAGATGCATACGTCGAGGAGTCTTTTTTAGAGCATGAACTTGCAAACGCATATAAAAAATCAAAGGCTATTATGTCCGAACAGAAGAAAGCAATGAAGGACATTCTGAACGATATTGACGATATCCTACCACTTGATTTATTTTCAACAGAAAACTTTAAAGATGAACTTGCCAGTGCAGATAAGAAACGTGAAAAAACAATTGATAAAATTGGGGAAGTAGATGATGATTTAACAACTGAATATGCACTAACAGAGCCTAACGAACAATTCATTCAGCAAGATTTTAAAAAGCTACAGGAATCAACAGGCAAAGGGAAGAACGCCACTCCGATTCACTATAACGCCAAAGCGTATAGAGAAAGTGACATACATAAGAAAAAAGGCGATATTGAAAAACGTACTGAAGCTTATTTGACGATTAAGAAGAAGGAAGAAAAAGAACGTGAAATCGAGAAGCTGAAAGAAAGACTAAAGAATTACGATTATGCAGATGCCGATGAATTCTATTCAATGGCCAAAACAATTGGGTATGAAAATCTGACAGCAGAACAACAAAGGTATTTCACACAGATTGAAAACACACGTGAGCTAATGGCTGGAGCCAAAGGTACTGTTACAGCTCTTTATGATATGACAGCTGAAACATTAGACTATATGGCACACAACCATCCTGTCGACATGCTTATTAATTCTGCAGTTGCAGTTTATCACTATGATTCCACGTTTAATTCAATTAAAGATGCAATAATAACCTCCTATGTTAGAGACGTAAAGAACGGAGACGCAGAATCAACGGCTCATTGGATTACATGTGCAGCAGTCAACATCTTTGCTTTAAAAGGTGCTGGTTCAGTTGCAAAAATAGGAGTGAAAACAGCTGGAAAAGCTGCAGTCAAAAAAGTGTCTAAAAAGCTTGATGAAACTCCTGATCCGCTAACAGCAATTAAACCGTTTGTCATGCGAGAAGATGTTGTGGTAGCAGGTGGCATGCCTTATAATGTCATCAATGATGTGAGCGCAAAAGACAGGCTGCTTCAGCTTGCTAAAAAATTAGATGAAACAAGAAAGCCATTTACAGGTAAGGAAATAAATCTCCCTTGGTTAAATAAAGAAAAGTATGGTGCCTTTGAGGTTAAAGGGAAGGTAAAAGCTTCAGGTAAAACTAAAGATGTGAGTCGTAGAGTATACACATTGAAAGATATTGATATAAACAGAGTTGATGCTGAAAGTGGAAAAACAAATTTACAACTTATGAAAAAAGGTGATGCACCTTTTGCTAATGATGGTACAAAGATCAACTTACATCATTTAATTCAAGAAGAGCCAGGAACAATGGTAGAAATTCCGGCTTCAGTACATCAAAATAATAAAAAAGTTCTTCATGGATTGAAAAAAGGTGGAGAAAGCTTTAGAAATGACAAAGAGCTGCGAAATCAGTATAAAAGCTTCCAACGAAGATATTGGAAATGGAGAGCGAGCCAATTTGAGAAAGGAGAGATGTAACAATGACTTATCATGAAATTGAAGAATTTATTAAAGAAAACGCTGAAGATGATGATTTTACAGGCGGAATAAGTGAAGAAAAAATAAAAGAGATACAAAACAGTTTAAATGTAAAACTTCCCGAAAGTTATAAATGGTTTTTAAATAAGTATGGTTCTGGTGGAATTTACGGAGTAAATATACTTGGTCATGGGAAGGTTTCAGCAAGAGTTGTTACAGTTACTGAAGAATATAGGACACACTATGATTTAAGTGACGGCATTGTCGTAATAGAGTACATAGATGAATTTTCTTATTGCCTTGATACAAACAAAATGGAAAACGGCGAATGCCCAGTAATTGTTTGGGCAAATGAAGCCGGTTATGGAGACACAGTTGCAGATAACTTTTTGCAATTTTTCTTTGAAGAACTTGAAGAAGCGAAAGAAAACTGGGAGGAAGATGAAGACTGGGACGATTAAGTCAGAAGGATTGCAATTTAGAGCCCCTCATTATATGAGAGGCTCTTTTATTACTTCAATTTCGCTTCAATTTTCGCTTTAGTCTTAGGTCCATAAATGCCGTCAGCAACCAATCCATATATGGATTGGAACCGTTTGACCGCATTTGCTGTTTTCGGACCATACACGCCGTCAATGCCATTATTCTTCGCCACTTTATCCGGATAGAAATAAAGAGCTGCCAGCGCTTTTTGAATCCGCCTTACGTCACCCCCTTTTCGCATCGGGCTTGTCACTTTAAAGGTGCCAGAAGGCAGTGCATATGACGTTTTTTTACTGCTTGATTTAGTGTTGGAAGTGCTTGAGCCTGTGAGCTTTAATACTTGGCCGACTTTAATCAAGTTCGGGTTTTTGATACCGTTCAAGCTTTGCAGGGTTGCCACACTCACCCCGTGCTCTTTTGCTATTGCGGAAAGAGTATCTCCTTTTTTGACTGTGTAAGTGCTCCCTGCGGCTTTAGGCGCAGATGATGACGTTTTAAATGTTGTCTTTCCTCCTAACGCCTTTAATTCTGCTTCAATGGCAGCCTTAATCTCATCCCATCTTCCCTCTGATAAAATTCGATGCGGACAATTTTTGCCGTTCCAGTCTTGGTGTTTGCGGACACGATCAATACCCCAGCCTCGCTCTTTGAGCAGCTGCGCCACAAACTTGATCGCCAGCTTTTCTGCTGCCTTATATTTAGCGCCTCCTGACTTGCTGTAGCAGATTTCAACGCCAATAGACTTACGGTTCCCGGTGCCGTTTGTGCCGTCTCCTGTGTGCCATGCGTTACGATTTGTAGGGATTCCCTGCCGTACCTCTTTGTCATCGACTGCAAAGTGAAAGCTCGTCGAGCTAGTATTTCCGATCATATAGCTGATCTCATTGGCAGCTGACGCGTCATTCGCTGTATTGTGGATAGTGATGTATTCAGCGTCCATATAGTTCGGGCATTTCAAAGCGTATTTTGCTTCTGATACAAGATTCTTTTTCACTGTGATTGTCATAAGTGTTCTCTCCTTTATTTTTGATATAGAAAAAGCCGCCGGGTTACCCAGCAGCCTGTTCATCCTTTTCGTTTGTTTGTTCGTTGTCATTTTCGATTACGTGAAGCCTGTCAGTAATGGCAGCCGGAATCTTAACGCCGATCTGCGCCAGGTTCTCCGTAATGGAAAGCCCCTCATTGGCGATATAAAAAAGAACGGTTCCAAATGTCAGGACGCCGTTCAGATTGAGAATTGTATCTATGATGTTTGCCACGATGACCACCAGAAAACTAAGCATTTTCCGGACATAACCAAACCAAGCGCTTCGGCTCCGCAGCTTTTTGAATTTCCAAGCCTTGATCACACCGGCTATTACGTCGATAATGCTTAGAACCAGCAGTAAATCCAGGTACTTCACACCCCCAAACAGGTAAACTCTCGCTAAGTCCAACGTATCAAAATTAATAAACAAAGTCGTTTCCTCCATTTCTTGATATCACCTCCTTAGAGGCAAAATAAAAAACCCGTCAATTTGACGAGTTTTTTAGTCTCTTTGTATAAGCAGGGTCATTGGAAAATAATCCATCCACCCTTAAATTAATCATTTTCATTGTTTGTTTTTACTCATTCTCCGCATCGAAAAAGACATGAATATTTAAATTCGCAGCATGAACTTTTTCAACTATGGATTTATCAACTAATTTGGCATTAGGGCCTACTGCATAAGCGTAACTTTTTATCTGCTTAAGCTTATCACTATTTAAATCCTTCACTTCATCATCACCAAGTAAACGTACCAGTGGTACCTCTTTATTAATAGAATGTATCTTCTTTAAACTCTTTTCACTGAATGATTGTAATACTACTTTATGTTCGGCTAATAGATTGTATTTATTTAGGATTTCAATGAGTTTTTGTTCCATTACTAAATTGCCGTTATTATCTTCTCTTGTTTCAATATAATACTTTGTTGAAAGGCCGAATTCTTTTATTATTTCTTCTATTGTCAATACTTTCTGACCCTTACCTGCATTGAATTTTTTTAATTGAGACAGAGTAAGATCCTGAATCTTTCCTTTTCCGTTTGTTGTTCTTTCAACATCCTTATCATGAATAGCGACCAACTCATGATCCTTTGTTTGTCTTAAATCAATTTCGATAAAATCCGCTTTATCTTTTATGGCACGCTTATATGAGAGTAACGTATGTTCCGGCTCTAATGCTGAAGCGCCCCTATGTGCGATGATTAATGGATGATAATCAGGTGTTTTTGATGAAGATCCTTTAACAGCAGCTGTGCCTCTATACGTTGAACACCCACTTAATATAATAAAAACAATAAAAAGTAAATAGATTGTATTTTTCATAGATTTAAATTATCATATTTAATCTACAGTAACAATATCTTCCTTAACTATTTCTTCATATTGACTTTCGGTTATTTTATTGAAAGAGACAAAAGTTTTAACGTCATCCTTTGAATAACATCCCCATTTATAACAGGTAAGTATGCTTTTATACCAGTCCATTTAAACAACCCCTTTTTGTGCAAGTGATAGTATTAAATCGGCGTATATTTTAGCCTGTTGCTGAGCCATCGATTGAGTTTCAGCCAATTGTGAGATAAGTAAAGCATTTTGCTGCTTTAGTAATTCCAAATCTGAAGGTTCTCTGGTGGGCTTTAGGCTTATAATGTATTCTTCAGATGCTGCCTCCCCCCATTCGTTCAATTCGAGGTTGAATTTAGGCTTATACATCCCATCAGGCGGTGCGATCTTTGTGCAATTATTAGGGAGACTTTTTCCACCGTTAGCGTCTATTCCATCGACTATTACAGGTGTTTCAAATATAAAATCGTCATCATATTTATATACTTGTATCATTTATATACTCTCCTTAAACAGCCTTAAAACTAAACCCTAAACTAATATAATCATTTGGCTTAACTGTGTTTGAACAATTCTCTATAACAACTTTCCCATCGATATCTACAAGCAACCTATGTGTCTGTGGAATGCCTGACATACCACCTTGGGAAGCTACTCCAACCCACTGGATGGCTCTAGCTGGTCTGTATCCCTCCGGTAAAATAAAGGCAGGAACCCCGAAACCTATTATTCCTTTTGAAATAGCACCTTCTACAAATACTGTACCAGTTACATCCTTGGCATATCGTACTTTATATTTTGTTTGGTCAGTTGCGTTTGAATCAGTGTAATTCACCCAACTATTTTGTAACGTCGGAGAGAACCATGTTAAATCTGTTAGTTTTTTTTCAAGGTTATCAGTGTATGACCTGGCATTGTGCTCTGTTTCTAATTTAGACCAGCCAGTCCACCCTTGATTTAAGTTCAGATAATTTGTAAAGACGTTATTTTTATAATCAATTGCAACTACATAACCAAATGTGCCCTTTCCATCACTATCAGTTGACGTAAAGTGAAAAAATCCTCTAGTTGATAATGAAGAAGGACCATTTGTTGACTTTCCTGACGAATAAAAGGTACCGAATTGCTTTCCAGCTTCAACAATTTGACTCAGGAAATCATCCGTATCTCCTATTGATATAAGAACTCCGCCTGCATCATTTGTAATTTTAAAAAGTTGAGCACTATTCCATTTCGTACGCTCAGCCGCAGTTATGTGTTTTACCATATCCGCAGCATGAACATCTGTGTAGGCTTTCGCATTAGCCTCGGCAGTATTCCATTTGTTTCGATCATCTTCTGTAACATGAATAGTCTTATCAGAAGCATGATTGTCAAAATTAGTTTTACTTGCTTGTTCCACATTTAAAACTTTATCCAGACCGACTTGTCCTTTTGTGACCTTGTGGGGGTTTGCGGTATCTGAAATGTGTGTATCTGTATAGAATTTAGCTGCTGATAATGCTGCATCCGCCTTTATCTGGGCACCCTCTTTTGTTTCAATTGCTTCAAGGTCAGCAAACTTTTTGCGCAGCTCTTCAATTGTTTGGCTGATCTCGTCCACTGTCTGGTTTATGCCGTCCCGTAATGTCTCAAAATCATCAATGTAATACTCTGCTACCGGGACAATGTTCTGATCTTCCAATGTCTTTGATATCGTAAACGTGAAAAAGGAAGTAGCAAGAGCCTGACTATTTGTGTAGTAAAGCTTTAATTCAGCCTTCACAATGCCAGGATGCTTTAATTCTTCATGTGACAAAATGTACTCTGCTTTTCCATTCACTTTATCTATGATAGTAAGACTCTTTTTATAAAAGGAGCCGTCCGGATAAAGCAAAACAATTTTTGCATCAACCGCGGACAATGGAAGTGGGACACCATCTTTTGTAAAAGAAAAGGACAGCTTGGAGCTGCCCGTATCTTGCGTCATAAATTGTATGTTTGTCGATCTTCCGTCTGACCTGCGGGAATTAATATCATATGTGACGTTTGCGTCTTTATAAATCAAGGTTCAACCTCCTTAATGCTGCGGTGTAACGATCATTTTTGCTACTCCATAGCCTTTTTCTTCGTCGTATGGCATTTCAATTTTCATGACAGTGCCGTATCCGCTGGATTCAGCTTTTGTCGCTATTCCTTCAATGGCCGTTACACTATCGCCCACGCCAACTGTGGAATCTATACGAACAAACACTGACCGATAAGGCCGATGACATGCCATTCGTCTCGATCTCCACGAGGCTTATATTTCACAGAAGGGTCATAGTCTGGATTTTCCGCCGGAACCGTTATAACCCGTTCCCCGTCGTAAACCTCTCTATAAATAATGCCGCCAAATTCATCCCTCAAATACCGGTCTTTCCAATCGAAAGCAGCACCACCGAGGACAAGCCTAGCCGTCTTGGATACGACACCCAGAATCTTATCGCCAGCGTCGGCTTTCCGAACCTTTTCACCTTCCAAAGCTACAAGGTAGGAAGCTTCAATTTTATGGCCGTCAGTTGACTCAAAGTATTCCGCAAAGCCTTTAAGGTCAGAGACGCTTTCCACACGGTTTGTAGCGCGAACATTTCCGCCTATTGCATCTAACTCGATCTTTTTGTTTCCTTCTGATGGATTACCGTCACCATGCCCTAAAGCGATGCTGTATTCTTTGGTATTTATTACATTTTTAGAAGCCATAACAACCGAAGAACCGCTGTCTCCTTTTGTATGAGAGTTATAGGAGAACATAACACCATTGCGCGATCCTTCTGTGGACGCTCCGCCAGCAATACCAGCAATGAAATTCCGTTCGCCCTTCGCGATAATCGTTCCCGATCCAGCTATGATTGCACTTGTATCCGTTAGAGGTGAGCCCGATCTGGCAGCAGCCCGGAAGCCGCCTTTTATGTTTGTAGGTACCGAACTATATTTTTGACCTGCTAAAACTGCCGCATTAGTATAGCCAACAGCCCGTACTGCTGTTATGTCAGCCTGATTGTTTGGTGACGAAATCCCTATACTGCCGCCTCTTGTATGAGCAATACCGTTCATTAAAGTGACATAGTAAACCCCGCCGCCGATGGAAATTCCCTCTGGGGCTGAATCATGGATAGTAAAATTTGAAATACGAACATCATCCGTTCTTTGATCACCGCCATAGATACGGACATCCGAACCCGCCTTCGCAAATCCAGAAATATTCAAACCATTAATGTTAATCTTGCGGCTTTTATACTGGAAGGCGATAACTGGTGTCCCTTTATAGTCATAGGTAGGATCACCAAGTGCTGTAAAGCCCAGTACTGTAACACGCTGATAAGCAGAAATCACAAGCGCTTTCGGTTCTAGCCCAGCGTACAAATCATTGAATATCGGCTCCTTAGCCGTACAGTCTACTAAAGTGACATCTCTTGCTGTTTCACTCCATGGCTCATTTGCATAATGATGTCCGATATGACGAAGGTCATACGCTCTCACATCACGGAATGATTGATGGCCGTAAACATGAACATTAGAAGGTGCCGGCCACTTCGCATGTGCCTTTACTTCCACCCCACGGACATTCCCTTCCGTATAATTGTTAAATAACCACACGTCTTTTGAGCCGTCATCTACTTCAATACCATTTGAATTAGCTTTACCAAGGGCGTGTGCTGTTCCGGAAGGATATAAACATCTATTGTTTGTAATGAAGATATTTTTGCTGTAATGAGTTGTAATCCCGTCGTCTCCATACCCTTCACAAATACATCCATCAATCCAAATTGAGTCACAACCGTTTTTAGTGTAGTCACTATCTGAAATGTCGTAAGTTGGAGCCGAAATATCAATACCATGCAAAGCAGGGTTTATAGTTCGGACTCTTTGAATCCAAGCGTTTTTTACTTGTGCTAACAATAAGCAGCTGGATTTTACTCCACCCATGGCTTTCATGGTTCCATTTTGCCGTTCACGATTCCAATCAAGTGTCATATCACGAATTACGATATTTTTGTTACCGCCCTGATGATCAGCGTTCGTAATCACCCATTCATCTGATGGTGTCTCATCATGAAGAATAAGAGTGGTAATATCCATTCCGTCACCCTTAAAGATGACGTTGCTTTTTAGCTTCACACCGCGAACAACTTTAAGCCTAATGCTTCACCTTTTCTCATGCCGGTATATGACAGCAAGAAAATGAGTGTATAATTAGTTATATTTTCATATTGCTTTGCAGCAGATAGAAACTGTTTTAATTCCGTGGCTGTGTAAAAGTTATCACTAACCTCATCACTTTCGATTGTTATTTTATTAAAACGATTCCGCGTTAATATTTCATCATCCACGGCTGCATTTATTCGTTTTAAAAACCCCTGCCGCTATGGGGACTGACCCCCGTTTTTGAGACAGGGATCAAAACACCTTTTAAACAGCCAATTGCCGATAGTTTATCGGTGATTGGTTGTTTAGTTTCGTTTGAATACGAATATTGTTATAATAATGAATGTATTCTATGACAGTGCGTTCTACGATGGCGGTCGTGGTTCGATCAATGGCTGTTAAGATAGAACGTTTCAGACTTTAGTGAGGAATGAAACGATTCGATGGAGGCATTATCAGCGGGCGTCCCTTTGCGGGACATGCTCATGGTAATGCCTTTTGTTTTAACAGCTTTCTGATACTCGTAAGATGTATACACAGATCCTTGGTCACTATGTAACACGCAGTTCTCAGGCAGTGTTGGCAGTTGATCAAGTGTGTGTAAGACAAAGTCTGTGTCCTGCTTATCTCCAATCGTAAAAGCAATCACTTCTCCATTGTATACATCCAATATACTGGAAAGGTACAATTGCTTCTGTCCATAAGGCAAATACGTGATGTCCGTTACTAGTTTTTCTAGAGGATGATCAGACTGAAAGTTCCGATCTAATATATTATCGACCACGGCATATGGCTGCCCATTCTTCTTGCGCTTTTTCACCTTAACCCGGCACTGCCACTGATTTTTCTGCATAATACGCTGAACCGTTTTATGGTTAATACACATTCCCTTTTTTAATATAGCTGTGATTTTTCGATATCCATATCGATACCTGTGCTCTCGGCACAACGTGCCGATTTGTCTTTCTAAATGGCGTTTAGGTTGATCCTTCATCAGATTCTTCTTCCAACGATAATAAGACGCTCGGGAGATACCTAAATGAAAACAGATATCTTGTACGGTCATTGATCGGTGCAATACTTCTACAAGTTCGACTGACGTTTGGCTATCAACTTCCTTTCCAATTCGTTGTACTTTTTTAAAACTTCATTCTGTTGTCTCAGGTAACGATTCTCTGCCTGCAGTTTCTCTAATTCGGAAGAATACTCCGGACCTTTTCCATAAGTGTATTGCTTACCAACAGGCTGTTCAAATCGATGTGTATCACCAGCCTTATACCATCTGACCCATGTCTTAATCTGCGTATTATTTTTGATATTCAACTCCTGCATGATCTCTTTCATAGGTACGCCTGCCAATCTCATTTCTACAGCCTTCTGTTTCACTTCAAGCGGATAACTCACTCTTGTCCCCATAGAAAAAACACCTCCAAGTCTAATTTCGGATAACAATCATCCGTATTCAAACTTGAAGGTGTTTTTATTTGTCTCATCTTATGGGGTCAGTCCCTATGCGGTCGGGGTTTTTTTATCGTCTGTTTCGTCTGGCGCCTCTTGCTGGCCAACACTATCTCGCGTCTGGTGCTCCCAATAATCCCGCTGGAGCCTTTCTTTTGCAATCGTGCACATGAGATTCATGGTCAGCGCTCCTTTCTTAAAAGGTGGTGCTTGGAGGTGCTTGGGAGGTGATTGGTCGTGTTTGCCCTATCTAATATACTCTTTTCCTGTCATTCCTATGCGATAAACCAAAAAAAGATCCTTTGCCCATATCGGCAAAGGATCTTTTTTTATTTATACGTCACAAGAAAGTATTTTTTCTTCCCGCGGCGAAGGACAGTAAATTGGCCTTCGATACGGTCTTCAGCAGATAAGAGATAATTGATTTCCGTCTGGCGTTCGCCGTTAATGTAAACAGCTCCGTTTTGAATGTCTTCACGGGCTTGGCGTTTTGAAGGAGATAATGTAGATTGCACCAATACATCTACAAGTGAAAGCTCTTGGCTGCTGTCAGCTTCCATGGAAGGGACATCCTTAAAGCCCACTTTTACGTCCTGGGCAGAAAGCTCTTTAATATTGCCGCTAAACAACGCTTGGGATATGTTGATGGCTTGCTCCAGCGCCTCACGTCCATGAACGAGCGCTGTCACTTCTTCTGCGAGGCGTTTTTGCGCTTCACGCTTTTCTGGCGCTGTTTCTGTTTTCTCAGCGTATGCTTCAATTTCTTCTTTTGATAGGAATGTAAAGTATTTTAAGTATTTGACAACGTCACGGTCATCTGTGTTGATCCAGAATTGATAAAATTCATACGGCGATGTCTTTTCCTTATCAAGCCAGATCGCGCCGCCTTCCGTTTTTCCGAACTTCGTGCCGTCTGCTTTTGTGACAAGCGGAATGGTAAGGCCGAACGCTTTTGCCCCTTCTTCTTCTGATTTTCTGATCAGTTCAAGGCCCGCTGTAATGTTGCCCCACTGATCGCTTCCGCCAATTTGCAGCTTACAGTTTTTCTCTCTGTACAGATTTAAGAAATCATAAGATTGAAGAATCATGTAGCTGAATTCCGTGTATGAGATGCCGGATTCAATTCTTGAGCTGACCGTGTCTTTTGCCAGCATGTAATTGATACCGAAGTTTTTACCGACATCACGAAGGAAGTCGATCACATTCATTTTGCCGATCCAGTCAAAGTTGTTCGCGATGACAGCAGGGTTTTCTGCTGCATCAAAATCCAGAAATCTGGACAGCTGGTTTTTGATTCTTTGGGACCATTCGGATACGATGTCAGCAGTGTTTAATGTACGCTCCGCTTTTTTTCCGCTCGGATCGCCGATGAGGCCCGTCGCCCCGCCCACAAGCGCAATCGGATGATGGCCCTCAAGCTGAAAACGGCGAAGTGTTAAAATAGGCAGCAAGTGTCCGATATGCAAGCTGTCCGCTGTCGGATCAAAGCCTGAGTACAGGCGGATTTTTTCTTCATTCAGCTGTTTATTTAATCCTTCTTCATCCGTCATTTGCTGAATCAATCCGCGGAAGGATAAGTCTTCAAGTAAGTTTGTCATAAGATAAAGCTCCTTTTTGATTAAAATAAAAAACGCCCCTTCGTTTACACGAAGGGACGATTGATTATCGCGGTACCACCCTACTAATAAGAGAACGCAAAACATTCGTCTTATCACTTTGCCTGATAACGGATCAGGTCCGTTCTTTCACTACTGAAAGCCTGGCCGGCTTTGTTTGCAAAAGCGGTTCATGAGTGTATTCGATATATCCGTCTGTGCTGATTTTCACCGGCCATCAGCTCTCTGGAACGTAAGGATAGTCTACTTGTCTCAATCTTTACCTTTTCATATGAAGCTATATCATTTTTAACATAAATAAAATCCCGTGTCAATGTCGCCTTTTAATCCTCCATCGTTGACAGATCTCCTGCCGGCAGATTAAGCTCCCATGCCTTCAGCACCCGTCTCATGATCTTTCCGCTTCGGGTTTTCGGAAGCTTATCTTTAAATTCAATTTCACGCGGAGCCGCATGGGCTGCAAGACCCTGCTTTACAAATAGGCGAATCTCTTCTTTCAGTTTATCGGACGGCTCATATCCTTCTCTGAGTGCGATAAAGGCTTTAATGATTTCTCCCCGCACTGGATCAGGTTTACCGATCACGCCTGCTTCTGCAATGGCCTGATGTTCGACAAGCTTGCTTTCCACTTCAAATGGGCCGACGCGCTCACCAGAGGTCATAATGACGTCATCGACTCTTCCTTGAAACCAGAAATATCCCTCATCATCCATGTAAGCAGAATCCCCGGACACATACCAGCCGCCCGGCATGAAATACGATTCGTACTTTTCAGGGTTATTCCAAATGGTATGCATCATGGAAGGCCAGCCCTTTTTAATGGCGAGATTGCCCATTCGGTACGGCGGAAGTTCATTGCCCTGGTTGTCAACGATTGCCGCCTCCACACCGGGAATCGGCTTACCCATTGAACCCGGTTTGATCTCCATGCAAGGATAGTTGCAGATGAGCTGGCTGCCCGTTTCTGTCATCCACCATGTATCATGGATTCGTTTGTTAAAAACCTTATGCCCCCATCTGATGACTTCCGGGTTTAACGGCTCACCGACACTGAGCACATGCCGGAGTGAGGTTAGATCATATTTCGCAGCCATCTCATCTCCCGCTCCCATCAGCATTCGAAAAGCTGTCGGCGCGCTGTACCAGACGTTGACGCCAAGCTGTTCAATTGTTCCATACCAGCTTTCAGGGCTGAAACGTCCGCCGACAATGACATTTGTCGCTCCGTTCAGCCATGGTGCAAAAATGCCGTATACCGTACCTGTCACCCAGCCCGGATCTGCTGTGCACCAGTAAATGTCTTCCTCCTTTAAATCAAGGACCCACTTTCCTGTCTGATATTGCTGAATCATCGCTTCATGGACATGCAGCACACCCTTTGGCGTTCCAGTAGAACCCGATGTATAGTGAAGCAGATAGCCATCTTTTTTGTCCATCCATTCGATATCCAGTCTTGTGCCCTCCTGTTTTGCTGCTTCATCGTAATTGATGATGTTTGCGCCGCTTTCAGCCTTTCCGCCGACTACGAATATATGCTGCAAGTGAGGCAGTGTATCAGCCGGTATTCTCTCCAGCAGCTCAGGCGTCGTGACAACTACCTTCGCCTCGCTGTTTTCAAGCCGGTCTTTCACCGCTCCCTCCATAAATGCTTCGAACAGCGGCCCGGCGATGGCGCCAATTTTGATAGCGCCAAGCATTATAAAATATAGCTCGGGTGATCTTGGCATAAAAATAAAAACGCGGTCCCCTTTTTCCACATTTCCATGCCGTTTCAGCACATTCCCTGCCCTGTTTGTTTCTTCCTTCATTTCTTTAAATGTGTATTTTTCATCCCGGTTTGCGTCTTTATAATAAAGCGCTACTTTGTTTTTTCGAAACGATTCGGCATGGCGGTCAATCGCTTCATACGCCGCATTCAGTTTCCCTGTCTCATGCCAGGAGAAATGTTTCTCTGCCTCGGCCCAATCAAAATGCCGGTACGTTTCTTCATAATTTTTTAAATGAAAATCCCCTTCTACTGCTGGTAACGCTTTCAAATTCATGCCCAAACATCCCCCTTTGCTGAAGTTGTCACAATTATTATATTATATATTCATATTCTTCTCAATTTTTAAAATATAAACCATATTGAAAACGCTTTAAAATTTGTTATTCTTAAAGAAGCATGTATTTTTATAAGAATTGATGGGACGGTGGATCAGTGGAACATCATAAAACATACCATTCAGCAAACATCAAAACAGCAACCGGCTCCTTACTGATAGAAGGGCCTGTCTCTCCAGAGGATCTGGCAGGTTACGAGTTTCATACAGATTTAACCGCATTTCGCCCGCCCCGCGAGCAGCATGAAGCGCTAGTCGACATTGCCGGCCTTCCCGAAGGGCGTATTATCATTGCCAGAGACGGCAGAACCATTATCGGCTATGTGACGTATTTATATCCTGACCCGCTCGAAAGATGGTCTGAAGGAAATATGGAGGATTTGCTTGAGCTCGGGGCCATCGAGGTGGCGCCGGCCTATCGGGGATGTTCTGTCGGAAAGACGCTTTTGACCGTCAGCATGATGGATGAACAAATGGAAAACTACATCGTGATGACGACGGAATATTACTGGCATTGGGATTTAAAAGGGATGAAAAAAGATGTGTGGGAATACAGAAAGCTCATGGAGAAGATGATGAATGCAGGCGGATTGGCTTGGTTTGCGACAGATGAGCCAGAGATCAGCTCCCACCCTGCAAATTGTCTAATGGCACGCATCGGAAAAAACGTCAGCCAAGAATCAATTGAACAATTTGACAGACTCCGTTTTTATCATCGCTTTATGTATTAACTGACACTGACAAAGGGGAAAAAATAATGATTGTTGAGCAGATCATGAAAAGGGATATCATTACATTAACGAAGACGGATACGCTTGAAACAGCAATATGCAAACTGAAGGAATTCCATATCAGGCATCTGCCTGTTGTAAATGAAGACCGCCATGTGATCGGCATGATTACTGACAGAGACATGAAACAGGCCAGCCCAAGTATTTTTGAAGAAAGCAAACGAAGCCGATTTCTTACACGAAGCGTAGATTCAATTATGAAAAAAGATGTCGTGTGCGCCCACCCGCTTGATTTTGTTGAAGAAATTTCTGCGGTGTTCTACGAGCATGGCATCGGCTGTCTGCCCGTGGTGCAGCACCAAAAATTAATAGGCATTTTGACAAAAACCGATTTGTTGCGGACATTTGTCAAATTGACAGGCGCTGACCAGCCGGGGTCACAAATTGAAATAAAAGTAAACGACATCACCAAAAGTCTTGCGGAAATCAGCAGCCTTTGCCAAGACCTCCAAGTGAAAATATTGAGTGTGCTCGTCTATCCGCATGAAGATTCCGGTGTGAAAGTGCTTGTCTTCCGTGTGAAAATGATGAATCCGCTGCCGTTTTTGCAGGCATTACAAAGAAATGGACACCACGTCGTTTGGCCGTCAGAGCAAAGGGATTTGCTATGAGAGACAGTGTATTTATCTATTCTCCATCCTATCAAACCTATATGTTTCATCAGGAACATCCATTTAATCAGCAGCGAGTTCTGTTAACATATGATTTGCTCAAGACGATCAATGCCTTTGATGATGGAGACATTATCAGCCCGAGACTCGCGGCAGAAGAGGAGCTAGCCCTTGTCCACACGGACGATTACATTCAGGCGGTAAAGCTTGCGGGTGCCGGTAAACTTCCCGCTGAAGAAGGAGAAAGCTATGGGCTCGGCACTGAAGATACACCTGTCTTTGCCGGCATGCACGAAGCGGCATCACTCTTAGTCGGCGGCACCTTAACGGCCGCAGACTGGGTGATGTCAGGACAAGCCCTGCATGCCGCCAACCTTGGAGGAGGCCTTCATCACGGATTTCGGGGAAGAGCTTCAGGATTTTGCATTTACAACGACAGTGCTGTGGCGATTCAATATATCCAGAAAAAATACAGAGCCAGAGTGCTTTATATTGATACCGACGCCCACCACGGGGACGGTGTGCAGTTTACGTTTTACGATACCCCCGGCGTATGCACACTGTCTATCCATGAAACAGGAAGGTATTTATTCCCCGGAACAGGCCAGATTCAGGAAAAAGGAAGCGGAAAGGGATATGGCTATTCCTTTAATATCCCGCTTGACGCTTTCACAGAGGATGATTCTTTTCTCGAAGCTTATCGGACAGCAGCTTCCGAAGTCGCCGCTTATTTTCAACCGGATGTGATTATCAGCCAAAACGGTGCCGATGCCCATTACTATGACCCGCTAACGCATTTATCTGCAACGATCAACATCTACGAAGAAATTCCGCGACTTGCACACACGTTAGCGCATCAATATTGCGGAGGGAAATGGATTGCCGTCGGAGGCGGAGGATATGATATATGGCGTGTAGTGCCCCGCGCCTGGGCCAGAATATGGCTCGAAATGAAGGGCATTGATCCGGGACACGATATTCCTCCTGAATGGATCGTTAAATGGCAAAAACACTGCCCTGTCACCCTTCCGTCCAGCTGGAGCGATCCGGCCGATTTATATCCTCCGATTCCCCGCAAGCCTGAAATCACAGAAAAAAATGCCCAAACCGTAAGCAAAGCATTATATGCAATACGATCCGAGCAACAGCAAAGAACGAAGTAAAAAACGACCTTCACGAAGAGGTCGTTTTTGATTTTTTGATAACAATTTCCACACGCCGGTTTTCCTTCATGTGTTCGTTTGTCTTGTTATCCTTTACAGGTTTTGTATCCGCATAACCTACAGCGATAAAGCGCGTTGAGGGAAGTTTCTCTTTTGATGTGAAGTATTGAATGACTCCGCTTGCGCGTGCTGCTGACAGCTCCCAGTTAGACGGATATCGGTATGTTGCAATATTTCGGCTGTCTGTATGGCCCTCCACCTGAATGTCATTTGGAATGGTTTTCAGAAGAACGGCAATTTGTTGAAGAAGTGTTTCAGCATTTTTCAGCACCTTGGCCTCCCCTGAATCAAACAGCACAGACTCCTGCAGAACGAGTACGACACCGCGTTCATCCCGTTTGGCTGTCATTTGGGCCTTCAGGTGATGGTCTTTTATATATGTATTTACTTTCTTGAGAAGCTGATCCTGCTGATCCTTTTGCTTCTTCGCATTGGCTGGCGATGTGTTCTTTTTTTCTATGGACGTTTGGTCAGGCTGGATCCCGCCGCCTTCCTTTTGGATCGATTCGACTGCCGCTTTAAATTTTTGCAGATCAATTTGGGACATCGAAAAAAGTAAAATAAAGAACACAAGGATCAAAGTGATCAGATCTGAAAAGGTGACCAACCAGCTGGATGAAGATCGTCTATTTTTCCCGCTTCCTTTCCTTCTTTCAAACCGTTCTCTTCTAAGCTTCATGTATAGATCCCTTTTTTGTTTTTACTTGATTTGGCTGCTTCCGCCATTCTTCCCGGGAGCTGAAAACGACGAGCTGGCTTTCGAGGTTACGAGGGTTTTTTCCGGATTGGATTCCGATAATGCCTTCCACCATTACTTGCTTGATGAAGATTTCACTTTCTGTTTTTTCTTCGAGTTTGGCGGCAATCGGGTTGAACACCATGTTTGCCAGCAATGAACCGTATAAGGTTGTTAAAAGCGCAACGGCCATATTTGGCCCAAGCATGTGCGGATCATTTAAGTTTTTAAGCATCAGCACGAGCCCGACGAGTGTTCCGATCATTCCCCATGCCGGAGCGAATTCCCCCGCTTTCTCAAAAACACGCCGTCCTTTGCGGTGCCGTTCCTCCATTGCCGCGATCTCTGAATCCATGACGAGCCGAATCGTTTCTTCATCCCAGCCATCAATTGCTAAAAGCAGCCCTTTTTTCAAGAATGGATCTTTGATTTCCCGGGCCTGATCATCCAATGATAAAAGCCCTTGTTTTCGCGCGTGATCCGAAAGAGAGACAAAGGTTTTCACGAGATCTTTCACATTGTCTTCCTGGCGGATAAATGCCTGCTTTAGCACAGAGGGCGCTTTTCGCAGCTCTCTCGGCGGAAAACTGATAAAAACAGCGGCGCATAGCCCCCCTGTAACGATGAAGAAAGAGGTCAGATCTAGAAAAGAGCGGAAACCGCTTATTCCTGATCCCGAAATTATTCCGATCACAATCATAATCGTTCCTAACACAAAACCAACAGGTGTAAGATAATCAAAACGTTTCATCATTTCTCCTCATGAAAAAAGCAAGAATTCACCTTAGAGGTGAAGCTTGCTTTCTAGTTTTTCTTATGACTTGGTTGACTGCCTTAGCTCTATACGGTGCGGCAGTTCGACAATATGCTCTTCAACCGGCTCTTTATTCATGAGCTTCGTCAGCAGCCTCATCGCAACGGCGCCAATATCGTATGTCGGCTGAACCACTGTTGAAAGCTGCGGACGAACCATAAGGCTTAATCTCGTATTATCAAAGCCGATAATGTCGAGATCCTCAGGAATGGATAAGCCTTGATCCTGAGCCGCATGGATAATGCCGAGTGCCATTTCATCAGTTGCAGAAAGAATGGCTGTCGGTTTTTTGTCCAGGCTCATCAAATGTTGCAGCGCTTCAAGTCCGGAATCGTATGTGTAATCCCCTTCAGCAACAAATTGTTCATTAAACGGAAGATTCGCTTCTTGAAGCGCGCGTTTATAGCCTTGAAGTTTTTTCGAGCGGTTGATCGGTTCTGTCATTGGTCCGGAAACGAATGCGATGTCTGTATGTCCTTTATCAACCAAAAGCTTCACTGCATCATAAATCGCCTCTTCGTAATCGATCGCGACTGACGGTGTTTCCTCCTGCTCTTCTACAGAAGCGGCAAGTACGATCGGCACTGGGGAACGCTTAAATTCCGCAACATGCTCGTCCGTAATGTTTCCGCCCATAAACACGATGCCGTCCACTTGTTTGCCGAGCATTGTGTTTAACAGGTGCAGCTCTTTCTCCATGTTTTGGTCCGAGTTACTCAAAATGATGTTGTATTTATACATTGTCGCGATATCTTCAATCCCGCGCGCAAGCTCTGAATAGAAAATGCTTGAGATATCGGGAATGATGACTCCTACTGTTGTTGTTTTTTTGCTTGCCAGTCCTCTTGCCACCGCGTTTGGACGGTAACCGAGACGGTCAATGGCTTCCAAAACTTTTTTCCGCGTTGTCGGTTTTACATTCGGGTTGCCGTTCACAACACGGGAAACAGTTGCCATGCTTACATTAGCTTCTCTCGCTACGTCGTAGATCGTAATATTGCTCATCCTAAAACCACTCCTTTTACTGGATACACTTATCCTTATCTATAGCATAAACACTTTATGTAGAGAAATGTCATAATGTCCAAATTTATGTCGTTTATGATTTGTAAGCGTAAGTCAGTAGTTTACATTATTTTTCATTATTCATCAAATTTAAATACTTCTCATGAAATTATACACGTTTTTATAGATGATGAAAACGTATACTTGGATTTTATAACTAAATAAACGAGAAAACACAAAAAAAGGCCGCAGACGCGGCCTTTTTATTGTTTACTAAGCGTTGACTTTCACCATTGGTTTCAGTTCATTCAGCCATTTTTCGAATTCAGGAATCGCCATTTGCTGAGCAGAGTCAGAAAGTGCGACTGACGGATCAGGGTGAACCTCAGCCATTACGCCGTCTGCGCCGATCGCTAAAGCAGCTTTAGCTGTCGGAAGCAGGAGGTCGCGGCGGCCAGTTGAATGCGTCACATCAACAAAGACAGGCAAATGCGTTTCTTGTTTCAAAATCGGTACAGCAGAAATATCCAGCGTGTTTCTCGTTGCTGTTTCATATGTTCTGATACCGCGTTCACAAAGAATGATTTGATCGTTTCCTTGTGACATGATGTATTCAGCGGCATTGATGAATTCAGAGATCGTTGCAGCAAGTCCGCGCTTCAGAAGCACTGGCTTTTTCACTGAGCCGGCCGCTTTCAGCAATTCAAAGTTTTGCATGTTGCGCGCTCCGATTTGAATCACATCAATGTAGTCCAGCGCTTCTTCGATATGAGCCGGAGTTACGATTTCACTGATCACTGCCAGATCAAATTCGTCCGCTACACGTTTTAAAATTTGAAGGCCTTCAACACCGAGGCCTTGGAAATCGTATGGGCTCGTACGAGGCTTAAAGGCTCCTCCGCGCAAAATTTTAATTCCTTGTTTTTTCGCAGCTGCAGCCACTTCAGCCACCTGCTCGTAGCTCTCTACCGCACATGGCCCGACAATAAATCTTTGCTGGCCGTCTCCGATTTTTTCACCTTTAATATCTACAATTGTATCTTCAGGTTTTTTCTTGCGCGAGACAAGCAGCGCTTTGCTGTGATCTTCTTCCTGAAGCTCTAAACCGGCTTTGAATATCTCTTTAAAAATGTGCTGGATGGTGGAGTTTTCGAAAGGACCATCATTGTTTTCAATGATATTGTTTAACATTGTGCGTTCTCTGACAGGGTCAAATCGATTGACACCCTGTGCTTCCTTCGCTTTACCGATCTCTTTTACAACATTTCCGCGTTCGTTGATTAATTTTAAAATTTGTAGGTTTAATTCGTCTGCTTTCTGCCTTAAAAGCTCTAACTCTGTGTTGCTCATTTTTTTCATCCTTTCCCTGCACATTCATTTTTTATTTTGTAGTTATCATGCATCTTACTATAAGTAATTCCAAATGGAAATACTGAAATAAAAAAAATTTTATAAAAACTCCTCTTTATTACCCAAACGCTTTTAAGTGATAAAGTGATCTATATGAAGCTATCCTACATCATGTGAGGACAATGTTCAAGGGTTTTTTCAAAAAAAAAGCGCCAGATTGAATCTGGACGCTTTTTTCTATGACAAATGCTGCTTGATGCCCGCTTCTGTAATTTGTGAATGTGAGGTATGCCATTTCACTTCACCGTTTTGGATGACGAAAACCTGAGGGCTTTCGTGCTTTACGCCGTATGTTTCTGCGATGAAATTTGACAGCGGCCGGGCTTCTTGTACTTGCAGATAGTAAGCCGGCACATCCTCATGCTGATTTACAAAGGCAACAAACTCATGAAAGGCTGCCTGGCTGATCGGGCATGTGGTACTGTGTTTAAAGAAGACGAAAGTGCCTTCCTGTTCTGCAATCCGTTTAAATTCTTCCTCAGATTGAATAAGCTGTTTTGCCATGGCTCAAGATCTTCCTTCCCGGCTCAGCGATTGATATGCTCAGCCTGTTTTTGCGCATCTTTCAGTTCGTCTTTTACATCTTCTTTCGTTTGAAGGACCTGATCTTTTGTTTCGCCGGCCGCCTGCATCGCTTCTTCTCTCATCTCTTGCATATCAGTTGATGAATCCGTTTTTGCAGATTTAGACCGGTCTCTTAAATCCTTCACCTTGTTCATGATCTGCCCTGACTGATCCGCTACAAGCTGTGTGATGTTCGATGTTTTGTCTTTTGCGATGCTGACATATTGCGTGCCTTTTTCCTTCGCATCTGCCGTCATTTTGTCAGTTTTGTCCCGCAAAGCAACAGCTTGGCTGCCAAGATCGTCACGAAGTTCTTTGCCTGATTTCGGCGCTAGAAAAAGAGCGGTAGTGGCACCGATGATTCCCCCGATTAAAGTTCCGATTAAAAAATCTTTACTATTAATTCCATCTTTGCTCATCATTATTCCTCCTCATAGTTTTTTTTCTCTTACAGAGCCGACTTTTTCTTTTGCTTCCATTTCTCCCAAATTTCCATTGCTGCTTGGCTCCATGTGACAACTTGATTGATCTTGTCTTGATTTTCTCTTACTGATGCCGATACAGACCCCGCCGCCTGTTTCATGGATGTATTGAACTGCTGTACAGAAGTGCCCACTCCTTGAACAGCATGGACGACCGTGTTCAACTTTTCTGATTTTTCCTGAATATCTTCAGCCAGGCGGTTGGTCTTATGTAAAAGCTCGGCTGTTTCAGTTGTGATGCCCTTCATTTGTCCCTCCAGCCCTTCGAGAGTGGATGCGACATGTTTTAGGGTCAGCTGCAGTGACTTCAATGTCTTAGACAAGTAGATCACTAATACGAGAAATGCGACTGCGATGAGTGCAACGCTTAAATAAAGAATAATAATCATCTTAAACCTCCTTGCTGCAGGATATACTGCTGTTTACCCGTTTTCATAAATCATAAACATGTATACTGGGCTGTATACATAGTATTCTCCATTATGTAAGAAAATCCTTTAACAAGCTTTCCATCAGATAAATAAAAAGCAGTGAGAACACTGCTTTTTTATTATGCCATGACGTTTTCGTAGGCTCTCATATATTTTTGAATATCTCCTGCTCCCATAAAGATGAGAACGGCTTTTTCATGAGCTTTTAAAACAGATGTATCATGTTCTTCAATGAGCTTTGCATTATGAATTTTTCCCTGCAGGTCGCCGATCGTCAGCTTTCCTGCATTCTCCCGGGCTGAGCCGAAAATATCGCATAAATACACACAATCAGCCCCGCTCAGGCTTTCTGCGAATTGGTCAAGGAATTGGTGCGTCCGCGTAAATGTGTGAGGCTGGAATACCGCGACGATTTCACGATCAGGATATTTCTGTCTTGCCGCCTCAATTGTCACTTTTATTTCTGTCGGGTGATGAGCGTAATCATCAATCAGCACTTGATCCCCGAGCTGCTTCTCATTGAATCTGCGTTTGACGCCGCCGAATGATTTGAGGGCATGCTTAATGATGTTGGAATCAATTTCTTCATAATGGCATAACGCAATGACCGCCAATGAGTTTAATACATTGTGGTGGCCGTACGCAGGAATATAAAACGTATCATAGAATGTATTGCGGACAAATACATCGAAAGTTGTCCCTTCCGTGCTTTTTACGATGTTTCTGGCTTGAAAATCATTTTCTTCCCCAGTGCCGTAATACACAACCGGGACGTTCGCATGAATTTTCGGCAGATGCTCATCATCTCCGCAGGCAATAATGCCTTTGTTGACTTGAAGAGCCATCTCTTGGAAAGCGTCAAACACATCGTCAATGCTTGAGAAGTAATCAGGGTGATCAAAATCAATATTCGTCATGATCGCGTAGTCAGGCTGATAGCTTAAGAAATGGCGGCGGTATTCGCACGCTTCAAATACAAAGTATTCGCTGTTTTCATTTCCCTGGCCCGTTCCGTCCCCGATTAAGAAAGAGGTCGGTTTTGCGTTTTGGATCACGTGAGCCAGCAGGCCCGTAGTCGACGTTTTTCCGTGTGCGCCCGTAACGGCAACACTGGTGAATTTTTTCATATAGTCGCCTAAAAACTTATGATAACGTATCACCGGAATTCCTTCAGACATGGCTTTTTCAATCTCTGGATGCGTGTCTGGGAATGCGTTTCCGGCAATGACTGTCATGTCGGGTTTGATATTATCCGCGCTAAAAGGAAGAACCGTAATATTTCTTTTTTCAAGCGCTGTTTGCGTAAAAATAAACTTTTCGATATCCGATCCTTGGACAGTATATCCATTATCATGAAGTATTTGGGCAAGCGGACTCATACCCGTCCCTTTTATTCCAACAAAATGATAAACAGTCATAATTGTACCTCCAACAAACGTCTATCTGTTCCCCAGTATATGACGCTCATTTCAATTTGCGACCGCGGCGGCGAAAAGCCGCCCTTAGCGGCGTATTTTTATATGTTTTGTTATGTTCAGTATCCGGTTATTTCTTTCCGATTAAACCTAGATATCAAGATTTGTCTATGCGCATCTGCTGTAAAGCGGCATAGCTGTTAAATGCTCTAAACACTATCATACCATGTTTGGTGTGAAAATGAACCCATATTATTCGTTTATTAAATCACTTGCTGTGATCAGCACCTCACGAGGTTTGCTTCCTTTTGCCTCAGAGATCATGCCTTCCGCTTCCATCATATCAATCAGCCTTGCCGCGCGATTGTATCCGATTCTGAATCTTCTTTGCAGGCTTGAAGTGCTCGCGCTGTTTTGCTCAACCACATACTCACACGCTTCGTCAAACAGTTCATCCTCTTCTTTCAGGGCTGAGCCTTGTCTTACCAGCTCTTCTTGTTCAAATAAATAGGTTGGCGGCATTTGATTTCTGACGTGGGAAACGACGCGGTCGATTTCGCGGTCCGATACAAAGTTGCCTTGCAGGCGGACCGGTTTTCCCGAGCCGTTTTCCAAAAAGAGCATATCGCCTTTTCCGAGAAGCTTTTCCGCACCGGCTATATCAATAATTGTTCGGGAATCAACCTGGCTTGAGACAGAAAATGCGATTCTCGTCGGGATATTCGCCTTAATCAGACCGGTAATGACATCGACTGACGGCCGCTGAGTTGCGACGAGCAGATGGATTCCGCACGCTCTGGCTTTTTGGGCAATCCGCGCAATGCTCTCTTCGACATCATTTGGAGCCACCATCATCAAATCAGCAAGCTCATCAATAACCACAACTAAATAAGGCAGCTTTTCGCCCGTGTGATGATCTGCAGTTAATTGATTAAACCGGTCAATGTCGCGGACTCCCGAATGGGCAAACAGCTCATAGCGCCGCTCCATTTCCTCAACGACCCATTTTAAAGCAGCCGTAGCCGCTTTGGCGTCAGTGATGACCGGGCTGACGAGATGAGGAATTTTATTGTAGGGAGCCAGCTCTACCATTTTCGGATCAATCAGCAGCACCTTTACTTCACTCGGATCAGCTTTATACAGCAGGCTGACTAATATTGTATTGATGCATACGCTTTTCCCCGAGCCCGTAGCACCGGCAATCAAGCCATGCGGCATTTTCTTCAAGTCGATGACGACAGGGTTTCCTGAGATATCCAATCCCAGTGCTGCTGTAAGCGGTGACTTGCTTGTCCTGAAAGCTGGGCTGCGAATCATCTGGCGTAAATCAACCACCTTGCTCGTGCGGTTCGGAACTTCAATTCCGATCGTGTTTTTCCCCGGAATCGGCGCTTCGATCCGAATATCTTTTGCGGACAGGCTGAGTTTAATATCATCAGACAAGTTGGTGATTTTATTCACTTTTACGCCTGGCTCAGGATGCACTTCGAATCTTGTGACAGACGGCCCCTGGGTCACATGGACGACATTGGCGCGGACATTGAAATTTTTCAGGGTCAAATCAAGAAGCTGGCGCTGTTCTTCGATCCACGCAGTATCATCTTGAACTTGCGCTGGCGGGACGTCAAGCAGTGCAACATTCGGAAACACATAGCTGCCGCGGCGCTCCTCTGCTTTTTGCTGTTTGTGCGTATCTCTTTTCAGCATCATGACATTAAAAGGAACGGACGGCCCTTTTTGAGGAGATGCGCTTTGTTCAGTATGTTTCTCCTGCATGACAGGCCTTTTTTGCGATTCATCTGCAGCTGCATGTGTCTCTTCTTCACGGATCTCCCGCCGGTTTTCACGGGCTTCAGAAAACGGTCTGGAACCCAGTTCCATGTTGTCATCGTGCTCCGATTCTATATGATTGTCTGGCTGAACATCTATCTTCGTGTCCTCAGTTTCTATTATGCTGCCTGATGGCTCTTCTGATTCTTTGGCTTCTGTTTCTGCTTGAGTCAGAGCCTCAGATGCTGAACGCCCATAGCCAGCATGCGAGAAAGGCTCTTCCTGTTGAATTTCTATTTGCTCTTCTCGAACAGCAGGGGTCTCAGCAGTTTCTGGCGCGCTTGCGCGGTCATTATTTACTGCGCTGTCTGACGGCTCTTCCGATAATTCAGCCTCAGATACTGCCTCTGTCAGAGACTCAGGTGCTTTTTGTTCCTCATCATGTTCAGCTTGGAAGACAAGTTCTTCTAATTTCTCAGGCTGTTTTACTGCTAGTTCTTCTTGATTCTCAGCCGTTTCAGTGTCTTCAAGGTTTACACTGCTGTCTGACGATTCTTCTTGTCTCTCGGTCACGGTATTTGTCAGTGTCTTAGGCTTTTCATCAGGTTCAGCAGCGAAGAAAGACGCCTCTTTTTCTGGCTGCTGAATGCCGGATGCAGCTGGCCCTTTGTTATCTGACGGCTCGGCTGGGTTCTTCGCCAGCGCTTCATCACGCTCTGCAGACTTTCCGTTTAAGACACCAGAAGGCTGTTCTTCAAATTGGGGATCCCGGAGGAAAGACCCTTCTTTTACGTGCTGTTCCGCTCTGTCAGCAGCTGGATCTGTATAGAAGCGTTCACGTTCAATTTCTTCTGACAGCAGTGTTACCTTCTCTTTTTCAACAGATTTGTCCGGTGCCTTCAATGCGTCAGAAGGCTGTTTCGGCACATCCTTATTGACGGATGGTTTTTGATTGAATCCATATATAGGCGAAGGGATATTTGTCGGTTTAAACGGTTTCTTCGCCGGCTCTGATGTTTGATATGTATGCTGCTCTTTTTCATTTTTCGGGCGGTCCTTGTGCGGTGCGGCGCTTGGTCGGGGCGCGGATTGCGGCTTGTCCGAAGGTGCGCGGCGCCTTCTCAGCTCATGATTGTTGTATCCATCAGGCACGACTGGAAAACGGAACTTGCCGTTTGGATATTCATAATATATTTTAGGATCTTCCAATCTTTTTAATTGTCCTTCGGAATGATGTACTTCTTGTTGCTGCGGAATTTGAGCGGGTTTTGTTTCCCGTTCAGCATCCTCTTTGCTCTCGCCTAAAAACAAATCAAAAAATTTATGAAGCCAACTCATAATTTATCTCTAACTCCCTTATAGTTTTATGGGACGTTTTTTAGTATACCATTGCTGGTCTGCCCAGAAAAGATTAAGCTTTCAGCAAAACAAAGCCGCTAAACAAGGGCTTAGCGGCTTTTCACATGATTCGTTTTTTTGGGCGGATTTATGGGAGTCTAAAACTGAAATGCGTCTCCCGCCTCATGGTCTCCTTCTAACACAAGGATTCCTTTTTCAGCCGGAGCATCCGGCAAAGCGAGCTCTTTTGCTGAACAGATCATTCCGCTTGACGGAACGCCGCGAAGCTCAGCATCCTTAATGACAAGTCCGCTCGGCATCACAGCTCCGACTTTGGCAACGACCACTTTTTGTCCTTGGTCAACATTAGGCGCGCCGCAGACGATCTGAAGCGTTTCTTCTCCTACATTGACTTTACATACGCTTAATTTATCCGCGTTCGGATGTTTTTCTTTTGATTCCACATATCCAACAACAAACTTCGGAGATAAATCAACGACTACTGTTTCTTCAACGCCGTTTCGGTTTAGAATCTCATTTACATCTTGCACGAACGTTTCTGAGAGCGCAACAGGGCCGTTTTCATCAATGGTCAAGTAAGAAGACGCGTTGAAAATGTTGAAGCCCGTTGTTTCCTTTGTTTCGTTATTAAAAATTTTAACGACATCGCCGTGTTTTTCATAGCCTATTTGTTCGCGAGTCACATCTTGAAGAGAGATCAGAAGCGTGTCTCCCACACCTTCATTATTATAAAATGCGTTCATAAGTAAAAATCCTTTCTAATCCTTTTTCGGACGGCTTTTCGCCAGGATAAACACCGGTTCCAGCTTTCCTTCATTGTACAAAAATGAAAGGGCTGTAATCGGAACGGTGCCGCCAGCAAAGAAGCTCATCGACATTTGCCCTAGAATATCATACCCCGATTCATTCCGGATGTCAGCAAGAATCAGAACGTCCTGATGCGGAACAGAGATCGCCAGCTCACCTTCTGCACGTTCCTTGTACTCATTTAAAATCGCTTCGTTCAGAACCCGGCTGGCGTCGTAACCGTCGTTTGCTCTGAAGAAATAAAAGTGATTGCCCGCAACTGTATCCTCTTTGACAACCGCCGGCAGGGAACGGAGATTAAATGCAGCCGTCTCTCTGATCCGCTCTTTTGTCCAGTTTTCTTTCTCAAGCATGCGCTGATCGATTAAACGGTAGGTTTTCCCGAGGTCAAGCGCGTAATAAATTCTTGTTTCTGCGGTATGATCATCATAAATGAGCGGAATATCTTCGCTGGACTTGTCCGGGAAAGAAGTCGAGCGGATCACCGGGTAAATACGGCTTTCTTTTCCGGACATTTCCTGAGCCTTCCCTTCCATTGCCGTCATTGCTTCTGAGACGTAATACACAATTTCATCAATGGCTTCGTCTTTTTTCAGCTCCCATTTTGCAATAATCGGCGGCAGGTCGAGCGTAATTCCTTTTTTGGTCGTTTGATCCTCAACACGGAGGGTGTCTTTTTCTCTGTCAAACAGAAAGGAGCGATTCACGTGCTGAAGGCGCTGTTTCAGAATATCTGACAGCTTCCTTGAGGTCATTTTCAAACCGATGTCCTCCTTTACGCTTTAGCGAGAGAGTCTGTTAAAAATTGTTCAATTTCTTCTTTTGTTTTGCGGTCTTTGCTCACAAAACGATTCACTTCTTTTCCTTCATTAAATACCACAAAGCTTGGGATTCCGTAAATTTCCCACTCTGCACATGTATCAATGAATTTGTCGCGGTCTACGTAGTAGTAAGTGAATTCAGGGAAGTTCGCTTCCAGTTCAGGCAGAAAAGGCTCTACAAAACGGCAATCAGGGCACCAGTCAGCTGAAAACATAAATACCGCCCAATCATCCTTTACCGCTTTTTCCAGCTCTTGAGTTGATTCAATTTTTTTCATTTCTTATCCCTCCAGTTGTTATTCTTACATGTTGGTTTATCGATACTCGTCCATTTGGATCATACCAAACTGCTTGCGGCAAAACCACCTATATGCAACGAATGAATATGTAAGATTGGCTTTCTCATTATCATTATCATATTTTATTTGCATTATCAAGCTCGTTTCGTTTAACATCGTGTTCATGAGGGTCAAATTTACAGATGGACATACATAAGGAGGGATTCAGTATGAAGTTTATCGTCTATTTAGCTGGAGAAATCCACAGCAATTGGCGGGAAGAAATCAAAGAGAAAACAAAATCACTGAAGCTGCCGATTACGTTTGTCGGCCCGATGGAAAATCATGACCGCTCAGACAATATCGGAGAAGAAATTGTGGGCGTTCAGCCAAATGCCGTTTTGAAGGATGACAAAGCCTCAGACATGAACAACTTCAGAACCGCTGTCCTGATGAATAAAGCAGACTTTGTGATCGCTCTGTTTGGCGAAAAATACAAACAGTGGAACACGGCAATGGATGCCTCATATGCGATTGCAAAAGGAAAACCCCTGATTATCATCCGGCCGGAATCGCTCCATCATCCTTTAAAAGAGCTTTCCAACAAAGCAAATATAACGGTTGAAACCGTGAATCAAGCCATTAAAGCCCTCTCCTATCTATTTGAAACAGAATAAGAAAAAAGCTTGTCGAGCCGGGCTTACTGCCCCGTTCAACAAGCTTTCATAAAATCTTACATATTTTCTTTAATCGCAGCCACCGTCTGCTTATCGCAGGCTGTCACAAGTTTGATGAGCATTTCTTTAGCAGCAGCATAATCATCAATATGAATGATCGAAGCGTTCGTATGAATGTAGCGTGAACAAATGCCGATAACCGCTGACGGAACACCGCTGTTCGAAATATGAACTCTGCCCGCATCCGTTCCCCCGCCGGATACAAAATATTGATACGGAATGTCATGCGTTTCCGCCATATCAAGAACAAATTCTCTCATTCCGCGGTGCATGACTGTCGTTCTGTCAAGAATGCGGAGCAAAAAGCCTTTTCCAAGCTGGCCAAATTCATTTTTGTCTCCGCTCATATCGTTTGCCGGGCTGGCATCGAGGGCGAAAAACAAATCCGGTTTAATCATATGAGAAGCCGTCTGCGCGCCCCTCAGCCCTACTTCTTCTTGAACGGTCGCACCCGCATAGAGCGTATTCGGAAGTTCTTTTCCGTGCAATTCCTTCAGAAGTTCAATGCTCAAGCCGCAGCCATATCGGTTATCCCATGCTTTTGATAAAAGTTTCTTTTCATTCGCCATCGTCGTAAACGGACACACAGGCACAATCTGCTGTCCCGGTTTTATGCCGATTTTAATAGCGTCTTCCTTATCATCCGCTCCAATATCGATCATCATGTTTTTGACATCCATCGGGCGGTTTCGCTGAGCATCTGTCAGCAGGTGAGGCGGTATGCTTGAAATCACACCCGGAACCGGCCCGTTATCTGTTTGAATTTCAACTCGCTGTGCCAGCAGCACCTGGCTCCACCAGCCCCCAAGCGTCTGAAATCTGAGCAGCCCGTTGTCTGTAATGGATGTGACCATGAAGCCGACTTCGTCCATATGCCCGGCTACCATGATTCTCGGTGCGCCCTCTTCACCCTTTCTGACTCCGAAAACACTTCCCAGTCTGTCCTGAACGATGTCATCGGCATATTTAGCCAGCTCCTGCTTCATAAAAGCACGAACCTGATGCTCATTGCCCGGCGCGCCGGGAAGCTGCGTCAGTGTTTGGAAAAGCGCTTTCGTTTCTTGATTCATGTTTTCCCCTCATTTCTATGTAGTCCCTTTATTTTATTCGAAAAAATCTAGTTTTCCAAGCACCCTGACTGAATCTGCTCCATCAGCCGCGTATTGCTTAACAGGATTTGGCGGTTTCTGTATAATGAAAAGTACGATCAACCAGGAGGTGCTTTATTATGAAATTGCGTCATCTTCTTTTAGGAGCAGGACTTGGCATTTGTACGGCCGTCGTTGTGAAACAGTATGTGATGAAGCCTTATATTTCTTCAGAAAAAGCGCTTCGTATCGTAAAATCCGCTTTTAAGCAGCGGGGGCCGATTGACGGATCATGGATTTACACCCAGCCGGAGCCTTATAATGTGAATGGAGAAACGGTACAGGTATACAAAACCGGCATTACACGATCCGCTTTCGGAGAATTAGAGCAGTATGAAGTCATGGTGGACGCGAAAACGGGGGACATTGTAGATGTCATTGATACAATCGCCTCCTAACGCCGGACAGGCATAAAATAGAAGCCGCTGCTCATGCAGCGGCCCTTTTTATGAAATCGCGCGGATCGGTTTGTATACCGGATACCACATCGCATCCTGCACAGCCTGTATGATGTCTTCAGGCTCTTCCGTCGCAACGCCTTCCTTAATCGCGGTTTTAGCCACTTCCACCGCAACAGTTGCCGATACAGTCCGCAAATCCTCTATCTTCGGCAGCATCGGCGCGCCCGGCACTCCGACATTGACCATACTTGCGATCGCCCGGGCACATGCTTCAAACATGCCATCGGTTATTAATTTTGATTTGGTGACAATCGTTCCAAGCCCAAGGCCCGGGAAGACAAGCGCGTTGTTTGCCTGGCCGATATGGTACGTCACGCCGTTATATTCCACTGGCGGGAACGGGCTTCCTGTCGTGACAAGCGCGCGGCCTTCTGTCCATTCGATCAAATCCTGAGGTTTCGCTTCAGAAAGAGTTGTCGGATTCGACATTGGCAAAATGGCCGGCCGTTTCACATGTGAAGCCATTTCTTTTACAATTTCTTCAGTAAACGCGCCTGAAACAGTTGATGTCCCGATCAGAATCGTCGGTTTCGCCTGCCGGACCACTTCAAGGAGATCAATACCTCCGCCTTCTCCCTTTCGCTGATAATCCTTGACCTCATCAGCCGAACGTGCGTATGGCTTTTGGAAATCAAAAAGCTGTTCCATATCATCTGTTAACAATCCGTTTCGGTCTATGCACCAGAAGCGTTTGAAAGATTCTTCCTCACTCAATCCTTCTCGCACCAAAGCCTCGCGCAGCTGTTCAGCAATCCCGATACCTGCCGTGCCCGCTCCGAAGATGACGACTCTGTGATCTCTCAGCGGCACTTTAGACGCTTTTGCACAGGATAAAACGGCCGCCAGTGAAACAGCGCCGGTACCTTGGATATCATCATTAAACGTACAAATCTTATCTTTATACCGTTTCAAAATGCTGCGCGCGTTTTTCGCCCCGAAATCTTCCCAGTGCAGCAATGCATTCGGGAATGTTTCTCTCGCCAGCGCAACATAATCGTCAATAAATTGGTCATAGCGTTCCCCGCGCACTCTGGAATGCTGGTTGCCGACATAAAGCGGGTCGTTCAAGAGGCTCTCCTGATTTGTCCCCGCATCTAAAACAACAGCCAGCACTCTGCTCGGATCTATGCCGGCAGCCGCCGTATAAACCGCTAGCTTGCCGATAGAAATCGCAATCCCGCCGACACCCCAGTCTCCGATTCCTAAAATACCTTCCGCATCAGTTGCTACAATTAAATCGATCGTATCGCGTTGATCTTTATACTGTTTAAATGCTTCTCTCATACCGTCTGGGTCATCGATTGACAAATAAAGCCCTCTTGGCTTTCTGTATTCATGGCTGTATCTCTGGATCGCCGTTCCCACTGTCGGAGTATAGACAATGGGGAGCATTTCCCCTAAATGGTCATTTAAGAGTCGGTAAAACAGCGTTTCGTTCCGATCATGCAGCGCGGTTAAATAGACATTTTTGCTCAAATCATCAGGCTGTGCGGAATATTGTTCGTACGCTCTTTTCGCTTGATCTTCAATCGTTAATACCTTTGGCGGCAGAAAGCCTTTTAAACCTAGTTCTTTTCTTTCTTCCTCAGTAAAAGCAACACCTTTGTTCAAAAAAGGAACAGAGAGTACTTCAAGGCCTCTTAACGTTGTTTGAATGTCTCCTTCGTTTGTTACTTTGAATTGTTTCACCCTGCCTCTTCCTTTCTGAGCATAATTAGTACTAGGTTTGCATTATTAGCCGGAAAACATGCAGGGCAAACATTAAAATATGCTATGGCTTCGTGCGCTTGACTGCATCTTTGATGCTTCCATCCTCATCCCATTTCAGCGCGTGATACTGGGCGTCATGGTAAAAAATAAACCAAGCGTCTTTTTCCGCCGCAAATGCCTGCCATTTCTGCTTTTGCGGTATAGAGGTCATTGGATAATCATCATAAGCCAGCACCCATAGCGGATTGCGGTGGGCGTGTGTCGGCATTAAATCTGCCATATGTACGGCGGTTTCACCCGCATCCTCGCATATTAGCACACTGTGTCCGTCGCTATGGCCCCCGGTATGATGCATCGTAATCCCCTCTGTGATCGTTAAGGTGTCTTCAAAGGTTTTCACTTGGCCGGCAATAGCCTCCCAGTTTTCTTTCCAATACGTATTTTTCGATCTGATATTCGGATGGCGCATTTCATTCCATTCAACAGCCGATGCATAAATCACTGCATTCGGAAAGACAGAGACGAGCTGTTCTCCTTCATATTCTGTTAAACCGCATGCGTGATCGAAATGAAGATGTGTCATAGCAATCACGTCTATATCATCAACCGTTAATCCGAGTGCCGCTAATGATGGTTTCACATTCGACTCTTGTGTCACGCCATAGTTTCGTTTTTGTTTTTCAGACATCTTTCCGGACCCGATTCCTGCGTCGACGATGATATTGAGCCCGTCCTTTTGAATGAAAATAGGGTCTGTCCTTAGTTCAATCTGGTTATTTTCATTGACTGGATATTTTTTAGACCATAACGGCTTTGGAACGACGCCGAACATGGCGCCTCCGTCCATATGTGTCACGCCTCCGTCAAGCCAGGTCAACGTGATATTTCCGATTTTCATTGTTTTCATTTTCATCCCCCCCTGTCATCATGGTAGCAAACGGCCCATAAAAAAAACAGACTCCTGTATCAGAGTCTGTTTTACGTTCTCCATTCAACCTCAGCCCGATAGATCGGCTGGCCAAGCGCTGAAAATTTTTCTTCATATTCTGTCATAATATTGCCTTCCAGATTGCTGTTATGCAAATCGAGACTGACATATGTCAGCAGCAGGCCGTATTCAGAGAAGCTCTTCAAAGAGTACTCAAACAAGCCGCGGTTGTCCGTTTTAAAATGAATCGCTCCGCCTTTTCCCATCACTTCTTCATATTTTTTGAGGAAGTGGGAATACGTCAGACGGCGTTTTTCATGACGGTTTTTCGGCCAAGGATCAGAAAAGTTCAAGTAGACCCGATTGACTTCACCCGGCTCAAATACATCCGTCAGCGTGTCCGCATCTATATTCAGAAGCTTTACATTCGTTGCTTCGCTATCTTTTACTTTTTGGACGGCTGTCACGATGACGCTTTTAAATAACTCAATCCCAATATAATTGATGTCTGGATTTTGTTTGCCCATTCCAGAAATAAATTGCCCTTTTCCTGTCCCAACCTCGATATGAATCGGATTGTCGTTGCCAAACACTGTGTTCCATTTCCCTTTATAATCAGCAGGGTTGCTGATGGCAATATGTGCGTTTTCAGCCAAAAAGTCATCAGCCCAAGGCTTGTGGCGCATTCTCATATGATTGACACCTCTATCTATTATTTCGACTAACAACATACCATGAATTAAAAAGACCCGCAAGCTCGTTTTTTAAAGCGTGCCCGCTAAAGCTGAGTATATAAAAAAAAGAGGTTTCCGTCTGCCGGAACACTCCTTTCACATGTATAAAAACGCTCTGTTTTGAACAATTTAACCCGTATGATACTGAAGGGATGTGTACCGCTATGGGTTTACATTATGAGCATCAAGTTCATTTATTAAAGGATATATTGACTGACCATCAATTGGACTGCTGCGGAACCGTCGCAGAGTACGAACAGCTTGAGCGTGTGATTAAATCGCTGATGGCAAACACCGAGCTTGATTCAAACTTCAAAAACGTGCTGGAAGATGTTTACCGCTATAGCCAATCAGGAATATCGTCGAAATCCATCGACTCACACATACAAGAGCATCAGAACAGCCTGTCTCAATGGGTAGAGCAAATGAATTCGTATTCCTGATTATTCAACGATGCGTTTCATGAGAATATGCAGTTCTTCCATTGCATCATGAAATTCTTTATCATTGCCTTTTGCTTTATGCCAGGCAATGAAAGTGATTGTTTCAGATAACACATACCAAGCCATTCGTAAGCGCAGGCTCTCTGTTAACTCAATGCCGTACATGCTCAGCCAGCTCTCCCAAGCTGGCTTTTCGACGTAGTGGTACAGCAAAGGCCCTAGATCCATCGCCGGATCAGCGATCATGGCGCCGTCCCAGTCAATTAAATACAGCTGGTTGTCTTCAGACAATAGCCAGTTATTATGATTGACATCACAATGGCAAACGACTTTCTCACCGAAATGCACTTCATGCAGATGTTCTTCTAAATACTTGATGCCTTCTTGAATCAGCGGTGAAGATTGCTGCACAGCAAATACAGCCTGCTTGAGCTGAGACAGAAGAGCCCCCGGGTTCAGCGGTTCTTTTCCAAGTCTCTTCAACATGTCCAGCAAGGCTTTTGATGTGTGTATTTTACGAAGCAATTCAGCAACGGGCCGTCCGCTCATATCTTTAGGCTTCAGCTCTCTGCCGGTCATCCAGTGCTGGGCCGTAATCACGTCCCCATTTTCCATCCGTTTTGTCCAAACCAGCTTCGGAACAATGCCTTCGGCGGATAAAACAGCTAAAAAAGGTGAGCTATTACGTTTTAAAAAAAGCTGCTGCCCGTTATGTTTCGCATAATATGCATCTCCTGTAGCTCCTCCGGCGGGGAAGATCTCCCAATCGCTACCTAGTAATTGTCCCAACCAGTTCATATCAATGTTCAACCCATCATTTCTTAAAATATTTTAGAATAAAGGCTAATCGTCTCTAGTCTATCCAGCGAGTGCCTTTTTCGTACGAATCGTATGAAAATAAAAAAGACAGCTATTGAGAGTCTCATATGCTAATCAATAGCCGTCCTTTAAATTTTAGCGCTATAGCACAAACTTCGTCAAGCAAAACTCTTAAGATCTGATGCTAAATATAAGATAACTGTTCCGATGCCGTTTACCGCAACCGCTTTCTTGATTTCTTTCGGATCATGCCGAAAACCTGATGTATCACTTAAAAGCAGGTACGTCTTGTCGTTTGGCAGCTTCCATTCAACAGTTTCCGGACTCGCGTGGTGGATAACGATGATGTCTTCCCATTCATCAACCTCGCCGAGATCAGAAAGCCTGAATGCAATGAGGTGTTCTTTTAGCGTCAAACATTCAAGATGGCGCTGGATATCTGCAGCCGACCTGAGACGGAACGCCGGATGCGTTTTTCTCAGCGATATCAGCCTGCTGATATAGTCAACATCTTTTTTGAATGTATCACGGCGATCCCAATCCAGCTGGTTAATGCTGTCACTGGATTGATAACTGTTTTCCACCCCCTGCTTCGTCCTGAAAAATTCCTGGCCGCTGTGTATGAACGGCACTCCTTGGGCAAGCAAGATAACCGCGGCTGCAAGCCTTTGCCTGCTCCTCTTACGGCTTTCAGTTTCTTGAGGAAGCGCAAGGTCCATTTTATCCCAAAAAGTGTGATTGTCGTGTGACTCAACATAATTGATGGACTGGCTGGGTTCAGGAACAATTGGTGCAAATGCCTTCCATCCCGAAGACCCGGCAATTCCGTGCATAACGGCTTCCGCTGCTTCACCGCCGCCGAGCGCAAAGCCCGCTGCCGTAAGGTGAAAGGTATTCCCTTTCACAGCATCACGAAACGTATCATTGAAAAAGCCGATGCCCGGCATTTTTGAAGCGTTCGCCAAGGTCGCTTTCTGTTCATGCGGCAGCGGTGTCGCCAAATCCCATCCTTCCCCAAAAAGCAGGATTCCGGGCTTTACCGCAGTTGCTTGTTCTTTGATGTAAAGCACGGTGTCAATATCTAAAATACCGAGCAGATCAAAGCGGAAGCCGTCGGCATCGTATTCCTCAATCCAGTAGATGACGCAATCCGCGATGAATTTTCTAGCCATCCGCCTTTCTGAGGCGATGTCATTTCCAACACCGGTGCCGTTTGACGGCATCCCAAATTCGTCATGCCGAAAAAAATAACCGGGCACTGTCTTTTCAAACGATGACTTCTCCCGTTCATACACGTGGTTAAAGACGACATCCAGAATGACTCGCAGGCCGTGCTGGTGAAGGGTGTTGACCATATGTTTTAGCTCTGTTTTTCTTGTTTGAGGATCATGAGGGTTTGAGGCATAGCTTCCCTCTGGGGCAAAGAAATGGAGCGGGTTATACCCCCAATTGTAAGCATCAAGCGGCTTCTCTTCATCAACTCCGGCAAAATCATTTACCGGCAGCAGCTCTACATGTGTAACGCCGAGCTCTTTTACATACGCCAGCCCGGAAGAACAGCCATTTGCGGTTTGCGTTTCTGTTTCCGTTAGCGCTAAGTATCTCCCCTTGTTTTTCATGCCGCTGTTTACATGAATGGAAAAGTCGCGGATGTGCATCTCATAGATCACGGCATCCACAGGGTTTGAGAATGGTGCGGCCGAATCAACCCAATTTATCTCATCCGGGCGCAGGACGACGCCCTTCTCTCCATTTACCGTCACGACCTTTGCATACGGGTCAACGGTTTCCGTCCATTCTGAATTGTTGCAGATGCAGAACACATACTCATATCCGTGGAGATCGCCGGTGACTGTAACGGTATAAACGCCTTTTTCCATCCGAATCATTTGGAAGGTGCGCCCGTTTTTTTCAGGATGGGAAAGTTTTACAGCAGCTGAGGCTGCGGCAG